>NZ_JAXCLK010000002.1:0-1072488 GCF_036289125.1 Nonomuraea sp. LP-02 | reverse complement strand
CAGAGCACGATCCTTCGGCCGGTGCGGTACTTCTTCCCGTTGACGATGATCCACTTCAGGTCGGGCAGCGGCGGTGTCTCGACCACCACGTTCTTGGGCTTGTGGTGCCAGTCGCCGCTGTACTCCACCTTGAGGGTGTCCTTGTTCTTGCCTTCCAACTTGAAGCGCAGCGTGACCGGGCCGAACTTGGTGGGGACCTTCTCGAAACGGGTCTGCTTCTCGGCGGAAAGCCACTCCAGCGGGCAGAGCCGCAGCAACTGCAACTGGTCGGGGACGAGGCTGTCGTCGATCACCGAGTGGAGGAGGCACCAGGTGATGATGGGGTAGGAGAAGAGGTTGCCGTAGATCGCGTTGCGGTGCTCGCTGGAGATGTAGGTGTCCTGGGAGAGTCCGCCGGTGAGCAGGCCGTACAACCCCTCGATGAAGGGCGCCCGCTCCCCCAGCTGCCAGGTGTGGAACATGTTCCAGCTGTAGCAGGGCTCGGCCGAGGACTGCTCGTGATCGAGGATGGCGCGGTCCAGCGCGTTGTGGTGTACCGGGTCGAACAGCTTGGTGTTGGGGCCCACCCGGAAGAACTCGACGAACGACTTCATCATCGGGTCGGAGGCCGGCATCAGCCCGGCCCACACCGACATCAGCGCGCCGGTGTCGAGCATGGTGAAGGCGTCCCAGACGCCCTCGCCCGCGAACTGCGGCCGGAAGACCGGCCACTGCTTGCCCTCGGCGTCGGTCCACTTCGCCGACCGCTCGGCGAGGTCGCGGACGGCCTGGACGAACGTCGTACGGAAGGTGTTCGCAAACGTGGCGAACTCGTCGGCACGGGGGTGCTTGATCCGCTGCAGGAACTCGACGGCGGAGGCGAGCCCCTTGTAGGTGAAGCACTGGCTGATGAAGCCCTGGGTCTCGACGCCTTCGTCGGTGGAGTGACCGGGGGGCATCAGGCCCTTGACGCCGCTGTGGTTGGTGAGCGCGCAGGCCTGGACGATGTACTCGCACGCCTTGACGATGACGTCGGTCCACTTGGCGATGAACGCCGGACGGTTGGTCAGCAGTGCGTGCACCGACAGGATCTCCAGGATCGCGCCATGGTCGCTGATCCAGTCGATGGCCTGCAACGTCTTGGGGGTCGACAGGTACCCCGGGTAGGAGCCACCGGCGAAGACGGCGCCCGGCGGGGTCCGCGTCCCCTGGGTGGCCTTGTAGATCTCGATGTGGTTCTCGACGACGTCGTGGTAGCCGAGCCGGTCCAGGAACATGTGGCTGACCATGGAGGTCGGCGTGCTCCACAGCACGTCGTAGGCGTACGAGCCGGACAGGAAGGTGAACAGCCCGGTGTCGGGACTCTTCTCCGCGACCACCTGGGCGAGTTGCGGACCGCGGCGCATGACCTGGTTGACGTAGTTCTCCGGGGTGTCGACGACCGCGATCGTCGGCGCGTTCGCCTTCCAGAACGCCTGGCACTTGGCGAGCGCCGCGTCGCGGCCGAGCTCGGCCTCGGCCTTGGCGTCGGCGAGCGGCGCGGGGATCATCGGGATCAGCACGTCGATGTGGGCCCCGACCGTCGCGGGCAGGCCGAGCCGCAGGTCGTACACGCCCTTGACCTTGTTCTCGGTCATGGCGATGGAGCCCTTGTCGGCGGTGGTCACCATGACCTTGACGTTGCCCTCGGCATCGGTGATGGGCACCGTGATGGGCTTTCCGGTCGGGTTCCACACCCGGCCCATCGTCAGGCCCGTGAGGATCGGCGCCGTCTGGGGGAAGACGGTGAGGGGCACTCCGTCCTCGTCCTGGTACGGCCCCGCGGGCTTCATGTACGACCCGCTGAGCCAGAGCTGGAACACGAAGTCCTTCACCGCGCTGACCGGGTCGACGTGGGTGACCTCGAAGCGGGTCCAGGAGTACAGCGGCTCGGTCGCCGTCTGGACGGTCTGCTCGCCCGGGACGTGCGCGAAGACCGATTGCTTGATGACCAGGCCCTCTTGGCGGCGGTGCTCGGTCCACAGGACCGGGGCGTCGCTGTCCTCCTCCCAGCCCTGCTTGCCCTGGCCGAGGTCGTCGTCCCAGACCTCGTACTGGAAGGCGGGGAAGGGCCGGAAGCCGCCGCCGCGCATGGGCATGACGACGGTCGTCTGGAAGTTCTTCCCATGCCAGGGCTGGGTGTTGGGCTTGGCCGCCATGACCCAGCTGGGGTCGCAGATGAGCGCGCCGTTGTAGACGACGTTGAACCGGAAGAGGTGGCCCTTCCAGCCGATGGGCGTCCAGACGTTGCGCTGCGCCGGCCACCAGTGCTTGGAGCGCTCGACGTTCGGCTCGGGGCCGGTCGCGGCCAGGGGGGTCGGTACGAACGTGTCGGCGTGCGCAGCCGACAGTCCGGTCAGGGGGGCCGTGGCGGCCAACGCGCCTCCGGCGGCGACGGCTCCGCCGGCCATCTGGAGCATTCGGCGCCTGGATGGTTCAGTCACTTGGACAGCCTCCTCGAACGGCACTCGCACAGCGTCGGTGCCGGACGTGACGACAGGGGGGGAGGTGATTTCGCTATTCCGAAGATATGTTCGGAGTATCGATAATGGAAAACTGTGGCACCGGCATCCAGGAAAGGCAAGGGGGTTGCGTCACGGGAAGTGACAATTCGCCCGTGATGGGAGTTGTTAGACGGACAGCATGAAACTCACACTCGGCGGTGTCAGGATCCGGTGGCGGCGGGCGGCACCCTCACCGGACCGTCGTGCCGTCCGGCAGGCCGAGCAGGGTCAGCTCCGCGCGGGTCGGCGCCCCCTCCCAGTCGCCGCGCACGGCGACCGCGAAGGCTCCCGTGGTGATCGCCCGCGCCAGCCGCCCGTCCGGAGGCAGGCCGTCCAGCAGCCCGGAGAGGTATCCGGCGACGAAGGCGTCGCCGGCGCCGATCACATCGACGGCGGTGACGGGCCTGGCCGGGAGGCTGAGCGCCTCGCCGGCGGTGAACACCGTGGCGCCGGCCGCCCCGCGCTTGACGACGACCTCGGCCGCTCCCCCGTCCAGCAGCGACCGCACCCGGCCCGCCTCGTCGTCGCCGGGCGAGGCGAGCGCGAGCTCGTCCTCGGAGGCGATGACGATGTCGGCCTCGGCGGCCAGCTCGGTCAGCACCCGGCGGGCCCGCGCCTCGGACCAGAGCCGGCCGCGATGGTTCACGTCCAAGCAGACGCGCGCGCCGGCGGCTCTGGCCAGGCGGACCGCGGCGCGCACGGCCAGCGCCATGCCCTCGCCGAGGGCCGGGGTCACCCCGGTGACGTGCAGGATCCGCGGTGGATCTGGGAGCGCCGCGAACGCGTCCTCCACGTCGGGGACGGAGAGCCCGCTACCGGCCGAGCCGTGCCGGTGGTAGTCCACCCGCGTCACCCCGGTGAGACGCTCTTCGAAGACCACGATGCCGGTCGGTGCCGGGTCGGTCCGTAGCGCGTCGACGCCGACCCCCTCCGCGCGCAGCGTGCGCCGTACGAGCTCGCCGAACTGGTCGGGCCCGACGGCACCGACGAACGCGACGTCGTGCCCGAGCCGGGTCAGGCCGATGGCGACGTTGGCCTCGGCGCCCGCGACGCTCATCCGGGCGGTCCCCCCGAGCCTGACCTGGCCGTCGGCCCGCAGGCAGACCATGGCCTCGCCGAGTGTCAGAACGTCAGGCATCTCGCCCCGCCAGCCCTTCGTTCCACGCCGCGCCGAAGGCGCCCGCGCGCTCGGTGATCGCCCCCCAGCGTCGGGCCGCGACCAGGTCCGCGGAGACGAGCGCGCCGCCGATGCCGACGCCGACGCACCCCATCCGCGCGTAGGAGGCGACGTCTTCCAGGCCCACCCCGCCCGTGGGCAGCAGGGGCACGTCGTCGAGCGGTTCGCGGACGGCCCGCAGATAGCCGGCGCCGCCGAGGGCGGAGACGGGGAAGACCTTGACCGCGGCGGCGCCGTGGCCCCAGGCCAGGTCGATCTCGGTCGGGGTGAGCGCGCCGCATGCCACGGGCACACCCGCGGCGCGGGCGACGCCGAGGACGTCCGGCATGGTCGTGGGGGTCACCAGGAAGCGGGCCCCCGCGGCGATCGCCGCGTCGGCGTCGGAGGCGGTGCGCACGGTTCCGGCCCCGACGAGGATGCCCGGGTGCGCGCCCCAGCGGCGGATCACGCCGAGGGCTCCGGGGGTGGGCAGGGTCACCTCCATGACGTTCACACCGCCGCCCAGCAGGGCGGTCGCGATGGCGTCGTCGGGTTCACTCTCACGCAGGCGGATGATGGCTACAACGCCGGAAACGGTCGCTCCCGGGTTTCCTTGTTCAGCGCTCACGGGCCTCATCGTTTCGATATACTGAAATCATTATCGGAATCTCAGAATATCGGACCTCGGGGGCTGGGGTCACGTTCCGATGAGCGGCCACCGACGCCGGTGCCGCGCGAGGCACGGGAACGAGAAGCACGGGAACAACGAGCAGAAAGGCAGGACCGGTCGATGTCTGATGGTGGCAGTGGGGTGGAGCGCGCGGCGTCTCCGGGTGTGGACCGCACGCTGACCGTTCTCGAACAGCTGGTGATGACCGAGGAGGACCTCACGCTGACGGCGCTGGCCAAGGTGACCCGCATCCCGCTGGCGACCTGCGCGAGCATCGTCTACACCCTGGAGCACCGGGGATACGCCACCCGCAGGGTGGTCGGGCGCAGCCACTTCTGGCGCCCCACACTACGGCTCTACAGCCTGGCCAGCCAACTGGTCCGCAAGGTCGACCTGTCGCAGATCGCGACCGCCGAGATGCGGGCGCTCGGCGAGGAGCTGGGGATGCCCGTCCACATCGGGGTCCTGGACGGCGCGTCGGTGGTCTACGTGGCCAAGGCCGCGACCCCGGGCTTCATTCAGTTCGACACCTACCCGGGCAAGGTCGCGCCCTTCGACCTGACCGCACTGGGCCGGGCCATCGCGGCCCACCTGCCCGCCGACGAGCTCGCCGTCCTGCTGCCGCACCTGAAGGCCGGACAGGGGCCGCGGGCCGGGGATTCCAGCCCGGAGGCGTTCAAGGAGCTGCTGGAGCGGGTGCGCGCCGACGGCTACGCCTTCGAGGATGAAGAGGAGCAGGCCGAGATCTCCTGCGTGGCCGCGCCGTTCTTCGACGCGGAGGGCCGGGTCGCTGGGTCGGTCGGAGTGACCGGGTTCGCCCGCGATTTCGCCGAGGGCAGGCGCGGCCTCGCCGCGGCGGGCGTCGTCCGTCTCGGCATCGTGATATCCCGGCGGCTCGGATGTCGAACCGGGTCATTGCCATCCGAGCTCGTCGGCTCCTAGTATTCGGCCTACCGGAAATAATTACGATATAACGAAGGAAGCGTGATGGTGCCGGTAGCTCTGCGATGGTCCGAAACGGATCGCGACCGGCTGAGACGGCACCTGCCAGAGGCCGTCGTCGTCATCCCCGTCGGTGCGACCGAGCAGCATGGGCCGCACCTGCCGACCTCGACGGACACCCTCATCGCCGCCGCCGTCGCCGACGGCGCGGCGGCGGCGGCGTCCGACCGCAGCAGCAGGCCGCTGATCGTCGCCCCCACGATCGCCTGGGGCGCGTCGGACCACCACCTGCCGTACGGCGGGACGCTCTCCCTGTCACCGGAGACGCTGCTCGCCGTGATCTGCGACCTGTTCCGCTCGATCGCGGCGCAGGGCGGGCGGCGGGTGGTCCTGCTCAACGGGCACGGCGGCAACATCGGCGTCTGCCACGCCGCGGCCGCCGCGGGTTCGACCCGCTTCGACCTGTCCGTCGCACACCTGGACTACTGGCGGCTCGCCGGCACCGAAGGCGAGCCGCCGGTGCCAGGACACGCGGGAGAGTTCGAGACCTCGATGGTGCTGGCCGTCCGGCCCGACCTGGTCGGTCCGCGCGAACCCCGGACCCGGGTGCCGGAGGTCCTGACCGTCCAGGACGTGGACCTGCACTCCGGGACGGTGTGGCGCCGGATCGACGGCTTCACCGACCGTCCGGAACTGGCCCGGGTCGGCGACGGCGAACGCCGGTTGGAAGACATCGTCAACCGGGCGGCGGACCGCCTGGTCGAGATTGCGAGCGTCCTTTGATCGACTTCCACACCCATACCCCCACGTGGCGCACCACCAGTTGGCTGGGCGGCGTCACGTTCGGCGCGGACGAGTTCGTCGCCTTCATGGACTCGGCCGGTATCGAACAGGCGGTGGTCCTCAGCCACGACGGCCTCTTCGACGCCACTCCCGAGGCCAACGACGACCTCGCCGCGTTCGTCGGACAGCATCCGCGACGGCTGGCCGGCTTTGGGACCGTGCACCCGCGCCGCGCGGACGCCCCCGAGGAGGTCGACCGCATGCTCAACCGGCTCGGGCTGCGCGGCCTGAAGCTGCATCCGTGGCTGCAGGGCTTCAGCATGCACGAACTGGCGCTCGACCCGATCTGCGACGTTCTCGCCCAGAGCGGCGGCATCCTGCTCAGCCACGACGGGACACCGCCCTACTCCACCGGCGGGCAGATCGCGGCCCTGGCGCGGCGGCACCCCTCGCTCCCGGTGGTCCTGGGGCACGCAGGCCTGCACGACACCTGGCGGGAGTCGCTCGCCCTCACAATCGAGACCCCCAACCTCTACATCTGCATCTGCGGAACGCCGCCCTACGCGGCGCGCGAGATCCTCTCCCGGGCGCCCTCGCACAAGGTCCTGTTCGGCACCGACGCCGGTCTGTCGGACCGCAAGAGCCAGGACTACGCGGTGGCCCGGGTGGCCGAGATCGACGGGTGGGGGATCACCGACGAGCAGCGCCGGGCGATGCTGGTCGACAACCCCCGCGCTCTGCTGGCGGCGGGGCAGTGAGGCCGACCGTCGCCGCGATCCACACCGCGGCGATCAGCCTGGAGGTGCATCCGGACCTGGTCGTCACCGGCGCCAGGGGGACCCACGCCCGTTCGGACTTCCTGCTGGTCCGCGTGGTGACCAGCACCGGCGTCGAAGGGTACGGCGAGGTCAGCGCGACGCCGCTGTGGAGCGGCGAGGACGGCGTCAGTGCCGCTCACTTCATCCGCGAGGTCCTGGAGCCCGCCCTGGTGGGCCGGCCGCTCGCGCCGGTCGGCGGCCTGGAACTCCTGATGGACCGGCTGCTCGCGGGCAACCCGTTCACCAAGGCGGGCGTGTCCATCGCGCTGTGGGACGCGTTCGCCAGGACCCTCGACGTCCCGCTCGCCGTGGCGCTCGGCGGTCCCTACCGCGACGAGGTCCCGATCAAGCTCTCGCTGTCCGGCGACGGGGCGGCGCTGGACTCGGTCTTCCGGGCGGCGACGACGGCCGGATTCCAGGCGTTCAAGGTCAAGGTCGGCCTCGGCGTCGAAGGCGACGCCGCCCGGGTGTCCCGGGCCCGCGGGCTCGCGGGCCCCGCGGCCTTCCTGGGCGCCGACGCCAACGGAGGATGGACGCGCAGCCAGGCGGCCCGGGCGATCCCGGCGCTGGCCGAGCGGGGCGTCTCGTTCGTCGAGCAACCGGTCGCACCGGCCGATCTGGACGGCATGCGGCAGTTGCGGAGCCTCGGCCTGCCGGTGGTCGCCGACGAGTCGGTCTTCGGCATGGCCGACCTGACGGCGCTCGTACGGGCGGAGGCGGCCGACTGCGTCAGCCTCTACGTGGGCAAGAGCGGCGGCCCCGGCCGCGCCGTGGCCATGGGACGGCTCGCCTCGGCCTTCGGGGTCGACACGCTCATCGGCTCCAACGGCGAGCTGGGGATCGGCGCCGCCGCACAGCTCCATGTCGCCTGCGCACTGCCGACGTTGTCGAGGGAGTTCCCCTCCGACATCATCGGCGCGCACTACTACGCCGAGGACATCCTCGCCGAGCCGCTGGACAGCGACGGCCGTCGCGTCAGGCTCGGGGATTCACCCGGACTGGGGGTCCGGCCGCGAGCAGATCTGATGAGGGAATTCCGATGATCGTCGATGTCCACGCCCACACTCCCACCCACCGCGACACGGTGCCGCCCGAGGAGACGTGCGTCTTCACCTCCTGGCGCACCGACCGTCCCGTCGTCACCACGAACACCTGGGCCGACTTCGACAGGGCCATGTCCGCGGCGGACGTCGCGATCGTGTTCAACATCGCGGTGGCCGACCCGGCCGCCGCGACCGGCATACCGCACGCTCCGGAACGGACCAACGACGCGACCGCGGAGTTCGTGGCGAACGACCCCGCCCGCCGTATCGGGTTCATGTCCGTCGACCCCACGTCCACCGACTGCATCCAGGAGGCCGAGCGATGTCGCGAGATGGGGCTCGTCGGCGTCAAGCTCGGTCCCAACTACCAGAACTTCGACCCGCTCGGGGAGCCCGCGCTGGCGTTCTACGCCTACTGCGAGAAGAACGCGCTCCCCATCCTCTTCCACCAGGGGGCCTCACCGATCCGCGCGGCGCCGCTGCGCTACACCTACCCGCTGGTGACCGACGAGGTCGCGCTGCGCTTCCCCGAGCTGCGCATCGTCATGGCCCACATGGGCCACCCCTGGGGGAAGGAGACCGTGGCGACGATCCGCAAGCACCCCCACGTCTACGCCGACGTCTCCTCCATCTATCTGCGGCCGTGGGTCTGCTACGAGTCGCTGCTCGCCGCGGTCGAATGGGGGTGCACGCACAAGCTCCTGCTCGGCTCGGACTTCCCGATCGCCAATACCGGCGAGGCGATGGCGGGGCTGCGCGGCGTCAACAAGATCTTGGAGGGTACGGCGCTGCCGCGCGTGCCGTCCGAACTCATCGAGCAGATCATCCATGCCGACGCGCTCTCCGCACTCGGCCTGACCGTGGGAGAACCCATTGATCGTTGACGCGCACGTACGACTGGGGCGGGGACGCGAGGTCGAACTGGAGGCCGATCGGCTGATCTCGGCGATGGACGCACTGGGCGTCGACGTGGCGCTGGTGGCACCGGACGAACGCTGCATCGCCTACGACAACCGGACCGGCAACGAGCATGTGACCGCGGCGGCGGCCGCATCAGGGGGGCGGCTGATCCCGTACGCGGTAGCCAATCCGTGGCGCGGCCGAGCGGCCGTGGACGAACTGGAACGTGCCAGGGACGCCGGTGCCCGCGCTCTCAACGTGGACAGCGTGCTCCAGGGGTTCGACCTCCTCGACGGGCTCCTGGACCCGCTGCTGGACTTCGCGGCCGAGGCGGGGTGGCTCGTCTACGTCCGCACCGGCACTCCCCCGAGCGCGCTGCCGCTCCCCCTGGCCAGCCTGGCCAGACGCCGGCCGGAGACGCCGTTCGTGATGGGCCGCAGCGGCGCCACCGACTTCTGGATCGACGCGGCACCGGCGCTGCGCTACGCGCCGAACCTCTACGGCGACACCAGCTACGCGCCGTGGGACACCGTCCTGACCGAGCTGGGCCGGGATCCGGAGATCGGTCCGTCGCGGCTGGTCTTCTCCACCGACGCCCCCTACACGGTGCCCCGCTCCGAGCTGCGCCGGGTGCTGGACTGGCCGCTCGACGACGACGCGCGGCGCCAGGTGCTCGGTGGCACCATCATGCGCCTTCTGGGCCCCTCTCTCAGCTGACGCTCCCCTCTTCCCCCCCCCCGCCCTCTTGTCGCGGGGGGACCTGGGCGTCTATTGTTCCTATTTAGGAAAATAGTTTCGATATTTCGAATATAAAGCCTCATCAAGCCAGGAGGGCGAATGAACACCCAGACGAGTGCCTCTCCCACGCCGGCCTCCCTCAACGGCGACGGCCGCGGCGACGCCTCAGACATGGTTCGGGGGATCTCGCCCGTTCTCGCGGTTCCGTTCACCGACGCCGGAGACGTCGACTTCGAGGGGTTCGGCCGGGTCGTCGACCACGTCCTCGGCACGGGCGTGACGAGCGCGATGTTCCCGGGGTTCGCCTCGGAGTACTACAAGCTCACCGAGGATGAGCGCCGCGAGCTGACCGGGATCCTGCTGCGGCGGACCGCCCACCGGAAGGACTTCGCCGCGATCGTCGCGGTGCAGGACCACACCACCCGGATGGCCGTCGCGCGGGCCCGCGAGGTCGTGGCCGCCGGGGCGGACCTGATCAACCTGCTGGCGCCGCACTTCCTCAACCCCTCGCGCCGCTCCCAGGTCGAGCATGTGGCGGCGGTCCTGGCGGCGGTCGCGCCGACCCCGGTGGTACTGCAGTACGCCCCGAACGAGACGGGGGGCAGCCTCGACGCGGCCACCATCGCCGACCTGGTGCGCGCCCACCCGAACCTTCGGCTGGTCAAGGTGGAGTCCAGCCCGCCCGGACGGCTCATCGGCGAACTGGCCGCGCTCGACCCGCCGGTGACCTCACTGGAGGGCTACGCCGGTGTGCAACTGCCCGACGCCTGGCGGCGCGGCGCGGTCGGCAGCCAGCCCGGATGCTCGTTCACCGAGATCTATGTCGAGATCTGGCGCCGGCTCACCTCGGGCGACGAGGCGGGCGGCGAGGACCTGCACCGGCGCCTGTTGCCCTACATCTCGTACTGGATGCTCGACACCGAGCTCATCATCGCCGCCGAGAAGCAGATCTCGTTCCGCCGGGGTCTCATCGACAGCGCCCACTGTCGCAAGCCCGCCCACGTGCTCGACGCCGAGGAGCTCCGCCGGATCGAGGTGTTCCTCAACGAGTTCGCGGATCTGCTGCCGGATCTGTCCAGACGGAACTGAGTTCCGTCTGGAACCAAGTAATGCGACATAAGCCTAGAAATCTAGACATCACACCCAATATCACTAAGAATGGAGGTTTCCATGATGAAAGTTACACATAAGCTGCTTGCCGGTTTAATCGTCGTTCCCTGCCTGGCTCTGACCGCGTGCGGCGGAGGTGGCGGAAACGACGCGAACCAGGCCGCCGCGAAGGCACCCGACGCCAAGAGCTGGCAGCAGGACATCAAGGGCGGGCCTATCGAGGTCGGCGTGCTCCCCGCCGTCGGCACCCCCTCCCTGAAGTTCCTGGAGGACGTCGCCGCCGGGATCGAGAAGGACCACCCCGGTGCCGACCTGAAGACGACCTTCGCCAACACCAAGGCGCGCCCGGCCCTGGAGCAGAGGTGGCGCGCCGGCGACGGGCTCGACGTCGACTACACGATGTTCGACGGCACCAACCCGGCGCTGCTGGAGTGGGCCGACAGCGGCGCCCTGCTCGACCTCAAGCCCTACCTGGACCAGGTCGACCCGGCCACCGGCAAGCCCTGGCTGGACCAGTTCAGCCCGGCGGTCATGCAGTTCATGCAGCACCCGACGACCAAGAAGATCTACGGCGTCCCCTCCGAGCTGTCCCTGCAGGTGCTGTTCTACAACGCGAAGCTCTTCAAGGAGCACGGCATCACCCCGCCGGCCACCTGGGACGACCTGATCAAGGCCGCCGACCAGTTGAAGGCGGCCGGGGTGGACCCGATCGCGGTCACCGGCCTGTTCGAGCCCTACATGGGCATGTGGAGCGACAACATCTGGCTGCGCACCGTCGGATACGACAAGGTCCACGGCGTCCTCATCGAGGGCGAGGGGAACATCACCGACGACCCGGGATTCCTCAAGGGGCTGCAGATGCTCCAGGACCTGCGTGACAGGAAGGGCTTCCTCAAGGGGTTCGAGGGCACCGACTTCACCGCCGCCCAGGCCCAGTTCTTTCAGGGCAAGGCCGGCATGATCCTTATGGGCAGCTGGCTCGTCAGCGAGATGGCCGACGTGATCCCCGAGGGCTTCGAGCTGGGCGTCCTGCAGTTCCCGACCGTGACCGGCGGGACCGGCGACCAGGCGAGCATGTTCGCCGCCGCCCAGCTGATGTCGGTGTCGGCCAAGAGTGAGAACATCCCGCTGTCGCTGGAGTGGATCCGCCGGGTCACCAGCGTGGAGACCCAGACCCGCAGGTCCAACGAGATCGGCGAGGTCTCCGGGGTCAAGGGAGTGCCGAGCCCCCCCGGCCTGCCGGGCATCTCCGATGTCGTGGCCAAGGCCGACCGGCTCCAGGCGAGCTACTACGGCCTGCTGCAGTCCAAGGCCAAGGACGTCGTCTATCCCCAGATCGCCAAGCTGCTCTTCGGTAAGCAGGACGCCCAGCAGACCCTCGACAACCTCGACAAGGAACTACGCCGGGTCTACGGCAACTGAACCCCCTCAACCGAACCCGCCTCCTGGGCTCCGTTCCCGCGCCGGAGCCCGCGGCGGGTGTGAACCCCGGGAGGCCACATGCTCAAGGCGGCCCAGCGACGCATCATCGTCCCATTCCTGCTCCCCGCGCTCGCGCTGCTGGGGGTCTTCTTCCTCTATCCGCTGGTCAAGACGGTGGACCTGTCGCTGCACGAGTTCTCCCGCACGGGAACGATGCGGTTCATCGGGATCGACCAGTACCGCCTGCTGGTGGGCGACCCCGCCTTCTTCAACTCACTCAAGAACACCTTCCTGCTCACCCTCATCGGCAGCGGCATGCTGTTCCCGCCCGCCATGGCGATCGCCTGGGCCCTGTCGCAGCGCATCCACGGCGAGCGCTTCTTCAGGTTCGTGGTGTTCGCCCCGGTGGTCCTGTCGGTCGCCGTCGTCTCGCTGATGTGGAAGTTCCTCTACCACCCCACCCTCGGCCTGATCAATCCCGCGCTGGAGTCCATGGGGCTGGGCGCCCTGGCCAAGACCTGGCTCGGCGACCCCGCGACCGCCCTGGCCGCCGTGACGTTCGTGTCCGTGTGGCACGGCATCGGCATCTGGATCGTCCTGCTGTGCGCCGGCTTCGAGCGCCTGCCCACCGACGTCCTGCAGGCCGCGCGCATCGACGGGGCGGGCGAGTGGCGGGTGTTCCGCAGCATCATGCTGCCGATGATGCGCGACCTCCTGCGCATGCTCGCCATCCTGTGGGTGGTCCAGAGCCTGCAGACGTTCGCCTTCGTCTACATCATGACCGGCGGCGGCCCCTTCGGCTCGACCGAGACCGTCGGCACGCTGATGTACCGCGTGGCCTTCGACCGGGCCGAATTCGGTTACGCCGCTGCCATCGGCGTCGTGCTCGTGGTGGTCATGCTGACGGTGGCCAAGCTCCTCAACAAGGTGATGAAGCGCGATGACCTCCAGTACTGACCTGACCGAGCGCCCCGTGCCCGCCGGTCCCGCGGACACGCCCCCACCGCCCGCCCCCGCCCCGCAGTGGAAGGGCGTCTCATCCCGCCCCCGTGCGCCTTTCCGCCCGCACCACCTCTTCTTCTACCTGCTGCTCGGCGGGGTCGCGCTGTCCTCGATCAGCGCCTACGCCTGGGTCTTCAACGTGTCGATGAAGACGAACAGCGAGTTCATCTCCACGCCTCCCTGGCAGATCGCCAGCGGGTGGCGCTGGGAGAACTACGCCAACGCCTGGGACCGCGCGAACATCGGCCTGTTCTTCGGCAACAGCGTGGTCATCAGCGTCGCCTCGACCGTGGTCGGCGTCGTACTGGCCGTGTTCGCCGCCTATCCTCTGGCCCGGATCACCTTCAGGTTCAGCGGCCTGATCCTGAGCGTCTTCCTGCTCGGGCTGATGATCCCGTGGATGGTCACCTTCGCGCCGCTCTACCTGATCATGCAGGACCTCGGCCTCCTCGACAGCCAATTCGGCCTGATCCTCGTCTACGCCACCTACAACCTGCCGTTCAACGTCTTCGTCCTGGTCGGCTTCATGAAGACCCTGCCGTACGAACTGGAGGAGGCGGCGGCGATGGACGGAGCGGGGCCGGCCCGCACGTTCGTCTCGGTGATCCTCCCCCTCATGGGACCCGGGCTGGCGTCGGTCGCCATCATCAGCTTCCTGCAGAACTGGAACGAGTTCTTCTACGCGCTGCTGCTGATCCACTCGCCGGAGAAGATGCCCCTGCCGCTCGGGCTGTTCCAACTGGGTCAGGCCGCCGACTACGGCACCAACTGGGCCACGCTGTTCGCAGGGATGATGATCACGGTCACCCCTGTACTCTTCGGATTCGCCGTACTTCAGAAGCAGATCACCAAGGGTCTGACGGCCGGCGCGCTCAAGGGCTGAGCCGAGAGGCGAGAGAGGAAGATCCATGTCATCCGGTTCTCGGGACGCGGCCGCACCGCGCCGCGCGCTGATCACCGGCGCCGGCGGAGGCATCGGAGCGGCGATCGCCCGCGTCCTCCACGCCGAAGGCGCCGCGGTGATCGTCACCGACGTCGACCTGGACGCGGCGCGCGCGGTCGCGGACGGGATCGAGGACGCCGAGGCCGTCCACCTCGACGTGCGCTCGGAGAAGTCCGTCCGGTCGGCGGTCGGCTCGATCACCTCGCGCCACGGTCCCCTGGACGTCCTGGTCAACAACGCCGCCGTCTGCAGCAACATCGAGTTCGAATCGGTGCCCGAGTCGGTCTGGTCGATCGACGTGGACGTCGTCCTCGGCGGGGCGATCCGCCTGTGCCAGGCGGTCCTGCCGGGCATGCGCGAGGTCAGGCGGGGATCCGTGGTCAACGTGGCCTCGGTCAACGGCCACCGCTACTTCGGCAACGACACCTACAGCGCCGCCAAGGCCGGGCTGCTCAACCTCACCCGCGGCCTGGCCGCCCAGTACGGGCCGTACGGCGTGCGGGTCAACTCGGTGTCGCCCGGTACGATCGCCACCCCGGCCTGGGAGGACCGGCTCGCGACCGACCCGCACGCCCTGGAAGAGGCGGCCCGGTGGTACCCGATGGGACGGGTCGGCACCGTGGACGACGTCGCCGAGGCCGTCGCGTTCCTGGCGGGCGACCGCGCCTCCTGGATCAACGGGATCGACCTGCCCGTGGACGGCGGCCTCCTGGCCGGGAGCCGAGCCATGGCGGTAGACATCGGCGCGGCCGTCGTCGACGCCGGCTGACCTCCGGAGCCCCGGCCGGGGCGGGGTTCGCCGGCCCGGCCTCGGCCCTGTTCTCGTACGGCCACGGCGAATCATCGCAGCGGATCGCGCGGACTCGGGAGCCGCGGGAGAGGGGGTGAAGGCCGCCCCTTCGCTCAGGAGCTCGTGGACCGGGTGATCCTGCTGCTGGGCTGGTTCGTGGCCGCCGGGGGTGGGCGGGACGGTGAGCCGGCACCGGCAGGCCTATCTGGAGCAGGCCGAGCGGGCCCGGGAGGAGACCGCGCTGCGCCGCGCCGGGGAAGAGCGGCTGCGCATAGCCCGCGAACTGCACGACTCGCTCACCCACAGCATCTCGGTCATCAAGGTGCAGGCAGGGGTGACCATCACCTCGCACGCAACCGTGGCGAGGAGGTGCCCGGCGCGCTGCTGGCGATCCAGGAGGCCAGCGCCGACGCCATGTGCGAGCTGCGAGCAGCCGCGAACACCACGTTCGGGTGTCTCCACACGGAGGTCCGGCCAGTAGCAACTGTGGCGCAGCGCCCGCGTCTCACCGTCGGCATCGGCGCCGGGCGGCGGCAGCCCCCCATTGATCAGCGGGCAGAACCGCCGATGTCCGGTCGCATGGCTTTGAGGAAGGCGTCGACGAGGGCGTCGGCGTACTGGGGGGTGAGCGGGCCTGAGCGCAGCAGCCAGCGCTGGTAGAGGGGGGCGTACAGCAGTTCGAGCGCCAGGTCGAGGTCGGCGCCTGCGGCGAGCTGCCCGGCCCGCTGTGCGCTGCGCAGCCGGGCCTTCTTGGCCTCGTCCACCGGGCCGGCCAGTTTCTCGTGGTATTGGGCGGCCAGGGCCGGGTCGTTGATGATCTCGGTGTTGAGGGCGCGGATCGGCGCCTCGAAGGCCGGGTCGGCGAACTCGGCCACCGTGGCCCGCATCACCGTTTTGAGGTCGGCCTCCAGGTCGCCGGTGTCGGGCAGCGCCATGTCCTGTTCCGGCCCGCCCTCGCTGAGCGCCAGGAAGGCGTCCAGGACAACCGCGCCCTTGGAGGGCCACCAGCGGTAGATGGTCTGCTTGCCGACGCCGGCGCGGGCGGCGATGGCCTCGATGCTCAGCTTGGCGTAGCCCATCTCGGTGATCAGCTCGCGGGCGGCGGTGAGGATGGCCTGCCGGGAGCGCTGGCTGCGGCGGGCGGGGTCGGGCTGCTTGGCCATGCCGGGATCGTACCACCGAGTGAGACGAGACGATCCGTCTTGACAATGATGCGAGGCGAGACGTACCGTCTTGTCTCGTTGCACTGAAGCCGAGTACGAGGAGGTGAAGCCCATGAGCCGCGTATGGTTCATCACGGGCGCGTCACGAGGACTGGGCCGGGCGTTCACGGAGGCGGCGCTGCAAGCGGGCGACCGGGTCATCGGGGCCGCCCGCAATGTCGAGCCGCTCGCCGACCTGGTCCGGAGCTTTCCCGACAACCTAGTACCGCTACCGCTCGACGTCACCGACCGCGCGGCCGTGTTCGCCGGCGTGGAGCGGGCGGCAGCGGCCTTCGGCAGGCTCGACATCGTGGTCAACAACGCCGGCGTCATGCTCCTCGGCATGCTGGAGGAGGCGACGGAAGAGCAGATCCGGGCCCACTTCGACGTCAACCTGTTCGGCGCGGTCTGGGTCACCCAGGCCGTACTGCCGCACCTGCGCGCCCAGGGCGGCGGACGGATCCTCCAGATCACCACGATGGGCACCGGCGGCGGCTTCCCCATGGTCGGCCTGTACGCGGCCGGCAAGTCGGCGCTCGACTCGGTCTCCGAGGCCGTGGCGGGAGAGGCCGCGCAGTTCGGCGTCAAGCTGACCATCGTGCAGATGGGCGGCTACGACACCGGCCTGTTCACCACGGGCACCACGATGACCTCCCCCGCCCCGCACTATCAGGAACTGCGCGACAAGCTGATCGAGATGTGGGGCGACGATGCCGGGCCCGCCCCGGAGACCGCCGCTCCGGTGATCATGGAGCTGGTGGACCTGCCGGAGCCGCCGTTGCGTCTCATCGTCGGCGCCGCGTCCTACGACATGGTCCAGCAGGACCTTCAGGACCGGGTGGCGAAGTACCGCGCCTGGGAGGACCTCAGCCGCAGAGCGCCGGGATGACCCGCCCGCAGGACGAACAGAGCGCGCCTGCCGGGGCGCTCCCGACGGAACACCCCGGCAGGGCGGCACGGTGACGCGCGATCACGCCTTCGGTGACCGGCCATCCTCCCGGACCACGAGCAGGGCCGGCGGCGCCCCCATCACCGCGGACCGGGCGCGACGCACGCTTTCACAGAACTTCCTGGCCGACCGCCAGGCCATCGGTCTCGTGATCAGGGCAGCAGACCCGGCGGGGCTGGTGCTGGAGCCGGGGGCGGGCGCTGGAGCGCTGACCCTGGCACTGGCCGGTGCGGGCGCGCAAGTGATCGGCTACGAGATCGATCCGCGCCTGGCCCGGCGGCTGGCCGCACGCACACGCGATGATCCCCGCGTCGAGGTGGTGCACGGCGACTTCACCACCGCGCCGGTGCCGGGACGGCCGTTCGCGGTCGTGGGGAACATACCGTACTCGGCGACGTCGAAGATCGTGAAGTCGTGGTCATCGCTTCTCACGCTACCGCTGAAGCCTGCCGTCGACACAGACGACCAGCGCCATCGGCACGTGATCGCGGACCGGCTCACCCTGCTCCCGCGCGATGGCCAACTGCTGAACCCGGTGTCGCTCCTTCCACACGCCGAGAGCGCCGATGCGGACGGCGTCGTCCGTGGATTCCGAGACTGAACCGCCGCCCCTTCAGGAAGTACGGAACGTCACCACCGGGCTCTGCGGAACGACAACTGGCGACAGCTGACACGGTGAGGCCGGCCTTGCCGAGCCAGGGCGTGTCCGGCCGGCGTGAGCCCGCCTGTGCCATCGCGACCGTCACCGCGATGCTCCACACGAGAGTCAGGCCTGTGCCAGCCAGGAGCGGCACAGCCACCAGGCGTCCACCCCGCCGAACGTGGCGGACGGGTCGATCCCGGTGACCTCGGCGAAGCGCTGCAGCCGGTTGCGCACGGTGTTGGGGTGCACGAACAGCCTCTCGGCGGCCAAGTCCACGTCCCGATCGGCCTCCAGCCAGACGCACACCGCACGGGCCACAGGCTCGGCCCGTGCGCCGAGCGCCGTCCACGCCGGCCGGTGGTGGTCGAGCAGCACCGCGGCCAGGTCGGCCCGGTCGACCACCGCGGCGAGCGCCGGCACACGGGCGACATGGATGATCCCAGCCCGGCCCGCCGACTCGGCGGCGCTCAGCGCGGCGACCGCGAGATGGCGTACGGCGGCCAGTTCCTCGGGCTCGGCGGGGCCGGCGAGCCCGGCCACCACCCCGGCCCTGGCGACACGACTCGACGGCGCCCGGCCGAGCACCGCGACCAGCAGCCCGTCCACGACCGCGCACAGGACAGGGGGTTGATCACGCAGCGAACGCTCCAGCCCTGCGGCGGCCTCGCCCGGCCGGGCGGCCAGCACCCACAGCCCGCCCGCAACGGGCAGTCCCGCCTCGGCGGCGGCCAGCGCGCCCGCCGAACCTCCGTCGAGCAGCCGCCGCAGGATGGCTGCCTCCCGGTCCCGCGTTCGCGGGCCCTGCCCGGCCGTCGTGGCATGGTGAGCGGCGATCAGCCTGGCCCGTACGGCCTCCGCCCAGTCGTCGTACAGCTCCCGCGCGTCCAGCAGGCGTTCGGCGCCGACCCCGGCCGGGCCCGCCACCTCCCGGGCCCGCGACCAGATGGCCCGCTCGGCCACGTGGATGGCCCCCAGCACCGCCTCGACGGGCACGCCCTGCCGGGCCCGCGTCACGGCGAGCTCCTCCACGAACGACAGCTCCGCCTCCGTCGGGCCGCGCCTGGCCGCCAGCGCCCGGGTCGCCGCGACGAGCAGCGCCCGGGTGTGCCCGGCGATGTCGGCTGACGGCAGGGCGGCGACCTCTCGCACCATCGTGCGCACGCCGGCCACGACCGACGACATCAGGTCGGCGTCGCCGACGACCCGTTCGATGAGGTCGACCACGGGGGTCCAGTCGTCGCGGGAGTCCACTCCGCGATCCTGCCCTGGGATTGTGCTCTGCCACAACCCGGGGCGGCAAAACCGTGCGGAGCACCATGGTCCGGCCTCCGATCAAGCCCTAGCCTTGGAGACCGCCACAACAATCCTCCGCGAGAAGGCAGCACCACGTGTCCTCGACCAGGCGCTTGCATGACTGACGTGCCGCCGGCGGCCCCGGACACGTGATGACGCGGCGGTTCCACCGTCACGGCGAGTCGTGGCCCCCGCCCCTACGCCCTCTGACGTAGCCGAGTTTTCCAGGAGAACCCCACCCATGACCCCCTCGTGCCGGGTCGCCGTGATCGGCGCCGGAGCGGCCGGACTCGCCACCACCAAGGCCCTGCTCGACGTCGGCCTCGACGTCGTCACGTTCGAGAAGGGCGATCGGCCCGGCGGGCTGTGGGCCCGCGACAACAGCAGCGGCCTGTCACCCGCCTATGCCTCCCTGCACCTCAACACCAGCAAGGGCCGCACCGAGTTCGCCGACTTCCCGATGCCCGCCGAGTGGCCGGACTACCCGTCGGCCGACCACGTGGCCGGCTACCTCGCCGACTTCGCGAAGACCTTCGGCCTGACCCCGCACCTGCGATTCGGCCATACGGTGACGCGCGTGGAGCGGGAGGGCACAGGACTCCTCCCTTGGGTCGTGACGACCGAGTCCGGAGAGGCCGGCCGTTACGACGCGGTCGTGGTCGCCAACGGCCACAACTGGGATCCCCGGATGCCCGAGCCCGGCTACCCCGGCACGTTCGACGGCAGCCAGCTGCATGCCCACGACTACCGCACCCCCGAGATCTTCCGTGACCGCCGGGTGCTGGTGGTGGGCATGGGCAACTCCGCCATGGACATCGCCGTCGACGCCTCGAACGTCGCCCGTGGCCCGGTCCTGCTCTCGGCCCGCCATGGCGTGCACATCGTGCCGAAGTACCTGTTCGGCCGGCCCGCGGACGCCACCGGCGCCGCCATGTCGGCGCTGCCGTGGCGGGTGCGCCAGCGCATCGCCGAGACGCTCCTCCGGCTGGCCGTCGGCACCCCGCAGAGCTACGGCCTGCCGGCCCCCTCCGGCGGCCTCTTCCAGAACCATCCCACGATCAGCGATACCATCCTGCACCGCCTCACCCACGGCGAGGTGACCGCACGGCCCGGCATCGACCGCCTCCACGGCGACCGCGTCGTCTTCACCGACGGCACGTCCGACCCCGTCGACGTGATCGTCTGGGCCACCGGCTACCGCGTGACCATCCCCTTCCTGACCTCCCGCTGGGTCGGTGACGACGCGGAGCGGCTGCCGCTGTACCAGCGGGTCTTCCATCTGCAGGACCCGAGCCTGGCCTTCGTGGGGCTCATGCAGTCCACCGGCGCCGCCCTGCCCGTCGTCGAGGCCCAGGCCAAGCTGGTCGCCGCCCATCTGTCCGGCCGCTACGCCCTGCCCACCCCCCTGGAGCAGCGGCGCGCCGTCGCCCGCGCCCTGCGCGCCGCCACCGAGCGGTGGGGCGGCGACCGGCGTCCCATCATGCGCATCGACTTCGACCGCTATGTCACCGGCCTGCCCCGCGAGATGAAGGCCGGCCGCGTCCGGCTGCTGCGGGGAGCCCGGCCGTTCACCCCTGCCCGCCGTGAGGAGACCCCCGCGTGAGCACGTCCCGAACCTCCCCCGGCCACCTGCGTGAGGCGCGCGGCCTGCGTGTCCTGATCACCGGCGCGTCCGGTACGTTCGGCCGGGCGATCAGTGCCCGCCTGGCCGGGCTCGGCGCCCACGTCATCGGCCTGGACCTGGCCCCGCGCTCCGACGACCCGGTCGAGGTGCTGACCTGTGACATCACCGACGACGCCGGTGTGCCCGACGCGGTGGCCGCCGCCATCGCGAAACTCGGCGGCCTCGACCTGCTGATCAACAACGCCGGCATCGGCGGGCCGGCCCCGGCCGAGCTGCCGCCCGGCGCCGAGGTGCGCCGCCAGCTCGACATCAACCTGCTCGGCGCCTGGCGCGTCACGGCCGCCTGCGTGGACGCCCTCGTCCAGTCCCGCGGCAGGGTCGTCATGCTCTCCTCGCGGATGGCCGTCATGCAGCTCCCTCTCGCGGCCGCGTACGGCGCCTCCAAACGAGCGCTCGTCGCGTACGCCGACGCGCTGCGGCTGGAGATCGGCACCCACGTGACCGTCACCTGCGTCTACCCGTCGGCGGTACGCAGCCCCATTCACGACTCGACCGCCGACGCGGGCTTGTCCCTGGAGGGCGTGAGCCGTTACGAGCCGCTGGAGGGCGTGGTCGACGCGGTGCTGCGCGCCGCGCTGGGCCGCCGCGCGCGGCGCGACCTGGCGACCACCCGCCGTGGCGCCGTCGAGCTGTTCCTGGCGCGGCACCTGCCCTCGGTCACCGACCGGATCATCGCCCGTACCCTGTCCGGCCGCGTCCGTTCCGGCGCGTTCGCCGGGGCTGAGCTGGCCGCCGGCGTCGTCGCGCGCCACGCGCGAAAGCCGTGAGCACGATGCCGGGCACGCCGGCTCCCCGACCCACCGCGGAACCGGCGCTGACGCCTCGCGCGCGGGCCGCCGACCTGGTGACCTACTCGACCGGCTCGATCGGGATGGGCGTGTGGGTCACCGTCCCTGGGCTGCTCCTGCTCTACTTCCTCACCCACACGCTCGGCGTCTCGCCGTTCCTGGCCGGCCTCACCCTGCTCCTGCCGAAGATCGTCGACGTGGTCGTGCATCCGCTGCTCGGCACGCTGTCCGACCGGCAGGCGCGCCGCAGCGGGCACCGGGGCGGCCTGCTCGGCTGGGGCCTGCTGCTGGGTGTGGCCATGGCCGCGATGTTCTCGGTCCCGGCCGGGCTGTCCGGGCTGGCCGCCGCGCTGTGGGTCGGTGGCTGGTTCATCGCCGGCAACCTGCTCTTCGCCTGTTTCCAGGTGCCGTACCTGACGACGCCGTCAGACCTGCGGGTCGGCTACCACGAGCGCACCCGCATCTTCATGTTCCGGATGCTCTTCCTGACGTTGGGGCTGCTCGGCGCCGGCGTCGCGGCACCTGCGCTGGTGGCGTCCGGCGGCCGCGGCGACTACTCCCGGATGGCCCTGCTGCTCGCCGGCGCCATGGTCGTGTCGTGCCTCGTCGCGCTGGCGGGCGTCCGGCGGCTCGTCGGCAACTGCGGCTTCCGCCTGCCCGACGGGCGTACCCGTACCGCCCTCGGCGACATCCGGGTCGCGTGGCGCGACCACGACTTCCGAGCGCTGGTGCTGTCCTACCTGTTCACCGGCACCACCACGCACCTCTTCCTCGCCGCGCTGCCCTTCTACACCGAGTACGTCTTCGCGGACGGCGGGCTCACCGCTGTGTTCATGGGCGCCTTCCTTGGCCCGGCCGTGGTCTCCGGGCCCGTGTGGCTGCGGGTGTCACGGCGTATCGGCAAGCAGCGCGGGCTGCTGCTGTCGCAGGGCGTGTTCATCGTCGGATCCCTGGTGCTGCTGCTGGGTGAGCTGCTCGGAGTCGCGGCGACCGTCGCCGTGGTCGTGGCGCTCGGCATCGCCTTCGCCGGGCTGCAGCTGTTCGCCTTCTCGATGGTCCCGGACGCTGTCGCCGCCGCCGAGGCGCGCGGCACCGCCCGCGCGGGCGCCTACACCGGAGTGTGGACCGCGACCGAGGCGACGGGCACCGCCATCGGCCCCTACCTGTACTCCGCCGTCCTGGCCGCCGGCGGGTTCGTGTCCACGGCCGAGGGGCACGGGGTGGCGCAGCCGGACTCCGCCCTCACCGCGCTGCTCGCGGGCTTCACCGTGGTGCCCGCCGTGCTGATGGCGACGGCTGTGTGGTTCCAGCGCCGTTACGCCCTCGACCGGCCGGCAGGCCCATGACCCCGGATCTCCTCACCGCCGAGCACCTGCTGGCGCTCGCCGGTGTGCTGCTCGGTGCGCTCGTGCAGGCTGCTACCGGCATGGGCTTCTCGCTGCTGGCGGCGCCGGTGATGGTTCTCTACCTTGGCCCGCGCGACGGGGTGGCCGCGACCGTGGTGCTCGCCGTGCTCTCCTCTGTCGTGCCGCTGCTGCGCGACGGCCGTCACGCCTGGCCGGGCGAGGTGGCCCGGCTGCTGGTGCCCGCGCTGGTGTGCACTCCACTGGCCGCCCTGGCGCTGCGCGGGGTGGGCACGCGCTGGCTGGCGCTGGCCGCGGGCTCCGGCGTGATCATCGCTGTGTGTGTCCTGGCCGGCGGGGTGCGCTGGAGATGGCTGCGCCGTCCCGAGGGAGCCGTGGCCATGGGCGCCGCCAGCGCGCTGCTCAACGTGGTCGGCGGGGTCGGCGGCCCGCCGATCGGCCTGTACGCGGCCAACGCGGGCTGGGAACCGGCGACCACGCGCGGCAATCTGCACGCCTTCTTCATCCTGCACAACACCGCGACGGTCCTGGCGCTCGGCCTCGTGCTGCCCGGAGCGCCGGAGCTCGCGGCACTGGCCGCCGGCACGGCCTCCGGGATGCTGCTGGCGTCCCGGCTGCCGGTCGCGGCGCTGCGGAGCACCGTCCTGGGCGCGTCACTGCTGGGCGGCATCGCCCTGACGGTCGGAGCACTCTGACCTCCTGCACTCGATGACCGGCTTGTACGGCGCCGACATGGCTCAGGCAGGGGAGGACCGCGCGATCCGTCAGGAGGAAGTCGAGGTGGTCGTCGACGTCGGCGGCCCGTAGCCGTTCCCGATTGCGTAGCAGGTCGTCGAGAGAGGCCTGCGGATCTGGGCAGATAGGAGACGTTGGTCCGGAAGTGGTCGCAGCCCACGCAGCGGAACCGGAACGGGCAGGAGTGCACGCCGGCCTTGACGTTGGACGGCTCGCCGCAGACACCGAACGGGACGACGATCTCACCGACGGCGCACCTGGCATGTTCGGCGTCCATCAACGCCTAAGCCTGCCGCCAGATGCGGTTGATTCTGGTCCGGGTAAGCGAATTTTCGCCGCGTCGCCTGGCATTACGCCTGTGTCGGCGGGTGAACGTACGGTGAGGCAGGCGCGTTTTGGCCGGGTAGGCGCAGGACGAATCGGGCCCGCAGGAGCTGTCTTCGATGGTGAGGGTGCCGCCGTGGGTCAGGATCCGGGCCAGGGCGATCGGCTCACCGTTGACCGTCACGCCAGGCATCAGGTGCTGGATCACCTCGACCCTGCGTGGGCGCCGGTCCAGTTCGTCGGCCACCAGACCGCTGAGGTCGACGGGTTCGTGCCGGCTGCCGACACCGGCGTCCATCCTGGCGATCTGCAACAGGTCGGCGATCGGATTCTGCATCCGTTCGATGCAGGCCAGCAGAGTGGCCGCCGTGCGCACCTGCCGGTTCCCTCACCGTCTCTCCTGGAACTCAAGTGTCCCTGTGGTTGCGATACCGGCCCCGCTCAGCCTCGCGCGCCTATTCATCCACATTCGGATAGTTCGACTTGCGCGCCAGCCACCACCAGCCATCACCCAGCCGGCTGCACCACCAGTAATCGTCGAACGTGGTCGCGGTGAGATCACAGGGGCTTATCCGCGCGGCGTCAGGCCGGTCATAGATGTAGAGGAACATGTTCTCCGACACTTCCTCGTTCGACAGGCCCATCGTGAGAACACGTCCGGGGTAAAGCTCGATCGGCACATCCTGCGCCCTGGGATGATCAAAGTGCAGGACATCGAACTCATCAGGCAGATGCACCCAGCCACCCGAAGGCATGTCCGCCGACAGCTTCCTGTCCTTGGCCAGCTGGGCCAGCGCGGTGAACTTGCCGTGATGGACCGCGAACCACGTACGTCCGAAGATCCCGTTCCAGGGCAGCACCACAACGGCGGCGCACAGGACGACCGCCGCACCGGCCGCGACGTAACTGCGGACGTCACCACGGCGGCGTATGAGTCTCCGCGCCCACCACGACGTGGAAAGCACGGCGACGACGAACGCGATCCCAAGGATCAGCTGCTCGATGATCCGATCGTTGTACTCCAGCCACAGCAGATACCGTCCAGTCACGACCACGAGCCAGCTCGCCGCCATGGTCGCGGTTAACGCATGCGATCGTTTCTCGATCACGCCTCCAGACCCGCTCGGCGATCACTGCTCCACGTGTGGACGGCCTCCCGCCAACCTGTGAATCCAACCCGCGTACTGCAACCCGCCTCGTCCAACGAGGCACCGCACGACCTGCGGTCCTCGGCGACGTAGCAGACCTCGAACGTCGCCGTCCGACACCGTAGTGGATATCAAGCACCGCGAGCTACGCAAACACGGACAGTCGCAGAGTGGCGCCCGACTTATCCATCGGTGTTCGAGCCGGAACGTCAAGCTCGGGACCAGGGCCGCCACAGAGGGTGGCACCTTTCGGGCGTATTCCGGTCGTGCCCCTCCGAGGTGCGGCCCACGCAAGCTCGGTATGAGCGCCGGGATCTCTCACATGAGCAGGTACGACGGAGGCTCAGGGATTCTGCTCATCCTTGAACACGATGTACATCGCCTCCTCCGGACCAAGGATCAAGAGCCTGCGCCCATGGCCGTACCGGTAGACCTCGTCTGTCGCATCCCGCCAGAAGCGGCCGTCCTCGTCGGCATCGGCCCACACCCGTAAACGGCGTTCCGGACCGCCCACGCGGCGGATGGGGCGGTCGAGAAGCTCGTTCAGGAGATACGGCACCAGCTCTGCCGCCTCCGTGCCAACTGCTTCCTGCAGGCAGGCGGCACGGAAGGACTGCAGTTCCCGGAAGAACTCCGTCGTGTCCAGAGGCTGGAGCCCGGCGCCGACCTCCCCTCCCCACCATGCCCGGCCGGTGTCCGGGTCGCCCAGTTCGAGCGGATCAGGCTGCTCCGTCAGATTGTCCGGATCGTCGAAATACGCCTGCGGATCGTCAGGGACGGGCAGCTCGTCGAGCAGGTAATCCTCGAGATACCGTCGGCTCCACGCGCTACTTCTCCACCACGTCCGGATGGCGTCCACTCCAGCTGAGGACGGCAGCCCATGCCGCACCCATTCGATCTTGAACGGGCCGTAGCCGAAGAGGTCCAGCGGGGCGTGAAGAGCAGTTCCCGCGCAGATGGGCCGCAGCCTCGCCTCGGTGAGCGCGTGACTCCCCTCCCCCGGCCGGGCTCCGCTGTCGCACCAATGCCCCGCGAAGGAACAGGCCGGGTCACGGTCGAGCCCGCGATCGTCCACCCGCACGACACTGAGACGCATCAGGCTGGAGGAGGACAGAAGCACGACATGCGTTTCCCCCTGGACGTCGCCACCGGCCGGGTCGGCGACCCTCACCAGCGCCGCCTCCTCGGCCCAGTCTTCGATCGACGCCCGAAGAGCGGCGGACATCAGTTCGACGCGCCGTGACGCCGGCGTGCCGAGCAGGGCGCGCTCCACGGCCGTGGCCACCCCGGGGAGAGGGATCGGCTCGCAGGAGAGCGGCTCGCGCACCGGCCCATAGGGCGATAAGGCCGGAAACACCCCGGCGTTCACGAGGGAGGCGGTCTCCGGCCCGGCGGGGGCCTGCGTCACTTCACGAACATCGACGAGGAGGCGAATGCCGACCGCTTCCTTGTCAGGGGTGTCCTCCTGCAGCCACTCATTCAGCAGATGCGCACATGCCGCCACCTGCATCTGCGCGTGCCAGATAGGCGAGTCCCGGCCATCTTCGCATGTGTGCCCCAGAAACTGGCAGATCGTAAAATCCACGAAAGCCTCTCAGTTCGCATGACTTACTTGAGGCCGCACGCCGCGCCGTGCGCCTTCCGCGCCTCAGCTGCTCTCGCCAACGCCTTCGCGCGCCACTCCCCCGCATCAGTCACCACCGGCAGGGCCATCAGGCACCTCTCCCCCAAGGGGTTGGCTGGTCAGTGACTCCCGTCAGAGATCACGACAGGGCGACCGTCGACCATCATCCCGCACAGGGTCGACGCATGTGACACCAAACCCGGTTCACCGGTCCGCTCCTAAGAGTCACCCAAGATAACCGTCATGGTCTCGGCGTCGAACATGACGGTGCGCTCATTCCTGGTGACGCCGGGCATGAAGCGGCCAGGTCCGCCGAGCGCGGCATGATGCCAGTCGACCTCGACCTGGAGCCGGCACGAAACCTCCAGTGGCGGAGCGTCGGCATGAAGCCGGATCGCCTGACCGACGTGCGGCGCAGGCGGTGAACCATCCCTTTGAAGGTGATCGCCGGTGCGCACGCGTGAGGATCTATCGAAAGGTGGACGACTGGCGGCATGCCACTCGGCCAGGCTGAGGGCCATGAAGAAGACGATCATTGCCGTGCTCGGCACAATGCTGCTCCCCGTAGCAGCGGGGACGCCCGCGGCGGCGGACACCGGGCTGTCCTGGCAGGACTGCGGAGACGGCCTGCAATGTGACCAGATCACCGTGCCCGCCGACTGGGCCGCTCCAGAAGGGAAGCAGATCACGCTGGGGCTCGCCAAGCTCCCCGCGCGTGACCCGGTCACCAGGAAGGGCACGCTCGTCCTCAACCTGGGCGGCCCCGCCCAGCAGATCTCGATCCTGCGCCAGGTGAAGGACACCCTCGCCGACCTGACGACCTGGTTCGACGTGGTGCTCTTCGACCCGCGCGGGTTCGAGGCGAGCACCGAGGTACGCTGCCCCCGACCGGCGCCGTATCCCGCCAACGGGCAGTGGGTGTTCACTAACCGTGCAGCCTTCGCCCAGTACACAAAGCAGAACCACCGCTTCGGCCTGGGATGCGCCGAAGCCGCCGGCCCGCTCAAGGGCAACCTGAACACCTGGCAGGGAGCCCGCGACCTGGAAGCCGTCCGGGTGGCGCTGGGCGAGCGAAAGCTGAACTACTACGGCAACTCCTACGGCGGCGTCCTCGGCGTGGCCTACGCCGAGTACTTCCCGTCCCATATCGGCCGCATGTACCTGGACAGCCTGATCGACCACACCAACCGGTCGTGGGATGAATGGGTCCTGGCCAGAGGCAAGGTCAAGGAAGACAACCTGCACCGCTTCGCCGACTGGTGCGACACCGACCGAAGGTGCGCGCTGCACGGCCGCGACGTGCTCAAGGTGTGGGACGATGTCATGGCCCGCGCCGCCGAACAGCCCATTCCCGCGCCCGGTGCCGGAGCGGGTGCCGCGGCCAGCGCGGCCCTGATCGCCTCCCGCGCGACCGTCTCGTTCGATGCGACGTGGCCCGACCTGGCCACGTCCTTGGCCGAGGCGGACGCGGGTGACGCCACCCGGTTCGCCAAGCCGTTGGCCGGGGCGCCCGACCCGGACCTCAGCAGGATCACAATGTGCGCCGACTTCCCGTTCCCGACCGCATACCGTGAAATCAAGGCCATGGAGGCAAGGCTGAGAAAGACCGCGCCGCGCATCGGCTGGACCGCGGCCTGGCCGATGGCCGGCCTCTGCACTGGGCTCCCCAAGAAGACGTCCTACCCGCCCCATCCAATCCGCCCGCGCGGCCTGCCGCCGATCCTGATCGCCAACGGCGAGTACGACGACACGGCTGCTCCCGCCTACGGACGCCGGGTCGCCGCGCAACTCGACGGCGCCCGCTACCTGGCGGCCAAGGGCGGGCACGCGCTCTACTGGAGCGGCAACCCCTGCGTCCGCGGCCACGTGCACCGCTACCTGACCACTGGGCAACTCCCGCCCGCGGGCGCCACCTGCGGTCCGGCATCATCGTGACATGCACTGGCGCAGGGAGGTTCTGCTCGTCGCCGGCGCCGCGAGCGCCGCGGCGCTGCTGACGGCACTGCATCGGCGGGTCCCGGCCGACCTGCCGCTCCTGGCTGTCTTCAGCACCGGAGTGAGCCTCCCTCTGCTGATCCGCCGGGTGCTGCCGCTGACCGCCGCCGCGACGTCGGCGGTGATCGCACTGGCCGGAATGGCGCAACTGCACCGCTGGGAGGGGATGCTGGTCACGATGGTCCTGTTCTGCACGGCGGTCTACCACCGCCCGCGGCGTCCAGGCCTGGTGCTGGCGGTCTCCACGTGCTGGATTCTCGGCACGGGGATGGTGATGGGAGGCGAGGGCGTCCCGGAGCTGAGCAGCATAGTGATCATGAGCGTCGCGCCCGTGGCCACCGGCTACGCGCTGCGGCTGCACCGGGATCGGGCCGACCAGTCGCTGCGACTGCAGCGGGCCGAGGCGGAGCGCGGGCTGGCCGAGGAGCGTACCTGGCTGTCCAGAAACGTGCACGACAGCGTCGGCCACCACCTGACCGCGATCCGACTGCAGGCCGCGGCGGCCCGGCGGGCCCCCGGCGACGCGCCCGCCAAGCAAGCCCTGCAGACGATCTCGGACCTGTCGCTGTCGGCGCTCACCGAGGTACGCGGCCTGCTGCGGACGCTCGATGAGCACCCGGCCACCCTCCAGCCCGGCACCGCCGACCTGGAGTGCCTGGCCGGACGGCTCACTAGCGCGGGCCGGACGGTCACCGTGCGCCGCTCCGGCACCGGGGACGCGCTACCGCCGGCTGTCGATCACACCGCCTACCGGGTGGTCCAGGAGGCGCTGACGAATGCCGTACGGCATGCGGACGCGACCGAGGTCACCGTCCACCTGCGGCAGGACGACCGCGGCCTGCGCATCGAGATCTGTGACAACGGCGCCCCGGTCCCTGCGCCTCAGGCCGAGGGACGGGGCCTGCGCGGCATGAGGGAACGGGTGCGCCTGCTCGACGGCACCCTGTCGGTGGGCCCGGTCGAAACGGGCGGCTGGCGGGTCCGTGCCGACCTGCCCAGGGAAGGGAGCGTGTGGTGACGATCCGGGTGCTGGTCGCCGACGATCAGGAGGCGGCGCGGGAGGCGCTGCGACTCATCCTCGACGGCGAGCCCGACATTGACGTGATCGTGACGGCCGCCGACGGCGCCGAGGCGGTGCACCAGGCCCTGTCGCGCCGGCCGGACGTGGTGGTGATGGATCTGCGGATGCCGGGCATGGACGGCATCGCCGCCATCGGCCGCCTCGCCGCCGCCGAATCCGCCCCCCGCGTGCTCGCCCTGACCACGTTCGACCTCGATGAGTACTTGTTCGGCGCGCTGCGCGCAGGAGCGGCCGGTTTCCTGCTGAAGGACAGTGATCCCGACGTGCTCGTCGCGGCGGTCCGCGAGCTCCACCAGGGCAGGGGATTGATCGACCCACAGGTCACCGGCCGCCTGATCAGCCGCTTCGCCGCGCTGTCCCCGCGCCCTGCCACCCCCGAACTCGACCTGCTGACCCCGCGCGAACACCACGTGCTACGCCTCCTAGCCCGAGGACTGAGCAACGGCGAGATCGCCGCCGCGTGCACCGTCGAGGAGGGCACAGTCAAAACCCACGTCAACCGAATTCTCACCAAACTCGGCCTCCGGACCCGCGTGCACGCAGCGATCTACGCATATGAACACGGGATCGTCACCCGTGTCCCATGAGACGAACATCGACGATGAGCGCTTGCCTCATCGCGATATGACACAGAACTTGCATTATCTGTCATACGGTAAGCGGGAACATGACGCCGGACAGGAACAGCAGGGGCAGGGAGAGAAATCCGGTGACGGCGTGGAAGGTCTCGGCGGTGTTCGAGCACTACGAGGGTGAGCGTGATCGGACCGTAGGGGATGCCGAGGAGTCCGGCGGGCAGGAGCAGCAGAGCGCCTTGGCAGCTCGCCACGGCTGTGGCGCCCAGGCATTTGCCGATCAGCAGGCTTTCCCGGCGGACCGGGGCGAGCAGCATCTCGTGCAGAATGCCGCGGGTCGCGGTTGGTGACGAGGGATGCGCCTGCCATGACGGCGGGAGTGACGACGGTCATCGGGGTCCCGATCGCAATGGCGGAATCCAACGGATATAGCCCTGACCGGCGGTGACTCGCCCTTTGTACAGGTCACAAGGGTTGGCGATCCATCCCGGGTTCGCATCGGACGCGAGTTGCACGCATCCGATGCTGAACCCAGGGATCCTCACGGCGAAGGTTCTTCAGCGAGAGCGAACCCGAGGGCGATGGACGTGCAGGCTGGTTTCGGCTCAGACATGGCGGGATCGGTCAGGCTCGATAACGATCATCGGCGCCGGCTCCCCGTCCGACGACGCGCTCCGCCTGCTCGCCTCCTGGGCCGCCATCCACGAACACACCGATCAGCGGCAAGACACCGAGCGCACCTGACACGCCCGAGCGATGTTTCACCATGAACGCCTATGAAACAGCCGTCCGGCGTCCGGCCCTCCCGGTGCGTGCCCGCCGCGATCCTGTCCCTGGCCGAGTTCGCCGAACGGCTGCGCGCCTGGGGCTCCGCCTGAAGTCCCTCACCGCCGAGTTGCAAGGCAGCCACGATCCGTCCGGCGTGGTGTTCACCGTGCTCGCAGCCCCCTCGGGGGACGCGAAGACATCCGCGACCGCACCTTGAAGGGCCACGAAACGCCCGCAAGGACGGCAGGGACAGCAAGGAGATCGGCGGCGCCGCGGATGGGAGCCTGATGTCCGTGGTGCTGTATCTGCGCGGTCAGGACCTCAGCCTCCGCGAGATCGCTTCCCGCTCGGTCATCACCCAAGGCGCCGCCAACAGGGGCTGGTGCCCTCTTGGCGGCCACCGTCGTGCGCACGCTCCGCGACCACGACGCCAGCATCGCCGAGCTGGGTGCAGGAGCCGGCGATGCTGGCAACAGCCGTAGTCCCCGGACCGGTACCCGAGCCGCGCGCTGCCCTTGGCCATGATCCGATGCAACAAGTTCTGGCCCGTTCAGTCCCCGCCGGCCGCGGACGACTTCCTCAAACCGCAGGACGCCGCTTGCCGACCTTCGGCTGCCGCTTCACCGAGCTGGCCGCGTCTCGGTGGTTTCCAGGCGTGCCCCACCGCTGGCGGGACAGCATGGTCATCGTCGCGGCCAGGCCAGAAGCGCACGTAGCCGGGTGCTCCACCGTCCTCATCCGCGGATTGCTCGGCAGGCGTCAGCGCAGGTACACGTTGGGCTGGGGCGGGGTGCTCATGCCGTTGCCGATGAAGAAGCTCGGATGCGGCGGCTGGTTGTAGGCGGTGTTCTGCCAGGCCAGAGCCACCCGGTACTGCGGATCGTGCAGCAGCGTGTGGATCTTGACGGTGGTCAGGTGGGGTGTGGCGTAGATGCGCAGGGCGCGGTTGTCGGTGGTGGGCCAGATGACCTCTTCGCGCCAGTCGCCGAGGATGTCGCCCGCCAGTGACGGGGTGGCCTTGGTGCCGTTGTTGCTGTGCACGCCGGAGGCGGTCAGCAGGCGGGTCTCGCCGCTGGTGCCGTACTTGTCGATCCTGGTCTGGTCCAGCAGTTCACGCACGGGGTCGCCGTCCCACCAGGACAGGAAGTTGGCCGAGGACGGCTGGCGGCCGATGACCGTTCCGGAGGTGTTGCGCAGCCCGTTCTGTCCCGCGCCGGCGGCCCAGGACTCGGCGCCGGAACTGCCGGCGTAGACGTCGGCGGACACGCCGCGGGCCGGGCCCTCGCCGTCGGAGCCCGCGCCGGTGCCGGTCTGCCACAGCACCTGGCCGGTACGGGCGTCGACCATGTACAGGCCCGGCCGGTTGGCCGACTCGGAGATCTTCACGTACTCCTGGCCCGCCCGGCCCGGGTCGAGATCGCCGAGGTGGGCGGCGTCGCCGTGGCCCCAGCCGACGTTCCACAGGCGGGCGCCGTTGTCGTCGATGGCCGCGGCCCCGTACAGGATCTCGTCGCGGCCGTCGCCGTCCACGTCGCCGACGGTGAGGCTGTGATTGCCCTGGCCGGCGTAGGAGCCGTTGCCGGAGGCGTTGGTGTCGAACGTCCAGCGCTTGACGAGGCGGCCGTCGCGGAAGTCCCAGGCGGCGATCACGGCGCGGGTGTAGTAGCCGCGGGCCATGATGAGGCTGGGCCGCTGCCCGTCCAGGTAGGCGGTGCCGGCCAGGAACCGGTCCACGCGGTTACCGTAGTTGTCGCCCCAGGAGGAGACGTTGCCGCGGGGCGGGTCGTAGTTCACCGTCGACATCGCCGCGCCGGTCTGGCCGTTGAACATGGTCAGGTACTCGGGGCCGGACAGGATGTAGCCGCCGGAGTTGCGGTGGTCGGCGCTCGCGTTGCCGATGACGGTGCCGCGGCCGTCGACGGTGCCGTCGGCGGTCTTCATGGCGACCTCGGCCTTGCCGTCGCCGTCGTAGTCGTAGACCTGGAACTGGGTGTAGTGGGCGCCGGCGCGGATGTTGCGGCCCAGGTTGATGCGCCACAGGCGGGTGCCGTCCAGCCTGATGCCGTCGAGGTAGACCGGGTCGGTCACGCCGGACTGGGAGTTGTCCTTGGAGTTGTTGGCCTCCCACTTCAGCACCAGGTCCAGGCGGCCGTCGCCGTCGAGGTCGCCGGTACTGGCGTCGTTGGCGTGGTGGCCGGAGGACGGTGGTGTGATCGGCACGTCGAGGTAGCCGCTGCCGAAGCGCAGCGAGCTCTCCGAGGCGGGGCCCTCGGTGTCGCCGCTGAGCGGGCGAACTGTGTAGGAGGCGTCCGAGGCGGCCCCGGAGTCCAGGTAATTAGTGGAGTTCGTGACGGTCGCCAGGCGCGTGCCGCCCCGGTAGAGGTTGAAGGACGTCGTACGGGGCTCGGTACCCAGCAGCCGCCAGGAGACCAGGTTGCCGTTGCCGGAGCGGACACTGATCAGGCCTCGGTCGAGGTCTTCGGCCTGCTTGGCATCCTCGGGAACGGAGGTCGGGGTGACCGTAGGAGTGACCGTGGGGGTGACGGTGGGGGTGGGCTCGCCGCCTTCGCCGGTGCAGGTGACGCCGTTGAGCGCGAACGAGTCGGGCGCCGGGTTGGCGCCGTTCCAGGAGGCGTTGAAGCCGAACGTCGTGCTGCCGCCCTGGGGGATCGCGGCGTTGTAACCCGCGTCCTGCGCCCTGACGGCCGGGCCGTTCTGGGTGGCCGTGGCGTTCCACGCCTGGATGATCCGCTGTCCGGCGGTGAACGACCAGTCCAGGTGCCAGCCGTTGATCGCCTCGCCCACGTTCTGAATGGTCACGTTGCCGGTGAATCCACCGGCCCACTGGGTGGTGACGGCGTAGTCCACCTCGCAGGCCACCGCCGCGGCGGCAGGAGACTGCAGGGCGACCGCGCCCGCGGCCACCAGGCATACGGTGCTGCCGAGCACCGTGGAGAGCAGGGATAAACGTTTCATTGAGCGTCCAATCGATGGGCGGACGTCTGGGGAGGTGTCGAGCGAGCACACCGTAAGAAGACCCTGATCAGAGTGTCAACGAGACGCCGGCCTTCATCCTCTGCCGGAATTGTTTCCTTTCAGGTCAGCGGCGGCGAGAAGGCCGCACCTGTTCTGAAACTTTCGGAGCCCGGACGCGTCAACGGCAGGGGGCCGCGGTCGACTCGCGGACGACCAGCTGCGGCCGGTAGACCAGCTTCTGATGCCGGTGCCCCGCCCGGGCCTCGTCCAGCAGCAGTTCCGCCGCGACCCGGCCCAGCTCGCGCTTCGGCTGCCACACGGTGGTCAGGGGCGGGGCGAGCTGGGCGGCGAACGCCACGTCGTCATACCCCACGACCGACATCTCGCCCGGCACCGCGACCCCTCGCTCCTTCAAGCCCCCGATCACGCCCAGCGCCGCCGAGTCGTTGAGGCAGAGAATCGCGGTGGGCGGATCAGCCGCGCCCAGCACATCCTCCAACGCCGCCGCGGCGGTCTCGGTGATATCGGGCGACGGCACCCGGACGTCCAGCACCCCCCGGCCGGGGTCCAGGCCGGCCTTGAGGAACGCCTTGCGCACGCCGGCGTGACGCTCGGCGGTCTGCTGCACCTCGATCGCGGCACTGAGCAACGCGATCCGCCGGTGCCCCAAGGCGATCAGGTGTCCCGCGACCTGCTCACCACCCCACTGGTTGTCGACAGACACCGAGCACAGCCGGCCGTCGGACCTGTGGTCCAGCAGCACCACCGGGACACCACGCGCGGCCAGGGCGACCAGCGAGTCCAGATCGGCCTCGACCGGGGTGATGAGCACGCCGCGCACGCGCTGCTTCTCCAACTCCCGCAGGTAGTGCTGCTCTCGCCCCGGCTGCAAGTCGGTGCTGCAGGTCATGAGCATGCAGCCGTCCTGGAGCAGCCGGTCCTCCACCCCCCGGCACACCTCGGTGAAGAACGGCCCGGCGATGTCCAGCGTCACCGCGCCGACCAGCGGACTGGGTATCCCCCGTAACCGTCTGGCGGCGCTGTCGGGCAGATACCCCATGCGCTCCATCGCCGCGTGCACGCGCCGGCGCGTCCCCTCGGCGACCAGTTCGGGATTGTTGAGGACGTTGCTCACGGTTGTCGGTGAAACACCGGCCTCTCGCGCGACCTGACGCATACCAGGGCGGCGCGGCCCGACCGAATCGTCCCCATTCACCGCAGCACCATATCCGGCCTGCGATCAATCGCGCCCCTACATCTCCTCCGGCAGCAGGCGGATACCGCCGACTGGCAGTACCACGGGCGCGCTTCGAAGCCGTGCCAGCCGGTCCTCGAGGGGTAGCCGGCCAGCAGGGCACCGGCCGAGTGGCTCAGGCTCGGGGCAATCCTCGGCGCGCTTGGCGCGGGTCACCTCGTTCTGCACGGCCCTGATGACCTCCTGGCGGTGGTCGTGCACCAGGACCCGGTCCGCGCGAGTCATGGTGTCGTCGCCGGCGGCGCCTGCCAGCAGCGCGCGGGCGTTTGCCCAGCGTCGGGTCAGCCGGGCGTGCGGCTCATGACCTGTTCGACCAGGACCGTGAACAGGACGATGCCAGGCCGGCCAGGCTGTACGTTCCAGCGATGAATGGCCGGGGATCTCCGGCGGCAGGTGGCGGGTGAGAAGGACGTCGTGCCGGTCGGGGTGGCCATATGCGAGAGAGATCCGGTCATGTTGACCCGGCGCACTGGGCGATCTCCCCGATGATCGCCTGCCGGTCGGCACGGTAGCCGTTGAGCGTGGTCAGCAGGATCTGCGTTCGGCCGGCGCCTGCTTCTCCTACGGGAGTATCAATCTCCGGGGCGTGTCTGGATACCGTTGACGCATGCGATGGCGTGGCAAGGCGCTCAATATCCTGCTGGTGACGGCCGCCATCGGCTTCGACGTCCTGACCACGTGGCATACCTGGGGGACCCCGTCGGCGCCCGTGGTGATCTGCGGCGCCTTCTCGGTGCTGGCCGGAGCTCCCATGGGGTTCCTGCGGCGGTGGCCGGTGGCGGTGACCGGCTACCTGGCGGGGCTGCTCATCCTCACCGACCAGCTCGGCGCGTTCACCGTCAACACCGTGCAGATCCTGCTCTTGGTGGCCCTCGGTGTCGTCGCCCACAGGACGGGGCCGCTCACCGTGTCCTGCTCGGCCCTGGTCGTGGGCGCGGCCACCGCGGTCAACCTGGCTGATCCGGGCCACCCCATCACGGCCGACACCTGGTGGTACTGCGCCGGAGCCGTTGTGGTGCCCGTCCTGATCGGCGTCTACCTGCGCGGTCCGGCCGGACGTCTTCCCGAGCGCGACGTCACTCCGGACGTGCTGCTGGCCGGCGGCGGGCTCACCCTGACCGTCCTGAACACCTGGACGGGCTGGGACACCGCCGGCGGGCCGCTTTGGGTCACCGCATCGGTGGTGGTGCTAGCGGGCCTGTCCCTGGGCGTCGCGCGGCGGCTGCCGGGGCTGGTGTTCGTCCTTCAGGTCCTCCTCATGCTGCTGGCCGACCGGTACTTCGAGGAGGCGACGGCCACCTGTGTCATGCTCGTCCTCGTCGCCGCGGGCGTGTTCGCCATGCGTGTGGCTTCCTGGCTCTGGACGTCCGTCGTCTACCTCGTCGCCGTGCTCGCCGTCGTCGCCTTCACCGCCGCGATGGGCGACGCCGGGCCGGCCGCCGAGAGGCAGCCGACGCGTGTCCTGGCGCTGATGACGCTCGTCGTGGCCCCCGTGGCGAGCGGCCGCTACCTGCGGGCCCGGCAGGCCGCGAGCCAGGCGGAACGGCTGCGTCTGCGCGCGCTGGCTCAGGTGCGCGCCGACCAGCTGGCCGAGCGCGAGAGCATCGCTCGCGAGATGCACGACATCGTCGCCCACCACGTCGGCGCTATGGTCCTGCGAGCCGGCGCCGCCCGCTACGCCGACCCCGGCGGGCCCTCCAGCCAGGCCGACCCCGTACCGCCGTACAGGGAGAACCTGTTCCTGCGAGGACTGGCCTCGCTCCCGGTACGGCGCCACGGGCGGGCGGCCTGACGACCTATCCGGACACCGCCGTCATCGCGACGCCGACCGGGTTCCGGCAAGAGGTGATCGTACGGCAGCGGCCGGTGAGCCGCAGGAAGGGCGCGTCGGCAAGGTGACGCCCTCGGTCGAGAAGAGCGCGGCGGGCCAGGTGCTCGTCCACCGGCCCGACGCGACCTTCATCAACAACTCCGCCTACCGGAACGGCTACGCCAACGTCAGCAGCACAATCAGCGTGACGTTCTCTTCAGGAACCGACAGCCGAGGCGCGACGTGCCCGGCCGGCTGCCTCGCTCACAACCGTGGACACCCGCGTAACTCGAGGGTGACTGCGCGTCAGCCTGTGATAGTCACGGGGCCGTAGTCGGAGAGGTTGGTGATGTTCATCTGGCTGAGTGACGTGGCCGAGGTCGAACTGCCGGGCATGTACACCCGGTCCAGCGTGACACCGGTGATGGGAGCACCGGGCTGGCCGTTGATCCGGCCCGGGGTCGTGCCGGCGTTCCGGATCCGCGCGTTGGTCACGGTGACCCCGCTGACTGGGCCGACGCCGTGGGTGTTGCCGGTCCACAGGGCGAGCCAGGTGCGGTTGCCGTCGTTGCTGTAGCTCAGCCGTTCCACGTCGACGTCCTCGAAACGTATCTGGGAGGCCGCGCCCGAGCCGTACTTGTGGTGGACGCCCATGCCGACGGCGGCGTCGTAGACGACCGCACGGCGGAACGTCACGCTCTCCTGGTTCTGGAAGACGCCCTGGCCGACCTTGAGCCCGTAGCAGAACGTCCACGACAGGAGGTCTTCGAAGGTCACCCTGGAGAGCGGCCTGGGGTCGCCGGGCACATTGCGGAACAGATCCACGGTGTTGTCCCAGGTCTTGGTGCTGAACGGATCGTCATGGCCGATGCCGACCGCGTTGCTGACGATCACGTCCGACGACTCCATGACGTCGATACCGTCATTCTCGCCCATGCCGAAGCGGTTGAAGATCTTCAGGTTGCGGAAGGTCATGTTCGACGAGCGAGTCGGCATGATGGCCCAGCTGCTCGACTCGCGGAAGGTGACCCCGTCCACGGTGAACCCGTTGGTGTAGATGGGCGTGAGCAGGTTGACGCCAAGATTGCCGGGCTGCAGCGACGCCGCCCCGTTGCCGTCGATGACTCCACGCCCGTAGATCGAGATGTTGTTTGACGAGTAGCGGGTCGATATGAACCAGGTGACGTCGCGGTTCTGGGAATCCTTGTGCCAGTGCGCGGTGTAGTTGGCCCGCTCGCCGGTGTAGCGCAGCACCGCGCCTTGCTCCAGGTAGAGCGCAAGGTCGCTGCGCAGGTACAGGTTGCCGACCGTGTAGACGCCGGGCGGCACGTAGACGATGCCCTGCCGGCCGTTGGCCGAACCCCACGCGGCGGCGTCGTTCAGCGCCTGCTGGAACGCGGTGGTGACGTAGCCGCTGCCCGGCTGCACGGAGTACGGGGCGTTGCGGACGTTGAAGATCCCCGTTCCGCTGGATGGGGGTCGATCATTCTCCCCCGGGTCGATCGCTATGACGAGGTCGGGCCGGCCATCGACCTTGACGATCAAGTAGGCGTTGTCGTGCACGGTGAAGGTGAGGGTGGGACCGCTGACGGAGCCGACGATACCGAGCTTCTGCGGGCTGATGCTGTACGCGCCGATGTTCGTGTTGTTGATCTTCGTGACCGCCAGGGTGGCGTCGCCGTCGCCCATGGCGAACTGTGCGACGTCGTAGCCTTGGTAACCGTTGTAGCCGGCGTGCTTCTGCACCGGCACGTTGCGGCCGTTGACGGTCAGCCGGTAGTCGGTCGACAAGGGGTAGATCGACTGCACCGGGTAGATGGACGTGTCGGCGACCGCGGCTACGGCAGTCTGTGGTGCGACGACGACAGCCACCATGCCGACGAGGACGGACGCGGCCGCGAGCACGCGGAAGACGAGAGACGGCCAGGGACGGCGGTGGGGTCCAAGGTTCATGTGAGACTCATTCCTAGTGACGCGTACGGGGACGACCGGGAATGGCGTGTCGCAGCGAGCCTGCACGGCGACGTGCGAAAGGGGGCGTCAACGGCTCGGCAGCGGGGTGGCCACGCGGACGTCGTCGAAGTCGACGGCCGCGCGGCCCGTGACGAGCTGCACATATCCCGGCCCGTTGATCGGGTCCGGGTCGGTGACGGTGACGCGGGGTTCCGGGTCCACGCCGACGAAGGCGCGGATCTCGGCCCCACGAAGCACCACCCGGAGCGTTGTCGGTCCGGTGACCGCCGCCCCGGTGCCCGTCGCGATGACGCCCGTGCCGGCGCGGAAGACGTCCACCGAGCCGTTGGGGCGGAGATAGATCATGTATCCGGACTGCGTGTAGGCGTCGCCGGGCTTCACCGTCCGCACCTGGATGCCGCCGAAGGCGGTCGAGGTCGCGAGTGTCCGGAAGTGAATGCCGGCCTCGACGGAGCCGTCGCCGATCTTCAGGTCGTCGACGACGGACTTCCAGCCCGTGCGTGTCGTGTCCTGCTGGCGATACACGCCGTCCGTCACGGTCCAGACGCCGTCGACGGCGCTCCACGCCTCGTACGTCGCCGCCGACGAGAAGCTGTCGCGGAAAACCACGCCCTGGGCGTCCGGCACGATCTCCACCTGGAAGGTGTCGACCTCGGTCGTCCCCGTGTCACGCACCGTCTCGGCCGTGAGCCGGCACGGTCCGGGGAGCATCGTCTCCCGGATGGCGACCTTCACCTCGCCGGGGCCGGAGGTGGTGCCGTCGCCGGTGAGGCACGGTCCCGAGACCGTCACCTCGGCGATGCTCCGCCCTGAGATCCCTACCGCAAGCTCTTGCCCGGCCACGACGTTCGCCTGGCCCGGTGCGGCGGTGACGAGGTCGCGCCCCACGTCGGAGCGGGCCGCGGCGACCACCAGGCGTGCGGCGTCGCGCCGGCTCAGCACACGCTTGCGGGCGACCGCGTCGGCGGTCTTCGTGGCGTGGACGACGAACGCGGCGTGGCTCTCCCATTGCTCGCCGGCCCGCAGAAGGTCGGCGACCGTGCAGCCGGTGCCGTCGTCGGGGTTGGCGACACCGGTGTCCCGGTTGCCGATGAAGACCGTCGCCCGCTCGTCCGACCCGGAGCAGGCGTCGCCCAGGATCCGGATGTCGTAGGCGAGCCGCCCCGTGGCCTTGATGTCGAGGACCTGCAGCCTACGGTTCCCGTCCGCGACCGGGAAAGCCGACGGCCACAGCGTCGCCGCGCCCGCGCCGGTCCAGCGGATCTCCACACTCCGGCCGTCCCGGTTCACGACGAGCCCGGTGACGTTCTCGGCCGTCGCCCGGGAACCGACCTTCAGCGCGACGGCCGGGCCGCTGCTGATCCACTGCAGCGTGTCGCCCTCCTCCAGGACGAGCGGGACACGTTCGAAGAACTGCGCGGAACCGGCCTCGACCCGCACCTGGAGCCGGTCCCCGAGGGTCACGGACTTGGACACGGGCCCGCCCGCCGCGGCGTAGCGGATCTCCAGCGGATCGAGATCGCCCACGGTCGCGGGATCGACGGGGGATCCGTCACGGAAGAACGTGGGAACGGGCTGGTCGTAGGCGTCGAAATGCACACCGTCCGCCGCGGTCCAGCCGGTGCCCCACGACAGCTCCGCGTCCACCGGGCGGGTACGCGGCGCGCCGATCTGCGGGGCGTTCTGCCCCTGGACGATGACCCCCAGCTTCGGGTCGTAGAGGTAGTTGAGCCCGAACCGCTGGTTGTCCCAGAACCCGTACTGGGTGTTGAAGTGCTTGCCGAAGCCCATGCCGACGACGTAGCCGGGGCGTTTCGCGAAGACGAACTGCTGGCCGGTGGCTGCGTCCGAGCGATGCTCGGTGTACGGGGCACCGGCGTAGGGGCGCAGCGTGCCGATGGCCGCCCGGCGCTCGGCCGCGGCCGGGTAGTACTCCTCCCGCAACACGATGTCGCGGATGATCGACGGATCGAGGTACGCCCACGTCGGGGCGATGAGCGGCGCGACGGAAGTCTGCCACCCCGCTGCGGCGAACGCGGCACGGCGCTCCTCCATCTCCTCCCGGGTGGCCGAGTAGGCACGTGCCTGCGGGATCACCGCACCCCAGAGGTTGTTGGAGCCGATCGGCAGTTCGCTCGCGTAGTTCCAGCCGCGGTGCCGGGAGTCGATGGCCGTGTTGATGAAATAGCCGTCGAGCCGCTTGTCGTAGAGCAGGTTGTACTGGGCCCAGTCCATGTAACGCGTCTGCATCCGGTCGATCGTCGCCCGGGTCGCGGGATCGGCCCAGCCGGCGAGGTCTTCCGCCTCGACTTCGAGGCTGTAGCGGTGGGCGACCGTACCGTCGCGGAAGAAACCGGCCGCGCCCTGCGAGATCCGCTCGTGGTCGGTGAGGCGTTGCTCGAACCTCGCACGCAGCGCCGCGTCGTCGAAGCGGCGGAGGAGGCGGGAGATGCCCACCAGCCCGCCGGCGACCTGGTTGGCGAACTGCGCGCCGCGTGGCCCCCAGACCTCCTCGTCCTCCAGGAACCACGTGCTCGCCTTCCGCATGGCGTTGGTCAGGCCGGACACCAGCGCCGGATCCAGCGTGCCGTCGGCGTCGAGGAGCTCCAGCATGACCGCGTACAGTTCGAGCGCGAACCCGGTCGCGGCTCGCGAATGCACGTCGCCGCCGCCTTGCGGGAACGATCCGTCGGCGTTCTGGATGCTGAGCAGGAACCGCAGGGCCGCTTCGAGGCGCTGGCGCAGGGCCGTGTCCCGGTGGTACGGGTTCCACGGGCGGTCGGCGGTGTAGAAGTAGGCGAGCGTGAGGACGTTCTCCATGACCCGCGCGTCGCTGGGCCCCTGCCCCGTACGCCAGCAGTTGCAGGTGATGTACCCGTGGTTCGTGGTGCTGTCGTCGTTGACGCTGTTGGCGAGCGGCGCCAGGTTGGCGAGGTAGGGGGCGATCTGCTGTTCCAGGCCGGTGAAGTCGGCGAGGTCGATCGTGGTCGGGTCGAGAGCGGCGACTTCGGGTAACGTCCCGGAGACGATCGCGGCGGCGGGGGTGGCCGGGGTCAGCGCCAGGGCCACGGTGGCGGCCACCGAGGCGATCCGGCGGCTGCCATGAGTGTGGGGACGTTTCGATCTCATGATCGTGCCTCCAGGACGCGGTGTGGAGCACCACGGTTTCCATGATCGTGAATCGATTCACGACATGGGCGGAGCGTAGTGACGACGTTGCGGCCATGTCAACAGCCTGTTACGCGCGGTCTCCCGCGACGGGAAGAGATGTCGCGCGGACTACGAGCTCCGGCTCGAAACGCCCCTCCACGTCCTGCTCGCTCTCGAGACCGAGCAAGATCCGGACGGCGCTTGCCCCGAGGGTCGCGGACGGGTGGCGGATGGTCGTGAGCGGCACGATCGCGAAGTCGGCGAACTCTATGTCGTCATAGCCGACCAGCGAGAGATCCTCGGGCACCCGGACCCCGCCCACGATCAGCCCGTGCAGGAGGCCAAGGGCGAGCAGGTCGTTGCCCGCGACTATGCCGTCGGGGAAGCCGGCCGCCCGGCGCCGGAGCAGCGTACGCGCGACCGCCTCGCCGACCTTCGCGGTCTGCACCTGAGTGCGGATGATTTCCAGCGCCGGCGGCTCCGGAGACTCCTCGACAGCCCGCTTGACCCCGGCCAGCCGCAGGTCGACGTGAGGGTGCGCGCCGCCGATGAAGATCAGTCGCCGCCGCCCCTGGGCGAGCAGGTGCGAGGCAGCGAGATGGCCGCCCCGCTCGTTGTCGCCCGAGATCGCCGGATAGCTGTGCGGGCCGGGCGCGACGCCGACGAGAACGAACGGCGTGCCACGCTCCCGCAGCCCGAGCAGCTCCGCGGGCACGTCGCCGACAGGGGCGGCGAGGATGCCGCTCACCTGCTGGGACTCGAAGAAGTTGAGATAGGCGCGCTCGCGTGCGGGGCTCTCGTCGCTGTTGGCGACGAGGATGAAGCGACCGTGCGCGGCGGCCTCCGCCTCCGCGCCCGCCGCGAGCTCCGCGTAGACGGGGTTGCTCATGTTGGAGACCAGTAATCCGAGCGCGAGGCTGTGGCCGACCCGCAGCCGCCGCGCCGCGTCGTTGCCGACGTAGCCGAGCTCGTCGGCCGCGGCGAGGACGCGCCGGCGCAGGTCCGGGGAGACCCGGTTCGGCTGGGTGAAGGTGTAGGACACGGTCGCACGAGAGACCCCGGCGCGCGCTGCGACATCGCCGACCGTGGCAGCGGAGGCGTCGGCCTTCTTCGGCGCGGGTCCAGAGGTCATCGGGCTCCTCACTGCGATACGTCGGCGCGTGTCAGCCTAGCGCAGGCGTGAATGGATTCACGAAACCACTCTCCGGACAGGGGCACCATTGACACGCCTTCGAGGGGGCGCGTAATCTGCCCGAAATCCCGTGAATCGATTCACGATCTTGAAGCAATGGCCCGATGACGGCCGCGATCACCCCCGCCCCCCTCACGTCCGGCAGCACACGCTTGCGCGCTTACGGACGCGATCACGGCGCCTGCGAGAGGAGTCACACGTGGCTGTGCCTCATGCCACGACGACACCGTCTGACGTGAGTGAACCCGCCACCCGGCCGATTCGTGGCGACGCGGGCGGTTCCCGCCGCAAGGTCGGGGTCCGCGCGCCGTGGTGGTTCGTCGTACCGGCGATCTCGATCTACCTCTTCATCGTCGTCGTCCCCAGCGTCCGGGGCGCGATGTTCTCCTTCACCGACTGGAACGGCCTGCGCCCCGACTGGTCCTTGGTCGGCCTGGACAACTACGCCTCCGTCTTCTCCGACCGCACGGCGCGGGACGCGCTGGTCAACACCCTGGTCCTGGCCGTGCTGGCCATGGTGGTGCAGAACGTCGTCGGCCTGCTGCTGGCCCTGGGCGTGAACAGCATGGTCAAGAGCCGCTACGCGCTCCGAGTGATCTTCTTCGCGCCGGTGGTGCTGACACCGCTGGTGGCCGGGTACGTGTGGAGCTTCCTGCTCTCGCCCAACGGCGCGATCAACGAGGCGCTGCGTGCCGTGGGACTGGGCGGGCTGGCGCACGACTGGCTCGGCGATCCGGACACCGCGCTGTACGCGATCGTCCTGGAGATCGTCTGGCAGTTCTCCGGCTACTCCATGGTGATCTACCTGGCGGGGCTGCAGGCGATCCCCGCCGAGGTGCTGGAGGCGGCGACGATCGACGGGGCAGGCGCCTGGAGCAAGTTCCGCCGCGTGGTGCTGCCGCTGCTCAACGGCGCCGTCGTGATCAACGTGATGCTCTGCCTGATCGGCGGGCTCAAACAGTTCGATCAGGTCATGGCCATGACCGGCGGCGGGCCCGGCACCGCGACCGAGACGATCTCGACGGCGATCTACAAGAGCGCCTTCTCGCTCGGCGACTTCCCGTTCTCGATCGCGCTTGCCGTCGTCATGACCGTGGTCATCGCGGTCCTGGCAGCACTCCAGTTCCGCCTGACGCAGAGGAAGGTCTCCTGATGCACGCGCGATACACCTGGCGGACGCTGCTTCGCGAAGTGAGCCTGATCCTGCTCGCGCTGGTGTTCCTCGTGCCGCTCGTCGGCCTGCTCAACGTGTCGCTGAAGCCGCAGGACAGCCAGACCGGCACGCTGGCCTTCGCGTTCCCGCCCACCTTCGACAACTATGCCGCGGCCTGGGAGCAGGCCAGCCTCGGCGCGGCACTGGCCAACAGCTTCCTCATCACGATCGTCAGCGTCGCCTTGATCATCGCCTTCGCGGCGATGGCCGCCTACCCGCTGGCCCGCGTGACCCGCGGCTGGTCGCGGTACACGTTCTCCTTCGTCATCGGCGGCCTGCTCGTCCCCGGTCAGCTCGCGCTGCTCCCGTTGTACGCCACCATGCGCGACCTCGACCTGCTCGGCTCCCTCTGGTCGGTGATCCTGATCAACGTCGGGCAGCAGATCCCTTTCTCCGTGTTCCTGTACACGATGTTCCTGCGCGAACTGCCGCTCGACTACGAGGAGGCCGCGCTGCTGGACGGATGCGGGCCGCTGCGGTCCTTCGTGACCGTGGTGTTCCCGCTGCTGCGCCCGGTCACCGGCACGGTGGTGATCCTCAACGCGGTCGGCATCTGGAACGAGTTCTTCACCCCGCTGCTGTACCTGGGCGGCAGCGACAACACCACAGCCCCGGTGGCGATCTACGGCTTCGTCAGCCAGTACGTGTCCCAGTGGCCGCTGATCTTCGCCGGCCTGGTGATCAGTGTGATTCCCATCCTGGTCGTCTATCTCGCGCTGCAGAAGCACATCATCAAGGGCTTCGCGGGCGGCCTCAAAGGCTAGCCGCCCTCCGCTCCCCCGCTCCCTGAATTTCGGAGACTCTCATGAAATCGATTAAAACGTTCGCACCCGTGTGCTGCCTTGCCATGGCGGCCGCCGCCTGCTCGACCTCGGGTGGCGGTGAAGCCGCCGCGCCGTCCGGGCAAGTGCTCACCCTGGCCGCCGCCGGCCAAGGTCCGGCCGAGGCCGCGGTGAAGGCGTTCGAGAAGGCCAATCCCGGGGTTACGGTGAAGACGACGTTCACCGAGGACGATGCCTCCTACCAGCAGCAACTGCGTACCCAGCTGTCCTCGGGAACGGCGCCCGACGTGTTCCGCATGTGGCCGGGCGGCGGCAACACCATGGCCGTACGGGACCTCGGCGCCGACGGCATGCTGATGGACCTCTCCGGCGAGAGCTGGGCCGGCGGGCTGAGCGCCGACCTCAAGGCCGTCACCAGCGACCCGGCGGGCAAGGTCACGGCCGTGCCCGTGACGATCGGCGCCGTCGGCGCGATCTGGAACGACCAGGCGCTGGCCAAGAGCGGCCTCACCAAGCCCACCACGTGGCCGGAGGTGCTGGCGTTCTGCAAGGCCGCCAAGGCCAAGGACGTCGTGCCGTTCGCGCTCGGCCTCAAGTCCGCGTGGGTGACCCAGCTGGTGCCGTACGCGCTGACCGCCTCCCTCGTCTACGGCCCCGACCCCGCCTTCACCCAGCAGCAGAAGGACGGCAAGGCCACCTTCGCGGCCTCGGGGTGGAAGCAGGCCATGGAGAAATACCTGCAGATGCGGGACTCGGGCTGCTTCAACGACAGCCCCAACGGTGTCGGCTACGAAGAGCAGATGCAGCTGCTCGGCCAGGGCAAGGCGCTGGGCGCCGTGCACGTGCTGTCCGCCGTGCAGTCGGCGCTGAAGTCCGCGCCCCAGGGCACCACGTTCTCGATGAGCCCGTTCCCCGCCACCGACAGCGCCGACGACACCTACATACCGGTTTCGGTGGGCATCGCGTACGGGGTCAACGCCAAGGCCAAGAACCCAGCTCTGGCCAAGAAGTTCATGGAGTTCCTCGCCTCGCCGGAAGGACAGGCGCTGTACGCGACGGAGTCCGGCAGCAGTCCCGCGCTCCCCAGCCCCTCCTTCAAGGCCGACGCGCTGCAGCAGCCGGTGCTCGACGCGGTCAAGGCCGGGAAGTCCACGCTCTACCCGGACCAGGCCTGGCCCAGCGCGAAGGTCCAGCAGGAGCACCTGACCTCCATCCAGGAACTGTTCAACGGAACGGTCGACGTGCCGACGCTGCTCGGCCGCATGGACAAGGCGTTCGGCGAGGCCAAGTGACCGACACGCGAGATTCGGGAGCCCGGCGATGACCGCATTGGAGGCATGCCTGTGGATCACACCCAAGATCTTCGACGACCTGCGTGACCCCGCGCCCGGCGTGGCGGCGTTCTTCGACCATCACGCCGACTGGCTGGCCGACCGGCCGGTCACGGTGGTCGTCTGCGCGGGCAACGGCGACCATGTGCTGAACTACGCGGGCCTCCAGTCGTGGGAGGACCGCTTCGACTGGGCCCGCTACAACTGCTTCGCGATCGCCCCCGGCGGGCCTTCCGCCAGTGCCCGGGCGCACAATTCGGACTGGCTGGCCCGGGTGCGCGACGGCGGGGAGCGTTCGGCCAACCCGTACTCCGCCGGGCCGATGTTCATCCTGTCCGAGCAGCCGATGGACTACCGCACGCTGGCCGGGATCTACGCGGCCATACGCGCGGAGGCCTCGCGCCGCGGGCTCCAGGTGAATCTGCTGGAGTATCTGGAGCCCGGGCCGGAGTTCTGCCGCAGCGAGTGGAAGACGGCACGGCACCCGGAGGTGGCCGCCGGCACCGCCGACGCCGGCGGGCACCTGGTCCCCGGCGTGATCGACGTGACGGCCGCGCTCTCGGCCGACACCCGGCCGTACGCAGCCTTCCCCGGCGGCATCCCGGGCGGGTTGCCGGCCGGGGACTTCGTCGCCGCCCAGACGGCCGCCTTCGTCGCCGACTTCGGCCTGGACGGGGTCATGCTCGGCAACCAGTTCGGTCTCGTCGGCTTCTGGCATCCGGACAACGCGCCGCCGCTCACGCCGCAGCGGTCCGCCGGGATCGAACGGTTCTTCCTGCGCCTGCGCGAGGCCATGGGAGACAGCCTCGTCTACTGGATGGACACCTACTGGCGGGCGGAGGTGGAGCGGTCTGCCTGGGGCATGACCGACGCCGCCTACCAGTCGCTCGACGCGATTCTGGTCAGCACGTTCGCCGTGCTGGTGGAACGTACCGAGATCGTGCCCAACCTGCTCAGCAAGGCCGCGCTCGGGGGACCGCGGCCGCTGCTCGGGCTGGACTTCGTCGACCCCTGGTACTGGTACCGCACCTACCTCGACGACCGGCGCACGTACCTCTACCAGCGGGATGTGCTCACCGCGCACGCCGCTGCGGTGGCCGGCGTCTCCTTCTTCGCCAACGACACCTTCGGCCACTTCGTACCGGAACCCGAGTTGTCACTGACCCTTGAGGTGGTGAGAAAAGCCGAACACGGGTGACACGGCCACCGCACACGCGCCCATCCGGGTGCGCGACGTGGACCTGCGCACCGGCGCGAGCATCGCCGACTTCCCCCTCACTTTCCGCGGTTGCGAGGGCAGGCTGCTGTCCGTGGAGAACGTCCCGATCGATCTGCGAGCTGGGCGACTCCCCCGCAGGACTGGGCCGCGTCTGTGCGCCGTCCTGGGCGGGCGCTCGTTCACCTCGTGGGCGGGACCGTCAGTCCGCTCCTAGGCTGGGCGGGTGCTCAGCAGTAACAGGCTCCGCGTCCTCCTGGAGATCTTCCGCACCGGCAGCATCGCCGGCGCGGCCAGAACCATGAAGCTCTCGCCCTCGGCCGTCTCCCACCAGCTGGCGAAGCTGGAGGAGGAGTCGGGCGTCGGCCTGGTCGAACGCAACGCCCAGAGCCTGCGCCTGACGGAGGCGGGCAGGCGGCTCGCGCTGCGCGCCCAGGAGGTGGCCGACATCCTGGAGGCCGCCGAGAAGGACCTGCTCGCCCAGCAGCGGATGGACGCGGGGGAACTGCGGATCGGCTTCTTCGCGTCGGCCGGGTACCGGCTGCTGCCGCTGGCGCTGTCGCGCTTCGCCGCCCGCTACCCGAACGTGGCGCTCGACCTGGCGGAGGGCCAGCCGTACGAGCTGCTGCCGGACCTTGAGCGCGGCGCGCTGGACGTGCTGGTGGTGTTCGATCACGCGCTCGACCCGTGGCAGCGCCCGGAAGGGGTGGAGGTGCTGCACCTGTTCGACGAGCCGCAGCTGCTCGTGGTCCCAACCGGTCACCAGGCGGGGCAGCGTTCGCGGGTACGGCTGGCCGATCTGGCCGAGGAGCCGTGGATCACGACTTTCGGCGCCGAGCACCCGGTGTCGATCCTGGAGCGTGCCAGCATGCTGGAGGGGTTCACGCCGCGGATCCGCTGCCGCAGCGATCATTACGAGGTGACGATCGGGCTGGTACGGGCCGGGCTCGGGGTGGCGCTGGTGCCCAGCCTGGGGTTGATGGGGGTGACGGGGGTGCAGGTGTGCCGCCTGGCCACGCCGCAGCTGTTCCGCCGGATCGGGGTGGCGCGGCGACCGACCAACCCCAACCCGGCGGCGCGTTCCTTTCTCGCCTACCTCCGCACGGCAGCCGCCCAGCTCCGCAACTCCCTGGAACCGACCCTGCGCTGACCCGTCACCCCGCCCGACCGCGACGCCCGCCTAAGCTTCAGGGGCCCGGTGGGCGCCGCCTGGCCAGGGCGTCAGGGTCGAAGACGGGCGATGAAGAGGCCCGCCTGCCGTACCGCGTGGACCAGGGCCTGTTCGGAGCCTGCGGGACCGTGTGCGAGGACCGCGTACGCGACCCCGCCCATCAGCCCCACGTCCGTGCGGATCCCCTCATCGGTGCCGGTCTTGTTGGCCAGCCACGCCGCCTCCAGGTCGTGCCGCAGCAGCGCGGGGACCAGGCCGTGGTCGGTGTTGGCCAGCATCCACTCGCGCAGCTGCACCTGCCACCCCGCGCCGCCCCCGACCAGCGATGCCAGCCCAGCCAGTTCCCCGGCCGTCCCCAGCGCGAACGTCGGCGGGTCGGCGGGCGTGCGCGGCTCGCGGATGCGGTCGAGCAGCCGCGTCCTGGTCAGCCCTAGCGCCGCGGCGGCCGCGTTGACCCGGTCCAGGCCAACGCGGCGCAGCAGCGCGTTCGTCGCGGTGTTGTCGCTGACCGCCGCGGTCAGCAGCGCCAGGTCGCCGACCGTCCACCGCCGCTGCGACAGTCCGAGCAGCAGGCCGGACCCGCCGCAGTAGTCGTCGTCGACCAGCTCCACCGGCTCCTCGGCGTCGAGGATGCCGCCTTCGAGGGACATCGCCACCTCCGCCAGCAGCAGCAGCTTCCCCACGCTGGCCAGCGGCAGCTCCACGTCGGCGTTGACGGCCGGCTCCGGCGCGCCGGAGCCGCGGACGGCCACCGCCAGCGTCCCCGGGCAGGCCTCGGCGATCTCCTCCAGGGTCTTGGGGGCGCTCACGGCGTGACCACCCCTCCGGGGCGGGCCGCCGTCAGGTCGCCGTCGCGGACCGCGACCTGCCCGGCCACCACCACGGCGCGCAACCCGTCCGGCGGCTGCAGCGGATCCTGGTAGGTCGCCCCGTCGGCCACCGTGGCCGGGTCGAACAGCACGAGATCGGCGTGCGCTCCGTCACGGACCGCGCCCCGGTCCCGCAGCCCGAAACGCGCCGCCGCCATGCCGGTCATCTTCGCCACGGCCGTCTCCAGCGACAGCAGCCCCTGCTCCCTGACGTACCGTCCGAGCACCCGCGGGAACGTGCCCGCCAGCCGCGGGTGCGGATGTCCCGGCTTGGGCACTCCGTCCGAGCCGATCATCGAGAAGTCGCACGCGAGCACCCGCCGCACGTCGTCCTCCCGCATCGAGTGGCTGATGATCGTCACCTCGCCCTCCTCGGCCAGCAGCAGCTCGGCCGCCGCGTCCACCGGATCGCCGCCGAGCGAGGCGATCGTGCGCCCCTCGACCTCCGGGTTGCGCACGGCGCACGCCACCGAGATGCGGTCCCAGCCGCCGTTGCCGACCGTGTTCTCCCAGCCGGGCACGCCCTCGGCGATCGCCCGCCGCATCCGCTCCCGCTGCGCGGGGTTCCGCAGTCGCTCCAGCAGGGCACCGGTTCCGCCGTCGTTGGCCCACGGCGGCAGCATCGCTGACAGCGACGTCGACGCCTCGGTGTAGGGGTAGACGTCGCAGGTGACGTCCATCCCGCCGGCGCGCAGCTCGGACAGGTAGGCCAGCGTGCGCTCGGTGCGGCCCCAGGCGTACTTGCCCGCCGTCTTGTGGTGGGAGACGTGCAGCGCCGCGCCGCTCCTGCGGGCGATCCTCACCGCCTCCTCCAGCGCCTCCTCGACGCGCGCCATCTCGTCGCGCAGGTGCGTCACGTACGGCCTGCCGTACCGTGCCGCGACCCTGGCCAGCGCCACCACCTCGTCGGTGCCGCCGTACGTGCCCGGCGTGTAGATCAGGCCGGTCGACAGGCCGGCCGCGCCCTGGGCGAGCGCCCGGTCCAGCAGGTCGCACATGACGTCAAGCTCGTACGGCGTGGCCGCCCGGTCCGCGTAGCCCACGACCCCGGCCCGGAGGGTGCCGTGCCCCACCAGTGAGGCCAGGTGGTTCGACCGGGGAGCGTCCGCATGGGCCGCCGCGAAGCCCTCGAAGTCCTCAAATATAGGTACGTTGCCGCCGAAACCGACGCGGCTTGAGGCCCGCATCTCCGGGATCCGCTCGGGCAGCGCGGGGAAGAGCCCCGACCCGCAGTTGCCGCTGATCTCGACCGTCACCCCCATCCGGACAGGCGCGGCGGCCAGTTCCCATGCCTCGGGACCCAGCAGGGTGGCGGCGTCGGAGTGTGTGTGCACGTCGATGAAGCCGGGGGCGACCACCAGGCCGGCGGCGTCGAGGACCTCCCGCGCCGCGGCCTCCCCCGTGGGGGGCAGCAGGACGACGCGGCCCTCGCGCACGCCCACGTCGGCCGGGCGCAAGGGAGTGCCGGTGCCGTCGGCGACCTGGCCGCCGCGGATCAACAGGTCGAGGTTCAAAGCACCTGCCCCAGGAACGCGCGGGTGCGCTCGTGGCGCGGGCGGGACAGCACCTCGCGCGGAGGTCCTTCCTCCACGATCACGCCGTCGTCGATGAACACCAAGTGATCACCTGCCTCCCGGGCGAACCCCATCTCGTGGGTCACCACGATCATTGTCATGCCGCTGGCGGCCAGGTCCCGCATCACGGCCAGCACCTCCTGCACCAGTTCGGGGTCCAGCGCGCTGGTCGGCTCGTCGAAGAGCATCACCTTCGGGTTCATCGCCAGGCTCCTGGCGATCGCGACCCGCTGCTGCTGCCCGCCGGACAGCTGGGCGGGGTAGTGGTGGGCGCGGTCGGCCAGCCCCACCCGCTCCAGCAGCTCGCCCGCCTGCCTGGCAGCGGCGGCGCGCGAGGCGCGCAGGACCGTGCGGGGGCCCTCCATGACGTTCTGCAGCGCCGTCATGTGCGGGAAGAGGTGGAAGCGCTGGAACACCATGCCGATCTTCTGCCGCTGCTCGCAGAGCTCGTCGGGCCGCAGAAGGTGCAGCCGGTCGCCGTGCTCGCGGAAGCCGATCAGCCGGCCGTCCACCCAGATGCGGCCGGAGTCGATCGTCTCCAGCCGGTTCACGCAGCGCAGCAGGGTGGACTTGCCGGATCCCGAGGGGCCGACGACGCAGACGACGCCGCCCTCCCGCACGTCCAGGCTGACGCCCTTGAGTACTTCCAGCGAGCCGTACCGCTTGCGGACGGACTGGATGCGCACCATGCTCATGACCGCTCACCCCGCGCGAACCGCTTCTCCAGGAAGTGCTGGCCGACGCTGGCCACGCTGGTCAGCACCAGGTACCACATCGACGCCACGATCAGCAGCGCGATCACCTCGAAGTTGCCCAGGTAGATGCGCTGGGCCACGGTCAGCAGCTCCGCGCCCGCGATCACCGACACCATCGAGGTCGTCTTCAGCATCGAGACGAACTGGTTGCCCGTCGGCGGGATGATCACCCGCATCGCCTGCGGCAGCACCACCCGGCGCAGGATCTGCCTGTGCGACATACCGAGCGCCTCGGCCGCCTCCCGCTGCCCGGGATCCACCGAGCGGATGCCCGCCCGGACGATCTCGGCCATGTAGGCGCCCTCGTTGATCGTCAGACCCAACGCCGCCGCCACGAACGGCGTCACCAGCGTGTTGGCCTGCCATTCCACGAACATCGGACCGCCGAAGGGGATCCCGACCCCGATCACCGGGAACACCAGCCCGATGTTGAACCAGAAGATCAGCTGCACCAGCAGGGGTGTGCCGCGGAAGAACCACGTGTACAGCCCCGCCGCGCCGCGCAGCACCGGGCTGTCCGACAGCTGCATCACCGCCGCGAGCACGCCCAGCGCCACGCCGAGGACCATCGACAGGAGCGTCAGCGCGATCGTCACGCCGAGCCCGCCCAGCACCCGGCCGTCGAACAGGTACTCGACCACCACGTCCCAGTGCAGGTTCTCGTTCACGGTGATCGTGTAGGCGAGCCAGATCAGCACCAGGCCCGCGGCGGCCCCGGCCACCATCCGGCCGGGCCGCCGCGGCGCGACGGCATTGACGGGGAGTTCGGTCATGACGCGCCGGTGTTGATAGTGATCTTCGGCAGCGCGTTGGCGGCCGTGCCGTACTTGTCCAGGATCTGCTTGTACTCGCCGCTGTCGACCAGTTCCTGCAGCGCCTTGGCCACCGCGTCGCGCAGCGCGGGGTTGCGCTTGTCGATCGCGATGCCCCACGGGCCGGCGTCGTACTGCTCGGGCAGCACGTCGTACTTGCCGGTCTCCTTGGCGTACATGTGGCCGACGGGTGAGTCGACGATCGTGGCCACGCTGCGGCCGGAGTCGATCGTCAGCAGCCCGGTGGGGGCGTCCTCGCTCTGCATGATCTGCATCTTCTGCGCGCACTTGTCGTTCTGCCGCAGGCCGATGTCCAGGTTCGAGCTGCCCTTGGCCAGCACGACCTTCTTGCCGCACAGGTCCTCGAGCGTCTTGATGCCCTCGGGGTTCCCCTTCTTGACCATGATCGAGCCGCCGGCGTTGAAGTAGTCGACGAAGTCGACCGCCTTGCGGCGCTGCTCGGTGTCGCTCAGCGAGGACATGGCGATGTCCCAGCGGCCCGCCTGCAGGCCAGGGATGAGCCCGTCGAAGGCGGCGTTCGTCGTCGTCACCTTGAGGCCGAGCCGTCCGGCGATCGCCGCCGCCAGGTCGATGTCCACGCCGGTCAGCTCCTGCGTGCCCGGCTTGTACATCTCCATCGGCGGATAGCCCTCGGAGGTCGCCATCCGCAGCTCGCCCGACTTCCGGACCTGGTCGGGCACGAGCTCCTTGGCGCTCTTGCCCGCGGCCGAGGGATCCGTGCGCGCCGCCGTACCGGAGGTGGACCTGCCGCAGCCCGCGGACAGGGCGCAGACTGCGATCATCGCGATGACCAGGTGTTTTCGCATGGCGGACATGGTGACGGCCGATGCGGGGGGAGCCCAACGAACGTGAAGGGTTCTGGCCCTGAGCCTCAAATTCTTCGATGCTCATGAAGATCTGGACGACTCAGTCCCTAGGGTGTGCGGCCATGACCATCTGGCCCCGCACCGCCACCTGGACCAGCGGCGAGCTGCACCTGGGCGGCCTGTCCGCCACGGAGCTCGCACAACGCCACGGAACCCCCGCCTACCTGCTGGACCGGGCCGACTTCGAGGCCCGCTGCCGCGCCTGGCTCGACGCGCTGCCCGACGGCGACGTCCACTACGGCGGCAAGGCGTTCCTGTGCCCCGAGGTGGTTCGCTGGCTCGCCGACCTGGGGCTGTCCCTGGACGTGTGCACCGGCGGCGAGCTCGCGGTCGCCATGGCCGGCGGCATGCCGCCCGAGCGGGTGGTCTTCCACGGGAACAACAAGTCCCTCGACGAGCTGCGCCGCGCCGTGGAGTGGGGCGTCGGCTGCATCGTCGTCGACTCCTTCACCGAGCTCGAACGGCTCACCTCGCTCGGCGCCCGCCAGCGGGTCATGATCCGCGTCACCCCCGGCGTGGACGCCGCCACCCACAAGGCCATCGCCACCGGCGGTGAGGACTCCAAGTTCGGCTTCTCCCTGTCCAACGGCGACGCGCTGCGCGCCGTACGCGCCGTCAGGGACACGCCGGGACTCGAGCTGTACGGCCTGCACTCCCACATCGGATCCCAGCTCTTCGACACCCAGGGCTTCGCCCTGGCGGCCCGCCGCATGGCCGACTTCGCCGGCAGCGTCGGCGTCACCCGCCTCGACCTCGGCGGCGGGCTGGGCGTCGCCTACCGGCCGGGCGACCCGGAGCCGCCCACCCCGTCCGACGTGGTCGCGGTCCTGCGCAAGGAGGTCGGCGGGCTCGACCTGGCCGTCGAACCCGGCCGCTCCATCGCCGGGCCCACCACAGTCGCCCTTTACCGGGTCGGCACCGTCAAGGGGACCTACGTCAGCGTCGACGGCGGCATGAGCGACAACCCGCGGCCCGCCATGTACGGCTCCCCGTACACCGCCGCGCTCGCCTCCCGCGCCTCGGACGCGCCGCTCGAACGAGTGGACGTGGTCGGCAAGCACTGCGAGAGCGGCGACTACCTCGTACGCGACATCCCGCTGCCCGCCGACCTGCGCCCGGGAGACCTGCTCGCCGTGCCCGTGTCGGGGGCCTACCAGCGCTCGATGGCCAGCAACTACAACCACGTGCCGAGGCCGCCCGTGATCGCCGTGTTCGAGGGGACGGACCGGGTGATCGTCCGCAGGGAGACCGAGGAGGACCTGCTGCAGTTGTACGTGTGACAGAGGTGACTGGCGGGCAGCCGTTGCCCGCCGGGCGCACGTGCCGTAGGCCGTCCCGGCAACTCGGATACCCCGGCCGCCAGCCCAGCTGCCGCTTGGCCTTCTCCCGCCGACCAGATCCTCGACCGCATCTGCCGTTGCCGCGACAGAATTTCAAGACCGGCTCACTAGCCATTGCGCCGCCTGCTCCGCGGCCCCTGCCGCTTCTCCGATCCCGGCCGGCTCAGCCGGAGGCCAGGCCCCGGAGGCGGGCGGCCGCCTCCGGGTCGCCGACCGCCTCGAACACCTCCGCCGCTCGAAGGTAGGTCTGTCGGCTCTCGCCGATCCGGCCCGCCGCGGCCGGCGATTCGGCGAGGCGCACCATGCAGCGGCCCTTGGAGGGGGGCCACCGGGAACTGCTCGAAGAGGGTGAGCGCCTCGATGTAGGCGGGGATCGCCTCGGCGTGCCGTCCCAGCTCGCTCAGGCAGAGCGCGATGGCGCCGCGAGCGTGCGTCCGGGTGAGCGCCGCCACGCTCGGCGTCATCCCCGAGTTCTCGTCGCTGGTCAGCTCGTACATCTCGGTGTACAGCTCCAGTGCCTCGGCGCGCCGCTCGATGACGCCCTGCTGGAGGTGCTGTGCGGGGTCTGATGGCCATACGAGCCGTCTGTCTGCGAGGGCCGCCGATCTTGTAGGTGCCCCTCAGGCTGGACTCAGCGGCGAAAAATTGTCAGGTCACTACCGAAGCTGCACACGAGTGAGCCGTCATTTGCGACAGCGACACCTCCGCTCGCATTCGGCAGAGTGATTACATCCGTAAAACGCCGCGCGGGCAGGTCCCAGACCCGCACCGTCGCATCGTCGGAGGCGGTGACGGCGACGGGGCGGCCGTCCAGCATGGTGCACGCCGCCGCGTAAACCGAGCCGGTGTGGCCGGTCAGGGGGTCCCGCGCTCCGGGCGCGAGCCCGCTCGACCCGCTGGTCGACGCGCTCGTCCACGGTCAGGACATGGCCCGCCCGCTGGGCCGTACGCGTGACATGCCCGCCGAGGCGGCAGTCGCGGCGCTCGACCACGTGGTGGCGGGCAAGTTCTACGGCGGGCGAGGGACCGCGCGAGGTGCGCGGCCCGGCGGCCGACCTCCTCCTGCTCGCCACCGGCCGCCCGGCCGCCCGTGAGGACCTGCGTTCCACCCGGTGATCGCCGGCCTCGGGGGCAACCATCATCGGTCGGCGGTCGGCGGCAGGACCCGGCTACCGCCCCTCCCCTCACTCGCCTGACACCAGATCACAGGACCTGGTGAATAAGCAAGCACCGTTCGATCCGGTCATCCGGCGGAGTTTGTGGTTTATGCACCGCAGGTCCGGCGGCGCTTTAGCGCCTATGCGCTCCGAGTAATTCGTGTCAGAATGACCTGTGTTCTCAGCCATGTCCAGGATGTAGAAAAGGAGCTTTAAAATGGCTGGACATCGAGTGCGCCTGGCGGCGTTGACGATGGGCGTCGTCAGCATGTTAGCGGTATCCGGCGGGATCGCGGACGCGTCCGCCGGCCGTACGTACCGGGTCGCGTACCAGGGACCCTTCAGCGCCGAGACCACCTGCAACGCATACAGCGCCGCACTGAACGATCCGCCGGACGTCTACAGTTCTCCCTGTTTCTACTCCGAAAGCGGCGTGCCCGGCTACAAGCTCCTGCCGGGCTGGTATTTCCGCTACCAATACTCCATCGATTGAGCAACCGGATCCCATTCCATTGAGCGGCGATGTCCTTACTCAGGGTGGCACGACTCGGAAATCCGCTCATGTGAGGTGATCGGCGGACCTCCGCTGCTGGTGAACGCCTCTTTCGGCCCCGGGATCCAGAACCGGGTCTGTCTAGATAAGTACAGTCCCCCAGGGAGTGTCGTTTTCGACCGACATCGAGCACAGGCCGGATCGCTCGTCCGCCTACCGTGCCCGCGTGCGCTGGATCGATCCCGCCGGCAAGAAACGCAAGTCGAGGTCGGAGGCGTTCGACACGAGCGGACAAGCGGAGACCTGGCCGGGCGCCTCAGCCTGCCTTAAGCGCTACCGGCACCCCTCGTCCGCCGGCCGGCCTGGAGAGGGACGGCGGCAATCCGGATGGGACAACAGAATGGTGGCGTGCAGTTCCCGGTTCCTCAACCGCGATGTACCGCACTGGTAGCGCGCACCCCGACGCGCCGCGTCGCAAACCGCCGATCAGCACGAGGTGCTCTCGGCGGGCAGGGTGCGGTCGGTGAAGTAGCGGTCGATGTGGTCACGGGCGCACGCGTTGACCCCGTACAGCGTGTGCCCCGGCTCGTCGTTGTGAATTGTGGCGCTGCCGGGCACCTGCTTCAGGACGCGGGCCACCGCGTCGGACTCGCGCCAGGCGCCCGCGCCGAGCATCGGGGGAAGGCCCTTGGGCAGCGGGGCGGGCGGGTTGGTGACGGTCACCGGCCAGCCGATGCATGCCAGGGTGCCGGTCAACAGCGTGTTGGCCGCGCCCGCGTTCGGGGCGACCTTGCGGACGTGGGCGAGTGCCTTGTCGAGCTCGGCCCGGTTGGCAGCGCGTGGCCAGTCGGTGCACTCGGTGACGCCCGTCGTCTGGTCGGGGTAGCGGGCGCCGCGGTCCGGCACGAAGCCGGAGGCGTCGCCGCGTACGGCCTTCCCGATGGCCGCGGCCAGTTTGGTGTAGTGGTCCTTTCCGTGCATGGCGAGCCCGAGAGCCAGTGCCTGCAGGTCGCCGCTGGTGTAGGCGATGCCGACGGACTTGACGGGGATCGGGGAGCGCTCGGCCTTGGCGATCAGGCCACGCCACTGGGCGGGCATTCCCGGGCACTTGCCCTCTCCGACACACCAGTCGAAGAAGCGGGCGAAGACCTTCTCGTTGAGCTTGGCCATTTCGATCATCTCGGCGGTCCAGTCGTCGCCGACGTGGCTGATCGTGCCGTCGATCACCATCGTGCGCACCTTGCTGGGAAACAGCCGAGCGTAGTCCTGGGCGTAGATGCCCGCGTATGAGGCGCCGTAGAAGTTGAGCTGGGACTCGCCGAGCGCCTTTCTGATGGCCTCCATGTCCCTGGCGTGGTCGGCCGAGCTCATGTTCGCGAACAGCTCGGGGTCCTTGTTGCGGCAGGTTTCGGCGTGCCCGCGGTTGGTGTCGGACAGGCGGCCGAAGTCGGCGTCGTCCGCGGGGAACTCGGGCAAGGGGACGCGGGTCCAGACGCAGGGCAGACCGGTGCTGAGGCCGCCGAACTGTTCGCCGTAACCGCGGGTGTCCCAGGTGACGATGTCCATCCGTTTGCGCAGGTTGGCCCACCAGTGTGCGTATGCCTGCGTTATGGCGATGCCGGGGCCGCCGGGACCCCCGTACGCGATCAGGACCGAGCCCTCAGAGACGCCGGTGGCCTTCAGCCGGCCCAGCTTGAGGGTGATCTTGCGGCCGTCGGGTTTCTGCCAGTCGACAGGGACCTGGAGATCGGCGCAGGCCATGCCGACCTTGTCGCCGGGGCAGGCGGCCCAGTCAAAGGCGGGGGTCTGCTGGGTCTGGAAGCCGGAGCCGAGGAGCGTCAGGGCGAGAACGAGTGGCTTGAACATGGCCACGACGATCTCGCAGAGCAGGGCTCGGCCACATCGGAGCTGGGTCTGATCTTGCGAGGGGGGAAATCAGACCGTGGCATGTCGTACCGCAGTCTGACAGAGAGGGGCCGTGCAGCCGCTCCAGCTCCGAGAACCGCGAGCCCTCCGGCGTCTTCAGCGTCGCCACCAGGTCCCCGGGCAGCGCCGGGTCCGCGCGGCAGGCGGCGCCCGCGACCGTGGCGTGCAGCGCCTTTCCGTGACCTTCCGCACCTCCGACACCTGCCGGGCCAGCACCGAGACGCTACGGCCCGGCCCCGCCGTCCGCTCCCCCGCCCCCGGACTCCGGAGCCCGACCGCGTGACGAGGGCACCCGTGACACCTCCCAACGCTCGCGCCGTGGCGTCAGCGGTGCCGGGGCCGCCGGCCGGACAGGCGCAGCGCGGTGGGCACGAGCACGTCGATCCGCTCGCCCGGCTGCTCGCCGATCATGCTCCAGACCCAGCGGGTCGCTCGGCCATGCCGCCTGCGGTCGGCACGTCGGTCTCGGCTCGTATGGCCGTATCGATTCCCAGCGCGGCCAGCTGGCTGGCGCGCCGCTCCAAGAGCTCGTCCAGGTCTGCGACCAGCGGCGGCCAGGTGGTGGTGTCGGGGTGAATGGCCTGGAGCGGGAGCTGGCCGCTCAGCACGCTGAGCCGGGCGCGGAAGTGGTGCGGGCCGATGACAGCCAGCCAGCCAGCCCGCGCACAGCCGCAGCGGGTGCGCGGTGTCCGGCTGGTCCAGATGGCAGCCCATCCGGCGGCCGCCGGTGATCTGCTCGGCCTCGGCCTGGCTCCAGGCGCCGTCCCGGGTGTCGCCCCGGCCGGCCTCGATCAGCCGCCGCATGTCCTGGTCGGTGTAGGCGGTCAGATCGGCGTCGCGCCGCCACGGGCACACCCGCTCCCCCGCGCACGGCCTCGAGCGGAACTCCAGCGTGCCCCGCCCTCGACAGCGGGCACGGTGTCGTCGCGTGCGGGGGCCGGGCCGGGGCGGGGCGAGGCTGAGCCGTTCGCCGCGAGATGCGTCGGCTGGTTGCCTTGCGGGGCGTTAGGCGGCGGCGGTACGGGCCGGATCGTCACGAGGTCCGGTCCTCTCCCTGAGCGAGGAACGCGCAACGCAGCGCGTAGTTGGCGGCGTAGTCGCTGCCGTGCGCGGACTCCTCGATGCGCAGCACCTGTTCCAGCATGGCGGGCTGCCGTCCGGATGCGGCGCGCAACCGCTTGACCAGGGCGAGCATCTGCCCGGCCTCGTCGATGACCAGCCGGGCACCATGCCGCAGAGGCCCGCCGTCCGCTCCTGTCGTTGCGCCCGCTGCGGGGCGGCGGCTTCCAGCACGGCCAAGAAGGCGTCCCGGACGTCGGCGCTCTGCCGCGGGGTGGCCGTGCGACGCGAGATGACCATGGGCTCAGCTGTTCCCTTTACTTGTGGTGCCGAGGCGGTGCTCAGCACCATGTTCAACACCGTGGCCGCCGCCGGGCACGGTCGTCGCCGGCCAGGCGTCGGCCTGCTCCATCTGCTCCACGGTCAGGCCGCGGCCGGGATGGGTGGCCGGCAGCAGCGTGGCCAACCCCGCCCGCTCGTCGACCAGGCGCTGCTCGGCCCAGACGCTGTCCAGGCGGCCGAACTCGTCGTCGATCCACAACAGCGGCCTGCCGGCGGCGTAGGCCGCGATGGCGGCACGTCTGGTGGAGACGCCGCCGCGAACGCCCCGGAACGGGCCCGCGGTGACGTCGATGACCGGCAGGCCCGGGCAGGTGCAGCCGGGAAGCGATCCAGGTCGCGGCCCGCGCGCCCCAGCTGGTGGCCCAGGCCGGGTGCACACCGTCGGCGTGCAGGCGGCGCAGCCAACGGCCGTGCGCGGGATGGAGCCACACTTCAAGGTCGACCGGGTCGCCGTCGGCGTCCGGGCCGGTGTAGCGGTGCCTGCCGTACCCCAGGGCGGCCAGGTCGAGACCGAGCGCGCGGGCGTGCCCGGCATCGGGGTTGAGCATGCCGTCGACGTCCAGGGCCAGCACCGGGCTCTGCCTCCGGCCGGGCCACGGTGTGCGCCCGTCGGGCGGCCCCGCGGACGCAGTCGCATGGTTATCCGCGTGGCGCTGATGCGCCGGCGGGCACGTCCCAGGGTGGCATGGACGCCTCCTCCTTCATGGTGGTCAGTCTTCCGCGCTGCTCGGCGACGACTTCGGCTGGACCTGCAGGACCTGATCGTCAAGGCAGGTGAAGTAAGCGCTGCGCCGGCCATCGCCGGGCGCATCAGCTGCTTCGAGCTCAGCACGGTTGGTCAGGCGAACACGCTGCCCGTAGACGATCACGTCGACGGGCGGGAAGCTGTGCCCGGCGCAGCTCTGCTCCCATCTCATGTCGATGGTCAGCGCGCACTCGCTGTTGTCGTCGATCATCTGCAGAAGATGGGCCCGCCCCTGCTCGGTGACCTGCGCGGAGATCGTCGCTCGGGTCAGGACGGCCTTGCCTCCGGCGTGCAGGTCGCGCAGCGCGCTCAGCATCGCCATCTCGGCGGGCGCCACCGCGGCGGGGGTGGGGAAGTGAACACCGGTCAGCTCGCGCAGGTCGTCCAGGACGATGACCAGCCGGGCGGCCTCCAGGACCGAGGCCGAAAGCGGCTCACGCGCGTGGCCCCGGGCGACAGGCTTGTCCCCCATCTGCACCTCGATCACCTCGTTCGCCTCGGCGGCCACGAGCACTTCGGCCACCGGCGCTGATGGCCAGTGCCCCGCCAGGCCGGACAGGTTCACCTCCATGCCGCCGCTCATCGAGACGCCCTCTCGCGGATGGTCGAGGTGGAGACGCACCTGAACCACGCCGTGCAAGTCGGTCCCCTGGACCGACGTACCCGCGCGCCCGGCGGTACGGGTGGTCAACGACAGCTCCAACGCCGCGGCGGCTTGGCCGTCGGGGGTGAGCACCAGCAGGCGGCAGGGCACGGGCGCGGTGTCCTGGTGCGGCGTCATGACGTGGACGTGGTCGCCGTCGCCGAACGGTTCGAGCTTCTCGACCAAGCGATCGGCGTCGAAGACGTGCAGTGCCTCGACGAACCTGCCCTCGATGACCGTCTTGCCGCCGTAGGCCAGCACCTGCTCCAGATCGCGCCGGGCCCGGAGCCCATCGGGGTCACCGGGATCGACCTGCAGCCGCGGGATGATCGAGACCTGCCCCGTACCGGGATTCGGGGTCATCGTGATCCGCCGGCGGTCGCCGTGGGCGGCAAAGCCGATGCGGTAGAAGGGGGAGATCTCCTGAGCGCGGCTGTGGAGCGTGACGAGCCGGGCGTCCAGGTCGGCAACCCGCGCGAGGGCGGCCTGCTCCAGATGCATCTCCTGGCTGCGGGCCAGCAGGCCGTAATCGCTGCCCTCCACGTAGCGGCGCAGATCGTCGTGCTGGGCGAACTGCTCGTCGAGCCAGTCGATGCCCCGCCAGGTCAGCAGGATGGTCGGGTACTGCGTCTGGAGCCCGTCGAACCATGCCTTCTCGGGCGGGGTGTGCTCCAGCGGCAGGATGAGGTGCCAGGCGATCGGCTGGTGCTTCGCGGCGGTGGCCAGCGACTTCTCGATCTGCCGTCTGCGAGGGGAGGTGAGGCGGGTGCTGAACGACTTGACCTCGAAGATGACCGGTCCAAGATCGGTCTGTAGCCAGGCGTCGACGCCGCCGTCGCCGCCGCTGCCGTCCATGCCCTGCGCGGTGGGGTGCAGCCGCCGGATGAGAATCTTCATGGCGCGTTCGAACCGCGCCGGATCTTCCGCGACCGACTTCCACTGGATCACGTGTCCTCCCCCGGACCGGCTCCGATCATCGACAGCGCTGAGGCTACGCCCTGGCGTCCGCTTGCGTCCGCCTCTGCTGAAGCTGACTGAGCGGTCCCCGTCCGGGTCCCGCGCGCGGCCTACGGTGCGAAGCGCTGATCGTCCGGCAGGTGGTTCAGGGGACGGATGGCAGGGGTGCGCAACCGCTCGATGTCGTCGCGCAGTTCTTCGGCAGGGCGTAGGTCGTAGGCCATGGTCGTCTCCGGTCGTGCGTGGCCGGCCAGTTTGGCGGCCTTGATCGCGTCCACGACCGGTAGCACGTTGCTGATGAAGGTGCGGCGCATGTCGTGTGGCCGTACGCGGCGGGTGCCCGCCTGGGTGCTTCTCTTGGTCAGGATGTCGGCGATGCCCTGGGGCTGCATGTGCCGGGGCCTGCCGTTCTTCATCCGCGGGGCGCCGTTGCGTTCCAGGCGGGGAAACAGCGCTCCTGGGCCGTCGCCCCGGATGGCGAGCCAGCGTTCCAGCAGACCGGTGGTGAACGAGGAGAGCGGCAGATGCCGTTCCTTGTTGCCCTTGCCGACAACGCGCAGCATGCCGGTGGTCAAGGCGCCGTAGTCGTCCATCGCCAGGTTCGCGGCTTCGGCGCGGCGCAGGCCACAGCTGTCCAGCACGGCGATGAGTGCGGCGTCACGCGCGCCGGCCGGGGTTTCGTCGGCCAGGCAGGCGGCCAGGAGCGCGCCGATCACTTGGTCGGGGATGTAGCGGCCGGCGGGGTGGCGCTCGCCCTTGACGTCCTTGACGCTGCGGGCTCGCTGGTATTCCTCCCCGGTGATGCCGCCCAGCAGCCAGGCTTCCTCGAGCACGCGGCGCAGGGCGCTGAGATGTTTGTTGACGTAGGCATCCGACCAGCCCTGCCGGAGGATTTGGGCCCGCAGGTGCACGGTGTGCTCGTAGCGCAGCAGCCACCATGGCTGGCCGCGCCCGCTGACGCTCGCATCGTCGAGCGGGCGGCCGAGGATGAGCCGGGCGATGCGGTCAAGACATCCGCCCATGGTGCGTCGCGACTCGTCGCTGTCCAGGCTGGCCAGGTAAGTGTCGTACGGGTCCTTCATCGCCGCGGCGGTAGCGATGCGGTCCTGATCTCCCGGGGCTGCCGCAGTCGGCAATGACAACGCCGCGAGCGCCAGAAGTCCTGCCTCCAGGTTCGATGCTGTCCGCGGTGCACCCCCGAGTCCGGTCAGTTCACCGGTGGGCGCCGTCACCGGGCCCTCCGGAAGGACATCGACGGCGACCCGGACGCGTTTCCCTGGATGCACTTCAGCGAATCCGCATACCTCGCGAAGCCAGAGGCGTGAGCTGGCGCAACCGCTCCGCGCAGTGGTGAAGGATGCCTTGGCACGAGCGACCGGGGGGCCGAGGCGATCGTGGCACCATGCCTGATCCAGCACCGGGCCCCGGAGAGGTTCGATGCATTCACCGGGACGTGCTCCCTCCCCGGGGCGCACCATCGCCCAGCACAGGTGCGACCAAATCGAGAGCGGCCATGGTGAAGACTGCGGCGATGTCCTCTGGAGAGGCTCCCGCACGCACGCGCATGGCGATCTCAATGCCCGCCTTGTGCAACACGCGGCCGATCGTCACCTCCTCCACGCCGGGGAGCACGATGCGTAGCTTGTCGGCGAGGTCCTGGCCGGCCACGCGAGATCCCTCCAGGCCGCCGGCTCCGGAAGCTCGGATGGCCTGCAACACCCCAGCGAATTGGGCGCGCTCGGTCTCGGACAGGTCAGCGGACTGCACCGTGGCGGGGATGGTTCGAATTGTCCTGGCTTCCCCGGAATGTTCTCGGAGCCTCGACCGTCGGGCAAGACGACCACGCGTCGTACGGTTCGGGTCCGCGCCGTGAGAGGGCCCGCTGCGCATTGCCACGAAACTGTCACTGGCAGGTTGTCGCAGAGATGTCAGCGCGCTGCTCACCGCCCTGACTGACAAGATCATCTCCTGCGGCCTCGCATCCCGGTCCACGCCTTGATCGTAGCGGCTTTACCTGTGGGAGTCCGCATTCCCGTGGGTAAGATTCGCGATCATTTTGATTCGTGATGATCACGAACGTTTCAATTTCGTTTGCGATCATCACTTTCTGATACGGTCATCCGCATGGCAACCGGACATCAAGATCCTTCCGCTACGGCCGGTCCTCCCAACGACCCGTGGGTCCCCACGCCTGCGGATGATGACGCACGCGAAACGGACGGACAGGACCACCCGGCCGCTACCGCTGCGGCCCAGGAGCCGGCGCGGTGCGCCGGGCCGTCCTGCGGCAACACGCTGCCGCCGGCCGTGACCAGCGCCGGCCGGCAGCGCGCCTACTGCTCCGACGCCTGCCGCGCCCGCGCCTACCGCGAGCGCCGGGCCCGGCACGAGGGCGCGATGAGCGAGGCCGTCCGCCGCACCGCCGCGCTGGACGAGCGGATCGCCCCCCAGCTCGAGCAGCACGCCGCGGCGACGATCCGCCTGGCCGAGGCGCTGGAGGAGCGCACCCGGCAGCAGCGGCGCCTTGCCGACGTCTCCGCTGAGCGCATCGGGGAAGCCGAACGCGCCGCCGACGAGGCCGCCGCCGCCAGCCGCGATGACCAGGAGATCGCCCGCCGCGCGCTCGCCGACGCCACGGCCGCCAGGCAAGCCGCGGCCGAGGCACGCAAAGCCCGCGAGCAGGCAGAACAGGCCGCCCGCCAGGCCGACCGGGACAAGAAGCGGGCCGAGCAGGACGCCGACAGGGCGCGCGCCTCCGAGCTGCTGGCGGTGACCGAGGCCGGCAACCTCAAGGAGGAACGAGCTCTGCTGCGCGGCCGGCTGGAGCAGGCCGCGCAGGCGCGCCAGCTCGCCGAGACCGCCCAGCAGGTCGCCGAGATCGCCCGCGCGGACGCGGAGGAACGGGCTGAGCAGGCCCGCCATACCCTCGCCGAACACCAGGCCAAGCTGGCCGAGCGCGAACGCGAGCTCGACGAGCTGCGCACCGCCCTGACCCGCGCCACCCGCGACGCCGACCGGCTGCGCCAGGACCTGGACCGCGAACGCGCTCGTGTCGAAGCGGCCGAGCAGCGCGCCGAGCAGGAACGCCAGGCCGCCACTGACGCCCGGGCCGAGACCACCGCGGTGCGCGAGGAGGCCGACCGGCTACGGGAGCAGCTTCGCGAAGAAGGCGGCCGGGCCGCCGCCGCGGCGATCGAGGCGGCCGTGGCCGCCGCCCGGCTGGAGGCCGCCCAGGCCGCCGCCGGGCTGGTACTGCCCGAGCCGGTCGACCTCAGCGGCGACCTCGGCGACGGGGTGTGGGGCGTGACGCTGCCCGAGGCCGGCATCGAGGCCGTCGCCCAGCACCCGGACGGCACCGTGGTGCTGCACCACCAGAACACCCGGATTCAGCTCGGCGCCCACGGACAGGCGCTGGCCGCCGCGCTGCTGGCCGTCTCCCCCGAACGCCCCTGATCGCCCCTGATCACCCTGGCCCAACCGCCGCTCCCCCCGATCGCCTGGCCGCCGCCCCATCCTCGTGAAACGGAAGGGCATCCCCCGGTGAGCACCGACAACCGACCCGACCCATCCGACGTCGGCAGCCCACCGGAAAGGCCACTGCAGCCAGCCGGTGCACGGCGACTGGCCGAACGTGGCGTCCTCGCCGACGCGCACGCTCGCAATACAAGGTCCTCATCACCGTGGTGCACGGCGAACCCGACTGCGATGAGGACACGCGGCTCATCTGCGAGATCCTGCCAACGCCGGCCGAGCAGGCCGGTCCCCCGGCTTTCCGCCAAGGCGGCGGCCGCGTTCGAGGCCGAGGTCCGGGCCCTCGCGCGGCCGTGGTGGCGGATCGTGCCGTCGCTGTACGCGCGATGGCCTCGTGGCCAGCGGCCAATCCAGCAGCAGCAACCGACAAGCGGTCACAATGAAGCAGATCCGACACCCCCTTGGGAGAAGGTCCATGAGCGACCCAGCAGCGTCAACTGCGAAAGCTCCCGCCGGCGCCGATGGACGGCCAGCGGGTCCGCCGGCGAAAGACCGTGCGGGACCTGCCCAGCTCAACCCCCGCACACGAATTTTGACGCCCTACAGGGTCACGCCGGCGGCCGGCGAAGGGGCGTGCGAATGCCTGACCGGGTCTTCAACATCGGCGTGGTCGGCGCCGGTCTCGTCGCTCAGACCGCGCACCTGACAGCGGTGCGCAAATCCAGGGCCGCTGAGCTGTACGCGATCTGTGACGTGGCCGGCGACCTGCTCCGACGAGTCGCGAACATCCACCGACCGGCCAGAACCTTCGCCGACTACGACGCGATGCTGGACGACGAGAACGTGGACGCGGTCATCGTCGCCGTGGCGGACGAGTTCCACGCACCGCTCTCGGTCAAGGCATTGGAGGCCGGGAAACACGTGCTCGTGGAGAAGCCGATGGCGACGACCGTGGAAGACGCGCAAGCCACGGCCGAGGCGGCTCGCCGCAATGACCGGGTCATCCTGGTCGGCCACGAGAAGCGCTACGACCCCGGCGTCGCGTTCGCCCGGGATTTCATCCGCGACGAGATCGGCCAGCTGATCGCGTTGAAGCATTGGTACGCCGACTCCACCTACCGCTACAGCGTGACCGACACCCTGCAGCCGATCATCGAGTCGAGCACTGCCGCCCTGCGCCCGCCGGGAGATCCGAAGGGCGACCGGCAGCGCTACTACGTCCTGGCGCACGGCTCGCACCTGTTCGATACGGCGCGGTACCTGGGCGGCCCGATCGAGGCCGTGCGCGCCAGGCTCTCCACGAAGGCCGGAACTCACTGCTGGTTCATCGAGGCCGCCTTCGCCGACGGGTGCCTCGGCCATCTCGACCTCACGGTCGCGGTGCGGATGGACTGGTGGGAGGGCTTCCAGGTCTATGGGAGCGAGGGCAGCGTGCTCGGAAAGGTCTTCCACCCGTGGTACCTGCGCGCCGCCGAGGTCCATGCCTTCTCCGCCCGGCAGGCATGGTCGCCCTGGCCCGGTCGGTGGACCGCGGCGACTGGGTCGCACTCGCCGACGTCACAGGAGGCCAGTGAGATGGAACCGGCTTCGCGGCTCGGATCCGCTCACCGGGAACCCGCGGCCGCTCTACGGGCCGGTCGGCGGGGCGACGACGAGCTCGGTGTCCGGGTCGTGGTCAATGTGCGGAGGGCCGGCGACGATCATGGTGGCTCGGGTCCACGGCTGCTCTCGCAACAGGAACGGCAGCTCCTCCAGCATCCAGTTCGCCACGTGCTCCATGTGCTCGGGGGAGTCGCCGTCGCGGAGGAGCAACAAGCGCTTCTGCTCGTCAAGATCGCCCTGCATCCACACCGAGGCGTCCAGCCACGGGGCGAGCTCCTCGCGGATGATGCCGGTACCCTCGACCCAGACGAACTCGACATCGGCGGGGACGGTGATCGATCCGGGCCGGCCGTGCTCGACCCAGGCGTCCGGGCGGAAGTCCACCGCCTGACCCTGGTGCAGGGGCCGCAGGACGTTCTCGGCGAGCACGGCGCCCCAGTCGAAGTAGGCGTGGTTCCAGGCGATGTCGTCGGTGTGCACGATGGCCGAGTCGGTCACCTTGCGCAGTCGCTCGGCCAGGGTCGTCTTGCCCGCGCCGCCCCGGCCGTCGATCGCGATCACCCGCGGACGTCCGGAGACCCCGGGGGACGCGCCGCGGAGCCGCCGGACCGCGTCGAGCAGGGTCACCGTCCGCCAGCCGACGGCCTTGGTCTCGCCTGGATGTAGATGCACCAGCAACCTCCGGAGGAGAGGACATGCACCCGGCCGCCCGGCCAGGCCGCCAATCGCGCAACCGTTGTGCTTGACGTGAATGCCGGGAAACCATTCCCCGCCGGCCCGCCGACGCGCGTCCACGTGGAGTCTGTCCAGACATTATCTGCGGCCGCATCGGCGCGCTGTGGTCGTCCTGTCGGTCCTCATCGTGGCCGACACGGCATTCTGGACGTGCATCCCCCTGATCGCCGCGCAATTCGTCGAGGGTGTCGCCGGGAGCGCCGAGGCGGGACGTCTGGTGTTTCTGGCCTACTCTTTTCTAGCCCTCGGAGTGTTGAACGAGGTCGTCGCGTTGGCCAGCGGCCGGATGGCGGCTCCCGACGTCGGCGGGCAGGCGGCGCAAGCGTGGCCGGCTCGGCCGGGCCGACCCACGGGGACGCCGGTCGGTCTACTTCGGCCGCGCCGGGTGGAACTCCGGTTGTCCGGCCGGCCGGTACACGTGCACGCCGACGCCCCTTGCGTCGGTGTAGGAGCTGATGACCTCGAGCGCGGCGACGGGCCCATCGTCCGGGAACAGCCGCATGCCCTGTCCGAGCAGCACGGGAACGACCAGCAGCATCAGTTCGTCGACGAGGCCGGCGGCGAGCAGCGAGCGGATCAGGGTTGCGCTCCCGTGTACCTGGATCTCGCCCGATGACGATTCCTTCAGTTCCCTGATCGCCGCGGTCGCATCCCCGGACAGCAGCGTGACGGGTCCCCACGACGGCTTCTCGATGCTGTTGGATGCGACGTACTTCTGCGCCCCGTTGAGCGCGACCCCGATGGGGTGCGCCTGCATCTCCGGCCGGGTGCCCCAGGTCTCGGCGAACATCTCGTACGTGCGCCGCCCGAACAGGAACGCATCCGCCCGCTGATAGGTCTTGGTGATCATCTCGCCGGTGTCATCGGCGAATGCCCCGAGCGCCCAGCCGTCCCGCGTGAACCCGCTGGCCAGTTCCTCGGGAGTCGCGTGACCGTTGCCCTGCATCACACCGTCCACGGTGATCTGCGTCATCGTCGTCAGCCTCATGTGTGCATCGTGGCCGCACCAGGCGCTCCGTGCCAACCATGTGTGCCGAAACGGCAACAACTCGCTCACGCCACTACCTCGACGTCGGATCACGCCTGGTTCGCTTCGAGCCCCGGCTTGTCGGTCGAGGCGGCTACCGTAATCGGGTGCCCGCACGCTCCAACGACTTTCAGGCCGTCGTCTACTTCGTCAAGGCGCACCTGGATCCGAACGTCACCGTCACCGAATCCGCCAGCCTGCCTGATCGCACGAGCGGGAAGATGCGCGAGGTCGATGTCCTGCTCACCGCTCACGTGGCCGGTCACCGGGTCCAGATCGGCGTGGAGTGCCGCGACCGCGGCAGGAAGGCCGACGTGCCGTGGGTGGAGGAGATGCGCGCCAAGCACGCCGATCTGCCCACCGACCGGCTGGTGCTGGTCTCCGCCTCGGGATTCACTAGGACCGCGCTCATCAAAGCCCAGCACTACAACATCGAGACCGTCACCCCGGAGCGACCTATCGCCCAGGACGGGCCCCTGGCCCTGGCCCGGCTGAAGCATCCGCTGGCGGACCTGCACAACATCGTGCGCCGGGACCTGGTCGCCATTCACGGACAGGTCGAGCTCGACGACGGGCAGCTGCACGAAAGCGAGCCGACTCTCGACCATGTGCTCTTCACCGCCGACGGCACCGAGATCGGGCACATCGCCGATTTGATCGTAAGCACACGCGACCGTCTCGATCCGCGAGCCGCGATCGCGGCGATGTACGAGCAGGTGCGCACTGAGCAGCAGGTCGTCTGGTCAAGCCCGGCCGATGTCTTCCTGCGGCTACGGCTCAGGACAGGTGGGCGGGAACCAGGCCCTGCTGATCTTCACCGAGGCCGACGACGGCGCCCGTCTGACCGTCCGCCTCACCGACGCCTCCGGCACGGTCACCGATCTGGTAGCCGATCGGGCCGAACAGGAGCTGCTACCGCACCGTCCATCGTGAAGACCTCGTCGAGGACCCGCCTCCGGTCAGGTGGCGCGGTCGCGGCGGCGGCGCGCGGCGCGGATTTCGGCGTCGGCGACCTTGTCGTCGAGCAGCGCGTACAGCTGCGTCGTTTCGGTTGAGGCGTGGCCGAGGCGGCGGCGCACGGCCTCGATGGACACCCCGGCGTTGACGAGCTCGGTGGCGTGGGCGTGGCGTAGCTGGTGGATGTCGATCTCGACGCGTGCGGCGGCGCAGCAGCTCTGCCAGCGGTGGTGGGCGGCGTCGTACGACAGTGGCCCGCCGCAGCCGTTGATCGAGGCGCGGAACAGCGGCCCGGCGGAGTAGCCGGCGCGGGCCAGGTAGAGCTTGAGCAGGGCGACGTAGCCGCGGTCGTCGAGCGGGACGGTGCGGACGCTGCCGCTCTTGCCGTGGATGCGGACGTGTTCGTCGTCCAGGCGCAGGTCGAGGTCCTCAACGTACAGGCCGCAGACCTCGGAGGCGCGGGCGCCGCACACGTACGCCGTCTCGAACAGCACCCGATCCCGCAGCCGGTCCAGCGACAAGTCCTTGCGCGGCCGCCGCGAGCAGATCACCGCCAGCACCTTGGCGACGTCGGCGGCCACGGCCGGGCGCGGCAGGCTCTTGGGCACCATGACGGTGTCGATGCGGTCCATCAGGTTGACGGCCAGGAGGTCGTGCCGGACGGCCTACTTGGTGAAGGAGGCGACGGCGGCGCGCTTGCGCTTGCGGCTGGCCGGGGACAGGTCGGCGAGCTCGGCCAGGAACGCCCGGACCGGCGCGGCAGTCAGCTCACTTAGTTCTTCGCCGTGGTGGGCAGCGAACGCGACCAGGTCACCGCGGTAGGCGCGCCGGGTGTGCGCCGACTTCCCGGCGTTGCCCAGGTCGGTGAGGAAGTCGTCGAGATGCCGGGCGAGCGGGTGGGCGCGGCCGAGCTGCTCGGCGATGACCGGATCCCATGGCGCCGAGGCTCTGGCTCTGCTGAATGTCCTTGGAACCGAGAGCGTCAATACGAGCAGGCGACTCTCGCCGATCTCACCCTGAGTCAGTCACTGCGCTCTGGAGGCGAAGCCGGGTGGCGTCTTCGGCACGATCGCCGCGCGGAGTGTGCGCGGCGACCAGGCCGCCGCGGCCGCCGTCGCCGTCGAGGAGCTGACCGGCAGTACGGTGACCGGATGGGACCCGGACGAGTCCAGCCGCTCCATCAACGGCACATCGTCGTGCTACCCCGTGCACCAGGTTGACCGCCCGGCCGTCGTCCTGCCCGAGCCGCGCCAGACCCGCGGCGAGGGCGCCGCTCGGGACGGCAGATGTGTTCAAAGCGTGTGTGACGGGGTTGCTCCTCTCCTACCCGCACCGGGCGGGATCGGAGAGGAGGATCGACCCGGGACCGCAGACAATACGCGCCGTCGCCTTTCCGACAGGGATTCCGTTGGGGGCAGAAGATCAGCATCTGGGGCAGACGGCCTCGCGCCGGACGCGCCAGGTGAAGGTGGTGCTTGCCTGGCCACCGCCGACGGCCGTGACCGTGACGTTGTAGCTTCCTATCGAGGGCGTGCCGGTGATCAAGCCAGTCGTCGTGTCGATGGTCAGCCCGGGCGGCAGATCGGTCGCCGACCAGGTGTAGGACCCGCTCCCGCCGGTGGCCTGCATCTGCAGCATCACGCTGTCCGGGAGGCGCGTGCTCTGGGTGCCCGGGTTGACGACCGTCATCGCCGGCGGGGGCGTGGGGATATCCGGCGGCGGGCAGTCGAGCCATACCGGATCAGACCCCGTCGATGCGGTGATGAACTCCGGAGACCCCGACAGGTATTGGACCGTGGCGGTCGCCCGGCCCGAGTAATAGCCGGACTCGCACAACTCGCCCGGGGTGGGGGCGCCGAGGCCGAACAGGGGGACCAGGGTGGTGTACTGCCAAACATCGGTGCGGCCGCTCACGGTTACGCCGGGGCCGGCGACCAGTCCGTGGTAGAGCAACTCCACGGTGAGGTCAATGCGTCGCACTGGACCGTCGCACTGGACCGTCGCGCTGTAGTTGACGGTCTTGGCGTCGGTCTTGCTCGGTGGGCTGCCCGGCGAGACCCACCAGCAGAGGTGGCCGTCGGGAAGGTCGGCGGATGCCGGGGTGGCGTCGATGCGGCGCGCTGGACCGTCGCACTGGACCGCCGCACTGTCGTTGACGGTCTTGTTGTCGGTCTTACTCGGTGGGCTGCCCGGCGCGACGTACCAGCAGTTGTTGCCGTCGGGAACGGCTGCGGATGCCGGGGTGGCCAGGCCCAGGGATGCGATGGAGAAGGCAGCTGCGACCAGGGCCAGGAGGATGCGGGATAAATTGCGATAGCACAGATTTACACGCATCGCCGGATGGTCTCACGGGACATCGGCGTCGACAATGGGTGAGCCCGGGACCGGGAGGTGGGCCGGGGTGTGCACTCGAAGACAACCTGCTCACGCACGACCGCGGCAGGGTGGGAAATCCCCGGCGGGACCGGCCTACTGGCATTTCCGAGTCGCGACGTACGCGTTCTCGGCCCCGGGAGTACTGCGGGCCGCCGGACCGTCCTTCGTGTGCATACTGCCGCCCTTCGAAAAAGCAGGGTGAAGTCGAACGGCCGACGTACGAGGCGTTCGGACCTACGCTGCACCCGCAGGTCGAGGCACCGCCGCCCGAAGACTTCACCGGGAACGGACATTGAGCGACACGGAATGTCAGTGGAGAACGACAACGGATGACAGCCGGCGCGACACCGATGTCAGCAAGATCTCTGACTCTTCGTGGCTGCGGGTCCGACGCGGGACCTTGAGCGCTGACTGGTTCAGGTTCGGGATGAGCACGTGAGGAGTAGGCCGAGTTCGGCTTCGATCCGGTCGCAGGTGTCTCGCATCCGGTACCAGTAGCCGTGCATCTCGGGGATTCGTCCGTCCTGCCGAACGAGGGTGGTCACCAGGTGCACGTGGTCGCGGGCGTGCCGGAGAGCGATCCATCGGCAGGCGTCGAGGTCTCCGTACGGGGCGATGCCGGCGGCGTCGATGAGCTGAGTGGCGATCTGCGCCCAGGTGGTGTCGGTGAGAGGCCGGTCGTGGCGAGCGGTCAGGGCGGTGCAGTGCCAGACGCACCGGATGAGCGGCCGGGCGTAGCCCTCGGCGGGGCGGTTGAGGTGCGCGGCCAGGTCGTCGAGGGTCGCGTCGGTATGTGCCGGGTCGGGCTCGAACGGGTCCCAGGAGGCGATCAGGTGCGGGTCGCTTTGCTGCCGCGTGCCTGACGGGCATGCTCAGCGCAAGCCCGCTCGAACTGCCGATCGAGCAACCGCAAACCGGGCATCTCCCGGGTGACCTACCTGCGTCCTGCTCTGCGACGATCCTGCTCTGGATCAACCGCAACTCCAGACCCGAGACGGATCTCGCTCAGCGCCTCGATGACCGCCCGCATCCTGCTGCGCGATCGATCACGATACGGCACGGTGACGGCATGGCGCATACCCGCGCGAACGTCACGGGGGTCGGCCTTACCAACAGGCTGTGGCGGGGGCTGCTGAGTCTCTTCCGCCGGCAGGATCCGGTCGAGCTACTCGTCGTCGCCGTGCGCGGCGACTTCATGCTCCCGTGTTCCCAACACTCGCATGACTCCGGCGGCTTCTCTCGGTGTGCCTGCCTCCGATCCCCGAAGCCGCAGGAGGGAAGCCCAACGTGCACCATCGCGCCAGCATCCCCATTGGTTTTACCTTCCCGAACTGGAGCGGCATGGACTGGAACGAACGTTTGCGCGACCGGCTGGAAGACCCTGCCAACCTCACGCCGTACCACCTGGCCATCGCCATGGAGGGGCACCCGCTGACGCATGGGCGGCAGGTCTATGCCCTGGCTGATGTTCTGGGCGTGGAGCGCGGCGATCTGATGGTTGATTTGCGCAAGCAACACGCCGATGAGCATCAGGTCCACAGCGCGCTGGCCGAGCTTGTGGCCACTGTGGAAAGCGTGTGCCTTCCACCTGCAGCTGCGGGGTGAGGCAGGGATCCTGCGCATGAGCGATCGCTTCGTCCGGGCTGGAAGGGTGTAGCACGCTCCATCGGTCGAGCAGCTGGTCGACGCCCCAATCTCCCTTCGACGGGGTGGGCCGGTTGCCGCGCAGTACTGGTCACAGGAGGCCAGTGAGATGGAACCGGCTTCGCGGCTCGGATCCGCTCACCGGGAACCCGCGGCCGCTCTACGGGCCGGCCGGCGGGGCGACGACGAGCTCGGCATATTTGCCCGTTACGGAGATGAGTTCGTCATGCGTCCCCCGCTGCACGATCTGGCCCTTGTCGAGCACCAGGATCAGGTCGGCGTCGCGGACCGTGCTCAATCGGTGGGCGATGACGATTCTGGTCTGCGGCAGCCAGGCCAGGTTGGCCTCGATGAGGCTTTCGGTCTTGCTGTCGAGGTTGCTGGTGGCTTCGTCGAGCAGCAGCACTTTCGGCCGGGACAGCAGGGCGCGGGCCAGGGCGAGGCGGTGGCGCTGGCCGCCGGACAGGCCGCCGCCCTCGGTCAGCATGGTCTCGTAGTTCATCGGCATCGCCATGATCTCCTCGTGCAGCGCGGCTAGCTCGGCCGCCGCGACGACGCGTTCGATCGCCGCGTCGGGGGCGTTGAGTGCGATGTTGTCCCGGATCGTTCCGTTGAACAGCGACGGGTCCTGGGTGACGACGCCGAACTGGCGGCGCAGCGAACGCAGGTTCAGCTCGCCGGCGGGAACGCCGTCGTAGCGGATCTCGCCCTCAACGGGCGTGTGCAGGGCCAGCAGAAGCCGGGCCAGGGTGCTCTTGCCCGATCCCGAGGCGCCCACCAGGGCCACCTTCTGGCCGGGGCGGATCGACACCGTGACGTTCCGGACCGTCCACTGTCCGCGCGGGTCGTGGCGGAAGCCGACGTCACGCAGTTCGATGGCGCCGCGCAGACGCAGCACTTCGATGCCCTGGCTGGGTTCCGGTGTGTTGATGAGGATGTCGGAGAGCCGGTCGAAGTGGGCGCCGGCGAGCTGGAGGCTCTGCAGGCTCGTCATCAGCGAGCCGAGAGGGGTGAGCGTGGCCAAGGCGATGGCGTTGAGCGCGACCAGAGCGCCGACGGAGATCTCGCCGTCGAGCACTCGCCAGGCGCCGATCCAGAGCAGGCCGAGCGGGGTGATCACGTGGATCGCCGCGAGGAAGGAGTCGATGAAACCGTGGGTGAGGCCGACCTTCCGGTCGGCTTCGAGCTGTTCGGCGAAGTGCTCCGACCACTGTTTCATGGCGCGGGGCTCGGCTCCGGACGCCTTCAGCGTCTCGATGCCGCTGAGCGTCTGGATGAGGGTGCCCTGCGACTTCGACATCGCGGCCAGTTCCTGCTGGTTGAGCTGGTTGACCCGGCGGGAGGTGACCAGCAGGAGCAGCGACTGGACCACTACCACGCCGGTCAGGGCCGCCCCGAAGACCGGGTCGCGGATGTACACGATCACCAGGTAGCCGATGGCGAGCGGGCCGTCGAGGATGGCGGTGACGATCTGCCCGGTCAGCAGTTCCCGCAGCATCGTCACGCTGGAGGCACGGGTGACCAGGTCGCCGGTGCCGCGCTGGGTGAAGTAGGTGAAGGGGAGTGCCACCAGGTGCCCGACGACACCCTCGCTGAGCTCCTGGTCGGCGCTGGTCCGTACGGTCACCATCAGAGCGGCCCGCAGGTATCCCAGCACGAACTGGGCCGCGCCCGCGATCAGCACCGCGATCCCCAGCAGCGGCAGCAGATCGATGGCGCGATGCGGCAGGAGGGTGTCGAGCAGGATCTCGGAGAAGAGCGGCAGCGCCAGGCCGAGGAGTTGCAGCAGCAGCGACGCCGCGATGACCTGCGCGAGCAGGCCGCGCCGCCGCTGCAGCAGGGTGCGCAGGAATTCCCGCCGCCACGCGCTTGCCATCGATGAGGAGCCACGCCGGAACCCGGCGCCCGGCTCGAAGGCGAGCAGCACCCCGGAGAACCCGGCTGCGAACTCCTGTGGGGTGAGCCGGCGGCGGCCAGAACCCGGGTCGATGATGTCGACCCGGTCGACGGCCCAGCGTTCGACCACCACGAAGTGGTGGTTGTCCCAGTGGACGATCGCCGGAAGCGGCACCCGGGCCAGGTCTTCCGGGGCGAGCTGGAAGGCCTGTGCCGTCAACCCGTACTCCCGCGCGCCCGTCACGAGCGCGCGGGCGCTGAGGCCGTCGCGGCCGACACCGAGCTGCTGCGACAGTTCGGTGAGGGTCGTGCGGTGGCCGTGGTGGTGCAGCACCATCGCCAGGCACGCCGACCCGCATTCGGTCTGCGTGTTCTGCAGCACGACTCTCATGCGTCTCACCGGGCACCGGCGATCAGTGCGACGACCGTGAGGCCCGCGGAGGCGAGGAACGCCACCACGAGCCATAGCAGCACAAACGCATGCGGCTTCACGGCCGTACCGGATGGCAGCAGCCTTGGCGCGCCGCCCGGCCATGCCCTCGGCACGCGGTGGCCGAGGCGAGGTCGCCGAAGCGAATGATCATGCCGTCAACCTTTTCGATCTCGAAGGTGATGCGTGTTCAAGCCCAGCCGTGATCGTCGTACGACGCGGGTGCGCCGAGGTTGTCCTCGTGACCCGGTGGGATGCGGAAGGGTCTCAGAGCCAGTGCCACCTGATGTCTGCCGCGGCCCGCCGTTCGGCCATGAACGCGGCGAAGCCGGCCCGCCCGGCGGCGGCCAGCGTCGCCGGGTCGTCGGGATCGGCCGGGCGGCGTTCCCGGATCTCGCCGACCAGGTGGTGGCGGCCGTAGGGCACCGGGCCAACGGTCTTGCCTGCGGCGGCCCGCCGGAGCGGTTCGGGAAGTTCGCGCGCCGCCCGGACCGCTGAGGTCACCTCGACGCCGCCGGCGGGCTGGGCATGAGGCAGGCCGGCGCTCAGTTCGTGTTCCGGGCCGGTCGCCCACACCGCCCAGACCTGGTCGAACTCGCCGGGATGCCGGTCCAGATAGTCGCGTGCGGTCTCCCGTTCCACGCGTGCGCGCACCCGCTGCCGGAGCGCCAGGCCCGTGATGTGGTTGTCGTAGGCCTCCAGCGTGAGCCCCACGTTCTCCAGCCAGCGCATCATCTCATCGCGGCTGAGCAGGCCACGTCGGATCCGGTAGCCGTCGGAGGCGTCCTGGATCTCCTCCTGGGTCGGCTTCTCGGTCTCCTGGCCGATCAGCTCCTCCAGCAGGCAGTGGTCGATCAGCTCCTCCTGGATCGAGGGATCGCCCTCGGCCCGGGCGCGCAGCGTCAGCAGGGCGTTCTGGACCAGCACCTCATGGTCGCCGATGGTGAGCACCCGCCCGGAGGCGAAGTGGGTGGAGTGGTCGACCGTCCACGGCACGCCGTCACCGGTCGGCGCGGTCAGCGCCACATCCCCGCCGTCGGGATGGGCCAGCACCAAGTCGTAGTCGACGATCGGGCTGCCAGGGCGGACGTCGGTGACGAGCTGGACCTTGGTCTGCGGGCGGTCGGCGCACCAGGCGGCGACCGCGCGACGGGCGGCAGGGACCCCGTCACGGGTCCGCGGCAGGCCGCGCAGCAGCTCGACGGCTTCGGCCAGGGTGTCGGCGAAAGTGTTCACAGTGATTCCACGGGGTTGGCGGCGACCAACCAGTCGGCGATCGCATCGGAAATGGGCAGGCCGGTGGAGGCCTCGATCCAGCCCCACTGGCCCGAGGGGTTGATCTCCAGGTAGACGTACTCGCCCTCGGGGGTCAGGATCAGGTCGATGCAGCCGTAAGGCAGGCCGAGCGCGGTGGTCAATGCCAGGCAGCGTTTCTCGACGTCGGCCGGAAGCTGATGGATCCCGTATTTCGAGAACGTCCGCTCGTAGTGGCGGTAGTCGTACTTCGTGGCCCGTGAGCCCTGCGAGTGGATCTCGGCCGCGAACACCTGCTCGCCGACGACGGTGATCCGCAGTTCGATCGACTTCTCCACGTACGGCTGCAGGATGGCCGGCGAGAGGTCCAGGCGGCTCCGGTCGGTGAGATGCCGCCGGGTGACCGGGGTCGAGTAGAACACGTGGTCCGCGCCTTCTACCTGGAATTCGACGAACTCCACCTCTTTGGCGATCAATTGGCCGCCGGCCTTCTCCCAGAACGGGATGAGCTCTTGGGCGTCGTTCGTGATGAGCGTCTCGGGGGTGGTGAACCCGAGCTTGGCCGCCGCGGCGAGGTTGAGCAGCTTGTTCTGGAGGCGCAGCAGGTCCCAGCTCCGGCCGGGGAACCAGCGCGCCTCGAGGGTGTCCTCCCAGCCGTAAAGGAAGATCCCTGCGAGCTTCTCCACGTATTTCCGGTGGCTCGGGTTGGAGACCGCGGCGGGTGCGCACGAATTGGACGGCCGCCGGTTCCACACGGCAGTGAAGGCCGTGGTGTCGTATTCGCGCCCGCCGGCCCGCAGCAGGTGCCGCCAGCCGCCGCCATCGCTCAGCCGGGAGACGAAACGACTTTCCGCTGGGAAGTCACCCGAATCCCACCACAGGAACTCGGCGCCACGGGCAGTGAGCTTCGGAGCGACCAGGTCCACTGACCTGTCGTCGCGGGCGCTCAGAATCAGAATCAACGTCAATCCCCTAGGCATGGACCGGGCGTGGCTGGGAGAACCCCGGCCACGCCGTGAGGAACCCTCAGCGCGGGACCTTGTAGTCGATCGGGTCGGACTTGCCGCCGCCGAGCGCGGAGAGGATCCACAGGCAGATCTCGCCGTGGCTCTCGCGCGGCAGGCCTCCGATGACGCCGTCGAGCGCGTCGTCCGGCAGCGCGGACATATCGAGGTCTTCGATGCGAGCAGACACGTCACATCTCCTTTCGATCGTGGAAAACGGGTGGCAGCACTCTCCTGCCGGAGTGTCCCGGGCGCCCAGGGAGCACGGCCACGCCTACGGTCCTGGATCGGCCCGGCCTGATCAGGGACCGCTGCCCCGGTCGGGCGAGGACATCGCGGGCTCGGCGCAGGGAGAGGGGAATCGGGGCCTGCTACCTTCCCGCCAGCGCTCGCCCGGCCCACGATCTACGGTCATTCACGGCGGTCAGGTGTTGTCGACCTGCGCTCACGGATCCGATCTTCTCTGCGCCAATGTGAGGTCAGAGCGGCCGGTAGGTCTTGTACCGCCCCTCAAGCGAGGCCTTGGCCGCATCGGCTACGTCCTCTCGCGGGGAGGATGCGCATGCGGTGAGGAAGACCTTGACGCGTGGGCCGTTCCAGCCCGCTGCTGCGGCCGCAGGCCAGAAGCGAAGTCCGTTGTAGGGGGTGCGCTCGGCCAGGAAGTTCAGGATGCGGTCGATGGCGGGCTCGTCAAGAATGAGGCGGAGCATTGCGACCGCCCGCAGGGCACCGTCGGCGAGCATGTCGTTACCCGTGCTCAGACACCAGTCAAGCGGCGCCGGATCGTTGTGGTGGTCTCGCCCGAGTCGGACGATTCCGTCGCCAAGGGCGACATAGACCATCGTGGCGTCCAGCGGCTTGAGCGCGAGTTCTCTGAGCAGCGGAAGAGCGGGCTGGTGGCCGCACGTCGCCAGCGCCATGATCATCTGGTATTGCGTTTCCCAGGACTGCGGATCGCGGATCTCTCGCCGCAGCGCGTCGAGCAGCGCAGGGCCAGCTACGGGGTCGGCCAGGGCACGCAGCCTCTTTGCGGCGGCGCGGCGCCGCGGCGATCGAGCGTCGGCGAGTTGAGTGATCGCCTCCGGCAGGCCAAGCGCCACTGCTCCCCCTCATGCGACTTGGGCAAACATGAATTTATCGCACCAGCCGCCGCCGGAGATGCTTCTCTGCACTCCCCGGTTGGCGGTGGCGTGATGGCCGCTGAGGTGATGCGAACTCGCCCCGTGGGGTGCAGCCGAGGTCTGTGCCGGTGGGCTCGACGAGGCCGGCTCCGAGGGGGCGGCGGCTGGACAGGGCGGTCCCGCTGCCTCGGTAAGAGACCGGTGGCCGGCCGGAGGAGCGGTGACGCTGGCCGCCGCATCCGTCTTCGCCGCTGTGACCGCCACCTGGATCGACGTGGCGACCGGGCCAGTGACCCGGCCGGAGCTGCTCGATCGGGAGGTCTGGGCCTCGACGGTCCCGGGCGCCCCCCTGGCGATCGCCGGAGGAGTGCTGGCGGTACGGCGGCCGCACCATGTGAGTACGGCAAAGCCATGCGCCTGGCCGCCCCGCACCACCCGAGCCCGAGCCACCCGACCCGGCCACCTGCCAAGCAGACGGCACAGATCCCTGACGCCGTCGTCAGCCACTACGCCCGACTGCTGGACGACTCCGGCATCATGCCGCTGATCGACGCCGAACTCGGCCCGAGGCCCGGCCCTCCCGGATTGCCCATCGCCGCGGTGCTGACCTGCCTGCTGCTGTCCATCAACCACACCGGCAAGGCCACTCTCGTCGAGGCCTGGCGGATCGCCACGTTCTGCCCGACCGCCGCCGCACGCCACCGGCTCGGCCTGCCCGAAGTCGACCCCGCAGATGTCCACCAGGTGCTCGCCTCCTCCCGCCGCTTCTACCGGGCCTTCGACCGGCTGACCACCGTGCTGGATCCAGCCCGCCACGACCGGCGCGCCCGCCCCAGCACCAGGCCGACACGCTGGCCACCGCCTGGGAAGATGACGACCCAGCACACGCGCGAAAGCGGGAACTGCTGCAAGACCTCGTCACCGCGCTGGTGCTCACCCCAGTGCGCTGGGCCAAAGGCCGGGGCTACCTCCGCCATTTCCGCGGCAATGTCGGCATCGACACCACCGCCACCCCGGTCTTCGCCCGCCCACCTCGAGCTCGTGACTACGGTACGCGATACTGTGATCACGGAAAGGGGGTCGTCATGGACATATTTCCACCGCTGCCGCTGGAAGAGTGGTCTGACACGAAAGAGACCATGCACCGGTTCGCGCAGATCGTCGGCAAAGTACGGCTGACGGCAAGCGACAGGCGCAACCACTGGTGGAACGTTCCGTTCCATCTGACCGGCCGCGGGCTGACCACCCGGCCGATGGGCGGACTGGGCGAGATGCCGCTGTTCTGCATCGACTTCGACCTGGTGCGCCACCGACTGGTCGTCGATGTCCTGGACGGGCGCAGCGCCGAGTTCGGGCTGGCGGAGCAGTCGGTGGCGAGCTTTCACGCGAATCTGTTCGCCGTACTGGAGGGTTTCGGCATAAGGCCGGAGATCCGGGCGGTGCCGTTCGACCTGGGCGATCAAATTCCGTTCGCCGAGGACACCGCACACGCCGCATACGATCCCGCGTTGATCAACCGCTACTGGCGGATACTGTCGCAGGTGGCCCGGCTGCTCGATCGCCACGCCGCCGGCTTCGCCGGCAAGATCAGCCCGGTGCACCATTTCTGGCACACCTTCGACATCGCGGTCACCCGATTCACCGGCCGTGTCGTGGGCGCTTCGCCGCAGGTCGATCCGGTGAGCAGAGAGGCGTACAGCTGGGAGGTGATCAGCGCCGGGTTCTGGTTCGGCGACGCCGAACGCCCCTGGCCCGCCTTCTACTCCTACACCGCCCCCGAACCACCCGGCCTGGAACAAGAGCCGTTGCGCCCCGAGCGGGCGGAGTGGCTCCCGGCGCGCGGGAGCCACCTGGCGATCCTGCGCTACGACGACGCCCGGGCCGCTGCCGATCCTGTCGGCACAGTGCTCGACTTCCTGCGCAGTGCGTACGAAGCGGGAGCGAGGCTCACTCACCTCGACGCGCAGAAGCTGGCCTGCCCCGGCGGTGTCACCGACCCCTGGTACGAACACTGACACCCGCCCCCGCCTCTGCCGCAGGCCCCCGGAGCCATCCGGAGACATCCGGCGCGCCATGTTGAAGGCCGCGCTCGCGGGTGGTCGCCTTCGACCGCCGGGCGACGCGGACCGTCCCTCCTGCCCATGGCTCGGACTTCCGTTCGAGCCTTCACCGCGACGTCGCCACGCTGCAGACGCACAGTTTCGAAGGTCAGGCCGAGATGACGCCATCAACGGCACGCTAGTGATCGGGGTCCGTGCTGGAGCCGCTCCAGGGGTAGCGGTGCCACGCGCTCTCCACGATGGGATTGGGTTCGAAGGTATGGCCGGCGAACGATCCGCGGACGTGCCATCCCTCGGCGTGCTCCGTATGGTGCCGCAGGATGAGCTGGCTGGCAGTGGTGCTGGTAACCGTGACCAGCCCGTTCGAGTTCCTCCGCCGAGGCCACATAGACCGGCGTGGTTCTTGCTGGCAGCAGGTCGTAGCCGTTGATCAAGTAGAACGGCTCGAGTGTGATCACCAGCCCGAGGATCGGCCGCCCTGCGGGCTTGATGTGCGCGTAAGCGTCGTGCCCGTCACGCAGGTAACCCGCCACGGCGTCGATCTGGTCGGAGGCAGTGATGAGCTTGTCCCATGCGGCCTGAGCTGCTTCGAGATCGCCGAGCCGGACGGCCTCGGTCGGCATGGTCGCCTTGACCTCGACCAGAAGCAGCAGGTAGGGGGACTCCACGATCCAGTCGACGCTCTTGAGCTGCTGGCCGCCTTTCCTGTGAAGGATCTCGGCGTGTACCTGGGCATTGGCAGGAGCCGCAGGTGGCGGCCGATGTAGGCCTCGAACAGATGCCCCATGTCGCCAGCGAACGACATGTCACCGTAGTGTTTGCGGCCGGTGAAGTACAGGCCGAGAGGCGTCGATTTCGACCAGACCAGGTGCGGGCTGGGGCAGAGGTATCCGGGGCCGTATCCATTGATCAACGGCGACTCACGCAGCGGATTGTAGGTGTATCGGCGCAGGTCGGCGGTGGCTTTCTGGCGCCAGGGGCGCTCGGCCTCCTTGAAGGAGGCAGTGTCGGTGACGAAGTGTCGTGCGAGAATAGCGTCGAAGGTGGCCTGATCGATGTGCTCAAGCAGTTCGCCGGCTTCCGGCCCGTTCAGGACCTCGGGATTCACCCGGCCGGCGGACGACAGGGCGCAGGCCCGGATGAGACGCGCCGCGGCCACGTACTGCACGAGTGAACACCCGAACAGGTCCTGTTCCCAACCGGGTTTCCCGATGACCTTCAGCGGCTTGTCGGTGCTGGCGTCCAGAAGAATGGCCGCCGAGCGTGCCTGCGCCTGGTAACCGTCGGCCTGCCCCTCGAGCTGCTGGTTGAACAGCTGTAGCAGGTGAACCTTCAGAGGAGTCTCCTCCGGATGCCGATCGACGTGCTGGTGGAACATCCCATGGATGTTCCACAAGTCGCTCATGGTCGGCGCGGCGGAGCGGTGTTCGTTCCCCTGGGCCAAGCTCACCCGGGCGATGTCCGCCAAGATCCACTCATGCCAGCGGAGGAGTGGCCCCTGAGATCCCATCCGCTACAGCACGGCCCGTGCCGATCGCCGCGTTCTGCTCGTCGTGGCTGCGGTGATCGGTGCCGTTGAGCGCGTAGTAGCGCAGGGCGGCGAACTCGGACTCGATCCAGTTCAGCCACGAGCCATAGGTCGGCAAGAACACCAGCTCGACATCGTTGGCCGCGGCCCAGGAGCGGACCTGAGGATGCTTGTGCGGGGAGTAGTTGTCGGCGATCACATACAGCTTCTCGCCAGGCCATCGGGCGGCGGATTTCCTTGTTCAGTCGCTCCTGGGGGTTGTTGGACCAGATTTGGCGCCAGGCCTCGCGGGGGAAGGCGGCGAAGGCCAGCAGGTCCTCGCGGGCGGCGTCCAGATGCTCGCACGCCGCCGGGTACTTGGCTTCCAGGGCGTTGATGACCCAGGCGTGCTGGGTGCGCACCTGCTCGGAGGTGGGCTGGTCGAAGATGGTGCGCACCAGCGTGGCCACCCACGGCTGCGCCGACTTCGGCACGGTGGTGAGCAGATTGCGCAGGTAGTGGAGCCGTAAAGAATCAAGGTGTCGATTCTGTGACACGTGGAATGTCATCGTGCGGTGTGATGGCGTTCAGGAGCGCGTCGGCGCTGGAGTAGCGGGTTGCGGCTCGGGTGGCGGCGTAGCCGGCCTCCTCCAGCAGCGGGCGGACCCAGATCTGCGCGTTTCCGATAGTTCGTCGGCTCACCTGAAACAGCTCGGCCACGACCTCCCAGGTGCAGACTTTGCGCAGGCCGAGGAGGACCGCCAGAACGCGCTCGGCGTCGGTGATCTTCTCCTGGAAGATGCCTCCGCGGGCGCCGGCCTGCCGGTCACCACCGCGCTGGCGATGCTTGCGCTGCTCGGCCTCGGCGGCCTGCCGCAGCGACAACCGCTCGATCAGCGCGGCCAGTTCCGCGCGGCTCATCCCGGTCAATGCCGGATCTCCGAGCAGCGCCAGCCGGTTCGGTCGTGTCGGGACGACGCTGCTGTCCAGGAAGTCCCGAAGCGCACCGGCGCTGGTGAAGCGCAGCACGGTGGGCTCGGTCTTGAGTTTGCGGGCGGCCAGGAGCTTGCCGGTCTCGGTGACCGCCTGACCGATCGGCGGCTGGCTGATCTCGAGCATCTCCGACAAGACGCGCTGGGAGCAGATCTGGCGGAGATACACGATGGTGATCAGGACCTTGTCGGCGGCGGTGAGCAGCGGACGCCCGTGGTTCGCCTTGGCCTGCCGGCGTGGGCCACCGCGGATCTGGAAGTTGCGCTGCTCGGCCAGGGCCGCCTGATCCGAGGCGAGAGACGCAACCAGCTCCTTCAGCTCGTCCCGGCTCATCCCGGTCAGCCGGGGATCGGCCAGAGCGTGCAGGCATTCGGATCGGATACGCGCCCGGTCGTCACGTAGGGGCAGGTCAGGGTCGCTGTCTGCCGGGCCGATCGTGTAGTTCCAGGCAGCCCGCTCGGTATGCGGGACGACCGGCAGCATGCTCATCCGCTCGGCGGACACCGACACACCCAGCGGGTAGGCGTTGGTGTCCAGTTCGGCCACGACGGTCAGCCCGGTGCGGGTGCGGGTCGCGGCGATGCTGTTGACCACGACCTCATGGCTGGTCAGGGGCCTACCGCGCCAGTTCATGGTGATGTGCGAGAACAGCCGGTGCTCTATCTTGTTCCACTTGCTGGTGCCGGGCGGAAAGTGGCAGACGGTCACCGCCAGCCCGGTCTCGGCGGCGAAGTCGGCCAGCTCGGCCTTCCATAACCGGTAGCGATAGCTGTTGGAGCCCCCGCAGTCCGCCGTGAAAAGCAGCCGGCTGGCGTTCGGGTAGTCCAGGTTGCCGCGGCCACGCCACCAGCGCCGGATCGACTCCACCGCGAACGCCGAGGTGTCGTGATCGATCCCGACGTTCACCCAGCCCGCGTCGCGGGCCACGTCGTAGATCCCGTACGGGATCGCATGCGGCACGTCTGGGCCGGTGAAGAAGAAGCTGTGGTCCTCGACCCGGACCGGATCGCCCTTGGGTCGCCACTGCCGGCCCGCGTTCGGCAAATCGCCGAGATGTTCCTTCTTCTTCGTGTCCACGCTGATCACCGGCTCGCCGTCCGCCTGATGGGCCTTGACCTGCTGGTTGATGTAATGGAATTGCGCATCCCGGTCCGGGTGCTGCTTGCCTTCCAGCGTCTTGGCATTGGCCTGCAGACTGAAGCCTTGTTGCTTCAACAGCCGGCCCACCGTCGGCGCCGAGATCGGATGGCCCTGCCCTGTCAACTCCTGGGCCAGATCGCGCAGCGACTTGGTGGTCCAGCGCAGCGGCGACATCGGATCCCCGCGCTCATCCGGCTCCACCAGCGCCAGCAGCGTTGGCACCAGATCCGGGTCCTGAGCTTCAGCCGTCTTGCGACCTCCACCACGACGACGGACACGGCCTTTCGACAGTGGATCCTCGCCGGCCTCCAACTCGAACACCCCGGCGCGGACCGTAGTTTCGGACACCCCGGCCACCGCCGCCACCATCCGCACCCCACCATGTCCGAGCAGCCGAGCCTCCTGCCCCATCACCAGACGCCGCTGCCGCTCGTTCAAATGCGGAAACAGCACCCTGAACCGAAAGGAAAGCTGATCGCGAACCTCGCCCGCTATGCCCATACCAAGTCAACGAGGTCAAGATCGAAAAGCAACGCCTTATTTCTTTACGACTCCAGTGGGTGCGGCAGCGCTGCCAGGCCGCGCCGGGCAGGGCGGCGCCGATCGCCTCGACCAGGCCGCGGTGGGCGTCGGAGACGACCAGCTGGACGCAGGACAGGCCGCGGGCGACCAGGCTGCGCAGGAAGGCCAGCCAGCCGGCGCCGTCCTCGGCCGAGGTGACCTCCAGACCGAGGACCTCGCGCTGGCCGTTGGCGTTGACGCCGGTGGCCACCAGCGCGTGCACGTTGATCGTGCGCCCTGCCTCGCGCACCTTCTGCGTCAAAGCGTCCAGCCAGACGAAGGTGTACGGGCCGGCATCCAGGGCGCGGGTGCGGAACGCCTCGACCTGCTCATCCAGCACCTTGGCCATCTGCGAGACCTGGCTTTTGGAGATGTGCTTGATGCCGAGCTGCTCGACCAGCTTGTCGACTCTGCGGGTGGACACACCGAGCAGGTAGCTGGTGGCGACCACGCTGATCAGCGCCTGCTCGGCCCGGCGGCGTCGTTCCAGCAGCCAGTCCGGGTAGTAGGAGCCGGAGCGCAGCTTCGGGATGGCCAGCTCTATGGTGCCGGCCCGGGTGTCCCACTCGCGCGGCCGGTAGCCGTTACGGGAGTTGGTGCGCTCGTCGCTGCGCCGGCCGTAGGCGGCTCCGCACAGGCTGTCGGCCTCGGCCGACATCAACGTCTCGGCCATGGTCTTCACCATGGATCGCAACATGTCGGGGTCGCCGGTCTCGATCTGCTGCGCCAGCCATTGCGCGGGCGTCACACTGGGGTCTGCGGCCATCGTCTGGTTCTCCTTGATCTAGCTAATCGAAGGATCACTCGATGGCCGTTCTCATTTCACGGCACCACGCCTATGACCAGGCCAAACTCGTACACCACTCCCGTGGACGCAACCACACCGCGCACCGAGATGTCCGGCACCGACCGCACCGCGGCCGCTACGCTGCCGCATCGAGGCTTCCCATGCGGGCCGTGCCCGTGGCGGCGCGACGCGGGGTGTTCACGAATAGGGCTGGCCTGGGGCGCAAGTGGGGGTGAGAAGATCGCTTCCCAGGATCGCTGTGATCGTTTCCCAGCAACACGGCTTCCGGCAGCTGGTGCGGTGTCCATCAACGTTCACCGTGTTTCCCGCGTGCTGTGAGTCCTCGCCGGTGTGGGAGAGGACTCCGGCATCCGCTCATAGATCAGGCGCGCGGTGACTCCGGCAAGGGTCGCTTCGCGTGGAGAATTCAGATGAACGGCCGATCTGCCGCTGCCAAAGCCGCAGATTGTGCCAGCCGGGCCGCATCAAGATCCGGGACGCTGCGGGGATCAGCGCCCGGAAGGGCCCCGATCCGCTCTCGTACGTCCAGCCGATCAAAGTTTTGGCTGCCTCGCGCTTCGGCCTGCCACCGCCATGGTCGGACACCCCTTGGACGACCCCAATACTTTGCCCTTGCGCTAAGTGTTTCAGTGCGCCAAACTTAGCCGCATGGCACAGTATTCGGCAGAGCTCGACGGTGTGTTCGTCGCCCTCGCCGACCAGACGCGGCGCGACGTCATCCGACGCCTCGGCCGCGGCCCGACGAGCGTGGGCGATCTCGCCCGCGAGTTCCCGATGACCCTTCCCTCGTTCATGAAGCACGTGCGGACGCTCGAGACGAACGGCCTAATCCACACCGTAAAGCTCGGCCGGGTACGCACCTGCGTGCTCAATCGCGACCGTCTCGCTCTCATCGACGACTGGCTCGCGGAGCAGCGCCGATTGTGGGAAGAGCGCACCGACCGGCTCGAACGCCTCGTCACCGATCCTCAGGAGACACAAACATGAATTCCGATCTCGACCTGACTCTCGAGCGAGTCATCCGCGCCCCCCGCGCCGCCGTATGGAGTGCGTGGACCGTTCCATCTCGCTTCCAGCAGTGGTGGGTCCCGGCCCCGACCCTGTGCCGCGTCGATCGCCTGGATGTCCGGCCCGGCGGCGCGCTCGTGACGCGAATGAGCGACGACGGGGTGGAGTTCGTTCCGCACCTCGATGCGACCTTCCTCGTCGTCGATCAGCTCAAGCGGATCGTGTTCACCAACGCGATCGACAGCTCCTGGCGCCCCGCCAACCCGCCGGCGCCGCCCATGACGGCTGAGATCACGTTGAGCGATCACCCGGACGGCACGGACTACCGGATCATCGTCCGGCACGGCGATCCGGCCGACCGCGCTCGCCATGAGGAACTCGGCTTTTTTGAGGGCTTTGGCTCGGTCACCAAGCAACTCGCCGTGGTCGCGGAGAGCCAGGCTGCCCGATGAAGATCGCTCTTACGGAGTTCGTCACCCTTGATGGGGTGAGCCAGGGCCCTGGCTCACCGACCGAGGATACGAGCGACGGCTTCACGCAGGGTGGCTGGCTTGTGCCGCACCTCGACGAACTGTTCGTCCGGCATACCTCTGAATGGCTGGATCTCGCCGACGGCCTGCTGCTCGGGCGGCGAACCTACGAAGCGTTCGCCCGGGACTGGCCGCAGATTACCGACCCGGACGACCCGTACACCGAGCGGATGAACTCACTACCGAAGTACGTGGTGACCAACACCCTCGCCGAAGGGAGTTGGCACCCGACGACCGTGCTCCGCGGCGACCCGATCCAGACAGTTGGGGAACTCAAGGCGCAGCCAGGACGGGAACTCCAGATCCACGGGAGTGCGCGACTCGGCAACGCCCTGTTGGCGGCGGGCCTCGTCGACACGCTCCGACTGGTCGTCGCCCCCACCGTGACCGGTTCCGGGCGGCGGCTGCTCGACCACCCGAGCGGATCGGTCGGCCTTGAACTCGTCCGCCACGAGGTGACGGCCAAAGGCCTGCTGCTGCTCCAGTACGAGACTGTCGGCACCGCCCCGGTGGCGGCATACGAGGGCGTCACAACCTTTGTGCTGTGACCGGGATGATCATCAGCTTGGGGGCGTCAGGCTGCGTTGGTTGAGATCGGCCGGCCGCCGAAGCGAATGCGCTTCTCGCTGCGGATCCGGGCGCGTTCGCGGCGTTGGGCGGCCAGCATGTCGAGGTGGCGGGCGTTGGCGTTGCGCCATCGCAGACAGGCCTGCAGAGCCCAGGTCTGGACCGTGTGGTTGGCATGATCGGAATTGGCGATCGTGAACTGCCGCAGCGGCCCGAAGTGCGCCTCGATCGGTTGGCCCAAGAGGCATAGGTCGGCGTGAACAACAACTCGACCTTGTGTCTCTTCGCTCAGGCGCGGATCCGCCAGTTCTTGTGCGCCGACAGGTTGTCCAAGATCGCGTAGATCGGCCCGCCGTCCGGGCGGGCCGCAGTCCGGGCGGGCCGCAGTCCGGGCGGGCCGCAGTCCGGGCGGGCCGCAGTCCGATGGTCGACTTGCTCAGCCCGCTGCGCTCGGCCATGCTCACCATCGGCTTCGCTATGCCCAACGGCCGGATGGCACTTCCCCACCAACGGCCTGACACCACCCGGACCTTCCCGGACACCTGCTCCGCGGTCCCTAAACCAGGACGAACCAGATTCGGAAACCCCTGAACGACAAGATCCCGCCTGATCGCGATGATCGGACGGGATCCCGTCAACCTCAGTCCAGCCGTCTCAAGAACGGCCCTGGGTGGGGTGTTCACGAATAGCCCCGACCTGGGCCGGAAGAACGGTCGAGAAGATCGCTTCCCGGCGTAGCGCTGATCGTTTCCCAGAGTGCGGGAGCGGAGGCCAAGGTCCGCGCCTGTGCTCTGGGCTCCGTGCAGAGCCACCTGGCCCTGCACGGAAACGCCGAGGAAACACCGCCCTCGTTAGAACTTGTGGCTCGACAGCCGAGTATTCGAACCTGGGAGCGGGAGACTTCATGATTCTGCGTCGAGCGACGTTCACTGGCGCAGCCTCACTGGCGTGCGCGGCGCTGGTCTTGAGCGCGGCCCCGCCCGCCACCGCCTCGACAGCTGCCGCCCCCGTCAAGGTCGGGGATGTGCAGAAGGCGATGGAAGACTTGGTGAAGACGGGCCACGTGGTGGGAGCCATCGGCGAGGTGTACGTGGACGGCAAGCGGGTCGGGAAGGGCTCAGCCGGCTCCCGCCTGCTCGACGGCAAGGGCGGCGCGATCCCGGCGAGCGCCCGCTACTGGATCGGCTCGCAGACCAAGGCCATGACCGCCACCGCGGTCCTGCAACTGGTCAGGGAAGGCAAGCTGAGCGTGGACGACAAACTTAGCGAGGTCCTGCCCGAGGTGGCGGAGAAGGACCTGGTGGAGCGGGCCGACGAGATCACGGTACGCAACCTGATCCAGCTGACCTCGGGCATCCCCGACTACATCGGCCCGGACACCTCCGACCCCACGCGTAACTATCGCCCGACCGACCTGCTGGCGGCCTCACGCAAGAACGCCCGGCCTGTGGAAGTCGGGACCTTCAACTACTCCAACAGCAACTACATCCTGCTCGGCATGATCATCGAGAAACTGTCCAGAAGGTCACTGGCGGCCGAACTCAACCGCAGGCTCTTCGCCCCGCTCGGCATGCGCCATACTTACCTGCCCACGAAGGCGGGCCAGGGTATCAAGGGCCCGCACGGGCACGGCTACGCCCCGGACGAGACGGGCACGATGCGCGATGTCGACAAGATGATGAACGCCACCAGCATGCTCGGTGCCGGCGGCGTGATCTCCACCACGCGCGAGATGAGCGTCTTCCAGCGCGCCTTCCGCCAGAACAAGCTCCTGCCGGCGTCCCTGAGCAAGCTGATCACCGACCCGCCGCCCGGCCAGACGCCGCCGCCTGCGGGCGGCCCCTGCGCCGGCAACCCCGAGTTCGCCGCCGGGGGCGGAGGCAGCGCCCCCGGCTTCACCGCCGCGACCATCACCTCCTCCGACGGCCGTCTGCAGTTCGCCGTATCCCTGACCCTGGCCATGGACAACGACGAGCGCAGCACCGTACCGTCGCGCATCACCAACGCCCTCCAATCGCTGTTCTGCCCCGCGAAGTGATCACTCCAGCCGCACAAGGCGAGCGTGATCAGATCATGATCGCCAAGTGCGGCTGGAGAATTGAGAACCTGTGGGCAGTCGTGGCACATACGCGGCACGGCTCTGCGACGCCGGATAACCGAAAGGGCCTTTCACGCACGTCAGCAGCGAAGCGGCTCCAAGATCTGGGGGCGTTCCTTTCGAAACGATCGGCTCAGCCTACGAGAGCGGGGGCAGTTCCGGCTAGGTGAGATACGAGTGACGGCCGACCGGACGGTCGCGCGCCCGTACGCCACCCAGCCGTCCGGCCCCGGGTAGACTTCACCGCCAGCCTGCTTCCATTCGCCGGCCCACATCGCGTGGCCTACTGCACGGCCGCCGATCTCCGCGCGCACCCTGTGGGACGGCACGCTACCCACCCCGCCTACGTCTCCCTCCCCGATGACAAGATGATCACGCCATCTTCGGAACAGCCAGGCTCACCCGCTGGCAGCTGTTCCATGGCGACACCTCTGTGACGCCCATCGGCGAGACGGCACGACAGGCGCCTTGATCGCTTCCCGTGCGCCACGTGATCGTTCCCGAACTCTGCCGAGGCAGTTCTGCACCTCCAGAGCGAGAAGTGCGAAGCGGGTGGATGTCAGGCAAGTTCCGGTGCTCCGCCCTGCACGCGTACGTCGTCCTGTCACTGCTCCTCGGTGCTCGCACGGAGGAACTGCGCGCACTGACCTGGTCACACGTCAACCTGGACAGCACACCGCCGTCCATCATGGTCTGGCGGTCCTTCCGTGAAGGAGGCGACACCAAGACCAAGAAGTCCCGCCGCACCCTGGCGATGCCGAGGCGTTGTGTGGATGCCCTCAAGCTCCACCGTGAACGTCAGGACGTGGCCAAGAAGGCGGCGGGCGACCGCTGGCAGGACAACGACCTCGTGTTCGCGTCCATGGTGGGCATGGAGCTCGACGCGCACAACGTCCGCCGCTCGTTTCAGGGTGTCCTCAAAAAGGCCGGCCTCGACCCGAAGGACTGGACACCTCGCGAGATGCGGCACAGCTTCGTCTCGCTGCTCTCCGACTCCGGCATGCCGATCGAGGCCATCGCACGCCTGGTCGGCCACCGCAACACCACCGTCACCGAGACCGTCTATCGCAAGCAACTCCGCCCGGTGATCCTCGACGGCGCAGAGGCCATGGACCAGATCTTCGGAGACACGTAGTCACTCAGTTAGTCACTCAGGAACGCAAATGGCCGCTACCAACCTCTTGATAGCGGCCCTCAGCCTGGGTGGGGTGTTCACGAGTGAGTCTGGCCTGGGACGGAAGAGCATCGAAGAAGATCGCTTCCCAGACCAGAGATGATCGTTTCCCAGGATTGGCTCGTGGCTGACGTGCAGGCTCGAGCCCGTCAACCTTCCTCGGCGGGACCACGGTCCCTCTCCGCGGCGCCCCCCCACCGGGGCAGAGCCGAGACAGCGCCGGGACACCACGGTCTCGGAAGAGATGGTTTCCGACGTTGCCAGCACGCGCCGAGAGTGCGACGATCCCCCGAATGAGCCCGATGAGACTGCTCGAAACCGCGCCCGGGAAGTTCTCGCTACTGCTGGACGCAGGAACGACCCAGGTAGACGACCCTATTGAGGAGTCCGGTCACGAGCCGAACGGATACCTCTGGGAAGGCGTCGCGCGTTTTCTCGTGAGCACGGAGGCACCGACGCTCGAGGCACGATTCCAGTACGACTCGGAGGGCGGCATGTTCTGCGCCTACGGCGGCGATTAAAAGACGCTGCGGGATCTGGCCGAGCTGATGAGCGCGGTCGTCACGGATGGCGACCGGGTGCGCGGGCTTATCGCCGCGGCCGAGGCCGCGGGTTTCGAATTCGACGACTGATCCGCATACGGCCACGCCATGCCCCGGCGCCTCAACCTTCCCCAGTGGCTACGCTGCCCTCCTCTACCCGCTCCGTAGCGGCGTTGGCAGACCCGGACGCGATCGGGCTCGTGGGGTGATGTCGGGCAAGTTCCGGCGCGCCACCATGCTCAGGCGAGTAGTAGTGCGCGATGGACGCATACAAGGGCATCGACTGTGAGGATGGCCGCACCGGTCTCGGTGAGGAGGTAACGGACGCGATCGGTGTCCCGGCCGTCGACGCGGTCAGCAAGGATGCCGAAGGACGTCTTCAGGGCCTCTCAGGTCGGGAGAAGCCGCGGCTGCTGGGTACCAGGGCCGCGGCGCCGGGGGCGAGGAAGCACACCAGCGCGCAACTGGCCAGGACCGGCTGCCAGCCGAAGGCGTCGATGGCCGGGGCGAGGAAGGCCAGGCCGACGGGGGCCAGGCCGTAGGAGACGAGGAAGTCGAGCGAGGAGACGCGGGCGAGCAGGCGCGGCTCCACCTCGCGCTGGGTGGCGGTGAACCAGGGCACGTTGAACAGCTCGATGCCTAGCCCGGCCAGCGCGTACGCGGCGAACACCACCGCAGGGTGCACCGGGAGCAGCAGGCTGAGCGGCGCGAAGCCGTACAGCGCCAGGCCGGCCAGCGCGGCCCAGCCTTGCGCCCGCGGCTGCCACCGGGCCACGAACAACGCCCCGGCCAGCGCGCCGAGGGTGTAGGCGGTCAGCGCAGCCGCGAGCACCGCCTCGGTGCCGTAGCGGTCGCGGCTGACCAGCGGCAGTGCCACGCCCGTGGCCGAGTAGCCGGTGAAGATGACCGCGGCCAGCGCGCCCAGACCGGCCAGGAACCATGGATGCCGGCGCGCCTCGCGCACGCCCTCGCCGAACTCCGCGAAAAACCGTGCGCCGTCCGCCACGCGTGGCGGGGCGGGCAGGCCCCGAGGCGGTAGCACGGCGGCGACCAGCCACAGCAGCCCGGTGCCGACCAGTAGCCACCAGGTGTTCAAAACGGAGGCCAGCAACGCCGTGCCCGCCGGTGCGACGAGGGTGGTGACGCGCACGGCCAGGGTCATGGAGGCGTTGGCCTGCCGCCGCTGGCCGGCGTCAACGACTTCGGCCGTGAGCGCCTGGAACGCGGGCCGGCACGCCCCCTGCCCGGCGCCGACCACCGCTGCCGCCACCGCCATGAGCAGGACGGAACGGCCGAGCCCGAGCGCGATGAACGGGGTGGCGAGCGCGGCGGCCAGCCCGGCCCATGACACCACAATCCGGCGCGAGTAGCGGTCGGCCAGGACTCCGCTGATCGGCACCGCGAGGAGGAAACCCGCCGTGCGAGTGGCCAGCACGATCCCGAGGCCGGCGGCGGTCAGCCCACGGTCCAGCACGGCGAGCCCCAGCACGAACGGCAGCGCCCATGTCGCCAGCCCTGAGGCGGTGGTACCGCACCACAGCCGGAGAAACCGCCTCTCGCGCAGGATGGACCGCGCCGCGGACGGCGACGTTTCCGAGTCGGTGGGCATCGGTGCGACCACAGGTGGACTCCTCCAGGGAACCAGGACGAACGAGATTCGTGATCTACAACATGTTAGTGAAAACCACTATCATTTCCCTTCTATGAGGGCCTTCCCGCCCGCCTCGTAAGATCAGCGTCTTCGCCGGGGTCGTCCTGCTCTTGCCCTCGGCCGCCTGCGGGCGGCACCGGATCCGTCTCCCCTTCGGCCGCTCGTGCCATCGGTGCGGTGCGGGTGAGCAACTGCGGCCAGGAGCTGTCGTTCTCCGGCCCCGGAGCGCGTCGTCGCGCTGGACCAGTCCTCGACCGAGACGCTGCTCGCACTCGGCCTGCAGGACCGCATGGCCGGGACCTCGAACCTGAAGACCGCGGTGGCGCCGCAGGTGCAAGGCCGCCTACGACAGCGTCCCGGTGCTGAATCCGAAGATCCTCACCGGGGCTGATCCCGTTCGATCTGCTGCTGCGGGCTGCGAGAACCTGGGCCGGATCTTCCGGGTCGAGGCGGGGTTCTCACCCCGAACGGCTGCGAACCGTCTTCGGGGTCGAGGCCCATATCGTCACAGATCCGCTGGGCAACCTGACGGTCGCCTACGCCCGCGCCGACGGGGCAGGGAACTCCCTGTCCCGCCGGGCCTGACATACGCGCCCTGGGAGCCGCCCCCGGGGCGCTGCTCATCCGGTCACGTCTGGAGCTCGCGCAGGTATTTCGCGAACCCCTCCAGGCCGTCGATGTTGCGCGGCCCGCTGATGCCCTCGTTGTAGTCGAGAACGTGGAAGCGGTTGTGCACCACGGCGGGCAGCTTGCTGGTGGTGGGGAACTCCTTCAGGAACCGGATCTTCTCCGCGGCGGGCTTGTCCCCGTAGTCCAGGATGACGATGACTTCCGGCTTGGCCTCGACCACGGCCTCCCAGGTGACCTCACCCCAGCGCGCGTCCAGGTCACCGAAGACGTTACGGCCGCCGGCGAAGCGGATGATGTCCGTAGGCGGCACCTGGCTGCCCGCCGTGAACGGCTTGTCGGTGCCCGAGTCGTACAGGAAGACGGGGACCGGCTCGCCCTTGGGTGCCTGGGCCCGGACCGCTTCGACGCGCTTGCGGTAGCCGGCGATCAGTTCCTGAGCCTTGGCCTCGACGCCGAAGATCTTGCCGAGGCGTTCGAGGTCGGTGTAAAGGGCCTCGAACGGCGTCACCCGCTCGGGGTAGCCGGGGTAGTTGAAGCACGACTCGGTGTGCATGAAGCTCTGGATCTTCAACCCATCGAGGATCTCGGGGGTGATGCCGCGCTGGTCGCTGAAGCCGGAGCGCCAGCCGGCGACGACGAAGTCGGCCTTGGCGTCCACGACCAGCTCGCGGTTGAGGAGGTCGTCGCTGAGGAACTTCACCTTGGCGTACTCGGCCGCCCAGGGCGACTCGGTGACCGGCGGGTTGGCGGGCGGCATCACGTAGCCGTGCACATGCTGGGTCAGGCCGAGCGCGAACATCTTGTCGGCGCTGCCGCCCTCGTAGACGACGGCCCGGCGGGGCGTGGTGTACTCGACGTCCTCGCCGCACCTCTTGACCGTCACCGTGCGAGCGGCGGCGCTGCCGCCCTCCACCTGCGCGCCGCATCCGGCGAGCAGGAGCGCGCCCGCCAGGAGCGCGGCGGGGGTGCGTCTCTTCACTTCGGGTTTCCTTTCGTGGTGGTGGCCGTGCCCAGGTCGTAAAGCACCTGGGGGACCCCGGTCAGGGGATGCGGCACGACGTTCGCCTCGACCCCGAACGCCTCGCGGAGGAGTTCCTCGGTGAGGACGTCGGCGGGCGGCCCGTACGCGACGAGGGCGCCGTGCGACAGCACCGCCAGCCGGTCGCAGGCGGAGGCGGCCAGGTTGAGGTCGTGCAGGGTGACCAGCACGGTCAGCCCGGCACCCCTGAGCATCGACAGCAGCCGGATCTGGTGGTGCAGGTCGAGGTGGTTGGTCGGCTCGTCGAGCACCAGCACCCGCGGTTCCTGGACGAGCGCCCGGGCGACCAGGACGCGCTGGCGCTCCCCACCCGACAGTGACAGCACGCCGCGGCCGGCCAGGTGCAGCACCTCCATCTGCGCCATGGCCCGGCGGCACAGCTCCCGCTCGCGGGCGCTGAGCGCCTGGTTGCCGCGCAGGTGCGGGGCGCGGCCGAGGGCGACGACCTCCTCGACGGTGAAGTCGAGGTCCGCCCGTCCCTCCTGGGTGAGGGCGGCGATGAGGCGGGCGCTGTCGCGCAGCGGCATCCGTGACAGCTCCTTGCCGTCGATCAGGACCGCGCCGCCCGCCGGCCGTAAAGCCCGGTACACGCAGCGCAGGGCCGTGGTCTTGCCCGATCCGTTGGGCCCGACCAGCCCCACCATTTCTCCGTCGCCGACGGCGAGCGTCAGGTCCCTGACGATGGCGGCGCCGTCGATGGAGACCGTGAGATCGTCCAGCAGCAGGCGGGTCATCAGCGGCCTCCGAACAAGTAGCTGCGGCGCAACAGGACGACGAAGACCGGCACGCCGACCAGCGCGGTGATCACGCCCAGGGGCAGCTCGCGCGGTGCCACCAGGGTTCTGGCCACCAGGTCGGCCCACACCATGAAGATGGCCCCGGTCAGCGGGGCGATGGTGAGCACGCGGACGTGTGCCGCCCCGACCCACAGCCGCACCAGGTGCGGCATGACCAGCCCGACGAAGCCGATCGCGCCGCTGACGGCGACCATCGCGCCGGTGGCCAGCGAGGTCAGCACGAACAGGCCCTTGCGGAGTCTGACGGTGTCCACGCCCAGGCTGACCGACGTCTCGTCGCCCAGGGCGAGCACGTCCAGGCTGCGCGCGAAGCGGCGCAGCGCCACGACGGTGACCACGGTGACGACCGCCACGACCGGCAGCGCACCCCACGTGGCCGCGCCGAAGCCGCCCATCGACCAGAACAGCACCGTGCTCGTCGACTCGCCGTCCGGGACGAAGTACACGATCAGGCTCATCACGGCCTGGAAGCCGAACGCCATCGCCACGCCGGTGAGCACCAGTCGCAGCGGCGTCAGGCCACCGGCGCCGCGCGAGGCCAGGTAGACCAGTGCGGAGACGAGCAGCGCGCCGAGGAAGGCACCGCCCGACACCGCGTAGATGCCCAGCACGGTGAGCGCACCGGTGGCGCTGACCAGCACCGCCCCGGCAGACGCTCCCGACGACACGCCGAGCACGAACGGGTCGGCCAGCGCGTTGCGCACCATGGCCTGGATCGCCACCCCGACCACGCTGAGCCCGGCCCCGACCAGGACCGCCAGCAGCACGCGAGGCGTGCGTACCTGCCAGATGATCTGGTACGCCGTGACATCGTCGGCGGTGATCGAACCGCCGGTCAGGGCCGCCCACAGGAAACGCAGCGTCTCCCCCGGCGGCACGGCGGCGGCGCCCAGGCCGATGGCCAGCAGCGCAGACACCGCGAGGACGCCGACCAGCAGGACGACGATCAGCGGCATGGCGGGCCCCGCCGCTCTACCGGTGGGTGGATCTTCAGCTCCCGGGACCGCCGGCGACGATGCAACGCCGGAGTCCGATGGACCTGACTCGTGCATCGAGCTCAAAGATACTCCCGAAAATGAGAATCATTTCCGGCAGACCGTATCACCACCGATGACCTATGCACGATTGGGGCATAGGCGCTGGAGACAGCCGCGTTGATCTGCTGCCGCGTTACCTGTGTGCGGGTGGGGAGGGTGATGTCGCAGCCGAGAACGGCCGACCGGCCGGTCCCGGAGAGTGTCCGACCGGCGGAGTCCGGGTCGCGGCGGGCCTTGGCCGGGTTCCGGCTGCCCTGGGCGTTCATCGCCCTGGTGGCCCTGCTGGTAGCGGGACGGTTCCTGCTCGCGCCCCACCTGACGCACCGGCGCTGCGGACCACCCCTTCGCCCCCATCCTCGACCTCAAGGAGATCGCGTGAAGCCCCGACGTACCCCGCGCAAGAAGCCCAACCCGCTGCTGAACGCCGACCGCGTCGACTACAAGGCCACCGCCCTGCTGCGCATGTTCGGCCCCGCGCGGAGTACTGCAGCCCGCACGCCTTTCACTGGTGGTATCGCGAGCTTCCGTCAATCCTGCAGGGCAACCCGCGGCCCCGGCCGGCGAGGAGCTGTGCTGGACTCGTCTTTGCCATCAGGACGCGCGCTGCGAGATGTGGTCGCAAGAGGGCCCATGCGTCAGCCTCAACGCGACACCGGCTACTGACCACCTGCGTACAAGGCGGAACCTGAAGACTCCTAAGGGCACGGCATGACCACCCAGCACGACACGATCAGCGAGGCAGTGCGCTGGATTCAGATCGGCCCAATGCTCCGATCGTTTGACGGCCTCCTGCTCCGGAGCCGCGCACCATCGCGCCGGCGGCCGTCAGAGCCTGTGAGCGTGGTCCTCTGGGATCCGTCAGGAGGCGGTTGCCGCGGCCAGGCCGGCAGAGCGGCTGACCGCTCAGCCGGCCGCCTGCTCCCCAGGAGTGACGACGCCGGATTCGTACGCCAGGACCACCGCCTGGACCCGGTCGCGCAGCCCGAGCTTGCTCAGGATGCGCCCGACATGCGTCTTGACCGTGGTCTCCGACAGGAACAGATCGGCCCCGATCTCGGCGTTGGAGGCGCCACGGGCCAGGCCGAGGAAGACCTCGCGCTCACGTTGCGTGAGCACCCCGAGTACGGCCTCCGGGTCGCTGTCGGCCCTGGCGACGAGCTGCCCGATGAGACGCCGCGTCGTGGACGGCGCGATGATCGAGTCGCCCCCGTGCACGTGCCGGATCGCCGCGATGATCTCCTCCCCGGACGCGTCCTTGAGCATGAACCCGCTCGCTCCGGCGCGCAGCGCGGCCAGGGCGTGCTCATCGAGGTCGAACGTGGTCAGCGCCAGCACCTTCGGGGGGTCGTCCAGGCGCTGGATCTCACGGGTGGCGGTGACGCCGTCCATCCGGGGCATGCGGATGTCCATCACCACCACGTCGACGCGCCGCGACTCCAGCGCCTTCAGGGCCTCCAGCCCGTCACCGGCCTCGGCGACCACCTCCATGTCGGGCTGGGACCTGACGACCATGGTCAAGCCGTTGCGCAGCAGCTCCTGATCATCGACGATCATGATCCTGATGATGGGAGACTCCTCTACTCGTAGGGCAGGGTGGCCGACAGCTCGAAGCCCGTGCCGGGCCGCCCGCCGATCGCCAGGGTGCCGCCCACCATGCGGAGACGTTCGCGCATCCCGGTCAGCCCGACGCCGGCCTCTCCCGTGGCCGGCGCGGCGCCGTCGTCCTCAATGGTGATGTGCAGTCCGTCCGGACGCCACGCGAGCGTCAGGTCGGCCGCGGCCGTCGCCCCCGCGTGCTTGATGACGTTGGTCAGCCCCTCCTGGATGACGCGGTAGGCGGTCAGATCGACGGCGGGACGCAGACGCCGGGCCTCCCCGACCTCCCGTACGGCGACGCGGACACCCGTAGCGCGCACCTGGCCGAGCAGGTCGGGCAGGTCGCCGAGGCCAGGTTGCGGAGCGGTGCCGCCGTCGGCGCGGAGCACGCCCAGCAGCCCGCGCATGTCGCGCAGGGCGTCGCGTCCGACACCGGCGATGGTGGCGAACACGCCCGCCCCGGGCGAGTCCGGATCCGACAGCCTGCCGCCCTCCGCCTGGCTGACCATCACGGCGAGCGAGTGCGACACCACGTCGTGCATCTCGCGGCTGATCCGGTCGCGCTCCGCCCGCGCCGCCTCCGCCCGCTCCCGCGCGCGGTCGGCCTCGGCACGCTCCGCCTTCGCCCTGAGCTCGGCCAGGAACAACGCCCGCACCCGGCTGAGGCGGCCCAGCGACCACAGGCACGCCGTCACGGCGACCAGGCCGGCCGACAGCCCGATCCGCCAGGAGACCAGGTCGTAGCCGCCCGACGAGCCTCCCCACGAAGGCGGATCCCACAGGCGCGCCAGGACCAGGCCCACCCCGGCCAGGGCGACGGCCAGGCAGGCCAGGCCGGACAGGAGATCGAGCCGGCCGGACACCGTATAGAGCAGCAGCCCGAAGACCAGCGAGCTCGGCAGCAGCACCGCCGTATAGTAGGCGCCGGACGGGTCGTGCAGGGGCGGCAGCAACACCAGCAGCAGCATCGCCGCGGCGGCCAGGCCGAATGCGAACCGCGGGCGCAGCCGGCGCGGGACCACGCAACCATGCAGCACCAGCGCCCCCAGACCCGCGAGCAGGCGAAGGGCGAGCGGACTGTCCGAGGTCCGGAGCAGGGCGAACGACATCAGGCCGAGAGGCAGCGCGAGCAGGACGGCGAGCGCGGCGTCGCCGCTCACTTGATGCCGGCTGAGAAACGAATCCATCGCGGCCCCGGCCGGAGACGGGGACTCTTCCATGCCCATCATTATGGTCAGCGGCCGCGAGCGAGGTGCCGGCGGCGGACGAGGTACGCCAGAGCGGCCACCGCCAGGGCGGCACCCCACAGGGGCCACAACATCTCCGGCAGCCAGGCGCCCAGCTCGTCCTCCGCCCCGTCCGGGCCGAGGCGCTCGCCGCTGAGCTTGCGGCGGACGTACATCAGCCCGGCGGACGTGATGGGGAAGGAGACGGCCAGCGCCGAGTAGGCCGGGAGGCGTGCCGGAATCGGCCGGCCACCCAGGAACGGCAGCCAGCGCGGCCAGATCTCCCCCCACGGCCGGACCAGGCCGACGGTCAGAACCGCGCCGAGGAGAGCGACGCCGCCGAGACCGGCGCCGATCGGGGTGATCTCGGCGATGTAGGCCAGGAACTCGTCGCTGATGCCGACGGGAACGCCCAGCAGCCAGCCGAAGCGGGTGACGGCGTAGAAGACGGGGACGGCGACCGCGACGGCGGTCGCGTACCACCCGATCCGGAGCGCGCCGTCGACACTGCCCGGCGGCCGGAGCGCGCCGTCGACACTGCCGGACCGCCCGCGCCCACCGAGCAATGCGCGCGTGCCCAGGGCCATCAGGCTGACACCGGCCGCCGTCAGGATCAGCAGGTTGACGCTCGGCCAGGTCAGCATGGACGCGATCATCGAGAACTCGGCTTGACCCGCGAGCGCGGCGGCGAGCATCACCGGCAGGTACCCGGCGGTCATCATGATGCGGACATCGGGCAGGAGCACCGCCAGGCCGACGCCGGCGACGACGGCCACGACGGCGGTGACCCGGTTGAGACGGTCCTTGGCGGCGAGCACGGCGACGACGCCTGCCACCAGCGCCGACACCGCCAGCACGCTCCCGCCGACCGCCGCCGGAAGCGGGTCGAGCAGGGTGTTACCGGCGCCCGCGCGGCCGGCGTCGAACGGATAACCGGGCCCGCCGAGGGCCCAGACAAGGCCGAGGACCAGGTAGCTCACCGACCATACGGCGATGATCAGGACCGGCACGACGGTACGGCGGTTTTCTGGATGAGAGGTGTTCACCCAGCTCAATGTGCCGTTCCCCAGGTGCCGCGCACATCGTCACCAGGTACCGGCCGGGTCCTCCGGAGGTGTCGGGTCCCGCGACGACGCGGCGGCCCACGTGCACCCCGTACGGGACCCGATCAAGGCGGCCGCCATCCGGGAAGCGGAAACCCTCGCCCGGGTCCTGGTCGCCGTCGTGCAGGCGAAGGCATCCTGCTTCTTGAGCCTGGTGAGGGCGGTGTCGTCGAGGGCCTTAAGGATCTTGTCAGATAGCGCGGCGGCCTTTTTCGCGGCGGCGAGAAATTCTGGAGAGGTTACCGGCACCTCCCGCTCAACAGCCTCGTACAGAGCGCGCATCTCGGAGGGACGTTCCTCGAGCACCTTCCGGATCAGCGCGGCGGCCCATGGCCCTGTATCGTCCACATTCAGCTGCAACGGAGACCTACCCCCTCCGAACAACCCGCGGCTACCCGGGCGGGCCACGCCCATGACCATGCTTGGTGGGCTGTTAGCGGCTGATGGGCTGGGGTAGCCGCGCTGGTAGGCACGGACATCGCGCTCGCTGTATGGCGTGACACCGGCGAAGGGGAGGCCGTGACGGGGATCAAGCAGGCCGGAGAGAAGAGGCTGAAGTACCGCGGCCGCGAGCCGATCTCGGCCCGGCTGACGGCCGACCTGTTCGCCGCCGGGGGCCGGCCGGTTCATGACCGTCGACCTGCACACGGCGCAGGTCCAGGGCTTCTTCGACGGCCCCGTCGACCACCCGCACGCCCTTCCCCTGCTCGCCGAGCACGTCACCCGGCACGTGGACACGGACCGGCTGACCGTGTGGCGCCGGACACCGGACGGATCCGCGTGGCCGAGAGATGGACAGATCGGCTCCACTGCCCACTGGCGATCATCCACAAGCGCCGGGACGCCGAGCGGCCCAACGAGGTGAGCGTGCACGAGGTGGCGGGGGATGTGGCCGGGCGGACCTGCGTGATCATCGACATGATCGACACCGGCGGCACCCTGGTACGGGCGGCCCAGGCCCTCACCGACCGCGGCGCCACCCAGGTCATCGCGGCCGCCACGCAAGGAGTGTTCTCCGATGACGCGGTCGAGCGGCTGGAGCAGGCCGGCCTGGCCCAGCTCGTCATCACCGACACGCCGCCCGACCCGGCGAGCATCCCCTCGGGCGGGCTGGTCGTGCTGTCCAACGCTCCGCCGCTGGTCCGGGCCATCAGCCAGGTGTTCCTGGAGGGCTCGGTGACGAGCCTGTTCGAGGGCGAGAGCTGACCGGCGATGCGCACGCTGGTGGAGGTCATCCGGGGGATGGGGATGACCGATCCCCGGCTGCTGGCCGCCTTCGCGGCCACGCCGCGCGAACGGTTCGTCCCGCCGCGTTCTGCTGTGCGCGCCCAGTTCGACGAGCCGATCCCGATCGGCCACGGGCAGCCGACCTCGCAGCCGTCCCTGATCGCCCAGATGATCGACGTTCTGCGGCTCTCTGGCACGGAGACCGTCCTGGAGATCGGCACTGGGTACGGCTACCAGACCGCCCTGCTGGCGCGGCTGGCCCGCCGGGTCTACTCCCTGGAACGTCATCCCGACCTGGCCGAACACGCCCAGGCCAACCTCGCGGGGGTCGGCGTCACCAACGTCGAGGTGCTGGTCGGCGACGGCACCGCCGGCCTGCCCGCCCACGCGCCCTACGACGCCGTCATCGTGTCGGCCGCCGCTCCATCGGTGCCCGCGCCGCTGGCCTCACAACTGGCCGAGGGCGGCCGGCTCGTCATGCCGATGACGAGCGAGGTGGCCGATATCGTCACGCTCTACACCAAGCGGCAGGGCCGGTTGACCCGGCTGCGCACCCTCACACCGGCCCAGTTCGTCCCGCTGGTCGGCGAACACACCACGATGCCCGACTGAACCTCCTTCAGGCGGTCATCCTCCCTTCCTGGACCGCAGATCCACGATGAGCAGGCCGTCCTCCGTGGTGGCAGCCGTGCCGAACGCCTGGCAGGCGTCGATGAAACGCTGGCTGAGCCAGGCGCGTTCCCGGCCTTCCGCCAGGACGGTGCGGCAGTAGTCGAGTTTGAGCGGCACGGCGCGCAGCCGTACGGGACCGAGCTCGTCGATGGTCACCAGGAACAGCAGCGACAGGTCGTTGCGCAGGTCCGGGTCCACCATGTAATCGTCGAGGAAGTCCCCCATGTCGTACAGGACCGGTGGTGCGACCCCGTGCGCGATGTGCGCGGAGTGGCCGGCGATCAGCGTCGCCCCGGCGTCGGCCAGAATCGTGGCCGCGGCGCGGATGTACGGCTGCGGCGCGGCCGTCATGTTGGGACCCCAGTGAGGGCTGACCAGCACGGCATCCGTTTCCTCACGCATCCTCGCCACTGTGTCCGTCAGCCAGTCAGGGACGCCGGATTGAAGGTCGGCGTAGGCGACCCCGGGCTGGTCGGAGGTGGCCGCATAGTCCTCCTGGTGGTCGGTCACGGAGATGACGGCGATGCGCATCCCCCGTACAGCGAGGATGGTCGGCTCACGCGCCTGGTCCAGGGTGGCGCCAGCACCCGCCGTTTCGATCTCCATGCGCTCGAGATGCGCACAGGTGTCGAGCAGCGCGTCGTAGCCGTAGTCCAGCGCGTGGTTGTTGGCCATCGTGACGCAGGTGACGCCGAGCTCAGCGAGGAGATCGACGCCCTGCGGCGGGGCGCGGAAATGAAAGATCTTGCCAGGCGCGCACCACGGGCTGCCGCGATCGGAGATGCAGCACTCGAGGTTGAGCAGTATGGCATCGGCCTCGGACAGGTACCCTCGGACGCCGTCCGAGATGTATATGTCCGGGTCGCTGGACTTGGCCAGCAGGTCCGCGACGCCGCGGCCGAGCATCGTGTCACCCGCCAGCGCGAGCGTGACAGTCACAAGATCCCCCTGCCCGCGATGACATGTTCAAACGCGTCCAGTCGGCTCCTCTCCTCTCCTGGACGTTGCCGGCGCACTGCGCGACGTCTTGGTCCGCCTGGTCAGGGACCGGCAGCACGTGCGCTCACGGTCCTGGACCCGGACGACGCCCAGGAGGCGATGCGTGTGGGGGCGCTGCCCCAGAGATGCGAGCATGATCACGGCACTGGCTCGGGAGCGCGCCATGCCGTACTACGCCTTGCTGAACCCTTCCGAACACCGGGTGGCTTCGACACGGGCCGGCTGCCACGCACCGCATCGAGGCAACGGCTCACAGCAGCGAGCGGATCGCCCTGCTCCAGGCAGGCGACCTGACCATCTGGTGCGACAGCAGCGCCTGGTGGTGGTGGACCGGCCAGACGAACCAGGTCGGCCGCGTCTCCACCGGCGGCCGACCTTGGCCAGGCCGCGATGAGCGTGGCCGACAGCGACGGCCTGTTCTCCGTCCAGCACCATGTCGAGACTCGGGTTCCCAGGCAAGGCGCGGCCTGACCTCTCGATCACGGCCGACAGGACTGACGGGAGGGGAGCGAGCGGAGAAGGCCTGCGCGAGCGGCAGGTGCCAGAAAGCGGCCAGATCGTCTACCTGTGCCACCGGCATCGAGCCGACGCCCTATCTGTAGCAGAGCCGCAGAGCGGCATCCCCGCACAGATCACGGTGCGCCGACCGTGCGGTGCTCGCCTGGGCGAGGCCGCCGTCCACCCTTGGGCAAGGCCACCAGGCAGGCAACGGTGTGCGGGAAGCCGGTTGTCACCGCGCCGGTAGTGATCCCCGCGCCGTTGCTTGTTCACGTGGAGGAGCCATGCCCTTCCCCTCGCGCCCTGCGCGCCGCGCCGCCTGTTCGATCACGCTGGCGCTGGCTCTCCCCCTGGGGGCGGGTCCGCGCTCGCCGCCGCACCTCCCGCGGCAGCGGCCGCACCGGCGGGGCGGGCTGAGACGGTGCTGCTGCGCGACGCGGTCGCCGCCCTGCCGACCGGCGCCGAGAACCGCGCCGGCTACCAGCGCGACTCCTTCCGGCACTGGATCGACGCCGACCGGAACGGCTGCAGCACCCGGCAGGAGGTTCTCCTGGAGGAGGCACTCAGCCCGCCCGAGGTCGGCCCCGGCTGCGCGCTGACAGGGGGCAGCTGGCGCTCCTACTACGACGACACCGTGGTCGAGCAGGCGTCTGGGCTGGACGTCGACCATGTCGTATCTGTGCCCGCCACGCTGATGTGAGCGGAAACTCCTGGTCGAGGCGTGAGCAACATAGCGCCGACGAAGGCCGATATCAAGAGCGCCTTCCGTCGTCATGGGTTGTGCTCATCAGGTGTCCCATAGGGCCTGATAGTGCTGCACGCTGGGTGGTTTGCCGGGCAGGGGGCCGGCGTTGTGAGCTTTCAAGCCGTCCAGAGCGATGGCCAGCAGCCGGGAGCGGATCTCTTCCTCGCTTTGCCCTGGCGGGGCTGGGATTGTGCGCCCGAACTGGCCGATGAGCAGGGAGATGTCCATGGTGGACACGTCCGCGCGGAGCAGTCCTGCGCGGTGAGCGCGGGCGGTGAGTTCGTCGGCCAGATGCTGGGCGCGCTGGTTGGCCTGCTGCATTTCGGGCGTGACGTCGATGGCACCGGCCAGCGGGGCCAGGATGCCGAAGCCGAAGGCCACGCATTGCTGGATGTAGGAGGCCAATCCCTGCCAGGGGTCCTCGTGAGCCAGGCCGTCCTGCGCAGCAGTTGCGACACGTTCCATCGAGTCGACGCACAAACGTTGGAGGAGTTCGTCCTTGGTGCGGTAGCGGCGGTACAGGCTGCCCATACCCACACCCGCGTGCTCAGCGACGGCTGAGACGGGCGCATCGAACCCCTGAGTGGTGAACACGTATCGGGCAGCTTCGATCAGCGCCTGGTCGTTGCGGGCGGCCAAGGCCTGCGGGCCTCGCTTGCGCGGCGTCACGGGGTCGGACATGGATCAAGGATACCGATTGCGGAGTGTTCCGCTCCGAGTTACATTACCCGGAGCAAAACGCTCCGAGTAAGAGGCGGTTCTCTGACCATGTCTGCTTCCCGTGTTGTTCTCGTCACCGGCGCGACCGGCAATCAGGGCGGGGCCACCGCCCGCCAACTGCTGGCCCGCGGCTGGGCTGTTCGCGCGCTGGTACGCGATCCAGGCAAGCCCGCAGCCCAGGCACTGCGCGACCAGGGCGCCGAACTGGTCCACGGCGATCTCGACGACCCCGGCTCCTTGCGGGAGGCGATGCGCGACGTGTACGGGGTGTTCAGCGTCCAGGCGCTGGCCTATGAGCCCGAGACCGTGGCCGCCGAGGTACGCCAGGGCAAGACCGTGGCCGACATCGCCCACGACAGCGGCGTCACTCACCTGGTCTACAGCTCCGTGGGAGGCGCCGAACGCGAGACCGGCATCGACCACTTCGAAAGCAAGGCCGAAATCGAGCGGCACATCCTGACCCTCGGCGTGCCCGCCACCATCCTGCGGCCGGTGTTCTTCATGAACAACCTTCTGCACTACGCCAACGCCGACGGCGAGCGACTCCTGGCGCTGCCCGTCAAGCCGGACAAGCCGATGCAGCTCATCGCCACCGACGACATCGGGGTCTTCGCCGCTGACGCCTTCGACAACCCCGGACAGTTCATCGGCCGGCAGATCGAACTCGCCGGCGACGAGCTCACTTTCCCCGAGGTCGCGGAGATCTATGAGCGCGTCACCGGCACTCCGACCAGGTTTGAGGCGCTGCCGATCGATGAGCTCATGTTCGAGTGGTTCGCCGAAGAGGGTTACCGGGCCGATATTGTGGCCTTGCGCCGGCGGCATCCGGAACTGCTGACGTTCGAGCAGTTCCTCACCCGGCGACTGAGCGCGAGCCAATCCTGACCCAGGCTGGGCTCAAGGGCTCAAGCCCCCGCGACAGAGCTTCATCATGTTGGCTCGTATCGCTCGAGGCGGCGGCGCAGCTCCAGGTTCTCCCCTTGGGCCACTTCCAGTGCCTTGTGGAGTTCCGCGACCTCGCGGCGCCGAGCGCCTCGTTCTTCCTCCAGCTTGCGGGCGAGCAGTCTCACATCGGCCGAGGATGAGGCGACGGGCTCATCATCTGCGGCCGAAGGGTGGGGCGAACTGCGGAGTTTCGCTCGTTGCCGTTCGATCTGCACACGTAGTTCCGGGTGACGATAGAGGAAGTCGGTACTCACGCCCGCGGCTTTGGCGACGGCGGTGAAGCCGACGGGCTCGCGCGCTGCGGCCAGGCGTCGCAGGGCTCGTCGAGCTTTGTCCTCGGCTGCTGCTGTTCGAGCAGCGGCCGCTTGCCTCAGGTGCTCGGGCAAGGCGCTCACGGGGTCATTTCTCCTCGATGGTCGGATCGGGCCTGTCCGGTGTGCCAGCCCCGCGAACGGCGTGTACCCGCCCTTCTGGGCGCATGGCCACCTGGTCCAGAGCGATCAGGACTTTGCGTAGCGCCGCGGTTTCAGCCGTTCTCCCCGCCAGCCACACGTTGTCACCACTCATGGGCTCACCATGGCGGGCGGTGAACTGCGCCTGCCGCCTACTGATCAGCCTCTCTGTGTCGTCGAGCTGACGGCGGAGTCGTCGCGGTGGCTGGCGTCGGTGACGAACTCGTCGCAGGTCAGACAGGCGTTCCCCATGGCGCATACCTGTCTGGGCGGAAGCAGGCACCAGCCGTTGGGCAGGATGCGATCGGCTCGCTGGTCGAGATGGAGAAGATCGAACATGTCGCTGGGATCGTCGTGGGCGACTCGCCCATCGGCGGTGATCTTCTTGTAGCGGAGGAACTCGCGCTCGGCGGCCTCAGATCGAGTCATGGCGTAGTGCATCGTCATGGCGGGGGTGAGGTGGCCGAAGTACCTCATCACCACGTGAATGGGGACGCCCGCGTTGATCAAGTCGGTTGCCCGGGTATGCCGGAAGCGGTGCGTCTGGGAGATGTGAACCGGCTGCCCCATGCTGTCGGTGACGTTCAGCCGCTGGGTGAGCTCTCGGAGCCGTGACTGGTACGTCTCGGCCGGGTAGGGATGCCGGCCGAGCCGGTTGCCGCGCGTGCGCAGGAACAGATAGCGCGGCAGGATTTCGACGCCGCTCTTCTGCTCGTTGAGCATCTGACGTGCGACTTCTTGCTGCGCGCGGAAGATGGCCACGATCTCGGCATCGACGGGGATGGTCGCGGGCTGCGATGTTTCGATCTTCGTCTGCTGGTAGGCCAGTCTGGCGACGAAGCCGTCCCCCGACTCGGCGGCGTCCTTTGCCTCGGGCGTGGTGTGTAGCAGGGGCGAGAGCGGCTCGAAATCCATCAACAGCCCGGGCGGCACCAGCCAGTCGGACAGCGAGCCCAGGACGGCGAACAGGTCGGGGCCGGTCAGCCCGATGCGCAGGCTCTTCAAGGCTCCTCGAAACGCGCTCACCTTCCGGCGAATGACCGGAGGGCCCGGAAGGAACGGTGCTGGGAGCCCAGCGTGGCCGTTCGAGCGCGCTACAAGAGCGTTGCAGCCGAACCACAAGCGGGCTTCCCTAGCCTCGGGATCATGTTGACGACCCTGGTTGTGACCGCCTCCCTCCTGTTCACCGGCGCACCCGCGCAGAGCGTGGCGACCAAGCCGCTGGCTTTCCGCGGCATGACGCTCCAGATCCCCAAGACCTGGAAAGTCGGGAAAGAAGACATGTGGGGCATCCACGTCAAGACCGGCGGCTGCGACCGGCTCGCCGTCGAGTGCTGTGGGTTCTACCTCGTCGGGCCGGCGGGCATCTCCCTGGCCCGCCACGGCAACCCCTACGACCCCGAGGAGCCGTACCACCCGGGCAACGGGCTCGCGGCCTGCGCACCCGACAAGCGCTACGTGGAGGACTTCCCCGGCAAGCTCGTCGACCGTGGTCTCCGCCCGGTCGGCGCGGGACACAAGGCCACCTACCGCGTCTGGCGCGTCGGCTGCTCGACGCAGTCGGGCAAGCGGACCGGCGTCTCCTATCAGGAGCGGATCTGGCACCTGCCCAAGTCGAAGATCCTCATCGTCGACCAGTGGAGCGACAGCCGGCTCGGTGCGATTCTCAAGCGGGCGACCTGGAGCTGAGCCCGCCGATCACGATGCTCGCGACCACGGCGAAACAGAGCAGGTGCGAGAACGGCCGTGGCGGCAGTGATGATCAGCACGAACTGCCGTCGCGCCAGGACGTGGAGCGCGCGGATGCGCCGGAGCGCCACTCCCCCGAGCGCCGCGCGATCCTGGTGCTCCGCGATCTCGAAGGGGTACCGGACTCCCCGCGGATGGCGGCCGGCGACATTCCGTCGACCTCGATACGCTGAGCCCTGACGCCGTCCAAGCGATCGCCGAATTCGATTACCGACGAGCGGGCCCGACCCTCGAGATGGTCCAGCCGATCGTGAGCTCAACCGCCAGCTGGCCGCACCGGCACGGACGGCGCCGCCGGGCGCGTCTGCGCCACCCTGTCCGGCGGAGAGAAGTAGCGGGTGCTGCTCGCCCGCGCGCTCGTCCAGGAGACCCGGCTGCTCCTGCTCGACGAGCCCACCTCCCACCTCGACATCCGCCACCAGCTCGACCTGCTGCACCTGGTGCGCAGGCTCGGCGTGGCCACGCCGGCGGTGCTGCACGACCTCAACCAGGCCGCCGCGTTCTGCGACCGGCTCTACGTGATGGACGCCGGTCGCGTCGTGGCGGGCGGGCCGCCCAGGCAGGTCCTCACCCCCAAGCTGATCGCCCAGGCGTACGGGGTGCGCGCGGTGCGGCGCACGCAGCTCGTCTTCGAACGCCTGTGACCGGCGGCTTGTCCGGCGGCGCGGAACCGCACTACCGTGCCCGGGTGGATCTCTTCGACCGCTCGTGGAGCGCGTTGCTGGCGGCCGTCGCCAGCCTCGCCGACGCGGACTTCGCCCGGCCGTCGGGCTGCGCCGGCTGGCTCGTCCGCGACCTGGTGTGCCATCTGGTCATCGACGCCCAGGACGTGCTGATCACCCTCGCCACTCCGGCGGACACGGAGCCGACCCGCGACGCGATCACCTACTGGGAGGTCGGCTCGACGCCGCCGGCTGGGGACGACGCGCTCGACGCGCTGACCGTCCGGCTGGCCGCCGCCTACCAGGAGCCGCGGCTGCTGAAGTTCCACCTCGACGACGTGGGCTCCGCCGCCGGCCGCGCCGCCAGGCTCGCCGACCCGGCGCTGCGCGTGAGCACCAAGGGCGAGGTCCTGACGGCAGGCGACTACCTGTCGGCGTACGTGCTGGAATGGACGCTGCACCATCTCGACCTGGTCGCGCACCTCCGGGACGTGCCCGGCCCGCCCGCCGCCGGGCCCGCGCGCGAGCTGCTGGAGAAGATCACCGGAGTCGCGTTCCCCGCGTCGTTCTCCGACGAGGACGCGCTGCTCGTCGGCACCGGACGCCGTGCCCCGACGGCCGGGGAACGGGCGGCGCTGGGCGAGCCGGCCGCGCGGCTGCCGTTCGTGCTCACCTGACGCGGGATCGCGGCGACACCAGCTGGGGGCTGCTGGCAGTCGGGGGGCGAGCATGATCAAATAGAGTTGATCATCGCGGCGACCGGCGGCGGTGCGACGCCGTTCAGTTCTGCGGGCCGCCGCGGCTGGGGGTGCCGGTCCACCAGGCGTCCAGGCGGATGAGCTTGAGAGCGGAGGCGGTGAGAACGTGCGCCGCGCGAGTCTTGGACAGCCCGCGATAGCGGGTAGTGCGGATCTGGCCGGCTCGAACGGTCTGGGAGATGGTGTCCTCAACCCCGGCGCGAATGTCGTAGCGGCCGAAGATCCATGTCGCCGATCTTGTCGGGGTGCTCGATCAAGACGGAAGTGTCCGCGACGGCGAACAGGCCCGGGCGCGACCAGCGGGTGATCTGATGCCGCAGTGCGTCGATCGCGGCCTGCAGGGTGTCGGCCCGCTCAGCGAACTCGGTGTTGATGACCGGCTGCATGGTGCCTTCCACGGGCTGATCCCTGGTGAGCGGCTGGATCATCCAGTAGCGGCGGGTCGCATGCTGGTCACCGCCGCCCACCCGGCCGCCACCTCGGCCACCCAGGCGTTCAGGAATCTCGTCATGGATCTACAGGACGCCGGCTGCCTGGCGCGCTTCCCACCGAGGTCCGGATGAACGCGATCGTGGAGCGGTGGGTGCAGTCCTGCCGCCGCGAGCTTCTGGATCGATGCCTGCTCTGGAACGAACGCCACCTCCGGCACGCATTGCGTGAGTACGAGGAGTTCTACAACGAACACCGAGCCCATCAAGTTCTGAACCAGGGCTCCACTACGCGCCGCCCCAGCCCCGATCACTGATCCAGCCGCAATCACCGACCTGAACATGCACCTATGAGACCGAGACCGACTCGGCGGAGTCATCTACGAATACTCACATGCTGCCTGAACTGCGTTGGATGGAATTTCGGCAGGCACAAGGTCACCCCCGGAAGCGGCGTGGTCGAGTCCGGGGAGCGCGGGGTCAGCCGCGCCCGGATCGCGCCTCAGCTGCGGGAGCGTCCGGCCTGGAGCACCTCGAATGCCTCGTGCAGGGCAGGGGTCGGCGCGAGATCGCAGGCAGCTCGGATCGCGCCCGATAGAAGGGTGATCCAGATGTCGACCAGCGCCGCGATCTCGTGTGGGCGGCCGCTTCTGAGCCAGTGGCGGGCGGTTTCGTCGCAGGCGGCGGAGTAGCCGCGCATGGGCAACTGGAGCGCCGGGTCGTCCGCGTCGAGGCCGAGTAGCCGGCAGATCGCGTGGATCCCCTCCCGGCGGGTCGCCTCGAAGGCCTCCCCTGCCGCGTCGGTGCCCTCCGCGCGGCGCAGGATCAGGTTGAGGGCGGCGTCCTCGTGCTCCGCCAGGAATTCCAGGTGGGCGGTGAGATGGCGGCGGAGACGTTCGAGGACGGGCCCATCGGAGGTGAGCTTCGTGGCGGCGCGGAGCTGCCGGTCGATCTCGCGTACGGCCTCCGCGTAGAGGCTCTCCTTGCCGTTGAAGTGGTGGGACAGAAGTCCGTGGGCGACTCCGGCCGAGCGGGCGATGTCCCCGACGGTGACATCCGCGTAGGGGCGCTGCGAGAAGCACTCCAGCGCGGCGTGCAGCAGCTTCTGGCGCGTCTCCTGGGCGGCCAGCTGCCGCCGCGTCGGCGGCTTGCCCGTGACGGACTGGGTCACGCCTGATCCTTCCCGACGATGCCTGCTTGCCTGTCATCAGCGTATCTGGCCCTGTCACGGGCGATCTCCATGCTCCAACTTGATTGACTGTCGTTCAATGACTTATATTCAATGACCGGCGCACCGCGAGGAAGGATCGCAGCATGTCTCTCAACCTGCCGCTCCCGGACAAGGATGACCCTGTGTGGACGGCCGCCAACGGCTTCGTCGTCCGTAAGGACGGAGGTGTCATCCGGCTCACCGGGCATGAGACGTTCGCGGTGAAGGTCACAGGAGAAGAGACCGACGGGGCATTCGCTTTCATGGACGGTCTCATCACGCCGGACCATGGCAACCAGCCGCACATCCACACCAAGGAGGACGAAGCGTTCTACGTCGTCTCCGGGGCATTCGAGTTCATCAACGGGAACGAGAAGATCACGGCCGGTGTCGGCGATTTCGTGTACATCCCCAAGGGCACGCGGCACGGCTTCAAGAACATCGGCACGGAGCCGGCCAGGCTCCTCGTCTTCTACACGCCCGCCGGACCGGAGTCCTTCTTCCTGGCGTACGGCGAGACGGACCGAGCTCCAGAGCCCTGGCCGGACGAGAAGTTCAACGAGATGGTGGACATCCTGGGCGCCCACAACATGGTGCTACTTCCGGGAGACCACGACTGGGACTGAGCCGCGCCAGGCAGGTCGCCTTCACTGCGACAACCCTTCTGCGAGCCCGGCGCGTGGGCCCGCAGGAGGGACTCCACGTCAGCCTCACCGGGGCCGAGCAGGAACTCGCGTACCCATGACGCCCCTTCACCTCCAGCGCAGCGAGGCAGGGGTATCGCCGGCGACAGGCCTCCAGGCCATCCCGGGGCCACGCCACCCGCAACCAGACAGATTCAAGGACTTCGACAGATGACCAACCTCGTCAATCTCGCCGTCATCTACTACTCGGCGACGGGCACCGGCACCCAGATCGCCACGGAGATCGCCCGGGCCGCCGAAGCCATGGGCGCGCAGGTCCGCGTCCGCAAGGTCGCAGAGCTCGCGCCGCAATCCGTGATCGACTCGAACCCGGCCTGGGCCGCCCACCACGCGGCCACCGCGGACGTTCCGGTCCCGAGCCCTGAGGACCTCGTATGGGCGGACGCTGTCATCTTTGGGTCACCGACCCGGTTCGGGAACATCAGCTCCCAGCTGAAGCAGTACTTCGACACCTTGTCTCCGCTGTGGCAGCAGGGTGAACTGGCCGACAAGGCCTACAGCGGCTTCACCTCGACCGGCACCCGTCACGGCGGGCATGAATCGACGCTGCTCGCCATGTACAACAGCATCCATCACTTCGGCGGCATCATCGTGCCGCCGGGATACACCGACCCGGTCAAGTTCGTCGATGGCAACCCGTACGGCACGTCTCACCATGCGGTGTGGGGCCCTGACCTCGGTTCGATCGACGACGACACCCGCAACGCCGCGCGTCACCAGGCCGAACGGACCGTGAAGGTCGCGCGCGCACTCAAGCAGGGGTACGTCGCCTGACCCCTTCGGCACCCCCGTCACCCATCACCAACCGCACTCAAGAAAGTCACCATGGAACGAATATGGCTGGTCACCGGAACCGGTTCCGGCCTTGACCGGGAGATCTCCTGAGCGGCACTCGCCGCAGAGGACCACAGAGTCGTGCTGACCGGTAGCCGTACAGCGGCAGTCAGAAGAGGTTGTCGACATGCTCGTCCACGCCGCGGACCGTGGACACATCGGCGCGGTCAAGAAACCACGGAGACTGACCCCCGCACCTTCACGGAGCCGATCTTCTTCGGCTCGGCCGCGCTGACCAAGGCGGCATTACCGCACATGCGCCGGCAGGGCAGCGGCGCGATCGTGCAGATCCCTCCCGTCTACGACGGTGCGGTCCGCAAGCTGCGCAAACACGTGGACGAGGCTGGTTCAAGGAACCGTGAGATCCCTTGAAGATCATCGCCGCCATCCTGACCGCCCCGGCCGACGAGAACCCACCGCTGCGGCTGTCCCTGGGCAACCAGACCCTGGATCTGCTCAACGCCGCCGGCAGCCAGACGCAGGACGAACGGGCCGCCTGGGAGCCCGTCATCCGGGCACCGAATTCGACGAATGACAGCTTTCGCACCGGGTCGGTGCGAAGGCGGGAAAGGAGCTCGCCATGGGGCGAGTAATGGGAAAGACAGCGCTGGTCACCGGCGGCGCAATGGGGATGGGCGGCGCCACCGTCCGGCGGCTCGTCGCCGAGGGCGCGAACGTGGTCATCGCCGACGTGAACGTCACCGCGGCGCAGGACCTCGCCGACGAACTCGGACCCAATGCCATCATCGAGAAGCTCGACGTCCGGTCTCCGGAGGAATGGGCCCGGGTCGTCGACCGGACCGAGAAGCGGTTCGGCTCCGTCGACATCCTGGTCAACAATGCGGGCATCGCGGATCCGGCTCCCCTGGAGCAGTGGGACACCGCGCGGCTGCAACGCACGTTGGATGTGAACCTGATCGGTGTCTTCAACGGTATCCAGGCCGTGGTCCCGGCGATGAAACGGGCCGGTGGTGGATCGATCGTCAACATCGGTTCCGTCGGAGCGTTGCAGGGGGTTCCGGGGATGTCCGGCTACGTCGTCTCCAAGTGGGCGGTCCGTGGCCTGACCAAGACCGCCGCGCTGGAGTTGGGCGCGCATGGGATCCGAGTGAATGCCGTCCACCCCGGGCAGATCAAGACCCCGATGACCGCCGGCGTCACTTTCGACACCGGCAACGTCGCGCTGGGCCGGGTCGGCGAGCCGGATGACATTGCCGGGATCGTGCTCTTCTTCGCCGGCGACGACTCCCGGTTCGTCACCGGAAGCGAGGTGGCCGGCGACGGCGGACAGATCGCCGGCCAGGCCGACTACCGGGGCCTGCCCCAGTGACAGCATCGTGGTGCGGGGCCTCGAACGGGCACCGCACGATCGTCGGTTGTCGCTCATGTCAACCGAGGATCGCGTGAGCGGTTCCCCGGTGTCGGCCTCCCCTCATCGTCGTCGTGCTTCCTGCCCGTGAGATCTGGACCCAGATCTGGTCCAACTATGAGGATTTTCTCGTGTCGCCCGGACGAGGCCCTGGCCCGTGGTCTAACTGGCCTTGCTGCCTTTGGGTTGATCTGCCGGTCCTTGCTCCGGGCGGTGCTTGCTGGCGTCGAGCCGGCAGACGTGGTCCCGACAGGGGCCTTGCCGACCACCGCGGTGCGCGAGGAGGCTGACCGGCTAAGGGAGCAGCTTCGCGAAGAAGGCGGCCGGGCCGCCGCCGCGGCGATCGAGGCGGCCGTGGCCGCCGCCCGGCTGGCCGTCTCCTCCGAACGCCCCTGATCGCCCTGGCCCAACCCCGCTCCTCCCGATCGTCTGGCCGCCGCGCCATCCTCGTGAAACGGAAGGGCATCCCCGGTGAGCACCGACAACCGACCCGACCCATCCGACGTCGGCAGCCCACCGGAAAGGCCACGGCAGCCAGCCGGTGCACGGCGACTGGCCGTACGTGGCGTCCTCGCCGACGCGCACGCTCGCGATGCAAGGTCCTCATCACCGTGGTGCACGGCGACCCCGACTGCGATGAGGACATGCGGCTCATCTGCGAGGTCCTGCCAACGCCGGCCGAGCAGGCCGGTCCCCCGGCGCGGCGCCAACGGTCGCGAACGCGGCCGCGCCGCAGTCCTGAACGGACTCACCCTCCCCTACTCATCTGACGTTGTCGAAGGCAAAGTCTGCAAGATCAAATATCTGAAGAAGCTCATGTTCGGCCGAGCCAATCACGACCTCCTCAGGAATATGGCCCTGCTGAACTGGGCCACCCCAATCACCCGAAATTATTTCTCTGATCGCTCCCCCTCAAGTGCTCCAGAGCCCGCCTGATGTCGCATTTTCTGCATCGATTCGTGTCGTCCGCAGGTGAGGGTTTCGGCTGTGGACGGCGGTGCGAGGCATGGGGCCTCCATCGCCGTCTTTGCCCTGGTCGTCACTCACCTCCTAGTCCTCGGCGCGGTCACGTACGACCGCAGGCAATTCACAGCTGCGCCCCCTCGGAATAAGGTGACCCTGCACGGAGCGGGTTTTCCTCTGTCATGGCGGTGCTGTTTGAGCACGGGTATCAAGCGTGGCGTGGCGGCCGCGGGAACGGTGGTGATGGCCGCCGCAGTGAGTGTCACCACTGGCATGCTGACCCAGCACTGGGCGGTGGCCTGGTGGATCGCCACCGGGGTGCTGGTGCTGCTCGGTGGCGGACTGCAGGCGTGGCTGACGGTCGGCGAGCGGGCGCGGGCGAGCCAGCGAGTCACAGGTACGAGGGTGACAGGCTCGGTGCGGCAGACCCTGGCGGGGGCAGGAGACCAGGGCGTGGAGCGTTCCGAGGTCGGCGGGGACGTGTCGCAGCGCCAAGAGAACTCCGAGTGATGGCCCTGAGATGGCGTCGCCGGGCCGACGTGGCACAGGCGGTGGACGGCTCGACGGTGCACGGGGATCTCGTCCAGGCGAATGTCAACGTGTCCGGCGTACAGGCGCATATCGACCAGCGGACGATCCTGGCCCCGGTCGCCCTGGCGGGGCGTGACCTCTACCAGTACACCGCCTCCTTCTCCGGTCCCGCGCCGGTGCCGCCGCTGGTCCGGCACGGCCTGGCCAGGGACCTGACGGACTTCACCGGGCGCGGCGGCGAACTGCAGCGCCTGTTACGGGGGACCCGGCAGCGGCCGTCGTTGATCACGATCGACGGCATGCCGGGCGTAGGGAAGACCGCGCTGGCCACGCACGCCGCTCACCTGCTGTCGGGAGACTTCCCTGACGGGCGGTTCTTCGTGTCGTTGCGGGCGGGAGAGGGGGCCGCGGCGGATCCGGCGGACGTACTGGAGAGCTTGCTGCGGGACATGGGGGTGCGGCCGGAGCATGTCCCGCCGTCGCTGGAGGGCCGCGCGCGGTTGTGGCGGGACAGGACGGCCGCGCGCCGCGTTCTGCTGGTGCTGGATGACGCGGTGGGGCACGAGCAGATCGAGCCGCTGCTGCCGGCGGGTTCCGGCTGTCTCACCTTGGTGACGAGCCGGCGGCGCCTGGAGGCGCTGGACGGTGCGGTGCCGCTGTCGCTCGGCGAACTGCCGTCCGAGGAGGCGGCGGAACTGTTCGTACGGGTGTCCCGGCGTCCCGCGTCCGGTTCCGATGCCGTGGCGGAGATCGTGGACCTGTGCGGGCGACTGCCTCTGGCCATCGTGCTGGCGGCCGGACGTCTCGCGCATCGGCCCTCGTGGAGCGTGGAGGAGTTCGCCGCGGCGCTCCGTGCGGCGGACGACCGGCTGGGCCAGTTGGCCGGTGGCCCGCGTACGGTGCGGCTGGCGTTCGAGGTCTCGTACCGGAGTCTGCCGGCTGCCGAGCAGTTCATGTTCCGGAGGCTTGGGCTGCATCCGGGACCGGACATCGACGTGGGCGTGGCGGCCGCGGCGGCCGGTGTCCCCTCGCCGGAGGCCGCTCGCGAGTTGGACAGCCTGTACGTCGATCACCTGCTTGAGGAGACCGCGCCTGGCCGGTTCCGGCTGCACGCCCTGCTCGGTGTGTACGCCCGCGAGCTATCGGAGCGCGAGGACACCGGCACCGATCGGGAAGCGGCCATGGCCCGGATCCTGGCCCACTTCGAGGAACTGGGCCGGGACGCGCGGACGCCGGATCTGATGCGGGCGCACTACGCCAATGTCGTCGCCTGCGCCGAGTGGGCGGCCTCGCAGGAGCGGTGGCCGGTGCTGGTGCGGCTGGTGAGGATGCTGGCCGGATTCATGCGCGGGGAGGGACTGTGGCGGCAGGCGGCGGTGCTGCACGGCAGGGCAGCGGACGCGGCGGCCCTCCTCGGTGACGGCCACGCCGAGGCGGACGCGTTGCTGGAGCTGGGCTGGATTGAGCAGGCCGTAGGTGAGTACGGGAAAGCGAGGCGCACGTACGAGCGGGCCCTGTCGTTGTTCCGCGGCCTCGGCGACCAGCGTGGGGAGGCTCGGGCGCTGAACGATCTGGGGTGGGTCGCGCAACTGACGGGTGATCTCGCGGGCGCGGAGCGGGCGCATCAGGGGGCGCTGGACCTGTTCCGCGCCGTCGGCGATGGAGCGGGGGAGGCCGGCGCGCTGAATCAGATGGGCCGGTTGAAGCAGGCGGCAGGGGACTACCGTGACGCGGCGCGCATGCACAACCGGGCGCTTAAGCTCTTCCGCGCGCTGGCCGACCGCGCGGGGGAGGCGCACGCCCGTACCGAGTTGGCGTGGTCGTTGTCCGGGATGCCCGGCTGGTCACCTGCTCCGCGCAAGCTGCACGAGCAGTCGCTGGAGCTGTTCAGGGAAGTCGGGCACCGGCTGGGCGTGGCGAATGCCAGTTATGGGCTGAGCTGGCACATGAGCGGCCACGATCGGACCAGGGACGGGCGCGACCGCGATGCCGTACGTGACGAGGCTCTGGCGATCTACCGCGATCTGGGCAGCCGCCTGGGTGAGGCGATCGTGCTCAACGACATGGGCCGCGACCTCGTGTACTCGGATCCCGCTGCGGCGTTCGGCCCGTTCGAGCAGGCGGCGGCGTTGTTCCGGGAACTCGGCAACCTGTCGGGCGAGGCGAAGGCGCTGGAGGGCCTCGGCAGGTCCTATCACAGAAAACTGGATTTCGTACGTGCCCGCGACTCCTTCGAACGGGCGCTGGCGCTGTATCAGGCGCTCTCCGACGCCGACGCCGTCTCCATCGTGGAGCGGTGGCTCAACGAGATCCGGGAGGCGATCGACGATTACGCGGCGAGCAGGGGCAGGCTGGATCGGCTCGTCGAGCGTGGCCTCGGCTGGCTGAGAGTGCCCGACCCGCTCGTGGTGGCCGCCCAGAGGCGGGCGCGAAAGCAGGAGCGCCGCAGGCTGGAGCACGAGCGGCGATACCGCTTCCACCGATAGGTGGGGTGGTGTGAGGAACTGTGCCGGTGAGGTGGTCGCGGAGAGGGCGTGCAGGTCGTCGAAGGCTTGGCGGAGCAGGGCGGCAACCAACGAGGAACAACCACACGCGAGCCGAACACGCGTCGAGACAATCAGAACACCTGCTAGTGGAGAGATTCGCAGGGCCTGGACGAGCACCCAGCACGGCGATGTGGCAGGGGCGTGCGCTGGAACAACTTGGCCGGTACGGAGTCGGCGGGCAGGAGTTGGTGCCCCGTAGGAGAGGTCGGGGTGGCCGTGCCCCGAGGGGAGATCGAGTCCAGAGGATCGGACGTAGGAGTACGCCAGCACCGCATCAGCCATGGCGGAACGTTGTCGATCAAGACCGACAAGTCCCGATTTCATTTCCAAGTGACCTGCAAGCCGGTGATCTTAACGTTCTGCGACATGGGAAGACGGCTGATGATCTGCGTCCTGCTGATGACCCTCACCGGGTGCGGGACCACTGACGAAGGTCAGGTGAACATGGGCGACATTGAACCCGGCGTGCTGAAGGGGCGGGTGGTCGACGCGGCGGGCAGCCCCATCGAGGGTGCCGAGGTCGTCGCCGACAACCAGTTGCTCTACAACAGCAACGCGGTCATAAGAACGGACAGCGACGGCTTCTACCGGCTCGACACGGACGTCAGGGCGACCTTCCACGCGACGGCAAGCGTGACCAAGCAGTACAACGGCCAGGACTACACCCTGAGCCTGGCACCCGACGACGACGCCACCTTCGCCGGCCCGACGGGCGCGATCAGGAACTTCACCTGGAAACTCTCGGGCAAAAAGCCCGACGATCTCGGTTTCTACGGCGGCAAGGTGCTCTTCAACTTCGGCATCACCGATTCCCTCGACACGTTCCTGGAGGACGAGAAGGTACAACTCACTCTCACTCCGGAGGGCCCCTTGATCGACGGTTCCGAAGGCTCCCCGATCGTCGGGATGGCGACGCGAAACGGAGACGGCTCCGGCCTGGAGGACGTCCCCATCGGCCGTTATCGAATCACGGCCGACTACGAGGGCCGCCGACTCGCCGTGAAGCTCCGCAAGGGCGGTGACTACGCGAGGGACGTCGTCGCCGACTTCGCCCCCATCATGACCGGCATCTACTTCATCGAGCTGGAACTCGCACTCCCTCGCGCGTGACAGCGCCACCCAGCTCGGCGAGTCCCTCACCGGCCACACCGGCGGCGTGCGCGGTGGCGGTCGGTGCCCTGGGCGGCAAGACCATCGCCGTAGCCGGTCCCCGGACGGGTGCTCGGTGAAGTTCTTGGCTGGTCGGGTCGCGGAAGGGCCCATAGCCGGTGGCCGGATCGGCATGGATCGGCATAAGTGAAGGCGCGGCGACGCTACGCCCCAGGCGACGACCACGGCCGTCTGTCCACCCGTGCCGTCGACCAGCTCATGGACGAGCTCGCCACCCACGCCGACATCATCGACGAAGCGGGCGCCCTCGCCCTGTCCACCCGCATCTGCGGCCACGCCCTGCCCATCCAAGCCGACCTGGAAGACGCCGCAGCCACCTCCCCACCGACCAGTAGGGCACCGCCGACCTGGGCGGACTCGATCGCGGTTAAAGAAGACGCTCCATCCACAGCGAACTGATGTACTGACCGTTCTTGGCGGCGTACTCGTGGAACGTCCCGACCTCTGTGAAGCCGAACTTCCGATGCAACGCGACCGATGCGTCGTTGGGCATGGCGATGCCTACGACGGCCACATGGATCGGCTCATCGGCAATGCTCTCAAACAGCGCCCGATACAACGACGTTCCCACCCCCAAGCCCCGGCAACCGGCATCGATCGCGACGCTGAGCTCGACCGTCTCCCGGAAGGCATCGTGATCCCGGTAACGCTGACTGCAGGCATAGCCCACCACCTGGCCGTCTCGTCGAGCCACGAGCAGCCGGTAAGGGCCGGTGGAGGAGAACCGTTCGAACCAGGCGCGCCGCTCATCCACCGTGATCGGCCGGGAGTCGAAAGACGCGATCGAGGTCGCCGACACGTTGTTGAGGAGAGCGACAATTCCGGCAAGATCCTCATTATCTCCGATAGCAACCTCAACAGGACCTGAACCATCAAGCGTGCGCACATCGTTCATGAGTCACATTCTGATCAAAGCGGGTCTGCCTCGCTACCGTCGGAGTTCAGCCCGCCCGCACACCATCAACGAGAAGGCCACGGGACTGCTACCGCCTGGGAAGCGATCTTCTCAACCCCTCCTGCACGCCAGGTGAACCCCACTCGTGAACACCCCCTGCGAGGCAAGTAGCGCCGCCGATCCGGGACCAGGTCTCCTCCAGGTAGGCAGCACTGGCCGCCGAGACATGGAAGACCCGCTCGGGGTCACCGCCGTTGAGCAACCGGGACGTCGGAGCCGCCGCTGCTGTTTTGCCCGTTACAGCCAGCCCGCGTCGCGGGAGATACGGATCGCGTCGATGCGGTTGCGCCCGCCGACCTTGCCGATGGCGTTGGACAGGTAGTTGCGCACGGTGGCCTGCGACAGCGAGAGCTGGGTGGCGATCTGGGCGACGCGGATGCCGCTCGCCGCCGCGCGCAGTACCTCCGTCTCACGAGCGGTCAGCGGACTGCTGCCCGTCTCGAGCGCGGCGGCGACCAGCTCGGGGTCGATCACCCGCTCCCCTGCCGCTATGCGCCTGATCCCGTCGGTGAGAGTCTGCGCCGGGGCGTCCTTCACGATGAAGCCCTTCACGTGCACCTTCAGCGCGCGCAGCAGGTTGCCCGGCTGGCTGAGCCCGGTGAGGACGAGCGTGCGGCAGCCGGGAAGCCGCGCGGACAGTTGCTCCGCCGCCGACAGCCCGTCCAGCCCCGGCATGTCGATGTCCAGCACCGCGACGTCCGGCCGCACGCGCAGGGCGGCGGCCAGGACCTCGTCGCCGCGTTCGATCTCGGCGACGACCTCCATGTCGTCCTCCAGCGACAGCAGGGCGACCAGCGCTGAGCGGATCATGTGCATGTCCTCGGCGATCAGTACGCGGATCATGCGACCTCCTCGGGGACTTCGACCGACAGCAGGAACCGGCCGTCGTGCGCGGTGGTGAGCCAGGTGCCGGAAGCGGCGCGGGCCCGCTCGGCCAGCCCGGAGAGCCCGGTGCCGGGCGAGGGCGTCGAGAGTGGCTGGGCGCCGTCGTTGACGATGTCCAGCCGGACCGCGCCCCGGTCGCGGGTCAGGGTGATGGTGCAGGTACGGGCGTCGCTGTGCCGTAGCAGGTTGGTGGTGCCCTCGCGGATCGCCCAGGCCAGCGCGTTCTGGGCGGGACCGGACAGCGGCGGCAGGTCAGCCACGTCCAGGCGGATGTCGACGCCGGCCGCGCCGAGCAAGGCTGCGGCGCCGTCGATCTCGGTGCGCAGCGACACCGAGTGCTCGTCGCGGGTGATCGCGCGTATGTCCCTGAGCGCGTCCCTGGCGACCTCGGTCAGGCCCTCGATCTCGGCGCGGGTGGCGGCGGTGTCCTTCGCGAGCAGGCGCAGGGCCAGGTCGCCCTTGAGCGAGATGGCCGACAGGCTCTGGCCGAGCAGGTCGTGCAGGTCGCGGGAGACGCGGATGCGTTCCTCGCCGACGGCGGTGGCGGCCAGCTCGGTGCGGGTGGCCTCCAGCTCGGTCAGCAACCGGACCAGGCGGGCGCCGCCGACCAGCGTGCTGGCGTACAGGATGAGGGCGAACAGGGCGTACGCGCCCAGGAAGAGGGCCCGAGGGGTGGTGTAGGCGCTGTCGCTCAGCATGGCGGTCACCTCCTTCACCGGGTTGAGCAGGAGCTGCAACGTGGCTGCGACCAGCATCAGCCGGCCGCGCAGCAGCATCACGATGGAGGCGAGGGAGAAGGCGGTGACGGCCTGCCAGTTCGAACCGACCCACCACAGCGGGACGTCGGCCAGCACGACGAGCGCGGCGAGGGTCCAGGGCCAGCCCGCGGGGCGTTCGCCCCTGGCGGCGGCCAGGCTGTGTCGCAGGCTCAGGAAGAGCACCAGGGCCACGGCGACGGTGGCCGCGACGGGGTTCCCTGCCGGGCCGTCCATGCCGAGGGTCGTGTAGATGGGCACCTGTACGGCGAGCAGCACCTGCAGCGCGATCAGGGGCCAGAGGGGATGCCGCACCACCCACCGCGGTGCGATCGGCGGGATCATGGGCGTCCCCCGGTCTGCACGTCGATGGTTTCCGCGACGCCGTCGGCGCGCACCTCAAGGCGTACGCCGTCCGTCGAGACCGCGGCCGTGATCGTGCAGGCGCTCACTCCTTCGGAGCCGAGCAGGCGGGTGACCGTCGCGCGCAGCGCCGCCCGGGGCTCCGGTGCGATCGTGTCGGGGATGCCCGTGCGGGGCAGCCGCAGCCGGGTCTCGATCCCGGCCGCGGACAGCAGCGTGGCGGCCGTGTCGAGCTCGGCCCGCAGGGACGGCCTGCGGTACCCGCGCACCCGCTGCCTTGCCTCGGCTAGCGTGCGCCGCGAATCGTCGGCCAGCCCGGACAGCTCCGCCACCAGCTCGGCCCGCCTGCCGGGCGGGGTCTGCAGCAGGTCGGCGGCGCGGGCGCCGCGCGCCGCGAGGGACTCCAGAGCGGTGCCGAGCGTCCTGCGCAGGTCGTCGTCGATGCGGCGCCGTTCCTGCGCGACCGCCCGCTGGGCGAGCACCTGCCTGGCCGACTGCAGGCGGACGAGCGCGGCCGACAGCCAGACGAGCAGCAGTACGGCGCCGCTGCCGGACAGCACCGACACGGTGAGCCACGGCGCGGCGTTCCACGGCAGACCGAGCAGCAGGGACGCGGGCGCGGCCGCGATCACCAGCGACAGAAAGACCACGAATGACCACGGGCCGGGAAGGACCAGGACCGCCGACGCGGCCAGGCCCGCGTAGGCGCGCGGCCACATGTTCCCCGCGAGCGGGGTGGCGGCGAGGATGACGACGGCCATCGCCGCGAACGTCCACCCGCCTGCCGGCAGGCGTACGCCGCGGGCCGCGTACCAGACGTGACGCAGGTGCAGGGGCAGGTACACCACGGTCACCGCGAGGCTCCACAGTCCCGTGCGGACGTCGTTGTCCGGGTAGCTGAAGGCCAGCGCCACCTGCAGCAGGGGCAGCAGGCCCGCGCACGCGACCGCGCCGACCGGCGCGAGCCGGACGGCGCGGTCGGATCGCCACAGTGCCACCAGCCGGATCCCCCGTCCACGTTCCCTGGCCGACCAGGGTAGGTGACCCGGCCGCGTGGCGACCACCAGCGGGGGCCGTACCGGAGAGAGATGCTCACGGCCGGTCAGCGCGACCGTCGGGAGGCATGATGGCGCGGCCACTTCTACGAGTCGGCGTCGATCACGCGCCCGAGGTTGTCGAGCTCGTTGGCGCGGCCCGCGGCCAGCCGCTGGGTCCACTCCTCGTCGTGCATCGCGTCCGCGGTCATCGTGACGCGGACGCCTTCCTCGACGGCTTCGAGCTCCACCACGGTGAGGAAGTCGTAGGGGTCCACGCCGGGGATGAAGTCGGCGAGCGAGGTGTAGGAGAGCCTGCCCGGCTCCGCCACCTCGACGAACTTCTTGCGGGACCGGGTACTCAGCGGCATCCCGTGACTCTCCATGAACGCGATCTGCTCCGGCGCGGTGGCGGTCATGGTGTAGATGAGCTCGCCGCCGGGCCGCAGCTCAAGCTTGTCGACCTCGACGGTGAACCCGTCCGGCGACCACCACCGGGCGATCCCCTCGCCGGTGGTCCACAACTGCCAGACGCGCTCGGGGGTGGTCGGGTAGGTACGCGTGATCCGCACGCTCTCTTGGGCCAGTGTCATGATGTGCTCTCCCTGACAAGCGGGGGTGATGAGCCCCAACCCTGCCTTCCCATGCCCGCCGCAAACAGATGCGGATGTCACACAACCTTCCATGAATTTCGCCCGGACCAGCGAGAACACCCGGTGATGTGGGGCGACAGGGCGGCCAGGCAGTCCGGGGGTACGTCGCCCTGCTCAAGCTCTACCTGGCCCGCGCCGGCTTCACGGCGGGCCCGTTGTTCCGCGCCTCCATCAACGGCCGAGATCCCGCCGTGCTCCGCGCGGCATCAGGGCAGCTACAGCGACGTCGTGTACGGCCTGTTCGCGATCTGCGGCTATCAGTTCGCGCCGCGGCGCGCCGATGTCACCGACACCCAGCTGTGGTGGCTGCCGGCGATCGTGCAGCACTGGGACGGCATGGTGCGGGTGGCCGGTCGCCGGCCACCAACCAGGTCCGCGATCTGATCCGCATGATGACGGCCGACGGCCGCCTGACCGGTCTGGGCAGCGCCTTCGCCCATTACGGCCGGATCTTCACGTCGCTCCGTCTACTGCAGATCCTTCATGTCGAGAAGTACCGCAGGATGATCGGGGCCCAGCTCACCATCGGCGAGTCCCGCGGCAACCTCGGCCGTCCAGGTGGGCGCGCTCGGTCTGGGGTTGAATGCGATCACGTGGTGGAACGGAGGGCTGGGTGCCGTCAGAGCTCGCGGCGTCGGAACACGATGGCGGCTGCGGCGAGCAGCGCGGAGGCGAGCAGGAGTCCTGTGGCGACGGGCCACCACAGGGTGTGGTCGGCTGTCTGTGTTCCCGCGGCCAGCGCGTTCGTCACCGGGATGAGGCCGGCCGGTGTGTACTCGGCGGCCTGCGGTGCCACGCCGAGGAGGACGAGCAGGAAGAAGGCTCCGATGCCGACGCCGGTCGCGCCCGCGACCGCGTCGATCGCCGCCGAGGCCAGGAGCGATGCGGTGATGAGGACGGCGGCGAGCACGAGCCACACCGCGGTCGCTGCGAGGACGGGGCCGAGGGGGGCGGATCCGAAGACCGCCCAGGTGACGAGCCACGACACGACAGCGCCCAGGAGCACGGCCACGGACGTGAACGCCAGGAGGACGACGGCGTGGGTGAGGACGTAGGCGGTCCGCGACGGGGGTTTCACGAGGGTGAGGGCGGCGATGCCGGAGCGGATCTCGGAGTTGATCGCGCCGGCGGCCATGACGACGACGACGAAGACGACGAGCTGGGTGAGGTTCTTGGTCCATTGGGCGTTCGCGTCGAGCGCGGTGGGGTCGGGCAGCGCGATCGCCGCCTGGCCGGAGCCGAGGGCAGCGGCTAGGAGGTCGTTGGTGAACTGGGTGAGTACCGGGCCGGAGGCGGCGAGGAAGACCACGACGGCGGGGAGCACCCAGATCCGCCAGGTGCGGAAGATCTCCCGTGTCCGGAGGCGGAGGAGGGCTGCGGTCGCGTTCATCGGTCGGCTCCGATCAGTCCGACGAAGATGTCCTCAAGGCTGGCGTCGCGCGGCTCCAGTCGGCGCAGGCGCAGTCCGAGGGCCGCGACTTCGGCGGGCAGCCGCACCGTGGCCTCGTCGAGGTCGGTGACCGTGAGCACGAGCGTGCTGGGGGTGAGGTCGTCGGTCACTCCGGCGACCCAGGGCAGGCCGGTGAGCGCTGCGCGGAGCCTCTGGGCGTCGTCGACCTCGACCAGCAGGCGGCCCTGGACGCCGCCGTAGGCCGCGCGAACCTGTGCGAGCGGCCCGGCCGCGACGACGCGGCCGCCGTCGACGATCGCGACGCTGTCGCAGACCCGCTCCACGTCGGGCAGCAGGTGTGTGGAGAAGAAGACCGTGGTGTGCCCGCGCAGTTCGCTGAGCAGCTCCAGCACGACGCGCCGGCCTATGGGGTCGAGGGCGGAGGTGGGTTCGTCCAGGAAGAGTATGCGCGGGGCGTTGATGAGTGCCTGGGCGATCCCCAGCCGCTGGCGCATCCCGCGGGAGTAGCCGCCGACGCGGGAGTCGACGCCGGCGAGCCCGGTGAGCTCCAGAAGCTCGTCGATGCGGCGGGGGGTGGACCGGGCGGGCAGGCGGAACAGGCTCGCGCTGGTTTCCATCACCTCGCGGGCCGTCATCCAGGCGGGGAAGCCGGGCACGTCGGGGCAGTACCCGAGCAGTGCGCGGACCCGCGGATCGGCGGGCTCGTGGCCGAGGACGCGGACGGTGCCCGCGCTGTGGCGCGCCAGGGCGAGGAGGATCCGCAGCGTCGTGGTCTTGCCCGCGCCGTTCGCGCCGAGGAAGCCGAACACCGAGCCCTGATCGACGCGCAGGTCGAGGCGGTCGAGCACGCGGCGTTCCCCGTAGGTCTTGACGAGGCCGCTGACGTCGATCGCCGCGGTCATGGCCGGTCTCCGTAGAGGCTCTGGACGGTGCGCTTGACGCCGTCGCCGGCCGGCTCGGGTGCGGGAGCGTCGCCGGCGGGTGCCGGGCGGCGGCCCGCGGCGAGGAACACGATCGCTCCGACCAGGCTCAGCAGCACGATGGCGATCGCCCACGGCCACTTCTGCCCGGACGCGACCCGCTCGCGCGGTAGGCGGGCCAGCACGATCAGGGAGGTGACCTGGAGGGCGAGCTGCACGGCGGCGAGGGCGCCGAGCGCGATCAGGACGGGCGTCGGGGCCGCGGACAGGTCGAGGTTCATGAGGTCTCCTGCGTCGGAGCGGGAGCGGAGGCTGAGGCTGAGCGCCAGGCGCGGCGCAGGCCTGAGCGCAGCGGGACCACCAGCACCGCAAGCGAGGCCGCGGCCCCGGCGGGCAGCGCGGCGGCGGTGAGAAGTCCCCAGCGTCCGCGCGGTGCGCGGGCCTGCGCGACGGTCGCGGCGACCACGCTCGCGGAGATCACGGCGAGCGAGGTGGCGCTCGCGGCGCGCACGAGCCGCTCCTCAGGCTGAGCGTTGCCGCGCTGGGCCCAGAGCGCGGGAACCACGCCGAGCGCGACGGCTGCGGTGAGCGTCCAGCGGGGCGCCTCGCCTCGCGGCCTTCCGCTGAAGCCGAAGCCGGAGGCCACGGTGGGCGGGAGGGTGCGCCATGCCAGGGCGAGGGCCGTCGCCGTCGCTCCCGCGACAGCTGCCGGAACCGCCTGCGCGAGGCGGATCTCCCGTTCCGGGATGCGGGCCAGGACGTCTTCGTCGGCGTCGTCGGGGCGGATGAGGCCCAGCCGCACCGCGAGGGCGCCGAGGTTGAGGGTCCAGCCGAGCCCGAAAAGACGTGGGACGACCAGGCGGGGATTGGCCGGGTCCCAGGTCCGGGAGCGGACCTCCGCGCTCACCGGCCCGCGGGTCTCCACGGGCAGGCCCAGGATGCGCCAGCGGGCCTCCTGCGAGGCGGAGTCCCCGGCGAGGGCGTCCTGCAGGTGGGCCGCGTACTCCGCCGGGTCGCCGAGCGCCGTCTCCGGGTCGAGTCCGGCGTCGGCGAGCTCGTCGAGCTGGGCGGACAGCGCGGACAGCGCACGCCTGCGGTCGGCACCGGGCAGACCGGCCAAGCGCGCGCCCACGGCGCGCACGTAGTTCTCCGTCATGGTCATTCTCCTGCGAGGATCTTCGTCATCGCGCTGCTCAGCGCGATCCAGGCCACAGCACCCTCGGACAGCGAGGCGCGGCCCTCCTTGGTCAATCGGTAGTACTTGCGCGGCGGCCCCCCGGAGGACTCCGCCCATCGCGTGGCGACGAGCCCCGCCTTGTCCAATCGCGCGAGCAGCGGGTACACCGTGCCGGGCGTCGGGGCCAGGGCGGGGTAAGCGGCGAGCCGCTCGATGATTTCGATGGCGTAGCACTCCTCACGGTCGAGGACCGCGAGGATCCCGAGCTCGAGCACGCCTTTGCGGAGCTGTACAGCGCGGTCGCTAACTGGCATGGCATACATCCTTGCATAACAAGCTACATGGTCAGCCATACGAATACGAAACGGTGAACCACCATGCACAGCCCTGATCGAACCCTGACCGCGATAGGTTTGACCAAGCACTTCGGGCCTCGCAAGGCAGTCTCCGACGTCTCCTTCGAGGTGGGCGCCGGGCGGGCCTTCGGACTGCTCGGCCCCGACGGCACCGGCAAGACCACCGTCGTGCGGCTCCTGACCGGCATGCTCACCCCGACCCACGGATCCGTGACCCTGTTCGGCCAGAGGCTCGACCGCGCCAACGGCGACGCCTTGCGTTCCCGAATCGGCGTGCAGACCACGATGACGGGCGCGTGCGGAGCGGCGGCGGTGATGGTCTGCAGCCACGCCTCCATACCTGAGGTGCCTCCTGACACGACCATCGTTGCAACCGCAATTCTCCTCAAACTGTCTCGGAATCGGAGTGGGACGACGTGGCTGCCGGACGCATCCTGAAGGCGGCAATCACTGCGAGGACGACGACCACGGCCATGGCCAGGAAGGCATCGGAATAGGCGGCACCGTCTCGCCCTGCATGGAGGGGGTTGAAGGCATCGGCACCGGTTTGCTGCCGCGCGGTCACCAGCACGCCGAGGAGAGCGGGACCGGTGCCGGCGCCGAGGAACTGGGCTCCTTGGAGGATTCCGAGCCCGACGCCGGCCTGGTCGGGCGGAAGCGCACTCGCAGCCGCGCTGATGATCGGGGTCAACACGAAGAAGAAACCGACACTGAGCCCGAGGATCCCGAGTCCTGCGGGGATCACCGAACTGCCTCCCGCGAAGGTCGAGAGGAACAGGGAGAACAGCCCCACGGCCACCAGTCCGGGCAGCACGAGCATCCGGGTGGCGACGCGGTCGGCGAGGCGACCGATCAACGGCGAGAGCACGGCGACCGCAACCCCGGCCGGGACCATCACCAGGGCACCCGCGCCCGGCTCGAGACCGTTGACATCGACCACGAGCAGCGGAACGAACACCATGCCACCCAGATTGACGACCATTGCCAGGAACGCGACGACGACCGCGGCCCGGTAGATCGGGTCGGCGAACAGCGCGGGCGGGACGAACGGATCCGCAAGCCGGACCGTGCGCCACCCGAACAGCATGAACGCCATCACAGCCACCACGAGGCTGAGCCAGGACGATGGGGTCGCGACGCCGGCGACCTGTGCCTGGGTGATCCCGAACAGGATCAGTCCGGCGCCGAGCCCGAGCAGGATGCCACCCGGAAGATCGAAGCGGCCCGCGCCGGCCGGGCGCTCGCCTGGTAGCACGTGCCACGCCGCGGGAACCAGGGCCAGCGCGACCACGAGCATCATCCAGAACAGGGCGGGCCAGCCGAGGAACTGGCCGATCCCGCCACCGATGGCCGGTCCTGCGGCGGTACCGATCCCTGTGGCCGCGGACACGACGCCGATCCCCATCCCTCGCTTGTCCTCAGGCATCAGCCTGGTGACGGCGATGATGGACAGCACGGGCAACCCGGCCGCGCCCACCCCCATCACGATCCGTCCAAGCACGAGCACCAGGAGCCCTGGCGCAAGCGCGGAGATGAGGCTCCCCGCGGCGTACGTCACCAAAGCGAAGCAGAACAGGCGCCGCAGACTGACCCGGTCAGAGATGCGGCCGTAGAACGGGATGCCGACCGAGAACATCAGCAGGAAACCGGTGACAACCCAGGCGAGCTCGGCCTCTGAAGCCCCGAACTCCTCACCGATCGACGGGAGCATCAGATTGACCATGTCACTGGCGATGACCGTGGCGAGCATCGCCGGCATCAACACAGCCAGCAGTGCCGGCACAGAACCGGTTCGTCCTGTTCTGATCGATGTGGTTGTCATTCAGCGTTCCTCCGCGTGGCCATGACTGCCACCAGATTGGTTACAGTTAGGGTGAAAAGAAACGGCGGAGACGTCCTCTCCGCCGTTGTCCAGCTACCGGTGCCGTGTCGCGGGTTCGCGCTCTTTGGTCAGCACCTGGTCGACCAGGTGAGCGATGGTCGTCCGGCCCAGCCGCTCCTGCATGGCCTGCTCAGCCTCCCGGAACTCATCCTCAAGGAGGGCCTGCATGTGGCGGCCGACCTCGCACGCGTCACTGGGTGGATGGGCGTGCCGCGACAGGATCGGCCCTGCCTCTACGGCGACATGCGCGTCGTAGAGCGTAATCTCACGAGCGGGGCGAGCGAGCGACCATCCACCCCCGCGACCTTCCGTCGACCACACCAGGCCCGCATCCCGCAGGCTGCCGAGGATGCGTCGCACGAGCACTGGATTGCTTGCCAGGCTTTCGGCGATCTCGGTCGAGGTCAGCGAGCGATCCCAGCGACCCAGCATCGTGAGCGCATGAATCGCGACCGCACTCCTGCTGCTCAGGCTCACTGCTCTCATCCTTGGGTCAGATCCGCCATACTGCAACCAAGCTAGTTTCAGTATGGCTATCCGTCAATCCCAGGTCGTAAGAGCACGAGATCTCGCAGTCGCGGCACAAGAACAGGCGGACAATACTCGACCTGTCGCCCCAGTGGCGGCCACCGCAGAGTGCTGGCGAGGTGGTGTACCAGGCATAGGAGGAGTCGGCGTTCTACGCCGCGCGGGGCGTGCGCCCACGCCGCTCAAGGGGGTCGACCAGACCGAGATCCTGCGGGCCATCACCGCGGTGGCCAGCGGCGAGGTCATCTTCGGCCCCGCGCTGGCCCAACGCGTGACCCGCTACTTCGCCCGGCTCGCCACCGTCCGGCCGCCCCGCGAGGAGCCCTTCCAGCAGCTCACCGCCCGCGAACGGGAGACCCTCGACCTCATCGCGGCCGGCCTGACCAACCGGCAGATCGCCGAGCGGCTGTCGCTGTCCCCCAAGACCGTGCGCGACAACGTCTCCAGCATCTTCGCCAAGCTCCAGGTCGCCGACCGCGCCCAGACCATCATCGAGGCCCGCGAGGCCGGCCTCGGCCAGTGACCCCGCTCCCGGGGATGTTCCTGTCCGCCCGGGACAGCGGTTCCTGATCGGGCCGGGTACATCCGGGACCGCGTGCGTGGCCGTGCTCCCTGGGCGCCCAGGGCGCTCCGGCGGGAAAGTGCTGCCACCGACCCGCGCACCCGAGGAGCATCATGTCCAGCCACGTCGCGCCCAACAACGTCGATCCGCACGAGCCCGTCGTGGCTCGCTCCCGCTCGACACCGTCACCGGCATGGTGTTCGTCGCCGGACTGCTCGCGTTCGTGTGGACCGTGCACGTCACGCGCTCCGCCAGCTCGGCATGCTCGCCCTCGGGATCGCCGTCGCGATCCGGGGCCGCCTGCGGGGAGCGGTCCGCTGGCTGCCCCTGCTCGCCGGCCTGTGGTTCCCGGTGACCGTCCTGGCGCAGACCCTCGGCGGCTCGGCCGTCTCGGTGTACGCCAGCGCCGCGCTGCTGCTCGGCGCGCACGCCCACCTGGGCCTCCGCCTCGCCATCCGCCCCACGCTCTGAGCCGACGAGATCGTCTGGAACCAGCCGCCGCCTCCGCCCTCGTCGATACTCCTCGTTTCGGCGTGTAATCCACGCCCTCCTCTAGGGACTTCTGTTCGTGGACCATCCCCAGCAACGCTTCACCGAGCTCTACGACCGGCACTACCGGAACGTCCTCGGCTACGCGCTCCTGCGCGCCGAGCGGCAGGCCGCCGAAGACGTGGTGAGCGAGACCTTCCTGATCACGTGGCGACGGCTGCGCGAGGTCCCCGACCCCGTGTTGCCGTGGCTGCTCGGCGTGGCCCGGAACCTCCTGCGCAAGCAGCAGGACTCCGGGCTGCGCGGGCGCGCGCTCGCCGCTCGGCTCGCCGATCTCGCCCCCGCGCCGGAGGGCGACGTCGCCGACCACGTCACCGGGCGGGCGACCGCGCTCGCGGCCCTCGCCGAACTCGGCGACAACGACGTCGAGGCCCTGGTCCTGGTGAGCTGGTACGGGCTGACCCCGGCCGAGGCCGCCCGCGTCGCGGGCTGCACCGTCAAGACGTTCAACGTCCGCCTGCATCGTGCCCGCCGCCGCCTTTCGGAAGCGCTCGACCGTGACGCATTCACCCTGGAGGAACAACGATGACCCCCGACGACCTCATGCTCAGCCTGCGGCCCGACGCCGTGACCGAGGAGAGCCACCGGCTGCGCCGCGAGCGTGACCTGTCGGCCGCGTTCGGCGCGTACAGGCGGCCCCGCTCGCCGCTGACGGCGCGGCTGCTCAAGACCGCGCTCGGGCTCGCGGCGGCGGCCGCGGTGGGCGTGCCGTACGCGATCAGCAGCGCACCCGCCGCGGCGCCCCCGGTGGCGAAGAGCTCCGCACCCGCCGAGTCCCGCTCGACGGCCGGCCCGGTCGCGACGGTGGACGCCCGCTCGTTCCTGCTGGCCGGCGCCGAGACCGTCGCGCGCACGTCTGCGGCCACAGCCCGCTACTGGTTCTCCAGCACCCGTACGTTCGACCCGGTGAAGGGCGGCGGCGTGCTGGCGGTCACCGACGAGGTCTGGAGCGCTCCGAGCGGCGGCCGGCTCGTGACCGGGAAGGACGCCGCCTACATCCCGGCCCGCCCCGGCGCGAAGCTGCCGAAGGAGAAGACCGTCGACCACGGGCCGATGGTTCTCGAGACCGCGATCGGGGGCGCGCGCGTCACCGACGAGAGCCTGGCCGATCTGCCCGGCGGTCAGGAGGCGCTCGACGCGTGGCTGCGCGAGGCCTATCGGGGCGCGGGTAAGGGGCTGCCCGCCGAGGCGGCCGCGGAGGCGCGGGCGGAGTCGTACCCGTCGTTCGTCCTCGGCGCCGCGCGTTACCTGCTCGACTCCCCCGCGACCCCGGCCACCCGCGCCGCCGTCCTGCGGATCCTCGCGGCGCAGCCAGGGCTGACCATGAAGCAGGACGTCACCGACCCGACCGGCCGGACCGGCGTCGAGATCGGCCTGCGTGACGGCGACTTCCGCCTCGTCATCGACCCCACGGGGGCAAGGCTCCTGTCCTTCACCTATACGGGACCGAGCAGCCCCGAGAAGTGGAGCGGCACCTCGGTGCGGGCGGCCTCGGTGAGCGGGCGTCAGGTCGCGATCCTGTCCTCGGGCTGGGTGGACTCCTTGGGAGCCCGTCCCTAGCCAGACCGCGCTCGCCGAACCGCACCTCGGCCTCCGCTCGCGCGGGGTCAGCCGGGCGTCTCCGTCGAGAAGGACTTCCACGCGGAACGCGGCGGCGTGACCAGCCTGCCGCCTTCCATCAGCCCGTCGCGTCGGAACCCACTCGGAACCCACACCGTTCCGCCGCGAACACGAACTCCCTGGAGAAAACACCTATGCGACGGTTATCGAGGACGATCATGTTCCTCGCCCTGTTGCTCGCGTCCCTGACGGTGATCGGCGGAGGCCCTGCCGCCGCCGATCCCGGCTGTCGCGAGGGCGACCCGCGCCCCATCTGTGACCCCTACCCCGATCCTCCCGGCTCGCATGATCCCGAAGGAGCGCTGGCGACGGTCGTCCGCAAGCCCTCCGGCATCCACGTCACGGGTACCGCGCACGACCCGAGTGACCCCAGCCAGCAGGTCACGGTCGACATCACCGTCGACGGCGCCGCCGCCGGCAGCGTCCTCGCCAACCAGAACCAGTCCCAGCGCTTCGAGGGCGCGGTGCCGGCGCTGGCGGGCAGCACAGTCTGCGCGAAGGTGCGCAACATCGGGGCCGGCGTCAGCAAGAGCATCGGCTGCCTCGCCAAGGCGATCAAGATCGACCCGTTCGGCGCCTGGGAGTCCTCCACTCGCGAGGACGGCAAGGTCCGGGTGAAGGGCTGGGTCCTCGATCCGGACAGCACCGCCGCCGTGCAGGTCGACGTCTACGACCGCAAGGGCTTCCTCGGCTCGTTCATGGCCGACAAGCCGCGCCCCGACGTCGGCGCAGCCAACCCCGGGTACGGCGACCAGCACGGCTTCGACGCCACGCTGCCGGAAAGCCAGGTCGACGGGGAGAACCACGTCTGCCTGGTCGTGATCAACAAGGGACCGGGCACGTCCGGCGACTGGGGCTGCTACGCCTACCCGGTCAAGCACCTGCCCTGGGGCGCGGTGGACAAGGTCGAGCGCACCGGCAAGGACCTGAAGGTCACCGGCTGGGCGGTCGACGACGACGCCAAGACCTCACCGGTCACGGTCGACGTCTACAACGACGGCATCCTCGTGCACACCGCGGTTGCCAACCAGCACCGGCCCACCCAGCCCGAGTACGGCGACGCCCACGGCTTCGAGCTCACCATCCCGAACGCCGCCACCATCGAGACCGGGCAGCACACCGTCTGCGTCAAGGGCCGTAACCTGGCCGCGGGCGTGGGCGCCGACAAGGAGATCGGTTGCAAGAACTACACCGTCAAGCCGCCGGTCACGGCTCCGAGCTTCACTGACACCGAGCGCACGGACACCACCATCACCTTCCACTGGGCGGGTGACGCCAACGCCGACGGCTGGAAGAGGTACTGGAAGAAGGAGGACGACAGCGAGTGGAAGTACGGCGGGTGGTCGAAGGCCTCGCCCCTCGGTCAGTACGAGACGCTCGGCTCGCTGGAGCCTGGCACGACGTACTGCTTGCGGCTGGTCGCCGAGAACGACCGGCCGAGTGAGGCGCCGTCCGAGCTGTGCGAAAAGACCTACCGGCCGTCGCTGCCGATGGCGACCGACCTGAAGGTGATCGGCACCTCGGACACCTCGCTGACCCTGCAGTGGACCGACAACGCCGACAGCGAAGAGCTCTACCGGCTCACCTACGCGCCGCCGGCCACAAAGGCGACGCAGGTCATGCTTCCCGCCAGGCCCGGCACCGGCACGATGACCTACACCATCCAAGGGCTGACACCCGTCACTGACTACTACGTCACCGTGGCGCCGTTCGATCCGAAGAACTACTACACCGTGGTGGCCGACACCCACGGCATGACCACCGGAAAGCCCGAGATCGCCGCGTTCAAGGCTAACTGGGAGCAGATCGGCATCTGTGACTCCAAGGACATCACGCTCACCTGGAAGGTCCGCGGAGCCGTGAAGCTGGACATCCTGAAAGACAACGTCAAGATCAACACCGTCACGCCGGAAGGCGCGGACGAATGGTGGGAGGGCACCCTCCAGGTCGGCAGCAGCGAAGGCGACGACACCTACGCTCTCGTCGCCTACAGCCCCGCGAACCAGACGTCCACCGCCTCCTTCTACATCAGACTCGGCTCGAACTTCGGCCTGGTCAACAAGGTCGTCTACACCAACCTCGGCGGCTTCAACCAGTTCGCCGTCCTCTACGACAGGTACGGCAACAAGCTGCAGCGGATCGGCGACATCAGCCCGGGCCAGGTCTGGACCTACCAGCCCCCACGCTGCGAAGTCCACGACGTGCGGATCTTCCGGGAGGTCCCGGTCCCGCCACCGAGCCCCGCCCCGGGCGAGCCCACCCCGCCGCCTCCTCCGCCCATCATTCAGGAGGTCTGGCGCACGGACTACATCGTCGGCCATGACAAGGGCAGCAGCAGGGCGTACCAGAGCAGTTGATCCTCCGTCGGCTGACGGGTTCTCCGGTGGCGCACCGTGCCGGAGGACCCGACCTCTTCTGCGCCTGCCGACGCTCGCCCCTGGCGGCAGGGAGGCCGCCGACGGCTGGTTACGCCGGTCGTCACCATGCCTCGCAAGCCGGGCAGTGATGAACCTGTCCCGGCTGGTCCGGGTGCCTCTCCATGATGATGAACAGGCGCCCGGACCAACGGTAAGAAAGCGGCCAGGCGTGTTCGGGCAGGTTCCAGCAGTTCTTGCGATCGAGGCCGGCCAGCAGTTCACGCACGTACGCACTCGCCGCGCGACGTGGTTCGACACGGCCGAACCGGCCGGCACGGCGACCCGCAGGCGCGCGAGCAGCACGCCAAGCTCGGCTTCGCCGGCGGCTGGGGCCTGGTGACCGCGCAGCTCGCGGCCGTGGCCGAGGGCACGGCGTCCTGAGGGAGATCGCGCTCACCGAGTTCGTCACGCTCGACGGGGTCAGCCAGGGCCCCGGCGCCCCGACGAGGACACCAGCCACAGTGTTCAGCGAACGTCCAGAGCCTGTCCAGAGGCCGGAGTTCTCCTTCGCCCAACAGATCCTTTTTACGCAGGGAGAATCTCGTGGTCAGATGGAAAGCGGGGATCGCAAGTGGCGCGCTGATCCTGTTATCCGTGTTCGTCCCCACCTCGTTCGCCCCCACCGCCTCGGCGACGGCGACGGCGGCGGCGGAGCCGGACCAGCCGCCCACCCCGAAGCCCACCCTCACGAAGGAGTGCGGCACCGACCTCACGCAGGAGGCGGCGGCGCTCGCCGGGGACGGCAAGACCGGCAACGCCACCTGCATCCGCAAGCAGACGAGAAAGCCCGGCGACGCCAGGACCTCGAAGTCCTCTAAGGGGGCCGATGCCCAGCTCGCCGCCGACATCTGCGGCGGCCAGGCCACCATCAGCCGGTCGGCCAACTGCGTCATCGAGGACGGCATCCTGCTCATCTTCACGGTGCCCAACGGGGTCGTCATCGGCTCGATCCAGTACACCGTCTCCAGCCTGACGACCCTCGACTACGCCTCGCTGAGGTGGACCCAGTCGTGGCACTACCAGGCCAACACCGTCGCAGGACCGGCGATCCCGCCGGTGCTCGACACGTTGGTCTACGCCGAGCCGCAGTGCCTGGCCAACTGCACCGTGTCCAGCAGCGGACTCGTCGGCGGATCGGCGCTGCCCGGCCGCACCCACTCGGCCACCACGTACTTCCAGACCCCGCTGAGCGGCTCCTCGTGGCAGGCGCACGGCGGCATCAGGTACTGGTTCTACAACGCGGCCTGGGTGAACACGTCGTCGAACGCCTCGATCACCACGCCGGCCGTGCACCGCTGCGACAACGTGCTGACCGGTTCCCCCGCGGGCTGCGTCTACGACTCGGTCCGCCCGGTGCACGATGTGCTGAGCTACCGCTATCCGATGTACGCACGCCACCTGAGCCTCGCCATCAACCACTACAAGATGAAGAGCATCCTGACGAGGACCCAGGACGAAAACCTCATGGACAGGAACTACGCACGATCCTGCCGGGAGAACGTTCCCAACCCCATGCCTCCGGGCTCGTGTGACGAGTACCCGTTCAAGTCCACCCGCGAGGGCGCCTACTCCCAGCCCTACGGCCGCACCATCTTCATACTCAACATCAACGGGAACTCGTTCTCCTGCGGTGCCACCTGGCTGCCCGTCCGCGCTCCCAACGACTCAGGCGGTTACAGCATCTGCATGATCCCCCTGGCGGAGAACCTCCTCGGCGGATCCGACCTGAGCGCCTTCTACTACAAGTCCCGCGTCATTGAGGGGGACCAGTTCCAGGTCCGCGTCATCTAATACTCCAGTGACACTTGGCGATCTTGCAGCGTTCGGGTCACATGGCGACGGCCACCGCGTGATCATTCGGAGTCTGTGAAGACAACCAAAGATCGTGCGGTGGCCGCGAGCCACAGCGTGGACCCTGACGCTGGGTGGTCATCTTCAACGAGCTGATGACCCGGATCGCCGGCCGGTTCGGCCGTGTCGAACCACGTCGCGCGGCGAGTGCGTACGTGCGCGGACTGCTGGCCGGCCTCGATCGCAAGAACTGCTGGAACCTGGCCGAACACGCCGGAATGGCCAGTCCCCAGAAGCTGCAGCGACTGCTGCGCACCGCCCGCCTATGCCACCCCGGCCGGGCGGGCGCTGCTGGACCGGCGGCTCTACCTGCCCGCCCGCACCTGCCCGCCCGCACCTGGCTGGCCGGCCCCGGCCGCTGCCGGGCGGCCGGCATCCCGGACGAGGCAGGTTCTGCAACCACGCCCGCGCCGGCCACCGCCATGGTGCCGGCCGCGCTGGAGGCAGGGGTGCCCGCCCGCTGGGTGACCGGTGATGAGGTCCACGGCCAGGACCCGCGCCTGCGCTCCACTCTGGAAGAGCGCCGGATGGGGTACGTGCCGGCGATCGCGGGCAACCGGCGCATCCGCCTGGACGGTGTCCAGGTCAGCACGGCCGAGGTCACCGCGCGGGTGGCCGACCGGCACTGGCACCGCTACCGCGCCGGACAGGGAGCCAAGGGCCCGCGCTGGTATGCCTGGGCCTGGGCCCGCATCGACGAGGACCAGCCGGACGGGTTCCGATGGCTGCTGATCCGCCGCAACCTGACCACCGGCGAGCCGGCCATGCTCGCCCTGGCCCTGCTGGCGGCCATCGCCGCCGCCCAGCCGTCCGACACCCACGACCGCGCCCGCGCCCGCGCCCGGCTGACACTCCCCGAGATCCGCCGGTTGCCGGCCGCGCTCACCTTGACCACGACCCACACGATCACGGACATTCTGCGCTGGTCAGACTGGCGCCGCCGCCATCAGGCAACCGCCCGACACTGCCACTACCAGCGCAGATTCCAACCATGATCGCGATGTGTCACTGGAGTACTCGTAGGGTCTTCGGGAGGGTGCCGGTCGTCAGGATGCCTCGGCCGGTTACTTGGTGACCTTGTCCGGGGTCGGGTCGTTCTTGAGCTGGTCCGGGAACACTCGCTTCACCTCGGCCGGAGAGTCTCCGTCCTTGGGCTTGCCCGCGAGACCCTTGTCCACCTCGACGGACGGCTCCTGCCGGGTCTGGTCAGCCGGCGGGGCGTCGACGTGGACCGGGGTGCCATAGTCGCTGAATTCCGTGACGATACGGTGTCCGTCTTCGAAGCTGATCTCCAGCCTGCGGACCTGGTTCTGATCGTCCACGTCCACCACGCCTTCCAGATCGGCGTTCTTGCTCTCAGGAGCCGCCGGGCCCGAATCCCTGAGCGAGAAGGTGAACCGCTTTCCGGTCCACCCCGTGCCGGAGGCGGGGCCGCTCTCCTTGACGTCCGTGGCCGAGCGCAGTCGCTTCAGAGCCTGGTCGGGGTTCAGCGCGCCCAGCTTGATCAGGGCGACAGCCGGCGACGCGTCGGCCAGTTCCACCTCGGGGCGCGGATAGGCGGCCCAGGTCCCGGTCTCGGGGTTACGGCTGTACATCTTGTCGCCGACGAAGCGGGTTTCGATCCCCTCCGCCGCGTTGGTGATGACGCCCACTTGGCGTACGGGATCGATGGCACCCTCCCACTTCCTGTTCCCGATGGTTTCGTGGAAGCGGAAGCTGGCCTGGGAGGTGGTGTCGACCGCGGCGATCACCGCGGCCTGCGCGAGTGGCTGACTCGCCGGCAGGCTCAGCACGGCCGTGCCGACCACCGCGGCCACGCCCAGGCCGGCGATGGCCGGGACCAGCACGCGCGCCCGCCTCCGTCGGGGCGCCCGCACCGCCGGCATGAGCCGTACGCTCGCCGGCACGTCCTCGGTGGCCCTGGAGAGCAGTACGCGGAGTTCTTGTTCCTTCATGAAAGGCTCCTCGTGTCGGTTCGTCACTGGATGCCACTCCCCTTCTGCTCGATTTGGTTGACCAGCACGTCAGGCGAGATCAACTGCCGCATGGCGCGCAGTCCCCGGTGCGTGTGGGTCTTGACCGTGCCGACCGAGCAGCCCATCAGCTCGGCGACCTCCGCCTCCGAGAGGTCCACGAAGAATCTCATCACCAGCGCCGTACGCTGCTTGACCGGGAGCTTCGCCAGCGCCTGACGTACGTCCTCGGCCAGCGCTCCCGCCTCGCCCATGTCGGCGGGGCCCGCCCCGTCGGGCAGGTCGGCGCGCGGGATCTCGCGCCGCCAGCGGGCCCGCCACCAGGATCGATGGGTGTTCACCAGGATGCGGCGCAGGTAGGCGTCCGGCCCACTGCTGGTGTCCAGGCGGTGCCAGACCTTGTACAGCTTGCCGAGGCTCGTCTGGACCAGGTCCTCGGCCAAGTGCCAGTCCCCGGTTAACAGGACCGCTGTTTTCAGATGGTGTTCGCCTCGATGTCGTACGAACTCCGCGAACTCGGCATCCACCCCGTCTCCTCTCGTCAGTGACAAGCCACCCCTGACACTCCTTGGACCCCGCTTCAGGTTGACCCGGCCGGGAGGGAAAGAAGTACGGGCGCGTGATCGCCTACGGCGACGGCAGGCACCCGGTCTCTGGGCCCTTGCCGGGCTTCGCCCGCGACAACCAGGCCTTGCCTACTTCACCTACACCGCCCACCCGCACGACGACGGCACGTGGGCGGCGTCGAAGGACCCTGAGGTCTGCACCCGGATGTACACCGCCCTCGCTCTGCACAGCGGGTTCATTGGCGTCAACTGGATGGACTTCTCCACCGACGCGATCTCCCTGGGCCACATCGGTCCGCCGCGCCACGATCATCAGCGGAACAGACGGCATTGACCAGACGGACAGTGGCGCCCCCGACCATGTCTGGCCGCCACTACCGCCGGAAGTCGCCGCCGAACGTGAATAGAAGCTCCGATTGCCCGCTGGACCGAGTTTGCGTATTCAACCTCACACGGCGCGATCAGCGCCCCTTACGAGATCGCTTCCCGCGTTTCAGCTGATCGTTTCCCAGGAGGAGCACGCCGTATGTCACGCCGCTTACTGGATGTCGGAATTCGTCCTTGAACGCGTGGTCGAGCCGCGTGCCACCGAGGAAGCCCACCGCATCGACCAGCGCCGTTCGGGGTCTCCAGGCATGTGGGCCATGTCAGGTGCGCTTGATGGGTATAACCGGCCTGAGCGCGCGGCGGCCGCCATGAGCGGCCCGATCGCTCGCGGGGCCGCTTGCCGTGGCCGGACTCTTGAGGCAGGTTCCATCCGAACGTGCGAATGTCAGTCCCCGACCTGCCCGGTCAGGCTCGGGCCGCCGAATCCGGCGAGCAGTTCGCGCAGCAGATCGGCGAGCTGATCACGGCGTTCGGGCGCGAGGTGACCGATGAGGCGGTCCTCGGCCGCGAGCAGGTCGGCGACAACGCGGTCGAGCAGGGCGTTGCCCTCGTCGGTGAGGGTGACCGCGCGCGCGTGGTAACCCTCACCGACGGTGGTCCGTTCGACCACCCCTGCCCTGACCGCTCGGTCCACGCGCTGCGTGATCGCGCCGCGCGTCACCATGCACGCGTCGGCCAGCTCGCTCGGGCTCATCCGGTACGGCGGGCCAGAGCGCCGCAGCGTGGACAACAGATCCAGCACGGCGACGTCGACACCCAGGTCCGCAAGGAGACGACGGCGCTCGTCGCCGAACACCTTGGCCGCCCACCAGATCCGGGTGATCACCCCGATCGACTCCACCGGCACGCCAGGCAGCTCGCGCCGCCAAGCGTCCTGGATGACGTCGGCGCGGTCGCGCGGCGGGTCAGCGGCCACGTTCCGCGCCGCCGTTCACCTGGATGATCTGCGCGGTGACGTGCCCGCCGCCGGGCGAGGCGAGCCAGTGCACGGTCTCCGCGATGTCCTGCGGCGTCCCTGGCCGGCCTGTCTGGGTCTGCCCGACGAGCATCGCGCGGCGTTTGTCATCCAGGGCCTCGCCGAAGAACTCGGTGTCCTCGATAAACCCCGGGGCGACCACGTTCACTGTGATGCCGCGTGGCCCGAGGGCGGCGGCGAGGTCGAACGCGTACGGGTGCAGGGCCGCCTTCATCGGGCCGTAGGAAGTGCCGCCCGAGCCGCGGAAGGCCGCGATCGAGGAGATGAACACGATCCGCCCCGACGGGTTCAGCAGATCGCGAAACGCCTCGGTCGGCAGCACCGACGTCAACACGTTGGCCCGGAAGTTGCCCATCCAACGCTCCGCGACACCATCGGAACCACCGCGTCCTTCGACGTTGCCGCCCGCGTTGTTGACCAGCACGTCGATCGTGCCGAAACGCCCGGCCAGGTCGGCGCGTACTCGCTCGACCTCAGCCGGCTCGCTCAGGTCGGCAGGCAGCGCGGTGCCGCCGATCTCCTTGGCCACCTTCTCCAGCACGTCGGCCCGCCGGCCGACAATTGCCACTCGGTCCCCGCAGGCCGCGAAGCGCGTTGCCACCGCCTTCCCGATGCCGGTGCCGCCACCGCTGACCACAATCGTGCGTGTCATGCCGAGCTCCTTCCAGTTTAGATCTAAACTCAGATTAGCAAAGACGTTGAGATGAGGGACCACCTCGAGATGGCGCACAGTGCGCGCGTTGTCGAGCCGTCCCGCGGGTCTGTAGTCGCCCAGGGAGAGCTGTGCTCGGTGGTGGAAGGGCCGATTGCAGAGGTGTCTCTTCACGTGAGCCGCAAAGCCATCTACAGTCACGCCGATCCGAGGACCCACGAAACGACAAGATCCCGCCAGATCTCGACGATCAGACGGGATCCCGTCAACTTCAGCCCGGCCGTCTCAAGAACGGCCCTGGGTGGGTGAGCTGTTCACGAGTACGGGTGACCTGCGGGAAAGGGGGCGGTTCCAGATCGCTTCCCAACGCTCGATCGATCGTTTCCCACCTAGTCGACCTATCACACCCCACCCGAGCGGTCACCGGCGGTGCGCGCCGAGGTCCGCCCGCGATCACCCCATGCTGGGGCCTCACGTCGGCGACCAGCACCGACATCCACCGCATCTGCGTCGTCCTTGCGGCGCAGATGGTAGGAGACGGTGGCGGTGGCCAGCGCGGCACCCCAGATCGGCCAGAAGCACTCCGGCAGCCAGGCACCCCATTCGGACAGGGAGAACCGGCCTGCGATCGTCCAGCGGATGTACGTCAGTCCGGCCACGGCAATGATGATCGCGACGAACCCGGCCGGGATGACCGCCAGCAGGGGCGGTACCCGCCTGCCGCGCAGGCCGGGAATCCAACGCGGGAAGATCTCCCCCCATCGCTGAGTGAGCCCGAGGGTGAGCACGCCGCCGAACGCGCCGAAGGTCGCCAGGTAGGCACCCGCCAGCCACAGGCCGTCCTCGCCTTCGGCCAGGAACTCCGGGCTCACTCCGAGCGGGATGCCCAGCGCCCACGCCCACCGGGTGGCGCAGTACACCAGAGGCACCACGACGGCCACGTACACGGCTGTGCGGCCCCGCTGCGGGGTGAACCAACGCGTGCGGGCCCGGCTACGGCCGTACGCCAGCGCCGTGGCGGCCAGCAGCAGTCCGCCCAGCACGCAGAGAAGCTGGTTCAGGACGGGCCATGGCCAGGCATCGGCGAAGGTGGCGCCGCCCAGGCTCCAGCCGAAGACCGGTGCCACCAGCAGCAGCGGCGTGTAGGCGACGCCCATCATCAGCCGCGAGTCGGGAACCACCAGGACCAGGCTCGCGGCGAGCGGCCACGCCAGGAACAACGGAGCACGACGATCGCTCCTGCGGGTGAGCGCCAGCGCCGTCGCCGCGGTGAGCAGGCCGAAGGCGGCAATCCACCAACCGAAGCGCGGCGTCGTCCCGGCCAGGATGGACAGCGCGCCGTCCGGGTCGGGGTCGGAGGCCCCCCAGGGGAAGCCGGGGAGGCCGAGCGCCCACGCCGAGCCGAGAGCACCATAGGCCAGCGCCCACAGTGCCGCCGCGTAGCCGCGCCAGACAGAAGTGATGGTTCTCATGTGATCAGCGTCGCCGGGCGGCAGGCCGGCGGACCAGATGCCGTTCGGCACCTCCGGCCATCGCCACAGGTGCCGTTCGGCACCTGTGGCCGGTTTGCACGGTGGACGTATCGTCGGTCCGGTGAGCTGGATGTGGATTGTCGTGTCGATATCGCTGCTGGTTCCCGTCGCAGTGGCGGCGGCAGCGCTGTCGCGGTCGTCGCTCGAGCCGCGTCTGCCTGCGCTGACCTGCGTGGCCGCGGCCGGATCGCTGGCCGTCACGCTGGCGCACGTCATCGGCATCGTGCAGCCCGAGCCGGGCACCGCCGCATTGGGGATGATCGAGAGTCTGGCCCTCATGACGCTGACCGGCCTGATCGTCCGACGCGTGCCGGCACGGCGGGCAGCGGTGACCGCGCCGGCGGCCGGCCTGGCCTCGGCCACCTGGCTGCTGCGCTTCTTCGCCCCCGCCTCGCCGCTGGAAGCGGTGGGCGCGTGCCTGTTCTGGGGGTTGGGCGCGCTCCTGGCCGCAGCTGTCGGGGGTTACCTGCGTTCTCTCGAGGTACGGCAGTCCCGCGCCGTGGCCGACACCCGCACCGCATTACGGCTTCAGCTGGCCAGAGACCTGCACGACTTCGTCGCCCACGACATCAGCGAAATGGTGGCGCACGCCCAGGCGGGCCGGGTCGTGGGCGATCCGCTGCAGGCGCTCGAACGCGTCGAAGCCGCAGGCCAGCGCGCCATGTCGATGCTGGACCGTACCCTGGACACGCTGCATCACGACCGGCCCCTCACCTCCACTGGTGACCTCAGCGGCATCCGCGAGGCAGCCGAACGTTTCTCCGCCGCCGGCCCCGCGCCGGTCCGCCTGCGCATGGACCCGCAGGTAGCGGTCCCGGCGGAGACCGCGGTCCTGGCCTACCGGATCGTCATCGAAGGACTCACCAACGTCCGGCGGCACGCTCCCCAGGCCAGCCGCGTCGACCTGGGCATCAGCGCCGGAGAAGGTCTACTGGAGATCACGATGACCAACGACGGCGTGACACGAACGCGAAGCGGCCGGCGCGGAGGGTACGGCCTGCCCGGCCTGACCACGCTGGTCCAGGCGCAGGGCGGTGAACTGGTCACACAGGCCGTACCGGATGGGTGGTCGCTGACCGCGCGCCTGCCAGTGGCACAATCGCCGGAGTGTCCACCCGCATCCTCATCGCCGACGACCAGGAAGGCATTCGAAGCGCCTTCCGCATGATCCTCGACGCCCAGCCCGACATGACGGTCGTGGCCGAGGCCGCCGACGGACGCACCGCGATCCACACCGCCAGGACGATCAGACCGGACGTCGTGCTCGCCGACATCCGGATGCCCGGAGCCGACGGCATCGAGGTAGCCCGTGCCCTTGCCGACACCGACATCCACGTGGTGATCGTCACCACCTTCGGGCTCGACGAGTACGTCCACGCGGCACTGCGGCACGGCGCCTCCGGTTTCATCCTCAAACGCTCCGGCCCCACCTTGCTCATCGAAGCCATCAGGGCCGCGACGAATGGCGACATGCTCATCAGCCCGCAGCTCACCATCCGACTGCTGCGCCACCACGGCCTGCCGCACGAGACGCCGGACGTCGTACTCACCGAGCGGGAAGATGACATCGTGGCGCTGGTCGCGCACGGCAAGACCAACGCCGAGATCGCCGCGGAACTCTTCCTCTCCGCGGGCACGGTGAAGAACCACATGGCGGCCATCCAGCGTAAGACCGGCGCCAGAAACCGCGTCGCCATCGCGGCCTGGGCATGGGCGACCGGCAGGGCCGAGCCCTGATCGCGCCCACCGGCTCGACGGTGGAGGAGCCGTCCGGGCGAACGCCCGATCCATGGACCCTCACCCCGGCAGAACCAGGCTCGGAAGCCCCTGAAACGACGAGATCCCGCCCGATCTCAACGATCAGACGGGATCTCGTCAACCTCAGTCCAGCCGTTCCAGGAACGGCCCCTTCAACATCACACGGCGCGATCAGCGCCCAGTTTCGCCCGTGGAGTACCAGGTTCGTCAGCCTCTGGGAGCCCGGGTCCGAGGTCACGCGAGACCGGAACGTGTTGTCGCCGGGCTCGGCCACGACAAAGTTGACCTTGGCCACGCCGGTCCAGCGCTCAACGACCTGATCGTCGGTCTTCGATGTGAAGTGGTCAGGGTCCTCACACGCGATACCGAAGATCGCCAACGCGGCCACGACCTTCTTCGGGTTGGCGAACTCCCCATCATCCTCCTGACGAACGAACCCGTCCGGCGCGTCCTCAGCCTCTTGACGTCAGCTGGGTCAGCCGCCAGCGGAATGGACCGCGATCCGCTGCGCGCTCTTGAGGGCGACGCCGGGCAGCAGGCCGAACTCGTCGATGCGGTCAGGGTATGGTCCCCGATACGTACAGGTGCGCCTCCACTCGGACGTAGTCGATCGCCGGCGAGGCGCCGTGTGTGATCAGGTCTGCCGACGTCACCAGCCATCTTTTCCCCCTACCTGTGTCGATGACCATGTCGCGCTGGGCCAGACGCTGCCAACCCTGCTCGGCGACTGGTAGACACGCCGGCCGGCCAGTCGCCACCGGTCGATGCTCGTAAACGACGGCAGCGCCCCCACCTGGCCGGGCGCCCCGGTCGACTCCTCGCAGTCGTCGGCGTAGGTGACGGACTGCCCCTCCACCGACAGTGCTTTGACAGTCAGGCCATGCCCCGGCCGCAGCTGCGAGACCAGGTCGCGGACCTCTGAACTGTGGGCGGCCTGCAGCCACACCAGGCGCCGAATCGTTCTCGACCAGGGGGTCATGGGTGAGCCGCCACCCCAGCGGGTGCGGCAGCAGGCCCGTGTGGTGCAGGTCTCTGGCGTGACGCGGCGGCCGAGGTAACGCTTCCACGTCGGCCGGGGCGTCGGCGATGGCCTGCTCCAGCGTCCAGCGGTCGGCTTCGGCGAGCGGATGCGCCGATCCCTGCCCTGTTCCATCAGTTGGGCAAGCAGCTCGCCGCCATGACGGACTGACGGGCCACGCACCGCTCCACCTGGAACGTCGAGTTGTCCAGAACGCCGCGATGATTGTCCATCGCGCGGAGCGTTGCTGGACAATTTCCCGCCGGTCTACAACGGTCACGCCACCACGAGCTGATCGTCTACGTGTCCGGCGACCGGAAAGATCCGTCATCTCCAGAGCTATCGCACGGTGCCCCAGAGGCAGCGCCGCGCTCACCTTCCAGATTCGTAGGCCTGAGCACGCGCTACAGCTTCCCTGAACCGCCGACACCACCATCCATTCCCGTCAATCTTGTCGCTTTACGAAATGTCCCATGCAGACCTACGCTTTCGGCACCCGCCAAGGCCGGGTCTACAACTAGCCTTACGAAAGGGGCTACATTGCTGCTGAAACGATTCTCGACGGGCGCCGGCGTGCTAGCCGCAGCAGTCGCATTCATGCTCGCGACGCAGTCATCGGCGATCGCTCAGACTTCGACCGGCGACCTGGAAAACTGGGTCGGCAATTGCGATGCCGTAGTCGCCATATCCGACGACCTCATCGGATCACCCGGTCGGATAGAGGCGTGGGGTGGCTACTCCTGCTCCAACCCACAGAAATGGGGTGGCGTTCTAAGGATTCAAATCTTCAAGGGAAGCCAAAAGGTCGCCGACAAGGTGGCGAACTGGCCCCTGGGCACAACCGGACATGTCGAGACCTCGGTCGCCAACACCAGCGGCACTCAAGCGTGGTACGCGAAGATGATCATTTCATCGACAATGTCTCAGGGCGGCACCGTTAGGACGGGAACCATCTACTCATGATGCTGAAATCAAGCATTCGCCGGCCGAGCGTTATGATCGGCGTCGCGCTTGCCATGATGCTCTTCAGTGCCACTCCGGCATCGGCGGCGAGCTCCACGGCGGGCAGAGAAAACTTCTACCGAAACTGCGATGCCGTGCTCGCCGTTTCCGACCAGACAACTCCCGGAAGCGTCGAGGTATATGGCGGCTGGGGCTGCGATGCGACGTCATACTTCTATCCAGGGCAGATCATTCTGTCGCTGTACCTCAACGGCGTAGAGGTAATGCACAGCGAGAAGAAAACTCCAGATCTGTCTAGACCCCAGTCGTTCAGCCATGCGGTGACCCATCCGGACTATTCGACCACCGACTATTTTTATGGAAAGATGACAATCAAAGGCGCCGGAGGCGTGAACTTCACGCTTACGACCGGCAATATCCGAACCTGATGCACTCAGGGGCGAAGCGCTCTCGGCCGGCATGCCGCGACCGGGTGGTTGAGAGGCGCCCCGAGGCCTGAATGACAAACACAACCCCGGTGATCGTCGGGGGTGGTCATTTCCGGGGTTGTCACCCGTGAACGAGAGGCCCGTAGCGATCTCGCTGACGAGCCGCCACCACCTGCCGCCCCTACGGGCTTCCGGCGGCAGGTGGTGGCGTTTCTGGCCACAGCCGAAGAGCCCATGCGGGCGCGGGAGATCGCGTAGGCCATCGGCAAGCCGGATACCCGCTCACACGTGGAGGGGATGCGCTCCCGGTTGCAGCGGCTGGTGAGCGACGGCTGGTCACGGCGCGAAGCGGGCGGACTTTATGCGGTCGCCTCCAATATCAACGGGCACGCGCCCAGTTGGGAGGCCGTTTGACCGCCGATATGTGATCACGCCCCTGCCGTGACCCACCATGCTGCAGCTCCCGGCCTACGCGGCGGCCGCGCACGCAAGCTGCGCCGCCGCCGAAACGGCCCCACTGACGGCGGAGGGGCAGTGGCGTCCTTGCCCTCATCCCTGAGCCGCCGACGTCCTGAGTGGTCTGCCCACCGCCTGGCTCGCCCTACGAGGGACAGGGTGACGCGATCTGCCCCGGTCTCTACGCCGACCACCTGTGCACCGCCGGCGAGAACCCGTCCGCCAAGCCCTTGCCGCCGAGCAGGTGAGCCGCCGCGGCCGGGACCACTCGCCATGCCTCGGCAGGGCCGGGTGATCGAGAGGATCACATGTTCACAGGCTGTCTTCCTCCCAGGCCGGCTCATCGGGCTTGCGGAGCCGGCGCCCGGTGCGGGCACTGCGGCCTGCACCGGGCGCGCATGCCCGATCAGACAGCCTGCGCGGTGGGCAGGATGGTGATCTCGGTGAGCAGTGCCTCCATCAGGGCGCTGGCGTCGGGGTCGGTGACGTGGCTGGGCAGCTCGGTGTCGACCATGCCGGGCTCGATCGTGGCCACCCGGATGTTCCTGGGGCCGAGTTCGACGCGCAGCAGCCGGGTGAGGTGGCTGATGTAGGCCTTGGTGCCGGAGTAGACGGAGAACTTCTCCAGGATCCGGGTGGCCGCGATCGAGGAAGTGGTGATCAGGTCCGCGGGCCGGCCGGCTTCGGCGGCGGTGGTCAGGTGAGGCAGGAAGGCGCCGAGGACGTTCATGACGCCGGTGATGTTCAGGTCGATCTGGTGTTGCCAGTCGTCCTGGCGCAGGTCGATGATCGGTGAGATGAGCTGGACGCCGGCGTTGTTGACGACGAGGTCGGCGGTGCCGAGCCGTTCGGCGACCTGGTCCGCCGTGTCGTTGACGGATTGCCGGCCGGTGACGTCGACGGGGAGGGCGATCGCGGTGCCGCCGGCGGCGCCGATGGAGGCGGTCAGCTCGTCGAGCCGGTCCTTACGCCGGGCCAGCACCGCGACGTTCGCGCCGAGCTCGGCCAGGCGCAGGGCGGTGGCGGCGCCGATGCCGCTGGAGGCGCCCGTGACGACGGCCACGCGGCCGGCCAGCGGCGCTCCGGTGAGCAGGGCAGCGGTCATGACAGATCCTTCCAAGGATGAGGGCGGGGCCCGGGGTCAGGCCGCGTCGTCGTATGCGGTGGCGGCGGATTTGTCTCGCCAGGGGGCCGCGTCCTGCTCGATCCGGTCCAGCTTGGCCTGCAGGCGGTCGAGGGTGTCGGGCCCGAGGTACAGGTGCCCCGGCAGCTTGTCCTGGCGGGTGACCTCGTAGATCAGCGCGGCGCCCTTGACCGGGTCGCCGAGCTGGGTGTGGTTGGCGGTGCCGGCCCAGTCCAGGGTGATGTGGGCGGGGGTGCCGTCGTAGGCGTCGATGCGGTGCGCGGCGGTGGACAGGGAGCTGGCGTCGAGGAAGTCGGTGCGGAAGACGCCGGGCTCGACGACCATGCACTGGATCCCGAACGGCTCCAGCTCCGCCGCCAGCGCCTCGCTGATGCCGGCGACGGCGAACTTGGTGGCGGCGTACATGCTCACCCCTGGCTCGCCCTCGAATCCGGACCGCGACCCGATGTTGACGATCTTGCCGTGGCCCGCGGCGCGCATGCCCGGCAGCACGGCGCGGGTGAGATTGATCAGGCCGAACACATTGAGATCGAACAGGGCGCGCGCCTCAGCGTCGGTGATCTCCTCCAGCGCGCCGAGCAGGCCCCGGCCCGCGTTGTTGACCAGGATGTCGATGGTGCCGAAGCGCCCGGCGGCCGCCTCGACGGCGTGCGTGATCTCCTCGCCGCGGGTGACGTCGAGGCGGACACCGAGCACCCGGCCGGACCGCTGGAGGTCTTCGGGCAGGGCGTCCGGATTACGGGCCGCCGCCACCACGGTGTGGCCGCCCGCGACGGCGGCGCGGGCGATCTCCAGGCCGAGGCCCCGGGAAGCGCCGGTGATGAACCACGTGGACATGTGAAAGCTCCCTCGTACGGATGAGTGACAGGGCCGGATCAGCGGCCCGATCTCCACTGAACCAGCCTTGAGCAGCGAAAACGGGCGGCAAAGGTGCCCAAGCCATCGGGGGACGAACTGGGCCACCCTCACAGGGCGGCGCACTGCGGGAAGACGCGACACTGGGTGGTATGGACCGTGACCACACCAGCACCCCGCTGGCGGAGTTCCTGCGCTCGGCCCGGGCCCGCCTCAGCCCGCACGAGGCCGGGCTCGACGAGCCGCTCCTGGGACGGCGCCGCGTGTCCGGACTTCGGCGCGAGGAACTGGCCCGGCTGGCCGGGGTGAGCGTGGACTACTACACCCGCCTGGAGCAGGGCCGCAGCCGCAGCGCCTCGCCCGAGGTGCTCGACGCGCTGGCCACCGCCCTCCACCTGGACGACGCCGAACGCGAGCACCTGCACACCCTGGCCCGCCCCCAGCCCGCCCAGCGCAGACGGCGCCCCCGCCCGCAACGGGTCCACCCCGCCACCTGGCGGCTGCTGGACACCTTGGAGGCGGCGCGCCGGCCCGCCTTCGTCCTGGGCCGCCGCCTCGACGTACTGGCTCACAACAGGCTGGCCGGACGCCTGATCACCGACTTCCGGGCGCTGCCCGCGGCCGAACGCAACCAGGCGCGTTTCGTCTTCCTCGACCCGCACGCCCGCGAGCTGTACAAGAATTGGCCCGCCGTCGCCGCCGACACGGCCGCCATGCTCCGCCGCGACGCCGGCCGGCACCCCGACGACCCCGCTCTCAGCATTCTGATCGGCGACCTGTCCATCCGCAGCGAGGAATTCCGCCGCTGCTGGTCCGACAACAAGGTCCACCAGCGCACCACGGGCTACAAGGACTACCACCATCCCCTGGTCGGCGACCTCACCATCACCTACCAGGCCCTCACTCCAGCCGACGACCCCGAGCAGACGCTCTTCATCTATGACGCCGAGCCCGGCAGTCCGTCCGAGACCGCGCTGCACCTGCTCGCCCAGTGGAATGAGCCGGCCGCTGACAACCGCATCCCTCTGCGCAGAGCGGAGGGCCGTCCGAGATGACGGCGACCCTCACCCTCGCCGACGCTGGGGTGCGAGGAGGCCGGTGAGCGGAGAGGGCCGGACCTGGCGGTGGGCCAGCCGCGCCGTACTGGCCCGCTTCACCGGACCGCAGACCGCCGCACGCCTGGACGCCCTTCTGGAAGGAATGGTCATGCACGCGCTGTCCACCGAAACGCCATGCCGATCGGCACACCTGTGATCACTGTCAGTGACGCCGACGTGCGCGATCTGCGCGCCCGGCTGCGGGCCACCCGATGGGCCGAGCCCTGGCCGGTCGGCGGCTGGCAGGCCGGCACCGACGCCGCGGAGCTGCGCCGCCTGGTCACCTACTGGGCGGGCGGCTACGACTGGCGGGCCCACGAGGCCGCCATCAACGCCCTGCCCTCCCACTTCGCCGACCTCGACGGCACGCCCGTGCACTACCTCCGCTACGACGGCGAACACCCCGGCGCGCTGCCCATCGTGCTCACCCACGGCTGGCCCAGCTCGTGAGCGTGGGCCGCCGCGGCGAGAAGGCGAAGCCGGGCAGCGAGGGGACGCCGATACCGAAGCCGCAGCCGAGCAGACCCACGACCTGTGGCACCGGCTGATGCACGACGAACTCGGCTTCCGGCGCTACGCGGCACATGGCGGAGACCTGGGCGCCGGCATCACCTCACGGCTGGCCGAGGCCCACCCCGAAGCCGTCGTCGGCATCCACCTGCTCGCCGCCGCGGCCCCGGCCGGCTACGACCCCGCCGGGCTCACCTCCGAGGAGCAGACCTACCTCGCCTCCGCCGTCGCCTGGCAGGCCGAGGAGGGCGGCTACCTGCACCAGCAGAACACCCGCCCCCTCACCCTCGCCCCCGCCCTGGCCGACTCGCCCGCTGGTCTGCTGGCCACACCCAGGCGTCCCTCTACTGGTTCACGGGCACCATCTCGACGTCGTTCCGGCCCTACTACGAGTACGCGCACCACCTGACCCGGCGGGTGCGGCGGGTGGACGTGCCCACGGCCCTGGCCCTGTTTCCCGCCGACCTGAGCCGGCCGCCCAGGAGCTGGGCCGAGCGCACCTACAACCTCACCCGCTACACCCGCATGCCCCGCGGCGGGCACTTCGCCGCGCACGAGGAGCCCGAGCTGCTGGCTCGCGACATCACCGAGTTCTTCCACGCCTACCGGTGAACGCCGGACGGGGCGAGCCGGCCCTCTACCTGCGCGGTTCGCTCTGACGCCGGGTGGCGTGGATGGAGCCGAGGAGGCCGAGGGCCTGGGCGCTGTCGCTGCCCGGCTCGGCGTGGTAGATCACGAGCTGCTGGCCGGGGGCGTCGCGTACGTCGAAGGCTTGGTAGGTGAGCGTGAGCGGGCCGACGTCGGGGTGCAGGAACTGCTTGGCGTCCTGGGTCTTGCCCCGTACGGTGTGGGCGTTCCAAAGGCGGGCGAAGTCCGCGCTCCGCCCGGCGAGCTCGCGGACGAGCTCGGCCAGGCGCGGGTCGTCCGGGTCGAAGCCGGCCGCCTGGCGCAGGTTGGCGACGGTGGCCTGGGCCGCCCGGTCCCAGTCGGTGTAGAAGCGCCGGCCGGCGGGGTTGAGGAAGGTCATGCGGGCCAGGTTGTCCGCCGGCTCGAAGGGGCTGTAGAGGGCATCGGCCAGGGCGTTGGTGGCCAGGATGTCCAGGGTCCGGTTCATCACGAACGCCGGAGTGTGCGGGTAGCCGTCCATCAACTGGCGCAGCGCCGGGCTGACCCGCTCAGGGGCCTGCCTGAAGGGCCGGTCGTCCGGGGTGGTCCCGGCCAGCCGGTACAGGTGCGCCCGGGCGTCGGCGTCGAGGCGCAACGCGCGGCCGAGGGCGTCGAGCACCTGACCTGAGGGGTTGCGCTCGCGCCCTTGTTCCAGGCGGGTGTAGTAGTCGGCGTTCACCCCGGCCAGGACGGCGACCTCCTCACGGCGCAGCCCGGCGACTCTGCGGGCCCCGTAGCTCGCCATGCCGACGTCCTCCGGCCGCAGGGCGGCGCGGCGGGCGCGCAGGAATTCGCCCAGGTGGTTGCTACCCATGCGACCACGCTATCCGGCGGCCACGTGTGCTGCCTGGGTGCGCCGCACCCAGGCAGCACACGTCCTGGTTGATGCCCTCTGACCTGCGCAGACTCGATGAATCACCGCACCCGCCACCGACCCCTCACCCGCGGAGGAAGCCCCTTGAACGCCATCCTGGACCAGCTGCGCAGCGCCGTCACCGGCCGCCGCGTCCTGCTCACCGGAGCAGCAGCCGTCGTCACCATGGACCCGGAGCTGGGCGTCCTGCCCCACGCCGACCTGCTCATCGACGGCGAGCGGATCGCCGCCGTCGGGGTGAACCTGCCGACCGGCGACGCGCTGGTCATCGACGTCACCGGCGCCGTCCTGGCCCCCGGCTTCGTCGACACCCATCGCCACGCCTGGGAGGCGCAACTGCGCCGCATCATGCCGGACGTCAACGACCTCGGCGAGTACGTCACCTCCACCCTGGCCGGCATCGCCCCCGCCTACCAGCCGCAGGACATGTACATCGGCACCCGCCTGGCCGCCCTGACCGCCATCGACAGCGGCATCACCACCATGCTCGACTTCTCCCACAACTCCCGCACCGCCGCCCACTCCGACGCCGCCATCCGGGCGCTGGCCGACACCGGCATCCGCGGCGTGCACGCCTCGATGCGCCCCCACTTCGGCGACTGGGACGGCCAGTGGCCCGCGGACCTGACCCGCCTGCACCAAGCCCACTTCGCCGGCAACTCCCTGCTCACCCTGCGCCTGGCCGCCCTGGCCACGGGCGAGGTCGCCGGCCCCGACCTCGCCTACGGCGAGCACCTCGCCCGCACCGCCCGCGATCTCGGCATCGGCGTCAGCATCGACGCCGTCTTCGGCCCGACCTCCTCCGAAGCCATCCTCGGCTGGGCCGAGCAGGGCCTGCTCGGCCCGGACGTCTCCCTCATCCACTGCACCGGCCTGACCCCGCAGGCCTGGCAGGCGATGGCCGAGGCGGGCGCAGGCGTCGCGCTCGCCCCCACCTCCGACGCCCAGATCGGCCTGGAAAGCGCGATCCCCGCCATCGACGAGGCGCTCGCCGCCGGCGTCCGGCCAGGGCTGAGCATCGACGTCGAAGTCGCCCTGGCCAGCGACATGTTCACGCAGATGCGCGCCCTGCACACCGTCCAGCGCATGCGCGCCGTCAACGCCGCCTACGGCACCGGCGAGCAGCCCGCCCGGATCGGCGTGCACGACGTCCTGGACTTCGCCACCCTGCAGGGCGCCAGGAGCATCGGCCTGAGCGACGTCACCGGCTCGCTGACCCCGGGCAAGCAGGCCGACGTGCTCGTCGTACACGCAGAAGACCTCAACAACATGCCGCTCAACGACCCCGTCGGCACCCTCGTCCTGGGCTGCGACGCCCGCGATATCGACGCCGTCTTCATCGCCGGGCAGGTCCGCAAGTGGGCCGGCACCGTCCTGGACGTCGATCTGGCCGCGCTGCGCGAGGACGTGAGTGCTTCCCGCGACCGCGTCCTGCGTGCCGCCGGGCACGCCGGCCGCCGGCTCTGACCGGCCGCACCGTCGCCGGCGCGACCAGCGACCAGCGACCAGCGACCAGCGAAATCGGCCTGGCCATCACCTGTCCATCCAACGGAGACCTTCCATGCTCAGAACTCCCCTGCACCTCCTCGGACTGTTCGCCACGCTGCTCGCCTGCGCCGCTCCGGGCAGTGGCCGCGCGGAGCGCGCCCCTCACCCGTACGTCGGCATGTGGGTCACCGCCGACGGACGGATCCGCCAGGAACTCCTCGCCAACGGCCGCTACGAGGAGGAACGCGATGGTCGCAAGCGCGCCTACACCGGCCGCTACACCGTCACGGGCACCCACCTCGACTACCACGACGACCTGGGCTTCACCGCCACCGGCGACGTGCGAGACGGCGTGCTCTACCACGAGCACCTCGTGCTGTACCGGCAAGAGCGGCCGTCATGACCGAGATCGCCGGCTCAGCACGCCCCGTCACCGGCGCCCGCGAAGGCGCCCAGCTGATGATCATCGATGTCGCCGGAAGGCCCCTGCGGGAGACGCGCCCGCGACCCGCATCTGCTGTACCTGGGGCGCCTGGGCAGTGCCGATTCTCGTCGCGGCTTGCGGATCTGTCTGGACCACGTCATGCGCATGCTCACCGGCGACCGGCTCGGCGACCTCGCCGTCACCGGGCAGGGCCGGCCCTGGCATCACCTGCGCTACGAGCGCACCGCCTGGATCCGCGAGCAGATCGACCACATGGACGGGGCAGCCGGGGTGGTTCGCCGGCCCTGGCCGTCGGCGTCACCGGCGGGGCTCTCTCGCCTGGTCGGACGCTTGCTGATCCGCGGCCCTCGGCGGTAGGAAGGCCGTATGTCCGTCGAAGGCGAGCGCCCGGCCGCCGGCCACAGGGTGGAGGACGCCCTGTGGGCGGCCCGGAAGTACTACCTGCACGGTGTCACCATGGACACGATCGCCCGGGAGCTCGGCGTCTCACGGTCGACGGTGTCCCGGCTGCTCGCGTACGCGCGGGACGTGGGCCTGGTCGAGATCCGCGTGATGCCGCCGCGCTCGCGCTCCACGAGCAGCGAGGCGGATCTCGCCGGCCGCTACGGTGTGCACGCGCACGTGGTGCCGGTGCCCGCCACAGCCTCGACGGTCGAGCGGCTGGAACGTTGCGCCGTCTACACGGCACGGCTGCTCACGTCGGTGTTCGACTCCGACATGATCATCGGCCTGTCGTGGGGCACGATGGTCAACGCGATCAGCCGCTGCCTGGTCCCCAAGCAGACCGCCAACTGCCAGATCGTCCAGCTCAACGGCCTCGGCAACGCCCGCACGACGGGCATGCACTACGCGGGCGCCGTGCTGACCGCGTTCGGGGCGGCGTTCGGCGCGTACGTCCAGCAGTTCCCGTTGCCGCTGTTCTTCGACTCGCCGCGTACCAAGGAGCTGCTGCTGGCGGAGCGGAGCGTGCGGCGGGTCGTCGAGCTGCAGCAGAGCGCCGACGCCGTGCTGTTCAGCGTCGGCACCGTGACGGACGGCGTGCCCAGCAGCCCCTACCTGAGCGGCTACTTCCTCGACGAGGCCGACTTCGCCTCACTCAGGCAGGACGGCGCCGTGGGCGACATCGCCACCTCGTTCTACCGCCTGGACGGATCGCACGAGGGCGTCAGCTTCAACGCCCGGACGAGTGGACCCGACCTCGACCAGCTCCGGCAGGTGAAACACCGGATCTGCGCGGTGTCGGGTGACCACAAGATCGACGCCCTGCACGCGGCCCTCACCGGCGGTTACGTCACCGACCTCGTCATCGACGAGATCACCGCGCACGTTCTGCTGGAGCGCCATCCGTGAGCGCGGACGACGCCTCGCCGCCCTCGGCGTCCCCGCCGAGGGGGACGTCGCGGCCGTCCTTGACGCCCAGCGCGCCGACGATCGCGATGGCGCACATCACCACCATCAGCGACGAGATCGCCCAGGTGCCCTCAGTGCGCGCGGTCAGGAAGGCCGCGATGAACGGCAGCGTGCCGCCCGCCGCCGCCGCGGCCAGTTCCCGGCTGGCCGCCACGCCCGTGAAGCGCATCCTGGTCGGGAACTGCTCCGGCAACATGGACGCCTGCGACCCCAGCATCAGGTCGTTCGCGAACGTCAGCACGAGGACCATGGCCAGCCACACCAGCATCGGGTTCCCGGTGTCGAGCAGCCAGAAGAACGGGAACGCCGCGGCGGCGCACAGCGTGGCCCCGGCGATGAACACCGGTCTGCGGCCGAAACGGTCGGACAACGCGCCGGACAGGGGCAGCGTGACGAGCTTGACGGTGTTGGCCACGAGCAGGCCGCCGGTGGCGACCGCCGCCGCCAGCCCGACGTTCCCGGTCACGTAGGAGAGGGCGTAGACGCTCGGGATGTACGTCGCGACGTTCGGCCCGATGCTGACCAGGAAACCCTTCAGCAGCGACCCCGGAGCCTCCCGCAGGACCGCGACGACGGGCGCCGCGCTGCGCTCACCCGCCTCGACCGACTCGGTGAACGCCGGCGTCTCGTCGACCCGCGACCTGATGTAGAGGCCGATCGGCAGGATCAGGATGCTGAGCAGGAACGGCACCCGCCACCCCCAGCTCAGGAACGCGTCCTGCGCCAGCCAGGTGAACGGGGTGAACACCAGGGTGGCGAGGATGACGCCGAGCGCGTTGCCCGTGGGCGGGATGGCGGCGAACAGCCCGCGACGGCCCGGAGGAGCGTGCTCGGCGGCCATCAGCGCGCCGCCCGCGTACTCGGCGCCGGCCCCGAGCCCCTGGGCCACGCGGAGCACGACCAGCAGCACCGGGGCGGCGACGCCGATCGACTGGTAGCTGGGGATCAGGCCGATCGCCGTCGAGGAGATCGCCATCACGGTCAGCGTCAGGACCAGCACGAACCTGCGGCCGTACCGGTCGCCGAGGTGGCCGAACAGCAGGCCGCCGACCGGGCGGGCGAAGAAGCCGACCGCGAACGTGCCGAGCGAGGCCAGCGTCGCCGCGAGCGGGTCGCCCTTGGGGAAGAACACATTGCCGAAGACGAGCGCGGCCGCGGTGCCGTACAACATGAAGTCGTACCATTCCAGCGCGGTCCCGATCGTGCTCGCGGAGACCACGCGGCGGATCATCGGGCCGCTCCTGACCGGTCGCCCGCGACGGCGAGGCGCTCGGCCTGCGGGCCGAGGTAGGCGCCCTGGTCCAGCAGCCGCCGCTGGAGCTCGGGCACGTCCACGAGCCGCGGCGCGGTGCCGGCGGCGACGGCCATCGCCGCGCCGAGCCCGGCGGCCTCGCCCATCGCGAACGACGGCGGCATCACCCGTACGGCGGCCAGCGCCTCGTGCGTCGCCGAGACGCAGCGGCCGGCCACGAGCACGCCGTCGAGCTCCGCCGGGACCAGGCTGCGGAACGGGATCTCGTAGATGTTGGCGGTGGGCGGGATGCCGTCCTCGAACGGCCCGTCGCCGCTGACCGGGCTGTGGATGTCGACGGGGTAGCCGGCCACCGCGATCACGTCGTCGAAGTGTCTGCCGTCGATGAGATCCTCCAAGGTCAGGACGTATTCGCCGACGATACGCCGGCTCTCGCGCACCCCGACGGTGGCGGCGGTGTCGAGCAGCTTGGCCTCCTCAAGGCCCGGCAGGTTCTCGTGGAAGAAGGTCATGAGCCGGCTCACCTGCCGCCGGCCGAGCACCTCGGCGCGGGTCAGGTCGCCGGCGTCGGTGCCGTTCATGCCGAGCACCCGCGTCGTGTTGATCCGCCAGACGCCGGGCTCCAGCGTCTTGAACAGCTGGACGCCGCGGCGCGGGATCGGGAACCGGCCCTCACGCCGGGCCCGCTCGACGATGCCCTGGTAGGGGAACAGCTCGTCGGGGTGGGCGTCCTGGTAGGCCCGTACCTTGGCGTCGTCAACGTTCGAGACCCGGAAGAACACCGTCATCGGCTGCACCTCGCCGTCGGCCGCGCGGCCGTACTCGAAGGCGGCGCCGCCGCGGGCGGCCACGTCGCCGTCGCCCGAGCAGTCGACGGTGACGGTGGCGGGCAGGAGCGCCAGGCCGCTCTTGTTCGCGACGACGACGCCGGTGACCCGGCCGTCGGCCACGGCGGTGTCGGCGACGAAGCTGTGCAGCAGCAGCTCGACCCCGGCCTCCAGGCACATCTCCATCGCGGCCTGCTTGGCCGCCTCGGGGTCGAACGGCGTGACCGCCTCGTGCCCGAACACCATGAACCCGGAGTACTCGCTCCCGGACTTCGTCCGCGAGGGGTGGACCGCGCCGCCGGCGTCCTCCATCCTGCGGACGAACTCGTCGAAGATCCCGCGGACCAGTTGCGTGCCGCCGTCCAGGGAGAACGACGTCATGCACGGGCCGACGAGCCCGGCGGTCAGGTTGCCGCCGAGGAAGCCGAAGCGCTCGACGAGCCGTACGGAGGCGCCGGCGCGCGCGGCGGCGACGGCCGCGGCGATCCCGGCGGGGCCGCCGCCCACGACGAGCACGTCGGTGGCATCACTGATCGGGATGTCGCGCGTATAGCGGAGGGTGGTCACAGGGCACTCCTTCAGTCAGTGCTGGGGTGTTGCGCCACTGTGACGTGCCTGTGAACGGATGGTCAACAGACCTGCACGAACGTGCACGATGCACGTTTCGCACCTTTTGCCGGTACGGGCGGCAAGAGAGGAGAACCCGGGGCCGGGCCAGCTCCCGCCGTCGCAGCAGTCGGGGCAGCGCCTGGTCGGCCCACTCGCTTCGATGGGCCGGTCACGCTACACAGCGTGGGACGCGCGTAGTCGCCGTCTAGCGGGTCTGCGCGAGCAGGGTGGTCAAGGTGCCGGCGACCCGCAGCAGGTCCTCGCCCGGCAGGTCCGCGGCCAGTTCCTCCAGCCTGCTGACGATCTCCCCGTGCACCCGTACGGCGAGGACCTCCCCCTCGGGCGTCAGCTCGACCCGGCACGCGCGCCGGTCGGCGCCGTCACGCACGCGGCGGACCAACCCGCGCCGCTCCGCCCGATCCACCAGCCCGGTCAAGCTCGGCTTCTCCAGGTGCAGGAGCCTGCTGAGGTCCGTCATCCCGATCCCGTCGCCGCTCGTCAGCACGCACAGCAGTTGTGCCTGCTGCGGGGTGACGTCGCGCTCGCGGCTGACGTCGGCGAAGACGTGCTGCACCAGGTGCGACGTCCGCACCAGCGCTGCGGCGAAGCCCAGCTCGGCGCCTGTCGCGCTCTTCATCCGCACCTCCTGCCGCCGAGTGTAGTTGCGCATAGTTCGTATCACAAACTATGTTGTTCGCACTACGAACTGTTCGTGCTACGAATCAAGTTTGGAGGTGAGACCATGCCCGCGTCCCCCCGGCAGATCGTGACGGCACTCGTCACCACGGTCTTCGGCTACTCCCTGATGCAGACGGTCGTGGTGCCCGCGCTCGGCCTGCTCACCCGCGAGCTGCACACGACACCGGCCTGGTCAGCCTGGATCCTCAGCGCGTTCCTGCTGTCCAGCGCGGTGCTCACGCCACTGCTCGGACGGCTCGGCGACCTGTACGGCAAGCGCCGCGTCATGGTCGGCGTGCTCGCCGCGTACGCCGCCGGCATGGCCGGAGCCGCGCTCGCCCAGGACATCGCCCAGCTCATCGCCGCCCGGGTCGTGCAGGGCGCGGCGCTGGCGGTGGTGCCGCTGTCGATGGCGATCCTGCGCGAGGCCCTGCCCCGAGAACGGCTGGCGTCCGCGATGGGCCTGGTGTCCGGCATCGTCGGCGCGGGGGCCGGAGCCGGGCTGGTGGTCGGCGGGCTGCTCGCCGACCGGCTGTCGTGGCGCTACCTGTTCGTCCTCGGTGCGCTGCTGGCGCTGATCAGCCTCGGCGCGGTCGCGCGATGGGTGCCCCGCGGCGAGCGCGCCGCCTCCGGCGGCCTCGACGTGCCCGGCTCCGTGCTGCTCGGCCTCAGCCTCGTCGCGGTGCTGCTCGCCCTCACCCAGGGCCCCTCGTGGGGGTGGTACTCGGCGCCGGTTCTCGGCCTGTTCGCGCTCGGGGTGCTGCTCGCCGCCGGGCTGCCGGCCCTGGAGCGGCGCAGGAGTGACGCCCTCATCGACGTCGCGGAGCTGGCCGACCGGCCGATGCTGGCCACGCATCTGGCCGCGATGGTGTTCGGCGCGGGATCGTACTTCTTCTACGTGGCGATCCCGCTGTTCGCCCAGCAACGGCCCGGCCCTGACGGCGCCGGCTTCGGCGCCTCGGTCACGGTCGCCGGCCTGCTGATGCTGCCCGGCATGCTGGCCATCATCCCAGCGGGCATGGCGGTCGGCCGGATCTCGCAGGCGATCGGCTCCCGCTGGCCGCTGGCGATCGGGTTCCTGGCGATGGCCGCGGGATCGGCACTGATCGCCGTGTCGCACGGCGCGTACTGGCATCACCTGGTGTTCTACGGGATGGTCGGCGCCGGGTCCGGGCTCGTCATGGGGGCGCTGCCGAAGCTGATCGCCGACATCGTGCCGCCGGCCAGGACCGGCACCGCGAACGGGCTCAACAACATCGCCCGCACCGTCGGCGGCGTCGTCGGCAGCCAGCTCGCCGCCGCCGTGATCGCCTCCGGCAGCGGCGGGCGCGCCGGGGCCGTGCCCGACTCGGCCTTCACCGCGCTGTTCTGGCTGGCGGGAGGGGTGGCGGTGGTCGGGGTCGCGGTCTCACCGTACGCCGTGCGCGCCCTGCGGACGGTGACGGCATGAGCATCTTCAGCGAACGTTCCGCGACGTCGCGCGCGACGGCCGCGCCGCGCTGGTCATCGACGACGTGCTGCCGCCGTGGCGGCCGCGCGGCGTGGAGATCCGCGGCGACGCCGAGGCGATCAACGGCGACCGGCCGCTGATCCTGCTGCGCCCGGCCCGGATCGTCAGCTGGGGCCTGCACAGCGGCGCCACCATCGAGGACACCTACCGCGCCCGCGCCGCAGGACAAGCCGTCGACACCTGACTCATGGCCACGATCCGGGTCCATACCGTCACGGCGGGGAGCTTACGGCCGCGTCCCGGCGAGGTCGTTGGCGGCGATGTAGCCGAACGTCATGGCCGGGCCGATCGTCGAGCCGGAGCCGGCGTAGCTGTGGCCCATGACCGCGCCGCTGGCGTTGCCGGCCGCGTACAGGCCGGGGATCACCGAGCCGTCCGCCCGCAGGACGCGGGCGCGGGCGTCGGTGCGCAGGCCGCCCTTCGTGCCCAGATCACCGGGGACGATCTTGAAGGCGTAGAAGGGCGGCAGCCAGAGCGGCGCCAGGCACGGGTTGGGCCGCACGTACGGGTCGGCGTAGTAGTGGTCGTAGGCGCTGTCGCCGCGGTGGAAGTCGGGGTCCCGTCCGGCCAGGGCGAACCCGTTGAAGCGGGTGACCGTGGCGCGCAGGGCCGCCTCGGGCACGCCGATCTTCCGGGCGAGCTGCTCGATCGTCGGGGCCCTGAACAGGGCGCCGCTGTCGTACCAGGAGTCGGGGAAGGGCAGCAGCGGGGCGAGGTCCTTGAACAGGTACTTGTTGCGGTACTGCTGGTCGACGATCAACCAGGCGGGGATGTGCGGGTCGGACGGGCTGTTGCGGTCGTACATGACGTGCACGACGTCGCTGTAGGGGGCGGCCTCGTTGACGAAGCGGCGGCCACTGCCGTTGACGATGACGCAGCCCGGCAGCGTACGTTCGGCCAGGCAGAAGTACGGCTCGTCGGGCAGCGGGATCACCGGCCCCCACCAGGCGTCGTCCATCAGGTCCAGGGCCGCCCCGGCCCGCTCACCGGCCTCGATGCCGTCGCCGGTGTTCTCCTTGGCGCCGACGGTCCAGCTCGTCCCGATGGGCTGGCGCTGGAACTCGGCGCGCATGGCGGCGCTGTGCTCGAACCCGCCCGACCCGACGATCACCCCGCGCCTGGCCCTGACCAGCCCGGCCGAGGTGACCACGCCCGCGACGCGGCCGTTCTCGACGTGCAGATCGAGCAGCGGGGTGTTCAGCCACACGGGCACCCCTGCCGCCAGCAGCCCGGCCCGCAGTCCCCCGGCCAGCGCCTGGCCCATGGTGAGCGGCTTCTCGCCGCGCAGCGCGGCCTGCGTGCCGCGCAGCAGGCACGCGGCCGACACCGCCGCCCCTTGCGGGTTGACCAGGGCGAGCGTCAGCCACTTGTAGTCGGCGCTGAAGACGACCATGCCCGCCGGGGTCGGGATGTACGGCGGGTTGAGCCGGGCCAGCTCCGGCCCGAGGAGGTTGCCGTCGAACTGGTCGGGCTCGATCGAACGCCCGCCCGGCATGCCGCCGGGGAACTCCGGATAGTAGTCGGAGTAACCGTCCATGAACCGGAAGCGCAGCGGGCTGTTGCGCATCACGAACGAGATCATCTCCGGTCCCGCGGCGAGGAACGCCTGCTGCCGCGCCGCCGGGACGGTGTCGCCCACCACACGGGCGAGGTAGGCGGCGGCCTTGGCCGGGGTGTCCGGCACGCCGGCGGCGAGGATCACCTCGTTGCACGGGATCCAGATGCCCGCCCCCGACCGGGCCGCCGACCCGCCGAACGTCGGCGCCTTCTCCAGCACGACGGTGCTCAGCCCGCGCTTGGCGGCGGTCAGGGCCGCGGTCATGCCGGCGGCTCCCGAGCCGATCACCACCACGTCGTAGTCGGCGTCGGCGTAGGCCGGGTCCTGGCCGAGGGCCGCGCCGGTGACCATGATCCCGCCCGCGATGAGCAGGGAACGGCGGCTGCGTCCACGAGGGGTGAGGTCGTCGGAGGCCGGTAAGGCAGGTCGCATCGGTGATCCCTTCGGACAGGGGCGGGCCGGTCGGCTCACCCACGAAAACGAGCATGCGCTTGGTTGGTTAGCCTGTCAACGTCCCTGGGACACCGGCGCGCCCGCTGTCGCTCGCGTGGCCTGGATGAGGGCATCGAACGCCCGCTCTTGCAGGTCGAGGAGGGTCTCCCGGCCGATGGTGGGCCCGCGCAGCCAGTTGATCGTGGTGGTCTCGACGAACCCCACGAGCCGCGTCTTCCTCTGGGATCCGTCAGGAGGCGGCTGCCGGGTGCGGGTCGCCCAGGTAGGGGAATCGGTCCAGGGTGTCGGTGTGCGGCTGCAGGCCGGTGGGCGGGGCCTCGTTCTTGGTGAGGAACGCGACGCGGATGTTGATGACGTCTTCGGCGAAGGTCCGGCCATTGGGGTAGGCCGCCGGTTTGGACGGGTCGAAGCGCAGCACGTCCGGCAGCAGGCCGTGCTCGTCGATCGCGGCGATGGCCTCCTCGTGCGAGTAGCCACCGGTGTGGCCCAGCAGGTGAACGAACTGATCCGTCCACTTGTCGCGGTCGTTGACCGGCTCGCTGGCGTTGTAGTCCTCTTTGGTGTCGTCGGTGTTGAAGAAGCTGCTCATGGACGGGTGTCCGGCCCGGTCGGCGTGGACGAGCTCGCCGTCGCGCAGGACGCTGCACCGGCCCCAGATGTGCAGCTCGGGCTCGGGTGCCAGCTCTGCGGTCGGCAGTTCGATGGCCATGGAGAAGACGTTGGCCGTGAGGTTGGAGTCGACGCCGGTCCAGGGGGACTTCCCGCCCAGGTGCGGTGCGGTGAAGTTCCGCTTGCCGCTGGTGTCGAACAGGTTCTTGATGCCGTCGAAGTCGAAGAAGAAGGCATCACTGCGGCTGCCGGCGGCCACCTTGTAGTCGCCGCTGCTGACCACGTCGGCCTGAGGGCCGAAGGAGACGGCGGCGTCCGACACGATCTTGGTGCCGGCCGCCTCCGGTTTGCGGGCCTCCGCGCCGGTCGCCATGAACACGCTGTAGGTCTGCGAGCCGTCGGACGCCGGCGGGCTGAAGACCCAGCTGAAGGCGACGTCGGTCAGGTAGTCGCCGTCGCTGTCGATGTTCAGCCGGTAGATGGCGTCGGGGTGCAGCGCGTCGGCGTTGGGATTGGCGTTGAGAATGAGAACGGTCCTGCTTGGATCCCCGGGTGCCGTGAAGGCGTACAGGTCGCACAGATCGAGACGCTGGTCCCCGAGCGGTGGCCCGAGGCTGAGGCCGGTGAAGTGGTTGGACATGTCAGGCCCTTTCCTTGCTCGCTCCTCCGGCGTGGTCACGATCTACGCCTGATCCTGTTTCTGCAGGTTAAGCCCCTTCCACCGAAATGAAGGAGAGGTGTTGACGGGCGGCGAGTCGCTCGGCTCGCACGGGCTGCGGCAATCGGTGGCGTGGGCCACCGCGCTGCGGTACGGACCTGCGCGATCTGCGCGACTCCTTCGGCACTGGATCGACGCCGACCGGAACGCCGCAGCGCCCGCTACGCGGTTCTCCTGAAGGAGGCGCTCACCCGCCGGAGGTCGGCCCCCGGCTGCGCGGCTGACCGGGGGCAGCCGGCACTGAGAACGATTTGATGAATCATCGAAGTATTTGTGACCCGTGTGGCCGCGTACCTATCGTCGCCGCCATGGAAACGTCCCTGACACAGCCGATCAATCCCACGACGCTCCCGGACGCGACGGGCAACTACACGCATGGCACCTTGGTGGCTGGTGTCCGCCGCACTGTGTTCGTCAGCGGCCAGGTCCCCTGGGCCAGGCAGGGCGCAGTTCCCGAAGACTTCGACTCCCAGTGCCGCTTGACGTGGCACAACGTCTTCGCCGTACTGGCCGAGGCCGGCATGGGCGTACGAAACCTCGCCAAGGTCACGACGTACCTCTCCGACCGCATGTACCGGGAAGCCAACAGCCGCATCCGCCAAGAGATTCTCGGAGACCACCGTCCCGCTCTCACCGTCATCATCACCGACATCTATTCCGAAGAATGGCTGCTGGAAATCGAGGCGATCGCCGTCGAGTGACCGATTACCCGATGTGCGCGTCCAGCAGGTGCCGGCCCAGCGGAGTCAGCTCGTGCCGGGCCGTTCGTGCCGCCCGGGTGGTGACGACCAGCCCGGCACGCCGCAGATTCGCCACATGTGTCGAGGCGGTTGCCGGCGTGACGCCCAACGCCGTGGCAAGGTCCGTGGTGCCGCAGCCGGGGCGATCGGCAAGAGCCCGTAATACCGCCGCCCGGCGCTCACCGATTGCCCCGGCCAAACGCCCATCCGGCCAGTTGTGCCCACCGTTGTCACGCCAGAACGCCCCGGCCGTGCGCGCCGGATAGAAGAGCATCGGCTGCTGCCGGTCGTTGAGCTGCCGGTGCACACCATCGGTCAGGAACATGCTCGGCACCAGAACCAGCCCGCGGCCGCCGAGGGCGAAATCGGGCGCGCCCGGCCCGTCGAATCCCAGATGCGGATACTCCCAACGCACATGTGGAGGGCACAAAGTGGCGAGCATGGCGTCCAGACCATGCTGCGCCGCGAGCCGTGCACGATAGGCCACATCCGCCGCCAACTGGGCGTGCAGCCGTGGCCAATCGGCGGCCAGCACCGCTTGATGGAACGCCGTGAAAGCGTGCCTCAACGTTCGCCGAGCGCGGTCGGGCCGGTGCAGCAGCGTGTCGACGACCACTGGAACGGTCTCCAGTACGCCGGCGAACGCGGCCATGTCCTGTTGCACCGGCACGGATGGGTCGTCAAGCGCCGCGTGGAGTTCGTCCTCGAATGACATCGAGTCAGTAGCAGGCTGCGGCGTCAGAAAGTCCGGCAGATGCCGGGTGTGCGCCGAGCACAGTGTCACCACCGGTCGAGCCACCGCAGGCAACACCGCACGCCTGGCATGACGCCACGCGGCCAGGCCAGGCGGCGGTTTCGGCAGCCCGAGGCCACGCGCCGCTTTCAGCGTTTCCTGAAAGGGCAGGATGGCGAATCGGACACGACCGAGGTCCGAGTCGGAGAACACCAGGCGCGGCATACGCCGGAGGTTAGCGGCATCCTCTTCCCCTAGAGACATTCAGCGCAAGCCGCAGCCGAAGGCCCAAGCCCGCCAAAGGCGGTGCCAAGCGCGCCCGGGCAGGCAATCCGGCGCGCCGGGCACGTATCAAGGTCCGGACGGGGCGCCGCTGATGCACGTACGCGATGTCGGCGCCGACCCGGCCGGCACCACCACCCGCAGCTACCAGCACAGCGGACGGCGCGGATACCACAGCGACCCTAGCGACGCAGTCGCCCTGCTGTGCGTGCGCTCGGCCGAATCCGGCGGACTCAGCTTCATCGTCAGCTCCACAGCTTCTACGCCAAGCCGCTGTGCACGCCGCACCCCGGCGGCGGGGTGTCCGTCGTACACAGTCGGGCAACGGGCATTTGCCGAGATGGCAACGGATGTTGGCCCCCGGAAAGCTGCGCACCTATGGTCGGCGTGATCCAGGAAGTGCAGGTCGAGGAGGGGGCACGATGACGGTCGAGCATCGGATCTTGGAAGCGGGCGCGGGGCGCATTCACTTGGCGGAGCAGGGCAGCGGGCCGCTGGTGCTGCTGGTGCACGGGTTCCCCGAGTCGTGGTACTCCTGGCGACGGCAGATGCCCGCGCTGGCGCGGGCGGGCTACCGCGCCGTCGCTCTCGACGTGCGGGGATACGGGCGCTCGTCCAAGCCGCGGGACGCTGCCGCCTACCGGATGCTCGACCTGGTCGCCGACAACGTTGCGGTCGTGCGGGCGCTCGGCGAGTCCTCGGCAGTGATCATCGGCCACGACTGGGGGGCGACGATCGCCGCGCACTCCGCGCTGCTCGCGCCAGAAGTGTTCCGTGCGGTCGGCATCTTGAGCGTGCCCTACACGCCGCCGGGCGGTCCCCGTCCGAGCGAGATGTTCGCTCAGATGGGCGGGGAGGAGGAGTTCTACGTCTCGTACTTCCAGGAGCCCGGCCGGGCCGAGTCCGAGATCGAGCCCGACGTGAAGGGCTGGCTCGCCGGGTTCTACCGCGCTCTGTCCGGCGACACCATGGGCGGACCCGGCGCTCCCGACCCGCATTTCGTCACCCGCGAGGGCGGCACCTTGCGCGAGCGGTTCCCCGCCGGGGCCCTGCCGTCCTGGCTGACGGAGGAGGATCTCGATTTCTACGCCGCGGAGTTCGAGCGGACCGGCCTCACCGGAGCGCTCAACCGGTACCGCAACATGGACCGCGACTGGGAAGACCTGGCTCCCTACGCCGGGGCCCCGATCAAGCAGCCGTCCCTGTTCGTCGGCGGCAAGCGGGACGCCTCCACCATGTGGCTGTCCGACGCCATCGACGCCTACCCCCATACCCTTCCGAATCTGATCGGTAGCCATCTCCTGGACTGCGGCCATTGGATCCAGCAGGAACGTCCCGACGACGTCAACCGCCTCCTCCAGGAGTTCCTCGACAACCTCTGACAGAGCATCACTGACGCCACGACCTCCGACCCACAGGACGCAAGCGCCAGGTCGAGCCGCGGTGGCCGCAGCGGGCTCGCGCCTGTGACCTGTGCGTCATCGGATGGCCGGGATGTCGGCCAAGCTCCTGCGGCCGCCCCCGGCAGCATGTCGGCTGGCCGACGCGCCAATCGCCGGGGTGTGGGCTTGTACCTGAACCGGGTGACAGTCAGCTGCCCGCATCGTCGGCTCTCACGAGGACCACCCCCACACCCGTGATCTCCCGCGTACGTGCACCACGGCCGCGCCGCCGCCCTGCGCGACCGGCGCGCCGCCCCAAAGCCCTGCAACACTCACGGACTCCCACAGGATTGCCCCAAAGGGCTGTCACCGTTTCTCACCTGGCGTTTCCGATACTTTCCTGGAGGAACGGGAACCGCGTGGACACCGCCATGCCGCTGAGCTGTTTCCAGAGCGCCGCCACCGTGGCGAAGGTACGTAAGCAGCTCGCCCGGGTGCACGAGCTCGTCCAGCGCAGGGCCGTACTCGACACCGCGGTCGCCAACCTGGCGATGACCCTGGACATCCGCCCCAGCGAGGCGGCCGAGCGGCTCAAGCAGATGGCGAAGAACAGCGGGGTGGAGCTGCTTGAAGCTGCTCAGGGGGTGCAGCCCCCGCCGCCGGACGACAGCCCGCTGCCCGAGGTCCCCGATTGGGTCCATCCCCTGCTCGAAGCCTTTCACGACTCCGCCGCCTGGCTCTGTCCCGTCAGGGACTCCGTCGGGCGGGTGGTCGGCTTCCGCGTCCTGGCCGCCAACAGCCACTGCACGACGCCGGCTGGCGAGCAGTGCAACATGATCGGCAGACGGCTGATGTCCATCAGCCCGGGCCTCGGCACTTCGGGGCTGCTGGAGGACTACATCAGGGCGTACGAGAGCGGTGAGCCGTACTTCCGCCGCGCGATCGAGTATCTGGAGATCTCGGGCGAGCGGTTCTGGCCGGTCACGATGACCGTGCGCGCCGCCCGGGTGGTTGACGGCATGCTGCTGAGCTGGTGCGTGCTCGACGAGAAGGACATGCTGATCTCCGGCTGGTCCCGCGCCCAGCGGCTGGCGGAGCTCGGCTGGGGCGAGTGGGACCTTGCCACCTGGCAGGTGATCTGGACGCCCCAGATGTACGACATGCTGGGACTCGACCCCGGCGAAAAGCCGATCGCCCTGGAGGACCTGCCCAACCTGGCGGTGCCGGAGGACCTGGGCGCTGTCGAGGATCTGATCGACACGCTGCTGGAGTGCCGGGAGTCGGCCGAGACGGAGTTCAGAATCAGGCACCGGCACGGCACGCGACACCTGTGCGTCGTGGCCGAACCGCTCCTGGATTCCGAGGGCCTGCCGGTCAAGCTGCGTTTCCTCGTCCAGGACGTGACGCGTAGCCGACGTAGGGAGCGGTCGATGGCCAGGGTTCAGGCCCAGGCGGTGCGGCAGGAGGAACGCGCGTTGGAGCAGCAGCGGGTCTCCGATCATCTCCAGGCCACGATCCTGCCGAACCGTCCGCGCCTCATGCACCTGCCGGGCCTGGCCGTCGGAGTGCGGTATCTGCCGGCCGAGGAACTCGCCCGGCTGGGCGGCGATTTCTTCAAGGCCCGGCGCCTCGGTGAGGACAAGGTGCTGCTGGCGGTCGGGGATGCCATGGGCCATGGCCTGGCCGCTGCCGGCCTCATGCTTCAGCTGCGCGCGGGTCTGGCCGGGCTGGCCTACACCGGCGAACCGGCGAACCGGCTCGTGACCTTCCTGAACAGCGTGATCATGGATTTCGCCCAGAACGTCAACACCGTGACGGGCACCATGGTCGTCGGCCACTTCGACGCCACAAAGCGCACCTTCGTCTGGGCGAATGCCGGGCATCTCGCCCCCATGCTGGTGCGGGACGGCCGCGCCATGTTGCTGGACGGCGCGTCGGGGCCGCTGCTCGGCGCCTTCGAAGCCGACTACGAGCTGAACACCACCGAGCTGGAGGCCGGCGACCTGCTCCTGCTCTACACCGACGGGATCGTCGAGAAGCGCGGACGGGATCTCGACGCGGGCATTCAGATGCTGCTCTCGACCGCGCAGGACTGCTACCAGGAGGACCCCGAGGCGATGATCGACTGCATCCTGGAGCGCCTCGGCAGCGGCCACGTGGACGACGACGTCTGCATCCTGGCCGCACGGGTGCTCTGAAGGATCGTGGACATTCAGCCGGACGATGTCGGCGTCCCTGGACGACCGTGTCCGCACACGTGCACCGCGGCGTGAGCCGCCCGTGAGGCAGCATGAAAGGGTGAAGTTACGCGCGCATCCGATGATGCGGCTGATGATGGCCCTCGTCGGGCTGGGGTGGATCTGCTGCGTCCCGCAACTGGTGGCCGTGATAGTCGGGGTCGAGGGTGACGTCCTCCGGCCGGAGCACGTCCTGCGAGCTCAGCCCGCCGAGCTTGTGCTGGCCGCCGTCCTGGCCCTGCCGCTGATCGTGTCCGGTGTCGCGTTCGTGGTGCGGTCGCCGATCTGGGGCGTGACGTGCGATGACGACGTCATCAGGGTGCACCGGTTCTTCTCGACCCGCAGGGTCCCGGTGGGCAGGGCAACGGGGGTGCGCCGTACCTGGTCGGGCGGAGCCGAAATTCTCTGGAGGGACGAGCGCGGATGGCCGAAGTGGGCTCGGGTCACCGCGTTCTCCACCACCCTGTTCACTCCACGTGCGGTGGCAGGATTCCTCAAGGAGCACAACGAAGCGAGCCTCGACGCGCTGAAGCTCTGGATAGAGCGGCACGCGACCGCACCCCCGTGTGGACGCGCCACACATGGCTGATCGAGAGTTCGACGGCGTACTCGTCACCGTTGAACCGGTCAGGGCCCCGCCGACCTCCGGACGGTGGGGCCCATCGGACGGAAGTCAGAGGGCGGCGGCGTACGGCGCGATCCGGGCGCCGAACTCCGCCGGGTCGGCCCCCGTCACCACGGCCCCCAGCAGCACCGCGGCCGCCCCGGCGTCCCGCAGGGACGCGAGATCGTCCGGGACCAGCGCGTGCTGGCTCGGCACGATGACGGGGACGTCGACCGCCGACGCCACCGCCTCCAGCCTCGCCAGGGTCGCGAGCGTCAGCGGCGTGCCGTACCTGTCGGGTTCGAGCGTGGACAGTTCGAGCGCCCCGCACCCCCGCCGCACCAGGGCCCGCGCCTGGGACGGGCCGTCGCCCGGCCCCAGGGCGACCATGGGCGTCACCGGCCCGCACGCCTCGACGTAGCCCGCGGGCGCGTCGGCGGCGTAGACGTCGAAGTAGTCGAACCCCATGTCCCGCGCGGCGGCCATCTCCGCGAGCGACACCGACCCGGCCGCGCCCACGACGAGGCCCGTCGGGACGCCGAGCGCGAGGATGCCGTGCAGTGCCTCACGCTCGGCGTCCAGCGATCCGAAGGCCGTCCCCGAGGCCCGGTGCCGCACGTTCGTGTGGACCTTCAGGCCGTCGGCTCCGGCCCGCGACGCGGCCTGTGCGAGCGCGCTCTCGTTGCGCGGCAGACTGACCAGGAGGGCCGGCCGCGATTCGGGCAGACGCATTTCGAGAACCCGCCTCAGTAGTAGGTGACATTCGGCCAGCCCAGCTCCATGCCCTGGGCGGCCATCGATTCCTGGACCTCGGCCAGCAGGCCCGGCGTCGCGGTGACCTGCTGCGGCTCGGTGTCCCTGGCCACGCAGAACGACGCCAGGTGACCGGCCGCCTCGCCCACGGTCCACTCGACCGGGTGGACCCGGTAGCACCCGTTCGTGATGTGCGTGGTGCTGATGTTCTTGCCCGCGGCGATCACGTTCCTGACGCGCTCGGGAACCAGCGCCCGCATCGGGATCTGGAACGGCCACGCCGGCACGTCGATGTAGTTGTCCCCGCCGGTCGAGGGGTGCAGGTCGATCCGGTACGAGCCGATCCCGACGCTGTCGTGGTAGGAGACCGCTCCTTCGGGGCGTACGGCCACCGCGAGGTCCTGCTCCACGATCCGGTACTGGCCGCGGATCCGCCGCGACTCCCTGATGTACGGGCGCATCGCGAGGCCGTCGGCGGTGCCGGTGACGTCGGGACGCGGTTTCAGGCCGGGCCAGCCGGTGCCGCCGTCGGGCCGGGGCGCCTCGGACTGCAGCCAGTAGAGGAAGCTCAGGCTCTGGGCCCGCGCCGCGGCGGTGTGGGCCGCGTTCTGCTCGGCGGTGCCGCCGATGACGGGGCCGCCCAAGTAGTCGATCATCGGCCAGTTCACGATGGTGATGTCGCTGTCGAACGCGCCAGGCCGGAAGTGGTTGCGGGCCAGGATCCGCCGGAACGTCCACAGCTCGTCCGACCCCGGGTCCTTGCTCTGGTCGGCGACGATGCCCGTCGGGTCGTCGTCCGGGTTCGGGGTGAAGACGTGGCGGCGGGGTTCCAGCGTGTGCGGGTGCGGGGCGACCCAGCCGAGCTGGGGGCCGTGCCACCACTCGGGAGCCACCGCCCGCCAGGCGGCGTAGTCGTCCGGCTTGTCGATCGTGTGGTCTTCCCCCGCGTGGTGCGAGAGCGCGAAGCACACCGACACCGCCTGCATGTTGTCCGGCCGCGCGACCGCCGCGGCGTGCGGCTCGCCCGTGTCGGCCTGCGACTCGGCGCCGGTCGCGAACTCGGTGCCGGTGATCGGCAGCACGTCCCCGGCCTCCGTGGCGTCCAGGACGAACCTGGCCGTGACGGTGACGCCGCCGCCCGTCTCCAGGTCGTGGAAGCCCATCGCCGTCACGTGGTCGCCGTCGACCTGGGCGGTCGCCGGGACGTGCCGGCGCAGCACGGTGATCTTCCCGGCCGCCTGCCACGGGGCGAGCATGGCCTCGATCACCGCCAGGGCGACCCGCGGCTCGTGGCACAGCGGCCCGACCCGCCCGGCGCCGGGGTTCAGGTGGGCCAGCGATCTCGACGCGGACCGCAGCGGGTACTCCCTCCGGTAGTACTCACGGATGCCGTCGCGCAGCCGCCGGTAACTCGCGGTGCTTCCGAAGGACTCGATCCAGGGATGTTCGTCGGGCGGGACGAGCTGCGTGGTGAGCTGCCCTCCCAGCCAGGACGTCTCCTCGGTGAGCACCACCTGCGCACCGTTCCCGGCCGCGGCCAGGGCGGCCGCGACGCCGCCCAAACCTCCCCCGACCACCAGTACGTCTGCGCGGAACTCGGTCACTCATGATTCCTTTCGGTTGGAGCCGCTGGTCTGCCCAGCGACGAAGGTGCACGGCAGCTCGACGGCCCGAGGCTCGATCTCTTCCTCCGACTCGAGCTGCTGGACCAGCAGTTCGACCGCGCGCATCCCCATCTCCCGCCGCGGTATCCGGAAGCAGGTGAGCTCCGGACCCGGCACGGCGTCGGGCGCGTCGCTGAGCGCGGCCACCGAGCACTCGCCCGGCACGTCGACGCCCATCCCGGCGAGGAGGTCGAGCAGCCTGAGCGCGACCACCGACTCGTGGGCGATGAACGCGGTGGCCCCGGCCGCCAGCAGGCGTCGTACCTGCTCGGCCGACGGCCCCTCCTCCTTGCGGACCGACAGGACGAGCCCGTCGGTGTCGAGCCCGTGCCGGGTCTGCGCGGCCAGGAATCCGGCGTCACGGTCGGCGGACGGTTCGCCCGGATCGGCGGCCGTCAGGTAGGCGATGCGCTCGTGCCCGAGGCCCACCAGGTGGTCGACGACCTTGCCCGTCGCGTTCGCGTAGTCCGCGGTGACGTACGTGACGGGGCCCGGCACGTCACGACGGCCGATCAGGACGAACCTGAACCCCTCGTCCCGCAGCCGGACGAGGTCGTCCCGGTTGGTCTCCTTGCCGAGCATCACGCACCCGTCGGCGAGCCCCAGCCGGTTGACGCCTTCGCGGTAGATCGACCTGCCGCCGTCCGAGCCGGTGGCGCTGGTGAACATCAGCAGGTCGTAGCCGAGCGCCTCGGCCGCGGCCTCGATCCCCACCAGGAACGGGTAGTAGAAGTCGTGATGGTCCATCGGGAACAGCGACTCGAACGTGTAGACGCCGATCAGATGGTTCATCCCACCGGCCAGGCTGCGCGCGACCGGATCGATGGTGTAGCCCAGCGACCGGGCCACCTCGAAGACGTGCCTCCTGGTCTCCGGGGGGATCCGGATGGTGTCCGAATGCCTGCCGTTGATCACGATGGAGACCGTGGTCTGCGAGACACCGGCCAGCTTGGCGATGTCGGACTGGCGCGGCCTGCGGCGGGGCGCGTCTTTCACCGGCGATCGTTCCCTTCCTCGAGGTGCTCCAACTCAAAGGAAATCTCAAACGGACGATCCCACGGGAAGCTGACGCTGCCCGGCGTAATTCTCAACTTGTCGGCCGGCGGGCCGAGGTCCGCGAGCAGCTCGCCGAGTTCCCGCTCCACCTGGTCCGGCCGGAGGGCCGTCCCTTCGGCGAGGAACCCGCGCCGCGCGGAGGTCTGGTACCCCCAGTCGTCGAGCAGCCGATGGACGAGGGTGCGGGCGTGCTCGGCCAGTTGCCGGTCGCCGGCGGCCAGCAGGCGGCTGCATCCCTGGGCGAGCGCGCTGCCGATCGTGTTGCCCGCGGTGTTCCACGCCGCGTACCCGGCGAGGCGCGGGAGCAGGCCGGCCTCACGCAGCGCCATGACCAGGGCGGGGTCGGCGCCGTTGGCGTCGGCGACGTCCGCCACCGCGACCGGGAGCCCGGCCTCCACCAGGGCGCGCACCCGTCCGGCGAGGCGCACCGCGTCGCCGGACGGCCGCTCCGGCTGGTCCGGCCCGGAGCACCAGTCGCGCGGGGGCAGGCCGGGAGGGTGCACCGCGAGCACCAGGTCGGCCCGGCCGGCGTCCTCGACGAGGACCGTGCCGATGGCGGCGACCTGGTCGGCGATCGTGTCGCGGACGGGCACGTCCTCGTAGGCCGCGATCCGGCCGAGCGCGTCCGAATCGAGGCAGGCGAGCGCCACCTTCGGGCGCAGGCCGGCGTGCTCCAGCGCGGCCCGGACGGTCAGCACGGCGCCGGCCTCGTCGGCTCCCGGGTAGCAGCCGATCCGGTCGCCGAGTCCGAGGCGGGCGATCCAGGACTCCAGCCACTCCCGCTCGCTCGTGGACACGCTCTCGACCGTGCTGTCCTCCACCAGGATCGACAGCGTGTCGACGACTCCCTCCACCACCAGCTCGACGCAGGCCAGGTGCATGGCGTGCAGGCGCAGCCGCCGGGTGAAGAAGTCCGCGACGTACGGCTCGGGGATCGCCGCCCGGGCGGGCGCCACCGCGGCGGGTCGTCCGTGTTCGGCCCGGTAGAGCTCCTCGGACAGGGCGAAGAACCGCCGGCCGTGCCGGTCCCAGTAGTCCGGCTCGGCTCCGGCGCCGTCGGTCTTCTTGGTCCGCATCAGCGTGACGAAGGCGTGGACGGGAAGGTCCGGCCGGGCCGCCCGGATGCGCCGCAGCACGTCCAGGCGGGCCAGCGTCCGGGCCAGCGGCTCGGTGGTGCGCCGCGAGGCGACGAATCCGCCGTAGGCGAGCTGGTTGACGCTGACCACGACGGCGTCGCTGCCGGCGGCGGCGTCCTCCAGCCACCGGGACGTGCCGTCCAGGTCCGCGGGTACGCCGCCCGCCGGCAGGAGCCCGGCCGGCGGGAGCCGCAGCAGGGTCCCGGCGGCGCCGGCCAGCCCGGCGACGTGGCCGGTGTTCACGGGCCGGTCGTCGAGCGGCAGCAGCGTCACGACCGGTCTGCGGTGCGTCATCCCTTGACCCCTCCCGCGCCCAGCCCCTGCACGAAGTGCCGCTGGCCGGCCACGAAGATCACCAACACGGGCACGATCGCGATGAACGTCCCGGCCATCAGCGGGCCGTACTGGGTCACGCCGCTGCCCGCGAACGAACTGAGCGCCAGCGGCAGCGTCTGCATCTCCGGCGACGACACCGCCACCAGCGGCCACAGGAAGTCCTCCCAGGCGCCGGTGAAGGAGAGGATGGCGATGGTGGCGACGATCGGCCGGGCCAGCGGCAGGTAGATCTGCCAGAAGATGCGCAGCTCTCCGGCGCCGTCCAGCCGGCCTGCCTCCGCCAGCTCGCCCGGCATGTCGAGGAAGTACTGACGGGCGAGGTAGATGTTGAGCGGCTGCACCAGCATCGGCAGCACGAGCCCGACGTGCGAGTCCAGCAGCCCGCTGCCGCCCTGGCCGAACAGGTCGTTGCCGCCGGCCAGCGGGAAGCCCTTGACGATGAGGAACAGCGGGATCAGCTGCACGATGGACGGCACCATGGCGCTGCCCAGCACCGTGGTGAACAGCAGGCGCGAGCCGCGGAAGTCGATCCGCGCCAGGGCGTAGCCCGCCGCCGTCGCCGCGACGCAGTTCCCCGCGACCGTGAGCGTCGCCACGATGAGGCTGTTGGCCATCGCGCCGGGGATGTTCGTGGAGTTCCAGACGTAGGCGAAGTTGTCCAGCGTCGGCTGGTCGGGCAGCAGCTTCGGCGGGTAGCTGAACACCTCGGTCTTCGGTTTGAAGGCCAGCGACACCATCCACACGAACGGCATCGCCACCAGCAGGGTGACCACCCCGGTGAGGAGCGCCCTGCGCCGGCCGGTGCCCGCTCGGGCCGTTCGCGCGTTCATCGCCGGCCTCCTCTCGCCATCGAGCGGATGCTGAGGTAGGCGAGGCCGAAGATCAGGCAGAACAGCAGGAACGCCATGGCGCTCGCGTTGCCGAGCCTGTAGTGCTCGAACGCCTCGTTGTAGATCAGCATGTTCAGGACGGTCGTGGAGGACAGCGGACCTCCTGAGGTCAGGACGTAGATCTCGGAGAAGGACTGGGCGAGGTAGATGAGGTCGACCACGACCACGTACGTCGTGATCGGCACGAGCAGCGGCAGGATCACGTGCCGCAGCGTCCGCCAGCGTCCGCAGCCGTCCACGGCCGCGGCCTCCAGCAGCGAGGCCGGGACCGCCTGGAGCCCCGCCAGGAAGATGATCATGCTGCCGCCGAGCGCCTTCCAGGCCCGCATGCCGATCAGCGACAGCAGGGCGGTGTCCTCGTCGGTGAGGAAGTCCACCGGTGGCAGCCCGACCAGGTCCAGCAGGTAGTTGAACAGCCCGTCGTGGGAGTACAGCCACAGCCAGATCATGCTCACCGCCACCAGCGGCACCACCCGCGGCAGGTAGAGCACCGCGCGGAACAGGGCCACGCCGGGAAACCGGCCGTTGACCAGGAGCGCCAGGGCGAGGGCCGCCGGCACGGCCAGGATCAGCGTGCCGAACGCGTACTGGACGGTGATCCAGATCGCGTGCCAGAACTCGCCGGACTGGAGCACGGCGAGGTAGCCGTCCAGTCCGTGGAACCTGGGCCCGCCGCGTTCGACGGGATTGTACGAGGTCAGGCTCAGGTAGAAGCCGTACCCGATGGGCACGATCGTGACCAGCGACAGCGCGAGGGCGGCGGGCAGGACCAGGATCCAGCCCGCTCTGCGCTGGGCCGAGCGGAGCGGGCTCCGGCTCGGCCGGGATGCCGTCACGGGCTCGGGCCCGGAGGACGTTCCCGGCGGCCGGGTCTCAGTCACCATGATGGAGCTTCATCCGTTCGGAGATCCGTTCGAGTCGGCGATCAGTTCTGCTTCGCCAGGGCCGCGGCCTCCGACGCCGCGCGGTCGAGCGCCTCGGCGGCGGGCGTCTTGCCGCGCAGCACGGCCTCGATCTGCTTGGCCAGCGCCTCGCGCTGCTGCGTCCACGTCGCGATGTTGGGGTTCCCGCGGAACAGGGCGGCGGCGTCCATGTAGGGCTTGATGTACTGCTGGGCGGCCAGATCGGGGTCGGTGGCCAGGGAGGCGCGCGCCGGGATGCCGCCGACGGCCTGGACGTACGCCTTGGCGTTCGCCGGCTTGAGCAGGAACTCGATGAACTGCCACGCCTGGTCCTTGTGGCCGGAGTCGGCGCTGATGAACAGCCCGTTGCCGGCTCCGCCGAACGACGCCGCGGTGGTCTCCTTCAGCGGCGGGGCCAGCTTGATCTTCGCGGCGACGTCGGGAGCCTGCTCGTGGATGCTCTTGAGCGTCGCCTCGTCGATCACGGCCATGGCCGCGCGCCCGGTGACCAGCGGGTGCTGCGCCCCCGACCCGCTCGTCGCCTCGCCCAGGCCGGTGGAGACCGCCTTCGGCCCGGTGTAGAACTCGGCGAGGAACTGGAGGGCGCGCTTGCCCGCGTCGGAGTTCCAGGTGACGGTCGTGCCGCTCTCGTCGGCGAAGTTCCCGCCGGCCTGGAACAGGAAGCTGCCGAACGCCTGCGACATGCTCGTCGGGTCGTCGGCGGGGAAGATCACGCCGGAGCGGGTGATCCGGTCGCCGTCGCGGACGACGAGCTTGTCCGCCGCGGCGCGCAGGTCCTGCCACGTCGCGGGCGGGGAGGCCGGGTCGAGCCCGGCCTCCTGGAACAGGTCGGTGCGGTAGGCGAGCAGGTGGCCGAAGCCGCGCAGCGGCATGATGATCTGCTTGCCGCCGACCTTGCCCTGGTCGAGGAAGGTCAGGTCCTTCACGTCGGAGTCGGGCATCTTGGCGAGGTAGTCGTCCAGCGCGATCACCCGGTTGTTGGCGGCGTATCCGGCCGCCGCGGCGTTGCCGTGCCCGAAGATGTCGGGCGCGGTGCCGCCGGCGAAGGCGGTCGACAGCCGCGTGGCCAGGTTGGCCCAGTCGACGAACTCGACCTGGACGTCGACCTTGTGCTCGGCCTCGAACGCGGGGACCAGCTTCTCGTTCACCCAGGAGATCTCCTCGGCGAGATTGCCGGGGAACCAGACCCGCAGGGTGCTCGCGCCGTCGCCGGAGCCGCCGCCGCTCGCGGTGCCGCCGGCGGTGCCTCCGCCGCCGCACGCGCTCAGCGCCAGCACCGCGATGAGCCCGGCCGCCAGACGAGAAGCGCCGCGGGATTTTGTGATCATGTGTACCTCCTGAGGGCTGCCCCCCGGTTCGATAATGCGCAACATCATGGTGGTGTTGCGCATTATCAGTCAATACCAGATCTTGACAGGCACTGATCGGGTCGGAACACTTGCCGACACTTGCAGCCGCGATAATGCGCAACACCAGAAGGAGGGACCATCCCGTGGTTCCCGATCGCCGAGCAGCCCGCTCGGACACCATGCAAGCCACCCCCCACACCCCGACCACCCGCCGACGTCGCAGCGCCCGCCTGTGGGCCGTGAGCCTCGCGACCGTGGCGCTGCTCGCCCCCGCCACCGCGGCCACCGCGGACGACGCCTCGCCCGTCGGGGACAACCGCGGCGGTCCCCCCGCGGGCATCAGCAACATGGTGGGAACGCCGATCCCCCCGCACGCCACGCCGGAGAACAACCCGCGCTTCGTCGCGCAGTTCCACGTCGAGATCGACAACTCCACGGGCGGCGCCATCGAGCACGTCGCGCTGGACGGCACGCGAACCGTGCTCGGGCACGTGCAGCAGCCGGCGACCGCCACCGTCAAGGCCAACGACGGTTTCTGGGCGTCGAAGTACTCGCGCGCCATCGACGGCACCGCGGGCCACCTGCTCGCCACGTCGGTCTACGTGCTGCGCTCCAAGGTCTGGCCCGAGGAGAGCTACGACCCGCTGCGCTACGAGAACTTCGACCCGGCCACCGGCCAGCGCGACTGGACCACCAGCCTGCTCAACATCCGGCCCGACCGGTACATCGGCGCGGACTGGGGCAACTGGCTGGCCGACACCATCTACACCGACATCCCGGGCGGCTCGGGCATCTTCGGCGGCAAGAGCTCGCTGCCCACCGGCGCGCCGCTGTCCTACTTCGACGAGGCGAAGCAGGACTGGCGCCCCATCGCCGAGCACTTCCGCGCCAACCCGGACGCGGCGCCCCCGCGCAAGCTGCGCTTCACCGCCTACCAGCCCCTGGTGCGCAACGCCTCGCCGACCTACATCGAGTTCGAGAACTGGGCCGCGGGTGACACGGTCGCGGGGAAGACACACCAGAAGAACGGCGCAATCTACGTCGGCTACGCCAAGGGCGCGAAGCGCCAGGTCGCCGACGTCGTCCAGCGGGTCGCGGGCACCGGGCGCTTCGGCGGCACGGAGTTCGCCCACATCGGCCAGATGGACACCAACCACCCCGGCGCGATGACCTTCTCGACCTCGCCGTACGTCGGCTTCAGCTGGGACGAGAACGTCCGCGGCGGCTTCCAGATCGTCCCGGCGAACCACGTGAAGTTCCTCAGCAACGACCTCGGCCAGAACTCGTTCATGGGCCGGCCCCAGTGGCTCATCGTCGGCCCGGTCGGCGCGGACCCGAAGCGGCTGTTCGACAAGCGGTACATCATCGACGGCAAGCCCTCGTTCTCCCCGGGCTGGGAGGCGATCGCGCCGGTGTTCGGCATGTACGCCCGGACCACGTTCGACCCGGCCAACCTCGGCGAGTCCACCTACTTCGAGGTCTCCTACGACTACGGCAAGACCTGGCAGCTGAGCCCGGAGTTCACCGGCGTGCACGACCCCAGCACCTGCCAGGCGGCGAACTGCCCGCAGAACTGGACCAACATCCGGGTCCACCTCACCTACCCCGACGGCCCCTGAGTGATCACGAGGCCCGCCGGCCGCACGGCCGGCGGGCTCCTCACCCCCCACCCACGTAGACGAGGAGACGTCGTGTCCGCGAGGATGCACCTGAGGTCCTCGGTCATCGCGCTGCTGACCACCGCCCTGCTGGCAGCGGGCAGTCTGACCGCCCCATCGCTGTCGGCCGAGACCACCACCCAGAACTCCGCCCTGGCATCGGACATCGAATGCACCGGCCATCGGGCGATGGGGGCGACCGTCACGGCGTCCTCGACCTTCAGCTCAAGTTACGGCGCGAAGAACGCCGTCGACGGCCTGTGCGCGGAGTCCTCCCGCTGGATGTCGTCGGCGACCGACGCCACCCCCACACTGACGATCAAGTTCCCGGCCCGGACCCGGGTCGGCACGGTCGGGATCTACAGCGGTTCCGGCTGGCCCAACCCGTACGCCGACACGGTCCTGGTGGACTTCACCGTCGAGGCCCAGACCGATGCCGGCTGGGTGACCGTCGGGACCGCGGTGGACAACACCAAGCCGGTGGTCACGTTCAGCACCGACCTCACGACCGACACGCTCCGCCTGGTGATCACCAAGAAGTCGCGGCACAGCACGAACGCCGCCCGCCTGTACGAGCTGGTCGTCAGAGCGCCCGGCGAGGGACCGCCCACGCCGCATCCCACCGCCGCCGACGACTTCCGCACCGTCACGCAGGGAACCGAGCTGGTGGCCGACGCGCCCGGCGTGCTCGGCAACGACAGCTTCCCCGACGGCGTCACGCCCGCGGTGGCGGCGTGGTCCGAGCCGGCCCACGGCACCCTGACGACGTCCGCGGACGGGTCGTTCCGCTACAAGCCCGACCGCGGGTACGTCGGCGTCGACACGTTCACCTACGGGGTCGGCGACGACTCCGAGCGCTCGACCGCGACCGTCACCATCACGGTCACCGCCGAGCCGGACGAGTCGAGGCCGGACGAGCTCGGGATCTCCGCGATCTCCGGCAGGCCCGACATGGTGACCGGCGGCGACTCGCTGCTCAGGATCGCGCTCCCCAGCGCCGTCTCGCGCGAGAACCTCCAGGTGACGGTGAACGGCCAGACCGACGTCACACCGGCCTTCCAGGCCGGGGCGGACGCCGGCGAACTCCTCGGGCTGGTGACCGGGCTACGGGAGGGCGAGAACACCGTCGAGGTCACCACGCGGACGCCCGGCGGGCCGCGCGCCTCGATCACGCTGGTCAACCACCCCGCCCAGGGCCCGGTGTTCTCCGGCCCGCACGAGCGGCCGTTCGCCTGCGAGACCGCGGCGTTCGCGATCCCGGTGATCGGCGGCAGGCTCGGCGAGCCGCTCGACGCGGACTGCACGATCGCCCCCCGGGTCGACTACTTCTACCGGACCACCGGCAACGCGTACAAGGCCTGGCCGGCCCGCGCCACCGCCTACCCCTCCGACCTGGCCACCACGACGAACTCGCTCGGCGTCACGGTCAAGTTCATCGTCCGGATGGAGACGTCCACGGTCAACCGCGCGGTGGCCCAGATGAGCATGCTGCACGACCCGCTGGCCGAGCCCGCGCGCTCGCCCATGGTGCGTCCCGCGGGCTGGAACGGCCGGGCCGTGTTCACCCTCGGCGGCGGCTGCGCCGGCGGGTGGTACCGGTCCGGCAGCGGCACCGGCACCGTCACCGACGCGTTCATGCTCGGCCGCGGGTTCGCGCTGATGTCGTCCTCGCTGAACGTCTTCGGCAACAACTGCAACGACGTCACGGCGGCCGAGACGGCGATGATGACGAAAGAGCTGTTCGTCGAGCGGCACGGGCCGGTCGAGCACACGATCGGCTACGGCTGCTCGGGCGGGTCCTACCAGGCTCACCAGATCGCCGACAACTACCCGGGCATCTTCGACGGCATCGTCGTCGGCTGCTCGTTCCCCGAGGTCGGCATCAGCACGGTCAACTTCCTCACCGACGCGCGGCTGCTCGACACCTACTTCAACTCCGGCACGACCGTCGCGTGGACGGACGAGCAGAAGCGCAAGGCCTCCGGCTTCGCGACGGCGGCCATGGTGTCCGCCATGTCGCGGGGCGCCAACAGGATCGACCCGCGGCTGGACTGCGACATCGTCCCCGAGCAGCAGCGCTACAACCCGGACACCAACCGTGGCGGCGTCCGCTGCGGCGTCTACGACCACATGATCAACATCTACGGCGCCGACCCGGCCACCGGCTTCGCCCGCAGGCCGCTGGACAACGTCGGCATCCAGTACGGCCTCGGCGCGCTGAAGGACGGCGCCATCACGCCGGAGCAGTTCCTCGACCTCAACGAGCGCATCGGCGGCCTCGACGCCGACGCGAACGTCGTGCCCCGGCGGACCGAGGCCGACCCGGCGGCCACCAAGATCGCTTACCGCACCGGGCGGGTGATCAGCGCCGGTCGCGGGCTGGCCACGACGCCGATCATCGACTACCGCTCGTACTGGGACGACGTGTCCTGGGGCGACATCCACGTCCGCTACCACACCTTCTCCATGCGGGAACGGCTGAAGGAGGCCAACGGGACGGCCGCCAACCACGTCAGCCTGCTGGAGGACGCCCGATACGGGCTGTTCAGCACCGAGAGCGCGCTGGTGCGGCACGCCGTCACCCAGATGGACCACTGGCTGACGAACCTCGCCGGCCTCCGCCCCGGGGGCAAGGCGATCCAGCGGATCACCACCGCGCGGCCGAACACCCTGGTCGAGGGCTGCAACACCCGCGACGAGAAGCCGCGGTTCGTGGCCGAGACACTTGAGCGCGACCCGGCGAGCGAGTGCGAGCGGCTGTACCCGACCGCGTCCTTCCCCCGGGAGGTGGCGGGAGAAGACGTCACCGCCGACATCATCACGTGCCGGCTGACCAAGCTGAAGCGTGACGGTTACGCCGCGGTGCAGTGGACGGACCAGCAGTGGGAGCGGCTGCGGACGATCTTCCCCCAGGGAGTGTGCGACTACTCCAAGCCCGGCGTCTCCCAGCAGCGCACGAAGAACACCTGGCACCGCTTCTGACGACCTCCTTGTCCCTGGACGGCGTGGCTGTACCGGAAGAGTCACGTACGACCAGGGACAGGAAGGGGGCCACCCACCGTCCTGTACGAGGGCTACCTGCTGTCGGAGCAGTGGGCCAAGGCGTACGGGTGATATGAATTCACTTCAACCGACCTCCTTTACAATGTAGATTTTTAGCTCCCTCCAGGACGCGACGTCATCGTCTCGACGGATCACTCGGCATCTGCCCACGGGCGGACATACACGTCCGTCTGAGGTCGCACTCCCTGCTCGTGCCTGCCCACCAAGATGCGACCCGAGCCAGACGCGCGCCCCCCGCCTCGCCCCTCACCATTTCGGTGTGCCCCGACATACCGGTCGGGGCGCATCAACACGGACAGGACGGGCAGCAATCCATGAAGATCGAGCTTGGCGGGCGCATCATGCGATGGCGGCGGGCCGGCGCGGACCGACGGGCCGCCAACGCCGCCGCCAACCTGGACCGCCAACCCCCGTTTCCCGGCCGATGGGTGAGCGCCATCTCGCTGATCGGCGGCCCCAGCCTGATCATGGCCGGGACCCTCCTGCGCTCCCCGTTCTACTACTTCGTCCCTTACCAGCTCACCGCCTACACCCAGCATCCCGCCCTCATCACCGCCGCCTACGCCTGCTTCGCCAGCGGGTTCGTGCTGCTGTGGCCGGCGGTCATGACGCTGGCACAGAGGATCGCCGCCACCGACCCGCTGTGGGGAATCTGGGGCGGCTGCCTGGTGATCGTCGGCCTGTTCACCCGGACCTTCCAGTTCGGCACCGATCACCTGGCCTTTCACCTGACCGACGCCCTCGGCCTGCAGACCATGCTCACCGGCATCGACGGCTACTACCTGGCATGGCGGGACACGGTCTGGCACCCGTTCAGGTCCATGTCCGGGCCGGCCTTCTTCGGCTGGGTCGTGCTGGCCATCGGCGCCTACCGCTCCGGCGCCCTGGGGCTGGGCCGCTCGATCGCACTCGGCCTGATGTCGGCGCTCGCGCTCGGGACGCTCAAAGGCACCGAACCACAGTCCTTCATCGCCGTGGGCGGCCTTTGCATCGCCTTCATCCCCCTGGGCATCTCGCTGCTGCGCGGCGGCCCCCCGCCGACCAGGCGCGCCATGATCTGGGTCGCCGTCCTCATCGGCGTGCATGTCCTCATGACGGGTTTCGGCCCGAGAGGATGACGATCCGGACCGGTCACCGGTGGCCGTCCGGGTTGGCGATGAGCCCGCCTTCGTAGGCGGCGATGACGAGCTGGGCCCGGTCCCGGGCCTGCAGTTTGGCCAGGAGGCGGCCGATGTGGGTCTTGACCGTGCCGACGGTGAGGTGCAGGTGCTCGGCGATCTCGGCGTTGGACATCCCCCTGCCGATGAGGGCGAGCACCTCGCGTTCGCGCGGCGTGACGTCATCGAGGCCCCGTACGTCCTGGGTGGGATGTGGGCCCCGCAGAAACTCGGTGATGAGCCGGCGGGTGACGGTGGGCGCGAGGAGCGCCTCACCGGAGGCGACGACCCGGATGGCGGCCAGCAGCTCGGCCGCCGTGGCACTCTTGAGCAGGAAGCCGCTCGCACCCGCCCGCAGCGACGCGTACACGTATTCGTCCAGGTCGAATGTGGTGAGGATCAGTACGCGCACGCCGGCACAGGCGGGGTCGGCGTAGATGCGCCGGGTCGCTTCGATGCCGTCCATGTCCGGCATCCGCACGTCCATCAGGACGACGTCGGGCCGGTGCCGGCGGGCCAGAAGCACGGCCTCGGCACCGGTGCCCGCCTCGCCCACGGCGGCCAGCCCCGGTGTGGCGTCGATGAGGACCTTGAGGCTGTCGCGGATCAAGACCTGGTCCTCGACGAGCAGGACCCGGACGGGTGGGGACGAGTCGTGCGGTGCGGCGCCGATGCTCGTGTCGTCGATGCTCATGCCGCGGTGCCGTCCTGACCGTAGGGCAGTCGAGCCGACACGTGAAAGCCTCCTGCCGGTCGGGGCCCCGCTTCGAACGTGCCTCCGTACATCTTCGTCCGTTCCCGCATGCCGACCAGGCCGTGTCCGCCGTGGCTCGCGCGCGGCGGCCGGCCGTGGCGGGGGCCGTCGTCGACGACCTCGATCACCGCCTCCCGCCTGCCGACGTGCACCGTGACCGCGCAGCGAGTCGGCCCCGCGTGGGTGACGACATTGGTCAGGGCCTGCTGCACGATCCGGTACACCGACATCGCGACCGCGGCAGGCAGGGCGGCCTCCTCACGGACGGTCAGCTCCACCTCGACCCCGGCCGAGCGGGCGTGGGCGGCCAGCTCGGGCAGGTCGGCCATACCGGGCGTGGGGACCGGGTCCTGCCGGGGATCACCGTCGGAGCGCAGCAGGTCGAGCACCCTGTGGATCTCGGCGAGCGTGCTGCGGCTGGTCTGCTCGATGACGGCCAGCGCGGCGCGCACCTCCTGCGGGCGGGCGTCGGCGACGTGATTGGCGACGGTGGCCTTGACGGCGATCAGGCTCATGCTGTGGCCGATGACGTCGTGCAGTTCCCGGGCGATGCGCCTGCGCTCGTCGGTCACCGCGGCGTCGGCGAGGTGGCGGACGAGCCGGGCGGTCGTGTCCCGCTTCCAGCGCACGGCCGTTCCGAGGGCCCACGCGACGGCCAGGAGCACACCGATCGTACCGATCTCGATCGGCCAGGCCATCGGCAGCTCACTGGGCGCCGCCGCGAGCGCGAGACCGGGGAACACCTGCGCATAGAAGATCAGGATCGCGGTCACCACGGCGGACAGGCAGACCGCCAGGCCCGCCACCGACCAGGCGATCGAGGCGGTGGTGGCCACCAGGTACAGCACGAGCACGGTCGGCACGAAAGTCAGCCAGATCGCGCCCGCCGCGACGGCGCCGACCACGGTCACCCCCGTGCCCGCGGCGCACGCGACAGCGAGCATGGCCCGCGGCCAGCGCCGCCGGACGGCAATGGGAAAGCTCAGGACCGCCGCCACCAGCCAGGCCGACCACGCGGGCCACGGTGACGACGGCCCCGGCGGATCGACGATGGCGTATCTGATGAGCAGAGCCACGGCGACCGCCACCGCCGCGTCGGTGACGCCCCTTCCGCCGCGCCGCCATCCAGCCCATTTCATGAGGGGAAGGTATCGCCTCACCGGATCATGCGGCATCCGTCCACGGTCGGACATCCGCGTCCGCCGCGCCCGCCGGCATGTCGTCGTCCTGGCCGGTACTACCCGTTCCGCGACGGGGTGCGGCCGGCCAGCCAGTCGCGGTAGCGCCGCAGCAGCCGGGCGCGGCGTCGCGTGTCCAGGCGCAGCGCGGCGTCGGGGTCGGTGGTCTCGGGAGCGATTCCACGGGCGGCGGTCCGCCGGAGGATCCAGCGGACCGCGGCCTGCTTCGCGGCAGAGGCCGTGGCCTTGTCCGATGCCGGCGAGGCGGTCAGCGGCTCGGGGCCGGGATGTCCGCAGAGCCAGTCGCGCGGAAGGGTGGGGCGTTGCGCGAGGGCGGTGGCGACCCCGACGACGGCCACGCCGGCGCGCAGGACCTCGCGGGCCCCTTCCGCGGTTCTGATGCCGCCGGTCAGCATGATCGGGATCGGAGAGGCCGCGACGACCTCACGGGCGAGGTCGAGAAAGTACGCCTCTCGCGCCCGGGTCCGCTCGTCGATGCCCGGACCGTCGAGAACACCGTGCATGACACCGTGCATGACCGGGCGCTCGGCGCTGCCGCCTGACAGCTCCACCAGGTCCACCGGGTGCTCACCCAGGAGTTCGACCACCCGTAGCGCGTCCTCCTGCTGAAAGCCGCCGCGCTGGAAGTCCGCCGTGTTGAGCTTGACGCCGAGCGCGGCGTGGGCGGGCATGGCCGCGCGTACGGCCTCCACGACCTGGATCAACAGCCCGGCCCGCTGCTCGATCGGACCGCCCCAGCGGTCGGTACGCCGGTTGACGAGCGGGGACAGGAACTGTGAGAGCAGATAACCGTGCGCGGCGTGGATCTGCACACCGGTGAAACCGGCCTCGATCGCGCGGGCCGCGGCGGAGGCGAACATCGCGATCACGGCTCGGATGTCGTCGTCGTCCATGGCGACCGGCCGGGCGAAGCCGCCGGTCCCGGAGATCGGGACGGCCGACGGCGACCAGGCGACGCCGCCGAGGTCGGCACGCACCTGACGTCCGGGGTGATTGAGCTGCATCCACGCGGCGGCGCCGCCGGACCGTGCGGCGGCGGCCCAGGCCGCGAACGGCTGGAGCGGTGCCCGCGCGTCAAGGACGACTCCGGCCGGCCCGGTCATCGCGCGGGCGTCCACCATGACGTTGCCGGTGATGAGCAGGCCGGCACCGCCGGCCCCCCAGATGCGGTAGAGCTTGCGTAGCCGGTGGTCGGGAAGCTGGCCGGGCGCCGCGAGGTTCTCCTCCATCGAGGCCTTGGCGACCCGGTTGCGCAGCACCGCGCCGCCGGGAAGGGACAGTGGGGAGAACAGCACGTCGGCCTGGTCCGAGGCTTGCACGGGTTGCAGCATAAGCAACGGATTGGGCATTATGCAATACATGGATACGCAGGGGATCACTCCGGCCAGCGGCGCCGAGCCCGCTCCGATCGTTCTCGGCGGCAACGTGTTCGGCTGGACCGCCGACCGCGACGCCTCGTTCGCGGTCCTGGACGCCTTCGCGGCGGCGGGCGGCACGCTCATCGACACCGCCGACTCCTACTCGCAGTGGGCCCCGGGCAATTCCGGCGGCGAGTCGGAGACGATCATCGGCGCCTGGCTGGCCGGGCGCGGCGACGGCCCGCCGGTGTCGATCGCCAGCAAGGTGAGCCAGTCGAAGCACCGCCAGGGGCTCGCCCCGGACAACATCGTCGCCGCGGTCACCGACTCCCTCGTCCGGCTCGGCCGTTCGTCGATCGACCTCTACTACGCCCACTTCGACGAGGAGGACCGTCCCATCGAGGAGATCGCGCGGGCCTTCTCCCGGCTGCGGGACGAGAAGCTGATCGCCGAGATCGGCGTGTCGAACTTCAGCGTGGACCGGATCGCCGCGTGGCTGGACGTGGCGGAGCGGGAAGGGCTGCACGGCCCGACCGTGATCCAGAAGCAGTACAGCCTCATGGAGCGCGGCATCGAGGCCGACGTCATCCCCCTCGCGCGCGAGCGTGGCCTGACCGTCATGACCTATTACTCGCTCGCCCACGGCTTCCTCACCGGCAAGTACCGTGACGGCGCGACGGTGGACAGCCCCCGGGCCAAGGCCGCGGCGGCGTACCTGAACGACCGCGGCCACGCGGTGCTCGGGGCACTCGACGAGGTGGCCGTCCGCCACCAGGCCGCCCCGGCGGCCGTCGCCCTGGCGTGGCTGGCCGTCCAGCCCACGGTCAGCGGCGTCATCGCCTCCGCCCGCGACACCGGCCAGCTGCGCGACGTCCTCGCCGCCGCGCGGGTGCGGCTGAGCGAGGAGGACGTCGCGCGGCTCGACGCCGCCTCGGCGACCGCGACGGCGGGCCGATGACACCAGCCGGCGAACGCCCGCGGACCGCCGCACCGGCGGCGACGGCGTGTCCGAGCGCGATCGCGGCTGACTAGGATCCAACCATGGGCGATTGGACCCCACCAGCCGCCGGAGGTGACCGGCAATCCGGGCAGAACGTGATCGTCGCGCTCCGTCGCGGCCTGGACATCCTCGACATGTTCAGCGCCGACCGGCGGGTGGTCGGCATCACCGACATCGCCCTTGAGCTCGGCATCCACAAGTCCAGCGCGTCCCGGCTGGCGGCGACCCTGGCCTCGGCCGGATACCTCGTGGCGGCCTCGGCCGGCAACTACACGCTCGGGCCGCGGCTCGCCGTGCTCGGCTCGCTGCTGGCCGCCCGGCAGGATCTCGCCTCGGTGGTCACGCCGTTCCTGCGGGAGCTGGTCGAACGCACGGGCGAGACCGGGCACCTGGCCGTGCTCGACGACACCGTGGCCAAGACCGTGCAGGTGGTCGACGGCTGGCACACCGTACGCATGCACTCGTGGGCCGGCAAGCTGTCGCCGGCGCACTGCAGCTCGATGGGCAAGGCGCTGCTGGCGGGCCTGTCCGACGCCGAGATCGGGGAACGATACCCTGACGCGGAGCTGCCGGTGCGGACCGTGCACACCATCGGCACGGTCGAGCGGCTGCGCAACGAGCTGGCGCGCATCCGCCGCACCGGCTACAGCCTCGACAACGAGGAGCTGGAGGCGGGGCTGCGCTGCGTCGCCGCGCCGGTCTTCTCGCCCGAAGGGGGCGTGGACGCCAGCATCAGCATCTCCGGCCCCGCCCAGCGGCTGACCCGCGACCGCATGGCGGTCCTGACCCGGCTGGTCCGCTGGTACGCGTGGCGGGCGAGCATGGCGCGCGGCGTGCTCGCCGTGCCTGCGGGCTGGCCGGCGGCGCCCACGGAGGAGCCGCCGGCCCCGGACTGGATCGAACGGCCCAGGGCGGCCGACCACCCCGACACCTGAGCGCGTCGTTCAGCGGACGGTGTCCAGGCCCGCGAGGTAGCCGAAGGTCATGCCCACGGCGAGGGTCGCCCCCGGCCCCGGGTAGCCGTCGCGGGTCCAGAAGGCCGCGGCGTTGCCGACCGCGTACAGTCCGGGCAGGGGCGACCCCTCACGGGTGAGGGCGCGCCCGGCGGTGTCGGTGACGGGCCCGCCCTTGGACCCGATCACTCCGGAGTACACGCGCATCGCGTAGTACGGCGCCCGGTCGATCGGGCCCAGGCAGTGGTTGCCCTCCTGCCAGGGGTCGCCGTAGTAGTCGTCGTAGGCGTCGCCGCCACGCTGGAAGTCGTGGTCCACGCCCTCGGCGCAGAAGCCGTTCCAGCGCTCGACGGTCGCGGCGAGCCCGTCCGGGTCCACGCCGATGCGACCGGCGAGCGTGGCGAGGTCCTCGCCGGTGACGATGTGGCCCGGCAGCGGGCCGTCCGGCGTCAGCCCGGGGAGCGGGTAGCGCTCGCGGAAGCCCTGGTCGAAGATCAGGTACGCTTCGTCGCCGGGTTCGAGCCGGTGCATGGCCTTGCCGAACTCGTTGTATGGCACCGCCTCGTCGACGAAGCGCCGGCCCTGCCGGTTGACCACGATCTGCCGCGGGACCCCGCGCTCGCGCACCAGGCCGCGCGGATATGGCACGCCCTCGACGAGGTCGCCCTCGGGGCGCGCCATGGGCATCCACCAGCCCTCGGACAGGTTGTCGACGGGCAGGCCGAGGTCGTCGGCGATGGTGAGGGCGATCCCGGTGTCGCTGGGCGCCGAGGCGGACACGCCGAGCCCGGCGGGCAGCAGCCGGTGGCGCAGCTCGTCCGTCGCGTCGAACGCGCCGGTGGCCAGCACGACCGAGGACGCCTGGATGGTCCGCTCGCCGTCGCCGGTGCGTACCCGCACGCCGCTGACGGCGCCGTCGCCGATGAGCACCCCGGTCAGCGCGGTGTCGGTCATGACCGTGGCGCCGGCCCTGACGGCCCCGTCGAGCAGCGCGGCGACCAGGCCGAGGCCGCCGGTGCGGATCCCCTGGGCCATTCTGGCCGCGAGCAGGTCATGGTCGATGTTGGCCGGGTAGCGCCACTTCTCCCACTCGGCGTGGGTGATCGGGCTGTAGCCCGGCGGCTGGCGGACCGACCACGCCTGGGGGACCAGTTCGTTGAGGTCGACCGGCGCCACGTCGAAGCAGCGCCCGCCGCGGGTCGCCCCGGCGTAGTCCTGGTGGTAGTCGGGGTAGTTCGGGCAGACGACGAACCGGTGCGGGGAGTGCTTCTCCACGAAGGCGGCCATCGCGCGGGCCTCCCGGACGAACGTGCGCGTCATCGGCTCGTACCGGGGGTCGAAGATCTGGTCGAGGTACCGGTTCGCCAGTTCGTCGGAGTCGCCCGCGTTCTCGGGCGTGCCGTTGGCGGGCAGCCACACCCGCCCGCCCGAGAGCGCGCTGGTGCCGCCGATCTCGCTCGCCGACTCGATCACCAGGGTGCGGGCGCCGCCGGCGGCCGCGGCCAGGGCTGCCGTGAGGCCCGCGGCGCCGCTCCCGGCGACGACGACGTCGTACGTCTCGCTCATCGATCTTCCTCTCATTCCGGCCGGCGCAGGTTGAGCACGACGATCCGCGGGTCGGTCATGTCCTGGACCGCGTACCGGGGCCCCTCCACACCGTGCCCGCTGTCCTTGACCCCGCCGTACGGCATGGCGTCGGCGTGGTAGCTGGAGGTGTCGTTGATCATGACGCCGCCGACGCGCAGGGTGCGGGCGGCGTGGAACGCGCGGTCGAGATCCTGGGTGAAGACGCCGGCCTGCAGTCCGTACCGGCCCGCGTTGACCCTGGCGATCGCGTCGTCGACATCGCGCACCGGGACGACGGACACGACCGGCGCGAAGATCTCCTCGGTCAGCACCTCGCTCTCCTCGGGCGGCTCGGCCAGCAGGGCCGGCGTGAGCACGCTGCCGGAGCGCTCGCCGCCGACCCGCAGCCGCGCGGACCTGCCCGCCGTCTCGACCCAGGTCGCGGCGCGCCGGGAGGCGGCCTCGGAGATGAGCGGGCCCACATCGGTGCCCGCCGCCCGCGGATCTCCGGCCTTGAGCCCGGCGACCCGGTCGGCCAGCGCCTCGGTCAGCTCGTCGAACCGGACGTGCTCGACCAGGATCCGCTGCACGCTGGTGCACACCTGGCCGGCCTTGCGGAAGCCCGCCGTCGCGACCAGCCTCACCACATCGTCGAGCCGGGCGTCGGCGGCGACGATCGAGACGCTGTTGGAGCCCAGTTCGAGATGGGTCCTGGCCAGGCCGGCGCCGGCCGAGATGACCCGCCCCACCGCGGTCGAGCCGGTGAAGGTGTAGAAGCGCACCCGGTCGTCGTCGAGCAGCGCGGGCCCGATCGCACCGCCCGGCGCGCACACCAGTTGCAGCAGGCCCGGCGGCAGCCCCGCGTCGATGAACGCCCGCACGACGTTGATCGCGCTCAGCGGCGTCTTCTCGGCCGGCTTGAGCACGACCGCGTTGCCCGCCGCGATGGCCGGGCCGACCTTGTGCGCCACGGTGGAAAGGGGGGCGTTGAACGGTGAGATCGCGACGACCACGCCGACGGGGACGCGGGTGGTGAAGGCCAGGCGGTTCTCGCTCCCGGGGGTCGCGGCGAGCGGGACCTGCTCACCCGCGACGCGCAGCGCCTCCTCGGCGCTCAGCCGGTAGATCCCCACGGCCCGCCGCAGCTCGCCCCGCGCGTCGGCCTCCAGGAAGCCGGTCTCCCCCACGTAGTCGTCGACGAGCTGATCCGCCCTCTCCTCCATCAGGTCGGCGACCCGGAGCAGGATGCGGGCTCGCTCGCCCTCGTCGAGCGGGCTCTCCGAGGCGCGGTACGCGCCGGCGATCGCGTCCTTGGCGTGGGCCGGCGTGGCCTCGGCGACGTCGGCGAGCACGTCGCCGGAGTACTTGTCCACGACCTCGATCCGGCCGGCCGCGTCCCGCCACTCGCCGTCGATGTAGAGGCCGCTCACACGTGCCGCTGTGCTCATTCAGATCTCCTTCACCTGCACGACCCGTTGACGTGCGAGTCAGAGACTACCTACGATCTCACATCATGCAAGGCGTTGCGTGTGATGCAATGCAATGAAGATCGCTGTGCTCCTACCAGCGGAATCAATCATGGAGGTCAGCTGTGAGCCTCACCGGCGCACAGATCATCACCGAATACCTGGTCCGCGAGAACGTGCCCTACGCCGTCGGTCTCTGCGGCCACGGGGACCTCGGTCTGCTGGACGCGCTCGTGGAACGGCAGGACGACATCACGACGATCTCGGTCCACCACGAGTCGCTGGCGGGGTTCATCGCGGACGCCTACTACCGGATCACGCACCAGCCACTGGCGACCTTCACCTCATGCGGCCCCGGCTCGGCCAACCTGCCCATCGCCCTCGGCTCCGCGCTGATGGACGACTCCGCCTTCCTCGCCATCACCGGCAACGTCGCGACCAGCCAGTTCAACCGCGGGCCGTTCCAGGAGACGGGGCGGCACTTCCAGGCCGACTTCCCCAGCGTGGTCCGGCCGTACGTGAAGCGCAGCTACCAGGCCACCCGCGCCGAGCAGCTCCCGCTCATGCTGCGGCAGGCGTTCGCGCAGATGCGCGGCGGCCGCCCCGGCCCCGTGCACCTGGACGTGCCGCTGGACGTGTTCGTCGACCGCACGGACGAGCCAGTCCCCGACCCCGCGGACTGGGGCACCGGCCGGACCTCCGCACCGGGCGCCGGGCGCGCCGAGCTCGACGCGGCCTGCGCGCTCATCCGCGACGCCGCGCGCGTCGTGATCGTCGCCGGGTCCGGGGTGGAGGGCGGCGAGGCGGAGGCGGAGCTGCTGGCCTTCGCCAGGGAGAACGGCTTCCCGGTCGCGACGTCGCCGCTGGGCAAGTCGGGGTTCCCGTACAGCGATCCGCTGGCGCTGGGCGCGACCGGCCGCAACGGCACCTACCAGGCCAACCACGCGACCAGGAACGCCGATCTGGTGCTCGCGTTCGGCACCCGTTTCGACGACCGGTCGACCAGCTCGTGGCTGCCGGGCTACACCTACTCCTTCCCGCCCACGAAACTCGTCCACGTCCACGTGGACGCGCAGGAGCTGGGCCGCAATTTCCCCCCCACGCTGGGCATCTGCGCCTCGCCGCGCGAGGTCCTCGCCCAGCTGCGCGAGCGCCTGCCCGACTTCCCGCCGGCCGGCGAGGTCGCCGAGGGGCGCCGCCGCTGGCTGGACGAGCTCGGCGAGGCGAAGGCGAAGTGGACCGCGCACACCGAGCCGCACGACCACTCCGACGCCTCCCCCATCCGTCCCGAGCGCGTGCTCGCCGAGCTGCGCGGCGCGCTGCCCACGGACGGCATCCTGCTCAGCGACGTGGGCGTGCACCACAACTGGATCGTGCAGAACTGGCGCACCGACGCGCCCCGTACCGTGCTGCAGAGCTGGGGTTACGCGTCGATGGGCTTCGGCGTCGGCGGCGTGCTCGGCGCGCACCTCGCCGCGCCGGACCGCCCCTCCGTCGCGGTCGTCGGCGACGGAGGGTTCCTGATGTTCCCCAGCGCCGTGGCGACCGCCGTCGAGTACGACATCCCCGCCGTCTGGGTCGTCTGGAACAACGGCGGATACATCTCCATCCGCGACCAGCAGAAGCTCTACTTCGGCGCGGACCGGCAGCTCGCCACGAGCTTCGAGCACGTCGCGAGCCGCACGCCGTACTCGGCGGACTTCGCCGCGCTCGCCCGCTCGATGGGCGGCGAGGGGCTCACCGTCACCGAGGCATCCGACCTCGGGTCGGCGTTCAGGACGGCGATCGACATGCGCCGTCCCGTCGTGGTCGACGTACGCGTCGACGACGCGGTCGGCCTGCCGTCGGCGGCCACCTGGGAGCTGCCGCCGCTCCCCCACCCCACGCCGTCGTTCGGCTGGCCGGAAGCCCAGGAAGGAACGCGATGAAAGCGCTGATCAAAACCGCACCCGGTCCGGGCGCGCTGGAATGGGCCGACCTCCCCGACCCCCGGCCCGCCGAGGGGGAGGTGCTGCTCGAACTGGTGGCCGCCGGTCTGTGCCACACCGACCTGGGGATGATCCACGGCGACTACGGCCCCGGCAGCGGGTACGCCCCGAACTTCCCGCTCGTGCTCGGCCACGAATACGCCGGCCGCGTGGTCGAGGCCGGACCCGGCACCGCCGTCCCCGTCGGCAGCCGCGTCGTCGGCAGCGCGCACCTCACGTGCGGCGCCTGCGTCTGGTGCCGCCGGGGCCGGTCCATGCTGTGCGAGAGCCGCAAGGTCCTCGGGCTCGACGTGGACGGGGTGTTCGCCGAGCGGTTCGCCGTGCCGGCGCGCAACCTCGCGATCCTGCCCCCGGACCTGCCCGACCGGCTGGCCGTCCTCGCCGAGCCCTTCGCCGTCGCGGCGCACGCCGTGGACGTCGCCCGGCTCGACCCCGCCGACGACGTCTGCGTCATCGGCCCGGGGACCATCGGCCTGCTCACCCTCGGAGCCCTCGCCGGCAGGCGGGTCACCGTGGTCGGCAGGGCCGACGACACCGCGCAGGTGGCGCGGGCGAAGGAGCTCGGCGCGGCCGAGATCGCCACCACCCCGGACGAGGTCGAGGCCCTGAACGGCCGCTTCGACGTGGTGTTCGAGACCGCCGGCACCGCCTCGGCGGTGACCACCGCGACCGGACTGCTCGGCCGCGGCGGGCGGCTGATCTGCGTCGGGCTGCCGGCCGAGGAGGCCCGCTTCTCCTCCGCCCAGCTCTCCTGGAACGAGCAGACGATCGTCGGCTCCCGCGCCTACGACGTCTCCACCTGGGCCTCCGTGCCCGCCCGGCTCGGCGCCGCCCCCGGGCTGGAATCCATCGTCACGCACACCGTGCCCCTGTCGGCCCACCAGCGCGCGCTGGAGCTGGTCGAGTCCCGGCAGGCGACCAAGGTGCTGCTGCATCCCTGAACCCCACGCGAAAGGTGGAGACGTTGAGCAACCCATCGCCCGACCGCGCGGACGTCGTCGTCGTAGGCGGCGGCAACGCCGGTTTCTCCGCGGCCCACGCGGCCGCCGAACGCGGGCGCCACGTGGTCCTGCTGGAACGCGCCCCGCGCGAGCTGGCGGGCGGAAACAGCTACTACACGGCGGGCGCGACCCGCATCGTCCACGCCGGTCTGGAGGACCTGCTGGACTTCGTCGAACCCGACGAGCGGCACTCCCGTACCGTGGTGCCCGCCTACTCGGCGGACGAGTTCGCCGCCGACCTGGTCAAGGTGACCGGCGGACGCAACGACGCCCGGATGACCGAGCTGCTGATCGGCGACAGCGCGGACACGATCCGCTGGCTCGCCGCCAAGGGCGTCCGGTACCGGCTCATGTACGAGCGCCAGGCGTACGAGCGCGAGGACGGCGGCTACCTGTTCTGGGGCGGCCTGCACGTCGGCAACGTCGGCGGCGGCGTCGGCCTCGTCGCCGACCACACCCGCGTCGCCGAGGCCGAGGGCGTCACCATCCGCTACGGCCACCAGGCGACGGGCTTCCTCACCGGCGACGACGGGAGCGTGACCGGCGTCCGGTACGAGACCGCCGACGGCGCCGCCGGCGAACTGCGGGCGGACTCGGTGATCGTGGCCTCGGGCGGGTTCGAGGCCAACCCCGAGATGCGGGAGGAGCACCTCGGCGCCGGATGGGCCAAGGCGAAGGTCCGCGGCACGCCGTACAACACCGGCGAGCTCCTGCTCCGCGCGCTCGAACTCGGCGCCGCCCGCGGCGGCGACTGGACGACCTGCCACAGCGTGGCCTGGGACGCCCTCGCCGAGCACAACGAGAGCAACCGCGAGCTGACCAACCGCCTCACCCGGCAGAGCTATCCGCTCGGCATCGTCGTGAACGCCGAAGGCAGGCGGTTCCTCGACGAGGGCGCCGACTTCCGCAACTACACCTACGCCAAATACGGCCGGGAGATCCTGCGCCAGCCCGGCTCGATCGCCTACCAGATCTACGACGCCAGGCTCCGGCCACTGCTCCGCACCGAGGAGTACGACATGCCGGGCATCAGCGTCGTCCAGGCCGACAGCATCGCGGAACTCGCCGACGGCCTCGGCATCGACGCCGCGACGCTCTCCGCCACGGTCAAGGAGTTCAACGCGTCGATCGACACGGACCGCCCGTTCGATCCCACCGTCAAGGACGGCAGGCGCGCCCACGTGACTCCCCCGAAGAGCAACTGGTCCTCGCCGATCGACCGTCCGCCCTTCTACGCGTACCCGGTAACCTGCGGCATCACCTTCACCTTCGGAGGACTGAAGGGTGACGACCACGGGCGCGTACTGCGCGAGGACGGCACCGCCGTTCCCGGGCTGTTCGCGGCGGGCGAGGCGCTGGGTGGCCTGTTCAGCGGCAACTACCCGGGCGGCACGGGCCTGACCGCCGGAATGGTGTTCGGCCGACGGGCCGGCTCCGTGGCCTGACAACTCCCGGCGGCTCACCGGAACCACCGGCCCTTCGACCCCCCTGCGAAGCGGAGACCATCATGACCACCGACCCGACTCCGACCGACCCGACTCCGACCGACCCGACTCCGACCGACCCGACTCCGACCGACCCGACTCCGACCGACACGTCCCCCGACCCGAAAGACGTCCGCACCGCCGTCTCCTCCGGCGTCATCGGGACCGCCGTGGAGTACTACGACTTCTTCGTGTACGGCACGGCGGCGGCGCTCGTACTCAACGAACTGTTCTTCCCGACCTTCTCCCCCGCGCTGGGCACGCTCGCGGCGTTCGCGACCTTCGCGGTGGGCTTCGTGGTGCGGCCGATCGGCGCCATCGTCCTCGGCCACGTCGGCGACCGGGTCGGGCGCAAGAAGGCCCTGGTGTTCTCGCTCGTGCTGATGGGCGTGGCCACCTTCGCCATCGGCCTCCTGCCGACCTACTCCACCGCGGGGGTCCTCGCGCCGATCCTGCTGGTGACGCTGCGGCTGATCCAGGGGCTGGCCCTCGGCGGCGAGTGGGGCGGCGCCACCGTGCTCGCCTCCGAGTACGCCGGGCGGGGCAACCGCGGCTTCCTCGCGTCCTTCGTCCAGCTCGGCTCCCCGCTCGGGTTGCTCATGTCCAGCGGCGCGTTCGCCCTCGTCGGCCTCGGATCGGACGAGTTCGTCCAGAGCTGGGGCTGGCGGATCCCCTTCCTGGCCAGCGCGGTCCTGGTCGGGATCGGCCTGTACATCCGGGTCCGGATCATGGAGTCCCCCGAGTTCAGGCGTGCCACCGCGGCCGGCGAGATGTCCACCCGCGCCCCGCTCGTCGAGGTGTTCAGGTACTCGTGGCGGCAGGTGCTGATCGCCATCGGGATCCGCTTCGTGCCCGACATCGGCTTCTACATGGCCGCGACCTTCCTGGTCAGCTACGCGACGACGACGATGGACTACCCCCGCGGAGCCATCCTGGCCTGTGTGATGATCGCCGCGGCCGTCGAGCTGTTCACCATCCCGCTCTTCGGCCGGCTGTCCGACCGCGTCGGCCGCAAGAAGGTCTACCTCTTCGGGGTCGTGTTCCTGACCGTGCTCGCCTTCCCGCTGTTCGCCCTGGTCTCCAGCGGCTCCATCCTCCTGACCGGGATCGGCGTGGTGCTGGCCCTGGCCGTCGGGCACGCCGCCACCTGGGGGCTGAGCGCGGCGATCAACTCGGAGCTGTTCCCGACCCGCTACCGGACGACGGGCGCCGGCCTCGGCCTCAACGTCTCCAACATCGTCGGCGGCGGCCCCGCGCCCCTCATCGCGTCCTCCCTGGTGATCGCCGCCGATGGCGGGTCGTGGATGGTGTCGCTGTACATCGTCGCGGCCGGCGTGCTCAGCATGATCGCGATCGTGGCCATGGCGGAGACCTCCGGCCGGGACCTGGCCGAGGACTACAGCCGGCGCACCGCCCCCTCCGTCCCCGGGATGAGAAGGCAGACCCTGTGACCGTGCTCGTGACAGGCGGCGCGGGCTTTCTCGGACACCCGCTCGTACGCGGGCTCGCCGGCCTCGGCGAGCGGGTGGTCAGCTTCGACCGGCACACGCGAGGATCGCTTCCGCCTTCCGTGACGGAGATCGTCGGCGACGTCACCGACGGATCCCACCTCGAACACGTGCTGCGGACGTACGCGGTGACGGAGGTGGTGCACGCCGCCGCGGTCGTCGGCGTCACCGCCAGCGTCGCCGGCCTGCCCACCGCCGTGAACGTCAACGTCGACGGCGCGGTCGCCCTGTTCGAAGCGGTCTGTCGCGTCGGCCGGGTCCGCCGTGTCGTCGACCTCTCCTCCGAGGAGACCTACGGCCACTTCGTGCGGGACCCGATCCGGGAGGACGACCCGGCACTGCCCATCTCCCCCTACGGCATCACGAAGTACGCGGTCGAGCGGCTCGGCGAGTACTACGCCGACCAGCACGGGCTGCCCTACGCCGCCGTCCGGCTGTGCTGGGTGTACGGGCCGGGATTCCCTCGCCGGCGGCTGCCCCACCCCTGGCTCCAGGACGCGGCGGACGGCCGCCCGAGCCGGCTCGCCCACGGCGGCGACCAGCGCATCGACTTCACCTACGTGGACGACGTGATCAACGGAATCCTCCTCGTGCTGCACGCCGAGCGGCTCGGCCACCGCGCCTACAATCTCGCCACCGGTCACGCCGTCGACATGCGCGAACTCGCCGCCGAAATCGCGAAACTCCGCCCGAGCTGGCAGGTCGACCTCGGCGACGGGCCGCTGGAGCTGGCGCCGGGCGTCACCGCGGCACGCAAGGGCGCACTCGACATCACGCGAGCCCGCGCGCTCGGCTACACCCCCCGCGTCCCGCTGCCCGAGGGGCTCGCCCGCACCCTGGCCGACCTCGAAACCGGCCACCCCCTCACACAAGGAATCAACCCGTGACTCGACCCGCTCTCGCCCTCGGTGGTACCACCTACAGCTGGCTCCACCAGACACCGTTCCACGACGCGCTCCGGGGCCTGGCCGCGACCGGGTTCCGGCAGATCGAGATCACCACGGCCGCGCCCCATCTGCAGACGAGCGGCTTCGGCGCGTACGAACGCCACGAGCTGCGCCGCGAGCTCGCCACCCTCGGGCTGACCGTCACCTCCGTCAACCCCGGCTTCCTGGACATCAACCTGATCAGCCCCAGCAACGACTTCCGCCGGGCCAGCCTCGACGCCGTCCTCGGTGAGATCGAACTCGCCCACGACCTCGAAGCCCCGATCGTCATCCTCATCCCCGGCCGCAGGCACGCGCTGTCCCCTGCACCCGCCGAGGCCTGCCGCTGGTGGCTCGACCAGGCACTGCACGTCCTGCTGGACCGGGCGGAGCAGCTGGGGGTGACGATCGCCCTGGAGACCAGCCCCTACGGCTACCTCGGCGACGCGCGCCAACTCTCGGAGGTCGTCGACGAGATCGGCGCCCCGAACCTCGGCATCGCCTACGACGTCGCCAATACCATCAACCAGGAGGACCCGCTGGACGGCGTCCGCACGGCCGGCCACCGGATCCGGATCGCCCACATGAGCGACACCTGGCGCGACCAGTGGGCCCACACCTCACCGGGACGGGGTGAGGTCGACTTCGCCCGCTACGCCGAAGCACTGCGCTCCATCGGCTTCGACGGCGTCACCATCTTCGAGCTCGTCGACCTCGAACCGCCGCTGCCCCGCCTGCACGACGACATCGCCACCTTCGAGAAGCTGGGCTGGAGCCTGGAGAAGACGGGCGCGGTGCCATGGCACCCGGCCGGCACCTCTCCGTCGGCCGCCTGAGCATCCCGGCCCACCTGCCGCCTTGATCGCGCCGGCCCACGGAGAAAACAGCTCACTGACAGACCATTTCTTTTTCCGGACCAAGAACAACTGTCTTGCGGCCGGCCCGTAAAATCGCCCGCTCAAAAACGCATGCCATTCCCTATGGATATCCACCAAAGCTGTGGCTACGATCAAGCGGAAGATCGACACCGAAGGAGGTAGCTAATGGGCCGCACCAAGAAGTTCGCCTTTTCGGCGGCCGCGGCGGCCGGGATCGCCGCCGCGACGATTCTCATGTCACCGGCTGCTCCCGCTCAGGCGGCGACCTGCAGCACTGACGCGCAGATCGGCACTCCCGGCGGCACCGGCTGGGCGCTGTGCAGCGGCACCGGGGTGACCCAGACACGGGTCGTGCTCTTCTGCCAGAACAGTAGTGGTGGCTACACCACGGTGTACGGCCCATGGGTTGCCAATTCCGTCAAATCAAATGCCAAATGCAGCAGCACCTCGTGGCCGATCTCGGTCGGATATCAAACAATCTGATTCGCCACAGGCTCATCCGGTCGCGGTGCAATTCCGGCGGCCATCCGGGCGTTACGGCGGGACATGAAGCCTCCGTGTGGTGCGGATTCGACCTCTTCACCGCATCGGAGGCTTCTCTCCTGATCGAGCCCCTCGGTTGACAATCGTGTTGAGGGACGCGCCTTCACTCGCTGATCGTCTTGGTGAAGGTCTGGCCCGTGAGGGTCTCGAAGGCCGCATCGACTTCTGCAGGGCTTCTCTGGTGCGCCTCCTGCAGGACCGCGACGGCGCGGTGGAGAATCTCTCGTGCGAACTCGGGTAGCTCCGGGCCGGCAGCCAACGCCTCGACAAGGGGCGTGACAGCGTCGCCGTACTGCTGCGCCTCGCTCAGCGTCCATCCGCGGACAACGAGACTCTGTATGTAGTCAGGCAGATAGGCATCGCGGTTGAGCTCGGCCAGCTCCAGGCGCAGAGCGACGGCCTGCTCGGACACCTCGACGGCTTCGGCCCGCCGCCCCACCTCCGCCAGCAGGTTTGCGTGGTTGTTCAGCGAGCCGGCCAGGTCCGGCAGAAACGCATCGCGGTTGAGCTCGGCCAACTCCTGGCACAGAGCGACGGCCTGCTCGGAGATCGGTACGGCTTCGGCCCGCCGCCCCATCCCGGCCAGCAGGGCGGCATGGTTGTTCAGCGAGGTCGCCAGGTCCTGCAGATAGGCATTGTGGTTCAGCCCGGCCAGCTCGCGGCGCAGGGCGATGGCCTGCTCGGAGATCGGTACGGCTTCGGCCCGCCGCCCTACCCCCGCCAGCAGGGCGGCATGGTTGTTCAGCGAGGTCGCCAGGTCCTGCAGATAGGCATCGCGGTTCAGCCCGGCCAGCTCCCGCCACAGAGCGTCGCCCTGCTCGGACACCTCGACGGCTTCGGCGCGCCGCCCCACCTCCGCCAGCAGGGCGGCGTGGTTGCTCAGCGAGCCGGCCAGGTACGGCAGATAAGCGTCGCGGTTCAGCCCGGCCAGCTCCCGGCGCAGGGCGACGGCCTGCTCGGAGATCGGTACGGCTTCGGCATGCCACCCCATCTCCGCCAACCGGTTTGCGTGGTTGTTCAGGGCGGTCGCCAGATCCGGCAGATAGGCATCGGGGTTGAGCCCGGCCAACTCCCGGCACAGAGCGACGCCCTGCTCGGACACCTCAACGGCTTCGGCCCGCCGCCCCACCTCCGCCAACCGGAGAGCGTGGTTGTTCAGCGAGATCGCCAGGTACGGCAGATAGGCATCGGGGTTGAGCTCGGCCAGCTCCCGGTGCAGAGCGACGCCCTGCTCGGACATCTCGACGGCTTCGGCCCGCCGCCCCACCTCCGCCAGCAGGGCGGCGTGGTTGTTCAACGAGGTCGCCAGGTACGGCAGATGGGCGTCACGGTTGAGCCCGGCCAGCTCCCCATACAGCTCGACTGCCTGCTCGGAGATCGGTACGGCTTCGGCCCGCCGCCCCATCTCCACCAACCGGTTCGCGTGGTTGTTCAGCGAGCCGGCCAGGTTGGACAGGTGGGCGTCGCGGTCGAGCCCGGCCAGTTCCCTATACAGGGTGACGGCCTGTTGGCTGGCCTCCAAGGCGGGCCGATGCTGACCGGCGTTGGCCAGACGCAGGGCATGGCCGGCGTGGAGGGCAGCGCGCTCGGCCGGGTCGGTGGTGGTGGCCAGGCGGTGCGCGGTCAGCCGGGTGGACAGCGCGGCCATGCCGATGTCCAGGTCGATGTGCCGGCCGGCCGGCAGGTGAGCCTCGATGTGTTGCAACAGGATGGGTTCGATGCCGGGCAGGCCGGCCAGACGGGCCAGCGCCGCGCCGCCGGCGTACAGCATCAACTCGGGCCGGGCGGCGAGCAGCGGGTACAGCTGCGTGGCGGCCACGTGCGGCCATCGGCGAGCGGTCTCGATCAGCATGGTCAAGGCCGGACGGATCCACGGCGGCACCTGCCCCTGGCCGGCTTGCCCGGCCGGGCCGGAAAGCAAGCCGGACAAGGCGTGACCGGCCCAGTCATCACCGGCAAGCCCGGCCGCGGCGGGGCCGGGAATCGCCAAGGCGGCGAAGTCTTCCGCGAGCCGGTCCGGATACAGCGGCTCCAGCACCGTGCCCGCCTGAGCCGGCGGATAGCAGAAACCGTGATCATCGAGCAGGGTGTTCGCCCGTTCGACGGTCTCGGCCAGATCGGCGTGCCGCAACGCCCGGCGGGCGTCCGGACGGGCCAGCGGCCGGGTGAACGTCGCGGTGAAGACCGCCCGGCCCATGGTGACCGGGTCACTGACCAGCGGCTCATGCAGGCGGCGGTGCAGCTCGGCCCAGTGCTCGCGCTCGCGGCGCAGCAGATAGGCCGAGGCCCGCGCCGGGTCGCCGGGTTCCTCCTCACCGTGACGGTGAGCGTCGACCGCGGCCAGCGCCGCGATGTGCACGGTCAGCACCTGGGCGTACTCGGCGTCGTCGGCCAGGCCCGCGGGCGGAGCAATCGTCGCCGCTTCCTCGGCCGGCAGGGCGAGCTCGGCGGCGAAGTGATCGCGCGCTTCGGCGAACAGCCGCTGCCGCATCGCCGGCTCGACGACCAGCGGCGGCAACGCCTGGGCGTCGGCGTCGACGTCCAGCACCCGCTCGGCCCAGGCGGCGACGCTGTCCCACCACACCCCGGCCGGTCGGGCCAGCAGCAGCACCCGCACCCGGCCCGCGTGCAGGACCGGCTCCTGCAGCAGCTCGTACAGGGCCGGCACCGGCCAGCGCTCGGCATAGTCCACCACCAGCAGCAGTCCGGCCCCGCGCGCACCCACCTCGGCCGCGATGGCGCCCGCCGGTGCGACGCCCGGCGGGTTGGTGCCGGCCTGCCACACCCGCCATCCGGCCTGGCGCGACAGCTCGGCGAACCGGGCGGCCAGCCGGGTCTTGCCCTGCCCGCCCGGCCCGTGCAACAGCCGCACCCCCAGCCCGGGCACGTCCTCGTCATCACGCCAGCCGGCCAGCTTCCGCAGGTCCTCCTGCCGGCCGGTGAAGGGCACCACCCGAGATCCGGCCCGCAACAACAGTGACGGCTGCGCCCGTACCCGGGCCGGACGCACCGGCCGCGGCGCGGCCGGGAAGTCCTCGATCCGGTAGGCGGGCTTCCACTGGTAGACGTTCAGCACCCCGTCCTGGACCGCGTTGACCACCCCGCCCGCAGCCGGCGCGTTCACCTGCACCTTGTCCCGAGGCGCGGCGGTCGCACCGGGTGACGGCGGCTCAGTCACGACGACGGCTCCTGCCCACCACCGCCCGGCCGGGCGTCAGGGGCGGCGGGATTGTGGATGTTCAGAGTGCCGCCCTGGACCGCGTTCACAGTGCCGCCCGCGGCCGGCATGTTCAGCTGCGTCTGCGCGCCCGCTGCCGGGGGAAGCTGCACCGGCGGCGCGGCGACCGCTGGTGTGCGCGGCCCGGCATCCGAGGCGTCGGGCGTCTCGGCCGTGGCTTGCCTGCGATCAGATCGCAGCTGCAGCAGCAGCGCGGCCACCGCGATCACCAACCCGGCCGCCCCGATGAACATGCTCACCACGCTGGCCCGCTGATCGAGGACCTCCAGGACCTCCGGCGGCAGCCGCAGCGGGTCGGCGAAGAAGCCCACCAGCCCGACCACCAGCAACGCGGCCATCACCACCGGGGCCGCGATGACCACCCCGCGCCGCACCCGCGACATCGACCCGCGTCCGGAACCCGCGCCCGTCTTGGACATACCTCCAGAGTGCTCCCGGACCATCGCAAGCGGGGCCGAAAGCGAAGAAGATTCCCCGCCGGTTATGCGCCCTCCTTCACGATGACCTCGGGTGCCTCGGCCGGCACCATGTGCCCGCTCCCCTCGGCCCACACGTGCCTCCCCTGGGGGGAGCGATCGGGCCAGCCGCCGGTGACTGGCGGCGATCTGGGCCTGCATGCTGCCGGAACGCTTCTTGCCGGTGGCCGCGGAGATGAGAGTGACGGGCCCATCGGGCAAACGGCTGGTTCTCGGTCAGCTGCCGCAGCGCGCGGCAGCCCTCCGCCAGGTGCCGCGCCTCGGCCCGGTGGGCGCGCAGGACGGCCGTGGTGAACTCCTCACCGCGTATTTCTGCGATCACCTCGGGCGGAAACGCCTGTACAGGCGGCGCCTGGCCGGGGCTCCCATATTCCCGAGTCTGGCCAGGGGGCGGTGAGAAGATTGCTCGCGGTCCTCGGCGTCCTGGTCCACCAGGACCAGGCCCGCCACCAGTTCGGGGCGACGGTAGGTGAGCAGCCGGCAGATCGGTCCTCCGAGGCTGTGCCCGACAAGGACGCACCGACCGAGGTCAACGGAGTCGAGCCCGGGTCGTCGACGATCCGGTCCAGGGTGCGAGGTGCGGCATCCGGCTGGCTGCGGCTGAATCCCGCGCGGTCGTAGGCGAGTGTGCCGATGCTTCGGGCCACCTGCTGCTGCACCAGGCCCCAGATCGTTCGTGAACCGCTGCCGCCGGCCTCGAACACCACCAGAGGATCACCGCTGCCCGCGGTGACGTAGTGCAGCTTGCGGCCATCGCGCGTGGTGGCATGGTCTCGGCCACGATCAGGATCCCCTGGCTTCTGACGGTGAGATCAAGCCAGCGACAGAAGCGGGAAGATGGATCTTTCTCCTCGCTCTGGTCATTCCCGCGGGTTACTCTGCCCCTTCGAGCGCGTCCGGCAGAGCAGTGTCGGTGATGACCAGTTCGTCGCCCAGGTTGAGGATGCGCACCTCGCCGTGATCGAGTTCGAGCCGGAGGCCGATCTCCGTCTCGACCCGGTGGTCGATGATGCGGTGAACGGCTCGGATCGACTGGCCGATGAATCGGCTCATCAGAAAGTTCTCTGCGGCGGGACCGACGACGACCTGGCCGTACTCGTCCATGTCATAGGAGTTGTGTGGTTGATCGAGCGTCAGCTCGATCGAGGCGTCGGGTGCGGTGTGAAAGCGAACCGGGCCGAGATCGGTCAGGTGCAACCACATATGCACCAGCGAGGCTTGATCATCGCTGGGATGAGTGTGCCAGGACACCGTCACCTGGAGCAGCTTTCGGCTGACAAGCTCATCCGCGGGGATCACGACGCCTATGGTGTCACGGTGGTTCGGGCGTTTCCGGATCGGGGCCGCGAGCACGTGTTCCCGCGCTCTTGAGCGGAGTGACGCGTATCACATCGCGTCCTGTCACGTTTCAGCGGTCCGCGGTGTCCTGAGGGCATGACCGAACACAGCACACCCCACAAGGTCGTCGTCATCGGCGGCGGTTACGCCGGCACACTTGCGGCCAACCATCTGCGGATGCGCGCCGACGTCGACATCACGCTGGTCAATCCCCGCCCGGAGTTCGTCGAACGCGTCCGGCTGCACCAGTTCGTGGCCGGCACCGGCGAGGCCACGGTGGACTACGGCACCCTGCTGGGCGAGGGCATCCAGTTGGTCGTCGACAGCGCCACGCGCATCGACACCGCCGCACGCACGGTGCGGCTGGCGTCGGGCCGCGCGCTGGACTACGACTACGTCCTCTACGCGATCGGCAGCACCGGAGCGATACCCCCATCGGTGCCCGGCGCGGCCGAATTCGCGTTCGACATCGCTGAGTTCGAGGCCGCGCAGCGGCTGCGCGGCAGGCTGAACGAGCTGACTCCCGATACTCCGGTCACCGTGGTCGGCGGTGGGTTGACCGGCATCGAGACGGCCGCCGAGCTGGCCGAGCAAGGACGCGAGGTCACGCTGGTGTGTGGCCGGAGCCTGGCTCCGTCATTCAGCCCGTCAGGCCGCCGGGCCGTGGCCAAGTGGCTGTCCCGGCACGGCGTCGCGATGCTCGAGGATGCCATGGTCAGTGAGGTCCGGCCGGATGCGGTCGTCTTCGCCGAGGGTGCGGTGCGTGCGAGTGCGCTGACCATCTGGGCGGGCGGTTTCGGGGTGCCGCAGTTGGCGGCGGCGAGCGGGCTGCGTACCGACGCACTGGGCCGGCTGCTCACCGACGAGACGCTGACCAGCCTCGACGACGACCGCATCGTCGCGGCCGGCGACGCCGCCGCACCGTCGGGGCGGCCGCTGCGGATGAGCTGCTACGCCGCCGGGCCGCTCGGGGCGCAGGCCGCCAACACCGTGCTGAGCCGCATCGCGGGGACCGAACCGGCCGTGATCAACCTGGCCTTCTCGGGGGCGTGTGTCAGCCTCGGCCGGCGGAGCGCCGTACGGCAGGTCGCCGGCAAGGACGACGCCGCGGTGAACGTCTACGTCGGCGGTCGCGTGGGCGCGGTGATCAAGGAGGCGACCTGCAAGTTCGCAGTGTCGAGGATTCGCCGTGAGGCCCGTGAGCCGGGTTCCGTCGTCTGGCTCAAGGGCGGCCCGCGTCCCGGGCAGCCGACCTCAGCTGTGCGGGTGATCACCTCCCCGTGAGCACCGATGAGCATGCCGAGCGGTTCACCCCGTTGCGGCCGCTGCTGTTCACGATCGTCTACGAGATCCTCGGCTCGGTGACCGAATCCGACGACGTACTGCAGGAAAGCTATCTGCGGTGGGCCGAAGTGGAGCTCGCGACGGTGCGGGACACCAAGTCGTATCTGGCACGGCTGGTGACCCGGCAGGCGCTCAACGCCCTGCGGGCCAGCACGCGCCGTCGCGAGGAGTACATCGGATCCTGGCTGCCCGAGCCGCTGCTGCTGGAGAACGACGCCTCGGCCGACGTGCTGCTCGCCGAGTCGGTGTCGATGGCGATGCTCGTGCTGCTCGAAACGCTCACCCCCGATGAGCGTGCGGTGTTCGTGCTGCGCGAGGTGTTCGGCTTCGAGTACCACGACATCGCCACGGCGGTGGGCAAGTCCGTGGTGACGGTGCGCCAGGTGGCGCACCGTGCCCGCGAGCACGTACGGGCGCGGCGCAGGCGCTTCGAGCCCGTCGACGCCGCCACGAGCGCGCGGATCACCGAGCGGTTCATGACCGCGGCGGCCACCGGCGACCTGGAAGGGCTGATGTCGCTGCTCGCGCCGGACGTCACCTGGACCGCCGACAGCGGCGGCAAGGTCACCGCGGCGCGCCGGCCGGTGGTGGGCGCGGAGAGGGTGGCCGCGGTCCTCATGAACCTGTTCCGCCTGAAGCGGCTGGCGGACCTGCGGGTCGAGATGGTCAACTGCAACAACACGCCCGCGGTGGTTCTCAGCGGCGAGCGGCTGGAAGGCGTCTTCCTGATCGAGATCGCCGACGGGAAGATCACCAACTTCTACGCCATTCGCAACCCAGACAAACTTCTCGCGGTGGCGGCTCCGCGTCAGATCAGCCGGTAGGAGGAGTCGGCAATCTGCTAGCTGCTGGGCGTGCCGTATGCCGATCGCGCCGAGTTCCACGAGCGTTCCGTTCGACTGCTGGACACCTCCTTGCCGATGAGTCAGCGCGTCGCCCGCGCGTAGGCGGGCCCGGGCGAGGACCTGCCGGCCAAGCTCGTGCTCCGCTTGTGCCCGAGTGTGCCGATGAGTTCTCGCCGCGCCGCGGGTCTCACTCGACGAATCATTACGGTCGAGCGACGGAGAAGCCGTGAAGGACGATGTCTGGTCGATGGTGCACGCGGAGCGCATGGCGCTGATCGATGACCTCACGCACCTCGATGGCGAGCAGTGGCGGAAGCCGTCACTGTGCGAAGGGTGGACCGTGCATGACGTGGCCGCCCATCTGGTCGACACGGCTCGGACGACGCGCCTCGGGTTCGTGGTCGGTCTCGTCCGGGCGCGGTTCGACTTCCACCGCCAGAACGCGCATGGTGTGGAGCGCGAGCGCGGCGCCTCGCCGCAGGATACGTTGGAGCGGCTTCGTCAGGTGGCCTTGAGGAAGACGACCCCTCCGGCGCCCCTGGAGAGCCGGCTCGTCGAGGAGCTCGTCCATGGCGAGGACATCCGCCGGCCCTTGGGGCTCGCCCGCTCCTACCCGGAGCAGGCCGTCGTCAGGTCGCTCCGCCTCCAGGCTCGCACCCCGGCGTCTTTCGGCGGAGCCAAGGAGCTCACGGCCCGTGTCAAGCTGACGGCATCGGACGTCGACCTGTCGATCGGAGACGGTCCCGAAGTGCGCGGGACCGCGCTTTCGCTGCTCCTGGCCGTCTCCGGGCGGCGAGTGGCGCTGGACGAGCTTGCCGGCCCCGGAGTCGCCGTCCTCGCCACGGCCTCGTGACGATCGGTCCGGGTGTGACCCCAGGGACAACTCGTCGGCGTCGGCGGCCTGGTCGGGAATCGGCTCATGTGCGCATTCCTGCGGCGGAGCGGTCCCACTCCTCCAGGACCGACTGCAGCTGCCCCTGCAGCAACCCGGACCAAGGGTTGGCGAGGTCCGTGGCACTGCCAGGAGATGGTCAGGACGTAGCCGCGGGCGAGGCTACCGTTCATTCGAGGGAAGCGACGCTGCCACTCCTTGTCCAGGTCATAGGCGTCGCCTCCTCTGAGGCTGGGGGATCTGCGTGAGCAGGCCGAGCAGGTCGTGTCGGGCATGGCCGTCCCGCGCAGGCGACGGTGCCGGATTGTCCCGCCGCCCGGCTCGCGTGGGAGACTGGAGGCGGCGAGACAGGCGGCGAGACAGGAGGTCCGGTGGGTTCCCGAGCGTCGGGCAGCGCCCTGCGGCGCACGCCGATCCAGGCCCGCAGCCGGGACAAGGTCGAGCGCGTCCTCGCCGCCGCCGAGTCCCTGGTCAAGGAGCTCGGCTACGACGGCTGCGTGGCCTCGCCGGTGACGCTCATCGAGCGGTCGGGGGTCAACTCCGGCTCGTTGTACACCTACTTCCCCAGCGTGCAGGCCGTGCTGGAGGAGCTGACGTTCCGGTACATGGACCGGGCGTACGAGCTGATCGAGGAGGTCGCGGCCCGCACGTACGGGTCGTGGGAGGAGGCCAACGACGCGGTCGTGGACGCCTTCGAGGAGTTCCACCGCGATCCCGTGGTGCGCGAGCTGTGGAACCGCACCCACATGAGCGAGCAGGTCCTCAAAGCGCAGGCCCAGTTGCAGGACCACCTCACGGCCTGCGTCCAGCGGTTGCTGTACGACAGCTCCGGCGGGCGGCTCGACGCCCCCGACGTCGCCTACACGGTGACCACCATGGTCGGCAATTACCTCGTGCAGGCGGCGCTGGGGCCGGGCCCCGACCGGCCTGACCTCCTCGCCCAGGCCAAGGTCGTCATGCGGGCCTACCTGGCGACGTTCGTACGGGACGAGGGGGGCAGGGGCGAGGAAGGCAGGGCCGGTCGGAGCGGCTGACCGGTCAGGCGAGCCGGGCCAGCACCGTCGGGAGCCCGTGCCGCGCGGTGGAGGCGAAGTCGCCGACCGTGTGGACCGCGCCCAGCACGCCGGCGACCGTCAGGTGCTCGCCGGCGTGCACCAGACCCTCGCCCAGGCGCAGCCGGGCGCGCCCGCGCCGCTCCTCGTGCAGGACGAAGTCCGGCGAGGTGTCCCGGGACAGCACGTCGAACCGGGCGAAGCCGGGCCCGTCCACCTGCGGGACGGCCCGTACCAGCAGGTGCGGGTAGAGTCGCAGCCCCGGTGGCTCGGGCGCCGCGTCGTCGGCCTCCCATTCCAGGTCCACCAGGGTGCGGCCCTCCGCGGAGACCGTGCAGGCGATCCGGTCGCCGTCGCGCTCGACGCGCATGGCGGCCATGCGCTTGGGATAGCCCCACAGCTCGCGGCCGGCGGCCACGCTCCAGGAGTGGTTCTCGTACTCTGCCAGGTAGAAGCCGCCGACGAGGTCGCCGTAGCGGACCGGGACGATGACGCCGCAGTCCATGAAGCCGCCGTTGGAGGCGGTGGAGAAGTCGGCGAAGCTGATCGCGAACCGGTCGTCGGCGGGCAGGAACGGGGTGGGCCGCAGCAGCCGCTCCAGCTCCTCGGCGTCGCCGCGGCAGTACACGGTGACGGTGCTCAGGCCGGGCGCGGAGTACGGCTGCGCCGCCGGCGGGTAGTCGAGCCGCCGCCAGAAGTCGAGGGGGTCGTAGCCGGTACGCATCACAGTCCTTGGGGTCGCGGGGCGAGGGGAGCGGCGACCGGTTCGTCCAGGGCCGCGCCGTTGGTCTCGGGCGCCCAGGCGGCGGTGACCGCGATGCCGAGCAGCAGCACCACGGCGGTGGCCACCATGACGCCGGCCACGCCGAGGCTTTCCAGCCCTATCGGCAGCAGGAACGTTCCAGCAGCGGCCCCGATCCGGCTGATGGCCGAGGCCAGGCCGAGGCCGGAGGCCCGCAGCTCGGTGGGGAACAGCTCGCTGGGGTAGATGAACTCCAGGTTGGCCACCAGCGCCAGCAGCAGCCCGAACAGCACGAACAGCGTCACGGTGAGCCAGGGCGGGTTCGGTGCCAGGCCGATCCACAGGCAGATGGCCGTCAGCGCCGCCATGAAGCCGATCAGCGCGGTCCGCCGTCCCATGCGGGGCAGCAGGAAGATGCCGATGATCGCGCCGAGCAGCGCGAACGCGCACGGCAGTACGGTGCCGAGGAACTCGTCGTCCACCTTCAGCGCTGCGAGCACGTCCGGCAGGAAGACGAACAGGGAGAAGTTCGGGATCGCCAGCGCCATCCAGAACAGACCGGAAACGGCCGTCCTGCGCCACATGTCGGGCGCGAACAGCCGCCGCCAGGAGCCGGCGCCGGCGGCGCGCGCGCCGTCCGCGGGCGGCAGCGCGACATCGGGGCCGAGCCACCTGTCCACGATGCGGCGGGCCTCCTCGGCGCGGCCCTGGCTGATCAGCCAGCGCGGCGACTCGGGCGCGCCGGTCCGCATGATCAGCACGATCAGGGACGGGATCGCGCTGGTGGCCAGCGCCCATTTCCAGGCGTCCGGGCTGCCCAGCCCGGCGACGTAGTAGCCGGCGACGGTGGCCACGAGGTAGCCCAGCGCCCACAGCACGCCGAGCGCGCTCATCACGGCCGTGCGCAGCTTGCGCGGGGTGAACTCGGCCAGCAGGCCGGGGCCGATGGCGTAGTCGCCGCCGATCGCCAGGCCCAGCACCAGCCGCAGCGCGACGAGCTGCCACGGTGCGGCGGTGAACACCTGCAGCACCGAGATCACCACCATGGCCAGCAGGTGGAGGCGGAACAGGTCCTTGCGGCCGAACCGGTCGGTCAGCCGGCCGAACACCAGGCCGCCGACGAACAAGCCGACCAGTGGGGCGGCCGACACCAGGCCGCTCCAGACCGGCGTCATGCCGAAGGCGGCCGGGATGGCGGGGAAGGCGAAGATCACGATGCCGAGGATGTAGCCGTCGATGAACATACCGCCGCCGACGACCGCCGCGATGCGCAGGTGAAACGGGCGCAGGGGCAGGTCGTCCAGGGTCATCGGCTCTTTCACGCGCGGTCCTCTTCCGGGGGGTTCACGAGGGGGATGGACACGGCGGAGCCTCAGGCGGCGAGCTCGGAGCGGCCGACGATGTCGCCGGGCCCGAAGTCGAAATCGGTGAAGTCGACGCGGGCCGCGACGACCTCCAGCGGACCGAGGAACTCCAGCGGGTCGCCGGGGCCGTCGTGCAGCTCCAGGGTGGCCCGGCCGAAGACCGGCTCGCGCAGGGCGGCGGCGGGGAACTCGAAGCGGATGGTCTCGGCGGTGACCGGGACGTCCTCGCGCGGCGTGGTCAGGTGGCGCACCTGGAAGGTGGGGCCGGCGGCGGGCCAGGAGGCCGGGGCGGGCGGGCCGGGGGTGAAGTCGGTGGTGATCAGGGTGCGTCCGTTCCTGCGGCACTCCAGGTGGATGCGGCCCTCACCGTCCTGCTCCCAGGTGAGCTCGCCGCCTTTCTTGGGCCAGGCGAACACCTCGCGGCCGACGCACAGGCCCATGTCGCTCTCAATGTATTCGAGCGGGACGTGCGAGCCGGCCTCGCCCTCGAAGGCGCACGGCAGGATGAACTCCATGTTGAGCATGTCGGTGAGGTCGACGACCCTGCCGACGCGCGACCACTTGACGCGCAGGTAGTCGCCCGTGGCGGTCAGCGGGTACGGCAGCAGCTCACCGACCAGCCCCGGGCGGGTGCGGCAGAGCAGGGTGAGGTTCTCGGTGTCGCGGAACTCGTGGACGCCCAGGGGATAGAGGGGCGACCAGCTCGGAATGGTGGCGATGGTCTGGCGCACGGCGCTCTCCGAAACTTAACTTGAGTCGAGTTGAGTTTTGTTCCGAGAGTATGGCGAGCGCAGCGCTGTCACGTCAAGAGCCGAACACCCAGGTCAGGCCCGGCCCGCGCTCCTCGGGAGCGACAGTGGCCACGTTCGGATACGCGTCGACGAACTCGCGGAACCAACAGCGTCGCGATAGCCTCGGACGAGTTCTTCGCTGGCTGGGCCAAGACCTTCACCGATCCGCGTCTCAGCGCCACCATGCTGTTGTCAGTTGCTCGCGCAGACGGAGGCGCCATGCTGAGGAAGACGACCCTTCATCAACCCCTGGAGCGCCTCTTGACGGTTCGTGCTCGGCGGGCGCTGGACCTGGCCGAGCAGGAAGCAAGGGCTCAGGGACATGACCGTGTTACCGCCGACCACCTGTTGACGGCTCTTGCCCGCCTGGGCGAGGGCGTGGCCGTCATGACGCTCAACAGCCTCGGCGTCGACCTCGGCGCCACGCGCACCCGAGCGATCAGCGCAGACCTCGTCCGCCTCACGGAGGCAGCCCGCCGTGAGGCGGCCGGGCTCGGGCACCGGTACGTCGGCACCGAACACCTCCTGCTCGGCCTCCTGCATGAGGGTGGAACGGAGGCCCTGGGCATCGGCCTGCAACAAGCCCGCGATCAGATCGTCAAGGTTCTCCGGGGCGGCGACGTCCTCTGAGCTCGCTCCAGATGATCAACGCGTCGTAGGATCCTTGCCGCGGCCGTCCCGGCGCGAACCCGAGGTCCTCACTTTGCTCGCCGCGGCCAAGGCGTACGTAGAGCAAGCTGGACGCGCGTGACCCGGTCCAGCTGATCTCGGCGGCGTTCGCCCTCTCATACGAGACTGCGCTGGTGGTTGTACGTACGGCGGAACGTGTGCCGCCCGCTGCCCGTGCGGAAGGACGCCGACCCGGTGACCGCCCCGCGCCCGGGGACCCGGAAGGTCGCGCTGATCTTCTCGCCGGGCGCCAGCTCGGCCGCCTCCTGGCGGGCGGTCGCCTTGCGCCCGCGCGGCAGGTCCAGCGCGAGCCGTACCCTCCGCCAGGTGACGGCCGAGCCGTTGACGAGCGTCACGGTGACCCGGTCGCCCGAGGCGGTCATCCTCAACCCGTACGGGCGGCGGGGATCGGGGCCGATCGACTGGTCGAGCAGCTCCATCAGCTCGCCGACCAGCTCCGGCCGGTCGGACGACAGGTCCTTCCGCTCGCCGAGGTCGGTGTCGAGGTCGTACAGCTCGATCCGGCCGTCGGGGCCGGCGCCCGCGATGCCGGGCGCGAACCTGATCGCCTTCCACCGGCCGCGGCGGATCGCCTGCGCCTTGCGCGGCCGGTTCCACACCAGATGGTGGTGATCGGGCCCGTCGCCGCCGTCGAACATGCCGCGGAACGAGCGGCCGTCGATCCCGTCGGGCGCCGGCACCCCGGCCAGGTCGGCCAGCGTCGGCAGCACGTCCCAGTAGGCCACCGGCCGCGTCTCGACCCGGGAGCTCAGCTTCGGCGACCAGGCGATCAGCGGCACCCGGATGCCGCCCTCGTACAGGTCACGCTTGTCGGCGCGGAGCGGGCCGTTGGAATCGAACAGGCCGGGGGTCACGCCCTTCTCGCGGTGCGGGCCGTTGTCGCTCATGAACAGCACGATCGTGTTCGCGGCCTTGCCGGTCTCGCGCAGCGTGGTCACGAGCTGTTCCACGTGCGAGTCCAGCAGGGTGACCTGGGCGGCGTGGCGCCGGTTGGGCCTGGTCCACGGCTTGTTCTCGTACGGACCGGCGTCGCCAGGGACCACGCTCGGCGAGTGCGGCAGGATGGTCGGGAAGTAGAGCAGGAACGGCTGGTCGGACGGCTCCTTGATGAAGTCGACGGCCCGCCGCAGAAACAGGCCGGGCGCGTACGCCCTGCCGCTCAGCGCCACCTTGCCGCCGTTGTGCCACAGGTAGCGGGGGTAGTACTGGTGGGCGTGGCGGTGCGTGATGTAGCCGAAGAACTCGTCGAAGCCGCGCTCGTTCGGGTGGGACGGCTGGCCGGGCAGCTCGGGCCCGAAGCCCCATTTGCCGATGCACGCGGTGCGGTAACCGGACAGCTGGAGCAGCTCGGCGAAGGTCAGGTCGTTCTCGATCAGCGCGCGCTGCGGGCCGCCCTCCGGGTTCTCGCGCACGGTGGCGTGCCCGGCGTGCAGGCCGGTGAGCAGGGAGCAGCGCGAGGGCGCGCAGAGCGGCGCTCCCGAGTAGGCGGTCTCGAACCGCACTCCTTCGGCGGCCAGGCGGTCGATGGCAGGGGTGGCGATCTTCTTCTGCCCCTGGATGCCGATCTCGCCCCAGCCCAGGTCATCAGCGAGGATGATCAGGAAGTTGGGCCGGGGCGCGACCTCCGCCTGCGCCGGCGACGCGGCGGCGGAGCGGACGGACAGGCCGGCGAGCGCGCCGGCCAGGAGGGTCCGGCGCGAGGGAGCGGGGATCATTCACGACACCTTCGACCCCGTGCATGATCGACATGCGAAGCACGGAAGAACGGCAGGCGGACTCTGCAGGAACGGAACCGGGTCAGCCGTCAGCAGTAGCCCCAGAGCCTCGCGATCTCCTTGAGCTCGGGAGGCAGCTCGTCGGTCGAGGGCAACGGGCGGCCGGCGACGACCGTGCCGCTCTTGATCTTGTCCCGCCAGTCCCCCACTCCTTTCTCGAAGGCTCCGTGGTTCTTGTCTCCGTACTGGAGCATTCCTGGCTCCCACTCCACGCCCAGGAACGCGCAGAGCGGCTTGAGCGTGCCCTCCGGGTCCGCGACCAGCTCCTCGTAGCGCAGCGTGTGACCCTCCAGGCGGGTACGGGCCTCCTGCAGGTAGGTCATGTACGCGAGCGTCCGCGGCACGGCCTCGGTCATGGGACGCTTGGCGGGGTCGGCCTCGTGCCACGACTGCACGATCGACATCGGGTGCCGCAGCAGGAAGACGAACCTGGCGTCCGGCCAGCACGTCTTGAGCCGCTGCCACACGAACACGTTGCTCGGCGTCTTCTCCACCAGGATCGGCTTGCCGCTGCACTGGAGCTCCCGGTGCAGCATCCGGTCCCAGACGAGGTGCTCGACGTCGCTGTGGGTGTGGCCGAGCAGTTGCATCGCCTGCCGTACGGGCTCGGTGGTGAACCCCACCGTCATGCGGCGGAAGTGGGTCTCGATGGGCGAGTGGATCCTGCTGTGCGAGTTGAGGATCACCCGCAGCAGGGTCGAGCCGGACCGCACCGACGACAGCAGGAAGACGGGCTCACGCAGCAGCCGGTCGTGGGCCGGGTCCACCGGCCCGCGCACCACGTCGCCGGGCAGCCGCTGCGTCTCGGGGGCGGGCCTGGGCGCCGGCGGCGGCTTCGGCGGCCCGGCCGCCCGCTGCCTCCCCGCGCGGGTGAGTGTGTAACCGGTCAATCCCTCGAGTGTCGCGTTCGCCCTGTACTTCCAGCTCATGGCCCGTCAAGGTACGGGTGACCGGTGAACCCCCGGTTAACCCGTCCTGTGAGGTTCGGGGAGGGCGGCGCGTACGCCTGGAGCGCGAGCCGGCAGCCGGGTCCTGCGGGCCGGCGTCCGCTGAGCCTCGGCCGGCCCGCAATGTGTTGACGGGGTCGTCGCGTCAGGTGGATGGGTTGTCGGACCGGCCCCCCTGGTCCAGCAGGGCGTTGATCATCTCCTGAAGCTGGTCGCGTCCCACGGAGCCTAGTGCGCCGGTCAGGGCCTGCGCGAGCTTGTCGAACGGGTCGTCCGTCGGCAACTCCTTCATCTTCTCGGCCAGTTCCTCCATGCTCCACAGCCCGTCCTTGTGGATGTGGCCGCCGAGGGACCAGCCGTGGTTGATGGCGACCGTTCCGCCCCGTACCGACAGCACCTGGCCGGTGAGCGGGCAGTCCGCACCAGCCAGGTACGCGGCGACAGGTGCGCAGGCGGCCGGGTGCAGTGGGTCGAACCGGCCCACCGGCGCTTCCTCGCTCATGCCGGGAACGGCGAGAGTGAGGCGGGTACGGGCCATCGAGGGCGAGATGCAGTTGACCCGCACGCCGTACCGGCCGAGTTCAAGGGCGGCCACGCTGGTCAGCGCCGCTACCCCGGCGTTGCCCGCCGCGTAGGAGACCTGCGCGGGCAGCGGGTTGAGCAGCCCGGAGCCAGAGGAGGTGTTGACCACGGCGCGGTCGATGTGGACCCCTGCCTCATACCGGTCGCGCCAGTGGCGGGCCGCCCAGCGCGTCACCGCGAAGGTGCCCTTCAGCTTGACTGCCACGACGTCGTCGAAGTCCTCCTCCGACAGGTCGGTCAGGCCCATGTTCCGTTCGATGGTCGCGTTGTTGACCACTACGTGCAGGTCGCCGAAGGACTGCAGTGCCGTCTCCACCATGCGGCGGGCGCCGTCCCAGTCGGCGACGCTGTCGGTGTTGGCCACGGCCTGTCCGCCGCGGGCAGTGATCTCCTCGACGACCTTCGCGGCTATGCCGGCGTCGCCACCCGTGCCGTCGATGGCGACGCCGGGGTCGTTGACGACGACCTTCGCGCCTTCGGCGGCGAAGAACAACGCCTCCTCCCTCCCGATGCCGCGTCCTGCGCCGGTGATGAGGACGACGCGTCCGTCCAGACCTCGCATGGATGATCTCCTTCCACTGACTGCAGTCTATGTAGTGATTCACAGTATGCATCAATTCGGAAGATGCAATAAACTGCCGTGTGTGGCGGAGAAGCACGGACTGCGAGAGCGCAAGAAGCAGCGCACCCGGCAGGCACTGATCGAGGCGGCGGTGCGTCTGTTCGAGGACAAGGGCTACGACCACGTGACCGTGGCCGAGATCGCCGACGCCGCGGAGGTGTCCCCCCGCACCTTCTTCCTCCACTTCCAGGCCAAGGAGGATGTGCTGCTGGCCAATGCCGACGTACGCGTCGACCTGGCGCTGCAGGCGATCGCCGAGCGCCGCGCCGAGGAACCGCTATCCGAAGTACTGGTACGGGCGACGGACCAGATGATCGCCGACACCTGGGACAGCGACCTCCCCAGCGGGCTCGCGACACTTCGGGCACGGCTGGCGGCCTCGGTGCCGGCGCTGCAGGCCCGGCTGCTGCAGCGATACCTCACCGCGCAGGCCGAACTGGCCCAGGCTCTGCACCGGGCGTTCCCCGACAGACTCGACACGATCACCGCCTCCGCCCTGGTCGGCGCGATGGTGGGCGCGGTCAGCGCATCCGCCCTGACCGCGCTGCAGCGCGGCGACGGACCCGACGAGGTACGCGACGCCATGCGCCAGGCCATGGCCTTGGTGGCGCGATCCGTCACCTGACCTTGTCCGTCCCAGACACATTGGTGATCGTCAAGAAGGGGTGGCGGTCAGTGGCGCCGTCGGCCCGGGCCGGCCCCCCGAAATCTGCGACCGTCGCGGCGAACACCGGATGCCCGCCAGCGTCGAGCGCGATCTCGTCGATGCCGAGGACATTGGGTGAAGAGGGCTACAACCCGTGAGCGGGCGACGTGGACGCCGCCAAGGGAGTCGCGCGCCGCAGTGAGGACAGCCCCCACAGCTCGGCGATGCGCCCGTCGCGCACCCGGAACATCTCCAGCATCGTCGGCGACCCCTGACCGGGAATGCCGCGCATGCTCGTACGGACCGCGGCCGTGTCCCCTTCCACGACCATGTCCTCGACCACGACGTGGACGTCGGGGAAGGACTCGTGGAGCCGTCGCCAAGCTTGGGCGACGCTGTCGGGGCCGGTCGTGCCCAGGGGGTGGCTGTAGAAGTCGGCGGTGAAGATCTCCGTCGTGGCGGCGTAGTCCTGGGCGTTGAACGCCGCGTACATGCGCTCGGCGGCGGCCCGTACGTCGTCGTCGGTCATGGGCTCTCCTGCTCGGTCATGTTCGCGCGGACGCGGCGCAGCACGTCCAGCACGATCTCCTGCTGTTGGGAGGTGATCCCGTCGAGGAGCCGCTCCTGATAGGACTGGTGCGACCGCTCCAGCTCCGCCGCGGCCCGCTCACCGGCAGGGGTCAGTGCGGCCAGCGTGTAGCGGTTGTCGGCCGGGTCCAGGCGGCGGCCGATCAGCCCGTCGGCCTCGAACTCCTTGACCAGGCGCGTGACGCTCGCCCCGTCGATGCCCAGCGTGTGGCGGAGGTCGCTGTGACTGGTCTCGCCGTCACGCCACAGCCGGATGAGCAGCTGGACGCGCTGGGGGCTCATGCCGATGTGCCGGGGGAACGCCTGTCGCAGTTCGGCCCAGGCGCCGCCGAGTTCACGGAAGAAGTTGTCCTCTGGCGTCTCGCTCACTGACTCTTTATAGTGCCAACTCTTGAGCACATCAAGAGAAAATAGCCAGGAGCCTGTCGGTCATCGGCCGCCGAGTGGGTCGCCCTGCCCGGCGGCACTGCGAGCACGTCGTCGACGCCCCGGGGCTGGGGTTGTCGCCGCCTAGCAATCTTGATCTAGGTGGCGAAGGTGGGTGTGCGCTGCCGTCCGGCAGGGGCCCGTCCGCCCGTTCTGTGGCGGTTGCCTGCTGGGCGGCAGCGCGGAGATGATGAACCGCGATGTCAGACGCCCGTGCCATCCGGCGTACGGACGGCACGGGCGTGCTGAACCTTGTGAGCTACCAGCTGGCGTCGCTGATGGGCGCCAGCCGGAACTTCTCGTTGTCCTGGGTGCCGGAATCGTACTGGTTCACGCTGGCACCGTAATCGAGGCTGGCGTTCTCGATGGCCAGCACCTTGCCCGAATGCTTGACGATGATGCGGACGTAGCCATCGCCGGCGTCGCGCAGCTCGAACTTCTCGTTGTCCTGGGTGCCGGAGTCGTACTGGTTCAGGCTAGCGCCGTAGTCGAGGCTGGCGTTCTCGATGGCCAGCACCTTGCCCGAATGCTTGACGATGATGCGGACGTAGCCATCGCCGGCGTCGCGCAGCTCGAACTTCTCGTTGTCCTGGGTGCCGGAGTCGTACTGGTTCAGGCTGGCACCGTCCTTGAGACTGGCGTTCTCGATGGCCAGCACCTTGCCCGAATGCTTGACGATCAGCCGGGCTCGCGCAGGGAAAGAAGCCATGGCTACCTCCTTGGTAGGGGGGAATCGGGGGCAGGGCTCTGAAACACACCGGACGGCGCGGCCCTGCCAGTGGTCACTACATTGAGCCGGTCGACACTCAAGGGTTAATACAGACACAGCGGCCATATACGGGATATATTCCTCAACCTCGAATCCCGACAGATGTGCCCGTCAAGAAAACCCGTGATGAGCTGCCAAATCACGGCTAATGGAGTCGTCGGTGCTGGCCCGGAAACTCTGCGCCTGCCGGAGTAGACGCGAGCAAACTTCCAGGAGCATCCATGATTGGGTGGGGGTGCTCGGCTTCTGAGCCGCGAGCACCAGCGGCGCGCCCGCATTGATGGAGTTCACGGACAGTGCCTGGTTAAAGCCTCCACCATTCCTTCGGGAGTGACTGTCAGCGCCTTCCCGGAATGTTTGGCGAAGGGATGGTAAGCGTCGGCAGGATCACCGGAGGGCTTGATTTCGAATTGCTGGTTGGCTGGCTTTCTGTTCTCAGTCCACTGTCGCCAGTTGCGACTGCCTGTTGATCAGGTTGGCGACAGCAGGAATGGCCATATAATCCCCCCAGTCGATGATCGAGGCGGCGACGCGCCGTTCGCCTCTATGAAACTTGATTGCGGGCAGGAAATCACCCTCCAGCCGTGGCCACATCCGGACAGGGTTCACGCCTCCGCCACTTTGTCCCACCAGCGGTGTCAGGAAAGATCACCACGACGTCGCCGGCGCTTGGCCGACATCGGCCAGTAGACAGGTAATCGTTGACGTGAGCTCGGAATAGGCCAATAGTTCAGCTCGTCAGGAATTTTGATTTGGTCTTTTTGGCCTTTGGGCGACGTATTTCCAGGCCCACCGCCGGTTGCTCAGGCGTCCTCCGCGGCGGGGGATGGCAGTCGCTCGATGCAGCAGGAACTCGGGTGACCGGGAAGTCCAGCGCCCGGTCCAGGCCGAGCGCGTCACGACAGGCGGCGAAGCGGGTGTTGATCCGGGAGAAACCGATCCGCGGGCCGCGCTCGGACGGCCAGAGCGCGCCCGCCTCGGAAAACGTGCCTCGGGATGCGGACAGAGGGGGATGACGACGCCCTCTCAGAGGCCGGTGCCTTCGCGCAGGTCGAACGCGTCGCGGGCCTGTTCGATGGCGGGCATGTGTTCGCCGGCCCAGGCCAGCAAGACGTCAATGGGCTGCCGCAGGGTCTTGCCGAGCGGTGTGATCCGATACCTGATCGCCACCGGCCGCGTGGAGACGACCTCGCGTTCGATCACCCCGTTGCGCTCAAGACGGCGAAGAGTCGCGGTCAGCGACTTCTGCGTGACCGCGGGGATGGCCCGGCGTAGCTCGTTGAAGCGGCAGGGGCGTTCGCAGAGCTCGTTGAGCACCCCGAGGGACCACTTGTCGAGCACCTGGTCGAGGAGTTCGCGGTGCGGGGCGTCAATGCGGAGCTCGCGGTCGGTATCCATGGCGAAACCTGGTCTCGTTGAAGTGTCCTTTTCCTACTAGGTAGCTTACAGATACCTACCTGGACAAGGAGAAACAGCTATGACCGTCAAGCACTTCACCCCTGAAGGCCTGCTGCAGCCCACCCCCTACCACCACGTCGCCGTCGGCACGGGCACGACTCATGTCCATGTCAGCGGGCAGGTCGCACGTCAGGCCGACGGAACCCCGGTGGCCCCCGGCGATCTGGCCGGACAGGTCGCGCAGGCGCTGCGCAATACCGCCCTCGGCCTGGCGGGCGCGGGAGCCTCCTTCACGGACGTGCTGCGCCTCACGTTCTATGTGACCCAGTGGAGCCCGGAGAAGATCGGCGGCTTCATGGCCGGAGTCGAGGCCGTCGCAGAGGAGATCGGTCTTCGGCTCCCCATGCCACCGGCCTCCCTCATCGGCGTCGACCACCTTTTCGAGCCGGATGTGCTCGTCGAGGTCGAGGCGACCGCGTTGCTCGGCTGAGCCTGGTCGCCGCGGGACCACGCACGGGGCGACCAGGCTCAGCCGTGCGAACGCCGGCCCAGGGCGGTCTCGTAGGCGCGCATCGTGCGTACGATCGTGGCGCGTTCGGCGGGCGTGAGGCCGGTCAGGACCTCGGCCCAGGCCAGCGCGCTGCCCGCCAGCCACTCGCGGATCGGCTCGACGTACTGGGGGGCGATCGCGACGACCCGCCGCCGCCGGTCGGCGTCGTCCTCCTCGCGGGTCAGGACGCCGCGGCGGGACAGGTCGCCCACCATGAGGCTGACGGTCGTCGGCGCGATCTCCAGGCGCTCGGCGAGCTGACTCACCGTGAGAGCGCCGTCGTACTGCAGGTAGGCCAGCAGCGACAGGTGGCGGGGCGCGAGGTCGAGCGTCCGCAGCGCCTCCGGGACGGGCAGCCGCTTGGCCCGCCCGACGAGCCGGGGCATCAGCAGGAGCATGGACCGCACCGCCTGGTCGGTGGTCATGCCGTCCGCGTCGTTGACCATGGGGCACCTCGCCTATTACCTTTGTCATCAAAGCTAATTTAGGAACAAACAGGAGTCCTACGATGCCACATCTGACGGTCCGGGCCCTCGAGCCGCAGCTCCAGGGCAACGAGACGGCCCTCATCGCCGCGCTGACCGACGCGGTGGTGAGCGTGTACGGCGAATGGGCGCGCGACATCGCGGTCATCCACCTCGACGGCGTACCCCCTGGGCGGTGGGGTCTGCGGGGGAAGCCCGCCGACGAGGCCGCGCCCGCGATCACGTTCGGCGTCCGGGAGGCGGCGTTCACCCGTCCCGACAGTGACGAGATCGCCGACAACCTCGTGCGGGCCGTCACCGACGCCGTCGCCGGCGTCCTCGGGGCGCAGCTGCGCGACACCATCGCCGTCGAGCTGGTCGCCACTCCGGCCGGCCGCACGGCGATCGGCGGCGTGATCGTCGACCGCCAGGCCGGCTGAGAGGGGCCGGCTGAGAGGGGCCGGTTGAGACGGGAAGGTCAGGCCGGGTAGGAGACCTTCGTCAGCTCCTCCGAGACCGCCCAGATCCGGGCCGCGTCGGCGGCGCTGCGCAGCGGCGGGTAGAGCGGCTGCTCGGCGGGCGGGCCGCCGAGGTGGCCGGGGCCGCTGGGGCCGTACAGGACTCCGGGCCGGGCGCCGGGGCCGGTGGCGGCCATGAGGGCGGGCAGTTGCGCCGTCTCGACCGTGCCGAGCAGGATGCCGCGGGCCGAGAGCGCCCGGATCAGGCGGACTTGCGGGGTGTCGCGGCTGCGGCCCAGCTCGGGGCGGGCGGCCAGCAGGCTGGTGGGCGCCACACCGGGGTGGGCGAGGTTGCTGGTGATGCCCCACCCGTGCGCCCTGCTGCGCCGGTCCAGTTCGAGACCGAACAGCCCGAACGCGATCTTGGACTGGCTGTAGGCACGCTGCCCGTGGTAGCCGCGTTCCCAGCTCAGGTCGTCCCAGTTGATGGCGCCGCGGCGGGCGGCGATGCTGATCTGCGAGGTGACGCGGGCCCGCCCGGCCCGCAGCAGCGGCAGCAGGTGCCCGACGAGGGCGAAGTGGCCCAGGTGGTTGGTGCCGAACTGCAGCTCGAACCCGTCGGCGGTGGTCTGCCGGTCGGGCGGCGTCATGACGCCCGCGTTGCCGATGAGAAGGTGGATCGGGCGGCCCTCGCCGCAGAGGTCCGCGCCGAGGGCCGCGACGGAGTCGAGCGAGGACAGGTCGAGGGCGCGCAGCGAGACGTCCGCGCCGGGGACGGCCCGCCTGATGGCGGCGAGCGCGCTCTCCCCCTTGCGCGGGTTGCGTACGGGCATGACGACCTCCGCGCCGGCCGCCGCCAGGCGGGTGGCCATGGCGAGGCCCATCCCGTCGCTCGCCCCGGTGACGACGGCGCGCTTGCCGGACAGATCGGGCACGGTGAGGTCGGTTCGGGTACGTGACATGAGGTCCTGTTCCTTCGGGTGGGCGTGCCCTCGATCCTCGGCGGACGGCACGGCCGGATCCAGGACCTGCCGATCCCCGGCTCAACGGTCCGTGGCTGCCGTGGCGGGCAGCTGTTAGAAAGGCCGTACCCGAGAGGAAGAGGACGCGTGGTGATCGATCGGGCCGGGCTGGCGGAGTTCCTCCGCAACCGCCGGGAGGCTCTGCAACCCGAGGACGTGGGCCTGCCACGCGGGCCGCGCCGCAGGACCAGCGGTCTGCGGCGCGAGGAGGTCGCGTCCCTGTGCAACATGTCGGCCGACTACTACGCCCGGCTGGAGCGGGAACGCGGGCCGCAGCCGTCGCACCAGATGCTCGCCTCGATCGCGCAGGGGCTGCACCTGTCGCTCGACGAGCGGGACCACCTGTTCCGCCTCGCCGGGCACAACCCGCCGGCGCGGGGCACGTCCGGCGACCACATCAGCCCCGGCCTGCTGCGGATCCTCGACCGGCTGACCGACACGCCCGCGGAGATCGTCACCGAGCTGGGCGAGACCCTGCGCCAGACCCCGATGGGGGTCGCGCTCACCGGCGACACGACCCGCTACACCGGGCCGGCCCGCAGCATCGGGTACCGGTGGTTCACCGACCCCGCGGCCCGGCGGCTCTACGCGCCGCGCGAGCACGCGTTCCTGTCCAGGATGTACGCCTCGGGGCTGCGCGAGGTCGTCACCCTGCGCGGGCCGGGCTCGCGGGCCGCGCACCTCGCGGACCTGCTGCTGGCCGGCAGCGAGGAGTTCCGGCGGGTGTGGCAGGACCACGAGATCGGCATCCGCCCGAAGGACGTCAAGAACTTCGTCCACCCCGAGGTCGGGGCGCTGGAGCTCACCTGCCAGCGGCTGATCGACCCGGATCAGGCGCACTCGCTGCTCGTCTACACCGCCGTCCCCGGCAGCGAGACCTACGAGAAGCTGCAGGTGCTGTCCGTCATCGGCACACAGACCCTCCATCGGACGTGAACGTCAGGGCCGGGCGGCCAAGGCGTTCAGCGGGTTGGCCAGGAGGTCGGCGAAGGCGAGTTCGGCGGCCCCGGCGAGCGTGGTGTCGTCGCCCAGGGCCGTCACGGCCAGGCGGACACGTTCGCGCGACACCGGCAGGACATGCGCGTCGATCCGGGCGCGGACGCGCGGCGCGGCGGCCGGGTAGACGTCGCGGAGCATCCCGCCGAAGACCACGAGCGCCGGGTTGAACAGGTTGATGAGGTTGACGACGCCGACGCCGAGCCAGTCGCCGACGCGGTCGAGGGCGTCCCGTGCCCGGGCGTCACCGCTCCCGGCGAGGGCGACGACCGCCCGGATGCCGGTGCGTCCGATGAGGTCGCCGGAGCGTCCCGCGTAGTCGAGCAGCGCCTCCTCCCCCACCTCGGCCTCCAGGCAGCCGCGCGACCCGCACAGGCAGGGCCGCCCGTCGAACGGGTTGATCAGCATGTGCCCGAGTTCGCAGCCGTAGCCCGCGTCGCCGTCCAGGAGTTCGCCCCCGACGATGATCCCGCCGCCGACGCCGACGTCCCCGTGCAGGTAGATGAGGTTGTCCACGTCGCGTCCCGCGCCGCGCACGTGCTCGGCGATCGCACCCAGGTGCGCCTCGTTGCCCACCTCGACGGGAAGCCCGAGGCCGAGCCCGGCGGCGAGTTCCGGGCCGAAAGCCTGGTCCACCCAGCCGAGGTGCGGGCCGTACCGGACGGTGCCGTCGGCGCGCCTGATCAACCCGCAGTACGACGCGCCGACGCCTACGCACACCGCGCCGGGAGGGGCTCCGGCGACCAGGTCGCGGCCGAAGGCGGCGAGGACGCCGACGACGTCCTCCAGGTCGACGCCCGCGCGGGCGCGTACGGCCTCGCGGCGGTCGAGGATCCGGCCGCCGAGCCCGACCCGGGCCGCGAGCAGCCGATCCACGGCGACGTCGAACGCGAGCCCGTACACCGTCTCCTGCTCGGGCATGACCACGATGGACGGCCGCCCCGCGCGGCCCTGACCGGTGGGGACGCCCTCGCGGACGAGCCCGGCCGCGGCGAGCTCCGCGGTCAGGTCCATGATGGTGCTGCGGTTGAGGCCCATCCGGCGGCTGAGCGCGGCCCGTGACACGGCTCCGTCCTTGTGGACGCGGCGCAGCACCTCGCTGAGGTTCCGCTGCCGCATCTGCTCCTGCGTCCGCGCGCCCGCCGCCGATCCCGTCATCGCCACCAGCCTAGGACGGTTCGTCCCGCAGCAGCAGCTGATCCAGTTTGGCGTTCAGCGCGGTCAGCTCCTGCCTGACGGCGTTCAGCTCCGCCTGGGTCTGAAGTTCGGCCGGCGAGGGCTCGTTCTCGTGCATGGCGTTGACCACGACCGCGATGAACAGGTTCAGCGCGACGAAGGTGGACATGAGGATGTACGCGATGAAGAAGAGCCACGCCCACGGCTTGTGCTCCATGACCTCCTGGGCGACGTTGCCCCAGTCGTCGCCGGTCATGATCTGGAACAGGGTGAACAGCGAGCGCGGCAGCTCGTCGAAGCGTTCGGGCACGATGTCGCCGAACAGCTTCGTGGCGATGACCGCCGCGATGTAGATCATCAGGACCAGCAGTCCGATGATGGAGGCCATGCCCGGCAGCGCGGTCAGCAGGGCGCCGACCACGCGGCGCATGCTGGGCACCGCCGAGACCAGCCGCAGTGCCCGCAGGATCCGTAACGCCCGCAGCACCGACGTGGGTCCGGAGGCCGGGATGAGGGCGACGGCGACGATGATGGTGTCGAACCAGTTCCAGGGGTCCTTGAAGAACGACTTGCGGTAGGCGTACAGGCGGGCGGCGATCTCGGTGGTGAAGACGACGAGCGCGATCCGGTCGACGGCGTGCAGCAGCCCGCCGATCTGATCCATGAGGCGAGAGCTGGTCTCCATGCCGATGGTGATCGCGTTGACGACGATCACGGCGATGACGGCTCGCTGCACGAGCCGGTTCTCCAGGAACCTGCGAACGCGTTCTTGCCTGGACACTTCCGTCCGTCCTTGGAAGAGGATCATGATCGTCGATCATCGTAGGGGGAACGTTCGCCGGGCTGGGTACGTTCGGAGTCAGTAGTCGGATGCGGGGCGATACGCCCCAATTAGCGACCGACTGCACGAATCCGCTAGCGTCGAGTTGCAGCGCATGCGGGCGGGCCTGCCCGCATGCGCTGATCAAGGCCGGTCCGTCCGGTGCGACAGAAGGGAACCTACGTGTCGGTGAACCTGACCCGCCCGCGAGTCCGGCAAGGGCGTGCCAGGTGAGCGTGGCTCTCGGTCTGCTGGCCGTCTTCCTGCTGACCGCCGCCACCGGCTACTTCGTCGCCCAGGAGTTCGCCTACGTCAGCGCCGACCGGCTCACCCTGGTCACCCAGGCCGAGGCGGGCGACAAGAAGGCCGCCAAGGCGGTCCAGGTGATGGAGCGGCTGTCGTTCATGCTGTCCGGCGCCCAGCTCGGCATCACCGTCACCGCCCTGATCGTCGGATTCATCGCCCGCCCCGCGCTGGCCGAGCTCATCGCCCCCGCCCTGACCGGGCTGGGCCTGTCCGCCGGCCTGGTGGACGCCGTCGCCCTGGCGATCGGGTTCGCGCTGGCCACGGTCATCCAGATGGTGCTGGGCGAACTGGCCCCCAAGAACCTCGCCCTGGCCAGGCCGGAGCCGCTCGCCCGCGCGCTGGCCGGGTCCACCCTGGTCTACCTGACGATCGCCGGCCCGGTGATCAAGCTCTTCGACACCGCGGCCAACCGGCTGCTGCGCGCCGTGGGCATCGAACCGGTCGAGGAGCTGCACCACGGCGCCACCCTCGAAGAGCTCGGCCACATCATCGGCGAGTCCGAGGCCCACGGTCACCTGCCCGGCAGCCAGGCCGACGTGCTGGAGCGCGCCCTGGCCTTCTCCGAGCACACCGCCGAGGAGGTCATGGTGCCGCGCGTGGACGTCGTCGCCGTCCCCGCGATCGCCACCGTCGCGGATCTGGACGAACTGATCGCCGCGCACGGCCACACCCACTACCCGGTGCTCGGCGCCACCTTCGACCACGTGGTCGGCCTGGTCAGCCTGCGCGACGCCGCCGCCGTCGCACCCGAGGACGCCGCCCGCGTCCGGGTCGGCAGCATCTGCCGGAACGTGCTCGTCGTCCCGTTCTCCCTCTCGCTGCCGGACCTGGCCCGCCAGATGCACGAACGCGGCGAGGAGGTGGCCTGCGTGGTGAACGAGCACGGCGGCCTGGCCGGGCTGCTCACCTGGGAGGACGTCGCCGAGGAGCTGGTCGGCGAGATCGCCGACGAGAACGACGTGGAGCCCCCGGCCGTCGTGCGGCAGGGCGACGCGTGGGAGGTGGACGGCTCCCTGCGCATCGACGAGATCGCCCTGGCCACCGGCCTGGCCCTGCCCGACGAGGACGAGTACGACACCCTCGCCGGGCTCGTCCTGCACCGGCTCGGCCGCTTCGCCGCCCCCGGCGAGACGATCACCGTCCGCCTGCCCGCCACCCTGGACGCCAACGCCCCCACGCACGCCCGCATCGAGGTCCTGACCCTGCGCCGGCACGTCCCCGAACGCGTCCGCCTGACCCCCTACCGCGACAAGAGCGACAAGAGCAACGAGAACGACGGCAACGACGAGAACGAGGAGCAGCCGTGAGCCTGACCACCGGCCTGGCCCTGACCCTGTTCCTGCTCGTCGGCAACGGCTTCTTCGTCGCCGCCGAGTTCGCTCTGGTCGCCGCGAAACGCCACCGCCTGGAGAAGGCCGCCGCCTCGGGCAGCCGGGCCGCCTCCGCCGCGCTCGCGGGCATCAAGGAGCTGTCGCTCATGCTGGCCGGGGCGCAGCTCGGCATCACGCTGTGCTCGCTCGGCCTCGGCGTGGTGTCCGAGCCGCTGATCGCGGGCACCCTCGCCCCGCTCTTCCACGCCGTCGGGCTGCCGGACGCGGCCGCGCACTCGGTGGCGTTCGTGATCGCGCTGGCGCTGGTGACGTTCCTGCACATGGTGCTCGGCGAGATGGCGCCCAAGTCGTGGGCGATCGCGCACCCGGAGCGGTCGGCCACCGTCCTGGCGCTGCCGTTCCGCGGCTTCACCCTGCTGGTGCGGCCGCTCATCAGCGCGCTCAACGGCATCACCAACGGCCTGCTCCGGCTGTTCAAGGTCCATCCGCGCGAAGAGGGGGAAGCGTCCAGGACCCCCGCCCAGCTCCGGCACCTGGTGGAGGAATCGCGCCGACTCGGCCTCATCGAGGCCGAGGACCACGCCGTCCTCACCCAGGCCCTGCGCGCCCCCGAAGCGCCGATCGCCACCCTGGTCACCCCGGCCGATCAGGTGGTCACCGTGCCCGCCGACGCCACCGCGCAGCAGATCATCGACGCCTGCCTGCACGCCGGGCGCTCCCGCCTCATCGCCGGGCCGCTCACCGATCCGTCGGGGGTGGTCCACGTCCGCGACGCCTACCTGGCGCGCCGCCGCGGCGACACCCGGACGACCGCCGCCCAGCTCGCCCACCCGCTGCCGGACCTGGCCGAGGACGCCTCGATCGCCGAGGCGGTGAGCCGGCTGCGGAGCGCCCACGGGCAGGTCGCGCTGGTCCGCGCCGCGACGGGCGGCGCGACGGGCGGCGTGGTGGCGGGCGGCGCGACGGGCGGCGTGGCGGGCCACGTGTTGGGCATCGTCAGCCTGGACGACCTGCTGACCACGCTGCTCGTCCCCGCCTGAGCGCCGCGCCGACGGGAACTATGCCCCGTTCTCGTCCGTTCTGCCGTATGACCTGTGCTGATCGCGACGAACGAGTGGAGTGACGGCTCTTCCGTGGAAGAGTGCTGTACCAGGCCGGGCAGTGGCCCGGTGCCTCGTCGTTCGTGCGCGCACCCCTCGCGGAAAGCGCGGTCTTCTCCCTCGCCCGAGCCGCCGTTCACGCGCCGCTCGGGCGGCGTTCCCCCCGCCGGCTTCGTGCCGGGTCATCGTTCTCTCAAGGAGCCCCTCTGCCTTGGACGGCTACTGGTTTCAGCTCGCCCTCGTCGTGGTCCTGGTCGTACTCAACGCCATCTTCGCCGGCTCGGAGCTGGCGCTGATCTCCCTGCGTGAGGGCCAGCTCCGCCGGCTGGAACAGCGCGGACAGGGCGGCAAGGTCCTCGCCCGCCTGGCCCGCGACCCCAACCAGTTCCTCGCCACCATCCAGCTCGTCATCACCCTGTCCGGCTTCCTCGCCTCCGCCACCGCTGCGGTCACCCTGTCCGAGCCGCTGGTGCCGCTGCTCGGCTTCCTCGGCGACGCCGCGAACCCGATCGCCATCGTGCTGGTGACGATCGTGCTGACGTTCCTCACGCTGGTGTTCGGCGAGCTCGCGCCCAAGCGGGTCGCGATGCAGCGCGCCGAGAGCTGGGCCCTGCTGGTGGCCCGCCCGCTCAGCCTCATCGCCACCCTGTCCCGGCCCGTCGTCTGGGCCCTCGCCAAGTCCACCGACCTCGCCGTACGCCTCATGGGCGGCGACCCGGACCGGCACCGCGAGGAGATCAGCCCCGAGGAGATCCGCGACCTGGTCGCCACCCACCGCGGCTTCACCCCCGAGCAGCGGCTCATCATCTCCGGCGCGGTCGAGATCAGCGACCGGGTCCTGCGCGAGGTGCTGGTCTCCCGCCGCGAGGTCTTCACCCTCGACGCCGCCACCCCCGTCGAGCCGGCCCGCCGCCTGCTGGCCGCGTCCGGCCACTCCCGCGCCCCGGTCGTCGGCGGGCGCGGCCTGGACGAGGTGACCGGCATCGTCAACCTGCGTGACCTGCTCACCGAGGAGCACGCCACGACCGTCGCCGACGTGGCCCGCCCGCCGCTCCTGCTGCCCGACAGCCTGCCCGTCTCCGACGCGCTGCGCCGCTTCAAGGCGGAACGCCAGCAGTTCGCCCTCGTCATCGACGAACGCGGCTCCGTGAACGGCATCGTCACCCTCGAAGACCTCCTGGAGGAGGTGGTCGGCGAGATCTACGACGAGACCGACCGCGACGTGCTGGCGGCCGTCCGCGAGGCCGACGGCGGTCTGCTGCTGACCGGCACGTTCCCCGTCCACGACCTGCCCGACCTGGACGTGCACCTGGAGGAGCGGCCCGACGGCGACTACACCACGGTCGCGGGCCTCGTCCTGACCCTGCTCGGGCACGTGCCCACCGCCCCCGGGGAGAGCGTGGAGATCGGCGGCTGGCGCTTCCAGGTGGTGGCCGTCGAACGCCACGCCATCACCCAGGTGCGCCTCATCGCCTCTTCCGTCCTGGCTCAGGAACCAGAGTGATCGTGGGCGCCCGCCGGCGTCATTGGCAGAAGGCCGACATGCCGAGCACGGACTTGACGCCGCCGAGCAGGTGCTGGACGAAGTACTGGTCGCCTTCCATGGGCTCGTCGGTCCAGGCCTTGACGTCGTGGCCGAGCGTGGTGAGCCAGGCCTTGCCGCCGTCGTAGTACTGGCACCAGCTCACCGGATGGTGCTCGCCGTGCCCGGGGTGGCCGAGGTTGCCGCGTACACCCCGGGCCAGGCTGCGCTCGTCCACCTCGGCCAGGACGCGGACGCGGGTGGGGGCGGGGACGAGGTTGTACCACTCGTCGGAGAAGGCCCAGGTCCTGGGCAGGCCCTGGGTGGAGGCGTCGCGCCGGTTGACGGTCTCGACGGTGCCGGGCTGGTTGGCGCTGTGGTCGTAGAAGTTGGCGTTGCCGAGCAGGCCTTCGTACCAGGGCCAGTTGTATTCGGTGCCGAAGGCGTTGTGCACGCCGACGAAGCCGCCGCCGGCCCTGACGTACTGGCGCAGCGCCGTCTGCGCGGCGTCGTCGAGGGCGTCGCGGGTGGTGCTCAGGAACATCACCGCGTTGTAGCCCAGCAGGCGCCCGGCCGAGGAGAGCTGCGTGACGTCCTCGGTGTAGTCGACGGCGAAGCCGTTCTCCTGGCCCAGCTTCACCACGGCCCTGACGGCGACGTTGTCCTCGTTGAGCGGCGGGTTGAGCCCGGGGCCGAGCGGGGTGCCGAGGTGGGCGTGCCGCGGGCCGGCGGTACGGCTGTAGACGAGCAGCTTGTACCCCTTGGCCGGGTCGAAGTTGCCCCAGTCGTGGTAGCAGCGCGGGTCGGCGCCCCGGCAGACGCCGTAGTCGGGATCGCCGAGGTTCCTGGCCGGCTCCGGGGAGGCGGCGGAGCTCGGGGCGGTGGTGGTGAGCAGGAGGAGCGCTGCTCCGGTGGCGGCGGCGACGGAGAGTTTGCTGCGCATGGGGCACCTCGCATGGAGACCGCTAGGTGGATCAATTGGTCCACTCGGGGGCTTGAGCGTAACTACAGATCTTCGCCACCACAAGCTCTTGAATTCACCGGCGGCCCGGACTTAAGGTGCGTCCGTCTCACGGTTCTACTGGTCCACTAAATGGACCACCGAAGGTTTGGTGCCTGTGGAACGACGTCACTTCCTCCTCGGCGCGGCAGCCACGCTGACCGCCTCCGCCACCCTCACCGACCCCGCCGAGGCCGCCGCCCCGCCGCTGGAACGGCAGCCCGCTTCGCTGGGCGTGACAGGCAAGGACTTCCCGAAGGTCTGCGGCAACCTGGGCAATCACAACTACTCACCGCTGAAGCAGATCACGCCGCGCACGGTGAAGCGGCTCGGCGGCGCCTGGCACGTCAACCTGGAGGGCGGCAGCACGTCGGCCGCCCAGCAGAGCACCTGCGTCGTGGAGAACGGCGTCCTGTACGTCCAGACCACCCAGCAGAACGTCTTCGCCGTGGACGGGAAGACCGGCGCCGTCAGGTGGAAGACCAACCTCGGCACCAGGCAGACGAACATGCGCGGCGTCGCGCTGGGCGAGGGCCTGGTCTTCTCCACCTCCGGCGCCAACATCGTGTACGCGCTGAAGAAGGACACCGGCGAGATCGCCTGGCAGCGGCAGCTCATCACCGACGGCGAGGGCGGCGGCGACACCGGTGGCTGCGACCCGCAGAACGGCCAGTGCGGCGGCCTGACCGGCACCCTGGCCGGCGCGGTCGTCTACTGGGACGGGCTGATCTACGTCGGCATGCAGGGCAGCACCGGCGGCGCGCGCGGCCGGGCGTACGCGCTGAAGGCCGCCACCGGCGAGGTCGCCTGGACGTTCTGGTCGTGCCCCGGCGAGGGCCAGTTCGGCAACGACACCTGGGAGGGCGAGTCCTGGAAGACCGGCGGGGCCGTCCCGTGGATCCACCCGGCCGTCGACCCGGACCTCGGGCTGGTCTACTGGACGTTCGGCGGCTCCTACCCGCGCCTGGACGGCTCCGGCAGGGGCGGCGACAACCTGTTCGCCAACTCGATCGTGGCCATCGACGCCAAGACCGGCCAGCGGAAGTGGCATTTCCAGTCGGTGCACCACGACATCTGGGACCTCGACAACGTCATGGCGCCGGTGCTGGTCGACATCAAGGTCAAGGGCCGGATGCGCAAGGCCGTCGTGTACGGCAGCAAGGTCGGCATGTTCTACATCCTCGACCGGGCCAGCGGCGAGCCGCTGCACGGCATGGAGGAGCGGCCGGTCCCCCAGGACCCGCGGCAGAAGACGGCGGCCACACAGCCGTTCCCGGGCGGCGAGCCGTTCATCACGCAGGCTCCCGAGTTCGGCAAGGCCACCCGGCCGGTGCCGTTCTACGCCTGGGGCGGGCTGTACACGCCGCACTGGGACCGGGCGACGATCATCTTCCCGGGGGCGGGTGGCGGCGCCGACTGGGCGCACCTGTCGTACAACCCGCACACGGGCTGGATCTACGTCGGCTACGGGCTGATCAACTCCGGCTTCTCCAACAGCCGCGACGGGCGGGTCAACACCTCCCGCCCCCTCGGCGAGCACTTCGCGGGCGGCATCGCGGCGGTCGATCCGCGTACCAACACGCCGGTGTGGACGCTGGACCGGGAGTGGTCGCTCGCCCACGGCAACGGCATCCTGACCACGGCGGGGCGGGTGATGTTCCAGGGCGGGCCCGACGGGGTGCTGCACGCCATGGACGACACCGACGGCAGCGTCCTGTGGAGCTTCCAGTGCGGCGCCGGGGTGCACACCAGCCCGATCAGCTACGAGATCGACGGCGAGCAGTACGTCGCGGTGCTGGCGGGCGGCAACGGCCTGCCCTACCCCGACATTCCGCGGGGCGACCACCTGTGGGCGTTCAAGCTGGGCGGCAAGGTCGCGCCGGCCGCCACGCCGACGCCGCCGAAGAAGCGCAACGACATCCGCACGGCCGCCGTCGCCGGCACCACGGTCACGCTCGGCCGGGTCTGGGACGCGGCGAACCAGCGGCCGGGCGCGACCGAGAACACCGTGGCCCAGAACGCCATGTCGCCGCAGCACCTGCGGGTGCCCAAGGGCACGACCGTGACCTTCGTCAACCCGGCCGACAACGCCTTCGCGCACGCCGCCGTCTCGTTCTTCGAGTACGAGTTCGACACCGGCGTCCTGATGCCCGGACAGTCCTTCACGCACACTTTCGACACGCCGGGCGAGTACTTCTACAACGACGCGATCTTCCCGCAGAACACCGGCAAGATCGTCGTGTACTGATCCACGTGGAAGGGAGCCCCGCCGGTGGCGGGGCTCCCTTCCACGTTCAGAGCCAGGTCGGCAGGATGGACGGCGGGATCGGCCCCTTGTTGCGCCGTCCCTGGCCGGTCTCCTCCCAGGCGTGCGCCAGAATCCCCACGGACCTGCTGAGCACGAACAGCCCGCGCGCCAGCGGGGCGGGAAAGCCCAGCTCGGCGTAGATCACGGCGGTGGCGCCGTCGATGTTCATCGGCACCGGCGCGATCAGCCGCTCCACCTCCAGCGCGGCCCGTAGGTGCGCACCCGGCACCACCTCTTCCGCGACCGCCTCCGACACCAGGCCGAGCAGCGGGTCGCGGCGCGGGTCGCGCCGATGGAAGCGGTGGCCGAAACCGGGCAGGTACTTGTTCACGGCGCGCCGGCGGGCCACCACGGCGGCCGCGTCCCCGTCCGCCACCACCTCCTCCAGCAGCCCGACGCACTGCTCACCCGCGCCCCCGTGCACGTCGCCGAGCAGGTTGACGCCCGTGGCGACGGCGTTGTTGAGCCCCACGCCGCAGGTGGCGGCCATCCGGGCGACGGCGATGGACGGCGCGTGCGGCCCGTGATCGACCGACGAGACGAGCGCCGCCTCCAGCAGCGCCGCCTGGCGCGGGCCGGGCCGTTCACCACGCAGCATGAGCCAGATCATCTCGGCGAAGCCGATCCGCCCGATGAGGTCCTGTACCGGTTCTCCGCGCAGCTCGATGAGGTCGGGCTCGACACGCGACACGGCGGTGGCCCACCAGTCGGCCGCCGCGGCCCGCTCGTTCACGACCTCGTTCATGAGACAGCCTCGAACTCGGCGTTGTGCTCCCCGAGCAGCGGGGCGGGCCCGCGTGGCCGCAGGGCGACGCCGTCGATGACCACGCCGTTGCCGGTGACGGTGACCGGCCGCCCCCCGGATCCGGGCGGCGGCGTCTCGGTCAGGAAGCCGCGGTGGCGTACCTGGTCGAGGGCGAGTGCCTGGGGGACGGTGAGGATGCGTGCGGCGGGCACGCCCTCACGGGAGAGCAGCTCCTCCCACTCCAGCGCGGTCCTGGCCCGGAGCGCCTTGTTGAGCTCCTGGTTGAGTGCCTGCCGGTGGTTCTTGCGCGCTTCCCGCTCGGCGAAGCGGGGGTCGGCGGCCAGGTCGGGCCTGCCGACGAGCCGGCACAGCGTCTCGAACTGGGCCTGCTGGTTGGCGGCGATGTTGAGCGGCCCGTCGGCGGTCTCGAACGTGCCGGACGGCGCGGCGGTGGCGTTCTGGTCGCCCATCGGCTCCGGCTCGACCCCGCTGACGAGGTAGTTGGAGACGGTCCAGCCCATCGCGGAGATCGACGCCTCCAGCATCGACAGGTCCAGGAAGCAGCCGCGCCCGCTGCGCTGCCGCCCGGCCAGCGCCGCGCAGATCGCCAGACCCGCCATCAGCCCGCCGACGGTGTCACAGATGGGGAAGCCGACGCGCAGTGGAGCCGTGTCGGGTGTGCCGGTGACGCTCATCATGCCGGACAGCCCTTGGATGATCTGGTCGTAGGCGGGGGCGCCGCTCATCGGGCCGCTCTGCCCGAAGCCGGAGATCGCGCAGTAGACGAGGCCGGGGTTGAGCTCGCGCAGACGCTCCCAGCCGTAGCCGAGCCGGGCCATCACGCCGGCTCTGAAGTTCTCCAGCAGGACGTCGGCTTCCGCGAGCATCGTCTCGAAGGCGGCCCGCCCCGCCGGGGTCTTCAGGTCGAGCTCGACCGACTTCTTCCCCGCGTTCTGGGCCAGGAAGGAGGCGCCCATCAGCTCGCGGTTGAGCTCGGGGTCCGGCCCCAGCCGCCGGGCGAGGTCCCCGGTGCCGGGCAACTCGACCTTGACCACCTCGGCGCCGAACAGCACCAGTTGGTAGCTGCAGTACGGGCCCGCCAGAACGTTGGTCAGGTCCACGACCTTGACGCCGTCCAGTGGCAACTGCTGACGATGCATTCACGCTCCATAGAAGTCAGGTCAGAGGGTGGTCGAACCCGCGCTCCGACATTCGCTTGGCCGCCTCGCGCAGATCCGCGGTGAACTCCTCGACCCGGTCCTCGGTGAAGCGGACCGTCGGCCCGCTCAGCGTCAGCGCCGCCACGGTCGCCCCCGAGCCGCCCATGACCGGGACGGCGACCGCCGACAGGCCGGGCTCGCGTTCGCCGTGGCTGACCGTGAAGCCGTCGCGGGCGGCCTGGTCGATCCATTCCTGCAAGGTCGCCAGATGGGCCTCCCCGTACGGGGAGGAGCGGGCCACCCTGACGAGCAGCCGCTCCGGCGCGTCCCTGAGCAGGATCTTGGACGAGGCGCCGGCCCACAGGGGCAGCTCGTCGCCGACCCGCACCACGTGGCGCAGCGGCTGCGGGCTCTCCTGCTGGGCGATGCAGATGCGGTGGGTGTCGCGCAGCACGTAGAGGTTGACGGTCTCGCGGTGCCGGGCGCTCAGCTCGCGCATGAGCTGCACGGTCTCCGGCGGCAGCTCCCACGCCGAGCGGGCCAGGTGCGCCCAGCGCCACAGCGCGGGCCCTGCCGCGTAGCCCTTCGGCGTGGCCCACAGCAGCCCCATGTGCTCCAGGGTCTGCAGCAGGCGCAGCGCCGTGGTCTTGGCCAGACCTGTCTCGTCGACGACCTCGCGGATGGTCAGCGTCCGCCGGTTCTCGGTGAGCAGCGAGAGAATGTCGAACGCGCGCTGAACGCTGCGCACCCCCCCGCTCTCCCCCGACCCCGCAGAAATGTTCGAAGGCACGGATCCTCACTAGTGGGTTGAAGGTGAACTTGCGCTCACCCTCTCACGTCGTCCGTACGCTAACACCGAGTCCGCTTGGCGGTCCATACGCTCCATCAAGCGGTTTGCGCGGCCCTCTTGCCAGAACCTTTACCGTGCTCATACCGTGAGGCAATCCACAGTGCGGAGTTTGAGAACCACTGCGCGGATCAATGGGAGTCCTCAACCATGAACACCATCAACGACGCCGGGTGCTTTGTCGCCGGGGAATGGTTGACCAGCGGCAAACAGGCCGAACGCATCGGTCCCTACTTACGGGAAATCGTCAGCCGGGCCCGAACCGCCCAGGCCGACGACATCACCGCCGCCCTGGTCTACGCCCGGCAGGCGGCACGGCAGGTCGCGCGGCTGGCGCCCGCCACGCGGGCCGAGATCCTGGAACGTGCCGCCGCGTCGGTCACCGCGCAAGGCGAGCGACTGGCGGGCCTGCTGGCCTTGGAGCTGGGCAAACCGCTCAAGGACGGGCGCGGCGAGATCTTACGCGTCGCCGACACCCTGTCCGTCGCCGCGGCCGAGGCGCGGATGATCGGTGGCGAGGTGCTGCCGGTGGCGGGCTGGAGCCGCGGGGTGGGTAACACCGCGATCACGCAGCGCGCCCCGGCCGGCCCGGTGCTCGCGATCACCCCCTTCAACGCCCCGGCCAATCTGCTGGCCCACAAGCTCGCCGCGTCCTTCGCGGCCGGGAACACCACGATCGTCAAGCCGCCGCCGCAGGCTCCCGCGGTCTCGACCGCCCTGGTGGAGATCCTCCTGGAGGCGGGGATGCCGGTGGAGGCGGTGCAGATCCTGCACGGCGGCGGTGACGTGGGCGCGCGGCTGTGCGCCGCGCCGGAGATCGCCGTCGTCAGCTTCACCGGCGGCGTCACGGCCGGGCACGCCGTCGCCCACGCCGCCGGCCCGAAGCGGGTCATGCTCGAACTCGGCGGCAACGCCGCCACCATCGTCTGCGAGGACGCCGACGTCGCCCAGGCGGCGCGGGTGTGCGCTCGCACCGGCTACAGCAACTCGGGCCAGAGCTGCATCTCCGTGCAACGGGTCTATGTGCACCGCAGCCGGTTCGAGGAGTTCGCCGAGGCGCTGACGGCCGAGGTCAAGAGCCTGATCGTGGGTGATCCCCTGGATCCGGCGACGGACGTGGGCTCCATGGTGGACGACGACGCGGCCGAGCGAGTGGTCCGCTGGACCGCCGAGGCCGCCGGCCAGGGCGCCCGGGTGACGGCCGGCGGCACGCGCGAGGGCGCGGTGATGGCGCCGACCGTCGTCGTCGCCCCGCCCGCCGAGGCCAGGGTGGTGCGGGAGGAGGTGTTCGGAGCGCTGGTGGCCGTGCTCCCCTACGACGGCTTCGACGAGGTCGTCGAGGAATGCAACCGCAGCTCGTACGGGCTGCAGGCCGGCCTGTTCACCCACGACGTGCGCCGCATCGTCACCGCCTGGCGCGAGCTGGAGGTCGGCGGCCTGGTCGTCAACGGCTCGTCCAACTTCCGCCTCGACCACGTCCCGTTCGGCGGCGTGAAGGACTCCGGCATCGGCCGCGAGTCGCCGCGCTGGATGATCGAGGACTTCACCGTGACCAAGACCCTCCTGCTCAAGGGCCTGACCATCTGGGGAGACCAGTGACCACCACGGCCGCCCACGCCCTCGTCGCCCAGCTCGAAGAACTCGGCGTCGAGTACGTCTTCGGCACCTGCGGGCACACCAACATCGCCGTCCTGGACGCGCTGGCCGACAGCCCGATCCGCTTCGTCATCGCCCGCCACGAGCAGGCGGCGGCGCACGCCGCCGACGGCTACGCCCGCGCCTCCGGCAAGCCGGGTGTGCTGCTCGTGCACGTGGGCCCCGGCCTCACCAACGCGGCGACCGGCGTCATGACGGCCGCGCTGGACTCGGTGCCGCTGGTGGTCATCTCCGGGGACATCCCGTCCTACTACCACGGCCGGCACCCGCACCAGGAGATCAACCTGCACGCCGACGCCGACCAGGCGAGCGTGTTCCGGCCGTTCGTCAAGCGGGCCTGGAACGTGCACCGGGTCCAGGATCTCGGCCGCTTCGTCGAGCGCGCGTTCTGGACCGCCACCACGGGCCGGCCGGGGGCGGTGCTGGTCAACGTGCCGATGGACGTCTTCTCCCGGCCCGCCGTGCCCCACCCGCCGATCAGCCGGTCGGCCCCGCCCGGGCTGCCGGAGGAGACCGCGCGGCTGATCGCCTCCCGCCTGGCCGATGCCGAGCGCCCGCTGATCTACGTGGGCGGCGGCCTGCGCGAGGACCCCGAGCCCTTGATCCGCCTGGCCGAGCATCTCGACATCCCGATCGTGCACTCGCTCATGGCCAAGGGCACCGTTCCCGACGCGCATCCGCTGGTCCTCGGCATGCCGGGCTTCTGGGGGCTGGAGCTCACCAACGCCTGCGCCCGCGAGGCGGACGTGGTGCTGGCCCTCGCCACCCGCTTCGCCGAGACCGACGCCAGCTCCTGGGACCCCCGCTTCACCTGGGACTTCTCGCACAGCACACTGATCCAGATCGACATCGACCCGGCCGAGATCGGCCGCAACTACCCGGCGGAGATCGGCGCCGTCGCCGACGTGCGGCTCGCGGTCGCCGCGATCGCGGACGCCGTCGCGTCCTGCCCCGCCCGCTCCCGGCACGAGGTGCGCAAGCGGATCGCCGCCGCGCGGTCGGAGCTGTACGCGGCCAGCCGGGAGCGCGGCCTGAGCGAGGACTTCCCCCTGCGTCCCGAGCGCATCCTGAAGGACCTGCGGGACACGCTGCCGCCGGACGCGGTCCTGGTCACCGACGTGGGCTGGAACAAGAACGGCGTCGCCCAGTGCTACGAGCTGCCCGCCGAGGGCCGCTTCATCACGCCGGGAGGCGCCTCCACGATGGGCTTCGGCCCGGCCGCCGCGGTCGGCGTGCAGCTCGCCCAGCCGGACAGGACCGTGGTCGCGCTGATCGGCGACGGCGGCATGAGCGCGCAGCTTCCCGCCCTGCCGCTGGCGGTCGAGCAGGGCGCCCCGGTCGTGTTCGTGGTGATGAACAACCGCTCGCACGGCACGATCTCGGACCTGCAGTCGGCGCACTTCGGCCGCAGCCACGGCTGCGACTTCACCGATCCCGCCGGGCGGTCCTACAGCCCCGACTTCGCCGCGCTCGCGCGGGCGTGCGGCGCCGACGGCCACACCGTCGCCGCCCCTTCCGACCTCGGCCGGGCGTTGCGCGAGGCCGTCGCGAACCGGCGGCCTGCGGTGATCGACGTGCCGATGGTCAACGAACCGGTGCCCACGCCGGGGCACTGGAACATCAAGGACATCTATCAGGGGCAGTTCGCCGACTGACCGGCGTGCCCGCCCTCCGGGTCGGAACCGTTGCGCTTTCGAGATTCCCTCGCCGTTTCCCGTCGCCTATAACGAACGTACTAGTCCGTGAATTAATCCTCACCCACCCCCCTAGAGGTGAACCGTGCGTTTCACGAGATTCCCCATCGCAGCCGCCGCACTGATAGCCCTCGCCGCGTGCGCGCCACCCGGCCAGTCCACCGAGTCGGGAGCCACCGCCACCGGCCCCATCAAGATCGCCAACGTCAACGCCCAGAGCGGCCAGCTCAGCTCGCTCGGCCAGTGGGAGCACAAGGGCGTCAAGCTCGCCATCGACGAGGCCAACAAGGCCGGCGGCGTGGGCGGCCGGCAGATCCAGCTCGACCTGTTCGACAGCCAGGGCGACCCCACCGTCGGCACCAACGTGGCCAGGAAGATCGCCGCCGAGGGCTACATCGCCATGCTCGGCACCGCCGAGAGCGCGGTCACCCTCGCCATGGCGCCCATACTCAAGGACGCCAAGATCCCCAACATCACCTCGGGCCAGTCGCCCAAGCTGGCCGAGCTGAAGAGCCCCTTCCTCTTCCTCAACGCTCCCACCAGCGTCACCTTCGACGAGACGCTCGCCAAGTACCTCGTGGACGAGAAGGGCCACAAGAAGATCGCGCTGATCAGCAACAACGGCGCGTACGGGGCGGGCGAGCACGACGCCTTCCTGAACTCGCTCAAGACCAGGAACGTCACCCCCGTGGCCGACGAGGTGGTCACCCCCGACCAGAAGGACTTCAACGCCAACCTGGCCAAGATCCGCGAGCAGAACCCCGACGTGCTGTTCATCGGCGCGGAGGAGGTCCAGTCGGGGCTGATCGCCAAGCAGGCCCGCGAGCTCGGCATCAAGGCGGTCTTCGCCGGCGGCGCCCCCGTGGGCACCGACGTGTACGCCACCACCGCCGGCCTCGACAACGCGGAAGGCACCATCGTCAGCTCCCCCTACCTGAGCAACGAGGCCACCCCGGAGATCAAGGAGTTCGCCGCCAAGTACAAGGCCGCCTACAACGAGGACGCCCGCATGCACGTCGCCAAGGCCTACGACGGCGCGTCCATCCTCATCGAGGCGCTCAAGCAGACGAACGGCGAGGGCGGCCAGAAACTCGCCGACGCCATCCGCGGCGTCAAGCGCGCCGGGCTGCTCGGCGACTACACCTACGACGCCAACGGCGTCGGCATCCACGCCACCAAGATCGGCCTGGTCAAGGACGGCAAGGTCGTGCCCGAGGCCGCGAGCTGACGTGCAGGTCTTCCTTCAGACCCTGATCGGCGGGGTCACGTTCGGAGCGGTGTACGCGCTGGTGGCGATGGGGTTCTCGATCGTCTACCGGACGATGGGGCTGGTCAACTTCGCCCACGGCAGCGTCGTCATGATCGGCGCCTACGCCGCCTCCACCTTCTACCTGGCCACGCAGCTCCCCTTCGCCGTCGCGATCGTGGTCGCCATCGCGGTGACGGCGCTGATCGGCCTGGTCATCGAACGGTTCCTGCGCCCGCTGGAGAACAAGGACTTCACGCTGATGCTGATCGGCACGATCGGCTTCGGCGCCGTCCTGGAGGCGGGCGCGGTGCTGATCTGGGGCGCCACCGGGCACGCCGTGCCGTCCCCGGTCGCCACGGGGCCGATCGACGTGGCCGGAATCCGCATCCCCACCTACAGCCTGCTGGTGATCGCGGTCGCCGCGGCCGCGACCGGCCTGCTGGCGCTGTTCCTGCAGCGCACCAAGCGGGGCGCGGCCATGCAGGCGGTCGCCATGGACCACCAGGCCGCGACCGCGGTCGGCATCCACGTGGGCCGCAGCAACGCCATGGCGTTCGCCATCGGCGCGGGCCTCGCCGCGCTGGCCGGCAGCCTGATCGGGCCCATGCTGTACGTCAACCCGACCATGGGCGGCACCCTCGGCATCAAGGGCTTCGCCGCCGCCATGCTCGGCGGCTTCGGCAGCATGCCCGGCGCGATCGTCGGCGGCCTCGCCTTCGGCCTGCTGGACAGCTTCGCGGCCGGCAACTTCCAGGAGTACTCCGAACTGGTCACGTTCCTGGTGTTCGCCGTGGTGGTCATGATCCGCCCGACCGGCATCTTCGGAGAGGCAACGGTGAACCGAGCATGAAGCGCTGGATGGGGCTCGTCCCCCTGATCGTGGTGGCCTGGTTCCTGCCGTACACCCTGGGCGGTTACGCCATCCACGTCGCCGACGTCGCGATCATCTTCGCCGTCCTGGCCATCGGGCTCGGCCTGACCATGGGCGTGGCCGGGCAGATCAACCTGGCCCAGGTCGCGTTCTTCGGGGTGGGCGCGTACACGGTGGCGATCCTCACCACCGAGGCCGGCTTCGGCTTCTGGACCGCCGCCGTGCTGGCCGTCCTCATCGCCGTGGTGTTCGGCGTGCTGACCGGCATCCCGGCGCTGCGCATGCAGTCGCACTACCTCGGCATCGTCACGCTCGGGCTGGCGCTGGCGTTCACCAACTGGGTCACCAACTCCACGATCGCGGGGCGCGCCGAGGGCATCAGCGACATCCCGGTGCCCCCGATGTTCGGCATCGACCTGTCCAGCGGCTACCTGTTCTACTACGTCGAGCTGGTCGTCTTCGCGGTCGCGCTGGCCTTCGCCCTGTTCGTCACGCACTCCCCGCTCGGCCGCCGCCTGCGCGCCATGCGCGACGACGACCTCGCGGCGGGCGCGCTCGGGGCGGAGATCCCGCTGCTGCGCATGACGGCGTTCGTGCTCTCCGGCCTGTACGGCGGCCTGGCCGGCGTCCTGTACGCCGGGCTGATCCGGTTCGTCGCGCCCGAGTCGTTCAACATCGCCAACATGTTCCTGCTGCTGGCCATGGTCATCATCGGCGGGCGGAGCAGCATCCTGGGCTGCGTCGTCGGCGCGGTCGCGCTGTCGCTGGTCAGGGAGGCGCTGCTGGACGCGTCCGGCTACGCGCAGCTCGGCTACGGCCTGGTGGTCGTGCTGGTGGTGGTGTTCGCGCCCAAGGGACTGGCCGGGCTGCCCGAGCAGCTGCGGTCCGTGCTGCGCAGGCGGACCGGCGGCTCGCGCGCCCAGCTCGGCGCGTTCCGGCCCTACGACCCCGCGCCCGCCTCCTCAGCAGAGAACGCTCTGCGGGTCCGGGAGGTGACCAAGCGGTTCAAGGGCCTGGTGGCGCTCGACAAGGTGTCGCTCACCGTTCCCACCGGCCAGATCCGCGGCATCGTCGGGCCGAACGGCTCCGGCAAGACGACGTTGTTCAACGTGATCAGCGGCTTCTACGACCCCACCGAAGGGTCGGTGGAGCTCGGCGGGCGCGGGGCGACCGGGCTGGCGCCGTACCGGCTGTCGCTGCTCGGCGTGGCCCGCACGTTCCAGAACCTGCGCCTGTTCGAGGACCTCAGCGTGCGCGAGAACCTGCTGCTGGCGCTGGACCGCACCCGTACGAGCTGGATCTGGCGCTACGCGGTCCTGCCGTGGAAGGTGCTGGGCTACGAGCGCACGCTGCACCGGCGGACCGCGGAGCTGATCGACCGCTTCGGGCTCGCCGAGGTCGCCGACGCCGAGCCGCGCTCGCTGCCCTATGGCATCCAGCGCCGCATCGAGCTGGCCAGGGCCATGGCGATGTCCCCCAGCCTGCTGCTGCTCGACGAGCCCGCCGCCGGGCTCAACGGCGAGGAGGTGCGCCAGCTCGCCGACATCGTCCGCTCCATCAGGGACTCCGGCGTCACCGTGATCATCATCGAGCACAACATGGGGCTGGTCATGTCGCTGTGCGACCAGGTCACCGTGCTGTCCAGCGGCAGGGTGATCGCCGACGGCCCACCGGCCGAGGTCGCCGTGCACCCGGACGTCGTCGCCGCCTACCTCGGCGACTCGATGGCCGCGCCGACCGAGGAGACCGCCGAAGCCGCCGTCGAGGAGGCGACCCGATGACATCCGCTGGGACCACGCTCACCGTCGAAGGGCTGTCCGTGCACTACGGCGGCGTACGCGCCGCCCACGACGTCTCCTTCACCGTCGAGCCCGGCCAGTCGCTCGGCATCATCGGCGCGAACGGCGCCGGCAAGTCCTCCACCCTGAAAGCGATCATGGGGCTGGCGCCCCGGCAGGCCGAGGCCATCCGGTTCGGCGAGCACGACCTGCTGCGGGCGCCCGCGCACACGCTGGTCAGGCACGGCATCGGCTACGTCCCCGAGGGCAGGCACGTCTTCCCCGGGCTCACGGTGGAGAAGAACCTGCTGCTCGGCGCGTACACGAGCAGTTGGAAGCACACCCCGATCGACGAGGTGTACGAGCTCTTCCCGGTCCTCGCCGAGATGCGCGGCCGGCTGGCCGGCGCGCTGTCCGGCGGCCAGCAGCAGATGCTCGCGGTGGGCCGGGCCATGATGTGCCGGCCCAAGGTGATGCTGCTGGACGAGCCTTCGATGGGCCTGTCGCCCAAGCTCGTCGGCGACATCGCCGCCGCGCTCAAGAAGCTCAACGCCGACGGCCTGGCCATCCTGCTCGTGGAGCAGAACGCCAAGCTCACCTTCGACGTCACCACCACCTGCCTGGTCATGGAGAACGGCGAGATCGCCGCCGGCGGCCCCTCGGCGGAGCTGAGCGACGACCCGCGGGTCCGGCGCATCTATCTCGGCCTCTGAGAACGTTAGGAGATGGTCATGGTCCGTCGCAGAGAACTGCTCGCGGGAGCCGTAGCCGCCGTCGCGCTCGCGGGAGCCGGGCAGTCGCCCGCCGCCGCGGCCGGCCGGCGCTCCGACCGCGACTTCCCCAAGGTCGGTGGCAACCTGGCCAACCAGAACCACAGCGCCCTGCGCGGGCTGCACCGGGGCAACGTCAGGCGGCTGCGCGGGGCGTGGGTCAACAACATCGAGGGCGGGCTCATGGCGGGCAACAGCCAGAGCACGGCGGTGGCGGTGGACGGCGTCCTGTTCATCGAGTCGGCGCTGGGCAACGTGGTCGCCGTGGACGGCCGTACCGGCGCCACGATCTGGAAGTACGAGCAGACGCGCGGCGCGGTCACCAGGCGCGGGGTGGCGGTCGGCGCGGGCAAGGTCTTCACCTGCGCCAACGACAACTGGCTGATCGCCCTCGACCAGCGCACCGGCCAGGTGGTCTGGGAGCGGCAGCACAACGGGTACGGCAACCTGGAGAAGGTCGCGGTCACCTACCACGACGGCCTCCTCCACTGCGGCACCAACGACGGCCCGAGGGGCGCCGCCCTCGCCTTCGACGCCGCCACCGGCGACCTGGTGTGGCACTTCTGGGGCACGGCCGAGCCCGGCACCGTCGGCGGCGGCACCTGGGAGGGCGAGTCGTGGCGGGAGGGCGGCGCGACGCCGTGGATGCACTGCGCCATCGACCCCGACCTGCGCCTGGTCTACTGGACGTTCGGCAACGCCAGAGGCGGCAGGTCCTCGCAGGACGGCTCCGAGCGCGGCGGCCAGAACCTGTTCGCCAACTCGATCGTGGCCCTGGACCTGAAGACCGGCGCCTACCGCTGGCACTTCCAGTCCGTCCACCACGACATCTGGGACATGGACAACGTGATGGCGCCGGTCCTGGTGGACGCCCGCGTCCACGGCCGCGTCCGCAAGCTGGTCGTGTACGGCAGCAAGACCGGCATGTACTACATCCTCGACCGCACCGACGGCTCCGCGCCGCTGGGCATCGACGAGGTGCCGGTGCCGCAGGAGCCCCGGCAGAAGACCTGGCCGACGCAGCCCTTCCCGCGCCAGGGCGGCTGGACCGAGCTGACGCCGGTGCGGCAGCCGCTCGGCACCGAGGTGCCCGGCCTGCCGCACCGCGCCGTGCCGAACTACCGGATCGGGCCGCTCTACACGCCGCACTGGGACGAGCCGATCCTGACGATCCCCGGCCACGGCGGCGGGGCCGACTGGAGCGCCCACTCCTACAGCGCGAGCACCCGCCTGGTCTACACGGGCTTCGGTTACGTGGCCGCCGCCCACTCGCTGACCGAGGCGTCGAACGGGCTGCGCCCGCCGGGCGAGTACATGACGGGCGGCGTCGTGGCCGTTGACCCCTCGACGAACCGGGTGCGCTGGAAGAAGAACCTGCCGTACTCGATGGCGCACGGCAACGGCATCCTCACCACGGCCTCCGACCTGCTGTTCATCGGGCAGCCCGACGGCAACCTGCTCTGCCTGGACGCCCGCGACGGCCGCGAGCTGTGGCGCTGGCAGACCGGGGCCGGGGTCAGCAGCGCCCCCATCGCCTACGAGATCGACGGCGAGCAGTACATCGCCGTCTACGCCGGCGGCACGAGCATCCCGTACGGGAACTCCGCCCCGCGCGGCGACCACCTGTGGGCCTTCAAGCTGGGCGGCGGCGCGCCTCCTGCCCCCACCCCGCCGCCTCCCGTGGTGCGGCGGCCGGTCTCCGGCGGCCCGGTGGACGGCAGCGCCGTGAACAACACCGTGGTCCTGGCCCGCGTCTACGCGGGCGGCCAGGTGGGCGCCGTCGAGTCCACGGCGGTCAACGCGATGGCCCCCACCCATCTGCGGGTGCCGGCCGGGACGACGGTCACCTTCGTCAACCCCGCCGACAACGTGCACGTCCACGGGGCCACGCAGTTCTTCGAGGGCCTGTTCGACATCAGGCTCAAGCCGGGTGAGTCGTTCCAGTACACCTTCACGAAGCCGGGCGAATACTTCTTCAACGACTCCCACAGCCCGAGGCCCACCGGCAAGATCGAGGTCACGCCCTGACCCGGGGGATCAGGCGCCCGCGCCCCGCAGGTACGCCACGACCGCGTCCCCCACCATCCGCCGCAGCCGTTCGCGGTGCGCCGGGGCGGTCATGTCCCGCCCGAACAGCGCCCCGAAGGTGTGCTGGTTGGCCACCCGGAAGAAGCAGTACGAGCTGATCAGCATGTGCACGTCGATGGCGTCGGCCTCGGTGACGAAGTCGCCGCTCGCCGTGCCCGCGTCGAGGATCGCCTCGATGAGGTCGAGCACGGGCGTGCCCAGGTTGGCCAGCGCCTGCGACTTGCGGATGTGCTCGGCCTGGTGGATGTTCTCGATCGTGACCAGCTTGATGAAGTCGCGGTGCGCGTCGTGGTGGTCGAAGGTCAGCTCGGCCAGGGTGCGGATGGCCTCCACCGGCGCCAGGTGCCCCACCTCGATCCCCTGCTCCACCTTCCGCACCTCGGCGTAGGCCTTCTCCAGCACCGCGATGAAGAGCCGTTCCTTGCTGCCGAAGTAGTAATAGATCATGCGCTTGGTCGTGCGCATGCGGGCCGCGATCTCGTCCACCCGCGCTCCCGCGTAACCGTGGCGGGCGAACTCCTGCTGAGCGACCTCCAGGATCTCCGACTTGGTGCGGTCGGGATCCCGCTGGCGTTCAGGGGCTGCGGGTTGACTGGTCACCGGCTCATCCTAGGCACATCTTCCGCTCATACAGCGACGAGATCGGTCAGATGGGCGAGCATCCGCTCGGTGTCCGGTTCCCGGCCGGTGAACAGCCGGAACGCGTGCACGGCTTGGAAGACGACCATGCCGCCGCCGTCCAGCGTCCGGCAGCCGAGCGCACGCGCCTGTTCGAGCAGCTCCGTCTTCAGCGGCCGGTACACGATGTCGGCCACCCACAGCTCGGGACGCAGCAGCTCGGCGGGCAACGGCATGCCGGGATGATGGGCCATGCCGGTGGGGGTGGCGTGCGCCAACCCATCCGCCTCCGCCAGTAGCTCCGGTAGCTCCGCGGCGTCGGCGGGGCGGGCCCGTCCCGCGCCGAAGCGGGTGGCCAGCTCGCCGGCGAGCGTGGTGGCCCGTACCAGGTCGGCGTCGACCAGGGTGACGCGATCGGCGCCCATGGTGAGCAGCGCGTGCGCGACCGCGGCCCCCGCTCCCCCCGCGCCGAGCTGGACGACGTGATGAGCGGGCGCGTCGGGCAGCCCGCGGGCGAAGGACTCGGCGAAACCCGTCCAGTCGGTGTTGTGACCGATGGCCCGGTCGCCGTCGAACACCACGGTGTTCACCGCGCCGAGCATGCGGGCGTCCGGCGACAGCTCGTCCAGGAACGGGATGATGTCCTGCTTGCAGGGGTGCGTGACGTTGAGCCCGTCGTAGCCGAACCTGCGCGCCGTGCGGACCAGCTCCCCCAGGTCAGCGCCCACGCGGTCGATGTCGAGCAGCCGGTAGACGTAGTGCAGCCCGTGGTGCGCGGCCTCCTGCTCGTGCAGCTGCGGGCTCAAGGAGGGGCCGATGCCCGAGCCGATCAGTCCGACCAGGTAGGACTCCATCACGTCTCCCTTTAAGCACGTTGACAGACCCTCCTAATGTACGTACTAGTGAGTTACGTGACTAGCGCCAATCCTCTCGGCCTCCCCCTGGCCCTGGGCCCCGCCCGCCTGCGCAACCGATTCGTCTCGGCGCCGATGGAACGCAACTACTGCGAACTCGACGGCACCGTGACCCCTCGCTACCTCCACTACCTGGCCCGGCGGGCGCGCGGCGGCGCCGCCCTGGTCTTCGCCGAAGCCGCGTACGTCCGCGCGGACGGCAGGGGACGGCTGCGCCAGCTGGGCATCGACGCCGACGCCCGTGTTTCCGGACTGGCCCGGCTGGCCGAAGCCGTACAGGCCGAGGGCGCTCTGTTCGGCGTCGAGCTCAACCATGGGGGCCGGACCGCTCAGGGCGCGGTCAACGGGTTCCAGCCGGTGGCGCCCTCCCCCATCCCCTGCCGACCGGCCGGCGGGGAGACGCCGCGCGAACTCACCACGGCCGAGGTGTACGAGCTGATCCAGGACTACGCGCAAGGCGCCCGCCGCTGCCGGGAGGCGGGCGTGGACGTGATCTCGATCCACGGTGCGCACGGCTACCTCGTGCACCAGTTCCTCTCCCCCGCCTTCAACCTGCGTACCGACGAGTTCGCCGACCCTCTCCGCTTCCTCGACCTGGTCATCGACGCGGTCCGGCGGCAGGCAGGACCCGGCGTGGCCGTCGGTCTGCGGGTCTCCGCACACGAAGGCTTCGACGGGGGCCTGACCCCGGAGCGTACTTTCGAGCTGATCTCACGCTCCCGCCTGGATCTGCTGGACTTCCTCGACGTCTCGGCCGGTTCGTACGAGGCCGGCCAATGGATCATCCAGCCCGGCGAGTGGGAGCGCGGCCTGCTCGCCCCTCATGCCGAGCGCTACCGCGCGCTGGGGCTGCCGGTCGGCGTCGCCGGCCGGATCAACACCCCGGACAGCGCCGAGGCGATCGTGGCCGGCGGCCAGGCGGACTTCGTCTCCCTGGCCCGCACGCTCCACGCCGACCCGGACTTTCCCCGCCACGCTCTCACCGGCGCCCCCTACAGGCCGTGCATCGCCTGCAACCACTGCATCGACCAGCTCGGCACCGGCGAACCGATCCCCTGCTCGGTCAACACCAGGGCGGGCCGCGAGTACGCCGGCGTGCCGCACGCTCCCGCGAAGAAGGCGTCGGTGGTGGTGGTCGGCGCGGGCCCGGCCGGTCTCGAAGCGGCCCGGCTGCTGGCCGGGCAGGGACACCAGGTGCGGGTGCTGGAACGCGGCCGCCAGATCGGTGGCCAGTTCGCGCTCGCCGGCCGCCTTCGCGTCAATCCCGAGTTCCCCGGCATCCTGCGTTGGTGCGCCGGCGAGCTGGACCGCCTCGGCGTCCCCGTCCTCACCGGTGTCGCGGTCACGGCGGAGGTGCTGGCACGGCACGAGGCCGACGCCATCGTGCTGGCGACCGGAGGCACCGGCCGGCTGCCGGACATCCCGGGCGTCCACCTGCCCCACGTCGTCGACGTACGCCGCTGGCTCGCCCGCGGCGAGGACGTACCCGGCGCCTGCGTCGTCTGGGGCGCCGACCGCGAGGGCGTCGCCGTCGCCGATCACCTCGCTTCCGGCGGAGCCGAGGTGACGCTCATCGGCTCCCAGCCGGAGCCGGCCCCCGACGTCGGCCGCCGGGCCAAGATCCTCATGGTGCCGCGACTGACGGAGAACCCGAACGTGCACCTGCTCCTCGACTCCGCGATCTCGTCCATCGAACCCGGCCGGCTGCTCCTCCGCACCGGCGGCGGCGAAGAATGGCGGCCGGTGTCGGGACGCGTCCTGATCTCTCAGGGCGTGGTCCCGCGCACCGGCCTGCTCGCGGCCTGTGAAGCCCGGCGGCCGCGGTTCGGCGTTCACGTGATCGGGGACGCCGCGGGCAGTGGCGGCTCGATTCATCGGTGTTTCCTGGCCGCCGAGGAGGCGGCTTCCGCCATCGCCCGCGCGTGTGATGGATCTATGCCGCCTCCGTGGGCCCCGTCCGCCGGACGGCCGCGTCGAGATGGCGGCGCGCCGCGGTGATCGCGAGGCGGGCGTGCTCCTTCGCGCCCACCTGGGCCACGAGGGTGGCCCGGGGGATCTCCAGCGCGTACGGGATTCCCGGCGGCAGGGCGCCGAGGATCCCGTGCACCTCGAGGCCGCCTTCACCGGGGAACAGGCGCTCGAAGCGAGCGGCGTGAATGACCTCCTCCTGGGTGGGCGGCGCCTCGGCCGGGGCATCGCAGACGTGGGCGAAGTGGAACCACTCCGGCGGCAGGTCACGCAGTTCGGCCAGGCTCGAACCCGAGCGGGCGAAGTGGATCAGGTCGACGAGGATGCCCGCGTTGGGCTGGCGTGCGTCACGCAGGACGCGGACGGCCTCGGTGAGGTCGCCGGTCTGAGTCCACGACGGGAACTCCAGGTCGATGGTGAGGCCGAGCGGCCTGGCCAGTTCGCACAGCCGCGCGAACCGGTCGGCCTTGCGGGCGAAGTCCGGGTCAGGAAGCTGAGTGATCACGTGGCGGGCTCCGAGCTCGGCTCCCGCCTCCAGGAAGCGCAGGAAGTCCGCGGGATCGGCCTCGGGCGGGATCCGGGCGAGCTCGATGTCGAGCACCTGGATTCCCGTGGCCGCGAGACGGACCTTGGTCGCCCGCATCAACGCGGGGTCGGTGGCGAGAGGGTGGTGCGGCTCGTGCGGGGTGACCTTGGTCATGCGCAGGCCCACGTACCGATAGCCCGCGTCGGCGGCCGCGCTCACCAGCTCGGGGGGAGACAGGCTCAACGCGGTCAGATGCGCCAGGGAGTAGTCGTGCCCGTGGTCACCGCCGGAGAGGGCGGGCGGCCGCTTCAACGTGGTCAGCCGTCGCCTGCGATGGGCGGCCATGCGCACCGCCGCGCTGTTCGGGGCGCCGTAGCCGGAGTACCCGCCGACCCGCTGGACCACTTCGAAGAAGATCCGCGCGCCGATCATCTCGGTGGAGAAATGCAGGTACTCGCCGTGCTGATCCCGGTCGTAGAGGATGGAGTGCCGCCTCATCGCCGCGAGAAGCTCCTGCGGCAACGCCAGGCGGGCGTCGAGGTCGTCGTAGTAGTTGCCGGGGATCGTCAGCAGCGGCGCGCCGAGTGCTCGCATCGCCCGCGCCGCGGCGATCGCGTCGTCGGTGCTGAACGCGATGTACTGCGGGCTCGGCACCGCCGGCGACCAGTCGCCCCGCCGGAGCGGCGCGGTGTTGAGATTGATCCGCACGTGATGCTGCGGATCGGCCGCGGCCCGGCGGTGAATCAGCCCGAACGGCGCGGGCAGCGTGGTGGTCCGCGTCGCCTGCAGGCCGAGCACGGCGTGATAGAAGAGCGCGGCCTGGTCGAAGTCGTCGACCGACTCGGTGAGCGAGACGTGGTCCGTCCCGGTCAGCAGGCCGTCGAGGCGGACCTCGTGCCCGGTGGAGGCGAAATCGTCGAGCCAGTTGTCGTCGCCGCCCGTACGGCAGAAGAAGACGGCCGTCCCGTCCGGGGCCGCCACGGAGTTGAGATGGGCCTCCCCTTCCCGGCGGACCCGAGGGAGCACGGGCGCCAGCAGCCGCTCCGCGCGCTGCGCCGAACCGGCCGGGTCGGCGCTCTCCACGGCCAGCGCGCAGATGGCGGCGGTGCCCGCCGACACCGTCCGTTGCGGCGCGAAGTTCAGCAGCAGCCGGGCCGCGCCCTGCGACCACAGCTGCACCGGCTTGGAACGATGCCGGCCGGCATGGGTGAATCCGAGCGCGGTGAGCACCCGCGCCACGGCCGGGCCTGAGATCTCGTCCACGGCCAGCTCGGTGAACACGTGACCGCCCAGTCGCGGAGCCGGCGGCAGGTCGGCCAGCCGGACACGCTCACGTACCGTCACCGGCCCGGCCGCGCCGACCGTCTCCTCCAGGGACAGCAGCGAACGCATCGCGTCCACGGCGACGTGCCGGGGGTCCGCCTGCCGGCAGACGTCGTTGAACACTTCGGCCGAGAGCGGGCCGTCGTACCCCGTGGCCAGGACGTGACCGAGGAACTCGGCCACGTCGAAATCGCCCTGCCCGGGGAACAGCCGGTGATGCTCGCTCCACTCCCACGCGTCCATGTTCAGCCGTGGCGCGTCGGCGAGCTGCAGGTGGAACACCTTCGACCCGGGCACGGCACGGATCGCGGCGGGATCGTCGCCGCGGGCGAACACGTGGAAACTGTCGAGGCATAAACCGAGCGCGGGATGGTCGGCGCGCCGGACGATCCGCCAGGCGTGCTCGACGGTGTTCACGAACCGGCCCCAGGCCAGACCTTCGTAGGCGATGCGCAGGCCACGCCGGGCGGCCCGGCCGGCCAGCGTGTGCAGCTGCTCCGCGGCGAGGTCGTCGTCGTCGACGGCGTCCGCGGAGGTCGTCGAGCAGACCGCCATCGTGGTCGCGCCGAGTTGCTCCAGCACGTCGAACTTGCGCTCCGCGCGGCGGAGATTGGCCTCGAACGTCTCGGGCGGCACCGCCTCGAAGTCATGAAACGGTTGATAGAGGTGTATCGACAGGCCCAGGTCGGCACACTCCTGCCGGATCCGTCCCGGCGACCAGCTCGACACGATGAGGTCGTCCTCGTAGATCTCGATCCCGCCGAAGCCCGCCGCCGAGGCGGCCGTGAGCTTGTCCTCCAGAGTGCCGGAGAGACAGACCGTCGCGAGCGCCAGCGAAGGGCTCGCGGAGCGGCGGCCGACGGTAGGGGCCTTGCCACGATCAGCGGTGAGCATGTCGTCTCACCTTTCCAGGCGTCGATTAACGAACTAGATACTTACTTATATGCCCGGACCGCCACCAGGGGAAGAGGCGATACCGCCGTCAGCAGGCCGGCGCAGGAGGTTGCCCGTCCCGGCCCTCGTACAGGTGCGCGACGGAAGCCGCATGGGGCAGCGGGCCGCGTACGTGCTCAGGCGTCAGCCGGATGCCGGGAATCAGACACCTCGACCAGCTTGTCGGCCTTGATCGTGCCCTTCACCACCCCGCCCCGCCATGACGATCTCGCCGTGCGGCCCGAACCCCACCATGCCGTCCACCTTCAAGGTGCGGGCGCCGCCTGCGCAGGGGCGGCGACGAGCTGTGCCGGACCCGCGATCAGGATGACGCCCACGACGGTCCGCTTCATCACGTTCCCCTGGAGATCGGTCGGAGGGACGCAACCATCTTGTGCATACAAGTGACAGCCGCAGGCAGACGGAGTTTGCGGCCGGCACCGATCATGACGATGAGCCCTGCTGAAGCTTCACGTAGCGGTGGGCCGGGACGACGATGGGGCCGGTCTCGCTCGGTGCGAGGTGGTCGAACAGCCCTTCGTCGACCCAGCCGTTCCGCTCGTAGAACCGGCGGGCGCGGGCGTTGCCCGCGACGACCGCCAGCCACGCCCGCCCGTGACCGTTCGCCGCGACGAGGCGTTCGGCCTCGGCGAGCAGCGCGGTCGCCACGTCGCCGCCGCGGTGCTCCCTGGCCACGTAGACCTGCTCCACCTCGTCCTCGGCCACCATCACGAACCCGGCCACGGCGCCCCCGACGATCGCGACGACGGTGTCCGCGATCCGCTGCTCCGCGCGTTCGCCGAACGACTCCGGGGTCCGGACCGCCGCGAGTGCGTCGGGGACGTTGCCTCGGTGCCCGTCGCCCCAGCCCTCGTGCCAGATCCTGGCGATCTCCTGCGCGTCTTCATGCCTCGCGGGACGCAGCTGCACGTTCCGACTCCTTCACGACTCCGCGGCGGCACCGGGTTCCACCTGCCACCGGCAGATTATCCCGGAGATCACGCCGGTAATGCTAGGGTCAGCGAACATGAAAACCATTCCCATTCGTTGGGGTGTGGCGGCCGCTGTGCTGACCCTGGCCGCCGCCTGCGGCAGCGGCAGCGGTACGGCGACCACCGCCTCCGCTTCCCCGGCGACCCGGGTGACGAGTTGCGGGCTCCCCCTGACGATCCAGGCCCCGCCACGGCAGGCGGTGGCCATGGAACAGAACGCGGCAGAGATCATGCTGACCCTGGGGCTGGCCGACCACATGGCCGGCACGGCTTACCAGACCGACCCCGTGCTGCCCGAACTGGCGCAGTCCTACGCCAAGGTGCCCGTGCTGGCCGAGCAGTACCCGGGCCGCGAGGCGCTGCTGGCCGGCAAGCCCGACTTCGTCTACTCCATGCGCGCCTCGGCCTTCGCCCCCGAGGCCGCCGGGTCACGCCAGGAGCTCGCGAAGCTGGGCGTCCCCGCCTACCTGTCGTCCAACGACTGCGAGGACCGGGCGCTCATCCCCGCCACCGCCGAGTTCGAGGCGATCTTCAAGGAGATCGACGACATCGCCACCGTCTTCGGCGTGCCGGAACGGGGCCGATCCGTGGTCGCCGACCTGCGCCGCCGGCTGGAGGCGGCCGAGCGCGCGGCGCCGGCGAACCTCGACGCCGACCTCATGTGGTACTACTCCGGCACCAAGACCCCCGCCATCGCCGGTGACACCGGCCTGCCCGGCACGATCACCCGGCTGCTGGGGGCGCGCAACGCGTTCGCCGACGTCCGGCAGCAGTGGCCGGAGGGCAACTGGGAGGAGATCGCCGCCCGCGACCCCGACGTCATCGTGCTGGCCGACCTGACCCGAGGCGGCGACGGCGACAGCGCCGAGGCCAAGAAGCGCTTCCTCCGCGACGACCCCGTCGCCTCCAGGCTCACCGCCGTCAGGAACGACCGCTTCATCGTCGTCCCGGGCTCCTCCGTGGACCCGTCCATCCGTGCCGTCACCGCCGTCGAGCAGGTCGGCCGAGGACTGACCCGCCTGTACAACAAGGAGAACTCATGACCGCCCCCGTCCTGACCCCGCGCGACCTGCTGGCCCGCTGGGAGGAGCAGCAGAGCGCGTACGTCGCCCACCGCGAGAACCGCTTCGAGGTCATGCTGGACGTCCTGCGCCTGCACTCCCCCGCCGAGCCGACCGTGCTGGACCTGGCCTGCGGGCCGGGCTCGATCGCTGACCGGGTGCTGGCCCGCGTGCCCGGCTCCCGCGTCGTCGCCACCGACCACGACCCCGTGCTGGCCCGGCTCGCCGAGACCGTGCTCAGCGAGTACGGCGAGCGCGTCACCGTCGTCGACGCCGACCTGGCGGAGCCCGGTTGGAGCCGGCGCTTCGCCGACCGGCGCTTCGACGCCGTACTGACCTCGACCGCGCTGCACTGGCTGTCCCCGTCCCAGCTGCTCGGCGTCTACACCGAACTGGCCGCGATCCTGCCGCCCGGCGCGGTCCTGCTCAACGCCGACCACCTGCGCTTCGGCCCTGGGCACCCCACGCTCGCCGAGCTCTCGGCCCGCCACGACGAGCAGGTGCAAAAAGCCGCGTTCAACGCCGGGACCCCCACCTGGGACGCCTGGTGGACGCTGGCCGGGCAGCTGCCCGACCTCGCCGAGCGGGTCCCCGAACGCGAGCGGCGTTTCGCCGATCGCCCGCCCCAGCCGATCGCCCCGCTGCCCTTCCACCTCGCCGCCCTGCGCACGGCCGGCTTCACCGAGGTGGGCACCGTCTGGCAGTACCTCGACGACTACGTCGTCTTCGCCAGGCGATGAGGACGGCATCCGCGATCAGCGCCGGCCTGCTGCTCCTCCTGCTGTCGATCGCGGCCGCCTCCGTGGTGGGGGCGGCCGGGCTGTCCCCCGCCGACGTGCTGCGGACGGTCGCGGCCCATGCCGGCCTGCCGGTGCGGCCGCTCGCGCCGCTGGACGACGGCATCATCTGGGAGCTGCGGCTGCCGCGGGTCCTGCTGGCGGTGTTGGTGGGAGCCGGCCTGTCGGTGTGCGGGGCCGTACTGCAGGCGCTGACCCGCAATCCGCTGGCGGACCCGTACCTGATGGGCATCTCCTCGGGCGCCTCGACGGGGGCGGTGGCCGTACTGGTCCTGGGCCTGGGCACCGGCGCCGCGGCGCTGTCGGCGGGCGCCTTCGGCGGCAGCGCGCTCGCCTTCTGCTGCGTGCTGGCCATGATCGGCCGGCGGTTCGGCAGCACGGTCCGCGTCGTGCTGGCCGGGGTCGTGGTCTCACAGCTTTTCAGCGCCCTCACCAGCCTGACCGTGATCTGGGCGGCGGACGCGCAGAGCACCCGCGGGGTCACCTTCTGGCTGCTGGGCTCGCTGGCCTCGGCGAGCTGGGCGAGCGTGGCCCTGTGCGCCGTGGTCGCGGCGGCGGGCATGACGGCCTGCTGGGCGGCCTCGTCCGCGCTGGACGCGTTCGCCTTCGGCCGCGAGGCCGCCGCGTCGCTGGGCATCGCCCCGGCCAGGACGGAGCTGATCCTGTTCACGGTCACCGCGCTCACCACGGCGGTGCTGGTCGCGGCGAGCGGCGCGATCGGCTTCGTCGGGCTGATCGTCCCGCACGCCGTACGTGCTCTGACCGGTGGCCGGCACCACGTGCTGCTGCCCGCCTGCGCCCTGTACGGCGGCGTGTTCCTGCTGGCCGCCGACACCGTCGCCCGCACCGCCTTCGCCCCCCGTGAGATCCCCGTCGGCGTGCTGACGGCGCTGATCGGCGTGCCCGCCTTCGCGCTCGTCATGCGGCGGAGAAAGGAGACACCGGCGTGAGCCTGCACGCCCACGACGTCAGGTGGACGGCCCAGGGCCGGCCGATCGTCGACGGGATCACCGTCGAGTTCACCCCGGGCGGCCTGACCGGGCTGCTCGGCCCGAACGGCTCCGGCAAGTCCACCTTCCTGCGGCTGCTCGCCGGGCTGCTGCGGCCGCGCGGCGGCACGGTCCTGCTCGACGGCCACGACCTGGACCGCCTCCCCCGGCGCGACGTCGCCCGCCGCCTGGCCGTGGTCGCCCAGGAGGTCAGCACCGACGCGGAGCTGACCGTCCTCGACGTGGCGCTGCTCGGACGCATCCCCCACCACCGCCGCCTGGCGGCCCCGACCGGCGAGGACGACCTCGGACACGCCCGCCGCGCCCTGCGCCGGTGCGGCGTCGCCGATCTGGAACACCGCCGCTGGTCCACGCTCTCCGGCGGCGAACGCCAGCGGGTGAACATCGCCCGCGCCCTCGCCCAGGAACCCACGGAACTGCTGCTGGACGAACCCACCAACCACCTCGACATCGCCCACCAGCTCGCCCTGCTGGACCTGCTCGCCGCGACCCCGGTCACCGTCGTCACCGCCCTGCACGACCTCAACCTCGCCGCCCAGTACTGCGACCATCTCCTGCTGCTGCACGAGGGGCGGCTCGTCGCGGCCGGACCTCCGGGACAGGTCCTCACGGAGAAGACGGTGGAGCGGGTCTACCGCGTACGAGCGGAGATCACCCGCTCCGCCGCCGGCCGTCCGAGCCTGCGGTTCCTCAGCCGGGCCGGGTCCGCCGCCCGCGACTGAACGACGTCCTCCTGCCGTACGGCCATGGTCACCAGCTCGCCTTCGTGAGCCCGGGTGGCTACCTCTGCCGGCGAGCCCTTCGACGAGCAGCCTCGGAGGTGAGAATGGCCAGATTCGCACTGACGACACGGGTAGTGGGATGATCACTCCCCAGCACGCGATCACAAGCCTCGAGGGTGGCCGTGCACAGGGCGATGGCCCGGATCAGGTCCCCCGCCGCATGGTAGGCGTTGGCGAGGTAGACGCGGGAGGCCAGGGTGTCGGGGTGGTCGGGGCCGAGGACGCGTTCGCGGTCTGCGAGTGTGGCCTCGTACAGCGGGATGGCCCGGCCCAGGTTCCCCACCTTCCGGTAGGCGTCGGCCAGGTAGATGCGGGAGGTCAGGGTGGAGGGATGGTCGTGGCCCAGCACCCGCTCGGCGTCGCTGACGCCGGCTTTGAGCAACAGGATGGCCCGCTTCAGTTCACCCGCTGACCTCAGGGCGATGGCGAGGGTGCTGCGGCAGGTCAGGGTGTCGGGATGGTCGTTGCCCAGCACTCGCTCATAGTCGCTGGCAGTGGCCTCGAGCAGGTGGACGGCCCGATCCAGGTCTCCCGCCGCATGGTAGGCGCTGCCGAGGTAGACGCGGGAGACCAGGGTCGAGGGGTGAACAGGACCGAGCACGCGCTCGCGTTCGTCCAGCGTCCGCTCGAACAGTGCGATGGCCTGGTCCAGGTTCCCCGCCTCCTGGTAGGCGTTGGCCAGGTGGGTGTTGCAGGTGAGGGTGTCGGGGTGGTCGGGGCCGAGCACCCGCTCATAGTCGCCGGCAGTGGCCTCGAACAGTCGGATGGCCCGCTTCAGGGCCCCCGTCGCCTGATAAGCGCCGGCCAGGCTGGTGCGGGAGGCCAGGGTCGAGGGGTGATCAGAACCGAGCTCTTGTTCGCGGCCGGCGAGGGCGGCCTCGAACAGTCGGACGGCCTGGCTCAGGTCCCCCGCCTCCTGGTAACCGACGGCGAGGTTGTGGCGGGCGAACAGAGTGTCGGGATGGTTCCGGCCGAGCACCCGTTCCAGATCGGGGAGGGTGGCCTCGAGCTGCGCGAGGGCCCGCCGCCAGTCCCCCGCCGCGTGGTAGGCGCCGGCCAGGTTGCTACGGCTGATCAGGGTGTAGTGGTGGTCGGCGCCCAGCACCTGCTCACAGCCGCCCAGCGTCGCCTCGTACAAAGGAATGGCCCGCCCCAGGTCCTGTGCCGCATAGTAGGCGTGGGCGAGGTGGGTACAGCACGCCAGGGTATGGGGGTGGTCGCGGCCGAGCACCCGCTCACAGTCGGCGAAGGTGGCCTCGAGCAACTGTACGGCGCGGGCGAGCTCGGCCAGGTCGTGCAGGGACTTGCCACACCAGATCCGGAGCACCAGAAGCTCCTCGGGGAGCTCGTCGGCGGGGACTCGCCGGTAGAGGGCGTCGCTCTGGTCGATGACCATCTCGACCGCGGCGCGGGCCGCCCAGGTGCGGGCGCCGTCCGGCAGCGTGTCGGTGTAGTCCTGGAGCAGCGCGACGGCCTGGTCCCGTACGGTGCCGAGGTCGCCTTGGCGAGCGGCGCGGTCGCACAGGACGCGCTGGATGAGGCGGTGCATCAGGACCGTGGTCCCGTCCTCGCTGAAGGTGATGAGCGAGGTGTCGGCCAGGTCGGCGAGCATTTCCCGCAGGCGTACCGGCGCGCTGCCGGCCTCGGGACCCGCGTCGCTCAGGGCGGACAGCACCGGCAGCGGGACGCCGGAGGGCGACAGCACGGCGAGAATCGACAGCAGCTCATGGGCGAAGGGAAGCGCGGACTCCGCCTGGGTGACCGACAGCAGGATGGCCTCGGCGGCCCCGGCCGGGTAGGCGTCGCCGTCCTGCGCGGTCAGATGGTCGCCGACGGGGAAGCCGCGCAGCAGCTCCAGGTAGCCGGCATGGTCCAGGCGCAGACGGACGATCACCGTGGCGGCCTGCGCCAGTGCCAGCGGCAGATGTCCCAGCTCGTGGGCGAGCGCGGCGGCTCCGCCGGGGTCGGTCAGGCGGGTACGCCGCTGCAGGAATGCCTCGGCTTGCTCGGCGGTGAACACCTCCACCTCAAGCGGCGCGTACGCGCGGGCGAAGGCGCGGTTGCGGGTGGTGATGACCACGCGGGTGGCTCCGGTGGCCGGGCACCAGGCGCGCAGGGCGTTCACGTCGGTGGCGTTGTCGAAGACCAGCAGCGCCGGCCGGGTGGTGGCGGCCAGCCAGGCCTTGGCGCGGCGGGCGGCCGCGGCGGCGTCCTCGTCGGGGCGGCGTACGCCCAGCCGCTCGGCCAGGGCGGCCAGGCCGGTCAGGATCTGGTCGGTGGTCTCGGCGGCGATCCAGGCCACCACCGGCCAGCGCGCGGCCTGGCAGGCCCAGGCGTAGGAGGCGGCCAGCATGGTCTTGCCCACCCCGGGCGTACCGGCTACCGCGCAGATCACCGCCGCCCCGCCGCCCGCATCCTCTTCGCCGCCGTCCGCGGCGGGGTCGCCGAGCAGTTCGGCGAGCTGCCGCAGCAGCGACTCCCGCGGCTGGAAGCCGGGCGGGCGTTGCGGAATGTCGCCCTCGACGATCTGGCCGGGGGCCGGCGCGGACGGATAGTGGTGGTGGATGGTCTGATCCCTGGCGGACTGATACACCTGGCCCTGGCCGGAGGCCCGTGCCCGCAGCTGAGCACGCCGCGCTTCCTCGCCGTGGGGGGAGGTGTCGTCCGCTGTCGACATGCCTCCAGAGTGCTGCCGAACCAGGACGAGCGGGCCCGAAGTGACGAACGCGTTATCTGCGATCACCACTCCTCGTGCCGACGGCCGAACGGCCGTCTCGCCGGCCGCTGCACCCCGGCCGTACGGTCAGTCTCCGGAAAGTGTGGAGACGGCGTGTGCGGCGTAACGACGGACGACTCGGTGTGTATGGGTTCATTGCCGAGGTCCATCGGCGACGCGCGCGACCCGAGGCGAGTGGAGGACTCTCCCCGTGCCGACATTCGAGGAAACCCTTGCCGACACCGATGACCTGATGACGCGGGTGAGCGCCTGGCACCTCTCGCCGGAGGGCTGGGAGGAGGTCGCGGCCCAGCTGGGGCTGCTGGAAGCGGCTCTGGCCCGTGGCGATGTGCGGGGCGCGCGGCTCGCGCTCAGCCGGGTCGAGATGGCGGGGCCCACTCTCGGAGGGCCGCGGGTCAGGCACGATGCGGCGGTGGACGGCTCGGCCGACAGTCAGGCGGTCCCTCTGGTGGTCAACCAGACCATCGAGCGCATCGGGGCGTTCGTCGCCGGAGAGGACCGGAGGCCGCCTGATGACGATCACTGAGCAGGCGCTCGTCATCCACGCGTACTGCGCCGTGGGGGCGAGCGGCACCGCGTGGAGAGCGCCGGCCGAGCGGCTGTGGGCGGCCTTCGCGGAGCTGGGCGAGGTGGCCGAGCTCGTCACCGGCACGCCGGCGGAGGTCCCCGCCGCGCTCGCGGCGGGCGAGGACTTCACCGTGCTGGCCACCGGCGAGATCAAGCGGCCCGGGGTCTACCAGGCCGTCCTCTACCGGGAACACGACGTGGTCGGGCTGATGGCGCTGCTCTCCCCGGTCGGAGGGCGGCCGTGGACCGAGCTCGACGAGCAGTGGCCCCGGAATGCCACCGGCACGCTCGGCACGGTCCGCGTCTACCTGGGCGTGTGCGACCGGATCGGGGCGGGCGCCGCCCGCCGCGGCTTTCCCGGCGAGCAGGCGCTGTGGGACGATCCCGCGCACCCGTTCGACGACGACATCGCGGTCTGGGAGCTGGAGGAGACGCCGAACGCCGGCCGTCCGTCCACCCGGCGCCTGGCCGTGCTGACCCGCGCGGACCGCGAGCGGGTCATGTACGCCTGGCTGTGGCCGGTTCCCGAGCGGGTCACGCTGCGGCCGTTCGCCCGCTACCTGCTCGCCGCCGCCAAGGCACGGCACGCGTCCTGGGTGCTGCGCGGGTCGTCCTGGTTCCGCCGGGCGAGCCGCACCGTGGACGGCGCCACGGACCACCTCGTCAGGCTGCTCGACGCCACCGGACGGCAGCGGGTCGGCATGGCGGCGCTGTCGGCGGGGCAGACGCACCTCGCCCTGGCCGTCAACAGCACCGCCGGGCTCGTCGCCGCCCTCCGCGACCTGCGCCAGATGCGGGTCAGCGTACGCATCGCGGCCGGTCAGATGGCCGACGCCCTGCCCGCAGGACGTCCGCTCCTCGAACGTGACCGCCTGCTGACCGCCGTCCTGCGGCAGCAGCTGGAGGCGGACATCGGCTACCTGCGGGCCACCCGCGACAGCGCGGCGGACGTCGCCCGGAGCGCCCGCGTCGTGATCACCGAACGCCTCGCGGAACGGGCGCGCCGCCTGACCATCCTGCAGACCTCGTTCCTGGGCTCCCTGCTCATGGCGCTCGCCGTCGTCCAGGCGCTGGAGTACCAGGTGCCGCTGCCACGCCGCCTGGACGCGCCGCTCGTCGCGGCGCTCGCCGCACTGGCCCTCGCGCTGCCCGCGATCACCGAACGGGCGGGCGAGCTCACCGCGCCGGACGCCTTCGGCCGGATCTCCTGCGCCCTGTTCGGCGGGGCGCTCGCCTGGCTCGCCTGGTCGGTGCTCTCGCTCGGGCGGGGCCTTGCCCCGCCGCCTCCCCTGCAGACGGTGCCGGCCGCGATCGCCGGGGCGGTGGTCGCCCTGCTCGCGCCGCACGTCACGGTGACGCTGCTCCGCGCCCGTGACGAGCGGCGCAGGAAGGAAGGCACACCATGATGGGCTTCATCTCGCGCCGCCTGCGCGTCCGCGCGGTCGCGGCGCTGGAGCGCCAGCACCTCCGCGCCGCCCTGGTCAACGCGCACCTCGCGGTGCTGGCCGCCGAACGGTCGAGCGACGCGCGGGAGCTCGACCTGGCGCTGCTCCACCTGGCGGCCCTCTACACCGGCCTCGGGCACGCCCCGAGGGCGGCCGAGTACGCGCGCCGCCGGATCGCGCTCGCCGAGCAGGCCGGTGACGACCTGCTGCTCGCATCCGCCCTGATCCAGTACGGCGAGACGAGCGTCATCGGCGGCCGCCCGGCCGAAGGCGCGGAGGACGTCAGGCGCGCCCTGGCGCTGCTCGGCGATCGGGAGCCCCCCGCCCCGACGACCCGGTGGTCCGCGCTGTCCATCCTGGGAGAGGCGACGCGGCAGGCGGGCCTGCTGGACGCGTCCTCCGAGGTGCTGGAGCACGCCTACCGCCAGTGCGCGCAGGCCGGGCGGGAGGAGGACGCCGCGCTCACCGCCGCGCAGCTGATCCAGGTCAGCCTGGCCCTCGGGCAGACGCACCGCGCCGTGGAGTGGGGGCGGTGCGCCGAGGAACATCTCGGACGGCTGCCCGGCGGGCCGCCCGGCCACACCGCCGAGGTGTTCGGCAATCTCGGGCACGCGCTCGCCCTGCTGGGCCGGCACGACGAGGCCGCCGCCGCGATCGGCACGGCGCTGCGCATGTCGGAGGGAATCCCGGTGCTGCACCGGCAGGGGCTCCTCGTCGCCGCCGAGACGGCCCGCTGCGCCGCGCGGCACGCCGACGCCATCGGCTATCTCGATCGCTGGCTCGCTCAGGCGCACCCGTCGGACCGGCGGGGGCGTGCCCTGGCGCTCAACCTGCGCGCCCTGGTGCAGATGGCGGAAGGCGACTTCGACCGGGCGGAAGGCCACCTGGCCGAGAGCCTGGAGCTCAAACGCGAGGTGGGCGACGTCCGGGGCGTCGCCGTCGCGCTGATGAACCTCGTCCGCCTGAACCTCGACACGGGGCGGCCGGAGCGGGCGAAGAGCTACGCGCCCGAGTGCGAGTCGCTGTGGAGCACGTTCATCGAGCGCGCCCCGGACGAACCCGGCCTGGCCGGACTGCACGGCAAGATCGTGTATCCCCTCTCCCAGGCGCTGCAGGAGCTGCACCTGGCGGCCGGAGAGCCGTACGAGGCCCTGCGCGTCGCCGAACGCGGCCGGTTCGGGCCGCTGGCCGCGCAGGTGCGGGCGGCGCGAACGGAACGCCAGAGCGTGCCCGCCGAGCCCCCCGACCTCGACAGGATCGGCGGGCTGGCCCGGCGGCTGAACGTCTCGCTGCTCTACTACCAGGCCCACTTCGACTTCATGAGAACGGCGATCGGCGTCGACCCCCTGGCCACGCTGCACCACTTACGGGAGATCCATGCCTGGGCGATCGGCCCCGACGGCCGGCGCGCGCACGAACGCGTCCCCGCCGACGTCTTCACGGCGCTGCTGGAGACCGGCGGGAACGTTCCCGACAGCCGCGACATCCCCGACCTCGGGCCGGTGCTGCTGCGCCCGTTCAAGGACCTGCTCGCCGCGGACCGGCCCGTCGTCGTGGTGCCGGACTGGATCCTGTGGGAGCTGCCCTTCGCGGCGTTCACCCTGGAGGAGGGGGTGCAGCTCATCGAGCGCCATCCGGTGACCTACGCGCAGTCGGTCCACCTCCTGGAACTGCTCGCCGCCGACCCCCTGCGCGGCCCGGTCAGGGCGCCGCTGATCGTCAGCGCTCCCGAGGACGCGAAGCTGCCGCACCCCGACGGCGGCTTCGAGGACGCGACGGCGCTCGACGCGCGGGAGACCGAGCCGATCGCCGCGCTGTACGGGGTCGAGCCGCTCACGGGCGCGGCCTGCACGATCGACGCCGTACGGGACCGCCTGCGCGGCGCGGATCTGGTCCACGTCTACGCCCACGCCTTCCTCGACGCGCACCTCCGGCTGGACCGGCCGCCCGGCATCATCGCGCTCACCCCGTCGGCGGACGACGACGGCCGGCTCACCTCGGACATGATCGCCGCCGAAGCCCTCCGGGCCGGCCTCGTCGTGCTGGCGTCCTGCCACTCCGCCTCCGGCCTGCACACCCCGGAGGGCGTACGCGGCCTGGTGCGCGCCTTCTTCGTCGGCGGCGCCGAGCGCGTCGTCGCGATGAGCCGGGAGGTGCCCGCCGTGCCGGCCGCCAGGATCGCCGCCGTGCTGCACGAGGAACTGCGGCGCGGCGGATCCGCCGCGGACGCGTTCAGGGCCGCGCTCCTGCGGGGGCGCGAGGCCTATCCGGACCCCGCGATCTGGGGGTCCTTCGTCCTGCACGGACTGCCCTGAACGCCCGTGAAAGGGACGGGGTTCCGCCGTGCGGGGCGTACCGGGCGGGTGAGACGCTCGATCACCCATGACCAGCTCGCCGAGAAGTACCGGTTCGCCGGCCGGCGGATGGAATGGCAGCTGGCCAAGATCCTGCTGCTGTACCGGGCGCTGCACGTCGTGCAGTGGGTGGGCGCGGCGCCGTACATGATGGACGCCCTGCGACCCTCCTGGGTGGGCGTCGCCATCGTGGTCCTGGCGGCGGCGGAGACGGCCGCGCTGGCGGCGCGGCTGATCCACCTGCGCGAGTACGGCGGCGCGTGGACCGGCATCATGCAGGTGGGCACCGGCGTGGTGATGCTCTCGCTGGCGGCGTTCGCCGCGCCGGCCGGGGATCGCACGAGCGTGCTCGCGCCGCTGGTGATCTGGACCACGGGGCAGATCAGCGGGGCCGGCCTGTCGAAGAGCCTGCCGGTGCTGTCGGCCGGCACGGCGGGCATCTCCGTGGCCTACCTGGTCGCCCTGGGCGATCCCGGCAAGGTGCTGCTGCCGGAGACGATCATCGCGCTGAGCGGGTTCGTGGCGCTGGCCGTGCTGATCGAGCGGGGCGCCGGGTTCCTGCGCCGGTCGGCGGCCGACCTGTCGGATCTCAGCCGGCGCGCGGCCGAGGAGCGCCATCACCGCGAGCTGTCCGACGAACTGCACAATCACTGGAGCCACACCGTCCAGCGGGTCGCCGAGCACGAGTGCGGGCGGCCCGGCGAGTTCGAACGGCTGCGCACGCTGCTGGTCAAGGACTACGCGCGGTTGCGGGCGTTCATCGACACGGGACGCCCGGCCGAGCGGCTGGGCCTGGTGGAGACCGTGCACCGGGAGGTCTCCGAGGTCGCGGAGCTGGGCCTGGTGGCCGAGCCGCTGCTGTCGCAGGCCTTCCGAGAACGCGCCGGCGCGGTGCCGCAGGAGGTGTCGGACGCCGTCGAGGCCGCCCTGCGGGCCGTCCTGCTCAACGTGGCGACGCGCGCCCGCGTCGAGCGGGCCTTCGTCCGCGCCGACGCGGAGGACGGCCTGATCCGCGTCTCCGTCAGCGACCAGGGCCCCGGGTTCCCGCCGGACGCGAAGCTGAACAGCCTGGCCAGGCACCGTACGCGCCTGCGCGAGCTCGGCGGGGACCTGCGGATCTCCTCGCCGGGGCACGGCGCGATCGTGATCCTCGAAGTCGGCGTGCACGAGCGACAGGAGCGGGCATGAGCGATCCGATCCGGGTGGCGGTGGTCGAGGACCACCTCCTGGTACGCGAGGGCCTGGTCAGGCACCTGGAGGCCGATCCCCGCTTCGTCGTGGTGGCCGAGGAGCGCGGCGCGACCTCCCTGCTGCGCTCGCGGGCGATCTTCGACGTCTGCCTGCTCGACCTCATGACCGGCAGCGCCCGCGCGGACGTGCTGCGGCTGCTGCGCCAGTTCAGGGTGGTCGTCGTCACCATGCGCGACGACTGGCAGACGAAGGTCGGCGCGTGGGCGCTGGGCGCGCACAGCGTGCTGTACAAGGGCGTGCACCCGATGGGCATGTGCGACGCGCTGATGCACACGCACCGCGGGCAGCCGTTCCTGGAGCCGAACCTGGCCAACGCGCTGATCGACGCCGGCCGCAGCGGCGCTATCAGGTTCACCGACGAGCAGGCGCGGCTGCTGGAGGAGATCCTGCACGGCAACTCCATCCCGATCGTGCTCGACCGCGTCGGCATGTCCGCCGACAGGTTCGTCGCCAATGTCATCGGCATGCGCGAGGAGTGCCGCCGCAAGGGCCTGGACGTCCTGACCGTCCTCGACTTCGAACCCCACCTCGACTGGGCCGGGCAGCTCACCGACCAGCAGTTGAAGATCCTCGCCAGGTACGCCGACGGCCACACCCGCAAGGAGATCGCCGGCGAGTTCGGGCTGTCGGAGAAGACGATCGAGAACCACATCACCAACGCGCTGACCCGGGTCGGCATCACCAGCGCCACCACCGAGCAGCGGCTGCTGTTCGCCCAGTTCGTGACGGGCCGCCTGCGTCATCCGCACCGCATCAGGGAGGCGCTGCTGCGGCTGCGCGACCGGCACTGAACCGGGCCCGTGGGGGCGAGCCCCCAGAGGGCCGCCCGCCGGTTGGTGCGCTCGCCCGATGCCGCGTACCCCGTTCCCGCGCACGCTGGAAGTGCACGCGAGGGGACACGGGATGGGGGCGACGATGGAGGAACGAGGACGGCCACGGGCCGGCCGGGTCACCAGGTTCCTGTTGTGGTGCGGGGCGGTGGACACCGGGCATCTGGCCTCGCGCACCGAGCTGTACCGCTACAGCATGGTGGGGGTCTTCGTGCTGCTGGTGGCGCTGATGGCCGGCATCACGTTCACGCTGTACGCCTCGATCATCGCGGGCGCCTTCCAGCCGGCGTTCCTGGCGTACGCCGCGGTGTGGGCGCTGCTGATCTTCTGTCTGGATCGTTCCATCGTGGGGGAACCCTCCTACGGCGGCAGCCGGCGGTCCGGGCCGGCCCGCGCGGTCTTCTTCGGCGCCCGGGTGGTCCTCGCCGTCATCGTGGCCTGGCTCATCGGCGACGCGCTGGTGCTCATGATCTTCCGCCCGGAGATCGCCGAGGAGACGGCCCGGGTGCACGAGCGGCAGGCCGCCGAGGCCCGCCAGAGGGCGGTGGCGCGGCTGGAGTTCCGGGCCGCGGAGCTGCGCAAGCAGCTCGCGCACAACAAGGACCTGCGCGACGCCGCCGCGAGGGCCGCCGAGCGCGCCCGCAAGCGGTACGTCGAGGAGGCCAAGGGCATCTCCGGCACCGGCCTGGTCGGCTACGGCCCGGCCGCCGGGGACGCCAGGACCGACTACCTGGACGCCAGAGGGGAGCTGCGGCGCGTCCGCAAGGCGACCGCCCTGCAGGACGCCGGCTACGACCGCCAGAGCGCCGCGCTCACCCGGCAGGCCGTGGCGCTGGGCCGCGGCGGCGACAAGGCGGTCGCCGCCGTCCCCGGCCTGAAGAAGGAGATCGACGCCATCTACGCCAACAACGGCTGGCTCACCCAGCTGCGGGGCCTTTCCGCCTTCATGGACGCCAACCGCGACCCCGCGATCGCCTCCCTGCCCTGGCTGGTGCGCGGCCTGTTCGTGACGCTCGACCTGATGCCGCTGAGCATGAAGGCACTCGGCCGGTGGACGATCTACGGCTCCAGGCAGCGGGCCGAGTTCGACCGGCAGATGGGCCGGGACCGGCTCCGCGCCGACCTCGACAGGGCGCGCGACCGGCTCGAGTTCGACACCGCCATGACCCGCGAGTCCTGGCGCCACGACTGGCGCATGGACCACATGCGGACCGCTCCCCAGAACACGAATGGAGTCCGGAGATGACCGATGACCTCGCCGAGCTGAAAGAGCTGCGCGACTACGCGGAGAAGGTGCTGGCCCGGCTGCGCGAGCAGCCGCCCGCCACCCAGGCGCACGTCCGCGTCGCCCGGCAGGAGGCCGAACGGCTCGCCGCCGAGCTGGCCGAGCGCACCGAGGAACGCATGACCTTCGCCTTCGTCGGCGACTCCAACGCCGGCAAGTCGCGGCTGATGTCCGCGCTGCTGCGCATGCCGGAGCTGCTCAAGGTCTCGGGCGCGCCGGCGACGGGCAACGTGACGGCCGTGCGCGTGCTGCCGGACCCGCGAGGCGACGTGCCGGAACTGGCCGGCAGCTGGATCAGCTTCCTGTCGCTGAACGCCGTCGCCGAGTGCGCCGGCTTCATCATGTCCCGCCTGCACGCGGTGGTCGCGGAGTGCCGCCTGCCGTACCCGATCGGCATGTTGCGGGGCTACAACCCGGTCGTGGACGGCTGGGACCGGCTGGAGGAGTTCGCCCGGCCGCTCTGGCGCGACGCGCAGGCCAACGCCGAGGTGCGGGCGCTGGCCTACGAGCTGCTGCGGCTGCGCGACGCCGTCGCCAGAGGCGGGCGGCTGCTGCCCGCGACCGACCCGGGCCAGCACCTCGCCGTGGACGCCGCCCTGCTGCACCAGGCGATCGAGATCGGCGGCTCGCGTACGATCCCGGACGCGTTCCCCGAGCGGCACTTCGTCGCGCCGCTGCCGGCCGACGCCGAGCTGACCGCCCAGTCCCTGCGCGAGGTCTTCCCGCTGGTACGCCGCGTCACCTACGAGGTACGCATGCCCGAGAGGCTGTGGGACCTGTCGGCCGTCGGCGACCCCCGCGGCGTCGAGCTGTGCGACCACCCCGGCCTGAACACCCTGGGCGGGGCAAGGGACGAGTACCTCAGCCAGCGCGAGCTGCGCCGGGTCACCAGCATCGCCGTGGTGATCAACGCCCGCCAGTCCGAGACCGTCGGGCCGGCCCGGCTGCGCGGGCTGCTGGAGGGAGGACGCTGGTCACGCGAGGAGCTCGCGCACTCCCTGCTGGTGGTCGCCAACCACTTCGACGCGATCACCCCGCCCGTCCCCGGCCCCGCCGTCACGCTCACCGCGCTGCGCGGGCTCAGCGAGGAGCTGGCCTCGCTCCTGCGCGCGGCCGGCGAGCTGAGCGGCGGCCGCGCGGACACCACGACGCTGACCAGCGCCGTGTTCGGCCGGGACCGCGAGGTGCGCGAGCGCGCCCGCGGCTGGGAGCCCGTGACCGCCTCGCTACGCGCGCACGCCGCCGGCGACGCGCACGCGCCGGAACACCGCCTCGCCGCGGCGCTGGCCGGCTACACCGCCGACGGCGGCATCGAGTCGCTGCGCCGGCGGATCACCGTCCACCTGCGCGAGCACGGCGTACGCATCCTGCTCGGCGAATGCCGCGCCGTCCAGCGCGACCTGCGCGACCGGCTCGAACGGCTGCAGCGGCTGGAGAGCGGCGGCCCGGCGGCCGACGGCGACGACCAGCGCGTCGCCCACGCCGCGCGTGCGCTGAGCCAGGCGGCGCTGGCCATGCGCGAGCGGATCTCCCGCCTGAGCGGCCTGAGCGCGCTCACCCTGCCGGACGGCCGCGCGGTGCTCGACCACGTCCGCCGGGCCGTCATCGGCGACGTCTACCTGTGGAACTGCTGGACGGAGACGATGCGGCGCAGCGTCAGGGGCACGATCGAGCCGCGCGCCGTGCAGCACCGCTCCGTCTTCCCCGGGCCGGCGCCCGCCCGGACGGACGACGGCGCCGCCGACACGACGGAGAGCCTGCGCGAGCCGTACATGCGGGCTCTCGCCGAGGCCCACCACGAGGCGTTCGACCTGCTCTCGGCCGCCCTCGACCGGTGGATGGACGACTGTGAGCAGGCCGTGGCGGCCGCCCGTGAGCTGCTGGACGACCCGCGTACGGGCGGGCTGCTGGAGGAGCGGCTGGCCCTGCTCGACCCGGCCGACGGCGGCGAACGACGGATGCTGCTCCTGCGCTACCTGACCCGGCCGCGCGACTGGGTGCCCGAGGTGCTGCGCACCTCGATCCACTCGGCGGGCGGCGCCGACCTCACCGTGGACGAGCACCTGTTCCCGCTCGCGGACCACCACGCCCTGCCCTGGCACGCGGCCATGGGCCGGCACACGGAGGCCAGGGAGCGCACCGTGGCGCGCCGGCACCAGAGCCGGCTGTTCCAGCTGCGCAGGGACCTGGCCAACGGCATGGCCTACACCGTGCAGAGCAGGGTCGCCCGCGTCGTGGCCGACCTGCACGGCCGGCTGACCGAGGCGATGCAGGAGCTGGAACGCGAGCTGCCCACCCCCGGCGACCTCGGCAGGACCCGCCGGCCCCGCCCCGGCCCCGACCTCCCCGGCCAGGGCTACGACGACCTGCTGTGACAGCCGACCACGATCAAGGAGAACCGATGAACGACAGCACGAGGACCCCCCTGCGGCCGTCCCTGGCCGGCTGCGAGCGGCTCTACACCCTGGCCTTCGACCTGGGCACGTCATCCGCCACCGCGACCATGTTCCACGACCGGCGGCGCTCGCCCCACGGCCTGGACCCCGACAGGTCCCGGGAGGCCGACCGCCGCGTGGCCGCGCTGCTGAGGCGGGAATGGCCGCGCGAGGAGGCCAAGCGGGAGCTGCTCGACCGGGTCAACTTCCGGCTGGCCGGCGAGGCGGGGCAGGAGGAACCCATCACCAGCTGCGCCGCGCTGGCCGAGCAGCTGGACGGCGCGCATCGGCGGAGCACGCGCGGCGCGCTGCTCGACGCGGTGTGCACGGAGCTGGAGACCCTGCCCCTGGACCACGACGAGCTGCGCTGGCTGGTCGAGCGCCTGCACGAGGTGCACGACCAGGTGTTCCGGGTGCCGCCGATGCCCTCGCTGAGGCTGGACCGGGTCGCGCTCACCCTCGCGCCCAAACGGTCGCGGGAGATCGCCAGCGTGCTCGCCGTGCCGGAGGGCGGGGCCGGGGCGGCGCTGCTGGTCGACCCGCTGGAGGACGGCCGGCACCGGCGGCTGTACCGGGGGCTCAAACGCCGGCTCGTCACCCCCGAACGCCTGGCGCCGGGCCTGGACGTCCGGCAGGACGGCTGGGCGGACGACACCGACCTGCTGCTCGCCGCCGCCTACGCCGACCTCGCCCGCCGCGTGGAGGAGTACGCGGACACGCTGCAGGAGGCCCAGCTTCAGGGCCGCCGGGTGGAGCAGGTGGTGGTCACCTACCCGACGACCACGCCTCCCGGCGCGCGGCAGCGCCTGCGCGAGCTGGTGGCGGACGCGCTGGGCCTGCGCACCCCGATGGACGTGCACATGGACTACGACGAGGCCGTCGCCGCCGCCCTGTTCTTCCTGATGCGCGACTTCGGCGGGGACGCGCAGGCCGGCATCGAGGCGTTCCGCGCCCGCTGCCGCCCCGTGCCGGGCAAGCGGATGTGGCGGCAGGTCCTGCTGGTCATCGACATCGGCGGCGGCACCACCGACATCGCCCTGCTCCTGCTGGAGCTGCACGACCTCACCGTGCCCGATCCCCGGCTGGACCCGCTCGTCCAGGGACGCTACTACCTGCTGCGCCCCCGGGTCCTCGGTTCCACGGGCCACGCGCAGCTCGGCGGCGACCTGCTCACCCTGAAGATCTTCTACTGGCTCAAGGCGCTCATCGTGGACGCGCTCGACGCCCAGGCGACCGGCGACGGCGCCCGCCACCTCGGCGCGCAGCCCCGGTTCGCGGACCTGATCCTCGGCAACGCCGACCCCTCGCCGGCTCCGCCGCCGGTCGCCGAGGCGCTGCGGGACCTGCTGCCCACGCACGCGGCCGGCGGCGGGCAGCGCGCCTTCGACCTGCTGTGGGGCGAGGCCGAACGGGCCAAGTACCAGCTCGGCGAAGGCGCCGACTGGGAGATGCCCGCCCCGCTGCTCAGCGACCTGGCCGGAGTGCTGCCCGACGGGTTCGGCCGGCGCGAGGAGGTGGGCAGGCTCAAGCCGGCCCAGGTGCACCTCGACCAGGACGGCTTCGCCAGACTCGCCAGGCCGATCATCGAGACGGCCGTCACGCTGGCCGCCGACCTCACCCGGTCGAGACTGCGGGCCGAGCCCGGCGAGGAGCTCGACTGCATCGCGCTGTCCGGCAAGTCGTGCGAGATGGCCATCGTCCGCGACACCGTGCTCAACCGCTTCGCCGCCGAGGTCAACGCCGAGGCCGAGGCCGGCGCCGCGGACGACCCGGCGCCGCCGATCGTGTGGAACCCCGCCGCCCTGATCGTGGAGAGCGACTACGCCAAGCAGGCCACGTCCATCGGCGCCTGCTGGGCGCAGAGCCAGCGCGACAACAGCGCCGTCGAACGCGGCCAGCAGCACCACGTCGAACGCCTGGCCAGAGGCGACGACGTGCTGCACATCGAGGTGGACAACCTGCTGCTCACCGTGCCCGGCGGCTTCGACCTGGTGGACAACGACACCGGCACGACCGAGCTCATCGGCTCCGGCGCGGTCTTCGACATCGGGGACCGGCAGGGCCGCATGCGGGCCCGCGGCCGCTGGCTGCCCCTGCGGCCCGACATCCGCGTGCACCGCCGCATCGAGGGCGGCGAGTCGATCGAATGGGGACGCTTCCGCTATCTGACCAGAGCCGGCGCCGCCCAGCCGCCGCGCGACCTCTACTTCCAGTTCGAGATCGACCAGGAGCTCAACCCGACCATCCTGCTGCGCCGCGGCACCACGAGCCACCTGATCGTGGACGGCGCGACGGACGGCACCACGATCCGGCCGGACACGCTGCAGGACATCATGCGGCGAGGGCTGGCCGTCCACGTGCTGACCGCCGACGGGGCGAGCGTGCCGGTGTTCCCGCCCCTCCCTGCCGAGCCCGAGGCCGCCTTCCCGCACGCCTTCCACTCGCTGGACATGGGGGCCGCGCCGGTGCGCGGAGCCGTGTCCGCCACGGCACTGCCCCTTCCCGCCGGCGACGAGTACCTGTTCGTCGCGTGCGAGGCGGACGGGCGGCGGATCGAGCTGGGCGCGGTCGCGGCGCCGTACCCGGACGACGACCCGCGGACCCGGCGTACGCTGCGGCACTGGGCCACGCTCGACTCCACCGGACGGTTGCGGGTGATGGCGGGACATCCCGAATACCTGCCCGCCGGCGCCGTCGAGCTGATCCACAAGGTGCCGGGAGCGGTGCACGCCGCCGCGATGGACGTGGGCGTGCCGAACTGGCGGCGCTCGTGGGACCCGTTCACCGGGGAGCACTGATGGCCGCCGGCCCGCTGGACGCCGCGCTCACCACGCTGCTCGCCGACCGGACGTCCGAGCTGGGCGGCGCCGCCCGCGACGTCCTCGCCCGGTGCGCGTGCGACCTGGCGCTGCTGCTGTACCGGGGCGACCCCGGAGGTCAGGACGAGGCCGTGTGGCGGGCGGCGGAGACCGTGCACCGGGAACTCGGCGCCCGCCTCCTCCTCCCGGCCCCGGCCGGGCCCGCGGTCGCTGACGGATGGGCCGCGCTCGCGGCCGAGCTGTCGGCCGACCCCGCCGTACGCCCGCACTGCCACAGACCCCTGGACGGTGACGATCCCGCGCGGCTGGCCGGCGTCCTGCTGCGGCTGCCGGCCGCCGAGGCGGAGCGCTGGCGGACCAGGGCGGCGGAGGCGTTCCCCGACGTCACCGCCGGTTTCCGTCCCCCCGACGGCCTGCGGGACGACGTCGGGGCCGCGCTCGGCCCGGACGCGCTCGAACGCCACCGCGACGTGGCGGCGGTCATCAGCGACGTGCTCAACGCCATCGACCTCGACCCGGACCTGTGGACGCCGCTCAGGCAGGACTATCAGAGCGTGCACCTGGCCGACGAGCAGGAGCGCGAACGGTATCGTTCGGCCGTGCTGCAGTGGGTGGGCCAGCTGGCGGGAGCCTCCGGGACGTCCACGATCGACTGGCTGGTCCGGCTCGACGAGGCCGTCCGCTCGGTCTACCCGCAGCCGCTGCCCGCCCCCGGCAGCTGGTGGGTCAGGCTGGGCGAGCGCTCCTTCGAGGCCCTGCTGCGCAACGTCGCCGAGGCCGACCCGCGGGTGAGGCTGGGCCTGATCCAGGAGGGCCGCTACGGCGAGGGCGAATCCGGCCAGAGGGCGCCCACCGCGTCCAGGAACATCGGCATCGACGCCGGGGCAGCCCGCCGCGGCCAGATCCTGTGGTGCCTGCGCGCCTGGTACGAGTCCCCCGGCGACGGCCAGACCCCCAGCAACCGCCCGGCCCGTGTCCTGTACGGGCGATGAGCAGGAGCACCGGCGATGACCGGCCGGCACGACTCGGGGCGCCCCCGTATGACGCCTGACCGACACCCGGCACTCGCCGCCGCGGCCTGCCTGGCGGCGGGGTTCGGGGCGATGGCCGCCGCCACGGTCCCCGGCAACCTGCCCGGGCCGGACATGTGGCGCTACTGGAGCGGCACGGTGGGGGACGCGATCCTGCTGCCGGCGATCGTCTACGGCCTGACCAGAGGCGTCACGCTCCTGCCGCGCACCCACCGGGGCCGGCCGCCGGGGCTCGCCGCGGCGGCCGGCGGCCTGGTGGGTCTCGCCACCCAGCTCGCCTGGCTGCTCGACCCCGCGCCGCGGGTGAACTGGCTGCTCGTGCGGGCGCACACCTTCTCCTGGGCCGGCTGGTACCACGCCGCCTTCCTGATCGTCGTCTCGGCCTGCACCGCCGGGCTGGCGTGGGAGCTGCTGCGGCGGGCCAGGGCGCAGCCGCCCCCGCCGTGGCTGCTGGGCGGGAACGGCTGCGCCCTGGTGGCCTCGGCCGCCCTGCTGTTCCTGCTCACGGTCGTGGCCGACTCGTTGCCGTCGGCCACGACCGCCAGCTCACGGGCCACCATGGCGGTGATCGCGCTGGCCCCCGTGGCGATGCTCGCCACGGCCGCCATGGCGCTCGGCCGGCGGGCGCGGGTGCTGGCCGGGCCGCTGCTCGTGGGGCTGGCGGCGTCCGTGGCGGTGGTGTGCGCGGTACGCGGCCTGCAGGACGGCTCGCCCGCCGCCGTGGTCGCGCTGGCGGCCGGGCCGGTGGCCGGGCTGGCCACCGCCCTGGCCCGCCGCCCGCTCCCGCGCCCGTTCCTGCGCTCCTTCCTGCGCTCCTTCCTGCGCTCGACGGACCTGCGCGCGCTGGCGGGCGCCGCCGTGACGACGACCCTGATCGCCGCCCTCGGCCTGAGCCTGGGCTGGTGACCGGATCGGGGTCAGCGGAACTGGATGTCGGCGGTGTGGCGAGTGCCGTCCTCGAAGGTGAGGATCAGTCTCCTCGCGGTGTCCTTCCACGCCTTGCCGGTCTTCCACACGTAGGTGTAGGTGCCGGTGTCCTGGTCGTAGTGCAGGCCGGACTGTCCGGCGTCCTGGGCCGGCTCGGGCGGGCCGGTCGGTTCGCCGGTCTCGGCGTCGTACGGCTGGCTGGACGGAGAGCCGGGCGCGAGAATGCCGAGGCCCTGGTCGCCGCCGACGCTGAAGGTCACGGGCACGGCGGCGCCCGCCTTGCGGTGGGTGACGGCGGGCGGGGCGGCCAGGGGCGGTTGGAAGCCGCCGAAACGGTAGCGGGAGGGCGCCCAGTCGCCGACGTTGCCTCTCACGGGCAAGACGACCTGGTTGGAGCCGTCGGCGTCCAAGGTGACGAGGTAGCCGCCGCTGTAGCGGACGATCTTGGTGCCGTCCGGGGACCACACCGCCGAGGTGGCGATGGCGATCAGCATCGTCTTGTCGCTGCCGTCGGGGTTCATCACCCAGACGACCGGGGGCGGGCCCATCTGCGACTGGATGTAAAGGATCTTCGTGCCGTCAGGCGACCAGTCCGGGCGGGTGGAGGAGCCGGTGACGAATTGGGTGGTCAGTTTCTGCGGGTTGGTGCCGTCGGCGTTGCGGGTGTAGACATCCGACTTGAACACGTATGCGATCTTGGTGCCGTCGGGGGACCAGGCCGGCTGTGTGGCATCCCCCTCGACCAGGGTGACGGGGTCGGTGCCGTCGGCGTTGACCACTTTGAGGCCGTCGGTGGAGGAGTAGGCGATCTTGCTGCCGTCGGGGGACACGGCGAGTCCCAGGCGGTTGACGCCGGAGCCGGTGGTGAGCTGGGTGATCCCGGTGCCGTCGGCGTTCACCGTGTACAGCTCGGCAGGGGCGTCACAGCGGGCGAAGACGAGCTTCTGGCCGTCGGGGAAGGCGTCCACCGCGCACTCGTACTCGGGGCCCTGGACGAGAGGTGAGCTCCCCGTGCCGTCGGGGTTGACGCTGTGGATGTCCTCGCCCCAGAGGTAGTAGATCTTGCCGTTGACGCCGGGGTAGGCGGCGTGCGCGGGCGCCGCGTCGAGGGCGGCGGCCGTCACGCCGCCGCTCAGGGCCAGGACCAGGCAGGCGATGATCGCGCCTAATCGGGTCGAGAGCCGATGAGAGGTGGCTGATGCTCGTACGGACAAGACAGAACCCCTTTCCCGTGAGGCCGGCCTCCGGTGACGTGGTACGGCGGCAGGCAGGTAAGAAGTGACGGCAGCCTCCGCATCCCCCGTGGCCGCCGCGCGACGCCTCCGACGCATGTTCCCCCACGGGAGGGTCATGGTCCAGGGATTGCGGAGGAGCCGAACGTGCGCGAACTCGTCACGACAACGAACGATGAGGAGCACCTACCCCAGCGACATGGAGCGAGCAACATGACGACCTCGCCCGGGCCACGCTCGTCGACCGAGATCCGCACCTACCTCAAAGGCCGGCTCAACCAAGCGCTTCGCCGGCCCGGCATGTTCGGGGGCGAGACAGCCCTGCGCCTTCTGTTCGACCACCTGGCCTACGCCGAACGTCAGGAGACGGAGTGGGCGCGAGCATTGCAGTCCCTGGAAGCGCGGGGCGCCTTCAACTCCCTCGGCGTGACGGGAGCGCTCGCCACCGTCCTGCCTGATCTCGGTCCCTGCGCCGGAGAATCACCGCTTGGGCTGCTCACGACCGCACCCTCACCGAAGTGCGAGAGGAGTTCGGCCCTCCTTCCAGGAAGCAGACGCCGTCCGGCCTGACTTCCCGTGGCCCCGCCCATTCGCCGGCCACGTCGGTGGCGGTGGCCCCAGCTGTATCCGGATCCGGCGGCGTAGTTCGACCATGTTCTCAGGAGGGGTGTCGCCGCATTCTCTCAGCCATTCCAGCACGTAGGGTGCGCCGTTCAGGTCGGAGTGCGCCCGGTCGAGGCCGCCCGGCTCCCACAGGCCGCGAAACCATTCCAGGACGGTACGGCCGGGCGCGTGCCGGACGCTCTTGCACAGCGGCCCGGCTTCCCAGTCGCGGTGGATGAAGTACATGAGATGCGGGCTCCTGAGGTGAGGACGGGGTGGTCGGTCACGTCACTGATCTTGCGGTACAAGGCTGGATGTGTGCGGCGCCCAGACCGACTCGGCCGGTTGAGTAAAGTGATCACGATGACGGACACGCGGTCGACCACCCATCGCGACGTTTCCACGGCCCTGGACCGCTACGACGACCGGCAGCTGGCCGAGTTGCTGGAGCGCGAGGGCGTTCCTCTCGGCACCGGCATCGGCGGGGCGTCCGCGCGGCTCGACGTCGGTGGCACCCAGGTCTTCGTCAAACGGGTGCCCCTCACCGAGCTCGAACTGCGGCACCCGCACTCGACGGCCAATCTGTTCGGGCTGCCGCCCTTCTGCCAGTACGGCATCGGCTCGCCCGGCTTCGGCGCCTGGCGCGAGCTGGCGGCGCACACGATGACCACCGAGTGGGTGCTGACCGGCCGGTCCCCCACCTTCCCGCTGCTCTATCACTGGCGGGTGCTGCCCGACGCCGAGCCCGCCCCGCTGTACGGAGTGCTGGCCGACATCGATCGGGCGGTCACGTTCTGGGAGGGCGCGCCCGGCATGCGCCGCCGCCTCGAAGCGCTGGCGGAGGCGCCGGCGAGCCTGACGCTCTTCCTGGAGCACTTCCCCTGCAACCTGCACCAGTGGCTGGACGAGCAGGTACGCACGGGCGACGCCGACCACGCCTGCACCCTGGTGGACCAAGGGCTGCGCGAGGCCGTGTCCTTCATGAACACCGGCGGCCTGCTGCACTTCGACGCGCATTTCGAGAACGTCCTCACCGACGGGCGCCGCTTCTACCTGACCGACTTCGGGCAGGCCGTGTCGACCCGGTTCGACCTGTCGGAGGAGGAACAGGTCTTCTATCGCCGGCACCTCACCTTCGACCGGACCTACACGCTGTCGTTCCTGGTGAACTGGCTGGCCGGGGCCTTCCACGGCGTCGCCTGGCAGGGGCGGCGCGAACTCGTACGGAAATGGGCTGCGGGAGAGCGGCCGGCCGGCATGCCCGGCGGGGTCGCGGCCCTGCTGTCGCGGCACAGCCCTCTGGCCACCGTCCTGAACGACTTCTACCACGAGCTGCAGAGTGAGAGCAGGAAGACGCCGTACCCGCTGGAGGAGATCCGCCAGGTCGCCGGACGGCACTCCCTGCCGCTCGAGTAAGGGGGCTCACGGCGTGGAAGGCCGCGCACCCGTCCGTCAGCGGTCACGAGGGCAGCTACGAGTTACGCGAGATCGTCAATTCCATCCGGAATGTTAGCCTAGCGCGCATGTCAGATCTAGGACAGGTGGCTTGGCCGCCTGAGCCGATCCGGACCGGGCGGCTCGTGCTCCGTGAACCCGAGGCGCGGGACCGCACGACGTTCATCGAGCTGCTCGCCTCGCCAGAGGTGCACACCTACCTCGGCGGTCCCCGCCCGCGTGACGAGCTTGAGCGTGAGCTGCCCGAGGTGCCCGAGCGATGGCCCGGGAGTTTCGTCGTCGAGCTCGACGGGGCGATGATCGGCCACATCCTGCTCAGGAGAGCAGTCGGGCACCGCCGCCCGGCTGCCGTGGGGAAGGCCGATCTCGGTTACCTGTTCCTGCCGGAGGCCTGGGGGCAAGGGTACGCCGCCGAGGCGTGCGCGGCGGCGCTCGACTGGTTCGACGGCGTCCTTCCCGGCGAGCCGGTGGTGCTCACCACCCAGAGCGCCAACGTCGGCTCGATGCGCCTCGCGGCGAAGCTGGGGTTCACCGAGGTCGAGCGGTTCCATGCCTGGGACGCCGAGCAGTGGCTCGGCCTGCGGCCCCCGGCCAGCTGACGCGCGATGCGCATGGAACCGAGTCACTGCACGGCAGGGCCGGTTTCGGTGGCGGGGTCGGCTTCGGTGGAGGAAGTCAGCGCCGCCAGGAGGAGGTGGGCCAGGCGATCGAGGTCGTCCTCGAGGTCGATCGCCGGGTCGAGGAGCCACTGGGCCTGGAGACCGTCGGAGGCGGCGATCAGGATGCGGGCCGCGAACTCCGGGTCGACAGCTCGCGCGGGGACGACCGGCCGCGCTTCGGCCGAGCGCCGGAACTTGCGGGCGAGGAGCTCCCGGAGCTCCCGGTAGCGCCGGGTGAAAAAACTGTGGGCCGCGTGCCCTGGGTCCGGCGCGGCGGCTGCCATCTCAAGGAACAGCCGGACCAGGCCTGGCGTCCTGGCACTCTGTGCGGTCACCGCGGCGAGGTCGTCGACAGGTCCGTCGGGATCGAAGGTGGCACGGTCGGCGGCGTCGCGTTCGGCGAGGATGGCCACGAACAGCTCGTCGCGGGCCGCGAAGTAGTGCAGCAGGCCGCGCTCGCTCAGCCCGGCCCGCTTGGCGACGGCCCGCAGGGACGGCCCGGTGCTGTCGCTCTCGGCGTAGGCGGCGAGCGCCTCCTTCAGGATCTGCTGCCGTTTGGCGATCCCTTTGGCGTAAGGGCCGCGGCGGGTGGTTGTGGCCATGAGCTGACAGTACTAGCCTTCTCGAAAACCCAGCACTGCTGTGTTTTAGTGCCCGGTGTGCCGCCCCCGTACGAGGAGATCACCGATGGACGTGAGCCGTTCCGTCACCGGCGCCCGCGCTGTCCACGCCGAACCCCGACCATGCGCCGCGCTGTTCCCGCCGGGCTTCCTGTGGGGTGTCGCGACCGGCTCGCATCAGACCGAGGGCGGCAACGTGGCCAGCGACTGGTGGTACCGGGAGAACCAGCCGGGTACGACGGTCGCCGAGCGCTGCGGTGACGCCGTGGACGGCTACCACCGCTGGCCCGAGGACCTCGACCTCGCCGCGGGTGCCGGGTTCACCGACTACCGGTTCGGCATCGAATGGTCGCGTGTCGAACCGGCCGACGGTCACCTGTCGAGGGCAGCCGTCGCGCACTACCGGCGCGTCGCCGAGGGCGCGGTGGCGCGCGGGCTGCGGCCGCTGGTGACGCTGCACCACTTCACGCTGCCGTTGTGGTTCGCCGCAGGTGGCGGCTGGCTGCGCCCGGACGCGACCGAACGGTTCCTGCGCTACGTCGACGCGCTCGCCCCGGTCCTCGACGCCGTTGTCGAGCACGTGGAGACCATCAACGAGCCCAACATCGTCGCCATGTTCCCGAAGCTCACCGGTTCAGGCGGGCTCGCCCGCGGGATGCCCGTACCGGACGAGGCGACCACTGAGGTCATGATCGCAGTCCACCGGGCCGCCGTCGCCCGCCTGCGGGCGAACCATCCCGGGCTGCGTGTCGGCTGGGGCGTCTCGGTGCAGGACTACCAGGCCGAACCCGGCGCGGAAGCGGCGCTCGAAGCGTACGCCGAGCCTCGCGACCAGGTCTTCCTGCGGGCGAGCGCCGGTGACGACTTCGTCGGGGTGCAGACCTACACCGGCGGACGGCTGCGCGTGGACGGCTCGGTGGTCAAGAATCCGGCGGCCGAGCGCACGCAGACCGGGTGGGAGTTCACCCCGGCCGCGCTGGGAGGAGCGGTGCGCCGGGTGGCGCGCGTGGTGCGCGACGTTCCCATCATCGTCACGGAGAACGGCGTCGCGACCGCCGACGACACCCGGCGCATCGCCTACACGACCGGCGCGCTGGAGTCGTTGCGGGCCGCGATGGACGACGGCGCCGACGTGCGCGGCTACTTCCACTGGAGCCTGCTCGACAACTGGGAGTGGGGGCACTGGGGGCCGACGTTCGGCCTGGTCGCCGTCGACCGCACCACATTCGCCCGTACCCCGAAGCCGTCCCTTGAATGGCTGGGCTCGCTCGCGCCGCCGCAGAACCCGAACAGGCGGGAGAGCGCGTGAGCGCGCCGACGACGGGGCTCGGCGCCGCGGAACCCGAAGAGGTCGGCCTCTCGTCCAAGGGCCTGGACCGGGTCGACGCGGCCGGACGCCGGAAGATCGACGAAGGTGTCATCGCCGGAGCCGTGACGCTCGTGGCCCGGCACGGCGAGATCGTACGCCTCCGCGCCATGGGGCTCGATCGCCGGTTCCCGCGCCGGCCGATGCGCACCGACACGATCTTCCGCATCTTCTCGATGACCAAACCGGTCACCGGCCTGGCCATGGGCATCCTGGCCGACCCCGTCCACCCGCCCACCATGCGGGAACTGATGACCCACACCGCGGGCTTCACCTACGGCCGTGACCGGTCCGAACTTGTGGGGCGGCGCTACAGCATCTCGATGGACCTGCAAGGCGCCGTCATCGAACGGCTCAGCGGCCAGTCCCTGCCCGGTTTCCTCCGCGAGCACATCGTCGAGCCGCTCCGCCGCCGGGCCGCGCTGTACTGCACGGGCGGTCCGCTGCGGCTGCTGCCGGTGCCGAACCGCCGGTCGGCCGTGGCACCTCCCAGTGGGACGGTGCGGCCGGCACCTGGTTCTGGGTCGATCCTCAGCACGACCTCCTCTACATCGGCATGATCCAGCTCCTGTCCTCCTCCGCACCGCCGCTGCAGAAGATCACCCAGGCCCTCCTCGCCGACGCCATCCTCGATCCAGGGACGACGCCATGATCGCCGACTTCCCGCTCGGCCCGTTCGAGCCGCACCCGGCCAACCCGATCCTTCGTCCGCGCGGCGACGGCTGGGAGGCTGCGAACGTCTACAACCCCGCCGCCGTGGTCGTCTGCGACCGCGTCGCCCTGCTCTACCGGGCGCACGCCGCCGACCGCGTCTCCCGGATCGGGCTCGCCTGGAGCCACGACGGCGTACGGTTCGACCGCGAGAACGACCCGGTGCTCGTACCCGAGCACGGCTACGAACGCGCCGGCTGCGAAGACCCGCGCATCGCGCGCGTGGCGGACACCTTCTATCTGACCTACACCGGTTTCGACGGTGCCCGCGCGCAGCTCTGCCTGGCGACGTCGGCCGACCTGCGCACCTGGACGAAGCACGGCCCGCTCTTCCCCGGGTTCAACACCTGGAAGACCCTGCCGTACGGTCCCGACCAGCCGTGGAGCAAGGCCGGCGTCATCCACCCCGAGCCGATCGGCGGCCGGTACTGGATGTGGTTCGGCGAAGGCACCATCCACGCCGCCACCTCCACCGACCTGCTGCATTGGACGCCGATCGCCGACGACGAGCACCCCATGCACGCCCCGACGCCCGGCCAGTGGGACTCCACGCTGGTCGAGATCGGCGCGCCACCGGTACGCACGGCCGACAACTCGCTGGTGTTCCTGGTCAACGGCGCGACCGCGTCCTCACCGGCCGATGTCGACTACCGGTGCGGGCAGATCGCGGTAGCCCTCACCGACCCGGCGACGGTCGTGGCCCGTACGAGCGAACCGTGGCTCAGGCCCACCAGCTTCGAGGACACCCACGGCCTGGTCGCCAACGTCACCTTCGTCGAAGGGCTCGTCCACTTCCGAGGGAAATGGTTCGCCTACTACGGTCAGAGCGACACGACCGTGGCCGTCGCCGTCTGCGACGGCCACGCTCCCGAGCGGCCCTCCTGATGCCCGAGCCCCGCCGGACCCTCCGTCACCTGGTGGCCTACCCGCGGCGGAGACGTTCGGCCTGGTCGCGCAGCGGCTGGGGGATGAGCTCCACGAGCTGGTCCCGCCTCAGCGGCAGGTCCAGCAGGCTGAGCTTGACCCGGTTGCGCTGCGAGTGGGTGTCGGCGTCGAAGCGGACGACGTCCACCGCCTCGGTGCGCAGCCGTACGGACAGCTCGGCCCCGGGCTGGAGCGGGCCGGCCGAGGTGCCGTCCACGGAGAAGATCAGCGGCACCTCCCCGGACGGGTTGCGCAGGACGATGTGGTCGTCCTTGCCCAGGATGACCGAGCGGCTGATGCCGGACATCGGGGCGACCGGGGTCAGGGCGACGGCCGGGGCGGACGGCGAGATGACCGGGCCGCCCGCGGCGTAGTTGTAGGCCGTCGAGCCTGTGGGCGTACAGGCGATCATGGCGTCACCCCGGTAGTAGCCGTGCCGCAGCCCGTTCACCTCGAGGTCGAGCGTCAGGCTCGACAGCGGCTCCGCCGCGATCACGATGTCGTTGAACGCCCTGGAATCGCCCGCCTCCAGACAGCTGTGCGGCTCAAGCGTGTAGCGACCCTCTGCCAGCCGGTCCAGGGCCGGTTCCAGCTCCTGCGGACCGACCTCGATGAGGAAGCCCAGATTGCCATGGTTGACGCCGAGCACCGGCACACCCCGGCCGACCACCAGGCGCATCGCCCCCAGCATGGTGCCGTCACCGCCCAGGCTGATCAGGACGTCCACCCGGTCGGCGAACTCCTCGGGCGCGACGGTGACCACGTCCGGCCCTACCCGCTCGGCGTCGCACCAGCGGGCTATGACGGCGGCCCCGCTACGCCCCGCGTATCGGGTGATCAGCCGTATGGAGTCCAGAACGGACCGGCTCGGGTGCACCACCAGCCCCACGGTGAAGTGCGGCCGGCCTGACGACGCTCGCATGGAAGCCCCCTACCCTTCAGGGGGCCAGTCCGCTGAAGGCGCCAAGGGTCCGCTTTCTATCAGGTCTTCTGCACGTGGGTGGTGTCGGCGTCGAGGGGGGTGCCGTCGGCGCTGGTCGGCGCGATCTCCGGCACAAGAGTGCCGTGCTGGTCGACCAGGGTGGAGTGGGTCTCGCCGGGGGCGAAGGCGTGGCGTTCTCCCCACTGTCGCAGGGTGAGGATGACGGGGAAGAGGTCGCGGCCGGTGTCGGTGAGCACGTATTCCTGGCGGCGGCCCGATGGCGCGGTGCGTTGGTCGAGGAGCCCGTGAGAGATCAGCTTGCGGAGGCGGTCGGTGAGGATGTTGCGAGCGATGCCGGTGCGTCGCTGAAACTCGGTGAACGACCGTGCCCCGTCCATCGCGTCGCGGATGACGAGAAGGCTCCACCTGTCGCCGACGAGGTCGAGCGTGCGGGCGACGGGGCAGTCGGGGTCGGTCCAGTCGAGGCTCGGGACGCGCATGGTGGTGCGCGACATGACACCTCCTGATGAGTTGCGAATTGAAACCATCATGCCGTACGGTCCGATTGGTTGCAAACTGCTACTGATCGGGGTGGAGTGCGATGGATGTGTGGCGGCGGTTGCTGCTCGCGGTGGTGTGTGGTGTCGCTGTGGCGAGCATCTATGCGGCGCAGCCGGTTCTGGAGCCGATGGGACGCGATCTCGGTGTGCCGGCAGAACTCACCGGGTGGATCGTGGCGGCCGGCCAGGTCGGCTATCTGGCAGGGCTGGTGCTGCTGGTGCCGCTCGGAGATGTGGTCGACAGGCGCCGGCTCATCGCCGTGCACCTGGCGCTCACCGCGGTGGGCGTGATCCTGACGGCCTCCGCGTCAGCCGCATGGGTGGCGTTCGTGGGGCTCACGGTGGCGGGGATGTTCGCGGTCGTGGTGCAGACCACGGTGGCCTACGCCGCGTCGGTCTCGCCGCCTGCCGAACGCGGACGGAACATCGGTGTCGTGACCTCGGGCGTCGTCGTCGGCATCCTGGGCGCGCGGGTCGTCACTGGCACGCTCGCCGAGGTGTGGGGCTGGCGGAGCGTCTATGCCGTGCTCGCGGGGCTGTCACTCGGGCTCGCGGCCCTCGTCCTCGTCGTACTGCCGTCAGAGGAGCACCTCGACCGAGCTACGGGGTACAGGCGAGCTGTCGTCTCACTCGGCGAACTGTTCGGGCAGCGCGTCTTCCTGACGCGCGGGCTCATCGCGTTCTTCTTGTTCGCGTCGTTCGGAACCCTGTGGAGCGGACTGGCCCTGCCTCTGGCGGACACGCCGTGGCAGCTGAGCGAGAGCCAGATCGGACTGTTCGGCATCGCCGGCCTCGCCGGCGCACTCGGCGCGGCACGCGCGGGACGGTGGGCGGATGTAGGACGGGCCGCCCCGGTCACCGGTCTCGCGCTCACCCTGCTCATCCTCTCGTGGGCGGCGATCGCGCAGCTGCCGTGGTCACTGTGGCTCCTCATCGCCGGAATCGTGGCTCTCGACTTCGCGGTCCAGGCCGTGCACGTGAGCAACCAGCACCTGCTCACCGCCGCGCATCCGGATCGCACCAGCGGCGTCATCGGCGGCTACATGGTCTTCTACTCGCTCGGCTCCGCCCTCGGCGCAGCCGCGACCACGGCCATCTTCACCTCCCACGGCTGGGCGGGCTCCGGTCTCCTCGGGGCCGGATTCGCGGCCTGCGCGCTGGCCGTCTGGGCGATCGACAGGCGACCACCCCTCGATCGCGCGAACCTCCGATCCGAGAAAGCAGGCACGCGCCAGGCACGAGAGGAAACACAAGGGACTGACCAAGCCGGACAAGAAGCCCAGCTCCATGACACTTCGACATGACCGGGGCCACCGAATACCGGCTACGGACAGAGACCAGCGAGCCGAGTCTGCACTGGCTGGAGGGATGATGACCAGTAAGGCGATGACCACGCTGTTGTCGCGCTGGTATTGGCGGACCGCCGGGGGTGAGCTCCCGGCCTGTCTCTCACCCAGCTGGGGAACCGTCACCGTGCCGCTGTGGAGGGTCGTCTTCACTCCCTCGAAAGTTCCGCCGTCGGCAGGTCGGCCGAGGCGTCCGAAGCCGCCGGCATCCACTCCAGGCTGACGCCATCCAGCGGCACCCCGTCCTGACGTCGCCTGACCCACAGCGCGAAGCCGGCGAGGTTTCGGTGCTCGGCTCTCATGAGCATGCGTACCCGCAGCGGCACCAGGGCGTCGGCGACCGTTCTCAGCGCGTCCCGTGGCGAGGCGCCGGCTTCGCGAGCGGCCCTGAACAGCCGGTACGCGTGCACGTATCCCAGGGCGGCAGCGAGTCCCGCCGGCGTGGGCGTCAATCCTCCCGTGACCATCGACAAGGCGAGGAGCAGATCCAGGGCCGCCACTGCCGGCAGACCGTTACGAGGGAGGGCTGTGCAGGGGGTACGGCCAAGTGGATCGTGTCAGTGATCGCGTCTGGCGAGGCTGAGCAGGTGGCCGCTGACCCCGAGCAGCGACGGCACCGATTCCATCGAGCGCTGCGCGTCGAGCAGGAGGGTTCGGCGCTCGGGGTCGTCCAGCCAGTCGCCGACGTCGCCGTACAGCCAGAAGGCGCCTTCCAGGCCGTACCGTTCGACATCGGGAAAGCCCGCGTCGGCGAATTCTCCCGGCACTTCGTCGAGGTCGTGGAAGTAGGCCGGGAATCCTCGCCCGGGAGAGATCATGATCCCGTCCGTCGCTGCCGCATGCGCGGCCTCCCGTTCCCGTTCCTGGAGGTAGTGCCCCGTGTGGATGGTGTCGTGCACGGCCGCGTGCCGGTTGATCGTCGCAGCCGCGACCACGCCGCCGGGTCTCAGGGCGCGGCGGGCCTCGGTCAGGGCCCGCACTCGATCGGCTCGGTCCGGCAGGTGGTAGAGGGGGCCCAGGAGGAGGACCGCGTCCTGGCTCGCGTCCGCGACGGGCAGCCGGCGGGCGTCGCCCAGCCGCGCGGTCACCCCGGTCAGTCGTGCGGCACGCTCGACGTGGCGGGGAACGGGGTCCAGCAGTTCGACCTCGTAGCCGTCGGCGCTCAGCCACTCGGCGTGTACGCCGGTGCCGCCGCCCACGTCCAGCACCCGGGCCGGCGCCGGCGGCAGCGTCCTGCGCAGCACATCCTGCGTACGCCAGAACTCCAGCCGGCCACGCCCTTCGCGCAGTCGGCCGTCCTCTCTGTCCTGGTCGTAGTAGGCGAGCAGTTCTGGTGTCACCGGCATACCTGATCATGTCCGCCGGGCCGCGTCGTCGACAAACGGTTTTGGCGCGCGCTTGAGCGCCGGTCACCAGAAGGGTGGCCGCGGTCGTCCTGACGGTCGCGGTCCTGGGCGTCGGCGCGCCGGAGACCGCGTCGATCTCCAGCGTCACCGCCATGCGCACATGGAGGCCGACGCCCGGGTCAGCCGAGCTTGAGCAGCAGTTCGGTGAGCTCGGCCGGCATGGTGATCATGCAGTCGTGGCCCGTCGGCAGCTCCCACACCTGTGCCGGGCTGCCGTTGGGCTGCGTCGCCGGGACGGGCCGCCGGGTGATGCCCTCCGGTACGTCCGCCACGCAGTGGATGTGCGTCCGCGGGATCGTACGCGTCGCGGGGTTGTCCAGGCGGACCGGCTGCTGGAGGCAGAGCGCCGGCTGGTCCGACAGCATCGCCCGCAGCCAGGCCACGTCCGCCGGGTCGGTGACCCCGAACAGGCCCAGGGGCGGCGGCAGTTCGGGCATCGGCGGGATCCGCCAGCCGGTCCCGGACTGCGCGGCGCCGTCGATGAGGGCCTGGGTCATGGGGTGCACGTCCACCGCGTTCTCGCCGTCCTCCGGGACCATCGCGTCGAGGTAGACCAGGTGGGCGATGCGCTCCGGGATGCGGTTGGCGGCGGAGGAGATGACCAGCCCGGCGTAGCTGTGGCCGACGAGGATCACGTCGGTGAGGTCGTTCTCGGTGATCAGCTCGACGATGTCGTCGGCGTGGGTGTCCAGTCCCACCTCGGGGCCGAGCAGATGGGCCTTGTCGCCGTAGCCGGTCAGTGAGGGCGCAGCCACCTGGTGCCCGGCCGAGGTCAGGAGGGGGACCACCCGCTCCCAGCATCGTCCGTTGTGCCAGGCCCCGTGTACCAGGACATATGTCGACATGGTGCAGCTCCTTGCTCATGAAAGGGGTGTGCGGTCCCGAGTGAGGTTGCCGCTCGTCCGCCGGCGCAGCCAGAGCCCTCGCGATCCTGGGGGTGAGGGGGCCAGGCACGCACCCAGGCGCGCGCACTACCGTGGGCGCATGAGCGGCGAATCCAACCTTCTGGGCGATTACGTACGTGCCCGCCGGGAGCTCGTCACTCCTGAACAGGCCGGCATCCCCTCCGTCGGCGTACGGCGGGTGCCGGGCCTGCGCAGGGAGGAGGTCGCGATGCTCGCCGGCATCAGCGCCGACTACTACCTGCGCCTGGAGCAGGGCCGCGACCGCAACCCGTCCGCGCAGGTGCTGGAGTCCCTCGCCCGCGTGCTGCGGCTCGACGACGACGCGACGGCCTACCTGCTGCGCCTCGGGGCGGGCGATCCCCGGCGGCGACGGCGGCGGCCCCGCAAGGAGAGCGTCCCCGCGGGCGTCGCCAAGCTCGTCGCCACGCTCGCGCTGCCCGCGTACGTGGAGGGCCGCGCCTTCGACGTCCTGGCCGCCAACGCGCAGGCGACCGCCCTGTCGCCGCGTCTCGTGGCGGGGCGCAACCGCCTGCGTGACGTGTTCCTCGACCCCGCCGAGCAGGCTCTCTACCCGGACTGGGAGGACGCCGCGCAGGGCATGGTCGCCGGCTTCCGCAAGTCCGTCGGCACCGACATCGACGACCCCCGGTTCGTCGAGCTCGTTGGCGAGCTCTCCCTCGCCAGCCCGCTGTTCAGCAGGCTCTGGGCCCGCCACGACGTGAACACCTGCGAAGGCACGCCCAAGCGCCTCGACCATCCCCAGGTCGGTGAGCTGTGGCTGAACCGGGAGAGGCTGGGCGTCAGCGGCGCGGCGGGCCAGACGCTCGTCGTCCTGCACCCGGACCCCGGCACCGGCAGCGCCGAGAAGCTGGCGCTCCTCGCCTCCGTCACACCGATCCCATTTCCCCTAAAATAACCCTGGAATTAGGGTTATTTGGAGGAGGGACGGCGGATGAGCCCCCGACTGCTCTGGTACATCCCCAACCAGGCCCGGCCCGGCCACCGGGGCGACGACGTCGTCGCCGGCCACAACAGCCTCGAAACGCTCACCGCCCAGGCCACGGCGCTGGAGGAGCACGGCTGGGACGGCGCGCTCCTCGGCACCGGCTGGGGCCGGCCCGACACCTTCACCGTGGCCGCCGCCCTGGCGGCGCGGACGACGACGTTCCAGCCGCTGATCGCGGTCCGGCCCGGCTACTGGCGTCCGGCCCACTTCGCCTCCGCCGCCGCCACCCTGGACCACCTCACCGGCGGCCGGGTGCTGGTCAACGTCGTCTCCGGCGAGGACAATCCGGCCGCCTACGGCGACGACGCGGCCGACCGGGACGCCCGCTACGCCCGTACCCGCGAGTTCATGCGGATCGTGCGCCGGCTGTGGACCGAGGAGGACGTCACCCACCACGGCGAGCACTTCCGCGTCACCGGCTCCACCGTGCAGCCGCGGCCCGCCGTCCGGGGAGCGCGCCGGCATCCGCCGCTCTACTTCGGCGGCGCTTCGCCCGCCGCCGAACGGGTCGCCGCCACGGAGGCCGACGTGCAGCTCTTCTGGGGCGAGCCGCTCGCCGACGTCGCCGAACGCATCGACCGCCTCAAGGGGCTCGCCGACCGGCTCGGCCGTACGCATCCGCCGCTGGAGTTCGGCCTGCGCGTCACCACCGTCGTCCGCGACACCACAGGCGAGGCGTGGGCGGACGCCGAGGACCGGGTCGCCGCGATGGCGCAGGGCCGCATCGCCCGCGACGTGAACTGGAACGCCGCCGCCGGCCAGCGACGCCTGCTGGACCTGGCCGAGCGGGGCGAGGTGCTCGACCGCAACCTCTACACCGCCCCCGGCCGGTACGGCGGCGCCGGCGCGGCCACCACCTGGCTGGTCGGCTCCGCCGCGGACGTGGCCGCGTCCCTGCGCGACTACCAGGCCCTCGGCATCACCCATTTCGTCCTGTCCGACACCCCTTACCTGCCGGAGCTCGTCCGCCAAGGCGACCGGCTCCTGCCGCTGCTGCGGCACAAGAGCCGGCACAACGGCGTGACCTAGGAGGAGGGACGGAGGCGGCGCTCGGCCGGTGGGATCAGCAGCACCTCCAGCGCGCGGGCGCAGGCCCGCGCGTGCGCGGCGAACCAGCCGATCCGCGCGTCGCTGATGACCAGCGGCGTGGAGCGTACGGCCAGCGCGTAGCGGGCGTGGTTGCGCCGGTCGAGCACCGGCACCGCGACGGTACGGATGCCGTCGCCGGACTCCCCGTCGTTGAGCGCGTACCCGGCCTCGCGCACGCGGTCCAGTTCGGCGCGGAGTTCGGCGTGGTCCACGATGGTGCGGCCGGTCAGCGCCCGCAGCGGGCCGAGCGCCTCCAGGTCGGCACTGCCCTCCGGGTCCCAGGCCAGCAGCACCTTGCCCAGCGCCGTGGAGTGCAGGGGGCGGCGCAGGCCGACGCCGCTGTCGGGGTTGAGCGAGCCGCCGCTCAGGATGACCGCGTGCCGGTCGTTGCGTACGGCCAGGTCCACGGTCGCGGAGGTGATCCGGGCCAGCTCCGCCAGCTCGGGGGCGATGCGGTGCAGGCCGCGCCGGTGGAAGGAGAGCTGCCCCAGCTCCGTGATCGACGGCCCGAGACGGTAGCGGCCGGTGCGGTCCTCCTGCTCCAGGAAGCCCGCGGCGGTCAGCGTTCTGGCCAGGCGGTGCGTGGTCGAGGTGGACAGCTCCATCCTGCGTGACAGGTCGGACAGGCTGAGCGAGGCGTCGCCGCCGCCGAAGCAGCCGAGCAGGCCGATCGCCCTGCGTACCGACTGGACACCGCCGTCTGCTGCCATGCGGGAAACTCCGTTTTCCGAGTAGGGAGAGCCGGGACCAGGTGGGGGCCGGTCCGGCCGGGAAGGCTTCCCGCATCGCGGGACATTCTTTGCATTCCCTACCAATTTACTAGCAAACTCTCCTCATGACCACAGCCGCACTCGACGCCATCTGGTTCACCCGCTGTCCCGTCCCCACCGCGACGGGCATCGCGGCCGACCAGGGCTGGCTGGCCGAGGAGTTCGCCGCCGACGGGATCGAGGTCCGCTCGCTGCAGGACGACGACCCCGGCGTGCCCCGCGAGACCCACTACACCCACGCCCTGACCGGCCTGTTCCGCGAGGGCGGCAACGTACCGGCGCTGTGGGCCCGCTCCCGCGGCGAGGCGACGAGGCTCATCGGGCTCACCTGGATCGAGGAGCGGCAGGCCGTACTGGTCCGCGGCGGCACCGCCCTGGAACACCCCGGGCAGCTCAAGGGCTTGCGGCTGGCGGCGCCCCGGCACCGCCTCGCCATCGACTTCTGGCGGGCCATGGCCCTGCGCGGCTTCCACGGCGCGCTGTCCCTGGCCGGGCTCGGGCTCGGCGACGCCGACCTGGTGGACGTCGAGGCCGAGCCCGGCGGCGGACAGTGGGAGGCGGAGCTGGCCGCGCTGGCCGCCGGCCGGGTGGACGCGGTCTACGTCAAGGGCGCGCTCGCCGTCGAGGCCGCCCTGCGCCACGGCGCGGAGGTGGGCATCGACCTGGACGCCGTGCCGGACCGGCGCGCCCGGATCAACAACGGCACCCCCCGTCCCATCACCGTGCACCAGCGCCTGCTGGACGAGCACCCGGAGGTGGTGACCCGCTTCCTGGCCGTCCTGCTGCGCGCCGCGGACTGGGCCGCCGGCCACCCCGCCGAGGTGGCCAGGATCCTGGGAGCCGAGACCGGCGCCGGCGCGGCCGGCGTGGCCGCCGCCTACGTCCCCGGCGCCTCCCTCCATCTCGACCTGTCCGCGGAACGCCTCGACCTGCTGGCCGAGCAGGAGAGCTTCCTGCGCGCCCACGGCTTCCTCGCATCGCCCGTGGACGTCACGGCCTGGGCCGACCACACCCCGCTCCAAGGAGTCACCCATGCGTAAACTGCTGCTCGCCCTTCCCCTCGCCCTCCTGGCCGCGGCCTGCGGCGGCACCGACAGCGGCACCGGCGGCGGCACCACCGCCGCCGGCCAGGAGCCGGTCGTCGTGCGCATCTCCGACCCCGGCAACAGCGGCTTCCTGGCCGTCGCCAAGAAGGACGGCAGCCTGGACGCCGCCCTCGCCAAGGTCAACGCCAAGGTCAAGTGGGCGGGCGACTTCTCCGTGTTCGCCCCGGCCGCGCAGGCCATCAACGCGGGCTCGCTCGACATCGCCACCGGCTCGATCACCTCGGGCGTCACCGCGCTGGCCGTCAAGCCCAGCTTCAAGATCTTCGCCACCGTCCCGCCCGACCTGGCGGGAGAGGGCATCGTGGTGAAGAACGGCTCGCCGATCAAGTCCGTGGCCGACCTCGCCGGGCGCAGCGTGGCCGTCGGGCACGGCGGCACCAGCGAGTACCTGCTGCTCAAGGCGTTGCAGACGTTCAACGTGCCGGTCGAGAAGGTCAAGCGGGTCTACCTGCTGCCGCCGCAGACCGCGCCGGTCTTCGGCTCGGGCGAGGTGGACGCCTGGTCCACGTTCTCCACCTTCCTCATCCCCGCCGTCACCCAGCTGGACGCCCGGATCCTGGCCGACGGCGAGGCGATCAAGTCCGACAACTACGTGATCTACGTGGCCGCCACCAAGCTGCTGCAGGAGCATCCGGAGGTGGTCAAGGCCCTGTTCGAGTTCATCAAGGAGGGCAGCGCCAAGGAGATCGCCGATCCGGCGGCGTACCTGAACGTCTTCACCCAGACGGGCCCGCAGGCCGTGCAGGGCAAGCAGAAGGACCTGGTGGTGGACATCCAGCGGAAGGGCAAGCCCCCCCAGGCGGTCACCGCCGCCGAGATCGCGAAATATCAGGACGTGGCGAAGTTCTTCCTCGACCAGAAGGTCCTCACCGCGCCGCTGGACGTCTCGCAGCACGTCGTGGACGTGACCACGCTCGGGAACGCGGCGTCATGAGCGTGGCCACCACCCGCACGGAGGCCGGCGTCGAAGGGCTCGTCGCGCCCGAGCCTCCGCGTTCGGCCGGCCGCCACCCGGCCGTCACGTTCGCGCTGCGCGCCATCGGCCCCGTCCTGCTGCTCACCGCCTGGTACGCCGCCACCGCCTCCGGCGTCCTCACCGAGGACGTGCTCGCCGGCCCGCAGGACGTCGTCAGGACCTTCGCCGAGCTGTGGGCCGACGGCCAGCTCCCCGAGGCGCTGCGCGTGTCGATCACCCGGGCCGGCCTCGGCCTGGTGCTCGGCGCCTCCACCGGGCTGATCCTCGGCGTCGTCTCCGGCTTCACCCGGCTCGGCGAGGAGCTCGTGGACTCCTCGATGCAGGCCCTGCGGGCCATCCCGTTCCTGGCGCTGACCTCGCTGTTCGTCGTGTGGTTCGGGATCGAGGAGGCGTCCAAGATCCTGCTGATCGGCGTCGCCTGCACCTTCCCCATGTACATCAACGTCGCCAGCGGGGTGCGCAACGTGGACCGCAAGGTCGTCGAGGCCGCCCGCTCGTTCGGCCTCGGCCGCCTGGCCATCGCCCGCGAGGTCGTGCTGCCGGGCGCGCTGCCCTCCATCTTCGCCGGGCTGCGGCTGTCCACCACGCTCAGCGTGATCGCGCTCATCGCCGCCGAGGAGATCAACGTGACCGCCGGGCTCGGCTACCTCATGGCCAGGGCCACCGACTACCTGCGTACCGACATCCTCGCCCTGTGCGTGCTGCTGTACGCGGTGATCGGGCTGGTCGCCGACCTGACCCTGCGGGTGGCCGAGCGGGTCACGATGCCCTGGCGCAGGGCGGTGAGCATCCGATGAGCCTCGCCGTACGGACCCGCGGGCTGCGCAAGGTCTTCGGCGAGCGGGCCGTGCTCGACGGGGTCGACCTGGACGTGCGGCGCGGGGAGTTCCTGGCGCTGCTCGGCGCGAGCGGCACCGGCAAGACCACGCTCCTGCGCATCCTCGCCGGGCTGGACGCGGCGAGCGGCGGGAGCGTGCTGGTGCCGCCGGTGCGCACGGTCGTCTTCCAGGAGCCGCGGCTCGTCCCGTCCAAGCGCGCCCTCGCCAACGTGATCATCGGGCAGGGCCGCGCCGCCCGCGCCAAGGGCCTGGCCGCCCTGGCCGAGGTGGGGCTGAGCAGCCACGCCGGCGCCTGGCCCGCGACGCTGTCCGGCGGCGAGGCCCAGCGGGTCGCGCTGGCCAGGGCCCTGGTACGCGAGCCGGAGCTGCTGCTGCTCGACGAGCCGTTCGCCGCGCTCGACGCCCTGACCCGGCTGCAGATGCAGGACCTGATCGCCGAGCTGTGCGCCCGGCACCGCCCGGCCGTGGTGCTCGTCACGCACGACGTGGAGGAGGCGATCCTGCTCGCCGACCGGATCGCGGTGCTGCGCGAGGGCGCGTTCGTCACGGACGTGCGGGTCGGGCTCGACCGGCCGCGCGACCGCACCGACCCCGGCTTCGTCGCCCTGCGCCGCCGGCTCCTCGCCGACCTGGGCGTGGACGCGGGGGTGAGATCGTGACGGCCACGGACTGGATCGGCGAGAACGCCGCCGCGCTGACCGAGCTCGCCGACCGGATCTGGGCCTACGCCGAGCCGTCGCTGCGCGAATGGCGCTCCGCTGCGGCCACCGCCGAGCTCCTGCGCGCGCACGGCTTCACGATCGCGTGGGGCACCGCCGGCCTGCCCGCCGCGTTCGTCGCCACGCACGGCGACCGCGGGCCCGTCCTGGGCTTCAACGTCGAGTACGACGCCCTGCCCGGCCTGTCCCAGCGGGCCGGCGTGGCCCGGCACGAGCCGGTCGCGTTCGAGGGCGACGCCTACGCCCCCGCCTACGGCCCCGGCCACGGCTGCGGCCACAACACCCTGGCGGCGGCGTCGGCGGGCGCGGCCATCGCCGCCGCCAGGGCCCTCGGGAACCGGGCCACGATCAAGGTGTTCGCGTCCACCGGCGAGGAACAGCTGGTCGGGAAGGCGTACGCGGTGCGCGACGGCGCCTACGACGGGCTGGACGCCTTCCTCGACTGGCATCCCTCCCCCGTCACCGGCACCGGCTGGGACGTCACCAGCGCCCTGTACTCGGCCACGTTCTCCTTCCTCGGCTCCCCCGGCCACGGCTCGAACCCGCTCGGCACCCGCAGCGGCCAGGACGGCGCGCTGCTGCTGGCGGACATGATCGAGCGCCTGCGCGCCGGCAACGTCGCCCCCTCCGGCCGCGTCAGCTACACGATCAGCGGCGGCGGCGCCCCCAACGTGACCCCCGACCTGCAGACGGTGTGGGTCTACGTCCGCGAGTCCACGCACGCCGCCGCCGCGACCCTCTACGACAAGGTCGTGACCTGCGCCCACGCCGCCGCTGCGGCCAGCGGCACCCGGCTGGAGCACCGCCTGGTCACCGCGATCAGGCAGGGGCTCGGCAACCGGGCGGGCGCGGAGCTGCTGCACCACACGATGAGCGAGCTGGGCCCGCCCGCGTTCACCGACGCCGACCACGCGTTCGCGCTGCGGCTGCAGGCCGCGATCGGCCGGCCCGCCGCCGGCCTCGCGACCGACGTGCTGCCGCTGCGTCCGCCCGCCGAGCCGGACCTCGGCGGGCCGTCCAGCGACACCTCCGAGGTGAGCTGGGCGGCGCCGCACCTCAGCCTGGTCGCGGCCGTGGTGCCGCTCGGGGTGCCGCTGCACTCGTGGGCGGCCACGGCCGCGACGGGCACCTCGATCGGGCACGCCGGGCTGCTGGCCGCCGCCCGCTACCTCGCCTCGGCGGCCGTGACGCTGGTCGAGCAGCCCGAGACGCTGGCGGCCGTCCGGCAGGAGTTCGAGGCCGCCGAACGGCCGCCCGCGCCGCTGCCTGCCGACGCCGAGCCGCCGTACCACCTGCCGCCACCCGAGTTCCTCGACGCGACGGGCCAGTCGCCGCGGCCTTCCCGGACGCCGCCCGTCTCCGCCGAACCCCTAGGAAAGATCTGACATGTCCGTCCTGTTCATCTCCGGCAGCCCATCGGCCGCCTCCCGCACCGCGCGTCTGCTCGACCACCTGGCCGATCGGCTGGACCGGCCCGCCACGGTCCTGCGCCTTCGCGACCTGCCCGCCGAGGCCCTGCTGCGCGGCGACACCGGCCATCCCGACCTGGCCCGCGCCACCGGGCAGGTGGCCGCGGCCGGCACGATCGTCGTCGCCACCCCGATCTACAAGGCGTCCTACACCGGGCTGCTGAAGGCGTTCCTGGACGTGCTGCCGCAGGGCGCGTTCGCCGGCAAGACGGTGGTGCCGGTCGCCACCGGCGGCACCGCGGCCCATCTGCTGGCCGTGGACTACGCCCTGCGGCCGGTGCTGAGCGTGCTCGGCGCGCGGCACGTCACGCGCGGCCTGTTCGTGCTCGACACCCAGATCGAACCGCTGGCGCAGGAGCTGCTCCCCCGTATCGACGCCCTGCTGGGAGAGGTACCGCTGGGGGCGGCGGCATGAGCACCCCGCGCTTCCACCTGGTCCTGCCCACCAGGAGCCCCGCCGCCGCCGAGCTGCCCGCCTTCGTCACCGACGTACGGCCCACGCTCGCCGACCCCGCCGGGCGGGCCGCCGCAGCCGCGGATCTGTCGGGGTGGGCGGGCGCGCTCGTGCCCTTCGACCCCGACGGGCAGGAGTCGCTCACCGTCGCCGCCGGCGCCCTGCGCCGCACCCGCCACCTGCGGGTCGTCGCCGAGTTCCACCCGGCCGTGGCCACCCCGGTCTACGCGGCCAAGCTGTCGGCGTCCCTGCAGCGTTTCTCCGCCGGACGGCTCGGCTGGCGGCTCGCCGTGGACGTGGACCCGGCCGTGGCCAGGGCGCAGGGCGACTTCCTGACCGGCGCCGCCCGTGCCAGGCGCGCCGGCGAGTTCCTGACCGTGGCCAAGGGCGTCTGGGGCGGCGGCCCGTTCGACTTCGCCGGCGACTTCTACGAGGTGGTCAAGGGCGGATTCGCCGCGCCGCTGTCGTCCTCGCCCTTCCCCGAGGTGCACCTGTCGGGCACCTCGCCCGAGGCGCTGGAGCTGTCGCGCCGCCACGCCGACGTGCACGTCTTCGCGGCCGGCGACGACCTGGCGGCCCTCGTCCCCGAACTGCCCGGCCTGCGCTACGGCGTGCACCTGCCCTCGATCGACGCCGCCGGCGAGTACGCCGCCCTCGGGGTCACCGAGTTCTTCCTCCAGACCGAGGACGTCTACCGCCTCGGCGAGCACGTGAAGGAGCGGGCTCTTGACCGTTGACATCTACTGGCGCATCCACATGGAGGGCGACCAGTCCTCGCTGCGCCGCCGGGTCCGCAGCCGCGGCGGTTTCGCCCCCGGCGGCACCGCCCCGGGCACCAGGGACGGCAGGGACGACGGCTACAGCCACGCCGACTACATGGCCGAGGTCGCGAGGGCCGCCGAGGACAGCGGCTTTGTCGGCGGGCTGCTGCCGAACTTCCCGCACACCGACGACCCGTGGGCCGCCGCCGCGACGCTGGCCCGCGAGACCACGTCGTACCGCTTCATGGTGGCCTTCCAGCCCGGCTTCCTGCATCCCGTCCAGGCCGCGAGGATGACGGCCACGCTGCAACGGGCCACGGGCGGGCGGATCGTCTACAACGTCATCTCCGGCGGCGGCGGTCCCGCGCAACTGTGGTGGGGCGACAAGGTCGACCACGACGACCGCTACGCGCGGACCTCGGAGTTCCTGGACGTGCTCAAGGGCGTCTGGCAGGGCGGGCACACCCATCACGGCCGCTTCTACCAGGTCGAGAACGCCGGGCTGCCGGAGGAGCTGCGCGGGCAGCCGTTCCCGGAGATCTTCTTCTCCGGCTCCTCGCCCGCCGCCATCGACGCCGCCGGCCGGCACGCCGACTACTACCTGTCGTGGCTGGAGCCGTTCGAGGCGCTGGCGGAGAAGTTCGACGCCGTACGCGCGCACAGCCGGACGCCGCCCCGCTTCGCCGTCCGGGTGGATCTGCTCGCCCGCGAGAGCGAGCAGGAGGCGTGGGCGGAGATCGAGGAGGGCTGGCGGGCCAGGCCGGGCGGGAGCGGCGGCGCGGAGGGGGACTCGGTCGGCGTGCGGCGCAGCCGCGCCTTCCTCGCCGACGCCGGTGACGACCCCCGCGCGCTGGAGGTCGCGCCCAACGTGTGGGGCGGGTTCAGCCAGTTGCGCGACGGCCCGGCCTTCGGCCTGGTCGGCGACTATCACCAGGTCGCCGAACGCCTCGACCAGCTCCTGGACCTCGGCGTGGACGCGTTCATCCTGGCCGGCATCCCGCATCTCGAAGAGGCCCGCCGCGTGGGCCGCCATGTTCTCCCGCTACTGAAAGGACGTACCTCATGACCACCAAGGTCGGCTTCTTCCCGCAGAACAACACGCTCTGGGTGGCCCGCCACCGCGACCTGCTGCCCGGCGTCGAGTGGGTGGACCTGAACGCCCTCGGCCGGGGCGAGCGCGTCGATCCCACCCGCGCCCTGCCCTCGGCGCACGGCGACCACCTGTTCGACGGCGGCTACGACTTCATCGGCACCGGCTCCACTCCCCCGGTCACCGCGCAGGCCAAGGGCCACGACATCGTGTACGTGGCGATCTCCGAGCCGCGCGTCGAGAACGGCCGCCTCGTGGTGCGGGGCGACTCGCCGATCGGCTCCGTGGCGGAGCTGAAGGGCAAGCGGGTGGCGCTCGGGCACGGCTCCTGGCAGACCACGCTGCTGCTGCTGGCGCTGGAGCGCGAAGGGCTCGGGTGGGGCGACATCGTCCCCGTGGACGCCTACGGCAACGCCGCCGAGCTGCTGGTGAACGGCGACGTGGACGCCTGGGTGGGCTCCTACCCGTACCTGACGCCGGTCGAGTCGCGCACCCGTACGCTCGTGGAGACCGACGGCCTGTTCAGCCACCGCTCGCTCTGGTTCACCCGCCGCGACTTCGCGCGGGAGCGGCCCGAGGAGCTGGCCGGGATCGTCGCCGCGCTGCAGCGGGCCGACCGCTGGACGGAGGAGAACCCGCGCGAGGCCGCCGCCCTGTTCGACGGCGACCTCGACGCCTGGGAGCACGCGCTGCGCACCCGCCCCTGGGGCCTGCACCCGGTCAGCGAGGAGTTCGTCGCCGAGCAGCAGCACGCCGCCGACCTCTTCCACGCCAACGGGCTCATCCAGCGGAAGATCACGGTCGCGGACGCGGTGCTTCCCGAGATCGGGGAGCTGGTGGCGCGCACCCGGTGAGGCTGAACGGCTGAGGCCGTCCCGGGTCATCGACCGGGACGGCCCTTCGCGTCACTCAGGACCGGTCGGATGGCCGCACGAAGGCGCACTGGGCGGTGGCGGCGGCGGTGGCGGTCTGGTCGCCGCCACCTGGAAGGTTACGGAATGTGACCTGCCACGCGGCACCATTCCCAATGGCGCTGTTGTACAGCGCCACGAGGTCGTTCGCGTTTGCCGAGGTCCAGCCTCCGCCGAGAACCCTCCTGCCGTCATCACATGTCGCGATGCTCGTGCCGGAGTCACCGTTCGCCAGAGTGACCGTGTTCCCTGTGACGCGCTCGTACCCGGCGACCGGCGCGGCCGTCGGCCGGGTGATCGGCGCCTCGTACCTGGAACTGTCGTCGGCGCGCTCCGGGCCCTCGCCGGCGATCGCCGGCGTCTGGAACGAGGCCGCCATGAGGGCTCCGGTGATCGCCGCGGTGGCCCAGGCGAATATGTGCTTTGGTGAGATCATCGTGCTTTCTTTTCTGTGAATGCCGCGATTTCGGCATACAGCAGATACCCATGTGACAGATGGGGACCATCTGCCTCAATCGATGACCTGGCAAAGGGTCGGCATTCCCGCATTTCGCCGTAAACCCCTGGGGGGTCACCAGGCGCTCGTCTCCACGGTGAGGGCCGGGATCAGCTCCTCGCGCAGGGCCTCCAGGAACACGACGATCTCGGCGGCGACCGAGCGGTGCTGCACGTCGTTGAGCAGGTCGTGGTGCGCATGGTCGGGACGCCGCGGGGGGGCGGGACAGTGGGTCCGGATGTCGAGCTCGTCCTCCCACCGGACGCCGGCCCGCGCGCCGTCATCGAGCCGGCCGATCGGTACCGGCGGCCGTACGAGGGGACCGACAACCCCCGGACGGCGATGGAGGCGTACCTCGCGTGGGAGTACGGCCTGGTCGAGCAGCTTGAACGGGACGGCACCCACCACTTCCGCGTGGTCGGGTGAGCCGTAATGGCACACTGGACGCGGATCGTGCACCGAGCCGCACGCGCACGCCGCCCTCCAGGTCCTCGTCGTGACCGCCGGGACGGTGGAGCTGGCGGATGCCCACCGCACCCGCCGGCGGGTGCGGGCGGCGATCATTCCGCCTCGCGCCAGGCACGCCGTACGCGGCGGCCCCGGTGCCCGCGCCGACCTGCTCTGTCTCGATCCGGCCGCGCTCGTACGCGCCTGGACGGCCCCGGGACGCATTGACGCGAACGGGAGAAAAGGATACGTTCCGGGAGATTTCACGGTTGTCCAAGGGAAATCCGGTGAGATGCCGGTGCGGACGCGCCACTGTATCCGGGACGTAGATCCCGGGAGCCAGGTCGCTTGGCGACCGTGACCTCGCAACATGGGACGCGTCACCCTGAGGAGGCTCACATGAGCGGGTTGTCCAGCCCGTCATCCGTTCCCCCGTCCATTCCCTTTCCGCGCCTGCGCCCCTGGCTGCTGGCCGTGCCCGTGCTGTTGCTCGTGGCGTACCTGGTCCTGATGGACAACGGCGCCATCTCCCAGACGGGGGCGTTCCTGCACGAACTCATGCACGACGGGCGGCATCTGCTCGGCGTGCCCTGCCACTAGGGGGCGGGGTGGTACGCACTCTCCTGGTCAGGGGCCTGCTCATGGGGCTGCTGGCCGGACTCGTCGCGGGCGGTTTCGCCTTCGTCTTCGGTGAGCCTCGCGTGGATGACGCGATCGCCCTGGAGGAGGCGGCCGCCGGGACGGCCGCGCACGACCACGCCGCCGAGGAGGCGGCGCACGACCACGGCGAGGGGGCCGCGGTCAGCAGGCCGGCGCAGAAGGCGGCGCTCTTCCTGGCCACCGGCCTCTACGGGCTGGCCGTCGGCGGCGTGTTCGCCCTGGTGTTCGCGGGCCTGCGCGGGCGGGTCGGGCCGCGCTCGGACGGGCGGCTGGCGCTGGCCGCCGCCGGGACGGCGTTCGGCGCGGTCATCTTGGTTCCCTTCGTGAAATATCCAGCCAACCCACCGGCGGTGGGCGACCCGGAGACCATCAACAGCCGCACCCTGCTCTACGTGGTGATGATCCTCGTCGGGCTGGCCGCGACGGCGATCGCGGTGGCCACGGCCCGCCGGGTCACCGCCGGGGACGACTGGGCACGATGGACGGCGGCGGTGGCCGCCTTCCTCGTGCCCGTGGCGGCCGCGTGGTGGCTGCTGCCGGCGGTCGACGAGGTGCCCGACGGTTTCCCCGCCACGCTGCTGTGGCAGTTCAGGCTCGCCTCGCTCGGCACCCAGCTCGTCTTCTGGACGGCGTTCGGCGTGCTGTTCGGCTGGGCGAGCGACCGGGTGGCGCGGCGCGCGGCCGCTCCTGCGCCCCTCGCCGTGCCGGGCTGAGCGGTGCTGTTCGTCCGGCACGCCACGACGCCGGGCATGCGGGCCGGGTGCTTCCCCCGCGAGGAGGAGGACGCCGACGAGGCGAGCCTGGCCAGGGCCGCCGCGCTGGGGTTCGCCGCGCTCCCGGCGTGGGTGGCCCCGGCCAAGGCCGCCCGGCGGACCGCCGCCGCTCTGGGGCTGAGGCCACGTGAGGCTCCGGCCCTGCGGGAGGCGGACTGCGGCCGGTGGCGGGGCCTGCCGTACGAGCGGGTCGCGCGGGAGGAGCCGGAGGCGCTGGCGAGCTGGCTGGCCGACCCGGACGCCGCTCCGCACGGCGGCGAGTCCCTGGCGGCGCTCGCCGTCCGGGTCGCCGGCTGGCTCGAAGCGGCACGGGACGAGCCCGAGGCGGTCGTCGTCTGCGACGCCGGCGCCATCCGGGCGGCGCTCGGCCACGCCCTCGGGCTGGGCCCGCAGGCCACCGCCCGTTTCGATCTGGCGCCCCTGTCCACCACCGAGCTGGTCGTCACGCGCGGCGGCTGGCGGGTGGCCCATGTCAACCGGAAGGTCGGAAAGTCTTGATCGTCACCTATCCGTTCAGCGCCGTCGTCGGCCTCGACGACCTGAAGCTGGCGCTGGTGCTGAACGCGGTCTCGCCCCGGGTGGGCGGGGTGCTCGTACGCGGGGAGAAGGGAACGGCGAAGTCCACGATCGTGCGGGCGCTGGCCGCCCAGCTCCCCTCGGTGGCCGTGGTGCCGGGGTGCCGGTTCGCCTGCGATCCCGCCGCGCCCGACCCCGGCTGTCCGGACGGGCCGCACGAGCCCGGCGCCGAGGGCGGGGAACGTCCGGCGGCCCTGGTGGAGCTGCCCGTGGGCGCTTCGGAGGACCGGCTGGCCGGCTCGCTCGACGTCGAGCGGGCGCTGACGGAGGGCGTGAAGGCGTTCGAGCCCGGCCTGCTGGCCGCCGCCCACCGTGGCGTGCTGTACGTGGACGAGGTGAACCTGCTGCACGACCACCTCGTGGACCTGCTGCTCGACGCCGCGGCCCTGGGGACGTGCTACGTCGAGCGCGAGTCGGTGTCGGTGCGCCACGCCGCCCGCTTCCTGCTGGTGGGGACCATGAACCCGGAGGAGGGCGAGCTGCGCCCGCAGCTCCTGGACCGGTTCGGCCTGACGGTGGAGGTCCGGGCGTCACGGGACCCGGAGGAGCGGGCCGAGGTGGTGCGGAGGCGGCTGGCCTTCGAGGCGGACGCGGCGGCGTTCGCGGCCCGCTGGGCTGCGGAGGAGTCGGCGCTGGCGGCCAGGATCGCCGCCGCCCGCGCCCGCGTGCCCGGCGTGCGGCTGCCGGACGCGCGGCTGCGGCAGATCGCGACGGTGTGCGCGGCGTTCGAGGTGGACGGCCTGCGCGCGGATCTGGTGACGGCGAACGCGGCGATCGCGCACGCCGCCTGGCAGGGGCGCGACGCCGTGAGCACCGAGGACGTCCGCGCGGCGGCCCGGCTGTCGCTGCCGCATCGCAGGCGGCGCGATCCGTTCGACGCGCCGGGGCTGGACGAGCGGCTGCTGGAGGAACTGCTGGAGCGTACGGCGGGGGACGACGAGCCCGGCCCCGGCGACGACGACGGCGGCGATCCGAGCGACGACGGCGGTCCGGGCGCGGGCACGGGCCCGGCTCCGGCGAGCGCGGGACCGGGATCGGGACCGGGGTCGGGCGGGCGGGATCACGCCGGGCCCCCGCCCTCCTTGGAGCCCTCGGACGGCACGCCGCCTTCCGAGGAGCGCGGGGTGGCAGGGGTGGCGGCGCCGTACCGGGTGCCGCTGCTGGAGGTGCCGGGCCTCGGCGAGGGCGCGGCGGGCCGGCGGTCGCGGTCGCGGACCCGGCGCGGCCGGAGCACCGGCGCACGCCGCCCGGCCGGCCCGATAGGCGACCTGCACGTGCCGGCGACGCTGCTGGCGGCGGCCCCGCACCAGCGCGGCCGCGGCCGCCGCGGCGCAGGGCTGGTGCTGCGCGGCGACGACCTGCGGGAGGTCGTGCGCGAGGGCCGCGAGGGCAATCTCGTGCTGTTCGTCGTGGACGCCAGCGGCTCGATGGCGGCCCGCAAGCGGATGACCGCCGTCAAGACCGCCGTGCTCAGCCTGCTGCTGGACGCCTACCAGCGGCGCGACAAGATCGGCCTGATCACCTTCCAGGGGACCGGCGCGCGGGTGGCGCTGCCGCCCACGTCGTCGGTGGAGGCGGGCGCGGCCCGGCTGCGGTCCCTGCCCACCGGCGGGCGCACGCCCCTGGCGGCGGGGCTGACCCGCGCGGCGGAGGTGCTGCGCGTGGAGCGGCTGCGCGATCCGGCCAGGCGGCCGCTGCTGGTGCTGGTGACCGACGGGCGGGCCACGGCGGGCGGCGACGTGGACCGGGCCGCCGCGCTGCTGAAGGGCACCGCGTCGGTGGTCGTGGACTGCGAGAGCGGGCCAGTCCGGCTCGGCCTGGCCGTCCGGCTGGCGTCCCGGCTGCGCGCCCGCCTGGTCCCCCTCGACTCCTTGGCCGACCTCGGGGCGGTCGTCCGTGACTACAGGAAGGCGGTCTGATCATGCCGCAGGGAAAACCGGCCGTCGTGCCCGACGACGGCCTCACCACGCGTCAGCGGCGGACCCGGCCGCTGCTGATGGTCCACACCGGGCCTGGCAAGGGCAAGTCCACGGCCGCGTTCGGGATGGCGCTGCGCGCCTGGAACCAGGGCTGGCCGATCGGGGTGTTCCAGTTCGTGAAGTCGGCCAAGTGGCGCATCGGCGAGGAGCGGGCGCTCAAGGTGCTCGGCGAGACCGGCCAGGGCGGGGCCGTGACCTGGCACAAGATGGGCGAGGGCTGGTCGTGGATCCAGCGGCCCGGCACCGAGGAGGACCACGCGGCCGACGCCCGCGAGGGCTGGGAGCAGATCAAGCGCGACCTGGCGGCCGAGACGTACCGGTTCTACGTGCTGGACGAGTTCACGTACCCGCTGAAGTGGGGCTGGCTGGACCTGGACGACGTGCTGGCGGCGCTGACGACGCGGCCGGGGAACCAGCACGTCGTGATCACCGGGCGGGACGCGCCCGAGCGGCTGATCCAGGCCGCCGACCTGGTGACGGAGATGGGCAAGGTGCGCCACCCCATGGACGCCGGGCAGAAGGGGCAGAAGGGCATCGAGTGGTAGTTCCCCGGCTCGTCATCGCCGCGCCGTCGTCGGGCAGCGGCAAGACGACGGTGGCCACGGGGCTGATGGCGGCGCTGCGGGCGCGCGGGCTCAGGGTGTCGCCGCACAAGGTGGGCCCGGACTACATCGATCCGGGCTACCACGCCCTCGCCACCGGCCGTCCCGGCCGCAACCTGGATCCCTGGCTCGTCGGCGAGCGACTGGTCGCGCCGCTGTTCCTGCACGGCGCGGCCGGGTGCGACGTGGCGGTGGTCGAGGGCGTGATGGGCCTGTTCGACGGCAAGGGGGACACCGGCTTCGCCTCGACCGCGCACGTCGCGACGCTGCTGGACGCGCCCGTGGTGCTGGTGCTGGACGCGGCCAGGCAGAGCAGGTCGGTGGCGGCGGTGGCGCACGGGTTCGCCACGTTCGACCCGCGGGTGCGGGTGGGCGGGGTGGTGCTCAACCGGGTGGGCTCCGACCGGCACGAGGAGCTGTGCCGCTCCGCGCTGGCCGCCGCCGGGGTGCCGGTGCTGGGGGCGATCCGCCGCGACGACGCCGTGGCCACGCCGTCCCGGCATCTGGGGCTGGTGCCCGCCGCCGAACGGAAGGCCGAGGCGCTGGCGGCGGTGGACCGGCTGGCCGCGCTGGTGGCCCGCTCGTGCGACCTGGACGCGCTGCTGCGGCTGGCCCGCTCGGCCCCCCCGCTGGGCGGGCCCGCCTGGGAGCCGCCGCCGGGCACTCCTGGCGCGGCGGGCGGCCGGACGGTGGTCGCGATGGCCGGCGGGGCGGCGTTCACCTTCGGCTACGCCGAGCACGCCGAGCTGCTGCGGGCGGCCGGGGCCGAGGTCGCCGTCTTCGACCCGCTGCGCGACGAACGGCTGCCGGACGGCGCCGGCGCGCTCGTGATCGGCGGGGGCTTCCCCGAGATGTACGCCGCCGAACTGGCCGCCAACGAGCCGCTGCGCGAGCAGGTCGCCGCCTTCCCCGGCCCGATCGCGGCCGAGTGCGCGGGATTGCTGTACCTGTGCGACGAGCTGGACGGCCGGCGTATGTGCGGCCGGGTCCCCGGGCGGGCGCGGATGACGTCCCGGCTGACGCTCGGCTACCGGGACGCGGTCGCGCTGCGGCGCTCGCCGCTCACCAGGGCGGGCGAGCGGCTGCGGGGACACGAGTTCCACCGCACCGCCGTCCGGTACACCGGCGAGCCGCTGTTCCGCTGGGACGGCGGCCACGACGGGTACGGCGACACCGGCGTGACCGCGTCCTACCTGCACCTGCACTGGGCGGGCGCGCCGCACCTGGCTCAGCGGCTGGTGTCGTCCTCCAGGTCGCCCTCGGTCTTGAGATAGACCTCCCGCAGGCCGCGCAGGACCTCGGGGTCGGGGTGCTCCCACATGCCGCGCTCGGCGGCCTCCAGGAGGCGTTCGGCGATGCCGTGCAGCGCCCAGGGGTTGGAGCGGGCCATGAACTCCTGGTTCTCGGGGTCGAGGACGTACGTCTCGGTGAGCTTGTCGTACATCCAGTCGGCGACCACGCCGGTCGTGGCGTCGTAGCCGAACAGGTAGTCGACGGTGGCGGCCAGCTCGAACGCGCCCTTGTAACCGTGCCGGCGCATGGCGGCCAGCCAGCGCGGGTTGACCACCCGCGCGCGGAAGATCCGCGAGGTCTCCTCCGAGAGGGTGCGGGTGCGGACGGCGTCCGGGCGGGTGCTGTCGCCGACGTAGGCGGCCGGGGCCCGGCCGGTGAGCGCCCGCACGGTGGCGATCATGCCGCCGTGGTACTGGAAGTAGTCGTCGGAGTCGGCGATGTCGTGCTCGCGGGTGTCGACGTTCTTGGCGGCGACGGCGATGCGGCGGTAGGCGTCCTCCATCTGCGGACGGGCGGCGACGCCGTCGAGGCCGCGGCCGTAGGCGTAGCCGCCCCACACGGCGTACACCTCGGCGAGGTCGGCGTCGTCGCGCCAGTTGCGGCTGTCGATGAGCGGCAGCAGCCCCGCGCCGTACGCACCGGGCGCGGAGCCGAAGATCCGCATCGTCGCCAGGCGCTCGTCGCCGCCGGCCGCGGCCACGTGGGCGCGTACGTAGTTGTCCTCGTCCGGCTCCGGCAGCGACGCGGCCAGCCGTACGGCGTCGTCGAGCATGCTCACCACGTGCGGGAACGCGTCGCGGAAGAACCCGCTGATGCGGACCGTCACGTCGATGCGCGGCCGGCCCAGCTCGGCGAGCGGGATCGGCTCCAGCCGGGTGACGCGGCGCGAGGCGTCGTCCCATTCGGGACGGACGCCGAGCAGGGCCAGGACCTCGGCGACGTCGTCGCCCGCCGTGCGCATGGCGCTGGTGCCCCACACCGACAGCCCGACCGAGCGCGGCCAGTCGCCGGTGTCGGCGCGGTAGCGCGCCAGCAGGGACTCGGCCATGGCCTGACCGGTTTCCCAGGCCAGGCGGCTCGGCACCGCGCGGGGATCGACGGAGTAGAAGTTGCGGCCGGTCGGCAGCACGTTGACCAGGCCGCGCAGCGGCGAGCCGCTGGGCCCGGCGGGCACGTAGCCGCCGTCCAGGGCGTGCAGGACGTGGTCGAGCTCGTCGGTGGTGCGGGCCAGGCGCGGCACCATCTCGGTGGCGGCGAAGGCGAGCACGCGCGCCACGAGCTCCACCCGCTCCGACGACGCGCCGTCCAGCGCCGCGCGGGCGACCTCGGACTCCACCTCCGGCGAGCCGCCGAGCGCCGCGCGGGCGACGACGGGCGCCGCCTCCGGCGCCCAGCCGCGTTCCTCCATGGCCTCGACCAGGGCGCGGGCGGCCGACTCCGCCCGGTCCACCTCGCCCAGCCCCGCCGTGCCGTCCTCCGTCAGGCCGAGGGCCTCGCGCAGGCCGGGCAGGGTCTCCCGGCCCGACCACATCTGGCGGGCGCGCAGCATCGCCAGCACCAGGTCGACGCGTACCTGCCCGGTGGGCGCCTGGCCGAGCACGTGCAGGCCGTCGCGGATCTGGACGTCCTTCACCTCGCACAGCCAGCCGTCCACGTGCAGGATGAGGTCGTCGAACTCGCTGTCGTGCGGCCGGTCGGCCAGCCCCAGGTCGTGATCCAGCCGCGCGGCCTGGATCAGCGTCCAGATCTGCGCCCGGATCGCGGGCAGCTTGGCCGGGTCCATCGCGGCGATCGTGGCATGCTCGTCCAGGAGCTGCTCCAGCCGGGCGAGGTCGCCGTAGGTGTCGGCGCGGGCCATCGGCGGCACCAGGTGGTCCACCAGCACGGCGTGCGCGCGCCGCTTGGCCTGCGTGCCCTCCCCCGGGTCGTTGACGAGGAACGGGTAGATCAGCGGCAGGTCGCCGATGGCGGCGTCGGTGGCGCAGGCCGCCGACAGGCCCGCGGACTTGCCCGGCAGCCACTCCAGGTTGCCGTGCTTGCCGACGTGCACCATGGCGTGCGCATCGAACTCGGCCGACAGCCAGCGGTAGGCGGCCAGGTAGTGGTGGCTGGGCGGCAGGTCGGGGTCGTGGTAGATGGCGATGGGGTTCTCGCCGAAGCCGCGCGGCGGCTGCACCATCACCACCAGGTTCCCGGCCCGCAGCGCCGCCAGCACGATGTCGGTCCCGCCGTCGCCCTCGTGCACGAACAGCTCGCCCGGCGGCGGCCCCCAGTGCCGCTCGATCTCCTCCCGCAGCTCCGCGGGCAGGGTGCGGTACCACTGCTCGTAGGAGGCGGCGGAGATGCGGACCGGGTTGCCCGCCAGGTGCTCCTCGGTCAGCCAGTCCTGGTCCTGGCCTCCGGCGGCGATCAGCGCGTGGATGAGCGCGTCGCCGTCCTGCTCGGCCACGCCGGGGAAGCCGTCGCCCAGGTCGTAGCCGGCCTCGGCGAGCCGGGCCAGCAGCCGTACGGTGCTCGCGGGGGTGTCCAGCCCGACGGCGTTGCCGACGCGGGAATGCTTGGTCGGGTACGCCGACAGCATCACGACCAGCCGCCGCTCGGCGGGCGGCGTGTGCCGCAGCCGGCCGTGGCGCACCGCGATGCCCGCCACCCGGGCGGCCCGTTCGGGGTCGGCGACGTAGACGGTCAGCCCGTCGGGGTCGATCTCCTTGAACGAGAACGGCACCGTGATGATCCGCCCGTCGAACTCCGGGATCGCCACCTGGGAGGCGGCGTCCAGCGGTGACAGGCCGTCGTCGTTCTCCTCCCACGCCTGGCGGGTGGTGGTCAGGCAGAGCCCCTGCAGGATCGGCACGTCGAGCCCGGCCAGCGCGCCGACGTCCCATGCCTCGTCGTCGCCGCCCGCGCCGGCGGTGGCCGGACGGGAGCCGCCCGCCGCCAGCACCGTGACGACCAGCGCGTCCGCCGCACGCAGCGTGTCGAGCAGCTCCGGCTCGGCCGCGCGCAGCGACGAGCAGAAGATCGGCAGCGCCTGCCCGCCCGCGTCCTCGACGGCGGCGCACAGCGTCTCGACGAACGCGGTGTTGCCCGCCATGTGGTGCGCCCGGTAGTAGAGCACCCCCACCACGGGACCGCCGGTGGAGCGGGCAGGGCGTTCCAGCCTTCCCCAGGTGGGCGCGGGGGCGGGCGGCTCGAACCCGTGCCCGGTCAGCAGGACGGTGTCGGACAGGAACGCGTGCAACTGCGCCAGGTTGGCCGGCCCGCCGTGGGCCAGGTAGGCGTGCGCCTCGGCGCACACCCCGCCGCTGACCGTGGACAGCTCCATCAGCTCGGCGTCGGGCGCCTGCTCCCCGCCCAGCACCACCACGGGGCGCGGCCCGGCCAGCAGCGCGTCCAGCCCTTCCTCCCAGGCCCGCCGCCCGCCCAGCAGGCGGACCACGACGAGGTCGGTCCCCTCCGTCAGGCCGGGGACGTCCTCGGCGGTCAGCCGGGCCGGATTGCCCAGACGGTAGTCCGCGCCGCAGGCGCGAGCGCTCAGCAGGTCGGTGTCGGAGGTGGAGAGCAGCAGGACGGTACGGCTGTCGCCAGGCACGGCGCGTTCCTCCCTCGGGGTCCTCGCCCCGGTCGCGGGTGTTGCGACGGCAGGAGTCTCCTGGCTCCCGGATCGACGCTCACCCCGGCCTTCCCGCCCGTCGCCGGGCAGTGGCCTCGTGGTGGGGTTCGCTCCCCGGTCACAGTGGCGGGACCGCGCCGGATTCGCACCGGCTTCCTCCCTTTGCCATCGCCTACGCCGAAGCTTACGGCAGGAGCGACCCGCCCCAGAAGTGGCGTTACGATCCCTTCGTGCCCGTAGGTGAATTTCCCGGACGTACGCGTCCCGATGCCTGTCCGGGGGCGCTGCAGGTGCACGAGGCCGCCGACGGCCCGCTCGCCCGCGTGCGCCTTCCCGGCGGCGCGGTGTCGGCCGCGCAGCTCCGCGTGCTCGCCGCCTGCGCGGCCGAGCTGGGAGCGGACGTGATCGAGCTCACGTCGCGGGCGAACGTCCAGGTGCGGGGCCTGCGCTCGCCGGAGGTCTTCGCCCGGCGGATCGCGGCGGCCGGGCTGCTGCCGTCGCCCGCGCACGAGCGGGTCCGCAACATCGTGGCCTCGCCGCTGAGCGGACGCGGCCCGGACGGGCTGCTAGACGTGCTGGCGATGGCCGCCGCCCTCGACCGGGCCCTGTGCGCACGGCCACGGCTGGCCGGCTTACCGGGGCGGTTCCTGTTCGCCCTGGACGACGGCACGGGGGACGTCGCCGGGCTCGGCGCGGACGTCACGTACGCTGCGTCGGCGCTCGGCGCGGACGTCTCGGACGCTGCGGGCGGGCGGTTGCTGCTCGCCGGAACGGACACCGGGCTGACCGCCGGGCCCGACGCGGCGATCGCGCTCATGATCGACGCCGCCGAGGCGTTTCTCGACGAGCTGCCCTCCGGCGATGGCCGAGCCTGGCGCATCCGGGAGCTGGACGACGGCCCGGCAAGGATCGCCGCCCGCCTGCGCGGCGGCGCCGCTCCGCCTGTCCCGGACCCGGCCCGCCTGCCCGGCGACGCGAACCCGCCCATCCCAGCTCCCACTCGCCGCCCGCCCGACTCGGCCTCGGCCGGGCGCCTGCCCGGCCCCGGGCGCCTCCCGTCGACCGGCGCAGGCAGGCCGGTCGCGGGGCGGATCGCGCAGCGGGATGGCCGGGTGGCGGTCGAGGCTGTCGTGCCGCTCGGCCGGTTGACGTCCGCCCAAGTCCTGGCCCTCGCGGACACCGGTCACGCCGTGCGGTTGACGCCCTGGCGGACCGTCGTCCTGCCCGATCTCTCCCCCGCCGAGGCGGACCGGGCCGAGAAGGCGCTCGACGCCATGGGACTCGTCACCGACCCGGCCTCCCCCTGGGCCGGCGTCACCGCCTGCGCCGGCCGTCCCGGCTGCGCCAAGGCCCTCGCCGACGTGCGGGCGGACGCCCGGCACTGGGTGGAGAGCCTGGACCGCGCCCCCGCCACGCCCGTCCACTGGGCGGGCTGCGAGCGCCGCTGCGGCCTGCCGCGCGGCCCGGTCGTCCAGCTGATCGCGACCACCAACGGATACGAGGAACGCCACCCGTGACCGACTACATCCGCGACGGCGCCGAGATCTACCGGCGCTCGTTCGCGACCATCCGCGCCGAGACCGACCTCACGGGCCTGCCGCCCGAGGTGGCCCAGGTGGCGGTGCGCATGATCCACGCCTGCGGCATGACCGACCTCGTCACCGACCTGGCCTGGTCGCCCGGGGTGGTCGTCCGGGCCCGCGAGGCGCTGCGCGGCGGCGCGCCCGTGCTGTGCGACGCCATGATGGTCGCCTCGGGTGTGACCAGGCGCAGGCTGCCCGCCGGCAACGAGGTGCTCTGCACGCTCGGCGACCCGCGCGTGCCCGAGCTGGCCGAACGGCTCGGCACCACCCGCAGCGCCGCTGCCCTTGAGCTGTGGCGCGACCGCCTGGAGGGCGCGGTGGTGGCGATCGGCAACGCGCCGACCGCGCTGTTCCGTCTCCTGGAGCTGGTCGCCGAGGGCGCGGGACGCCCTGCGGCCGTGCTCGGCATCCCGGTCGGCTTCATCGGCGCGGCCGAGTCCAAGCAGGCGCTGGCCGGCAGCGACCTGGAGTACCTGGTGGTGCACGGCCGCCGCGGCGGCAGTGCGATGACGGCGGCGGCGGTCAACGCCATCGCGGACGATACGGATTGACATCCTCCCCCGCCTGGAGGCGGGGGGATTCCAACGGCAACTACCCCACGAGGAGGAGGTCACGTTGAGGTTCGCGGTTCACAGGCCCGCCCAGCGGCAAGCCTCCCCGCGCAGCAACGGCATGCCCTGCCGCCGTGTCTCGGAGGTTCTCGGCCGCGTTGACGTCGGCGTGCGCCTGATGCCCGCAGGCGACGCAGCGGAATCGAGATTGGCTCTCTCTCGACTCGGCCGCGCGGTGCCCGCAGGCGTTGCAGGTCTGCGACGTGTAACGCGGGTTGATCTTCCGGACGCGACCGGGAGCCTTGTGCTCCAGCCGTTCCACGAGCCGGCCCCACCCGGCGGCGAGGATGCCCCGGTTCAGCCCGGCCTTCTGCCGGACGTTACGGCCCGGCGCTTCGAGCGTCCCCCTGGCCGAGCGGGTCATATTGGAGATCTTCAGGTCTTCGACGGCGATCACGTCGAACCGGCGGGCCAGGCCGGTCGAGGTCTTCTCCACCCAGTCCTTGCGCCGGTCGGCCTCACGCGCCCGCACCTTGGCGATGGCGGCCTTCACCCTGCCGCGCCGGCTCGACCCCCGCTCGGCGCGGGCCAGCCTGCGCAGCAGCCGCAGCAGGCGGGCCTTCTCACCGTCGCGCAGGCCGGGAGCGTTCAGCAGCTCGCCCGTGGACAGGGCGGCGCTCACGGCGACACCACGGTCCACGCCTGCCACCTCGCCCGTGCCGGGCGCGGGCACCGGCTCGGGGATCGCGGCGAAGGCCACATGCCAGCGGCCCGCCGCATCGCGCGTGACCCGGTAGGACTTCACGCCCTCCGGGACGGCGCGCGACCAGCGCAACCGCACCCAGCCCACCTTCGGGATCCTCACCTCGCCGACGTGGCGCGAAAGACGGCGCACGTCACCAGCCTTGACGGCGACGATCCGGAACCCTTCGCCCCGCCCCCGCCTGCGCCACGCCGGACGCTTGTGGGTCTTGCCGGAGAAGTTCGCCATGGCCTGCGCGAAGTCCTTCAAGGCCTGCTGCTGGACGACGACCGACCCGGCGCGCAGCCACGCGTTGTCCGCCCGCGCCGCGGTCAACTGGCGGCACTGCTCGGCGAAACCGGGAGCGTTCCTGCGGCCCGGCTTCCAATGCGAGTGCTGCTCGACGGCGAGGTTCCACACGTAGCGGGCGTGCCCGCAATGCTCCAGCAACACCTGCTCCTGGGCAGGCGAGGGCTGGAGCCGGTAGCGGGACACGCCGATCAACCTACCGATCACCGCCGACAAAACCGGGAGACAGAAGTGCCCGACCGGTCCGCGATTCCTCCCCGCCCTGAAGGGCCGGGCCTCCACGCTGTAGATGCCAGGTGACGACGTTGACAGGACGCCTGTACGGGGTCGGCCTCGGTCCCGGCGACCCCGAGCTGGTCACGGTCAAGACGGCCCGGCTGATCGGCGAGGCCGACGTGATCGCCTACCACGCCGCCCGGCACGGCCGCAGCATCGCCCGTTCGATCGCGCTGCCGTACATGCGCGAGGGCCAGATCGAGGAGCTGCTGCTCTATCCGCTGACCACGGAGACCACCGACCACCCGGGCGGATACCAGGGCGCGCTCGACGACTTCTACGCCGACTGCGCCGAGCGGCTGGCCGCCCATCTGGACGCGGGCCGGACGGTGGTGGTGCTGGCCGAGGGCGACCCGCTGTTCTACGGCTCCTACATGCACATGCACAAACGCCTCGCCCACCGCTACCCGGCCGAGGTCGTGCCCGGCGTCACCTCGGTCAGCGCCGCCTCCGCCGTGCTCGGGCGTCCGCTGGTGGAGCGGGACGAGGTGCTGACCGTGCTGCCGGGCACGTTGCCGGCCCCGGTGCTGGCCGAGCGGCTGCGCGACACCGACTCCGCCGCCGTGCTCAAGCTGGGCCGCACCTTCGGCAAGGTCCGCGACGCGCTGGCCGAGGCGGGACGGCTCGACGACGCCTGGTACGTCGAGCGCGCCACCATGGGCGCCGAGCGGGTCGCGCCGCTCAAGGACGTGGACCCGAGCGGCGTCCCGTACTTCTCGCTGGCCCTGCTCACCAGCCCGGCCGAGCGCACTTTCGTCCCGGAGCGTCCGGCGGCGGCGGCGGAGGGGCGGGGCGAGGTGGCCGTGGTCGGGCTGGGCCCGGCCGGGCGGCCGTGGCTGACGCCGGAGGCGCAGGAGGCGCTGGCCGCCGCGACCGACCTCGTCGGGTACGGCCCGTACGTGGACCGCGTCGCCCCGAACCCGCGCCAGCGCCGCCACCGCACGGACAACCGGGTCGAGGCGGAGCGGGCCAGGCACGCGCTGGAGCTGGCCCGCGACGGGGCCCGCGTGGCGGTCGTGTCGTCCGGCGATCCTGGCGTGTTCGCCATGGCCAGCGCCGTGCTCGAAGCCGCCGCCGACTTCCCCGGCGTGCCGGTACGGGTCGTCCCCGGGCTGACCGCCGCCCAGGCGGTGGCGGCCAGGGCGGGCGCGCCGCTGGGCCACGACTACTGCGTGCTGTCGCTGTCCGACCTGCTGAAGCCGTGGGAGGTGGTGGCCGACCGGCTGAGCGCCGCCGCGCGGGCCGACCTGGTGCTGGCGATCTACAACCCGGCCTCGCGCAGCCGTACGTGGCAGGTCGCCGCCGCCCGGGACCTGCTGCTGGAGCACCGGACGCCGGACACCCCCGTGGTGATCGGCAGGGACGTCGGCGGCCCGGAGGAGAGCGTCACCGTCACCACGCTCGGCGAGCTGGACCCCGGCCAGGTGGACATGCGCTGCCTGCTGATCGTCGGCTCCTCCACGACCCGCGTCAACGGGGGCGTCGTCTACACCCCGCGCCGCTACCCCTGAACCCAGGCCACCGCCGCCGCCACGCTGTCCACCGTACGGACCCCCGCGGGCGGCGGCGGCCGGTCCACCATGATCACCGGCAGTCCTGCCTCGCGGGCAGCGACGAGCTTGGCCGTGGTCATGCGGCCGCCGCTGTCCTTGGTCACCAGCACGTCCAGATGGTGCTCACGGATCAGGGCGCGCTCGCCCTCCACGGTGTAGGGCCCCCGGTCGAGCAGGACGTACGCGTTCGCGGGGACGGGCGGCTCGGGCGGGTCCACCGATCTGGCCAGCAGCCACACGCCCGGCAGCGGCGCGAAGACCGGCAGGCTGCGGCGGCCGGTGGTGAGGAACACCCGCACCACACCAGGCGCCGGGGCGCCGGCCCTCCAGTCGCCGCTGACCAGCAGGTCGGCCGCCGCCCGCAGGGAGCCGACCCGCAGCCAGTCGTCGCCCGGCCCTTCCTGCCAGCCCGGACGCCGCAGCGCCAGCAGCGGCACGCCGGTCGCCGCCGAGGCCGCGGCCGCCGAGGCCGTCATCCGCTCGGCGAACGGATGGGTCGCGTCCACCAGCACGTCGACCCGCTCGCGCGTCAGCCAGGCGGCCAGCCCTTCCGCGCCGCCGAACCCGCCCTCGCGCACCTCGCCCACCGGCAGCCGCGGGTTGCTGACCCGTCCGGCCAGCGATGACACGACGCGCAGCGCGGGATCGGCGGCCAGTTCGGCGGCCAGGGCGCGGGCCTCGGCGGTGCCCCCCAGGATCAGGACCCGTCGCACGCGCCGTCCCCGGCCGCGCCGTCCTTCACCGCGCTGTCCCCGGCCGCGCCATCCCTCGCCGCTCTGTCCCTCGCCGCGCTGTAGAGATGGCTGCCCGGGAACTGCGTAGCCGCCAGCACCCGCCCGACGACGATCACGGCCGTCCGCCGGATCCCGGCCTCGTGGACCTGCCCGGCGATGTCGGCCAGCGTCCCGCGCAGGATCACCTCGTCGGCCCGGCTCGCCCGCGCCACCACCGCCACCGGGCAGTCCTCCCCGTAGGACGGCAGCAGCTCGGCCACCACCGCGTCGATCCGCTGGACGGCCAGGTGGAGCACCATCGTGGCGCGGCTCGCGCCGAGCGTGCCGAGGTCCTCGCCGTCCGGCATCGGCGTGGCGCGGGCGGAGGTACGGGTGAGGATGACCGTCTGCCCGACGCCAGGCACGGTCAGCTCGCGGCCGAGCGAGGCCGCCGCCGCCGCGAACGCCGGAACCCCCGGCACCACCTCGTACGGCACACCGAGCGCGTCCAGCCTGCGCATCTGCTCGGCCACGGCGCTGAAGACCGACGGGTCGCCCGAGTGCAGCCGGGTCACGTCGAGCCCGTCGCGGTGGGCGGCGGCCAGCTCGGCGACGATCTCGTCGAGCGTCAGATCGGCCGTGTCCACCAGCCTCGCCCCCGGCGGGCAGGCGTCGAGCAGCTCCCGCGGCACCAGCGAGCCGGCGTACAGGCAGACCGGCGACGACTCCAGCCGCCGCAGGCCGCGCAGCGTGATCAGGTCGGCGGCGCCGGGACCGGCTCCGACGAAGTACACGGTCACGGTGAGTCCTTCCTCGTGATCGACCACACGGTCACCGGCATCGCCGCCCGCCAGCCGGTGAACCCGCCCACCGGCGAGGCGCGCTGGACGCCGAGCCGTACCAGGTCGCCGCCGAGCCTGCCGTACCAGTGCGCGAGGACGGCCTCGGACTCCAGGGTGACGGCGTTGACGACCAGCCGGCCGCCCGGCCGCAGCGCCGACCAGCACCGTTCCAGCAGGCCGGGCGCCGTCGCGCCGCCGCCGACGAACACCGCGTCCGGCGCGGGCAGCCCGTCCAGCGCCCCGGGCGCCTTGCCCTCCACGACGCGCAGCGACGGCACGCCGAGCCGCTCGGCGTTGCGCCGTACGGCGGCGGCCCGGTCGGGCCTGCTCTCGATCGCCACGGCCGCGCACGCCGGGTGGCTGCGCAGCCATTCGACGGCGATGCTGCCCGCGCCCGCGCCGACGTCCCACAGCAGCTCGCCCGGCATGGGGGCCAGGCGGGACAGGCTGACGGCGCGGACCTCCCGCTTGGTGAGCTGCCCGTCGTGCTCGTACGCGCCGTCCGGCAGCCCGGGCACCCTGCTCAGCGGCTCCGCGTCCGGGGCCGGGGCGCACTCGACGGCGATCACGTGCAGGGGGGACACCTCGGCGGCCGTCCAGCCCTCCGCCGTTCCCCGGAGCCGCGACTCCTGGCGCGCGCCCAGGTCCGACAGGACCGTCATCGGGCTGGGGCCGTACCCGTGCCCGACGAGCAGTCCGGCGACCACCGACGGGGAGTCGGGCCGCGCGCCGAGCACGACGACCCGGCGGCCGGGCGCGAGCGCGGCGGCGAGCGCCGCGGGCGGGCGGCCGACCAGGCTGACGACCTCCACCTGCTCGACCGGCCAGCCGAGCCGGGCGCAGGCCAGCGACAGCGACGACACGTGCGGCAGCACCCGTACGCGCTCCGCGCCGAGCAGCCGCACCAGCGTCGAGCCGATGCCGTGGAACATGGGGTCGCCGCTGGCCAGCACGCACACCTCGCGGCCGGCGTACCGGTCGAGGAGCGCGGGCAGCGCGGGCAGCAGCGGGGACGGCCAGGCCACCCGTTCGGCGGCCGAGCCGGGGACGAGGCCGAGCTGCCGCGGGCCGCCCATGAGCACGCCGGCCGCCTCCACCGCCCGCCGCGAGGCCGGAGCCAGCCCGTCCCAGCCGTCGGCGCCGATCCCGACGACCGTGATCACACGTTGCCCAGCACGCGCGTCACCTGGATCTCCACGACCACCCGCGACGGGTTGACCCGGGGCGGCTTGTACCGGGCGGCGTAGCGGCGCTCCGCCTCGGCCACCTGCTCAGGCTCGGTCCGCACCACGGCCAGCCCCTCCAGCGTCGACCAGCGGCGGCCGTCCACCTGGCAGAGCGCGACCGGCGCGCCCGCCGGGCCGATGAGCCTGGCCTTGTACGAGGTGCCCGAGGTGATCACCCTGGCGAGGCCGGCGGTCAGGTCCAGCGTCGCGCCCACCGGCACGACGTGCGGCGGACGGCCGTCGGGGCGGGCGGTGGCGAGCGTGCACAGGTGCCGCTCCTGCCAGAAGGCGGCGAAGGCGTCGCCCTGCTCAGCCAGATTCACGATTCTCCTCTACGCGATGTGCGCTGGATATCGTATATCTGCCCATCTGGCAGACTTTGGCGGATGAAGCGGCTCCTCGTCATCGGGATCGGCGCGGGCGACCCCGGCCATCTCACCCTCCAGGCGGTCAAGGCCATCGCCGCCACGGACGTGTTCTTCGTCGTCGACAAGGGCGAGGTCAAGCACGAGCTGGTCCAGCTCCGCCTCGACCTCATCGCCGAGCACGGGCGGGAGCCGTACCGGATCGCCGAGGCCCGCGACCCGGAGCGCGACCGCGACTCCCCCGCCTACACCGCCGCCGTCGAGGACTGGCGCTCGCGCCGCGCGCTCGCCTGCGAGGCGCTCATCCGCGACGAGCTGGCCGACGGCGAGACCGGCGCTTTCCTGGTATGGGGCGACCCGGCCGTCTACGACAGCACGCTCGCCATCCTCGACGAGATCCTCCAGCGCGGGAACGTCGCCTTCGACGTCGAGGTCGTCCCCGGCATCAGCAGCGTGGCCGCGCTCACCGCCCGCCACCGCGTCGGCCTCACCCAGGTCGGCCGGCCCACCCACCTCACCACGGGCCGCCGCCTGGCCGAGCACGGGCCCACGGCCGACGACATGGTGGTCATGCTCGACGCCCACTGCTCGTTCGCGGGGCTCGACGACTTCCACATCTACTGGGGCGCCTACCTCGGCACGCCGGACGAGATCCTGGTGTCGGGGCCGGTGTCCGAGGTCGGCGACCGCATCCGCGAGCTGCGCGCCGAGGCCCGCGCCCGCAAGGGCTGGATCATGGACACCTACCTGCTGCGCCGCATGCCGTCAGGCGGACCGTTCACGAGGCCGGCTGGCGGGGCAGGCCGGGCGGGTTGATCTGCGACTCCGGGATGGCCTCGTTGGCCAGCCCCCACCGTTCCAGCACCTGCTGGTACGTGCCGTTCCCGATGACGGTGTTCAGGGCCTCGTTCAGGGGCTGCACCAGGCCGTTGCCCTTCTTGGTCATGGCCGCGATGAGTCCCTGCAGGTCCGGCCCCGCCCCCGAGAACGTGCCCACGATGCGGGAGCCGCCGCTGACGGCGATGTTGTAGGCGATGTTCGGGTTGGGGCCGAAGTACGCCTGCACGCGGCCCGACTTCAGGGCGAGCAGCACGTCGCCGTACTTCTCGTAGTAGAGGATCTCGACCGGCTCGCGGCCGGCGGCGCGGTTCTGCTTGTCCCAGTCGAGCAGGATCTTCTCCTGGTTGGTGCCGGAGCCGACCGACACGCGCAGCCCGGCGATGTCGGCGGGCCCCTTGATCGCCTTGATGGGGCTGTTGTCGGGCACCTGCCAGGCGAGCTGGTCGATGCGGTAGGTGGCGAAGTCGTAGGTGTCCTTGCGTTCCTCGGTGACGGTGACGTTGCTGAAGACGGCCTCGTACTTGCTGGACTTGGCGGCCAGGAACAGGTTCTCCCAGGAGCTGGACTGCGGGGTGAACTCCAGGCCCAGCACGTCGGCGACGAGCTGGGCGAGGTCGGTCTCGACGCCGATGAGGGTGGTGTCGTCGGTGGCCGGGGACACCAGCGGGGGCGAGCCGCTGGCGCTGAAGCCGACGGTGAGCTTGCCGTCGGCGGCGATCTCCTTGGGCACCTTGGCGGCGATGGCCGCGACCTTCCCGGTCCGCACCCGGTTCTGCTCCGGGCTCAGGTTGATCTTCTTGCCGGAGACCACGGGGGCGGAGGCGGCCGGGGCGTCGAGTGCCGGTTCGGCGCCGCAGGCGGCGAGGACGGAGGCGGCGAGGAGGAGGGGCAGGGGCGATGCGCGCATGTCTGTCGTCCTTGGGGTGTCAGAGGACCTTGGCGAGGAAGGCGCGGGTGCGCTCGTGCACGGGGGCGTCGAGGACCTGGGCGGGCGGGCCGAGCTCGACGACGCGGCCGGCGTCCATGAACGCCACCGCGTCGGCCGCCTCGCGGGCGAACCCGATCTCGTGGGTGACCACGATCATGGTGGTGCCGGCGCGGGCGAGGTCCCTGATGACGTCGAGCACCTCGCCCACCAGCTCGGGGTCGAGCGCGGAGGTCGGCTCGTCGAACAGCAGCAGTTTGGGCTCAAGGGCGAGGGCGCGGGCGATGGCGACCCGCTGCTGCTGCCCGCCCGACAGGGTGTGCGGATAGGCGTCGGCCTTGCCGGCCAGGCCGACGCGGGCCAGCAGCCGCTCGGCCAGCGGCTCGACCTCGGCGCGCGGCCTGCGCTGGGCCGACAGCGGCGCCTCGGTGACGTTCTGCCGGACCGTGAGGTGCGGGAACAGGTTGAAGGACTGGAAGACGAAGCCGATCTGGGTGCGCTGGCGCAGCACCTCGCGTTCGGGCAGCTCGTGCAGGCGGTCGCCGGCCTGCCGGTAGCCGAGCAGCCGCCCGTCCACGCGGACCGAGCCGCGATCGACCTTCTCCAGGTGGTTGATCGTGCGCAGCAGGGTGGACTTGCCGGACCCGGACGGGCCCAGGACGACCAGCACCTGGCCGTGGGCCACGTCGAGGTCCACGCCGCGCAGCACGTGCAGCGGGCCGAAGCTCTTGTGGACGCCGCGCAGCTCGACCATCGCGTTCATGCGCGCCCCTTGCCGTAGTGCCGTTCCACGTAGTGCTGGACGATCGACAGGGCGGTGGTCAGGATCAGGTACCAGATGGCCGCGACCAGCAGCAGCGCCATCACCCGGCCGTTGCGGTTGTAGATCACCTGGACCTGGTAGAACAGCTCGGGCAGCGCCATGATGTAGACGACCGAGGTGCCCTTGACCAGGCCGATGATCTCGTTGCCCGCGTTGGGGACGATGGTCCGCATGGCCTGCGGCAGGATGATCCGGAACAACCGCCGCGCCGGGGGCAGCCCGAGGGCGGCGGCCGCCTCCCGCTGCCCGTGGTCCACCGACAGCAGCCCGCCGCGGACGATCTCGGCGGCGTAGGCGGCCTGGTGCAGGGCCAGCCCGAGCACCGCCGCCGTCAGCGGCCCGATCAGGTCCATCGTGCCGAAGTCGAAGAACGCCGGGCCGAACGGCACCCCGACCGACAGCCGCGGGTAGAGCAGCGCCAGGTTGTACCAGAACAGCAGTTGCAGGATGAGCGGCACCGACCGGAACAGCCACACGTAGCCGAAGGCCACCGACGACAGCAGCCGGTTGGGCGACAGGCGCATCAGCGCCAGCACGGTGCCGAGGGCGAAGCCGAGCCCGATGCCGAGCGCGGTCAGCTCCAGCGTGAGCAGCACCGAGCGCACCACCGACGGCGCGAACAGGTACTGCCCGACCACCTCCCACTCCCAGGCGGGGTTGGTGATCAGGGCGCTGGCGGCCATCGCCAGCACCACGAGCACGGCGGCCGCGGCCAGCCACCGCAGCGGACGGCGGGCGGTCACCACCTCCAGGGGCCGTTCCGCCTCCTGCTGGGCGGGGGTCTGGACCTCGGGCAGCGTCATGGGCCGCCCTCGATGCGCTCGCGCGCCGGCACCCGTACCGTGCGGAACTCGGTGGTGCGGCGCAGGCGGAAGCCGAGCCGTTCGTACAGGCCGATCGCGTGGGTGTTGGCGGCGGACGCGTGCAGGAACGGCGTCTCGCCACGCTCCCGGATGCCCGCGGCGACCGCCAGCACCAGCCGGGTCGCCAGCCCCCGGCCCCGGTGGGCGGGGTCGGTGCAGACGGCGCTGATCTCGGTCCAGCCCGGCGGACGCAGCCGCTGCCCGGCCATCGCCACCAGCGCGCCGCCGAGCCGGATGCCGAGGTAGCCGCCGAGCTCGACGGTCCGCGGCAGGAACGGGCCCGGCTTGGTCCGGGCGACGAGGTCCAGCATCTCCGGCACGTCCGCCGGCCCCAGCCGTACCGCTCCGGCGTCGTGGGCGCCGGCGACGCGCTCGCCGGTGAGCTGGACGCCGGGTATGTTCGCCGCCTCTTCCCAGCCTGCCGGGGGCACCGCTGCCGGGCCGGTCAGCGGCACGTCGCCGCCTTCGCCGACCAGCGCCGCCGCGTCGTCCCAGTCGGCGGGGCCCGGGTCGTGCGGCATCGACAGGAAGGGGGAGACGTCGAGGGGGTAGCGCAGCACCCGGCCGCGCCGTTCCGCGAGGTGCGCGTGCGCCCCGAGCAGCGAGGCCCGCACCGGGTCGTCCAGCGGGTCGAAATCGGCGACCGGCAGGGGCGGGATCGATAAGGGACGGGACTCCACATGCACGAGCCGGGGCCTTTCTCACGTCCGTCAGCCGCCCCAGCTCAACACAAAGCCCTAAAACAGTCAAGTCCTACTTGTTTAGTTGGTTTTTCTTTAACCTACTATCTTGATAGGTAATTTTGAGGAGTGAGGAAGGGTCATGCCGCTGCCCACGCGACCTCTGCGCAAGCTGGGTTTCCTGACCATCGGGCTGTTCGACGGAGACGATCCGCGCCCGGGACACGAGTCGACGTTGCGGATCATCGAGCTGGGTGAGCGGCTCGGCTTCGACAGTGCGTGGGTGCGGCACCGCCACCTGCAGTACGGCATCTCCTCCCCGATCGCGGTCCTGGCAGCGGCGTCCCAGCGCACCACCCGCATCGAGCTGGGCACGGCGGTCATCCCCCTCGGCTGGGAGAACCCGCTGCGGCTGGCCGAGGACCTGGCCACCGTGGACATCCTGTCCGGCGGCCGGCTCAATCCGGGCGTCAGCGTCGGCCCGCCGCTCCACTACGACCAGATCAAGGACGCGCTCCACCCCGGCACCGCCGACCTTCAGGACTTCAGCCACGAACGGGTGCGGCGGCTGCTGTCCTTCGTACGCGGCGAGCCGGCCACCGCCTTCAGCGGGGCGGAGGGCTTCGAGGTCTTCTCCGACCGGGTGCAGCCCCATTCGCCCGGCCTCGGCGCCCGCATGTGGTACGGCGGCGCCAGCCTGCGCTCGGCCCGATGGGCGGGCGAGCACGGCATGAACTTCCTGACCAGCAGCGTGGTGAAGGCGGAGGAGTCGGAGGACTTCGAGCGGATCCAGCTCTCGCACGTACGGGAGTTCCGTGCCCGTCATCCGGACGGCGAGCAGGCCCGCGTCTCGCAGGGGCTGGTCGTCATCCCGACGGACTCGGCCACACCGGAGCAGCGGGCCAAGTACAAGGAGTACGCCGGCAAGCGTCTGCCCCGCACGACCGCGCCGCAAGGCCCGGCCCGCATGATGTTCGCGCCCGACCTCGTCGGCAGCTCCGCCGAGATCGCCGAGCAACTGTACGCGCACGCCGCCTTCCGGGAGATCGACGAGGTGGCGTTCGCGTTGCCGTTCACCTTCGACCACGAGGACTACGTGCAGATCCTCACCGACATCGCCACCAGGCTGGGGCCCCGGCTCGGCTGGCACCCCGCCTGACCGCCTCGGCCCGCCATCACCCATGGACCCGGTAGGCCGCGCCGGGATGGCTGCCGGGCAGCCGGTGGACACCCGGGCCGAGCAGGCGTTCGCGCAGCGTCGAGTCCTCGTAGGAGGTGCGGTAGCGGCCACGGCGCTGCAGCTCGGGCACGACCAGCTCGATGAAGTCCTCGGCCGTGCCCGGCGACAGGTACTGCATGAGGTTGAACCCGGTCGCCCCCGTCTCGTCCGCCCAGCGCTCGATCTCGTCCGCGACCCGGTCCGGCGTGCCGGCCACGAAGAACGGGCCCTGCCCGATGCGGCCCACGGACTCCAGCACGTCGCGCACCCGCAGGCCGCGACCCACCAGCGGGCGCACGGCCCGCTCGGTGAAGTCGCCGCCGCGCGCCACGATGTCGTCGATCAGCTCGTCCGGGCCGTAGGCGGCCAGGTCGATGCCGCTGCCGCGCTGCGCCAGGAAGCCTTCGGGGCGGATGTGCCGCTGCAGGTCGGCGATCTTGGCGTCCACCTCGTGCTGCGTACGCGCCACGATCACCGAGGCGCTGGGGAAGAAGGTGATGTGGGCGGGGTCGCGGCCGTAGGCGGCGGCGCGGCGGCGGGTGTCGGCGATGTCGTCACGCAGCGCCTCCAGGGACGCGGCGCCGGTGAAGACGGCCTCGGCGTGCCGGGCCGCGAACTCCTTGCCCCGGTCGGAGTTGCCCGCCTGGTACAGGACGGGGGTGCGCTGCGGCGACGGCTCCGACAGGTGCGGCCCGGCCACCCGGAAGTGTTTGCCGACGTGGTCGATGGCGTGCACCTTGTCCGGGTCGGTGTAGACGTGCCGCTCCCGGTCGCGGACCACGGCGCCGTCCTCCCAGCTGCCCTCCCACAGCTTGTAGAGCACCTCCAGGTACTCCTCGGCGATCTCGTAGCGCAGGTCGTGCTCGATCTCGTCGTCGAGGCCGAAGTTGCGGGCGGCGCTGCGCAGGTAGGAGGTGACGACGTTCCAGGCGACGCGGCCCTTGGTGAGGTGGTCGAGGGTGGACATGCGGCGGGCGTGCGCGAACGGCGGCTCGTACGTGGTGGAGAACGTCACCGCGAACCCCAGATGCTCGGTCACGGCGGCCATGGCGGGCACCACGAGCAGCGGGTCGTTGGCGGGGATCTGCACGGCCTCACGGATGGCGGTCTCGGGCCCGCCGCGGTAGCGGTCGTAGGCCCCGACGACGTCGGCCAGGAAGACGGCGTCGAACAGGCCGCGTTCCAGCAGCCTGGCCAGGTCCGTCCAGTACTCCAGGTCGGTGTAGCGGTGGCGGTTGTTGGCCGGGTGGGTCCACAGACCGTGCTGGATGTGGCCGACGCAGTTCATCTCGAACAGGTTGAAGTGGATGATGCCGCTCATCGAGGAAAGCTCCTGGGGGCGATGCCGTTGAGGTGGTAGTTGCCCACGTCGTGCACCTTGGCGCGCCGCGGGTCGTGGACGGTGTGGGTGCGGGCGTTGCGCCAGTGCCGGTCCAGGCCGAGCGGGGCGCGGGCGGCGCTGGCCCCGGCCAGCTCGAACCATTCGGCGCTCACCCGGTTGGCGGCGCGGTCGGCCTGCGCGCGGGCGGCGGACATGGCGACGGCCGCCTCCGCCGCGAGGGCGGGGAACTCCTCGGGCGCGGCCGATCTGGCCCGGTCCACGGCGTCGCCGGCGCTCTCCAGCAGCGCGCGGGCGGCCCTGGTCAGCACGGCCAGCTCGCCGAAGAGCTGCACGACGACCGGGTCCTCGACGACCTTCTCCGCCTGGGAGCCCGGCCAGCCGCCCTTGGTGTAGCCGCGCAGGAAGGCGGCGGCGTCGGCGAGCGCCCCCTCCGCGATGCCGGTGTCGATGGCCGCGTGGATGAGCAGGCCGAAGCTGCGGAAGGTGCTGACGTCATCGCGCCGCACCGGCATGACGCGGTCGGCGGGCACGAACACGTCATGGAGCACGACGGTGCCGCTGGCCGTGGTCCGCTGGCCGAAGCCGTCCCAGTCGTCCACGACGCTGAGGCCGGGCGCGTCGCGCGGCACGAAGGCGACGCTGTGCGAGTCCTCGTCGAGCGCGGTCACGGGGATCCAGTGGGCGAACAACGCGCCGGTCGAGTAGATCTTGCGGCCGGAGATGAGGTAGCCGCCGTCGTGCGGGCGCAGGACGGCGCGCTCGCGTTCGCCGCCGGGGCCGCGGGCGTCCACCGCGGCGTTGCCGAGGCGGCCCCCTGCGAGGACCTCGGCGTAGAAGAACGCCTGCTGGGCGGGAGTGCCGTGCTCGCGCAGCGAGTCGAGATACCAGAAGTGGTTCTGCGGGATCTGCCCGATGCTGGCGTCGGCGGCCGACAGCTCCCTGATGACGGCGCCGAGCGTGGAAGTGCGCACGCCGGCCCCGCCGTGCTCGGCGGGGACGGTGATGCCGAGCAGGCCGCTGTCCGACAGCGCCTCGATCTCGGACGCGGGCAGGACCCGCTCGGCGTCACGCCGCGCGGCCCCTGCCGCGAAGCCCGCGGCCAGCTCGCGGGCGACCGCGATCGCCTCTTCGTCGGTCTTGATCACATGTGCCATGTCACGCTGCCGCCAGTCTCGGGATCGCCGCCACCAGTTCCTTCGTGTACGGGTGCGCGGGCTCGCTGAAGACCGTCCCGACCGGCCCCTCCTCCACCACGCTTCCGTCCTTCATGACCAGCACCCGGTCGCACAGATGGTGGACCACGCCCAGGTCGTGGGAGATGAACAAATAGGCCACGCCCGTCTCCCGTTGCACGTCCTCCAGCAGGTCGAGGACCTGCGCCTGCACCGACACGTCGAGCGCGGAGACCGGCTCGTCGCACACGATCACCGACGGCGACGGAGCCAGGGCCCGCGCGATGGCCACCCGCTGCCGCTGCCCGCCGGACAGCTTCAGCGGCCGGCGCCTCAGATGCTCGGCGCCGAGTCCGACCAGCTCCAGCAGCTCGACGGAGCGGGCGCGGCGGTGCTCGCGCGGCACGCCCGCCACGGCCAGGGCCTCGGCGAGCACCTTCGCCACGGTGTAACGCGGGTCGAAGGAGGCCAGGGTGTCCTGGTAGACGACCTGGACGTCGCGGCGCTGCGCGCGGTCGCCGCGCGTCCACGGCCGGCCGTGGATCTCGACGGCGCCGGTGTCGGGCGCGGTGAGCCCGAGCGCGATCCTGGCCGTGGTGGTCTTGCCCGAGCCGGACTCGCCGACGATGCCGAGCGTCTCGGCGGCGCGCAGCGCGAAGGACACCTCCCGCACGGCGGCCCGGCCGCCGAAGGATTTGCCGACGCCACGGGCCCGCAGCACGACCTCGCCCGCGGCCCGCCGCGGCACGGCGACGTCGGCGCCCCCGTCCGGGGCGGTGACGCCGGGGCCCCTGTCCGGGGCGGTGACGCCCGCGCCCCCGTCCGGGGTGGTGCGGGTCAGCGGGGTGGTGTCCGACAGGCGGGTGCCCTTGGTGTGCTCGGCCGGGATCGCGCGCAGGAGCCGCCTGGTGTAGTCGTGGGCGGGCTCGCCCAGCACCTGGGCGGTCGGCCCCTGCTCGACGATCACTCCGTCCTTCATGACGGCCACCCGGTCGGCCAGCCGGGCCACCACGGCCAGGTCGTGGCTGATCACCAGCAGCGACCTGCCCTCCGCCTTGATCCGGGCCAGCAGGTCCAGCACCTGCGCCTGGATCGTGACGTCCAGGGCCGTGGTGGGCTCGTCCGCGATGATCAGCTCGGGGTCGGCGGCCAGCGCGGCGGCGATCAGCGCCCGCTGGCGCAGGCCGCCGGACAGCTCGTGCGGGAGCTGGCCGGCCCGCAGCTCGGGCTCGGGCACCCCCACGGAGGCGAGCAGCTCCAGCACCCTGGCCCTCCTGGCCGCGCCCGGCAGGTCGGTGTGGGCGGCCAGGACCTCCTCGATCTCCTTGCCGACCTTGCGCAGCGGGTCCAGCGAGACCAGGGCGTCCTGGAGCACGAAACCGATGCGGCCGCCGCGCAGGCGCCGCCAGCCGCGCTCGCGCAGGCGGGTCAGGTCCTGCCCGTCGAAGGTCAGCTCGCCGGCGGTGACGCGGGCGCCGCCGCCGGTGAGGCCGACCAGGGTCCGGGCGGTGACGCTCTTGCCGGAGCCGGACTCCCCTACCAGGGCCAGGCACTCCCCTGCCCCGACCTCGAACGACACCCCGTGCACGACGGACGTCGCGCCGAAGGCGACGCGCAGGTCGTCCACCTTGACCAGGCTCATCCGGTCCTCCCTTCCGATCGCAATCTGAGCGCCCGGCCGACCACGGTCACGCTGATCACCGTCAGCGTGATCGCCAGGCCGGGGAAGAGGCCGTACCACCAGGCCCGCGAGATGAAGTTGCGGGCGGTGGACAGCATGGATCCCCATTCGGGCTCCGGCGGCGGCGTGCCGAGCCCGAGGAAGCTCAGCGCCGAGCCGGCCACCAGGGCGGTGCCGACGCCGATGGTGGCCAGGATGAGCACCGGTTTGACGGCGTTCGGCAGCACGTGCCGCAGGATCACGCGCCGCCCCGGCAGGCCCAGCGCGTACGCCGCCTCGACATAGCTCGCCCTGCGGATCGCCAGCGTCTGGGCGCGGACGAGGCGGGCGTAGGAGGGGATGTTGGCCACGCCGATGGCGAGGATGGCGTTGGCGGTGCCGCCGCCCGCCACGGTGATGACGACGAGGGCCAGCAGCAGCTCGGGGAAGGCCATGCCGACGTCGGACAGGCGCATGATGACGTTCTCGACGAGCCGGTTGCCGAGCCCGGCGGCCAGGCCGAGCAGCCCGCCGACGACCAGGGCGACGGCGATCGCGCCGAAGCCGAGCAGCAGCGAGGCGCGCGTGCCGTGCACGATGCGGGCCAGCACGTCGCGGCCGTTCTCGTCGGTGCCGAGCAGGTGCGCGGCGCTGGGGGCCCGCAGGGTGGCGGCGCTGTCCACGGCGAGCGGGTCCTGGCCGGTGAACAGGCCCGGCGCCAGCGCGGCCAGGACCAGCACGCCCAGGACGGCCGCGGCGAGCCACACGCCGATCCGGTTCACGCGGCCTCCACCGGCCGGCGGTCGGCGAGCATCAGACAGCCTCCTTCAGACGAGGGTCGATGACCAGGTAGAGCAGGTCGACCAGCAGGTTGACCAGGACGTAGACCAGCGCGGACAGCAGCACCACGCCGAGCACGAGCGGCAGGTCCTTGGCGTTCACGGCCGCGACGAGCAGGCGGCCGACGCCCTGCCGGGTGAACAGCGTCTCGGTGACGACGGCGCCGCCGAGCAGCGCGCCCACCCAGAAGCCGGTCATCGTGACCAGCGGGGTCAGGGCGTGCCGGAGCGCGTGGCGCAGCCGTACGGCGGTGTCGCCCAGGCCGCGGGCGCGGACGCTGACGATGAACGGCTCGTCCAGGACCTCCTCCAGCGCCTCGCGCAGCACGTGGCCGAGCACGCCCGCGATCGGCAGCGCCAGGCAGAGCGCGGGCAGCACCAGGGAGGCCACGCCCTGCCCGCCGGTGGAGGGGAACAGCCGCAGCCCGAAGGAGAAGACGGTCAGCAGCACGATGCCCAGCCAGAACGTCGGCGTCGAGGCCGCCACCAGCTCCGCCACCGAGGCCAGGCCGCGCCACCGGCGGCGGCCGGCGGTGGCCAGCGCGACCGCGACCGCCAGGAGCAGCCCGGTGGCGGCGGCGGCCACGGCCAGCTCCACGGTCGCGGCGGCCTGCTCGCCGATGGCCCGGATGACGGGGGTGTGCAGGCGGTAGGAGGTGCCGAAGTCGCCGTGCGCGATGCGCCACAGGTGGGCGGCGTACTGCTCGTACCAGGGGCGGTCGAGCCCGTACTCGGCTCTGACCTGGGCGAGCACCTCGGGCGTCGGGGCGGCGCCCTCACCCCCGACGACGGCCTCGGCCGGGTCGCCGGGGGTGAAGTGCACCACCAGGAAGGTCAGGGTCGCCGCACCCCACAGCACGCCGACCCCGGCCAGCAGGCGCCATCCGATGAACGTCAGGGTCTTCATTCGTCCAGCCAGGTGTCGTAGAAGTACGGCGACGGGTAGGCGGGCGTGAAGGCCAGGTCGCGGACCTTCTTGTGGTAGGCGACCGGGCGCGGGTCGTCGTAGAAGGGGATGGCGGGGACGAGGTCGAGAAGCCTGGCCTGCGCCTGGTTGTACAGCTCGGCAGGGTCCTGGGCGCTTCTGGCCTGTTCAAGAAGCTCGTCGAGCTTCGGGTCCTTGAGCCGGGCCACGTTCTGGCCGCGCCGTTCGGGGGTGGTGATGTTCTTGGAGGAGTACTGGATCCACAGCACGTCGGCCGTGTTCGTGGCCCACAGGCCGGAGCTGAGGTCGTAGTCGCCCTTGGTGGAGCGGTCGGTGAGCTCCTGCTCGGGCGGGGTCTGGATCTGGATGTCGAGGCCGATCTTCCTGGCGGCGGCCTGGGTCTGGACGGCGATCTGCATGCGCTGGGCGGGGAAGTTCGCGGCGATCGGGAAGTACGCGGTCAGCCGCTTGCCGTCCTTGAGCCGGATGCCGTCCTTGTCCCTGGCCGTCCAGCCGGCCTCGTCGAGCAGCTTGTTCGCCAGGGCCTCGTCGTGCTTGATGGTGCCGCTCAGCCCTTGCGCGTAGCCGGGCGTGGAGGTGGTGACGAAGCCCTGCGCCACCTGGTACTGGCCGAAGGAGATGCCCTTGATGATCGAGTCGCGGTCCACGGCCGCCAGCAGGGCCCGGCGTACGCGGAGGTCGTCGAACGGCGGGCGGGAGGTGTTCAGCCAGAACGACATCGGGTGGCCGGGCCGGATCGCGGTGAGGAAGCCGAGGTCGGGGTTGGCCTTGACGTCCTCGACGTTCTGCGGCGGGGTGAAGTCGATGGCGTGCACCTCGCCGGCGGCCAGCGCGTTGTAGCGGGCGGCGTCCTCGGCGAGGAAGCGGATCTCCAGCTTCTCCAGGTAAGCGGGGCCGGTGTGCTTGGCGCTCTTCGGACCCCAGTTGTAGTCGGGGTTGCGGTGGTAGGTGATGCTCTGGCCCTTGGTCCACTTGTCGAAGACGAACGGGCCCGAGCCGATCGGGTGCTCGCAGATGCTCTGCGGCGACTCCTTGATCTGCTTGGGGGAGATCATGCCGAGGTAGCCCTGGGCGAGGATGTCGAGGAACGGCCGGTACGGCGAGCTGAGGTGGACTTCGAGCGTGTGCTCGTCCACGATTTTCGCGTCCTTGTACGGCGCGATGTAGGACGCGGCCAGCGGTGACTTGGTCGCCGGGTCGCGCATGTGCTCGAAGTTGGTCTTGAGCGCCTCGGCGTTCCAGACCGCCCCGTCATGAAATTTCACGCCCTGGCGGAGCTTGAAGGTGTAGGTCAGGCCGTCGTCGGAGATCTCCCAGCTGTCGGCCAGCCACGGCTGGATCTTCCCGTCGGCGTCGAACCACACCAGCGAGTCGGCCACCGGGACCGTGCTGACGGGGCCGTCGGAGCTGGCGTTGCCGTGCGGGTCGAGGCAGGGTGGCTCCTGCCCGTTCTCGCCGAGGATCAGGGTGCCGCCCGGCTTGGGGGCGCCGGGTGCGGTGGTGTTCGTGGTGCCGCCCGAGGTCGCGCTGCCGCATCCGGTGAGCAGCAGCGCGAGCGCGAGGACGGCGAGGGGGGTTCTGGTCATGTGTCAGCTCACCCATGCGTCGTGGAAGGTGACAGCGCCGTAGGCGTAGTCCCAGGTCAGGCCGTGCACCCGCTTCCGGGACGAGACCAGGCTGGGCCGGTCGTAGAACGGGACGGCGGGCGCCAGTTCGAGCAGCCGGGCCTGCGCCTTGCCGTAGATCGCGGCCCGCTCGGCGGCGTCCGTGCCGGCCCTGGCCTGTTCGAGCAGCTCGTCGAGGGTGTCGTCGGAGAGCCTGGTGGTGTTCTGGCCGCGCCGTTCGGGGGTGGTGATGTTCTTGGAGGAGTACTGGATCCAGAGCACGTCGGCCGTGTTCGTGGTCCAGATGCCGACGGAGACGTCGAAGTCGCCCTTGCCGGTGCGGTCCTGGGACTCCTGCGCCGTGACGCTCTCGATCTTGATCTCGATGCCCGCCTTGGCGGCGGCGGCCTGGGTCTGGACCAGGATCTGCGTGTTCTGCGGGTTCACGCCCGTGTCGAGGGCGACGGCGGTCAGGCGCTTGCCGTCCTTGAGCCGGATGCCGTCCTTGTCCTTCTGGGTCCAGCCGGCCTCGTCCAGCAGGGTGTTCGCCCTGGCCGGGTCATAGGCGATCTGGCCGCCCTTCGCGTGGTCGGGGGTGGAGGGGGTGACGAAGCCGGTGGCCACGCTCCACTGGCCGAACGAGACGCTGTCGATGATGGCCTTGCGGTCCACGGCCAGGGTGAGCGCCTGGCGTACCTTCTGGTCGCCGAACGGGGCACGGCCGGTGTTGAGCCAGACCGAGAAGGGGTGTCCGGGCCGGTCGATGCTGGTGAAGGCGAGGTCGGGGTTGGCCTTAACGTCCGCGACACTGGCCGGTGGGGTGTTGTCGATCACATCGACCTCGCCGGCCAGCAGCGCGTTGTAGCGGGTGGCGTCCTCGGCCAGGAAGCGGATCTCCAGGGCGTCCAGGTACGCGGGCCCCTTGCGCCCGGCAGGCCCCCAGGCGTAGCCGGGGTTCTTCTTGTACGTGATGCTCTGGCCCTTGGTCCAGGTGCCGAACACGAACGGCCCCGAGCCGACGGGATGCTCGCAGGTGCTCGCCGGGTTCTCCTTGAGCTGCTTGGGCGAGATCATCGCCAGGTACGACTGCGCGAGCACGTTCAGGAACGCCGAGTACGGCGAGCTCAGACGCACTTCCAGGGTGTGCTCGTCCACGACCTTCGCGTCCTTGTACGGCGCGATGTACGAGGCGGCCAGCGGCGACTTGGTCGCCGGGTCGCGCATGTGCTCCAGGTTGAGCTTCAGCGCCTCGGCGTCCCAGGCCGACCCGTCGTGGAAGGTCACGCCCTCGCGGAGCGTGAAGGTGTAGGTCAGGCCGTCGCCGGAGACCTTCCAGGCGGTGGCCAGCCAGGGCTTCAGTTCGCCCTCGGCGTCCTGCCACAGCAGCGAGTCGAAGATCGGGCGGCCGACGACCGTGGTGTTGGTGGTGGACAGCTGGTGGGGGTCGAGGCAGGCGGGCTCGTCGGCGTTCTCCCCGAGCACGAGCGTGCCTCCGGATCGCGGGCCGGTGTCGCCGGCGGCCGCCTGTGGCGCGGCGTCGGCGCCGCAACCGGCCAGGGTCGCCATCAGGGTCAGGGCGGTGACGAGCAACGTTGTGGAGCGGGTGAGCATGGGGGTCCTTAAACAGGTATTGCCTACCTGCATTGCAGGGATTACGGTGAACCATAACGTAACACGCAGAACGGAAGAAACAACATGACCCACGTGATCGCCGACGACGCCGAGGCGCTCGCGACGGCGCGCGGCCTCGCCGCCGGGTTCGCGGAAGGGGCGGCGGCCCGCGACGCCGGACGCCGGCTGCCGGAGCCCGAGCTCGACCGGCTGTCGGCCAGCGGGCTGCTCGCCGTCACCGTGCCGCGCGCGTACGGCGGCGCCGACGTGAGCGCGCGCACCCTCGCCGAGGTGTTCCGGCTGCTGGCCGCGGCCGACCCGAACCTCGCGCAGATCCCCCACAGCCACTTCGTCTACGTCAACGTGCTGAAGCAGCAGGGCACGGACGTGCAGCGCAAGTTCTTCTTCGGCGAGGTGCTGGACGGCAGGCGCTTCGGCAACGCGCAGTCCGAGGCCGGCACCAAGCACGTCCAGGACTACCGGACCTCGCTGGTCGCCGCCCCCGGAGGCGGCTTCCTGCTCAACGGCACCAAGCACTACAGCACCGGCGCGCTGTTCGCGCACTGGATCCCCGTGCTGGCCCGGCGCGAGGACCGCACGCTGCACGTGGCGTACGTGCCGCGCGACGCTCCCGGCCTGACCGTGGTGGACGACTGGGACGGCATGGGCCAGCGCACCACCGCCAGCGGCACCGTCCAACTGGAGGACGTGCGGGTGCCGGAGGACCGCGTGGTGCCGCACCACCTGACGTTCCAGGGGCCGCAGCTCCACGGGGCCTACGCCCAGCTCCTGCACGCCGCCATCGACGTCGGCATCGCCGGCGGAGCGCTGGAGGAGGCGCTGGAGTTCGTCCGCACCAAGGCCAGGCCGTGGTTCGAGAGCGGTCAGGAGCGCGCGGCCGACGATCCGCTCGTCATCCAGCGGGCCGGCGAACTGGCCGTCAAGGTACGCGCCGCCGAGGCGCTGCTCGACCGGGCCGCGCAGGCCGTGGACGCCGCCCGCGACGACCTGACCGGCGAGACGGCCGCCGCCGCCTCCATCGCCGTGGCCGCGGCCAAGGCGTTCGCCGACCCCGTGGCGGTGGAACTGGGCAACGCGATCTTCGAGCTGGGCGGCACCCGCTCCAGCCTCGACGGGCTCAACCTGCACCGCCACTGGCGCAACGCCCGTACCCACACCCTGCACGACCCGGCCCGCTGGAAGATCCAGCACATCGGCCGCTACGTACTTGACGGCCAGCTGCCGCCCCGGCACGGCCTGCTCTAGGAGAGACGACGATGAGTCTGACGTTCCACTGGTTCCTGCCCACCTACGGCGACAGCCGCGACGTCGTGGGCGGCGGCCACGGACTCCCGGCAGGCGCGGCCTCCGGCGCCCGCCCCGCGACCCTGCCCTACCTGCGCCAGATCGTGCACGCGGCCGAGCAGGTCGGCTTCGTCGGCGCGCTGACGCCCACCGGCGCCTGGTGCGAGGACGCCTGGCTGACCACCGCGATGCTGGCCGACACCACCGAACGGCTGAAGTTCCTGGTGGCCTTCCGCCCCGGCCTGGTCTCCCCCACGCTGGCCGCGCAGATGGCGGCCACCTTCCAGTGGCACTCGCGCGGGCGGCTGCTGCTCAACGTGGTGACCGGCGGCGAGGCCCACGAGCAGCGCGCCTACGGCGACTTCCTGGACAAGGACGCCCGCTACGCCCGCACCGACGAGTTCCTGCACGTCGTGCGCTCGCTGTGGCAGGGGCAGAGCGTGAGCTTCACCGGCGAGCACCTGCGGGTGGAGGAGGCGCGACTGGCCCGGCTGCCCGACCCGGTGCCCGAGGTGTACTTCGGCGGCTCCTCCCCCGCCGCGGGCCGGGTGGCGGCGCGGCACGTGGACGCGTACCTCACCTGGGGCGAGCCGCCGGACGCGGTCGCCGAGAAGCTCGCCTGGATCGACAGGCTGGCCGCCGCCGAGGGCCGTACGCTCCGGCACGGCATCCGGCTGCACGTGATCACCCGCGACACCAGCGAGCAGGCGTGGGCGCAGGCGCGCCGGCTGCTCGACGGCATCGACCAGGCGACCGTGGAGAAGGTGCAGGCCGGCCTGGGCCGCAGCGAGTCCGAGGGGCAGAAGCGCATGCTCGCCCTGCACGGCGGCAGACGCGACGACCTGGAGATCTACCCGAACCTGTGGGCGGGCGTCGGCCTGGTGCGCGGCGGCGCCGGCACCGCGCTGGTCGGCAGCCACACCGAGGTCGCCGACCGCATCGAGGAGTACCACCGCCTCGGCCTCACCGAGTTCGTGCTGTCGGGCTACCCGCACCTGGAGGAGGCGTACTGGTTCGGCGAGGGCGTGCTCCCCCTCCTGCGCGAGCGCGGCCTGTGGCAGCACCCCGCCGAGCCGGCCGCCGCCGCCGGACCGGCCTCGATCCCGTTCGCCACGGCGGGAGCGCGATGAGCACCCTGGCGAAGCTGCGGCAGCGCGCCGCCGAGCTGCTTCCCGAGCTGGCGGCCGGGGCCGGGCAGCGGGAGCTCGTCCGCGAGCTCCCGCACGAGGAGATCCGCGCCCTGGCCGCCGCCGGCCTGTTCACCTTCCGCATCCCCGCCTCCCACGGCGGAGGCGGCTCCAGCGTGGCCGAGGTGTTCGGCTTCCTCATCTCCCTGGCCGCCGCCGACTCCAACATCGCCCAGGCAGTACGCCCCGGCTTCGGCCGGGTCGAGCACCTGCTCACCGCTCCCGAACCCGAACGCGAGCGCTGGTTCCCGCGCTTCCTGGCCGGGGACGTGTTCGGCAACGCCGGCTGGGAGATCGGCGGGGCCAACGGCGAGGTACGCACCCGCATCGACCGCGACGGCGTCGTCAACGGCAGCAAGTACTACAGCACCGGCGCCCTGTACGCGGACTGGATCGGCGCGTCGGCCGTGGACGACTCGGGCGAGCGGGTGTTCTTCACGCTGCCGCGCGACCGGGAAGGGCTGGAGCTGCTCGACGACTTCGACGGGATCGGGCAGCGGCTCACCGCCAGCGGCACGACCCGGCTCAACGGGGTCAAGGTGCTGCCCGACGAGATCGCCGAACGTCCCGGGAACGGCGCCCGCTCCCCCGTCAGCGCGTTCATGCAGCTCCACCTGGCCGCCGTACTGGCCGGGATCGCGCGGGCCGCGCTGACCGACGCCGTCGCGTTCACCCGCGAACGCGCCCGCCCGATCCAGCACAGCGACGCCGCCCGTTCCGTGGACGACCCGTACGTGCGTCACGCCGTCGGCGAGATCTCCGCCCGCGCCTACGCCGCCGAGTCCGCGGTCCTGCGCGCCGCCGCCACGATCGACCGGGCATGGGAGGGTGACCTGGAGCCCGGCCTGCTCACGGAGGCGGCCGTCGAGGTGGCGCAGGCGCAGTTCGTCGCCGCCGAGTCGGCGCTGAAGGCCGCCGAGCTGCTGTTCGACGTGGGCGGCGGCTCCGCGGTCGCCCGCCGCCACAACCTCGACCGGCACTGGCGCAACGCCAGGACCGTCGCCAACCACAACCCCCGCGCCTGGAAGGCGGCCGTGGTCGGCGCCTACCACCTCACCGGCGCGCAGCCGCCGCTGAACGGCCTGTTCTGAAGGGATTCCCCACCATGACCCGCGTGCTCCTGATCTCGGGCAGCCCGCCGTGACCTCCCGCACCGGACGGCCGCGGCCGACGTGATCGCTGCGGCCGGTGCTCAGCCGGGGCCGAGGAGCTCCGGGCGCTGTCGCCTGACCTCTCCTTGCTTGCGGAGGTCCAGCATGCAGAGAACCTTGTCGTAGCGTTGTTCGCCGACGGCGACGAAGCCGGGCAGGCGGCCGTACTCGGTGAAGCCCAGGGACCGGTAGAGGCGCAGGGCAGCGGTGTTGTCGCCACGGGCATCGAGGGTGAGGACCTCGATGCCCGCCTCCCGGGCGTCGGCGATCAACGCGGCGGTCAGCGCCCGGCCGACGCCACGACCATGGGCGGCGGCGGCCACCGCCAGCTTCTCCAGATCGGCGTGCGGCCGATGGGTCGGCCGGGCGTAACGGAGCCAGTACCCCAGCCCGGCCAGCCGGCGGTCGAGGTAGGCGGCGCGCAGGGCCGCGTCCCCGGCCCGCACCGCGGAGACGACCTGGCCGAGCAGGTCCGCCACCTCGTCCCGCGAGGGCGGGTCGGTCCAGCCCAGCGCGGCGCCTCCGCCGACCAGGTCGGCCAGGATCCGATGGGCCGAGTCCATGAACCGGGCCTCCAGCTCCGGATCGGCGGTCAGCTCCGCGGCGTCGAGGAGGGCGGGCTCAGCGATCACACCGCGCAGCCTAGCTCGCCCGGATCACGACGGCCGGATCCGGTAGGCGCGGATAATCGTCTGCTCTGCCATGTTGCCCGCCCCGTCCACCGCCCGGGCGCGCAGCGACACGTACCCGTCGCCGGCCGGGTGGCGCAGCACGACCGCCGGCCCGTGGACCTCGGCCCTGGTCCAGGTGGCGCCGTCGTCGTAGGAGACCTCCACCGACAGCCGCTGCACGGGACGCGCGGCGCTCCCCTCCAGCGGCTGGACGGTCACCGGCACCGCGAAGCGCCGCCCGGACGGCGCGGAGTTCTCGGCGTCGAGGGCCGGGCTGAAGCGCACGACCGACACGGGCAGCCGCGCGGGCGTGCTGCCCGCGACGTGCCCGGACCGGAACGTCCACACGCCGGACACCCGCGTGGACAGGGTCGCGGGCGCTCCGCGCTCGCCGTCGACGACGAGACGGTAGGCGGCCTCCTGCGCGGGCACGGTGAAGCTCGTCCTCGCCTCCGTCTGCTCGCCCACGAGGGCGCCGTCGCGGTAGAGGGCGGTCCGCTGCGTGGACCGGGTGGACAGGCCGAGCGCGCCCCTGCCGTCGCCGTACAGGGGCAGGTCGGTCGCGATGGTGTCGCCGGTGCGGCTGACGCCGTCGAGGTTCTCCGCGCCGGCCCACGGCAGCGCCGGCGAGAAGACGCCGCGGTTCCACAGCTCCGTGTACGTCCTCCCGGATCGGTAGAGCGTGAAGGGCGAGTCGAAGCGGTTGAGCCGGCCGTCGGAGCCGTACTCGAACAGGTGACGCTGCCAGCGGATGCCCTCGTCGGTGTTGACGTACTCGACCTGCTGGAACGGCGTGCCGAACAGGGTGGGCGACAGGAACGCGAAGACGGAGCCGTCGCGCGGCCGGGCGTTCCGGTACGCGCCCGCCTCCGCGCCGGGCAGGTGGCGGGCGTAGTCGGTCCGTACGGCGGCCAGGTCGCGTTGCGCCACGCGCCGCTCGAACCCGTTGACCATGCCCCCGGAGCGGAACCAGGCCAGGCTGTAGGCGTACGGGCTGCCGGTCCGTGCGGCGGCCCACAGCCCGGCGACCTTGGTGCGCACGCCCGGATAGGCGCGGGCGGGGCCGAGTTGAGCGGTGTACCGCCCCTCGTAGGAGTCGCCGAGCCAGCCCCAGAACCGCGACGTCCCGTCGGCCATCCGGTACTGGTAGACGATCTCCGACTGCAGCGGGACGGCGTCCGCGCGGGGAGGCGTCAGCGAGATCGGCCGGCCCAGCCGCGCGTCGGCGTCCAGGGTCTGCGGCCGGTCCAGGTCGAGGCCCGGATGGACGAGGAGCGTCCTGGTCCGCTCGTCGACGATGGTGGTCCTGATCATCCAGCTGCCCCTGAGCAGCCGCAGGGTGACCGGTCCCTCGGGGTTCTCCAGGTCGATCGGCGTCTGATCGGGGTCCAGGGGGTACAGCGTCGTGTAGACCTCGGCGGCCGGCCCGCCGTTCCTGCCGGTGAACGTGAGCGTGAGGTCGTAGCTCTCCCTCTCCTTGTGGACCCCGGCCGGCGTGCTGAGGACCAGGTCGCCGTCGCCGGTGGCCACGATGTGCGCGCCGATGAAGCCGTCCGGACCTTCGGCGCGGGTGTCGGCGGTGACGACGGCCTCGGCCTGCCCGCCCGCGGGGACGGTCAGCGTCGCGGGTGCGACGCTGAAGGCCCTGTCGCCCCGCGCCTCCAGGCGCAGGGTCACCGGCTGCTGCTGGTCGTTGCGGTAGACGATCTTCTTGCTGATCGGAGGGTCGTCGTCGTGCGGCCACGGCTGCGTCCCGAAGCTCAGCGCGGGCGGCTCGGCGGTGACGGCCTGGCGCGTGCCGCGGTCGGCGTCCACGAGTCCCGCGCCCTGCGCGAAGACCCCGATCCCGGGCAGCGGCCGGGCGGCGCCCATGAGGGCCGCCTTGAGCAGGTCGCCCTTCCAGCCGGGATGCTGCCCGGCCAGCAGCGCCGCGACGCCGGTGACGTGCGGGGTGGCCATCGAGGTGCCGGACATGGTGGCGTACGAGCCGTCGCCGGGGGTGTCCTTCCCGCGGGCCGCGGTGATGTCCACGCCCGGGGCGGTGATGTCCGGTTTGAGATGGTCGTCGCCGGCGCGCGGCCCACGGCTGGCGAACCCGGCCTGCTCGCCCGCCTTGCTGACGGCGCCGACCTGCAGCGCGGCGTCCGCGGTGCCGGGCGAGCTGAGCATGCGATCGGCGCCGTCGTTGCCGGCCGCCGTCACGAACAGGGTGCCGTGACGCTCGCTGAGCGTCTGCACGGCCTCCTCCAGCGGGTCGACGCCGGGGGTGTCCGGAGACCCAAGGCTCAGGTTGACGATCCTCGCGCCCTGCTCGGCCGCCCACTGCATGCCCGCGAGCACGGCCGAGTCCATGCACCAGGTCGTCTCGCACACCTTGGCGTCCAGCAGCGTCACGCCGGGGGCGACGCCACGGTATTTACCGTTGGAGGCGGCGCCGCTGCCCGCGATGGTGGAGGCCACGTGGGTGCCGTGACCGATCAGGTCGCGTCCGTCCTGGGCCTCGGTGAAGTCGGCGCGGGCCGCGACCCGTCCGGCGAGGTCGGGATGGGTGGCGTCGATCCCGGTGTCGAGCACCGCCACCTTGACGCCAGCGCCGGTGTGCCCGCGCTCCCACGCCTGCGGCGCGCCGACCTGCCTGACGCTCACGTCCAACGTCACCTGCCGCCGCCCGTCGAGCCAGACCTTGCCCGTGCCGCCCGCGAGCGCCTGCCAGGTCCGTACGACCTCCCCCCTGCGCTGCCGTACGGCGAAGCCGCGCACCGCGCCCAGCGGCCGGTACCCGCTCATCGCGCGGAGGGCCGGGGCGGGACCGGAGGCTCCGGTCACGAGCAGCGGGAGCTCCTGGCGGCTGTCGTCGTACCCGAGCTCCAGCAGCCCGGTCACGTCGAACAGCCGGGGGTCCAGCCGTCCGGCCCGGACCAGCGGCACGGCGTCGTCGGGTAAGACGCGCAGCCGTCCCCCCGCCACGTCGGTGAAGAAGGTCACCTTCTCCCTGCCCTCGCCCGGCTCGACCGCCGCGCTCGTGGGGCCCGTCACGGTGACCTTGTCACCGGTGACGAGGGTGACCGTCCGGACCCCGTTCGCCGCCTGTCCGCCGGCCTTCGCGACCGCCTGTGGCTGGACGGCCATGGCCATGGCGAGCACGGCGACGCCGGCCCACCTTGTCGTTGTTCGCACTCAGCTCTCCGAGCATCGGGGACATGTCACTACGTAGTGGGCGATGATCGGATTTTGTTGCTCAGTTAACTGCACTTCCTTCACCTGGTTGATCATGACTCTCTACGTCGTGATCAAGGAGTGTGAAGTGGACCTTCGTCGCCAGTTGATGGAAGGCCGTGTGCAGGTCCCGAGCGTCGGCTCCGTCGCCAAGGTGGCGCGGATACATCCGCCGTTCGTCGTTCTCGACCGGGCCACCGAGGAGATCCGCCCGGTCACCGAGTACCTGGAGGACCTTGCCTTGAGTGATTGCAGCCCAGTGACTTGCCGCAGCTATGCGTACGGCCTGTTGCGATGGTTCCGGATCCTGTGGTTGCTGGACGTGGGCTGGGAGCGCGCCACCGAGGCGGACGTGGCGGCCATGGTCGGCTGGCTGCGCAGCGCATCCAACCCCCAGCGACGCCGCCGGGCGCCGGGTGCGCCGGAACCTGGGTCGGTGAACCTGCGCACGGGGAAGCCGACGCTCGCGCGAGGGTACGCGAAGCGAACGATCAACCACGGACTGTCCGTGGTGAGCGGCTTCTATGAGTTCCACGGTCATCGTGGTCACGGACCGGCCATCAACCCGGTGCCCTCCTCGCCGCAACGGCGGCGGGCCCTGTCACACTTGAGCCCGCTGGAGCTTAAGCCGGTGGTCGGCCGGGCCCGGCTTCGTCAGAAGGTTCCGGACCGGCCGCCGCGGGCGATCCCCGACCGGCTGTGGGATGAGTTGTTCGCGGCGATGGGCTGCGAGCGCGATCGGGCGTTGCTGGAGTTCTCCGTCTCCAGCGGGGCCCGGGCCGCCGAGCTGCTGGGCGTGACCCCGGAGGACGTCGATTGGGCCGGTCGGCAGATCTTCGTCATCTCGAAGGGGACGCGGCTGCGACAGCCGGTGCCGGCGTCGCCACAGGCATTCGTGCGGCTGGCGCTCTATCTCGACGAGGTCGGGACGCTCAGCCCCGGGGAGTCGATCTGGCGCGTGCGGCGTGGCGACGATCGTCCGCTGAGCTATTGGGCGCTGCGGCGCATCATGCAGCGCGCGAACCATCTGCTAGGCACCAACTGGACCTGGCATGACCTCCGGCACACCGCGGCGATCCGGATGGCCAACAGTGGCCAGCTCGCCCTTCCCGAGGTGCAGGCCATCTTGCGGCACGCCAACATCCAGACGACCAGCCGTTACCTGACGGTCGGTGTCGAGGAGCTGTTCGACAAGCTCACCGAGCACTACGCCCGCCCCCGCCCTGAGCCGCGCTACTCCTCCGGCTACGCCGCGGCCGACATCGAGGCGGTGTTCGGTGGCTAAGCCCGAAGCTCGTCCGACCACCGGAGTCAGCCGGCGCCACGGGCCGCTCGTCGAGGGGCTCGGCTTCTCCAGCCGGTACGTCTCAGCCAACAAGATCAAGCCCGAGCCCGCCACACCGACCGTTCTTCCCCGCCCCTTCGGGGACCTGGCGACGGCCTCCATCAGCCACCTGGCGCAACTGGCCACGGACACCTGGGAAGGCGCCTACGTGACCCGCCGCCAGCGCGGCACCGCCGTCGGGGAAGTCTTGAGCTACCTGACGAAGTTCCCCGGCAAGACGTGGCAGGAGCGCTGGGACAACAGCCCGCTGAGCACAGGCGAGGTGCGGGCCGCCGACCTCGGCAACAGTCGCAGCACCGGCGTCTCCGCCCCTACCGGGCTGCGGTCTCTGCTCTGTCTGCGCGTGATCCAGCCGTCGCTGCTGGCTTTCCGCAGCAACACCTTCAACAACTACCCCCCGTTCTTCATCACCGCCCAGGCTGACCCGCTGCTGGACAAGTTCGCTGCACAGGCCGCCACCTACGACGTTGAGGGTCATCACCGCTACGACGCGCTGCGGGACGTGTGCGGGCTGCTGACCGTTCAAGGCATCGCCCTGGCCGACCTGACGCCCGCGGCCATGCTGCACCACGGCCATGAGAACCGCCAGGTCATGGCACAACGCCTTCCCGGAACAAAGATCACCAACAGGTTCGCCGGCCCGTCAGCGTGGAACATTCTGCACGCCATGGGGGCACTTCCCGCCCGGCACCCCGTCCACGATGCGTGAGGCCCTGATGCGCGGCCAGCTCACCGTTGAGGAACTCGTCGACCGCTACACCATCCGCAACCGGTCGGTTCGCCAGCTGCTCATCGACTACTTCGTCCGCCGTTCGGCCGACAGCGACTACGCCACCTTGTCCAACCTGGCTCTCCAACTCGCCCACCACTTTTGGGAAAAGATCGAGCGGATCAACCCCGACCAGGCAGACCTGAGAATCACGCCGGAGGTCTACCAGGCATGGCGGCACATGATCAGCACCCGCGAGGACGGTAAGCCTCGCGGGGCGTGGACGGCATCGTCATTATCGTCCGCAGCTTCTACTTCGACCTGCACACCTGGGCGGCCGACGAGCCCGAGATCTGGGGCCCCTGGGTCGCGCCCTGCCCGGTTCCTCCCGGCGAGCTGCGCGGCCTGGGCAAGCGCCGCCGCAGGATCAACGAACGCTCCGCCGACCGCACACGCCAGCGCCAGCCCTTGATGCCGGTGCTGGTCCAGCACATTGAGGACCGCTACGAATATGCCCGCGCGCTGCTGGAGCGGGCCAGTACCGCCGCCGAGGGAGACAGCTTCGTCCTGAACGGGCGCACCTACCGGCGCGTCACCACCGCCCACGACCGGCACCGCCAACGCAGCCGCGGCTATCTGCCCGTCCGAGTCGCCGATGAGAAGACAGGCGAGATCATCCACGCCGAGGCCCACGAAGAGCAGACGTTCTGGGAGTGGGCCTGCATCGAAACCCTGCGCCACTCCGGCGTCCGCATCGAGGAGATGTGCGAGCTCACCCACCTGAGCATCCGCCAATATCAGCGCGCCAACGGCGAGGTCATCGCCTTACTGGTCATCGCCCCCTCCAAGACCGACCGCGAACGCGTGATCCCCATGAGCGCCGAGCTGTTCCACGTCATCGCCTCGGTCATCCGGCGGCACACGCGCAGCGGCCGGACGATCGAGCTGATCAAGCGCTTCGACTACCACGACAAGGTCTGGAGCGCGCCGCTGCCGTTCCTATTCCAGCGTCAGCACGGCTCCACCTGGCGGGTCATCTCTCCTGCCACCGTGTTGCATCAGCTTAGGCGGCGCTGCGAGGAACTCGCCGAGCACCACCCGCAGTTCCGGACCGTGCGCTTCACCCCGCACGACTTCCGCCGGATTTTCGCCACCGAGCTGGTCAACAGCGGCCTGCCGATCCACATCGGCGCCGCCCTGCTGGGGCACCTCAACATCCAGACCACCCGCGGCTACGTCGCCGTCTTCGACGAGGACGTCGTCCGCCACTACACCGCTTACCTCGCCAACCGCCGTACCTTGCGCCCTGGCGACGAATACCGCCTGGCCGGCACCGAGGAATGGCAAGAGTTCGAGGAACACTTCGACAAGCGCAAAGTCGAGCTCGGCTCCTGCGGCCGACCCTACGGCACCCCATGCCAGCACGAACACGCCTGCATCCGCTGTCCGATGCTAAACGTCAACCCGACGATGCTCGACCGTCTCAACGAGATCGAAACCGATCTCCTGGCTCGCCGCGACCGCGCTGAGGCGGAGGGCTGGCTCGGTGAGATCGAAGGCGTCGACATGACCCTCACCTTCCTGCGTGCGAAACGCGATGAGGCCGAGCGCCAAGCACGACGACCCGTTGCCAGCCTCGGCATCCCGTCTCTGCCACCTAGAAGGCAGGTCATATAACCGTGTGCTCTTGCCAGGTGGCTACATGCGCAGACTCAGCGATCGTTGATGGCCACAATGACCGCAGTCAGAAGGCATCCCAGCCCTATTCCCACAAGTGCGACCGTGGCGGGGGCATCCAATGTGCCCCCGAAGTAGGCTGCCCAACCGACCACGATGAGGATCACCCAACCGGAGGCCAACAGCACGCGAGCCGCCTTGGAAATTCGGTGCAACGGCCGTCCCTTTGTGCAAGTGGCTTACTCCATGGACCGGACCCACTCGTGAACACCGTGAGTGGAGCGGCGCCCGACTGTATCGCGCCAGCCCACGCATCCGCCAGAGGGCCCCGACGCGGTTGTGAAGACAGCCCGCTATATGACCGCCCCTCTAGGGGTCAAGAGCCCCGAGCCATGATCAGTCAGGTTGCCAAGATCGACCAGGTGCAGATAAGCACAGCGTGTCAGAAACAAGCGCCGGACAAAGTCCGGCGCTGAGCTCACCGTCCGGCACGGCCGGCCGTCCTCCGGCTCGGGGGCGTTCGCGGGCGTTGGTGACCGCGCAGCCGCCGCTCTCTTCACCGGCTGCGGCCGAAAAGAGAGCACCCTCAAGCTACGATGGCCGCATGACCGCTCCCCAGCATCGCGCGCAACTCGCCGATCGCGTTCAACGCCTCGAAGCGGCCGCCTTCAGGCTCGGCGTCGATCTGGGAGAGATCAAGACTGCGGTAGAACAACTCCCCACCACCATCCGGCAGGAGATCCTCGACTACACCGAGCCTGTTTTCGGGGAGATCATGGCCGGCAACGCCTCGCTGGCCACCAAGGAGGACCTCGACCAGCTGAAAGACTTGTTCGAAACCCGATTTACGCAGATGGACGCCAAGCTTGACCGACTTCTGGCGGCTCTGCCGCAGCCGCCCTCAAGCTGACCGGCCAGACTGGCCGCACCGGCCGTAGGTTGCAGGGCCACCTGCATGCCGGGCCCGGCCGATCCTGGTCCGCGTCAGGACATGACACCCCGCCGCGTCGTACGGCGCAGCACGCCCGCCGCGCCCTTCCCGTCCGTCTCCCCCGCAGGCTCGACGGACCACAGCCGGACCGACATCCAGACGACCCCGGCCGCCGCCACGACCAGCCCGCCCAGGTACACCGGCACGGGCACCAGGTTCCGCAGCGACCCGGGCAGCATCCCCGCGACGTACAGCACCACCGCCACGACGGGCATCATCCCGCTCCTGACGGCGGCCACCCCGAAGACCACGACACCGACCACCAGCACCGCGGACGTGACCAGGAACGCCGTCCCGGTCATGCCGGTCAGCAGCGCGGCCACCGTTCCCGCGCCCAGGTACGGGAACACGTAGTGCAGGATGTACTCGACCGCGAACGCCCCGGCCAGCCCGGCCGAGTTGAGCACGTACCCGACCAGCCCCAGCACCCCGGCCCGGTGCCGGATGACGAGGTAGATCCCGGTGACGGCGAGGAGCCCCGTCAGCGCCCCGAACGGTGCGATGGCGTGCGTGAAGTCCGTCTCCGCGACCAGCCCTCCCCTCCGCGCCGCGTTGACCACGATCAACAGCCCTGACAGGAACCCCGCAACCGCGGCGACCCGATGAAGTCCCATGCGACGAGCCCTTCTTCTGGTGTTGGTGCTCGCCATGATGCGCCCGCCCGGCATCCGGCCGAAGAGCGCGCAGGAAGACGTAAGCACCCCGAAAGAAACCGTGGAAGGCGACCGGCGGGAGCTGGGCCAGGCGAAGGCCGCGTGGATGATCTCGGCGCAGGCGGCCGCCTCGGATGCCAGACCCTGGTGATCTCCGGGGAAGGGGAGCGGCTCGACGCCGAGCCGTTCAGCGAGCGCCCGGGCGGGCCTGGCGGGGACCCCGTCGCCTGAGGCGGGGCCGACACCGACCGCGACCGGGACCGGGACGGAGCGCAGCGCCGCGACCGCGGGCTCGAAACGCAGGACGGGCAGCAGTGCCGGTCTCTCCTTCGACGGTGACGATGAACTTCTGCATCGCCACGCCCGGACCCTGACAATGGTAGGTGTCGTGGACATCCTGGTCGGACTGCCACAGAAGGAGTTGTCGCATGCGTTACTTCACCGCCACCGGCTGGGTTGCCATCTTCTCCGGAACCGATAGCGAGACAGGCCGTACCAGGCCAGTAGAAGGCTGGGATTTAGTGGATGGGACCGGGCTTGTCGTAGATCCTCAGCGAGGAGGTCTGCGTCGCGTCACGGAGTGGCCTGACTTTTCCCACCTGGAACAGGCCGAAAAAGTGGTCTCTGCCCTACCAGGAGGCGGATGGCATGCCCGATGGAACGAAGAAGGCAAGGCTCCGACAGTAGAACCGGTGATTGCCTGGCTCATCCACGCCGATGGAAAGCCACACCTATCACAGCCGCCACTGACGGAGAAATCAACACTGCGGAATTTGCAGACAGCCTGCTCCCGCCCGGCAGCAAATAATGCAGCCCGTCCCGCTTGGCCTTGCATAACGCCTGGCCAGACACCGGCCGAGGTTGTTCTCGCCGCAGGCGTCCGCGGATTGGTGCACGCCGGTCAACGGGCGTCCACCGGCATCGCGCGGCTTTCCCTTCGAGGTCTTGGAGTGCACGCATGACCAGGTCACAGTCCCACGTCTCGACGCCGCGCCGCGCGGGCTTGTTACGCCTGCTCTGCTGGGCCCAGATGGTTTTCTGGGCGCTGTCGCTCATCCAGCCGTTCTTGGGTGTCGACGCGGTGAGTCACGTGTTGTGGCGTCTGGTCCCGCCGATCAGCCTCGTATCTGTGGCTCTGGCGCTGTTTTTCGGTCTGACCGCCGGGTTCGTGATGTCCGGCCGCCGGTGGGCGCGGGTGATGGGGCTGGTGGCGAGCATGGCCGGACTGCTTTACGCCCTGCTTCTGGGCTCCACCCTGCACACGAGCATGCTTGCAGCCGCGGCCGCGGCCATGGTGACGCTGATATTGCTGCTCAACACGGACATGAGGTCGTCAGACCGGCGGTAGCCGTCCACGCCGCGTGGCCAGGACCGCGGGCCGCCCGCCGCCGTACCGGCCGCGGGCGAAGCAGGCGGCGAAAGGTCGCGGTCAGGGCATCCAGGGCCGAGGCGTAGGTGTGCTCAGGGGGCGACCGTAAGCGATGATGACGCCCTCGCGGGTGGAGGGCAGTTCGCTGTCGTTCCGGCAGGTAGCCGAGGGCGAGTTCGTGGGCCCGCGCGGCGGAACGGATGTCGGCCTCTGTGGGACCGTCCGGAGGGAGGAGGGCCAGGGCGTAGACCGGCGGCGATGCCGGTCAGCGCTACCGGAAAGCCCGCGAGGTGGCGGCGGAGCTGGTCCCGGCGGCGGAGGCACCGCTGGCGGGGCGGCAGAAGCGTCCAGCCGATCCGCAGCGCCGAGCCCGTGTCTTGGACGTCGTTCCCAGGTAGGCCACATGGTCGGGGCTCGGCGCCCTGCAGGTGCCGGGTGGGGCGCGGCGGGTGTCCGCGCCCCAACCGGCGATGATCAGCTTCCGGCCATCTCCTTCACCGACGCCTCATCGGATTCGGCGTCCACGAGGGTGCAAGGTGCGACCGGGCTGCCGGCCTTGGCCAGGAAGGTGCCGAGCGCCCAGCCCATTCCCGGGTGGTTGCCTGGCCGGAACTCCAGCACCAGCGTCTCCCCCTGCCGGATGTAGCTCGGGGAGATCACGAAGGTGTCGGCATTGATCGGCCTGGCGGCGTCCCGGGAGCGCCAGTTCTCCGGCTTGTCGAACTCCTGGCGCTCCTGTTCGGTCATGTTCTTGGTGCTCGGCGAATCGTAGGCCAGGTCCGCGCCGATGAAACGGCCAGGGGCGCACTGCTTGTCCGCCTCGGTGAAGGTCACGTCTGCTTGGATGTCCTCGGCCTTGAGCCTGGCCTCCAGCCCGTCGGGGTCCCGGAACTCCCGGACCGTCACCTGGACGGTGCCGTCGTCCTGCTTCACCACGGCGTACGCCGCGCTCTGCGACCCGAGGGTCAGCGGTACCGCCACCGCCGCGGCCGCGGCGAGGCCCGCGACCGCCGTCCCCGCGAGCATGCGGCGGCGCAGCGGGGAGGGGCCGTGCCGCGGCGCCGCGGCCGTGATCGCCGGGGACGGGTGGGCGTGCCCCGGCTCGGCGGTGCGCCTGCCCGGCAGCCAGGACGCGCGACGGCGCACGGGCGGCGTGGCGACGATCTCTTCCAGGAGTTCGTCCATGCCCTGGCTCAGGACGAGTTCGTCGTGCCCGGCGGCCGGGTCGATGCCGGCGAGCATGCGGTCGATCTTGTTCATCGGGTTTCTCCGCTCAGTCGGGTCATCACAGGGGTCTCATCCGTCGTGCCGAGTAGGTGGGCCAGTCGTTTGCGAGCCTTGTGCAGCCGCAGCCGGGCGGCGGTGTTGCTGCAGCCCAGCACCGTGGCGATCTGCGGGCCGGTCAGCCCTTCCCAGGTGGCCAGGGCGAGCACCTCCCGGTCGGCGGCGTTCAGGGCCGCGAAGGCTGCGCGGATCTCCTCGGTACGTGGATCGGCGGACGCGGTCTCCTGGCGGACGGCCAGTTCGCCGCGAAGCCGTACGGCCAGCGCGCTGCGGCGCGATTCGCCTCGCCGATGATTGGCCAGGACGCGACGGGCGGCTCCGTACAGCCACAGCAGGGCGGCGTCCCCCTCCGGGACGTCGTCCAGCCGCCGCCACGCGGCGAGAAAGGTTTCCGCGATCACATCGGCGACGTCGTCCACCGAGTGGGCACGGCGGAGCGCGTAGCGCTGTATTGCCGGATAGCAGGCGCGGTAGAGCGCCTCAAATCGATCTCGCGCGCTGAGGGGCGCGCGTGGATCTTGCACGGACGTCTCCTTGTCGAAGATGGGCGGAACACCCCACTAGGTGTCCGGCATCTCCGTCAGTGTTTCCTCCCCTGCTCACACGCATAGAAGGGGCATAAGGGAGATCGAACGGGTCCTGGTCAGGCCGCCGCGTCCACCAGCGCCCCGGAGACCTGGGACAGCACGGCCCGCGCCACCGCGTCGGCCCGGGGCAGCAGCGTCGCGAACGTACCGGCGGCGGTCAGGGAGCCCAGGGCGAAGCGGCGGGCGTGGACGGAGCCGTCCCCGGTGACCAGCCGGCCGTCGGGGAGGCGTACGTCCAGGAGGCCGGCCGCTTGACGGGCCTCGCCCCGGGCGTACAGGCCGGCGAGCAGCGGGTCGGCGCAGCCGCCCGGCCCGGTGTGCGGCCGCCGCGCCTCGATGAGCGTCCGCGCCCGCGTCAGGCCGGGAACGGTGGGACCGCTCGCCCGCCAGCCGTCCTCGTCCTGCTCGATACGCGGCTCGGCCCCGATGAACGTGACGATCCCCGCCCTGGCCAGGGCGTGCAGCTCGGCCTGGCGGGCCAGGGACGGGCCGTCGGCCAGCAGGCCGAACAGCCCCTCGAACCACGGATCGCCGGCCATTCGGGGACGCGCGTCCTCCAGCGCGCGGATCAGCGCCAGGTCGGGGCTGAAGCCGGGGTCGGACCGCCGTTCCAGGTCGGCCGCGAGATAGCCGTGCATCCACCGCTGCAGCCCGGCCAGGTCGCCGAAGCGCATGCCGTGCAGCGGGCGGGCGAGCCGGTCCAGGTGGAGCCGGTCCGCGAAGCGCGGCACGGACCTGGTCACCAGCGCGCGCATCTCCCTGCCGCCCTGTTCGGCGCGGGCGAAGGCGGGCTCGAACGCCGCCCACGTCGTCCTCGTACGGGACGGGTGGGCGGTGAACAGCTCCCGGTAGTAGGCGTACGCCAGCTCCTTGGCCGTCGCCTGCCGCTCGTCGCCCTCGTACGGGAACCGCCGCGCCCGCGCCTCCCCGGCCAGCTCGTACCCGGGACGGGCATGGTGCGGCACTCCGCGCCGCGAGCCCACGTACAGGAGGGGTTCGAGGCCGCCGGGCAGGTAGACCGGCTCGCCCTGGGGTCCCCGGGTGAAGCGGCCGCCGCGTCCGACGGTGAGCGGCGCCAGCAGGTCGGTGAACGCCCGTCCCGCGCCGCGCACGAGCACCGGCTCGCCCGCGGGCACGTTCTCCAGGTCGGGCCCGGGGTGGCCCTGGGCCAGCACCACGGCGTCCGCCTCCAGGGTCTCGCCTCCCAGCAGGCGTACGAGCTGCCTGCCCGCCGACTCGGCGAGCCCGATCGCCCGGTCGCGATGGACGTGCACCGGGACGCCGCACGGCGTCTCGCGCGCGGGCGCCGCGGGGTCCACCACGTGCACTTCCACCACGTGCACCTCCACCGCCGGTCCGCCGCCCGCCTGCGGGGCCTCGGCGCAGATCCTGTCCACCACGCACGTCCCGGCCGGTCCCGCGCCGATCACCACGATCGTGCCCACCGCGCCCTCCTCGGATGAGTCGGATGTGTTCCCGCTGAGAGGTGGTCAGCGACACCGGGCGCCGGCGACGCGGCAGAAGTCCACGTACGCGCGGGTGACCAGCGAGAGGCAGTGGCTCATGATCATGACGCTACCCGCCACTCCCCATATAGTCAACTATCCCTACTGGATATACAGGGAAATGGCAGTGCCGGGAACGGGTTGTCCGGCAGGAGCAGGACCCGGCGCCCCCGGTCGGGCTGCCCGGCCGCGTCCAGGTGCAGCAGCGCCGCCCCGATGCCGGCCGCGCCGACCATGTAGCCGGTGTCCGCGCTCACCTCGCCGGGCCGCACCCGGCGGTAGGCCTGGTACCAGCGGTAACCGCGCCCGTCGTGATCGTCGGCCCTGGCCACCAGGTCGGCCGCGAGGGTGCGGGCGAACTCCAGGCAGGAGGCGCGCCCCGTGACCGCCCACAACCCCACGAACAGCTCCACCAGGCCGGCCGTGCCGCAGCACTGGCAGGCCGAGTTCCAGTAGCCCGGCGTACGGCGCGGCGGGGCGGAGCTGTCGACCACGCCACGGGCCAGCCGCTCCACCCAGTCCAGGTCAGCGGGGTCCCCGGTCACCCGGTACAGCTCGTAGAACATCCTGGCCACCCCGGCCGCGCCCGAGCAGAACCCCGCGTAGAACAGCTCCCCCGACCGCGGCACGTGGTGCGGGACCAGCGCCCGGTCCCCGCCCGTCACGCTCACCTCGCGGACGAAACCGGCCCCGCTGCGGGCGGCGCGGAGGAAACGCTCATCTCCGGTCACTCCGTACAGGCGGGCCAGGAGGAAGGCGATCCCCGCCGTGCCGGTCAGGAAGCCGGGGGCGACCGCGTCGGAGGGCAGCCCGTCCAGTCCCCCGTGCCGGCGGCCGGGCACGGGCAGCCCGGCGATGCGCAGGCCCGCGCTGACAGCCGCCGCCTCGTACGCGGGCTCGCCGAACCGCGCGGCGGCGCGCAGCAGCCCCAGCGCGATGCCGCCGTCGCCGAGCTGGGCCGGGTCGAACGTCCAGCCGAAGCCGTCCACCCGGTTGTGCCCGCTCGCGACGACCAGGTCGGCGATGGCCGCCGCCTCGGCGTCGAGCCGGTCGTCCCCGAGCACCCAGCCGGCCTCCATCAGCGCGATCATCGTGCCGGTCAGCCCGTGGTGCAGCGTCAGGTCGTCCTCCCGCCGCCAGGTGGCCGCCAGCCACCGCGCACCCTCCCGCGCGTCCTCCAGGTACGCCTCGTGCCCGGTGGCGGCGGCCAGCTCCAGGAAGAACAGCACCACCCCGGCCGCGCCCGAGTACAGGGACCGGGGCCGCGGCCGCAGCGCCGGCCTCCCATGCCGGTCCGGGTTGGCCCGCCAGTGCCTGCCGTGCTCGTCGTCCACGGCGGCGGACCTGATCCAGCGCGCGGTCGAGATGGCGGCCGTCATCGGAGAGTGAGCACGGGCGCTCATGGGGCGGATCTCGTCCAAGCTCATGGCGGGACTATGGCACACCTCGCGGACAAATGCATACTATTTCCGTAGGTTTGGTCGGGAATTATCGGAGGAGTGCCGGGCGTCATAGCGGCCACGGGCGTCCTCCAGGTCGTCGTGATGCTCCACGGCCCAGTCGATCAGCGGCCAGACCCGTTCGAGCAGCGTACGGCCGAGCGCGGTCAGCTCGTAGTCGACGCGGGGCGGCACCTCGGCGTACACGCTGCGCGTGACCAGCCCGTCACGTTCGAGCCCGCGCAGGGTGGAGGTCAGCATGCGCTGGCTGATCCCGGGCATGGCACGTCTGAGCTCGTTGAAGCGGCGCGGGCCGGCTCCGAGCTCGTTGACGACACCCAGGGTCCACTTGTCCCCCACGCGGTTCAGGACGTCGCGTACCTGACAGGTCATCTCGTCGCGCGCCTTGAGCACGGAGCTCGCGCCGCCCGCGGGTCTGTCGGCGTTCATGGGTTCCCTCCGCTTCACCGGGGCAGAAAAAAGTGCCCACTTCCGGTAGGGAAACAGCGTTACTCAGAATGGTGCCGATCGCCAGCCGGAACCATCTCACCTGAGGAGATCCATCATGTCCGTGCAGACCGTCGTGCCCGTTCCCGACGAGACGTTCGCCACCCCCGCGCCCGCCGGGCAACTGGACCGCGCCACGGCCGCGTTGCGTGACAACGGCTTCATCGTGCACGTCGTGGACACCGCCGCCGAGGCCCGTGAACTCGTCACCGGACTGGTCCCCGGCGACGAGAGCGTCTTCACCGCCACCAGCGAGACGCTCCGGCTGTCCGGCATCGCCGCCGACCTCGACGAGTCGGGCCGGTTCACCTCCGTACGGGCCGGGGCCGAGGACCCCAAGGGCGACGTCCAGGCGGTCGTCCGGCTCGGCGCCACGGCCGAGTACGTCGTGGGCAGCGTGCACGCCGTGACCGAGGAGGGCCACCTGGTCATCGCCTCGGCCAGCGGCAGCCAGCTCGCGCCGTATGCGTCCGGAGCACGCAAGGTCATCTGGGTGGCCGGCGCCCAGAAGATCGTCCCGGACCTGGAGACCGCGCTGCGGCGGGCCCGGTCGTACAGCCTGCCGCGCGAGCACCAGCGCCTTCAAGCGTTCGGGCAGTCGTCGTTCATCGGCAAGATCCTCATCGTCGAGCGCGAGGCCCTGCCGGAGCGGGCCACCGTCGTGCTGGTGCGTGAGCCCATCGGCTTCTGAACGAACACCACGCCCCGCGCTCGCGACGGCTCAACGCAGACTCGGCCGCACGGCCACGGCGGCGGGCACCGGACTGTAACGGGCCACCAGCCGGGCCAAGGGCTCATCGATGCAGCCGAGCATCATGATGATCGCCTCATGATCGGCCTCCAGATGGCGATGGTGAATGGGGGCGTGATGAGCGATCTTGTTGCGCAGCACCCGCAGGAAGTCCAGCCGCCGATGGAGCGCGTGACGCCCTCCGCGATAGCCGGGAAATGCCCGGTACAAGGAGGCCCGCCACAGCCGCTGGTCGTAGTTGTTGCCACGCCCGACCAGACTCACCCAGAAGCCGAAAGGTAATTCGGCGACCACTTCCGGCGGCGTGGACCGCAGGCCCTGCCGGCCCAGCTGATGGACGGCGTCCCTGATCTTCGCCTGGGCGCCGTAGTGCAGGTCCGCCTGCGGATGTTCCCACCAGTCCTCTCGATCGAACAGGTGGGACATGCGCTGGTCGAGCACGCTGCGCAAGGCGAGCTCGAGATGCTGCAGGGGGCCGTAGAAGGCGGCCGCGACCTCGGTGTTCCAGCAGAACAGCCGCAGCGCGGCCACCTTGTCGCCCCCGCAGAACGCTTCGTACTCGGGCAGCCTGGCCTGAGTCAGCACCCCGTGCAGATGCCGGGCCTCCTGCTGATCCACAGGCCCTTCGCCTCCCTCGGCCGGAAACCGCGTGCTACCGTGGACGACATAAGCCCCGGGATTGCCTCTGCTCGCAAGCAGCCCGGGGCACAGCTGTCTCTGCGGGCTCCAGCCCGGCGACTCGGCGAGAGTAACACGCTGTAACGGAGGATGACGGTCCTTCGCGTACGCCTGTCGTCGCAGCTCCGAGACCCAACAAGCCTCACGCCTTTACATCGTAGATCACCTCGTGTCTCGAGCCGGCCGCAGGCCGAAGGCGCTGATGACGGCGGCCAGGACCGCGGCGGCGATGGGCACCGCCAGCGCGGCGCGATAGCCGTCGAGCATGCCCTCTCCCGTGGTGACGCCCGCCGTGGTGGCGACGATGACGGCGGTGCTGGCGGCGAGCCCGAGCGCCGCGCCGAACTGGAAGGAGGTGTACAGCAGCCCACCGGCCACTCCCTGCTCGCTCTCCCCCACGCCGTCGGTGGCGACGATGGTCAGCGGCCCGTACGCGAGGGCGAACGCCACCCCAAGGATGATCATGGTGGGGAACATGGCGAGGTAGACGGTGTCCATGCCGATGGGCAGGAACAGGACGTAGGACAGCACGGCCAGCAGCAGCCCCGCCACGATGACCTTCGCGTTGCCGAAACGGTTGACCAGCCGGGGCGTGAGCGTCGGGGCGAGAATGGCGTCCGCGCCGACGGCCAGCATGGCGAGGCTGGTCTGCAGCGAGCTCCAGCCCCGCAGCTCCTGCAGGTAGAGGACCGCGATGAACTGGAAGCCGAAGAAGGCGCCGGCGAACAGCAGGCCGGCCAGGTTCGCCCGTGCCAGCGGCCCGGAGCGCAGGAGGCCCAGCCGCAGGAGCGGAGCGGCGGATCTGCGCTCGATCACGACGAACAGGGCGACGAGGGCGAGTCCCGCGGCGATGATGGCGGCGGTCCAGCCGGCGTCCGCGTGGGCGGCCCGCTCGACGCCGAGCACCAGCAGCATGATGGCGGCGGTGACGGTGACCGCGCCGAGCACGTCCACGCGCCGGTCGCGGGGCCGTTCCTCCGGGGTGGCGGGAATCAGCGGCACGGCCAGCAGAAGGATGATCAGTGCCAGTACGGCGGGCGCGAAGAGCACCAGCCGCCAGTTCACCGCCGCCAGCAGGCCCCCGAGCACCAGCCCGAGCGAGAAGCCGCCCGCCGCTGTGCCGGAGTAGACCAGCAGCGCCTGGTTGCGTTGCGGTCCTTCCGCGAAGCTGGTGGTGATGATCGACAGTCCGGCCGGGGTCATGACCGCCGCGGCGACGCCGGCCACGAAGCGGGCGGCGATGAGCGTCCAGCCCTCCCCTGCCAAGCCGCCCAGGGCGGAGACGACGAAGAAGATCGCGAGCCAGACCAGGAACATCCGGCGGCGGCCGTACAGGTCGGCGGCCCTGCCCCCGACCAGCATGAACCCACCGTAGCCCAGGACGTAGGCGCTGATCACCCACTGCAGCTCGCCGGTGGACAGGCCGAGGTCGGTGCGGATGGCGGGCAGCGCCACGTTGAGCATGGCGACGTTGATGCCCTCCAGGAAGATCGCTCCGCACAGGACGAGCAGCGTTCCCCAGGCGCGTGGCGTCAGGCGCGGCGAGGCCGCCGGAGATTGAACGGTGGTGGACACAGGAAACTCTCCAATAGTTCTCTTTGGTAACGAAGGAATCTTGCGTCACCAAGGAGAGCCTTGGAAGACGGCACTTCAAAGGCACTGAGTTACTGCGCAGGAACCGAGGATGACCAGGCCGGACAGTGGGACGTCCCGGCGGACCGCCGCCCGCTCCGCCTACGATCGGCAGGCCGCGGAGGAGGAACACCGTCACAAACTTGTCGATTTCGGACCACGGACGCCACCGCATGCTCCATGATCAGCAATTGACCCGTCCGCCTTGCGCGTACGGGTCAGACCCTGTCAACAGAGGATCGGAGCGTTTTGCGGAAGAGAACAACCCTGCTCGCCACCGCCGTCCTGGCGTTAACGGCCTTCCTCCCCGCCCCACCGGCCGCCGCGGCGGCGGCCACCGGGCAGGACGGGATCACCTGGGCGCCCTGTGAGGAGGAGCCCAGCGCCGAGTGCGGCAAGCTGACCGTGCCGATCGACTGGTCGAAGCCCGACGGCCCGACCATCGACCTGGCCCTGGCCCGCCGCAAGGCCACCGACCCCGCCGCCCGGATCGGTTCGCTGGTCATCAACCCGGGCGGCCCGGGCGGTTCCGGGGTGGAGGCCGTGTACGGCGCCCCCGGCTCCTACACCGAGGAGCTGCAGAAGCGGTTCGACATCGTCGGGTTCGACCCGCGCGGCGTGGGCCGCAGCCACCCGGTGATCTGCTCGGCCTCGGTGTACAACCAGATGCCGCACACGGTGATGGCCGGCCAGGCCGACTTCGACGCCTGGAACGCCTTCTCCAAGAAGCTGCACGCCGACTGCCGCGAGCGTACCGGCCCGCTCTACGACCACGTCGACTCGCGCAACGTGGCCAGGGACATGGACGCCCTCCGCGCCGCGCTCGGCGAGGAGAAGCTGAGCTACTACGGCATCTCGTACGGGACGCTCATCGGACAGATGTACGCCGAGCTGTTCCCGGACCGGGTGCGCGCCCTGGCGCTGGACAGCAACATGGACCACAGCCTCGGCGTCGCGGGCTTCCTGGCCACCGAGGCGCTGGCCGTCGAGGACGCCTTCGACCAGTTCGTCGGCTGGTGCGAGGCCGACGAGAGCTGCGTCCTGCACGGGCGTGACGTACGCAAGATGTGGAAGGACCTGCTGGCCAAGGCGCGGCGCGGCGAGCTCGTCTACCCGGCCACCGGGACGAGGATGACGGAGCTGCAGGTCATCTACAACGCCGCGCTCGGCACCGAGGGCCCCGACTGGCGCACGCTGAGCGAGGTCATCGACTGGCTGAGCGGCGGCCCGGAGCCGTCGTGGGTGCCGCCGCTGCCCGGCCGGGGGCCGGTGGAGGGGGACGTGGCCGAGCTGCCGACGCGCATCCTGTGCCAGGACTACGACCTCAAGGTGCGCGACTACAACGAGTACGCCGCGCTCATGCGCGCGTCCAACGTGCTGGCGCCGGACACGCGGTACCACCCGTACCCGATCGACGACCTGCCGATCTGCCTCAACTCGGCGCCGACCAACCCGCCGCACCAGCTGCGGTACACCGGCGAGGCGCCGATCCTGCTCGGCAACTCGCTGCACGACCCCGCCACCCCGTACATCTGGTCCGCGAACGCGGCCCGGCAACTCGGGCCGAAGGCGGTGCTGCTCACGTACGAGGGCTGGGGGCACCGCATCTACGGCAAGGACAAGTGCCAGGACGACATCATCGACCAGTACCTGATCGCGCTGACCGTGCCGCCGCACGGCACCCGGTGCGCGGTGGGCACGCCCGAGGAGAGCCTGCTCAAGAAGCAGACGCCGCGGGCGTGGCCGACGGACCAGGCCCACTGGGCGTCCTGATCCGGGACCTCGGCGACTGAAGGAGCCCTGGCCGGGCTACCGGCCAGGGCTTTTTTCACGGGATGACGTCCGCCACCGGCTCAGGCGGCGCACTCCAGGCAGACCTGCCGGCCGCTCGGCCCCGAGACGCGCTGGCTACGGTGCATCACCAGGAAGCAGCGCGAGCAGGTGAACTCGTCCGCCTGCGGCGGGATCACCCGCACCGCCAGCTCCTCGCCCGACAGGTCCGCGCCGGGCAGCTCGATCGACTCGGCCAGCTCGGTCTCGTCGACGTCGATGACGGCGGACGAGAGGTCGGGGCGGCGGGTCAACGTGTCCGCGTAGCCCTCCTGGTCCGAGTCGTCGACCTTGCGCGGGGTGTCGTAGTCGGTCACCATGGCGTTCATCCGTCTCCTCATCTCGTACCTGCTGGCCGGTGGCCGCCGGTCTTGTGCCCAAATACGGGGAAATAGTCCTCTTCGGGCGAGAGAAAAATCAGAACCTTCGCGGGAACACCGAGGAAGTATGATCCGGGTATGAGCGAGGTCAAGAAGCGCATCACCATCACCGTGGACCCCCACCTGGCCGGGTACGCCGAGCAACTCGTGCAGGCGGGCAAGGCGGAGTCGGTGTCGGCGGCCTTCAACGAGGCCATGGCGATCAAGCGGCAGCGTGACCAGCACGCGCTGGCCAAGCTCCGCGAGCGCGCGGCGCACGCCGACCCGGCACGGGTGGAGCGCATGAGAAGGCACATCGAGGCCCAGAGCCGGGCGGCGGGCTTCGAGGTGGCCGCGGGTGAGTGACCACGTTCCGGCGCCGTACATCCTCGACGCCGGCGTCCTGGCGGAGATCGCGCGAGGCGACGCCGACCTCATCGGGCTCGTCCTGGACTACGACCGGATCGGCCAGCCACTGGTCATCTCGGCGCTGACGGCAGCCGGGGCGCTGCTGGACGCCCCCGGGGAGGAGGCGAGCGCGCTGCTGTCCGGTCTGACCGCGTTCGAGCACGTCCAGGTGGCGGCGCTCGACGGCGTCGAACAGGCGGCCCTGCTCGCCCAGATGATCCAGCGGACGGGCGTGGACCCGTGGGACGCGCATGTCGCGGCGCTGGCCCTCATGGCGACCTGCCCGATCCTCACGCTCGACCGCTCCCGCTGGGAGCGGACCGCCGCCGGTCTGGACGATCCGCTCTACTTCATCGAGATCGCCGACCCCGGCGAGTGAGGCACCGGGGCTCAGACGGGAGACGCGATCCTGACCGGCGCGGGCACCGAGGGGCAGCTCTCGCCGCCCGTACGTTCGGCCGCGTCGATGTAGTCGGCAAGCGCCTCGCGGGCCCGGGCGAGCCGGTCCATCTGATCGTCCAGCCGCCGCAGCCGTGACCGCATCGCGGCCAGCAACTCGGGACATCCGACCAGCTCCGGGGCCTCTCCGGCCGCGCACGGCAGCAGGTACGCGATGTCCTCCGACGACAGACCGGCGCCGAGCAGGTGCCGGATCTGCTTCACCCGCAGCACGGAGTCCTCGTCGTAGTCGCGGTAACCGTTCATGCCGCGTTCCGGCCGCAGCAGGCCCTGCGACTCGTAGTAGCGCAACTGGTGGGTGTTCACGCCCGTACGACGACTCAGTTCGCCGATCAGCATCGCGACCTCCGCTTGACCTTCATACCGGTATCAACGTTGACGATGCTGCCATGAACCGCACAACCGAAACCTCTGTAACGGTCATCGGACTCGGGCTGATGGGCCGGGCGCTCGCCGGCGCGTTCCTGAAGGCCGGGCATCCCACGACCGTGTGGAACCGTACGAGCGCCAAGGCCGGCCCGCTGGTGGCCGAGGGCGCGCGACTGGCGCCGACGGTGGGCGACGCGCTCAGGGCCAGCCCCCTGACGATCATCTGCCTCACCGACTACGCGGCCGTGCGCGAGCTGCTCAGCGAGAGCGAGAGCGAGAGCGAGCCGGCCGGCACGACGCTGATCAATCTGACCTCCGGCGACTCCGCCCAGGCCCGGGACGCCGCCCGATGGGCCGGGCAGCGCGGGGCCCGTTACCTGGACGGCGCCATCATGGCCGTCCCCCCGGCTATCGGGACCGCCGAGGCGGTGATCCTGCACAGCGGGCCGCAGGCCGACTTCGAGGCGCACAAGCCGGTGCTCGACGCGCTCGGCACCGTCACCTACCTCGGCGCGGACCCCGGGCTGGCGTCCCTGTACGACGTGGCCGGCCTCGCCATGATGTGGAGCGTGCTGAACGCCTGGCTCCAGGGCACGGCCCTGGTCAGGACGGCCGGGGTCGACGCCGCGACGTACGCGCCGTTCGCGCGGCAGATCGCCGCCGTGGTGGCCGATTGGCTGCCCGGGTACGCCGATCAGGTCGACCGCGGGTCCTTCCCCGCCGAGGTGTCGGCCCTGGAGACCGACGTGCGGGCGATGGCGCACCTGATCGAGGAGAGCGAGGCGGCAGGGGTCAACGCCGAACTGCCGAAGCTGTTCAAGGCGATGGCCGACCGCGCGATCGCCGCCGGGCACGGCGGGGAGCAGTACCCCGTACTGATCGAGGAGTTCAGCAAGCCCGGGGGCGACTGACCGATCCGGCGGGCCTGCTCAGGCGGGTCCGAGATCTCGATGACCGCCTTCGAGGGTGAGGACGGGGCAGAGCAGCAGGTCGGTGGCGTCCTTGGCGCCGGAGTCGCGGGCAGCCGCGGCGACGGCGACGACGGACATGACCACCGGCCGGCCCTGCTCGTCCCAGCGGGCGATCATCTCCAGCATCGCCCTCGCCGAAGCGGCCTTGCCCGGCCACACCATCGGCCCGGCACGTCCGCCGAAAATCAGTCGCGCACGGTCGCCGAAAAAGTGATATCAGTTAGATAGCAGAGTGAAATCGCCGAGAAGGGACGGACGATGGCGAACACATCGGGCGGGGCCACACTTGAGGCCACCGTCGTGGACATGCCGGCACCGCGCACGAGCGAGCGACCGGTGCGGGCGGCCAACGGGTTCGTGATGCTGGCAGTGGCGACGGCGCTGACCCTGGGCGGGATCGCGCTGCTCGTCGTGGGGATCGTCATGCTCGCCTCGGGGGCCGGGCAGGGCGGCGTCTGGGTGGGTGCCGCGGGCGTCCTGATGTTCCTGCTCGGGTTCCTCATGTACTTCGGCCTCACCGCGGTGGCGCCGGGCGAGGCCAGGGTGGTGCAGCTGCTCGGCCGGTACATCGGCACCCTGCGCACCCCCGGCTTCCAGTGGGTCAACCCGATCACGCTGCGCCGGCGGGTGTCCACGAGGATCCGCAACCACGAGACGGACGTGACGAAGGTCAACGACGCGGACGGCAACCCGATCCAGATCGCGACCGTGGTGGTCTGGCAGGTGCAGGACACCGCGCAGGCGGTCTTCGAGGTGGACGACTTCGTGGAGTTCGTGGCCATCCAGGCGGAGACGGCCGTGCGGCACATCGCGGGCAGCTACCCGTACGACGCGCACGGCGAGCCCAGGCTGTCCCTGCGGGACAACGCCGACGAGATCAACGAGCGGCTGTCCACGGAGATCTCGGCCAGAGTGGCCTCCGCCGGGGTCAAGGTCATCGAGTCCCGCATCATCCACCTGGCGTACGCGCCCGAGATCGCCCACGCCATGCTGCGCCGCCAGCAGGCGGGCGCGGTGGTCGCGGCCCGGCAGCGGATCGTCGACGGTGCGGTCGGCATGGTGGAGATGGCGCTGGCCAAGCTCGCCGAGCACAACGTGGTCGAGCTGGACGAGGAGCGCAAGGCGGCCATGGTGAGCAACCTGCTCGTGGTGCTGGTCGGTGACCGCGACACCCAGCCCGTGGTCAACACGGGCACGCTCTACCAGTAATCACCGTGGAGCGGAAGAAGATCCTGCTGCGGCTTGACCCGGTGGTTCACGACGCGCTGGCCAGGTGGGCGTCCGACGAGCTGCGCAGCACGAACTCCCAGATCGAGTTCCTGCTGCGCAGGGCCCTTTCCGAGGCCGGGCGCCTGCCCGACGGGGTGGAGCGGATGCGCCCGCGCGGGCGGCCGAGGAAGGTGCCGGAGGACGCCGCAGGGGACACCACAGACCAGGAAGCAGATCAGGAAGCAGATCGGGAAGAACGGGAGCGGGCGGATGGAGACGCGAGTGAAGCAGGGTGAGTCACTGACCCGATCGGCCTTCCTGCTGGCCTTCGACCTGCGCAAGGACAGGCTGATCCAGCGGGGCGTGCTGGGCTACCTGCTGCGCGCGGCCGCCCTCGCCGAGTTGCTGCTGGCGGGCAACCTGGCGGACGAGTCGGGCAAGGCGCGGGCTCTCACCGCGCCGGCCGCCGAGCCGGGCTCCTTGCCGGCGGTGATCTGGGAGCAGATCTCGAGCTCGCCGCCCCGCTCGTGGCGGCGGTGGGTGCAGAAGGAGCACGGCAAGGCGGTCGGCGTCGTACGCGACGAGCTGGCGGCCGCCCGGTTGATCAGCGTGGAGCGGCACCGGGTCCTGCTGTTCCCGGTCGAGCGGATCACGCCGCGCAAGGCGTATCTGTCGCGCAGGCTGATCGAGCGCGTCGGCGGGGCCATCCGTGGCGGCCGGCCGGTCGGCCGCCTGGATGACGACGTCCGCGTCCTGGCGGCGCTGGCCACGGCGGCCCGGCTCAGCACGGTCGTTCCGTCCATGCGGGAGACGCGGCCGGACCGGATCCAGCAGCTGTCCGCGCCCGTCGAGCCGATCGCGACCGCGTTGCGCAAGAGCATCGAGGCGGCCCGGTCGTCTTACTCGGCCGGCTGATGGAAGGCGAGGTCCTGTCCGGCCCCGGCTGACGCGCTTACCATGACGTCGGGGCCGAGCACAGGGGGCGTCCATGGCGAGCGACCCGTACGCGCACGTGCAGGAGCTGTGGCAGCGCTATCTCGGCACCGGCGACCGCGCGGACCTCGACGAGGCGATGACCGCGGCCGAGCAGGTGGAGGAGGAGGAGGGCGACCTGGCGCTCCGGTGCGAGCTGCACGCCATCCTCACCTCGATGCTCATGACCCGCTGGCAGCTCGACCGCCGGGACGCCGATCTCGACAGGGCGGCGGTGGCGGCGGAGGCGGCGGACCTCGCGGAGCGCGCCGGGCTGGACGCGGGCCGGCACTGGTACCGCGCCGGGCTCGTCCACCTGGAGCGCCACCACCGCGACCACCTGACCGACGACGCCCGCCTGGCCGTGGCGGCCTTCGACCGGGCGCTCCGGTGGGACCCGGCGGAGGCGGATCACCTCGCCTCCCAGGCCGAGGCGCTGCGCCGGCTCTACGAGGCCGAGCGCGACCTGGCCCTGATCGACCGGGCCGTCGAGCTGCTGCGCGGCGGGCAGGACGCCGCTCCGGTGCGGTTGGGGACCCTTCTGGGCACGGCGCTGCAGGATCGCTGGTCGCTGTCGCGCGAGCCACGCGATCTGGACGAGGCGATCGCCGCGCACGAGGCCGCTCTGGCCGCATCCGGCGGTGAGCGGCCGGCCTGGATCGTCGCCAACCTCGCCAACGCCTTACGCCAGCGGCACACCGTGAGCAGGCGGCGCGCCGACCTCTACCGGGCGCTGGACCTGTACGAGGAGGTGGTCGGCCGCACCCCGGGCGGGCTCGACGGCATGAACGCGCGCGTGCTCAACCACTACGGTCTCGCCTGGCGGCAGCGTTTCCTCCACGAGGACGAGCGCGGCCATCTGGACCGCGCCATCGACCTGCACCGCAGAGCCCTGGCCAAGGCCGAGCCGCCCGACCGGGTGATGTGCCTGAGCAACCTGGCCGACGATCTGTCGCGGCGCCTGTGGGGCGACCCGCTCGGGCAGCTCGCCGAGGCCGTCGAGCTGCTGCGTACGGCCAGGACCCTGGCCCCCGGCGACCTCCAGGTGGCCATGGACCTGGCCGGCCTGTTGCGTCACAGGCACCTGATCACCGGCGCGGAGGCGGACAAGGCCGAGCTGCTGGCCCTGGTGGACGACGTCGTGGCCGGGCTGGGCGAGCGGCATCCGGCGACGGAGGCGTTCCTGAGCGTACGCGCCCAGCTCTCCCGCCCGCGGGTGTCGGTGGAGCGGCTCGCCGACGGCGCGGTCTGGGCCCTGCGCGGCGAGCACGGCGGCCGGGATTGCAGGCTCGTGCTGGTGCCGTCGGAGGGGTTCGCCCTCGCGGCGGCGGACGAGGACCCGTACGCGAGGTTCTTCGCCGACGTCATGACGGCGGCCGGCGAGCTGGCGGACCCGCTGCTGGTGCTCGGCGGGCGGGAGACGACCGTTCATGAATTCCCCGAGGGCGAAGGGCTGGAGGGTGAGGAGCTCGCCGCCGCCGCCCTGGCCGCGACCGAGGCGGCCGCCCCGCCCGCGCGCATCGGAGGGGTGTGGCTCGAGGGGCCGTTCAGACGGCGGCGCGGGAGCCCGCTCGCCTACGTCGTGCGCGCGCTCATCGACGGCACGATGTGGACGTTCGTCCAGGTCACCGACGAGGAGATGAGCGAGTCCCGGTGGGCGCGCATCGGCCCCTACCTGCTGGAGCTGACCGAACTGGCCAGGCGGTCCTACGAGACCGCGGCGCTGATCAGCACCTGGATCGCCGCCGAGGGAATGCCCCTGCTGCCGTACCACCAGCAGCCGGGCTGGACCGCCAAGCGGCTGGCCACGGACGCGTTGACGGCGCTGACCGCGCCGCTCCGGATCAGCGGGCCGTACCGGTTGCGCGGGCTCGGCTATCGGGCGCACCTGCTGACCGGCCACTTCTCGGGCGGCAGGCGGCGCCTGTGCTACGTGGAGCCCGACCCCGGAGCCGCGGACCTCGCCGAGCACGCCCGCCCGCTCTTCCTCAGAGTGCTCGGCGAAGTGCCGGTCACCCAGCCGGAATGGCCGGCCGACCTGATCTGGTCGGAGCTCCCCCAGGGCGACGGCGTGTGGCTGACCGTCCCGATCTCGCCGATCTCCCGCGATCCCCGCAGGAACGCCGAGGCCGTGCTGTACGCGTTCGGCTCGGAGTCGCTGAAGGTCGCCTCGATCGAGGTGCCCGCGTGGGCCACGCGCGGCGGGAACCTGGGCAAGCTGATCAAGAAGTACGGCCTGCGCATGCACGCGGTACGGCCCGCGCCCGGACTGCCGCCCTCGTTGCTGATGACCGAACTGGAGGACGTCTCCGAGAGCCGCGCCTCCGAGCTCGAGTCCGGCCTCTACCTGCGCGAAGCCGTCACCGCGATCGAGCAGGGCCGCCTGCTCGCGGCCTTCCGTTCCTTCGCCTACCACCGCTACCTGGACGACCTCGCCGACCCGGAGACGGTCAGCGGCGGGATCGCCGTCGGCACGCATCTGGCCGGCCTGCTGCTGGACGAGGGCCGGCTCGACTTCGCCGAATGGGTGGCCGCCTGGACCGCCGTCCAGGCCGAGCGGACCGGCGCGCACGACCAGGCCCGCACGGCGCGCAGGCTGGCGGCGGTGGCCTGCGAGTACATGGGCTGGCTCGACGAGGCGGTCACGCACTTCACGGCGGCGGTCGCCAATCCGGCTCCGTTCGCCGACCGCTGGCTTGAGGGACAGCTCAACATGAGCGTCGGCATCACCATCGCGACGACCTTCTCCGACCACGAGCCGGAGCGCCGCTACCTGGAGCCGATGCCGGAGAAGTCACGAACCCTCCTCACGCGCGCCGCCGTCCATCTGGAACGGGCCGCCGAGATCTACGACGGCATCGAAGGCGAAGAGGCGCTGCGGTCCCGGCGCACCATCGAGCTCTACCGGTGGCGGGTGGCCGACCTGCTCGGCGACGGCACCGCGATGGAGCGCCTGGCCGAGCTCAGGGTCACGCCGGGCATCGCCGAGGACGAGGCGCTGCGGCAGACCGGCGACTGGTTCACGATCGCCGCGTTGCGCAGGCAGGCGTACGCCGAGCCGAGCCTGCTCGACCAGTTCGACAGGTCCGCCGCCGCCCACCTGCGCAGGGTGCAGGGGTTCCAGCAGGTCAACGCGGCCAAGCTGGTCCCGATCCTGGCCATGGTCGGCGACGACCGTCAGGCCCGGGGCGACCACGAGGCGGCGATGGAGCTGTTCAGGACGGCGCGGTCGGCGCAGCGCGCGGGCTACGCCGCCCTGGTGCGGCCGCCGCGTCCCGAGGAGACGCACGGCGGGTGGATGGCGATCGAGATGATCGGCCGGCTGGCCAGGTGCGCCGCGGCGCGCCCCCGGCTGCTGGACGAGCAACCCCTGGAGATCGTGCTGGAGGCGGAGAACGCCAAGAGCCGCTGGTTCCTGCGCGACCTGACGATGGGCCTGCCGCATCGCCCGCCCGTGGAACGGGCCGCGGACGAGGCGCCGGGGCTGCCGGTCGAGGCGCTGGCCGATCCCCGCGTCGATCTCGCCGAACGCGAATGGCGCGAGGAGCAGGGCGGCGCCGTCTCCGCGACGCTCGACGAGCGGGCGGCGCACGCGCTGTGGGAACGCCTGCCCGGCGGGACCGCGGTGCTGTCGTTCTACGCGACCAGGAGCGAGACGTTCGTCAACATTGTCCGCGACCCCGCCCGGCCGCCGGTCACGCTGCGCCTGCCCGTCGGCGCGGCGGAGCTGGAGCGGGCCGCCACCCGCATGCAGGCCTACTTCTCCGCGGCCGGGCTCTTCGGCGCCATCGATCCGCAAGATCCCGGCAGGCATCACCGGCGCTTTCTCCGGCCGCTCGACGAGCTGGGCGAGCTGCTCGCGGCGGCCGTGCCGTACCTGGAGGACAGCGAGCTGGTGGTGGCCGTCCCGCACCGGCAGTGGCACAACCTGCCCGTTCACGCGCTGCTGCTGCCGCGGCTCTGGCGGCGCGGCGCCACGCCGGGCTGGACGTACTCCCCCAGCCTCGGCATGCTCGACTTCCTCATGACCCGGGCGCGGGACCGGCAGACGGCGCGGTTCGTGCGCGCGGGCGTGACGACGGCGCCGATGCCCGACGACGACGCCACGGCCATGGCGGCGGCGCACGAGGAGCTGTGCGGGACCCTGCGGGCCGTGTTCCCCGCCGTACGTGCGTCGTTCGGCGAGCAGGCGACGGTGGCGTCCTTCCAGGAGACGAGCCGGTCCGTCGTGCTGCACCATCTGCTCGCGCACGGCGCCTACCGCGACAAGGCGGACATCATGCGGTCCGGGTTCGCGCTCGCCTCCGGTCTGCTGACGGGCCGGGACCTCATCGGGGAGGGCACCCGCGCCGCCCACGTCACCGTCCAGGCCTGCTCGCTCGGCCGCAACGTCACCGGCGGCAGCGACGAGATGTGGGGTCCGACCAGGGCGTTCCTGGCGGCGGGCGCCGACTCGGTGCTGGCTCCGCTGTGGGACGTCGACCTCGCCTCCTCCACCGAGCTGCTCGCGCACTTCTACCGCCGCTGGCTGTGGGACGGCGTGCCCAAGTGGCAGGCGATCACCCAGGCCCAGCACGCGATGTGGCGCGACGACGATCAGCCTGCGTGGCAGCATGTCTACCACTGGTCCGCGTTCAAACTCATCGGAAGCTGAGGTCCGGATGTCCGCGATCGAAAGCCTGCGCGAGGAAGAGGCCGTCCGGGTGTTACAGCACCTGCTGACCGCTTTCGACGAGGAGGAGGAGCCGGCCACCACGCCGCAGGAGGTGCGGGACCGGCTGGAGCGCGACCGCACCTACGTACGCGACCTGGCCGCGGCCCTGGACGTGCGGCCGAGCGCGCGGCCGCCGTCCGCCCGCGAGCTGCTGGCCGAGCTCGCCGAGCTGCCCGATGTCGCGCCGGAGGTCGAGCGCGCGATCGAGCAGGTACGCCGGCGCTCGACGCTGCCCGTCGACGCCGAGACGCTGGCCACCGTCGTCGGCGTGGCCGCGGCCGTGGCGATCATCAGGCCGCGGGTGGAGTTCAGGAAGCAGGAGAAGAAGGACGAGAAGGACCTAAAGGTCGTCGTCGACGTCAGGGGGATGGCCAACCTCGGCAGGGTTCTGCGGATGCTCCTCGACCTGCTGGGCAAGTGAGGCCCGTTCCAGGTCGCGCAGCATCCCGGCGAGCAGTTCGCCGTGCCGGTCGGGGTCCTCGGCCGCGAGGTCGCGCTGCACGGCGATGCCCGCCTCCATCACGGCCAGGCCGTCCTCCGGCAGCACCGTCCCCGCGTTGAAGAGGGCGCCGGCGATGAGCGGCCGGTTGATCCTGGCCACGTGGGGCGGCAGCCCGCCGACGACCGGCGGGATCTCCCGCGCGACCTCGGCGGCCTGCCGTACCCGCCCGGCCTTTCTGAGGGTGCTGGTCAGGTTGCTCAGCACCAGCAGCAGCTTGACCGGATCGCCGGACCTGCGGCGGATCTCCAGCGCCTGGAACAGGCCGGCGAGGGCTTCCTCGTCGCGGCCGAGCCCGCTCAGCGCCAGCGCCTCGTTGGCCAGCGCGCCGGCCAGGTCGGGGCCGTGTTCCAGCGAGCCTCTGAAGAACGTCAGGGCCTCCCGTACGAGCTCCAGAGCCTCCTCGGCGCGGCCCCTCTGGGTCAGCGAGACGCTGAGGTTGCTCAGCGAGGCGGCGAGCGCGGCGTCGTGGCGGCCGGGGTCGTTCCTGGCCAGGACCCGGTTGAGCTCGACCTCCTCGGTGATCACCGCGTGCGCCTCGTCGACGCGGCCCAGGCGCGACAGGCAGATGTAGAGGTTGTTGAGCGCCAACGCCAGCCCTGTCCGCGCGCCCGGCGTGGCGCGGAACAGGGCGACGGCCTCCCCCATCACGGTGGCGGCCTCCTCCACCTGTCCGAGCTCCAGCAGCCGGTAGGCACGTGACCTGCGCAGCTCCGCCGCGTCGGCCGGCGGCCCGCCCTGCTCGGCGAGCGCCGCCATGGTCAGTGGCAGCATCAGGGCCTTGTCGTCGTCGTCGAGCTCCTCGATCGGGGGCAGCAGCTCCGACGGCGCCGTGCCCTGGCGGATCCGCTCGCCCACCAGCTCGGCCAGCGCCGCGTCCACCACCCTGGCGGCGCCGGTCGACGCGGCGTTGAGCAGCACGATCTGCAAGGCCGCGACATCAGCCCCGATCACCGCCCCGAGCCGCACGTCAGGGACCCGCGCCAGGGCGACGAGCGCACGCAGCGCACGCCGTGCCGACAGCTCACGCAGCAGGCGTACGGCCAGCTCGGGCCGCTCCTCCAGCCGGCGGGCCGCCATCCGCCACATGAACGACTCGGGCCAGCCCTCCGGGTAGGCGTCCGCCACCCAGCGCGCCAGCGCGACGCGGACCTCGACGTCGGCGTCCACCAGGCCGGGAACGCGCAGCAGCAACTCGGCCCGCTCCAGTTCCCCGTCCCCGTAGATCGAGCCGTCCAGCACCACGGCCACCGCCAGGGCATCGCGCAGCACCTCGGGCGGCACCGGCACGCCGGGCTCGGGCCAGAGCTCCTGCTCGCGCCGCCACACCTCCCCGCCGACCACCTCGGCCAGCGCGGACTCCAGGGCCTGCGACGGAGTCTCCGATCGCGCGACGGCGCCCGCGGGCACGGGGACCCCGAGCCGCTCGGCGAGCGCCGCCCGGACGGACTGCTGATCGAGTACGGCGGGCACGAGGGTGACGTGCTCGGCGCCTTCCAGCAGGCCCGACTCGTCCCCGCTGACGGCGGAGCTCCACCACAGCCCGAAGGAGCGCGCCAGCACCAGCACCCGCGTCGCCGCGGCCCTCGCCAGGATCTCGGCCAGCCCCACCGGGTCGTGCGCGTCGGCGTCGTCCACGACGATCACCATGCCGTCCGCGTGCTCGGGCGGCTCTTCGCCCGGCCGCGCCCAGACGCAGGGCACCCCCCGCGCCTGCAGCTCGGCCGCCAGCCGCGTCTTGCCCGCCCCCGGCACGCCGGACACCAGGCGCACCGCGCCGGCTTCGCCATCGGTGGCCCATGCGGCCGTGCTCGCCAGCAGCCCGTGGTCGTCGGCGTACGGAACGGCGCGCTGCTCGGGGATCAGCAGGGTGAGCGGGGTGACACGCATACGGACCTCCCGCTGGATTGTTTCACCCCGGATTGTCGGCGAGCACGCAGGCGACGGGCGGATCGAGTTCGAGGGTCTCGACCCGCAGGTGGGCGAACCCGGCCCGGGTGAGCAGATCCTGGAGCTCCCTGGCGGCCCGGGCGGTGGTGTCCCGGGAGGCGCCGGGGCAGCGGGGCTGGCTGACGAGCGCGATGCGTCCCGAGGGGCGGAGCAGGCGGCGCAGCTCGCCGAGCTGGATCAGCGGATCGCCCAGGCGCAGGTGGCACGCACCGCCATCGCCCACGGCCTGGCCTGCCCGCACGAGGACATCTTCGCGTGCGCCAACTTCGCCGGCGGGGTCGCGGCGGTCCTGGCGGGCTGTTCGCTCGAAGAGGCGCACGCGCGGGTTCATCCGCGCCAGACGACGTAGGAGATCTTCAGCGGCGCGTCGCCTTCCGGCACGGCGCGGATCTGGATGGCCAGCAGGTTGTCCTCGTCGGTACGCGCGCACGCCCAGTCGCCGGCCTTCATCCTGCCGACCTCCACCTGGCCGTGGTCGCGGGTGGCGAGCGCGTTCGCGCAGGCGGCGCGGTCCGGGCGGCCGTCGACGGTGGTGATGGGGAGCGCCCCGCCACCGGCCGTCCAGAGCGCGCGATACGGGCTGACGTAGTAGACGTCGCTGGCGTTCGGCCGCACGTCGCCGATCCTTCCGGTCTCGGCGTCGAGGTAGTCCTGATCTTTCAGAGTGGCCTCGGCCTCCCGCAGGACCTCGCCGGCTCCGGTGACGGTCACGGTGGCCGCCGCGGCGCCGGCCGGCGGTTCGTCGAGGTGTTGCTCGATCATCGCACCGGCGACGCCCGCCCCCGTGACGATCAGAATGATCACGACGATGGCGGGGACCCCGACCGGTTGTCCGATGAGGTGGAGCAGGCCGACCACGCCGGCCAGGACCGCCAGCAGGCCCGCGACGAAGATCCATCCTCGCGAGCCGCTGGTGATCAGCTGTGCCACGGCCGCGACGTCGGCGATCGAGCCGAGCCCGGCCAGGAGGTTCGTCCGCACGACGGCGGCGCGCCCGGCGCCGCCGCCGTCGTCGGCCGGTGGACGGCGTTCTGCCTGTGTCTCGTTCATGACAGCCACCGTCCCTCATGCTCGCCGCGCCGTTAAGGGGCTACGGCGCGCGTACGTAGGCGAGGCCGAAGGTGTTGTCGCCAGGAACCCCGGCGGCGGTGTGGCAGTAGACGTACACCGACAGCCGGGGAGGCGCCGAGTAGGAGTCGATCGTGCCGAGGTGACAGTAACCGTCCCCCGGGCCGGTTGCGGCGACCTGCACGCTGTCGCCGGTCTTGCCCAAGGTGTTCCAGGTCAGGCGGTAGTAGCCGACGCCGAGACGGGTGAGCGAGGGCGTCTCCCCGTTGCCGCTGAACGAACGGGCCGCGTCCACGAGGGGCGCGGCCGGGTCGCCGGTCACGCTGACGTAGGCCGCCGGTGTCCCGGCGTCGCGGTGCAGGCCCGCGCCGTCGGTGTAGGAGAGCAGCCACGACGAGTCCGCGGGAGCGCCGGTGCCGATCACGTGGCAGGCGACGGTGATCTCCACCTGGCCGGTTCCCGGCGTGACGGCTGACGGGTTGCACCGCGCCGGGGCGCCGCCGCCGTACGGCGTCACCTGCGCGTAGCCCGCCCCCTCGGCGAACGCCGCTCCTTCGACGGTCACCCGGTAGCGTCCGGTGCTCTCGCGGACGACGCGGTTGACGCCGCCGGCCGAGTTGAACGTGCCGTCGTTGCGGGCCGGGTCGACGGTGGCCGTGCCGGCGGCGCCGTCGTACCGGACGGTGGCGTAGGGGGTCTGCCCTGGGCCCGGGGCGGCGAAGAAGACGGTGAACCACCAGTCCGCCGGCGCGCCGGTCTCGTTGAAGCAGCGGACCTTGATCAGCTTATCCGGGCCGTCGGGCGCGTAGCCGGTGACACCGCAGGTCCGACCCCGGTAGACGGTCCGGTACGGGGTCACGTGCGCGATCCCGGCGGCGGAGGCGATGCCCGGCAGCCGCACCTCGTACGTGCCGGTTCCGGTGTGGACGACGGTGGCCCGCCGGTCGGCCGTGGCGGGATCGAGCCGCCCGGTGCTCCACTGCCACTGCGCGTTGAGCGGTGTGACCGCGCCGATCGGCGCCTCGGACGGGGTCGCCCGGTCCATGTAGGCGTAGCCCCAGCGCGGCTGTCCGCCCGGCGCGGGGGCGGTGGCCGCGACGAGGGCGTCGACGACGCGCCGGCGGTCGCGGGCGATCTCGCCGGTGGTCAGCTCGGTGGCCTCGTCGGCGAGCACGGGCCCGCTGCCCTCGCCCTTGCCGAACTGGAGCTGGATGCTGTTCCAGTCGTCGGCGCCCGCCAGACCCTGGGCGTAGCCGAACGCCTGACCGTAGTCGTAGCCCGGGCCGACCCTGGCCCCGTCGTCGGCACCGGGCACCAGCGCGGCCCGGTCGCCCATCCGCGGCGGGGTCTGGCACCGGGCGTTGCGCCCGGCGAAGATCCGTTCGTAACGGCGCAGGTCGTCGTAGTCGCTGCCGGGTACCTGGGGCAGCAGTTCGGTCTGGGTGCCCTCGACGCACTTCTGGAACTCTCCGTTGATGTCGACATGGACGGAAGGCTCCCCCGGCACCTCGTCGGCGTCCCAGTTCAGCGCGGCCGAGCCGTCGCCCACCCGCAGCGTGCCGCCGTTGTCCCACCAGGCGGCCATGGCGTGGCTGGTGACGCCGATTCCGGTGCGCTCGTCGAGGTCACCGCGGTGGAGACGCGGCAGCTCCCGCCCTGACCAGTCGAGCCTGCTCACGCGGTCCAGGTCCTGGAGCAGCCGGGTGCCTCCGTCGGTGGTCGGCTGCTGGTCCCACGCCTGGATGTCCGGGATGCCGGTGGCCGTGTAGCGGAAGTTCATCGCCGACAGGTAGTTCGGCTTGTAGTTGACCTCGTCGGTGCCGCCGTGCTTGAGCCCGAGGGCGTGCCCGAGCTCGTGGACGAAGGTGCCGCTCTGCACGCGGACGGGCGCGTCGGGCATCGTGCCGAGGGTGACGGCGAAGTCCATCCCGTCGCAGCACCAGCCGCTCTCGTCGGTGTTGTTGTGGCGGTAGCCCCACAGGTTGTAGCGGAACAGCCCGGTCCGGCCGGGTGTGAAGTGCTCGGCCCGGAAGCGACGGAAGGGCGTCTGCCCGTCGCTCCTTTCGAGGTTGAGCGGTTCGGCCCGGCGCTGGGCGGTCACCGGGATCTTGTCGTCGACGTCGACCAGGAGCTGGACGCCGTTCTCGGTCTCGCGCCGGTACGGGCAGACGGCCAGCCTGCCGGTCGGCGCCGCGTCGAACATGGCGACGGCCTCGGCGATGGCCGCGGGGTCGGGTTTGTCGTTGACGTTGTCGTCGATGTGCAGCCAGTCGAGCTCGACGGCGATGGTGGGGCGGCAGGGGTCGGCGCCGTTGTCCGGGAGCCAGGTGTCCACGCGGGCCGAGCCCGGAATGCCGTGCAGTTCCATGCGGTCGCTGAGGCCGTCACGGTCGCTGTCCAGGTCGAGGGTGTGGAAGACCTGGCCGGCGTTCTTCAGGAACTCGTGGAGGTACTCGCCCGCCGGCGCGGCCTGGTTGACCAGCTGGACCCTCGTGCCGTCGTCGAGGACCTGGGAGATCTTGATGGCGGCCAGATCCCAGTTGTCGGCCCCGAGGTCGTCGGCCATGGAGACGTGCTCGAAGGTGAACCCGCCCCTCAGGTCGGCCGGCCTGGCGCACACCGCCAGGTGACCCACCCAGGGACCGAGCCACACCCCGCCCGCGTCGTCGGTACCGCCCCGGTGATAGGGCCGGGGCAGCACGCCGTCACCCCCTGCGCCGTTCCAGTCGTCGAACAGGAACGGCTGCCCGCCCAGACTGATGTGCTCGAAGGAGTCGTCCCGGATGCCCCAGAAATCCCTGGAACCGGTCTTGATCCGGAACTCGACCTTGCAGATGCTGCGGGACGGGTCGGCGGGAGGGTCGGCCGGAGACCCCACGTCCACCGGGACCGTGAAGGTCTGGTCGGCGTTCTTCAGGAACTCGTGCAGGTTCCCGCCCCCCGGCGGGGCGAGGTGGACGAGCTGGGTCTCCGTCATGTCGTCGAAGATCTGTACGATCCTGATCTCGGCCAGCCGCCAGTTGTCGGCCTCGATGTCGTCGGCCAGGGAGACGTGCTGGATGGTGAACCCGTCCGCCAGGTCGGCCGGGGTGGCGCACACGGCCAGATGGCCCACCCAGGGATCGAGCCACACCCCGGCCCTGTCGCCGGTGCCGCCCCGGTGGTAGGGCCGGGGCCGGACGTTGGGGCCCGCGACGCCGTCCCAGTCGTCGAACAGGAACGGCTGCCCGCCCAGAGTGATGTGCTCGAAGGAGTCGTCCCGGATGCCCCAGTTCTGCCCGGTGCCGGTCTTGATGTGGAACCTCACTGTGCAGATGTCGCCGGGGGCGGCCCGGGCGGCCGGGAATCCGATGCCCGCGAAGGCGAGGGTCAGGATCAGGGCGGCCAGGACACGCCCGCAAGAGAGTCGCACGGGCCCGACGGTAGGGAGTTCCCGCCGGTCGGCCGAGTGCTGCCGCTTTATCCGTACAAGTCCGTACGCGTGCCCGGCCCTTCAGCAGGGCCGGCGGAAGGGCAGGCCGGCGGGGAGATAGGTGGCCCACTCGGCGGGAGTCAGGGGCGGATGGGCGAGAGCGCAGATCCTGCGGGCCGCGCGTTCGGGGTCCACCTCCCAGAGCCGGACCGTCGAGTCCTCGCCGCCGGTCGCGACCACGCGCCCCCCGGGGACGTAGGTCAACGTCTGGACCCGGCCCTGATGGCCGGTGAGCAGGGCGGTCACGCGGACGGCACGCGGATCGGTCAGGTCCCACAGGCGTACGCCGCCGTCCAGGCCGGCGGTGGCGAGCGTGTGCCCGCCGGGGCCGAAGGCGACCCCGGTGACCGCGTCGGCGTGGCCGGTGAGCGTGGCGATCGGCCGGGCGTCCCGCGGGCCGGTCAGGTCCCACAGCCGCACGGTGCCGTCCAGGCCGGCGCCGGCGAGGATGCGGCCGTCCGGGGAGACGGCGACGCGGGTGACGGCGCCGGTGTGTCCGTTCAGCGTCGCCGGGTCGCGCGGGCCGGCGATCCGCCACAGCCGGATGACGGCGTCGGCGCCCGCGCCCGCCAGGAACTGGCCGTCCGGGCTGAAGGTGATCGTGTCGGCCGGGCCGTGGAACGTGGTGACGTGGACCGGGCGGCCGGACACCTTCCACAGGTGGATCACGCCGTCGGCGTCCGCGGTGGACAGCAGGTCGCCGCGGGGCGCGAAGGCGACCGAGGTCAGGTTGCCCTGGTGCCGCGTCAACGTCGCCAGGGTCCGCGGGCGGCGGGGGTCGGCGAGGTCCCACAGCCTGACGGTGCGGTCCTGTGCGCCGGTCGCGAGCAGCCGGCCTCCGGGGTGGAAGGCGGCCGCCGTGATGTTGTCGGTGTGACCCGTCAACGTGGCGAGAGGCACGGGTCCGCCGGGAGCGGCGAGGTCCCAGACGCGGGCGGTGCGGTAGCTCCCCGCGACGAGAAGCCGGCCGTCGGGGCTCGCGGCGAGCGACTGCACGGGGCTGCTGTGCCCGCTCAGCACCGAGGTCCGCAGGTCCCACAGCCGCACCGTGGTGTCCTTGCCTGCCGTGGCCAGGCTCCGGCCGTCGGGGCGGAAGGCCACCGAGTACACCACGTCGGAATGGCCGCTGAGGACGAGTGGTTCGCTCGCGAACGCGGGGTCGGTCACGTCCCACACGCGGGCGGTGCGGTCGTAGCTGCCCGAGGCCAGCGTCCGTCCGCCGGGGGCGAAGGCCAGGGAGACGATGCCGTTCTGGTGCCCGGTCAGCACGCCGAGCGGCCGGGGCCGGTCGGGGCGCCGCAGGTCCCACAGCCGGATGGTGTTGTCGAACCCGCCCGTGGCGAGGACCTGGCCGTCCGAGGTGAACGCGGCGCACAGGACCCGGTCGCCGTGGCCTTCGAGGGCGGGCAGGGCGCGCGGACGCCGGGGGTCGCTGACGTCCCAGACCCGGACGACCGCGTCGGCCGCGGTGGTGACCAGGACGTTCCCTCCCGGGGAGAAGACGGCGGAGGTGAGCTGCTCCGCGTAGCCGGAGAGGGTGGCGAGCCTGGTGGCCCGGCTCGGGTCGGACACGTCCCACAGCCCGACCGTGCGATCGTGGCTCGCCGTCGCCAGCAGGCGGCCCCGGGGATCGAAGCCCACCGTCCGCACGGTGTCCGTATGGCCGCTGAGCACCGCGAGGGGACGCGGCCGGCGGGGGTCGGCCACGTCCCAGAGCCGCGCGGTGCGATCGGCGCCGGAGGTGGCCAGGACCCGGCCGTCGGGACGGAACACGGCCGAGGTCACCCCGTCGGTGTGGCCGGAGACGCCGCCGATGGTCGCGAGGGGTACGAAGCGGTGCGGGTCGGCGACGTCCCACAGGCGTACCGTGCGGTCGGAGGCCGCCGTGGCGAGGGTGCGGCCGTCGGGGGTGAAGGCCGCGGCGTAGGCGGAGGCCGTGTGGGCGGTCAGCCGGGCGGCGTACGGGACGGCGGGCGCCGACAGGACGCCGCCGCGCGCCTCCGGGGTGTCGGCCAGACGGTAGGCGGCCAGGCTCAGCTGCGCGGACAGGGCGGGGTTGGTCGCGCGCAGGGCGGCGGCGTCGCCCGCGAGCCTGCGCGACAGCGCCTCGTCGCGCTGGCGGACGGCGGCCTCCTGAGCCCGCGAGGCGGCCACGGCCGCCACGGCGGCGATGACCACCAGGGCCGCCAGGGCGGCGATGGTCCGGTAGAGGCGGCGGGTACGGCGACGGACCTGACGGCTCGAAGCCCGCAGGAAGTCGGCCATGGTCGGCGTCACGTCGGCGGGGTGCCGCTGCGCCCACTCCTGGGCGGCCAGCAGCCGCGCGCCCCGGTAGAGCACGTCGGGGTCGTCCCGCTCGTGCCGCCAGGCCTGGGCGTCGGCGGCGAACCTGCGGCTGAGCAGCAGGGCGGCGCGATCGGCGGCCAGCCAGCCGGCGAGCAGGGGCCACGCGGACAGCAGGGCCTCGTGGGTGATCTCCACGGTGTCCTGGTCGAGGGTGAGCAGGCGCTGGTCGACGTACCGCAGGAGCACCTCGGTCATGGCGGGCCCGGGGGACGGCAGATCGGCCGTGGGGACCCTGCGGCGGGTGTCGGCGGCGTCGGCGGAGACGTGGACGAGATGGAGGAACAGCCGGCGGGCCAGTTCACGCCGGTCGGCGGGAAGCTCCTCGTAGATCTCGGTGGCGCTGGCGGCGACGGCCCCCTCGATGCCGCCCGCCTCCTGGTAGCCGGCCACGGTCAGGCCGCGGCCCTGGTCGTTCAGCCAGGTGGCGTAGAGCGCGTGCGACAGCAGGGGCAGCACCCCGGCGTCGTGCGCCCGGCCGGCTTCCCGCAGCAGCAACTCGACCAGGGCCTCCTCGATGGCCAGGCCGGCCTTGCGCGCCGGTTCCACAATCGCCTCGCGCAGTTCGTCCCTGGTCATCGGGCCGACGGCCACCTGCCCGTGCTGCGCGGCGGCCGCCAGCGCCGGGAACCGGAGCAGGTGACCGTAGAAGTCGGCGCGCAGCCCGGCGACCACGACGGCGCCGCCGGCCGCCGCGTCCGCCAGCGCGGCCACGAACGCCTCCTGCGCGGACTCGTCGGTGGTGAAGATCTCTTCCAGCTGGTCGACGACGAGGACCTCCCCCGCGCGGCCCTCGATGACGGGCCGGCCGGCCGGGGTGCACACGGTGACCGTACGTCCCTGTTCGCGCAGCGCGGCGACCAGCCCGGCCCGCAGCAACGAGGACTTGCCCGCCCCGGACGCGCCGACCACGAGCCGCAGCCCGCCCCCGTCCAGGTCGGTGACGGCGCGTACGAGCCGCTCGGTCAGGGCGTCCCGGCCGAAGAACCACGCGGCGTGCTCGGCCTGGAACCCCGCCAGCCCTCGGTACGGCTCGACGCCTCCTCGCCGGCGTGAACGGCTGCGCCGCACGCGTTGCCAGGCGTCCACCCACTCGGTGATCCTCGTGGCTCCGCAGACCGCCAGGACCCGCTCGAACGTGTCCCTCAGGGCCGGCGAGGGCAGGCCCTGCCCGGCGAACCAGTCGCCGATGGTGCTGTGTGCGCCGGGGCTGCGCGCCAGCGTCGCGACCTGGCGGACGGTCAGCCCCGCCCGCTCGCGGAGCACGGTGAGGTCCCGCGCGAAGTCCTCCCTGTCGCGGATCCGGCCGGGATCCGGTTCCGCCCCGTCCTGACCCACAGCGCGCCTCCTCGGAGAGACCGTCTCGCCATGTAGTCCGCCGCGGGCCACCGAAAGTTACAGATACGAAGGACGTTCCGGTCAGGGCTCGTCACCCTCGGTCAACGCCCGCAGCACCTTGGCCTGCTCGGCGCCGATGCCCTCGGCCCGCATCCGGGCCGCCTCCTCGCCGGTGAAACCCGCCGCACGCCAGTCCGCCACCTCGTCGATCGGCACTCCGGCGCGCCAGAACCCGGTCATGAGGGAGATGGCGTCCTGCCCCGAGGCGAGCACGCGTCCGGCCTCGCGGGCGGACAGGCCGAGCGCCTTGAAGAGCTGTGCCTGTCCCGCCTCGATGTCGCGTTCGGCCCACTCCACCGCGGCGGCCCCCGTCCAGCCGACTTCGACGTAGGCGCGTGCCCGGCCCGCCGGGATGCCGGCCCGCAGGAGCTCCCGCATGCTGCGGGAGCGTTCCTCGTCGGCGAACGCGCCGCCCGGCTTCCCGCCCCGGTGCAGCAGCCGCCACAGCAGGCCGCGCGGGTGCGGGCGCTCCCCCGCGAGGTGCCGGTCGGCCGCCTCCTCGGGCGGATAGCCCAGTTCGCGCCACCGCACCGCGTCCCGTGGCGTCATGCCGGCCCGCAGCCACAGATCCACGGTGTACGGGGTGGCTCCGGCGGTGCGCCACGCTCGCGCGTCGGCCGCGGTGTAGACGCCGGATCCGCGCCACCGCTCCGCGTTGCCGATCGAGAAGCCGTCCTCGATCCACCGCCGGGCCTCGGCGATGGTGAAACCACGTCGCCGCCACTCGTGCAGCGGCTCCGGGCCCGGCTCGTCGGCGTAACCCGTCGTCATGACGCTCCTCTCGCCGGCGTCCGCTGCGGGACGCGGGCCACGGACGCCCAGCCGGGCGCGTGCCCGCCGTCGCCGATCAGGCAGACCACCACGTGCGCGGGAGGGCGCCGCTCAGGCCACGGCGTCTCGCCGTCGGTCAGCACGATGACCAGGTCGGGCCGGGGCCGCAGGGCCATCGCCGCGGCGATGCCGGCCCGCATGTCGGTGCCGCCGCCGCCGACGAGTTCGATGTCGCTCGCCCGGCGTACCACCTGGACGGGGTGCGGGTGGACGTCGCAGCAGAACGCCCGCAACCTCCGGCCGGGACCGGCCACGCCGTCGATGATCCCGGTCACCTCGGAGAGCAGCCGGTTCAGCACGTCGTTGGTGACACTGCCGGAGGTGTCGATCACCAGCACCGTGTCGGGGACCGCGCGTACCATCGACGGCGGCACGATGCCGGCGTAGGCGCCGGCGCGGCGCGACGGGCGGCGATAGCTGAAGTCGACCTGCCCCGCCACCGTGCTCAGCCCGCGCCGGATCACCGCGCCCAGGCGGGCCCGCCAGTTCACCGAGGGGCGCAGGCGCTCCTCGGCCCAGCGGCGCCATCCTGACGGCAGCTCGCCGCGCGCGCTGATCCGGTCCTCGATGCCGGCCGCGATGGAGCGTTCGAGCAGTTCCCGGTCGAGCTGCGTGAGCCCTTCGCCGGAGCCGCTGTCCTCGTACGTGCGATCCCGCCCGTCCACGGCGCTGCCGCAGTCGATCGCCTCGGCCAGTGCCCGGCCGCCGCGGCCCATCGCGCCGGCCAGCACGTCGAGCATGGGCACGTACTCCTCCGCGGTGCGGTGGGCGGGAAGGCCGAGCTCGGCAGGCGACAGCACGCCCGCCGGGCCGCGCAGCTCCTCGGCCTCCAGGTCGTCGTTGATCTCGGCGTCGGCGGCCTGGTTCCAGCGGTGGGCCTCCTCGTCGCGGACCGCGCCGGCGGCAGGCAGGCCGGCAGGGCTCACCTCGTGGCCCGGCTCCGGCCGCACCGGCGAGCGGGCCGCGTGCCCGCGCACCAGATGACCCACCTGGTGCAGCATCCACCAGCCGGCCTCCTCGACGGGGGTCGCCAGCGCGGTGCCCGGTTCCACGTACAGGTTCCACCGGGTGTCGGCGGGGAAGGCGCGGAAGCCGGGGTCGGCGACGGGCGCGCCGGTGTCCTCGTCCAGGGCCGGTTCCAGGATGACCGGGTTGAGGGCGAAGACGGCCGAGGCGAGGTACGGCGCCCGGTGCGCCGCCCACAGCCGCGCGGCGGCGATCCTGGCACGCACCTCGTCTTCCCAGGCGGGAGCGCGGTCGGCGGTCATCGCAGGAGTCCCGCCGAGCGCAGCACCGGCGCGAGTTCGAGCATCGCCTCGGGCAGGGTCGCGCCCTCGGGCCGGGAGCGGGCCAGCGACCGGGCCGCGGTCGCCGCCACGTCCGGCGCCGTGCGCGCGACCCGTGCCACCACCGCCCACGCCCGCTCCCACGTGTCGGTCGTGCCGTCCGACCGTACGTACGCCACCACCGCGCCGAGCAGGGCGTGCAGCCGGTCGAGCCGCTCCGGCAGGCGTGCCCGCGGGTTGTCCAGCAGCGTCCGCGGATCGGGCAGGTCGAGGTTGCGGCGCCAGGAGAGCAGCTCGAACCCGGCCGCCTCGCCGACCGCGCCGACCACCAGCTCGGCCAGGACCGGCTCGCCGGCGCCCAGGCGCTCGCACGCGGCGACCGCCCGTGCGGCCATCTCCCAGCTACGGGGGCTGGGCCAGCCGCGGCCCGCCTGGTCCGGGCTGCCGGGCACCGCCAGCACGAGTTCGGGCCGCACCCGCAGGAACGCCCCGACCAGCGCCCTGGCGTCGGCGGGGCCGGCCGGATCCTTCAGGTCGAACTCCGGCACGGGAAAGCCTCCGGCGAAGCCCTCGGCGACGTCCTCGGCCGAGACCGTCCAGTTCAGGTGGATGAGCCGGTTGGCCAGCGGCGCGGACAGGTCCCAGCCGTCGGCGGCCTGGTCCGGCGGGTTGGCGGCGGCCACGATCCGCACCTCGTCCGGCAGCACCAGGTCGCCGACCGTGCGCTCCAGCACCACCCGCAGCATGGCGGCCTGCACGGCCGGTGGCGCGGTGGTCAGCTCGTCGAGGAACAGCAGGCCGCCGCCCCCGGCGGCGAGCCGCTCGGCCCATCGCGGCGGCGCGAACCAGGTGCCGCCGTCGCGCAGCACCGGCAGCCCGGAGAAGTCGCTGGGCTCGCGGATCGAGCCCACCACCACCTCGACCGGCAGCCCGACGGCCGCGCCGAGCGCGGTCACCGCGGACGTCTTGCCGGTGCCCGGCGCGCCCCACAAGATCACCGGCAGGTTGGCCGTCACCGCGACCGCGAGAGCGTCTCGTGTCACTGATGCCGCCGTCGTCATCGCCGTCATCATCGTCCTCCTCGCCGGCCGCCCGGACCGCTTCCGGGCAGCACGCATCGGAACGTCGAGCCTTGATCGCCGACGTTCGGTGTGGTGTCCGTCTGCTAGTCCTGGGCGCGGAACAGGCCCCGGCCGCCGTGCTTCTTGTGCACCGCCTGCTTGCTGAGGCCCAGAGCGGCGGCGATCTCCGTCCAGCTGTGGCCCTGGGTACGGGCCCGGCGGACCGCCACCGCCTCCATGCGCGCCAGCTCGCGGCGGAACTCGGCGATGGCCGCGAGCGAGCTGATCGGGTCGTCGGCGTTCACCGCTCGGGTGAGCGCCGCGATGGGGTCGTGCTCCATGGCGTCATCTTAGGTTGACGATCGCTCGCACGTCAACCAAAGATGACGTCGTCGCCGTTTCCCCTACGGCCGGTCTCCGGCCTTGTCGACGACCTCGGCCGTCATCCGCGCGCTCCACACCAGAGGAGTGCCCGCCTTGACGGTGCGTGTCGCGCCGCCGGGAAGGTCGAAGGTGCGATCCGCGACGCTCTCGCTCCATCACCGGCGGAACGCCGCTGGTCGAGCCGTTCCGAAGCGGTCAGTCGCTGGGCAGGATGCGTACGGCGCCCTTGTCGGCGGACTGGGCCAGGGCCGCGTACGCGCGCAAAGCCGTCGAGACGGGTCGCTGAGGGCGGCGCGGCCGGTGACTCGAGCCCTCGCGGCGGGCGGCGAGCTCCGGCTCGGGCACCTGGAGGTGCAGGGTACGGGCCGGGATGTCGATGGTGATCAGGTCGCCGTCGGTGACGAGGGCCAGCGGTCCTCCGGCGGCGGCTTCGGGTGAGACGTGGCCGACGGACAGGCCGGAACTGCCGCCGGAGAAGCGGCCGTCCGTGACGACGGCCACGGAGTGGGCGAGGCCCCGGCCCTTGAGGTAGGCCGTCGGGTACAGCATCTCCTGCATGCCCGGACCGCCGCGCGGACCCTCGTAGCGGATGACCAGCACGCTGCCCGGACGCACCCGCCCGGACAGGATCGCCTCCACCGCCTCGTCCTGGGAGTCGGTGACCACGGCTTCGCCGGTGAACACGGTCATGCCGTCGGGGACGCCGGCGGACTTGACCACCGCACCGTCCGGAGCCAGATCGCCCCGCAGTACGGCGAGCCCGCCGTCGGCCGAGTAGGCGTGGGCGGCGTCGCGGATGCAGCCCGCGGCCGCGTCCAGGTCCAGCGACTCCCAGCGGGCCGACTGGGAGGAGGCGGACGCGGAGCGGACACCTCCCGGAGCGGCCAGGAAGAGGCCGGTCGCCTCCGGGGAGGGCGAGGGGCCGCGGACGTCCCAGCAGGACAGCCATTCGGCGAGCGAGCCGGCGTGGACGGCCCGGACGTCCTCGCGCAGCAGCCCGGCGCGGTGCAGCTCACCCAGCAGGGCGGGGACGCCGCCGGCCCGATGGACGTCCTCCATCAGGTACGCGCTGCTGGGGGCCACCTTGCACAGGCACGGCACCTCGCGCGAACGCGCCTCGATGTCGGACAGACCGTAGTCCAGCTCGGCCTCGTGAGCGGCGGCGAGCAGGTGCAGCACGGTGTTGGTGGAGCCGCCCATGGCCAGGTCCAGCGCCATCGCGTTGTCGAACGCCGCCCGGGAGGCGATCGCCCGGGGCAGCACGGTGGCGTCGTCCTTGCCGTAGTACCGCTCGGTCAGCTCCACGACCGTCCGCCCGGCCCGCTCGTACAGGGCCCTGCGCGCGGTGTGGGTGGCCAGGGTGGTGCCGTTGCCGGGCAGGGCCAGCCCGAGAGCCTCGAGAAGACAGTTCATGGAGTTGGCCGTGAACATCCCGGAGCACGAACCGCAGGTCGGGCAGGCCGCCTCCTCGATGGCCGCCATGTCGGCGTCGGATACGGCGAGGTTGACCGCCTCGGACGTGGCGGTGATGAGGGTCAGGCCGGTACGGACCGTGCCGTCGGACAGCACCGCCCGGCCGCCCTCCATGGGGCCGCCCGAGACGAACACCGTGGGGATGTTCAGCCGCAGCGCGGCCAGCAGCATCCCCGGGGTGATCTTGTCACAGTTGGAGACGCAGACCAGGGCGTCCGCGCAGTGCGCCTGGACCATGTACTCGACGGAGTCGGCGATCAGCTCCCGCGAGGGCAGCGAGTACAGCATCCCCGCGTGTCCCATGGCGATGCCGTCGTCGATCGCGATGGTGTTGAACTCCCGCGCGATGCCGCCCGCCGCGCCGATGGCCTCGCCGATGATCCGGCCTACGAGCTGCAGATGGGTGTGACCGGGGACGAACTCGGTGAAGCTGTTGGCCACCGCGATCACCGGCTTGACGCCGATGTCCGCGCCGGGCACGCCGGAGGCGCGCATCAGGGCGCGCGCCCCGGCCATGTTCCGGCCATGGGTGACGGTGCGGGATCTCAACTGTGGCATGCCCCGATCCTCGCGGCGCGCGGGCGTACCGCGAAGACGCCCCGAATGCTAGTAGTCCGGCTACCAGTACCTATCCTGCGTCCATGGGAACGGCAGCGGAGCGGCGCAAGGAACTGGGCGACTTCCTGCGCGCCAGGCGAGCCCGGCTCGACCCGACGGCGGTCGGCCTGCCCCCGGCCGGTCCCCGCCGGCGCGGCGGCCTGCGCCGCGAGGAGGTCTCCACCCTCTCCCAGGTCAGCGCCACCTGGTACACGTGGCTGGAGCAGGGCCGCGACATCCAGCCCTCCCGGCACGTCCTGGACGCCCTCGCCCGCACCCTGCTCCTGACCCCCGCCGAGCATGCCTATGTGCTGTCCCTGGCCGGATACGCTCCCCTGCCCGAGCCCGAGGAACCGGCGGCCCGCACCGCTCCCGGTCACGTGCAGCGACTGCTCGACGCGCTCGTCGGATTTCCCGCGTACGCCATCGCGCCCGACTGGACGATCACCGGCTGGAACGCCGCGTACCTCGACCTGTATCCCAACGTCGCCACGGTCGCTCCGGAGGAGCGCAACCTGCTGTGGCTGGTGTTCACCGATCCCTACGTCCGTGACCTGCTGCCGGACTGGGAGGTGACGAGCCGTCGTTTCGTCGCCGAGTTCCGGGCCGAGGCCGGGCCCCGGCTCGGCGACCTCGCCGGCTCGCCGGCCATCCAGCGCCTGCTGGCGACGAGTGCGGCCTTCCGTACGGCGTGGCAGGACCACCACATCGAGGGCTTCGCCTCCCGTGTGCGCGTCTTCGACCACCCGATCACGGGGGTGCGAAGCTTCGAGCACCACCGCCTGGCCCCTGCCGACCACCCCGACCTGCACGTGGTCATCTACACCCCGAGCTGTTGAGAAGGCGTCAGCGCGCGCTGCGCCAGTAGGCGAGTTGCGCGCTTGTGCTCTTGACCACCCGTGGGAGGGACTCGGGCTGTGGCCAGATCTGCAGCAGATAACGGTCTTCCGCTTCCGATTCCTCGTCCATGTTCACCGCGTGATAGCGCAAGCGATACCACCCCGGTCCCGAGGGCAGCTCGGGAAGTTCGTGAACCCGTCCGCCTCCCCACTCGCACAGCTGCGGATGTTCCGACCACCGAGAGCACGGCCGATCTCGGTGTGACCTTGGGTCCGTCCTCGGCCGCCGATCTGGTGGTCGGCTCCGGCAATGCCTACGTCTCCGCCGAGGATCGGATCATCGTCACGAACACCAGCGGCACGGTCACCGGCACCGTCACCGGCCTGTCCGGAGTGTCCGGACTCGCCCTGGCCGCACACGACACCCGTTTGTACGCGGCTCTGCGAGGGTCGAACGAGGTGGCCGAGATCGACACCAGCGACCTCACGATCATCCGCCGAATGAGCCTGTCAACCTACCCGTGCCCCTCCACGCTCGCGGTGTCCGGCACCCGGCTGTGGGTGGGGCACGGCTGCGGCAATTCGTGGCAGGGCGGCGTCGTCGGCCTCGACCTGACCGCCGAAACACCGACGCCGGCCACCTTCGGGCGCCGACACTACGCCGCGCCCGCGCTCGCAGCCGCTGGAGACACTCTCGTGGTCGGAGAGACCGCCATCGGCCCGGCCGACCTGCTCGTCTACGACATCAGCGGCGCGGCGCCCTCCTTGAAGGGCGAGATCGACGGCCACACCTGGTACCTGGACAATCTCCACGAGATCGCGCTGACCTCCGACGGGTCGTCCGCCCTGACAGCCGGCGGCGCCCCATACCACTTCGCCCGCTACGACACCACGACGCTGAGCAGGACCAGCGTGTACGGGGACCAGAGCCTCGACGGCTACCCGGCCAGCGTGGCGATCAGCGCCTCTGACAGCTACATCGCGGGCGGGCGCCGCTCGGGCACAGACCTCACGGTCTACGACTCCACGACCGGATCGATCGTGTTGTCCGCCGACAACTCGGCTGGGGACCTGGTCGCGGGCAGCATCGCTTTCTCCGGCGCAGACGTCTACGCCCTGGTGCTGTCGTCGGCCAACCGGCTGCATCTGTGGAGGCTGACGGGTGTTGCCCTTCCGGCGTCCACGCTGACGATGAAGGCGCCGTCGCAGGTCCTGACGGGCGCGCCGGTCATTGTGCACGGACAGCTCACGCTGGCCGACGGCACCGCTCCCGGCGTACAGCCGCTCACGGTGACCCGCCACCTGCCCGACGGGACGAGCACGCGACTGGAGGACGTGACGACGACGGCCGACGGCGCGTTCACTTTTACCGACACTTCGCCTGGTGTCGGCCCGGTCACCTATACCGTGCTCTGGGACGGTGACGCCCGCGCCCGTGGGAGCAGTACCTCGATCACGGTGACGATCAAATATCGTTCCTCGCTCACCTTGACCGGACCGAGACGCGGCATCACCGGCAAGGCGGTGCGGCTGCGGGGCATGCTCGTTGTGGGCGGCCAGCAGCCGACGCCGGGCGCCACTCTCAAGGTCTGGCGCAGCGTGACGGTGGGTGATGACCCCGCGAGCACCACCCCGCTTCCGGCCGTCGCGGTGAGCGATGATGGGAGCTACCGTTTCATCGACACTCCGGCCACCGCCGGCACCTACGCCTACATCGTCCAGTGGCCGGGAGACGCCACGGCGGGAGGGGCCAAAGCCCTCCACCGGGTCATCGTCAAGACACACGGCGGTTGATCTGCAGTTGCTGATCGTATGAGAGGGAGGGCGTCCGGACAGATGCGGCCGCCCTCCCTGCGCGTCCGCCGCTGGCACGTGGATCCTGCGAGCCGACCCGTCGCCATCATCGTCCTCCTCGCAGGCCGCCCGGACCGCTTCCGGGCAGCACGCATCGGAACGCCGAGCCTTGATCGCCGACGTTCGGTGTGGTGTCTGTCTGCCTGTTCCTGGGTGCGGAACAGGCCCGGCCCCCGATGGCCGCGAGCGAGCTGATCGGGTCGTCGGCGTTCCACCGCTCGGGTGAGCGCGCGCGTCAACCAACGATGACGTCGTGGCTGTTCCCCTACGGCCGGTCTCCGGCCTTGTCGACGACCTCGGCCGTCATCCGCGCGCTCCACACCAGAGGAGTGCCCGCCTCGACCGTACGTGTCGCGCCGCCGGGAAGGTCGAAGGTGCGATCGGCGACGCTCTCGCCGTACGTCCCCAAAAACCGGTAGTCCTGCGCACTCACGATGATCTCGAAGCGCTCCCACGTTCCCGTCCAGGCGAACGCGACCCCGTGACGGCCTGCCGCGTCGATCGCGTCCTGCTTGACCGAAACCCCCTGGATCATGGGCAGCGCCCGGAACAACGCGGCCCGTACGTCGGCGACCAACGGCTGCTCGCCCAGCAACTGGGAGATCGTACGGAAGATCCGCTCCTCCCGGGTCGCACCGGCGTCGTCGAACTCCGTCACCGGGGTCGCATCGACGCTCGCCCCGATCCTGGCGATCATCTCCTCGGGGGTGACCGGCGCCTTGGCCAGGTCCGCGCCCGTGACGCCGGGGCCGTACTCCTCCACGACGAGCCTGCCCCGTCCGTCGTCCAACGCCAGCTGCTTGCCGTCCAAGCTGTGCCACGTCTCCAGCGTCATGCGCCTGTCGCGATCCACCTCCGGCTCCGGCTCCTTGCGGAGCGGAGCGATCGTCTGCTTCACGTACAGCCAGCGGCCCGGCGACGGCGTGATCTTGTACGGGTCGGTCTCGGCGCTCCTGGCCGCCCTGTCGCCGAGTTCCCGAACGGCGGCGACCGGAGCGGTGGCAGGTGCTTCGCTGCCGCGCACCGCGATGACGCCCGCGCCGACGGCCAGCGCGACCGACGCGGCCAGCGCCAGACGCCAGGCCAGGCGCGGCCCGCGCCGCCGCGTCGGGCGCAGCGGCGGGGGCGTCGGCGACGCAGGGGCCGGCTCGCGGATGGCCTGCAGCAGCCGGGTGCGCGCCGCATCCTTCGCCTCGCCGGTGATCGCCGGGGTGGCCTCGAGGAACCGTCCGAACTCGTCCATCATGCGTCCTCTCTCGTGTCATCGGCGGTGCCGAGGGCGGCCCGCGCCTGTTTGCGAGCCCGGTGCAGGCGCGAGCGCACGGTCCCGATCGGGATGCCGAGCGCCTGCGCCACCTCGTCGTAGGCCATGTCTCCCAACGCCACCAGCAGCAGCACGTCGCGGTCACCGCTCGCCAGGCCCGTCAGCGCCCCCGCCAGCCGACGGTCCTCGGCCTGCGCGGCCACGCGCCCGATCACCGCGTCGGCCATGGACTCAGGCGGCGGCTCCGTACCGGTACGCGCCAGCGCCCGCAGGAACCGCTCCTCGTCACGCCGCTGCCTGGCGATGAGGTTGGTCGCGATGCCGTACAGCCACGGCCTGGCCAGCGGCTGCGCGTGATCGTAGGAGGCGCGGCAGCGGAAGGCGGTCAGGAACGTCTCCGCCACGACGTCGTCGGCGGCCTGCACCCCTAACCGCCGTGCGACATAGCGGTGGATCTGCTCGACGTACCGGTCGAACACGCCGGTGAACTGCTCCGGATCGTCGATTGACCGGCGGATGAGCTCGGCGTCGTCCGCCTCGACCATCCCCTCCGGTGATGTTCTTGTCATGCCTGCTGTTTCCCGATGGGACGAATCGAGTTCTCGACGGTCAGCGCCCCGGCCGTCCAGCGGTGTCAGTGGTCACGCAGCGTTGGATGGGGAGCATCGGGAACGATGCCATGCATGTCGTTGGTGAGGGCCCATCTGCCATGGCCTTGCCACACGCCATTGATGAACAGGAGATCAGGGGAGTAACCCTCGTAACGGAATCCGTGGCGTTGCACCAGTTTGACGGACGCCTGGTTCTCCGGTCTGATCTGCGCTTCCAGCCGATGCAGCCGTAGCTCGTCGAACGCATGGCGCAGGACCAGGCCAAGACCTTCCGACATGTATCCGCGACCGGCAAAGGGCGCGAAGGAGGCGCAGCCCAGCGTGGCGGGCAGGTTCAGACCGGCGGTGGCACGGACCCGTTCAAGAAACTCGTCTTGATCGTGGCTGGTGATGCGGCGCAGGACCACGCGAGGAGAGCGCCCGAGGTCAGCGCTGGGCGCTCCGGCAGGTTGCCTGCTTTGCTCAGTCCCGCCGTGCTCAGTCACGGAGGGGACGCTATCGCACGACGGCGCTTTGCCTACGGGAGTCGGCCTGCTGGTGGACCCTGACACGATGTCCGCCGCTGCCGGGAATGCCGGGCAACTACGACGGTGAGCGGTGGTGGCCGATCATCGGGCTTGGCCGGTCAAGATCTGGTCCCACAGGTCTTGGGCGGCGCGGGCCGACATCAAGGGCTCTCGGCGGTCACGGTCGGAGTGCCTGCGGTGAAACGCGACACTTCGAGCACCACCGCCTGGCCCCTGCCGACCACCCCGACCTGCACGTGGTCATCTACACCCCGAGCTGACGGTCGCGAGATCAGGGAGCGGTGATGATGGGAGCGACGCGGGGGGCGGCCAGCCGTAGGTAGTCGTCGGTGGCCAGGGCGATCGAGCGGTCCAGGCGGGCGGCGTTGAAGAACACCTCCGGAACCCGCAGGAGCGCCGGGTCGGCGATCACCTCCAGCTTGGGGTGGTAACTGAAGGGCAGCACGGTGCCGCTGACGCTGCCGGCCAGTTCCTCGGCTCTGTCACGGTCGGCGAAGGCGGCATAGGTGCCCTCCAGCAGGGCTTTCACCGCCTGCAGATCCAGGCGGGCATGGCCGGGCACCACCGCCAGCACGTACCGGGTCTGCTTCTTGCCGATCTTGACCATGACGACCAGGCACTTGGCGGCCTGTGCGACGTCGTGTCCACGCAGAGCGCTGACCTCATCGGTGCGTCCCTCGGGCGGGTGGTCGATCAGCCGGTAGCGCGCCCCGGCTGCGTCCAGATCGGCGATCAACCGCTCGTAGAGCCCCGCGTCCAGACTCTCGGGCGCGGCGACACCGCCACCCAGCTCACCACTCACCGCTCAGCAACTCCTTCACCGCGGAAATGCGGTCCTCGTCGCGTTGGTAGAACACCCACTGCTTGATCTTCTTGCCGCGCAGCAGCCCGGCCTGCGCGAGCACCTTCAGATGCTCGCCGCAGGTCGGCTGGCTCACCCCCAGCTTCTGGGCGATGAACAACGAGCAGACCCCGTCGCGCACCAGATCGCCGTCACGCTGCGGCGGGAAATGGCGTTCAGGGTCACGCAGCCACTCCAAGATCAGCAATCGCTTGTCGTTGGCCAGCGCCTTCACCAGATCGACGTCCAGCACGAAGGAATTATGGCAATTAGCTAACTGCCTGTCTACTGTCAAGCGTCCCAGCGCTGGTTGGCGCCGCCCCAGCAGGTGTACTGCTGGAGGCGGGCGCTGTTCGCCGTCGACTGGCCGGACACGTCGAGGCACTTGCCCGAGTGCCGGGCGACGATCTCGACGTAGCTCGTGCCGGACACGGCGCGGAGTTGCCACTGCTGGTTCGTGCCGCTGCCGCACGTGTACTGGATGACGGCCGCGTTGTCGGCGGTGGAGGCGTTGTTCACGTCGAGGCACTTGCCGGAGTGCTGCGCCACGAGGTTGTGGTAGCCGTTGCCCAGATCGCGCAGTTGCCACTGCTGATTGGCGGCCCCGGAGCAGGTGTATTGGATGATCTCGGCGGCGTTCCCGGTCGAGCCCTGCAGGACGTCGACGCACTTGCCGGAGTTCTGGTTGACGATCTGGGTCGTCGTGGCGCCGCCCCCGCCGTCGACGGCGTCACCCCAGCCGTAGCGCAGGCGGGTCGCGCCGGACTGGTTACGGATCATGAGGTTGAGACCGGTGCCGCTGCCGCTCTTGGCGTACATCGAGTACCAGTCGTAGCCGATGTCGCCGGGCTTGCCGCCGATGGCCGGCCAGTAGGTGCCGCCCATGGCGTTGTCCCGCATCACCTGGGTGACGGCGCGGATGTGGCGGACGAAGTTGTCCGTGCTGTTCGCGTCGGTGTAGTTCAGGCCGTTGTTCATCGGAGCCCCGAACTCGGTCACGACCGCCCGCGAGGCGCAGGTGCCAAGGCGCGTCTGGACGTGGGACCGCCAGCCGTCGTACGTGTTCGCGGAGTAGAAGAACGCATAGTGGTGGAACGAGAACAGCGTGCCGGCGAAACGCGCGTCGTTGCACAGGTCACGGAGGTCCTGGCTGTAGCCGGTGCCGCCGACGAGCACCCGGTTCGGTGGAGCCGAGTAGTGGGCGTTCAGCCAGTCGGCGGCGAGGTTGCGCCACTCGGCCGAGCTGTAGCCGTGGGGCTCGTTCATCGGCTCGAAGTACACGAGACCGTTCGATCCGTACTGGGAGGTCACGGTGGACCACATCGAGTTCCACGCCGGCAGGTTGGTGATGCGGCCTCCGGAGGCCGCGCCGTCCTCCCAGTAGGCGAGGATGACCTTCCATCCGCGCGCCGTGGCGGCGTCGACGGCGCCACGGTAGGCGTTCCACCAGGTGGTGCCGACGGTGTGGGTGTTGATCGGCAGCCGGACCGTGTTCACGCCGAGTGTCGCCTGCATGTCGTCGTACAGCGCGTTGGCCTTGGCCTGCACGGTGGCGTAGCTGTCGGAGCCGCTCAGCCCGTCGACGACGAGCGGGGCGGTGCTGAAGTTGTCGCCCAGGACCGCCCAGTTCATGCCGCGGAACTGACTGGTCGCGGCCGCCGCGGGCGTCGTCCATAAGCTCACCACGGTGATCGGCAGGAGCACCAGGGCCGCCAGCCCGGCGAGCAGCCGCCTGCCTAGGGATGTGTCCACGGCGTGGTCGCGCGCGGTCGAGCGTGCGCGGCGAGAGGGGGTGCCTGTCATGGTTCTCTCCTTGAGGGCATGCGCTCATGGCGCGATCGCTGATGCCCGCCCGGAGAGGGAAATCCGTCCGCAAAGGCCAAGTTAGCGCTAACACATCCCCGCGAAAAGACCCAGTCCTGCGCGCCGCCCTCCTCGCAGGACTGGATCTCGAACAAACGGTGGCTCGTCAGCCGTTCTGGACCTCCAGGACGAGGCGGGCGAGCTCCAGCCGGTCCACGTTGGGACCGTAGGCGTCCGCGTTGCCGAGGACGAGCGCTCCGTCCTGGGTGGTGAGGGTGAGCGGCGTGGCCTGGGGCCAGAAGTTGTCCCAGGCGTAGCTGTGCCGGAACACGCCGCGCGTCGTCGCGCCGCCGGTCTCGGTGATGTCGAGGAAACGGCTGATGACGTCGGTGTTGTACGGGTGCCCGGTGTTGCGGTCGGCGTTGGCGTAGTGCGTGAGCAGGACATACTCGCCGGCGCCGAACCCGGCCGGGCGGGCGAGGGTCAGGGTGTTGCCCGCGCCGTTGCCGAGGTCGCCCACGTACACGCCGCCGGAGGCGTTGGACGCGCTCGTGGCGGGGACGGTGACCGCCTTCGCCGTGCCGGCGAGCCGCGCCCGCTCCGCCTCGACCCGGTGGATCGCGGTGTCGGCCTGCGCGGCCCTGACCGTGGTGAGCTCGCGCAGCTCCAGCCCGGCCGGGCCGCTCACCTCGACCTTGGAGACGCCGGCCGGCAGGTAGACGCGGGCGCGGGAGGCGGCCTCGCCCGGGCGGGTCGCCCGCAGGCCGCGCACGTCGCGGCCGTCGAGGCGGACCCCCAGGTCGCCGGCGGCGCGCGCGTTGTAGGAGAGGGTCAGGTCGTAGTAGCCGTCCTGGCCGGCGGCGACGAAGAAGGTGGCGCGGGCGTCGCCGCCGAGGGCGATCGCCGGGCCCTTCCCCTCGCGGGTGATGCGCGCCCCGCCCGACAGCCGCGCCTCGTCGGCCGGGTACGCGGCCCGCTCCGCCCCGGTGATCTCCGTGAGGTCGAACCTGTCGAGCGTGACGTCGCTGCCGGGCAGCCGCGTGGCGCCGTCGGCGCTGGTGCGCAGGGACAGCTGGTGGGTGCCGGCGGCCAGCGTCAGCTCCACGTCGGTACGCCCGCGGTAGGTCCAGCTCAGGTTGGCCGAGTACGGCACGATCTGGTCGAGCCTGCCGTCCACGAAGAGCGCGTGCCTGCCGGGGATCTTGTTGGCGCCCTGGAGGATGCCGAGGCGGTAGCGGCCGTCGCGGGGCACGGTGACGGAGAACGTCACGGCCGAGCCGGTCTGGTTCATGGCGCCGACGTCGCGCCTGCCGGAGGTGGCGTAGAGCTGCGGGTCCGCCGTGGTGTCCTGGTCGAACGCCTGGGCGGCGGTGAGGGTGGCCGACTCGGCCTCCACCGACGTGCTCCACGGCGCGTCCGTGACGGGCGCGGCCCCGGCGGAGGGCACGATCGTGACGCGGTAGGCGGCCATCACGTCCCCGCCGGGCAGGTCCACCTGGATGCGCCCGTCCCGTACGGCGGTCCGCCGCGCGGCGACGACCGGCGGCTTGAGCGCGTCGCCCTCGTAGCCGCTCCACGTCGTCCTGGAGACCACGACGTCGACCTGCGGGCCGAAGACGGCGGCCGCGAGGCCCGAGACGTCGAGGCGGACGGGCTGCGAGCCGCCGCCGACCAGGACGGTGCCGCGCCGGGCGGGCTCGTCGATGGCGGCGACGGCCTGCACGGTGTCGGCGACGTCGATCCGCGGCGGGGTCGTCCTGACCGTCTGCCCGGTCAGGTCGGCGTACCACTTGAGCAGCCACCAGCCGCCGTTGGCCTGCCGGGTGCGCACGGCGTGGTCGTCGAGGTTGCCGGCGTAGGTCCAGTAGGCCATGTCGGCGTCGACCTTGGTGTCCTCGAACAGGGAGATCCACTGGATGATCTGGCCGGGGACGGACATGTCGCGGCGGTTGCCGTACTCGTCGATGTTGATGGGCAGCGGGCCGATGCCGAGCTCGCGCTCCATCCGGCGGTAGTCCTCGTAGTGGCCGCGGTAGTCGGCGAGCCGGCTGCGCGACAGCTCGTGCCAGGCCATGATGTCGGGCAGGCAGTTGCCCTGCTGGTCGCCGGCGCAGGAGGTGGCCTTGGCCCAGGTGAGGAAGTCGCGCAGGCGGCCGGGGTTGTAGTTGGCCTCGTTGGGGCCGACGATGCGGGCGGCGGGGTCGATGGAGCGGATGCGCTCGAACACCGCCTTCCAGTCGCTGAAGAACTTCTGCTTCGAGGTGGTCCAGTTCTGGTACCAGATGCCGTCGGGCTCGTTGAACGGCACCCAGACGAACTTGCCCTTGTCCTTCGGCCGCTCGCGTACGACCTTGCGCACCATCGTGTCCACCTTGGCGAGGTAGTCGTCGATGCCGCGGTTCTCGTAGGGCCACTGGCTGTAGACGTCCTGCATGTAGACGACGATCTCCTCGCCGCCCGCGGCGAAGAAGCCGTCGGCGACCTTGAGCGCGTCGCCGTTGGGGTGCTGGTCGCCGTCCGGGGCCTTCTGCGCGATCGTACGCGGCCGGGCGCCGGCTAGGAGGGAGTCGCCGGGCACGCCGGGGTCCGACAGGCCGTACAGCATGCCGGTCGCGCCGCCGTGCACGGCGCCGGTGCGCTGGGCGAAGTCCACCGCCACCACGTCGGGGGCGGCGGCGTGGGCCGGGACGGCCGTCAGTGAGGCGAGAGCCAGCGCGGCGGCAGCGGTGGCCGCGCGTGATCGGGGCTGGGGTCGGGGCATGACGTCCTCTCTCATGGGGGATGGGGGGACGGGCTACTTGACGGCGCCGCCGGTGATGCCGGAGATGATCTTCCGCTGGGCGACGGCGAAGACGACCAGCAGCGGCAGGCTCATGAGGATGATGTAGGCGAAGATCAGGTGCCAGTTGTTGAGATAGAGGCCGGCGTTGGCGACCTGGAACAGGTTCAGCGGCAGCGTGTCGAGCCGGCCGCCGATGACGAAGAAGGCGTAGAAGACGTCGTTCCAGACGTACAGGCAGATGAGGATGGTCGCGGTGGCCAGCACCGGGCGCAGCAGCGGCAGGATCACGGAGAAGAACACCCGCACGGGCCCGGCGCCGTCCATGCGGGCGGCCTCCTCCAGCGACAGCGGCACGGTACGGACGAACCCGGTGACGAAGAAGATCACCGTGGACATGTAGATGCCGACGTAGACACCGATCATGCCCACCGGGCTGCCGGCCAGGCCGAGCTGGCGCAGCAGGAGCACGATGGTGACGACGGCGGGCGGCAGCACGATGCCGCTGATGGCCAGGGCGTACAGCACGGCGTTGAGCCGGGTGGCCCGGCGGGCCAGGATCCAGGAGGCCATGGAGCCGAACGCCAGCACCAGCGCGACCGACGGCGCGACCACGAGCACGCTGCCGAGGAACGCCCTGGGCACCTCGCCCTGCTCCCAGACCTGGGCCAGGTTTTGCCAGAGCTGCCAGCGCGAGGGCAGGGACAGATCCGGCGACAGCGCCTCGCCCTGCGACTTGCCGGCGGTGACCACGACCAGCCACAGCGGCACGCCCATGACGAGTACGACGAGCGCGACGACGGCGGCGGGCCGCAGCCGCCCGGCCCAGCCGCGGGCGGCCGGCGGGCGGGCGACGCGGCGGCGCGGCGCGCCGTAGACGGGAGCGGTCACAGGATGTCCTCCCTCTTGCGCAGGACGCGGATGACCGGGAAGGCCAGCAGCGCGACCATGAGGAACAGCACCAGGCTCATGGTGGTGGCCTGGGCGAACAGGCCCTGGCCGAAGGTGCGGTAGATGAAGATGTTGAGGATCTCGGTGCTGCGGGCCGGGCCGCCGCCGGTGAGCGCCTGCACGATGTCGAAGCCGTTCATGGAGCCGAGCAGGGCGGTGGCCACGTTGAAGGTGATCGCGGGGGCCAGCAGCGGGAAGCGCACCGCCCAGAACGCCTGCCACCCGGTGGCGCCGTCGATGCGGGCGGCCTCGGTGACGTCCTCGGGCACGGTCTTGAGCCCGGCCAGGTAGATGAGCATGGACAGGCCCATCCACTTCCAGGCGTGGATGGCCGCGGCCAGCACGAGGGTCCAGGTGGTGCTGCCCAGCCAGGCGACCTCCACCTGCCACCCGGTCAGCGCCGACAGCAGGTCGTTGAGGCTGCCGTCGGGCTTGAGCAGGGCCTGGAAGAGGTAGCCGACGGCCAGCGCGGACATCAGCACCGGGACGACGAAGACCAGGCGGGCGGCCCGGTTGAGCCAGGTGTCCTTCTCCAGCAGCACCGCCAGGCCGAAGCCGAACAGGTTCTGGAACAGCGCGACCAGGGCGGCGTAGATCACGGTGATGCGCAGGGCGCTGAACAGCGTGCCGTCCGACAGCAGGTCGGTGAAGTTGTCGAAGCCGACCGGGCGGATGTCGCTCTTGAAGCTGGACCAGTCGGTGAAGGCGTAGATGAAGTTGAACAGGGTCGGCAGGAAGAAGAACACGAACAGGATCACGAACGCCGGGACGAGGAACCACATCGGATGGGTGCGGCTGCGCGCGACCCCGGCCGGCCGGGCGGCCGGGACGCGGCGTGCTGGGCGGGTGAGCGTCTGCCGGCCGGTCGGCACCATCGGCTCCTTGGGGGTGTGGGGGGCGGGAGGCCCGCCGGTGCGGTCAGAAGCCGGTGGCGCCGGCGGCCTTGGCGAGCTGCGCGAACTGCTTCTGGGTGGCGGCGGCCACCTGCTCGGGCGTCAGGCTGCCGGTGATCATGTCGGCCAGGTTGAGGTACAGGTCCGGGTTGGCCACGGCCAGCGACTGCATGGAGCCGACCGACTGGCCGAGCGAGGCGTGCACGTCCCGCAGCGCCTGCGGCACGCCGTCGGGCGTGGGCACGTCCGGGCGCAGCGAGACGGTCTTGCGGTCGGCGACGAACCCGGCGTAGCCGGGACCCATCCAGTACGCCAGCAGCTGCCGGGCCGCGGCCTCCCGCCCCGCGTCGCCGGTGCGGAAGGCGACCAGCGCGTTGGACTGGTCGGGGATGGAGGTGCCGACGTTGCCGCTGGGCGAGATCGGGAAGAAGCCGATCTTCTCGTCCAGCTCGGCGGTGTCGGCCTTGGCCTGGAGCTGGCCGAAGAACGAGTTGACCTGGATCGCCATGGCGGCCTTGCCGGACAGCAGCGCCTCGCCCTGGTCCTCGAACGTGGCGGTCTTGATGTCGGCGTTGAACAGGCCCTCGTCGATGAGCGCCTTGTACTTCGTGATGGCGTCGAGGATGGTCTTGTCCTCGAAGGTCTCCTTGCCGGTGTTGACCCGGTCCCACAGGCCGCTCTTGGCGGCGTCGGCGAGCTGGACCTGCACCCACCACTGGGTGGCCCACTTGTCGCCGGCCATCTCGAAGAACGGGGTGACGCCCTTGCCCTTGAGCGTGCGGGCGGCCTCCAGCAGCTCGTCGAAGTTCTTGGGCGTCTCCTTGATGCCGCCCGCGGCGAAGACCTGCTTGTTGTAGTAGACGCCCTCGACGGCGGGGCTGGTGACGAGCGCGGCGTAACGGGTCTTGTCCAGCAGGCCGGTGATGTCCCGCAGCTCCGGCGACAGCGACTCGACCCAGGGGGCGCCGTCGAGGGGCTGCAGGTTGGCGCGGGCGTTGAGCGCGGTGAGCATGGACGCGGTCGGCTGCCAGAAGGCCAGGTCGGGCTTGTCGCCGGTGGCGACCTTGGTCTGCACGCCCTGCTCGTACGGGTCGGGGATGGTGACGACCTCGACCTTGGCGCCGGTGGCCTGGGTGAAGGCGTCGGTGACGGCCTTGGGCACGGTGTTGCTGTTCTGGGCGGCCCAGATGGTCAACGTGACCCCGTCCAGCCGGGCGGTGGGCGACGGCCAGGCGGCCGGGGAGCCGCCTGCGGCCGGCGCGGCGGGCCCGGCGGAGGGATCGCTGCAGGCCGCGACGGCCAGGGCGAGGGTCGCGACGGCGGCGACACGCGGTACGAGCTTCACGGTTTGCTTCCTTTATCCATGTTCGACCGCCTATGGCATCGAACATCCCTTGGGGAGATTAGTAGGGACGAAGGTGCAGAATTCGGGCGGTAGGCGCGGGGGCCGTCGCGGTGACGGTCAGCTCCGCGGTCCGCGGGTTCCAGGCCGCTGACCAGCCCTCCTGGGTCGCCGGGTAGGCGGCCCGCGCGCGCAGGTCACGCCCGGCCAGGTGGGGCAGGCGCAGCACGGTGGTCTCGCCGGCTCCCGGCCTGCGCCAGATCCCCAGGTGGGTGCCGTGCTCCGTGCGCAGGCCGAGGGCGAGCCACGGGTCGTCCCAGCCGGGCAGGCCGAGCGGCCAGCACGGCGTGGCGCGCAGCAGGTCCGGGCGCAGGCTCTGGTGGAGCCGTACGCCGTCCCGGACCAGGGCGAGCTGCTCCGGCGTCATCCGGTGCAGGTTGCCCGACAGGTAGAGACGGCCCATGATGCCGGTGCACATCGTGAAGGCGATCTCCTCGTCCGTCATCCCGGGCTGGGGGTAGGCCCAGTTGGCGGCCTGCTCGGGCAGCACGGACAGCGGGGCCGCGACCGCGATCGGCGGATAGCGGAGGAAGTCCTGCTGGTCGCTGGTGGACTGGAGCTGCAGCCGCGAGAGCATCGCGTAGTCCATGCGCATCGCGCCCGAGCCGCAGTTCTCCAGCACCAGGTGCGGATGGCGGTCCAGCACGCCCTCCAGCCAGGCCAGGTGCGCCCGGTTGTGGGCGAGCAGCCCCGCGCCGACGCTCGTGGCGGCGACGTCGGTGCCGGCGCCGGGGTTGACGTTGTAGTCCAGCTTGAAGTAGCCGACGCCCAGCTCCTCGACGAGCCGGTCCACCACCTGGTCCAGGTGCGCGACGGCCGCCGGATGGCGCAGGTCCAGGTGGTGGCGGCCGTGCTCGGCCAGGCGGACGCCGCCGCGCTGGAGGAACGCCTCGGCGGGCAGCTTGCCGGCCATCGGGCTGCGCACGCCGATCACCTCCGGCTCCAGCCACAGCCCGGCCGTCATGCCGTGCCCGGCGATCCTGGCCAGCACCTCCTCCAGACCGCGGGGGAAGCGGCTCTGGGACGGCAGCCACTCCCCCACGCTGTCCCACCAGTCGCCGCCGTCGTCGTACCAGCCGGCGTCCACGCAGAAGACCTCCGCGCCGGCCGCGGCGGCGGCGTCGATGAGCGGCAGCAGCTTGTCCGTCGTCGGGTCGCCCATCAGCGTGTTCATGTAGTCGTTGAACACGACCGGCAGCGCCGGCCGGTCCGGATGGGGGCGCAGCAGCGCGCGGCGGTGCGCGGTCAGCGCCGCCGCCGCGCCCTCCACGCCGTCGTCGGAGACGGCGACCGACACGGGCACGGTGACGAACGACTCGCCGGGCGCGAGCAGCTCGCTCCACTGGTGGTCGGGGTCGGTGGGGCCGGACAGCGCCACGTACGCGCCGTCCATCCGGTCGCCGGCCTCCCACCGCCACGCGCCGTTGTGCTCGATCTGCCACAGCCAGGTCCGGCCGGTACGCCGCTCGTTCAGCCCGCCCATCGGCACGTGCCTCCCGCTCGACCAGGTGCCGGTGCTGGTCAGCGAGAAGACGCTCTTGCCGTGCTGGCCGTGCCCGGTCAGGCCGAGGTCGGGCACGTGGTCGGCGAGCGGCCTGCTGGTCCAGCGGTTCTCGCCCAGCCAGTCGCTGTCGCCGTACAGGACGTCCAGGTCGGCGGCCGGCAGGCCGAGGAAGCCTGCGGCGAAGGAGGTGACGGCCAGCAGGAGCACCGGCTCCTCGCCCTGGTTCGTCACCCGCACCGACGCCTGCACGGCCGGCACGCCGTCGGGCGAGCGCAGGGTCAGCTCCGCGGCCAGCCCGGACACCTCGTCCCGCATCCGCACCCGCAGCTCGTGCCAGCCGTCCGCGCTGGACTGCTCGGACCCGGCGTACCGCAGCCGGCAGCCCACCGCCGTCTCCGAGAGCCGCTGCGAGGCGCGCGCCCGGCCTTCGCCGGGCACCAGCACCTCCACCACCGGCTGGGAGATCCGCGCCCGCACGGTGACCGGCCCGGCGGTCAGCTCGCGCAGCGCCACCGGGCGATCCGGGTGGACCTCCAGGACGGCGGCGAGGCCGGAGTGGCCCCAGCGCAGGATCTCAACGACGTCAGCAGGCATCAAGGAACTCTCTTCCGCGCTCTCGTGCTCTCGTGGTCGCACGGGCACCGGTGGTGATGGCGCCGTTCGTGTGACCGGTCACAAGGGCAGTGTGAGCGGTCACACCATCGTGAGGGAAGACCTGTTTGCGGGATCGTTACGCGCAGGTTTCTAGGAGCGCCGCGGGCGGCCGGTGGACTCGCGCACCACCAGGCTGGGCGCCACCAGGGCGGGCTCCGGCTGCTCCTGGCCGGTCAGCTCGGCCACGGCCGCGTGGAAGCAGGCCCGCCCCAGCCCGGCGAAGTCCATCCGGACCGTGGTCAGCGCGGGCGTCCAGTACGCCGAGCCCGGGATGTCGTCGAAACCGACGATGCTCACGTCGCCGGGCACCGCCTTGCCCGCGTCGTACAACGCCCGGCGCACCCCCTGGGCGATGTCGTCGTTGCCGCACAGGATGGCGGTCACGTCCGGCTCGGCGGCCAGCCGCCGCCCGGCTTCGTAGGCCGAGGCGATGTCCCAGCCGCAGTCGAGCACGGCGGGGATCGGCGCGCCCGACTCGCCCAGCGCGTCGCGCCAGCCGGCCAGCCGGCCGCCCGCCCGGCCCTCGGACGGGATCGCCACGTGGTGCACGGTACGGTGGCCCAGCTCCAGCAGGTGCCTAGTGGCGTCGGCCGCGGCGCGGCGCTCGTCCAGCGCGATCGACACCCGGCCCCGGTCGGGCGCGGCCGGCTCGGCGGCGGCCACCGCCGGGACGTGCCGGGGCAGCGCCTCCAGCACCGCCACCCCCATCGGGTCGAACGCGATCACCACCACGCCCCCCGCGCTGGCGTCGCTGACGTCGTCGACGGTCTGCTTCACCTCGGCGGGCTCGGCCGACTCCACCACCCGGATCCCCACGGCCAGCCCGGCCGCGCGCGCGGCCTCCTCGATGCCCTGCAAGGTGGCGGCGTAGCCGTACAGGACCGTGTTGGACGTCACCACGGTGATGGAGCGGGCACGTCCCAGGCTGAGCGCGCGGGCGGCGCGGCTCGGCCGGAAGCCGAGCCGGTCGATGGCCGCCAGCACCGCGGCGCGGGTCTCGGCGCGCACCTTGGGCGAGTCGTTGAGCACCCGCGAAACCGTCTGGTACGACACCCCGGCGGCCGCCGCGACGTCCCGGATGCTGGGCACGGCGACGGCGCTCCTGGACGCGCGGCGGGGTGTCGAGGTCACGCTCACATGGTAGGCCCGGCCCCCGGAACCGGCCGCCCGGGAGTTCGATCATGGAGGCGGCGCGGCGCCCGAAGCCTCTCATGACGCGTTCCCCGATCGGAGCAGGCGGACGCCCTCGACCAGCTCGGCCGGATCGGCCGCGGCCGCGAAGCTGAGCCGCAGACAGGCGCCGGCGGGCTGCCCGGCCTACTTGCCGTGCGGGTCGGCGGCGTTGAGCGTCTCGACCACCTGGTCGTAGTCGCCGCGGGCCTCGCCGTACCGCAGGAACTTCACCCGTTCGACCTGGATCTCCTTCGCGTCCGGCTGAGCCTCGATCAGCCCGACCACCTCCGCCACGAACGCGTCGAGCGGCATGGCGTGCTCGTTGTCCTCATGCCCCGGCAGCAGCGCGGTGCGCACGGACGGCGGCACGAGCTCCACGACCTTCACCGACGTCCCGGCGAACTGCAGCCGGATCGACTCGCTGAGCATGTGGATCGCCGCCTTCGAGGCGTTGTAGCTCGGCGTGACCTTGAGGGGCGCGAACGCCAGGCCCGAGGAGACCGTCATGATCGTGGCGTCCGGCCGCTCGCGCAGGTGCTCGACGAACGCGGCGATGAGCCTGATCGGGCCGAGCACGTTCGTGATCACGGTCTCCTCGGCGGAGGCGAGGAACGACGCCGGATCACGCCAGTCCTCGACCCGCATCACGCCGGCCATCGTCACCAGGACGTTGAGGTCCGGATGCGCGGCGAGCACCCGCTTGGCGGCGTCCGCGATGCTCGCCGGGTCGGTGGTGTCGATCTGGACGGTGTGGAGGCCGGGGTGCTCGGCCGCGATCCGTTCGAGCAGTTCGGCGCGCCGGCCGCCGACGATGACGGTGTTCCCCCTGGCCTGCAGCTCAAGGGCGAGAGCGAGACCGATGCCGCTGGTGGAGCCGGGGATGAAAATGGTGTTTCCGGAGATGTGCATGTACCGATCGTTCCCGAACCGCCGAGGCACAGGCAGAGATGGGTTATCGGGGGACCGGCGATCCCTGCCTCGCACCGGCGACCGCCCACCATAATCGGGCATATGGACCGTGCAGCACTGGCCGACTTCCTGCGCCGCCGCCGCGAGGCGCTCCAGCCCGGGGACGTCGGCCTTCCCGAGGGCGCGCGCCGGCGGGCCCCCGGGCTGCGGCGCGAGGAGGTCGCCTCCCTCGCCGTCATGTCGACCGACTACTACACCCGGCTTGAGCAGCGGCGCGGCCCTCAGCCCAGCGAGCAGATGCTGGCCTCCCTCGCCCGCGCGCTGCGGCTGACCGGCGACGAGCGCGACTACCTGTACCGGATCGCCGGGCACAACGCGCCCGCGTCGCTGTCCGTCTCGACGCACGTCGCGCCCGCGCTGCTGCGGGTGCTCGACCGGCTCGACGACACCCCGGCGCTCATCCTGTCCGACCTGGCCGAGACGCTGGTGCAGAACAGGCCGGCCGCCGCCCTGTTCGGAGACGCCTCCAAGCACACCGGCCTCGCGCGCAGCGCCATCTACCGCTGGTTCACCGACCCCGCGGAGCGGACGCTCTACCCCGAGGCCGACCGCGACCGCCAGAGCCGGGCCCAGGTCGCGAACCTGCGCGTCGCCTACGGCCTGCGCGGAGCCCGGTCGCGCGCCGGCGAGCTCGTACGCGTCCTGCAGAAGACGAGCGAGGAGTTCGCCGAGCTCTGGGCACGGCACGAGGTCGTCCGGCGGTTCGAGGACCACAAGACGCTCGTCCATCCCGAGGTCGGGCCGATCGAGCTGGACTGCCAGGCGCTGTTCACCGAGGACCAGTCCCAGACGCTGCTCGTGCTCACCGCCGCGCCGCGTACCGAGGACTTCGAGAAGCTGCGACTGCTCGCCGTGCTCGGCCACGGCCCTTTCGCGGAAGCCGAGCGCTGACCCTCAGCGCGGGGCTCGCTGGTCGTAGGCGCGCTCGCGTGCTTCGGCTTCTGACGCGGAGCTGCGTACGAGCGAATGATCGGGAGGTGGTCAACCGCGGACCTGGTGCTCCACGCGATGACGGATGTACTCGTCCGGATGCGAGCGGGCGATCGACACCGCCGCGTCCACGAGGTCATGCAGCTCCGGCGGGTACGCGGATCGCCAGAGCGGCAGCACGGGGAGAATGCAGCGCCGCACGTCCAGGTGCTCGTTGGTCACGAACTCCCGGAGTGCGGCCTGGTGCCACTCCCACGTCAGGACCGACAGGTCATCTGGCTCTGCCGGGCTCTCGGTGCTCGAATTCTCTGCTCGCACATGGCGGAGCCGAAGCGGCAGAGCCGACCAGTACCACGCTCGCGCAGCGCCGGCCCGCTCCCCGTCGGTGCCCGTCCGCAGATGTTCGAGCAGCGCCGATCGGACGCGACGGCGTCCGAACGCGTTCAGAGCCGGTTCGACGAACTGACGGTTGAAGCTCGGGTCCGGGTCGTAGACGGCCGCTTTGATGAGCACGTCGAAGGACGCGTCAGACAGCGTCAGGCCGTTGCGGCAGGCTTCTCGGAGCGCCACCCGTACCAGCTGATTCCAGCGCCGCTGATCACCGGGAGCCGGCTCAGGCGCGACCTCGATCCCGACCACGTCGGCCACGGCCGCCAGACACTGCTGAAACGACGCCCTGTCGTCATCCGTTCGGGTCGGCAGCGCCATGAACCCCTGACTCGCGCCCGCTGTGTCCTGCGCGGCCGGCCCGTTCTCACCTGCCGTCAACGAGCCCTCCAACGTCTTGGTTTCATGACTGCTGCCCGGTGCACCCTGTCGAGGACTGCCACGGCACGCACGCCGGCGCCCTCTGAAAACTCACCACGTCATGACCAAGAAAACCACCTCTGGGAGTCGCCTGGGGACCAGCGTCGTCGGAGCCAGCCGATCGTTGCTCGCCGTGAGTACTCTCGCCGGTCCCGCAGATGCGGGGCATGGGCGGGACCTGGAAGAGATGCCGTGTGGGTCCAGTAGCTGGCCAACGCGACGAGGAAGGCGTCGACCTGCGTCGGCTCAGCGGCTCGGCCGACCGGGTGACCCGAGAAGATGGCGTCGGGGTGAAGGTGGCCCAGATCGGACTGCACCAGCAGGCAGACCAGATCGCTCCAGGCCGGACCGATGCAGGCCCGTCCCCAGTCGACCACGTGCGCGGTCCCGCGCGGGTTGACGATGATGTTGTCGAAGCGCAGGTCAAAGTGCAGGAGCGTATCGCCGACGGCAAGCTGGGTCCACGTCGCTTCGACGGAGGCGAGGCGGGACAGGTGCTTGCGTTCCCACTCGCCGATGCTGTCAACGGTGACCGCGCCGTGGACGCCGTCGCGCTTCAGTTCCCGCCAGGTCTCACACCGCCCAGCCATCTGCTCGCCCAGTGTTGGCAGGCCGCCGATCGGCGAGGGCGTCAATTGCAGAGCGCACACAGCCACCGCCTTCAAGGCGGCCGACAACTCCTCGGGCCGCCACGGTTCGTGCGGCAGTGCGCCCGGGGCGACGTCGAAGCACAGCAGTAGCCATCCGGCCAGCTCACACGTGAAGCGCAGCCTTGGCGTGGGCACCGCCGGGGGCAAGGCGGCCGCGACAGCGGCCTCGGTCCGGTAGTCCCGCACGTTGGCCGTATCATCGCGTATGGCCTTGATGAACACCTGCTCCCCGGTGGAGAGCGTGGCGACGCCGAGAACGCCGAAGGAGAAGCCGCCTTGACGTTCCTCGAAGCCCTGGACGCCGGCGCCCAACCGGCGTTCGACTTCGTGCCTCACGATGGCCGGGAGCTCTGTCCAATCACGCCGCTGGGTTCTCATGCGCCCCAGCCAATCAGGGGCTCCCGGGCGATCGCGAACCATATCGCTACAGTGCTGCGATCGCCCGACTTCCCGGCAGCCTCGAAGTCGATTCTGGTGACAGCATCTCCGTGAGGTTGATCGGCCACAAGATGATCTTTCAACCTCGTCCACGAATCGGCACGTCAAACGCTTCGGCGAAGAGTTCCAGTCCTTCCGGCAGGCTCCTGACCCCGGTCAGCTTCACATCGAAGGGCAGATCGAACGGGATCGGATAGGAGATCAGTTGCGCGACCTGGTCCGGCACGGGCACGCCCTGAATTCTCTCGGCCTGGAGCTTGATCCTCCCGCCGGCGACTTCGACCCGCATCTCGGCGCTGAACTTCACCTTGGTCGCCCCGATCGTCACCTCCCCCGAGGCTGTGAGCCGCTGCCCGTCACCGTCGATCTTCACGCCGCGCGGAGCGTACTTGTCGATCGTCGCTCTGGACAGGGTGCCGCTCATGGCTACACGACCGGCCCGGATATTGGCTTGCTTCTGCAGGACGTCGGCGAGAGGCGCCCTCACGTCGTACGCAACACCCCGCAAATTTTCGACCGGCACGCCGCCGTAGCTGAAGGTGCCGAGATTGAACCGCACCTCTGGATAGCGCCCCGACACAGCCTGCGTGAGAAACGGGATGCCCTCGATCGACACGCTCGACGTGCCGGAGAGGTTGGGGACGGCGGCGATTCTGTTCGCCATCTCGCGCTCGACGCTCGCCACGGCGACTCGGTCGATGATGAGGAGGACGACGAGCGCGATCAGGACAACGATCACCTTGCGCATGCGGCACTCCGCATGGGCCGGCGGCCGCCGAGGCTCTTGGCTGCCGTTCCAGCATCACTCAACTGTCGATGGCTCTCTGCGCGAGCGACCTGGACCGGAAGATGGCGACCAGAAACCCGGCCGACCCCAGCCCCAGCAGCGCGACCCCCCACGATCCCACCGTCGTGAGCTGAGGGAGCATCTGGGTGAGCATCGCCAGGATGATCGGCGAGAGCGCTACTACGCTCCTGCGCCCCACCGGAGACTGAGCGACTACTCCGCAGATCACTGCGATCAGCCCGAGCGGGAGCAGTGTGGGCGGTACTCCCGCCTCCCACAGGGCCGCGTCCAGTTGCCGCGTCACGACGGCCACCGTCAGGGCCGCTCCGGACCAGGCCAGAGTCCGCCCGCGCCCGATCAGCAACATCCCCCGCCGCGGCTGTGCCACCCTCGTCAGTACCGCCGCCACCAGCACAAAGGAGCCGACGATGCCGCCGATCGCCACCCTCACGCCCAAGGAGGTCCATCCGTAAGCGCCTGTGGACAACATCGCCCCGGCAACCATGCCCGCGCTGGACAGGATCGCCCAGATCCACGCGAGCGCCGCAGCAGGCCGGCGGCGATCGGTCCAGGCCAGGAAGACGATCAGGACGCCCACCGGGAGCAGTTCAGGGCGGATGCCCAACTGAATCTGGTAAGCGAGCAACGCCAGGGGGCCGACCGCCGCGACCACGCGCATCGCATCCCGCCACCGCGCCGCAGACTCCGACCCGAACGCCCAGCGCGCGCGGATCACCGCGGCTCCCCTGACGAGGTCGAGGACGTCCCGCAGCTCCGGACGACTCTGCCCGGGCCGCGCCGCCGCCATCAGCACACTGAGCATCTCCTCTTCGTGCCGCTCTCGGTGCTCGCGCGGAAACCATCGGAGAAGGCGGCGGTAACGCCGTTCCAGGTTGCTCACGCGACACCTCCGGCGGGGCGCGGGCGCAGCCGGGCGGCGGCGGTCCTGGCGTTGCGCCGCAGCCGTTCGACTTCAGCGGCCAGACGGGCGCCGCCCTCGTCGGTGAGCCGGTAGTAGCGCCGCAACCGCCCGCCGACGATCTCCTCCCGGTCCTCCTCGATCAGTCCTTCGGACTGGAGCCGGTCCAGGGCGGCGTACAGCGTCCCCGCCCGCAACCGGACCTCACCCTCGGAGATCCGCTCGACGTCGGTGATGATGCCGTACCCGTGCTGAGGCTCGGCGGCCAGCGCGGTCAAGATGAGGAACGAAGGCTCCTGTAAAGAGCGCAACTTAGACACAGGATCTTTATATACCGATAGTCGGCATATAGGGAAGATCGCGAAGTCGACTTGTCAGCGAAGCGGACCTCAAGCTCTCCGGCCAGCGGAGGCTCATCCATCCCACCGGCCAGCGCGCGCAAAGCCGTCATGGCCGAGCACTCTGCCTACCGAGATCGGAGTCGAAGTCAGAACCCGACAACTCACCCTGAACACCGACAGCTGCCACTGCAACCGACACAGCTGGGAAGTGACATCAGCTGGCCGAACGCCATTCAAAGTGACAGTGCCAATCCGAGCGCGGTTCGGGACAGCCCCTGAATGAACCGGGGGGCCGCCGGGCCGTAACCGGTGGTCAGCTCGGGATTGCGCTGCCCTCGCAACCTTTGCCGATCTGGCCCGTCTCGAAGTACCGCGCCACGTCGGCGGCGCACTTGGGCACCCGGGTGGTCGACACGTGCACGTCGTCGGCGACCGTGTAGACGGTGCCGCCGATGGCGCGCCGCGTCTGCAGCGTCCAGTCGTAGACGGACATGAACTCGTGCAGGTGTCCCGCCAGCACCAGTGACCCGCCGCCCCGCTTCAACGTGGCTTGCTGCACCGGCAGCGGCCAGCCGGGACACATGACAGGCAGCCCCCAGGACCGGCCGGTCGCCGGATGGCGTTTCACGATCTGCTGGTGGTCACGCCAGGCGGTGTCGAAACCGGCCCGGCTGCTGTCCTCGTTGCACGCGACGGCCAAGTTCATGGTCATGTTCAGTGTTTCGGGCGCGCCGGGCACGGGCGTCCCCATCATCGGTGCGCCGAGCAGCTCCTTGACGGTGGGCGGGGCGGTGGTGCCCGTCACCGCCCGCAGTTCGGCCAGCGCCTTGCCCGCGCGCACCCACTCGGTCGAGTTGCGCCTGGCCAGGTCGGCGACGGCCGAGCCGTCGATGGGCCGCTGCAGGTCGGTGTAGGTCTTGGGGCTCTTGTCGTACGTGCGGACCAGCTTCGCCACCTCCTCGCGCACCTTCCGTGCGGTGACCCCGAGACCATAGGTGTCCTCGCGGCGGGCCAGCCAGGCGGCCATGCGCCCGAAGTTACGCTCGGCCGCCTCCGCGCTGCCCTTGGCGTGCTCGTCGATACGGGTCCACGGCGGCGCCACGCTGTCCAGGAAGGCCCGTCCGGTGTGCCCCGGGAACAGGCTGCGGTACACCATGCCCAGATAGGTGCCCCAGGAGAAGCCGAGCAGGTTGAGCTCGCCCTCTCCCAGCGCGGTCCGTACCAGGTCCAGGTCCTTGGCCACGTTCTCGGTGGTGAGCTGTCCGAGGAAGGCGGGGTCAGAGCGTCCGCACTTCTGGTTGGCGGCGACCTGGGCGTCGTATATCTTCCTGGCCGCCTCCTTGGTCAGCGTGCCGGGCTCCGGCGGGCCGTTGGGCGAGAAGGTGCAGGCGACCTTGGTGCTGTACCCGACCCCGCGCGGGTCGAAGCCGATGATGTCGTATCGCTTGTTGAGCCCCGCCATCTCCTCGTTCCTGAGCGCGGCCCGCAGGACCGGGTCCAGGTATCCGCTGTTGCCCGGCCCGCCCGGCAGGACGGCGATGGCACCGAGCCGGTGGGCCTCGTCCGTGGCGGCCAGCCGGGTCACCGCGATGTCGATCTTCCGCCCGCTGGGGTCACGATGGTTCAGCGGGACGCTGACCGTGCCGCACTCCAGGCGCTCCATCAAGGAGCGGAACGCCGCGACCTTGTCCTCCGCCACGCCCAGGCCGCGGATCACCTCATCGGAGTAGGCCGGGCAGGATTTCCACTGCACGGAAGACACGCCGGAGCTTGAGCTGGGGTTCGCGGTGGCGCTCGCGCTCACGGCGACGGTAGCGGTGGCACCCGCCGCGGAAGGATGCGCGGCCAACCCCGCCAGCGCCACGGCCAGTGCCGTCAGTGAAGTTCGGTACGTCATGCGGATCAGTAGTAGAGCAGCGGTTGTTTCCTTACCGTTTCTATGAGGATGGTCGCCCGCCCTACGCGCTCGTCCTGATCTGCGGGACCGGCTGATCGCATACGGCCCCTCTGAGAAGCGCGCCGCACCGCAACGGAGCCGGCATCCGAGAGCGAGACAGACGCGCAGGCCGCCCGGCCGGACCTCGTCGCACGAAAACGCGGCATCTCGGGCAGAGATCCACCAGCAGCGTCCGATGCTCGGGACAAACTGCGGCCCAGCTCAGCTTCCACCAGACCAGCCACGCTCCACCCGAAGCCATCAGACATGTCGGGCATACTCGGCTGCCGAAGAACCGCACCCACTCACGGCCCTCTGTCCGGCGGACTGACTCACGCCTGTGGCAGCCTCGATCGCCCTGCACGTCTCCGGCGTCGCGACGACGCCGTACACCGGTGAACGGACGTCACTGGACGCGCGTACATCCAGCCCCAACGCCTCGACCATCGCCCACGGCGGACAGCCGCCGGGGCCAGATAGAAGGCGGCACGGGAGACTCCCCGCAGCTCACACGCGCGCTTGACGCTGTGGCCGCCCTGCTTTCCGCCTCGATGAACGGGTGCACGTTCACCGGGTCTCCTTGGCCGAGAACGCGGCCGGCGGTTCTCCCGGCGCAGCGCCTCCAGCTCCTGCCGCTCGCTGCTAGTCAGCCCGTCGCGCTGCCCGGCATCGACCTCCGCCTGGCGGATCCACTGACGCACCGCGGTCTCGGTCAGGTCGAAGTCCTTGGCCACCTGCCAGACCGAGCGGTCGCCGCGCCGGCACAGCTCGACGATCTCGGCCTTGGGGCGTTCACGAAGATGGCCAGCCTGGGGCGCAAGACGGGTTGAGAAGATCGCTTCCCGGCTTCGCTGTGATCGTTTCCCGTCCGCCGCCATCGGATCTTGACCTCAGCGTGAGAAGCTCACGCCCATGGCCGGACAGGACAACCCCTAGGCAGGTGGCCCGCGAGGACTTCGAGGAGGCGGCAGCGCTGCGCTACACGGTGGCCGCGCTACACCTGTTGGGATCCTTGGGCAGCGGCGCTGGTCGCCGTCATGGCCGGTGTCGGCTTGCGGATCGAGGCAGCTGTGCAGGACCGTTCATCGCGCTGAGCGCGGTTCCATTCGAGATCGCTCCAGGCGACGACACCTGCGGTGCTCCGGCGATCCACGCGCCGGCAGGGCCTTCTTCAGTCGCCGGCCGACGCCTCGCCGGCGCTGAGCGTCCGCAATATGTCGACCAGTGTCGACAGTTGCTCGGGGGTGAGTGGCCTGAACAGCTCTTCCGCCGCCAGTTCATAGCCGGCTGTCCAGTTCTGCGCCAGTGCGGCCCCTTGCGCCGTCACTCGAAGGAGTACGGACCGGCGGTCGTCCGCGCTGGTCTGGCGTTCGAGTAGCCCGTCGCGGACGAGCGCGTCGACCAGCGTGGAGGCGGTCCCCTGCGCGATGCCGACCGCGAGAGCGAGCTCGGTGAGACGAACCGGCTGCGAACGCGCCACCTCCACCACCAGGCGGAATCTCGGTGTCGACACCCCGTGCTCGCCCAGACGCTCGTTGAAGTGACGTACCAGAACCTTCGCCGTACGGCTGAACTCGTCGGCGACCTGTGCTGCGGTCACGCCCTCGTTTGCGCGTGGCATCGCCCACCTTCCACTTGACGCCCCCATCGTACGGGAGGTTACATAGACGTCAATACATTGGTTACGAACTATTCGATCCCAATGCATCTAGGTAAGTGCGTACTCAACCACAAGGAGTGAACACACATGAAGATCTTCGTCACCGGCGGCAGCGGTTTCGTCGGCGGCACTCTCGTCCACCGCCTCGTCGCCGAGGGACATGAGGTCATGGCACTGGCCAGATCGGGCTCGAGCATCCAGCGGGTACGTGTGGCCGGCGCCGAACCAGTGTCCGGCGATCTCGCCGAGCTCGGCCGGGCCGGCTCCCCGACGCCGAGCTGGCTCGCCAAGCTGCGCGAGGCCGACGCGGTCGTGCACGTCGCGGCGTACATGGAGTTCTGGGGCCCCGACTTGCTCTTCAAACAGGCCAATCACGTGCCGACGGCCGCCCTGCACGCCGCGAGCGTCGCGGCCGGGGTGCGACGCTTCGTGCTCACCAGCGCCGCGTCCGTCACCACGGGCAGTCAACGCCGTCCCGTCGTCGACGAGTCGACGCCGGAGGGCCGGCCGAACATCGCCTACAGCCGGGTCAAGCTGGCCACCGAGCGCGCGCTCCTGAAAGCCCGCAGCGGGAAGACCGAGCTGGTGGTGCTCCGCCCGCCGTTCATCTGGGGCCGCGGAATGACGACGATCAACGAGATGGTCAAGGTCGCCGAGGCCGGACGGTTCGCCTGGATCGACGACGGCAAGCACATCGTCGACTTCGTACACGTCGAGAACCTGGCCAGTGCCGCGATCCTCGCGCTCACGCGGGGCCGCCACAAGGGGGTCTACCACGTGACGGACGGCACGCCGATGCCCATCCGAGACTTCCTCACCCCCTTGCTGGCGACCCGCGGCGTGGATCTGTCCAAGAGCCGCAGCGTCCCTCTGGCGATGGCGGCGCCCATGGCGGCGATGATGGACCGTACGGCACGCCTGCTTCGCCGGAAGACGGCGCCGCCGCTGACGAACTGGCTCGTCAGCTTCACCGGCCGTGACCGTTCCTACGACATCACCGCCGCGAGGAAGGAGCTGGGCTACTCGCCTGACGTGACGCTGGAGAAGGGCCTGGCGGAGATGAGCTTCTCGTGAGGTGACGACCTCGCGCGCCGCGGTCGCAATGCCCTCGCCATGGATGCGGTGCCTCGCCTTTCCCGTACGCGGTCCCTTGACGCACTGCCATCGCCGTTCACCCAGAATCGGTGTCCGCCGTGCCCATGATCTCGACGACGTTCATCTTCCAGATCAGGTTGGCGTAGTGGCTGGCAGGAAGCGGCCCGGCCGGTCGGTGGCGAGATCGGCCTGCGCGGCCGCGGAGGCCAGGTCTGTGGTGAACGTGAGCCGGGTGAACGCCTGCTCGGTCAGGCCGCTCACGGCTCGGAGATTCAAGATCTTCTGAGTGATGTACCGCTACTCCGCCGATCACGTGGGTCCGCGGATCGGGCTTCTACGCGTCTTGACCAGGTCGGACGACTGCTGCCTACCAGTGTCAGCTACTGGTGCCTGCGGGCATACACCTTCGTACTGGGCTGGGACGCCCCAACACGCCGACTCTCTAACAGCACGTCAGGGTGGTCACTGGTCTGTGGCCACGGCTTCCCTATTGCACCGGCTTCAGTACCGCCTGCTGGAGCACGACGCCCTCGCCGTACTTGTCCTCCAGACGTTGCTGGAGCTCCTCGCCGGCCACCCAGACGCCCACGACCACCTGCTCCTTCATGATGTCGACGGAAGTCGAGGTGATGGGCTGGCCGAGATCGTCACCGACGAACTCCTGGATCTGCCGCAGCGTTTCCAGGCTGCGCCGGGCCTGGCTGACGCAGAGCGCGCCGCCCCAGCTCTCCCGGATCCACGCCTCCCTGCCGGCCAGGTCGCCCGTGAACTTCACGTTCAGCACCAGCTTGGTCGGGTCGTTGGCGTACTTCTCCGCCCACTCCCGCTTGCTGCCGTCGTAGCCGGGGATCGAATCCAGATAGCTCTGGTCCAGCCACACCCCGCCCACGGTTTCCTCGTTCTCCAGCCGCTGCTGAGTCGCCTGGAGCGCTTCCTGGGTGGCCTTGGCGGGATCGGCCAGCCGCCAGCCGCCCTCCGGGACGGGGCACGGGCTGTTGAACCTGTGCTCCTCCGGTCTGCCCTGGACCGCCGCCCCTGGTGGTTCGGTCAGGGTCAGCCGGGAACCGTCCCAAGTGCCGACCACCCGATACTGACCCCACTTCGTACCCTGGACGCTCTCGTGCTGGACCTTGGACCAATCCCAGCCGACGATGTCCGGCCCACCGCACTGGGGTGGCAGCGACTCCTGCATCGCGGCGCACATCTGCGGCCCGTGACCGGGGTTCTCCAGGACGGAGACGGCGTTGGCCGCGTACGTAACCGGCTCGTCGGCCGCCACTCCGCTGCCGCAGGCGGTCAGCACGATGAAGGCGAGGAAGGCGAGGAAGGCGAGTGCGCGCATGACCTTCAGACGTGCGAGCGCACCGCCAGGTTCAGGGGTGTTCACGAGTGTGCCTGGCCTGGAAGGCAGCAGAGGCGTGCAAGATCGCGCGTGATCGTTTCCCAGGTCGAGTGAGGCGCCCGCCTCAATGTGGTCGGCTTGACAGTGGTCACGAGACCCGAAGACGGTCCAGCTAAGGGTCGTAGCAGTGCAAACCGAGTTCGGTCGTGACCTGGACCGTGTGCACCGAGGACTCCTCCGCGCGGCGGTACACCATGGGGAAGGAGATGTAAGGGGCCTGCCGCTTTTCCGATCAGCGGGGATGCTGACCAGGTAACATCCGCTTAGCCTAAGCGAAATCTGGATTCGGAAGTGACAGAACTGGAGCGGGGCTGTTCATCAGCTCCCAATCCAGGCGAACGCCGCTTTCGGCTTCGACCACGGCCAGGCAGGCTGCGACAATGTCCACTGACGCATCCGCCTCCTCACTGTCATAGCACCTGTTGAAGAGGCCGACATAGGCACTCAACGGTCCAAGAAGCTCGGTCCAGGGTGTGAAGGGTCCGGAGGCCGGCTCGGGACCTTCAAGGTCACCTTCGGCTCCTCCGTAACGGACGTGCATGCTGGTGTAGCCGTTGATGTCGAAGGCCACATACCAGTGCCGGAAACCTTCGCCGCCCAGCCGGTCAGTCACCTGTCGGCGCTCGGGCACGGGGAAGGCCCAATCCAGGGTGACGATGCCAGCACCGACCTGGTGAAGTGAGATGCTGTCGCTGGGGCGCGGCAGGTCGTCGGGGTCCTGCAGGTCGGTAGTGGTGTATCCCATGCGACGCACAGCGTCGTCGATGGTGAGGATGCCCGAGTCGGGAATCGTCACCGTGTACGCCATGTCCTCACCGAACTGATCGCGCATGTCGGTGTAACGAGCAACAGCCTCATCCAACACGACCAGATGGCCCTTCCATGCAAGGAGCGTCCCCCAGAACCAGCAGGTGAGAAGGCTCAAGGGACCTACTGGATCTTGAAACCGCGCGGTGGTGGCGCGCGGAGCTGAAGATCAATCATGATGTCCGTACTCGCTCCAAGGATGCCCGGACGGCTGTGCTGCTACTGCCGACTTCGATTGCGGGCTCCCATGTCCGCTTCCAGTTGCCGTGACGGACTGTCATCTTCAAGACCGTCAGGCATCTGGGAGTCTCACACGTCCACCGGCGCCATCATGATCATAGACGTCAATACACTATTGACATGCCGAAACGTGCTGAGCCGGTTGTCACTAAAACCGCAGGTCAGAGGGCCATCGAGGACATTGTAGAGCGACGTCGCAAGGCACACGATCCCGATTTGGAGACACTGCTGCACGACGATCCGGCCGACCATCCGCTCACCGTGATCCGCTACGTCCTGACCCGCCGGCGGGTCCCGGACTGGGTGCTCGTCGGTGACGTGATCGACGGTCTGTGGGTGCTGGCCTATGTCCGGCGGTACTGCCCGCACCTGCCGGACGAAGCCGACCGCCTGGAGCATGAACTCCTCGAGCTGGGCTGTGCCAAGCAGATCGCCATGATCCGGATGGCGCCCCCGCTCAACGTACGCAGCAGGCAGGCCGTGGAGCACCGCATCCTTCGCCATCGCGCCGCCAAGCTGGGGCTGGCCCGTAACGAACGAGCGGAACGAGCGCACCGGCGCTCCCCCACCTCTTCCTCCACGAGCACGAGCTCGGCGGAGGCCGCGTGGTACGACCGTCATGCTCTGCCGTTGTGGGAGGCGGCAGGAGAGCTGGTGGACTATCGCGCGCGGTTCGACCACCTGCTGGACGACGAGCTGGCGGAGAACCTGATCGGCCTGCGTCGTGCGGTCAGAGAGATGCAGTGGCCGCTGACGCCGGACCGGTATCCGACGCTGCGCGAGATCGGCTGGTGGCTGGAGGAGATCCTCGACGTGCTGCGAGAGGAGCGCTATGCCGCCTTTCGGGAGCAACTGTCGGATCTCCTCCCCCGGCTTACCTTGCTCGCCGAGCAACAGCATGAGGCACGCTTCGGCAGCTGAGCTCGTACTCGCTCGCCGGCTCCTGCCGCAAAGTCGCCGCTCCGGTTGAAGGCGTTGCCCGGCAGGAGGGCCCCTCAGCCAGGCCGCCTTTCCCCTCGATGGTCAGGCCGAAGAGGGCAGGAGGCGCATCAGAGCATTGCGCGGGCCTGTCAGACGATCGGCCCCGGCCAGGCGGGTCATCCACCGGGACGCGGTGACGATCCGCTGGGTCGCCGGACGCCGCTTGGCGTCGTACGCGCGCAGCGCCTGCTCGACGTCGCCGGGATGGTCGCGCAGGCAGGCGGCGAGCTCGATCGCGTCGAGCAGGGCCTGGCAGGCGCCCTGCCCCAGGGCGGGGGTCATCGCGTGGGCGGCGTCCCCGATCAGGGCGACGTTCCCGGTGACGTAGGAGGCCAGCGGCGGTGCGAGGTCGTGGACCTCGTGCCGCAGTACGGTGCCCTCGTCGGCCGCGGCCAGCACGCGGGGGATGGGGTCGTGCCAGCCGGCGAAGCGGGCCCGCAGGTCGTCGAGGGTCTCGCGGACGCCGGCGGGGGTGCGTACGGGGGCGTACCAGTTGGTGACGCCCGGCGCCTGCGGGGTCATGCCGAACATCTGCCCGCGCCCCCAGGTTTCGCCGTAGTCCTGCGGCTCGAAGCCCTCGACGACGCCGCGCCAGGCGACGATGCCCGCGTAGCGAGGTTGCGTGCCGGGACCGAAGAACGCCTGGCGCACCGCACTGCGGACCCCGTCGGCGCCGATCACCAGGTCGTGTTCCGTCCGCAGCCCGGCGGGATCGGTGATCTCCACGCCGGTGCTGATCGTCTCCTGGTCCACCTCCTCCAGCAGCAGCTCGATCAGCGAGACCCGCGACAGCATGCGGATGGGCGCCCCGCCGCGCCGTTCGATGCGTCCCAGCGGCAGGTCGGCCAGGCGCCTGCCGCCGGGGGTGCGGATCTGCGCCCGCCGGTAGGGGACGGTGCGCTCGCGCAGCCGTTCGCCCAGTTTCAGTGTGGCCAGGGCGGCTTGGGCGTCCGGACGCAGGCCCAGCGCGGTGCCCTCGGCGACGACCCGTGGCCACCGCTCGAAGATGGAAACCTTCCATCCGATGGCACGCAGCGCGATCGCGGCGGTCAGCCCACCGACACCCGCGCCCACAATGACGGCACTTCTCATTCCAGTCACCACACCTGTGGTACCACAGATGTGGTGGTGGTGTCGAGTGGAAACATAGGGGCCCATGGCGGAGAACAGTGACCGACGCGATCGGTTGCGCGACGCGGCGATCGAGGTGCTGGCGGCCGAGGGCGGCCGGGGCCTCACGCACCGGGCGACGGACCGGGTCGCCGGGCTGCCGGAAGGCACGGCGAAGAACTACTTCCCGACCCGCGACAGCCTCCTGCAGGCCGCGGCCGAGCGGTGCGTGGATCGCTACTTCGGCGACCTCCAGCAGGCCGAGGTCCACACCGTCGACCAGTTGCTCACGCTGCTGCGCCGGTTGATGGACAAGGCGCTGACGGACAACAGATCCCGCGTCCTGGCCTACCTCGAACTGAACGCGGAGGCCGCCAGGAACGCACAGGTACGCCAGATCATGGCCCGGCTCGCCCGCGCCGACCTCGACCTGAACCTGGCCCTCCAGCAGGCCGCCGGCCTCCCGGCCACCCGGGACGGCGCCGCCCTGGTCACCCTGGCCATCAACGGCGCGCTGGCCCACCTGCTCTCCCAGCCGGCCGACGTGCTGGCCTCCTACGGTCTCGACGACCTCGACGCCTTCCTCCGCCGGCTCATAGCCGCCACCTACCCCGGCCGGACGGCCTGACCGGCGGGACCGCAGTACCCGACACCGCGCCATCTCCGCGTCCCCGCGCGCCTACAGGGCCTCCCCCTTAATTCCCTTACGTTGCCACCGACGTCTTCGTGATATTGCGTATGGCGTGCAGGGAATGCGGGAGTGAACCGGCAGAAGGCTCCCAGCCGCGCCTTGCAGTGCGGGCCGGACTGCCTGCCTCGAGGGCTCATGACCAGCTCCGAATTCTGCATCCCGAGGTGCCGGCGGGTTCCGCCCACCCACCGGCGCGACCACATCACCCCAGGTCGCAACGAGTAATAGGTGTGAAGATAGGTCTACCAAAATGCACAGAGAGTGGCTTGCCACTACCTGTATCGCAAGTGTCAGAGATAGTGACATGAATAATGACGATGAATGGCCTGAAGATATTCACATCGACAGTGGCTGAGTGAGGCGGGAAGCAAGGGGGATCGAAATGACAGAAGACAGTGATGCAACATGTCTTGGCAGACGTTGTGTCGAAAGGCCTATCACGTCATAGGTCAATCAGTGATGCAAGCACCGTGTAGACAGCAGAGCAGACCGATGAGCAGAGCGGATGTGGCAGCAGATGGAGGAGCCGTATGCGATCAGGGCAGAAGGTCAGGCCCTGACGAGGCCAGCGGGTGCAGTCATGGGCGGACAGCGCGAGCATGCGAGCCTTCATTGACGTGGCTGCTGGGTGGACGCATCAGCTCACCAAGTGCGTGACGAGTGGAGGGTCCAGCAAGAGGAGAGGGCCGTCAGTGGATCGGCCAGGGGAACGGAAGAACGAGCGCGGCGACACGCCGCAGATGAAGATGACGCTCAAGGCATTCATCTGTTAAGAAAGGGACGGAAGTTCCATCAGCTGCGTCACGTTACCGGGAGCTTGCGCCTCTGCAGGCACAAGGGACCTTCCGTCCAGTCCTAGGCATGCACAGGAGAGTAGATCCATGAGCTTCCCCCTCTCTGCCACTCAGGCCCGTGGGATGACCACGCAGGAGATCATCGAACAGATCCGCCCCAAGCTGCGGCGGGTACTCATCGTGTTGAACAACAAGGGGGGCGCGGGGAAGACCACCACCACGGCCAACATCTCGGCCCAGCTGGCAGCCGCGCTCCACCAAGCGGGATCGTCCAAGCGGGTCCTCGCTCTGGACCTCGACCCTCAGGGCAACCTGGGGCTGGATCTGGGCTACCAGGGCAGACCCGGGGACGACGAAGGGCAGAGCGTCATCAACGTGGTGGAGGGCACGGGGCCGTTGCACATCGTGCGCGACGTACGGCCTCAGCTCGACGTCGTTCCCGGCGGCAAGGTGCTCAAGCGGACGACCGCCTCGATCATCGGCACAAGGTCCATCGACCCCCGCCGGGAGATCCTGCTGAGTCTGGCCCAGGCCCTGGCGGAGGTGTCGGACGACTACGAGTGGATCCTCATCGACTGTCCGCCCAACATCGCCGACCTGCAGCACCTGGCTGCCGTCGCCGCCGAGTACGTGCTCATCCCCGTCTGTTTCGACCAGGGCGCCATCCAGGGTCTTGAGGGAGTCAGCGAGGTCTTCGACGTCGCATCCCCGCTCAACCCGGCGCTGACCCCGCTCGGCGTGCTGCTGTTCGGCTTCGACCGCCAGCATCTGCGCAAGGTCAAGGACGAGGAGGGGGAGGTGGTGGGCGTGAAGGAGATCGGATTCCTGGCCAAGAAGCGGCGCGAGATCGAAGGCGTGCTCGGCGACTCGGGGATCCCCATCTTCCAGACCGTCATCACGCGGGCCGTCAACGTCGCGGACCAGTGCCGCAAGCACGGCCGGGTGTTCGCCGAACTGGCGGATCTGACCGCGGGCGCGGACTGGAAGAAGCACGCCAGGCAACACCAGCTGTCTCTCAGCTCGGAGTCGGCCGAGACCTCCGCCATCGAGATGGAAGAGGCCACCATGGAGATCATCGCTCGGGCGCTGGAGCTGGAAGCGGAGGCGTACGCATGACGAGCGAGTTCTTCGACGACAAGCCGCCGCAGCCGCGCCTCAGCGGGATGACCCGGGCGCGCGGCAAGCGCGGACAGAGCGGCTTGGCGACGCTGGTCGGCAAGCCGGCCGAGGGGGAGCGGAAACAGCCGTCTCCGGAGACTACGGCGGCCGCCACGGCTACGGCAGCGCCTGCCCCTGCACCGGCCGCCACGCCAGCTCCTGCACCGGCCCCTGAGCCGACCCCTGCACCGGCCGTCGCGGCGGCCCCTGCGCCCGCGCCACCTGCTCCTGCTCCTGCTCCTGCTCCTCAAGCAGAGCCGGCAGCCGCGCCGGTCGCAGCCGAGCCTGCAGCGGCAGCACCGGTCGCAGCAGAGCCCGCCAAGGTCGAAGCTCCGGCAGCACCGGTCGCTCCGGCGCTCGTGGCCCCCGCGCCCGTGGCTCAGGAGGCGGAGAGCTCCTCCGCCGGGCTCGCCATCGAGACGCCCACGTCACAGACACCTGCCAAGCCCGTCAGCGCGGTCGCTCCACTCGCGGACGCGGACGCCCCGCCGGAGCCGTCGGGATCGTCCGGCAACTCCGCAGGCTCGGCCCTCAGGGCTCCTGAGGAGGCTCCACAAGCCCGCACAACGGACGACCTAACACCGCCGTCGCCGTCGCGCCCTTCGACGCCGCACGCGACCAAGCCGCGCCGTCAGACCGCCCGTCCCGCACAGGCCTCCGCCCGCCACGCACCCGCTCCGGTCGCCGAGCCCTCGCCCACCAGTGCGTACCAGACGCCTGAGCAGGTCAGCATCTATGTGACGCCCAAGGTCAAAGAGCGGGCGCGCGAGATGAGCCGTGCCGAGGGCATCGAGTACGCCCAGCTGGCGATGGACGCCATCGACCACTACCTGACCGAAGGCGTACTAGGGGTCCTGGTCCAGGCGCGCCTCGAAGTGAGCCGACCCAACGGCTCGCGATTCCCGCCTCGAAGGAACCTGCGGTCACGATCGAAGGCGGGCATCCGCCGGGTGCTGTGGCCGGTGCAGTTCCGCCCGGCCGAACTCGACATCCTGACCGAGCTCGTCGAGGAGACCGGGGCCGAGCACCTGTCCACGCTGGTCTCCGTCGCGGTGGAGGCATATCTGCTCGACGACGACGAGGACGGCTCGCTCACCGGGGCGTCCAGCGTCAGCGCGCTTCCCGCTACCTGAGACCGGACTCCTCTTCCAGGTGATCACAACGGATGCATCCAGAGCTGGCCGGCGAGCGATGAGTTCGCGCTCGTCGGCGGCCTGACCGTCCGGAAGGGACACCGGAACGAGAGGATCCGCCAAGGCCGTGCGGGAAGGCGTGAGCCCCTTGTTCGACTGGTACGGCGGCGTCGAGGTGCCGATGGTCGGCTGTCCGATCACGTTCCTGGTTGCCGCGGCCGGCGTGGGCTGTCTGCGGGAACAGATGGACTTCGCCCAGTACGGCGCGCTCGTCTGCGACCGCCGGGTGTTCGACTACACCGGCGGCTGGGGCGGCGATCCGCCCGGCGGCGGTCGCGCGTCCGTGGTGACCCACCGAGAGCCTCCGGCGCCCCGGCCGGCGCCCTTCACGTTCGTCCACGACGGCCTGGGCGAGGTCCGGATCGACCTGGTTCCCGTGTTCCTCGGCGAAGGAATCCGCTATATCGACAACATTCAGAACGAGAAAGCCGAGCTCGAACGCGTCGAGGGCGAAGGCGTGACACACCTGCGCTACCGCGTGCACTACCGCTGACAGAGGCGTCATGAGGGGGTGCCGCTCGCGCACGAGCAGCACCCCCGGCAGAGTCGCGTCAGACGAGCTTGCGGTAGATCCGGGACGGGATCGCCTGGGCCGCGCTCTCCCGGCCGAACTCCTGGTAGACCTTCGACGTGATCTCCATGGCCTTGGGAGCGTAGGCGGGGTAGAAGTCCTTACCGCACTGCAGGTCCTTCAGCGCCGTCTTGATCTCCTTCTCCAGGTACGGCCTGGCCTGGGCGGGCTTGAGGTCGGGCCGGAAGATGACGGTCTTGCCCTTGGGCGCCTCGGGCAGCTCGCCCTTCCACGCCTTCTTCGCGACGTCCGAGGCCTGGAGCACGATCTTGCCGTGGCTCAGTCCGTCCAGCGCGGTCGGCTCGCTCCGGCTGACGCCCAGGCACGCGGCGAACTGCTTGCCCAGCTGGACGAGCCGCTTGTCCTGGTCGAGGACGCTCAACGACTTGCGCACCGCCGCTTCGAGCCGGTCGTGGTAGTCCTCCTGCGAGGTGACAGTCTTGCCCAGCACCTGCTTGACCGCCTGGGAGAAGCAGGACTCGTCGGCGGCGCGCCACTTCTTCAGCCTGTCGGCCGAGAGCGACATCAGCGTCTTGTCGTTGGGGTTCTCGTGCTGGACCGGGTTGACGACGGCGTCCTTGGGATAGACGTTCGAGGACCAGACGCCGAAGCCGTACTTGGCCCGGTACGCCCGCATTGCCTCCACGTCGCCCGCGAGCCGCTCCCGCTCCCCGGGCTGCCACGTGTGCCGGGGCTCCGGCGAGGCCACGTAGTCCAAGCCCCGCTCCTTCATGCAGGCCACGCGTTCGGCCTCCAGCCGTGTCTGCTTCTCGTACGCGGCGGCGTCGCCCGGCAGCGGGGAGGTGAGGCCGCCGAACGCGCCAGCGAGCATGGTGGCCGCGACGGCCTTGGCGATGAACATCGATGTTCTCCTTCTTCCTTGAGGGCATGCGAAACAGAACTCACGGCCACGGAAGGCCGGATCATGTGGGGAGAAGTCTCAGCAGGGGATCTTGATGCGGGACGCCTTCGGCGACACCTCGGGCAGGCCGGGGGTCAGCTCGACGGCGAGCACCGCGGTGCCGTTGACCGCGCCTTTCTTCTCGGTGTACTCGCTGCCGGGGGACACCTTCACCCTGCGGTCCCTGGTGTTCACCGTGCGCTCGCCCAGATAGCGGTAGGTCGCCCGATCGAAGATCAGCTCGGATCGAGTGCCGTCGCCCTCGTCCATGGCGACGGCCAGGCCAGGGCGGCCGGCCGCGTCCACGGCGTCGTGGATGAGCACGATGCCGTCCAGCCCGGCGGCGACCCGGTAGAGCGCGGCGCCCAGGCTGGGCCGTACCGCGGACTCGCGGACCAGGCTCTGGAGTGAGCGCCAGATACGCAGCGGCTGCTCGCCCGTGTCGGCCACGATCTTCGCGCGTACCTGGGCGGGGTCCGTCGGCCAGGCGCCCAGCCGCGCGTAGGCCGGTTGGCCTGGGCAGGCGCCCGGCTCGGACACGATGTCCTCGACGCCGCGGTCCCAGTACTTGCGGGGCGCCGGTCCCGTGGCCGACAGGTTCTGGCTGCGGCTCAGCCACGGCTTGCCCAGGTCGGCCGCCTCCCAGCGTTCCTCGCTGACCAGCACGTTGGTGTAGAGCGTCCGGCCCGACTCGTCCTTGGTGTAGAGGCTGTGCTGGGCCAGCGTCTTGGTGTGAACGTACTGGTCGCGGGCCGGAACCGTGTCGGGCCGGCCGTCGGCGGCCGACGCGGCCAGGGTGAGCAGGGTCCTGGCGTCGGCCGGAGGGGCGGCGAGCAGGTATCCAGGGGTATGCGGCCCGGAGCCCCCCAGAGTCGCCTGGGCGGCGACGATGCCGCCGGTGAGCATCACCGCCATGGCGCCGACCAGGGCGACGCGCCGGATCGGCAGTGTGGCGGGCCACCCGTGGCGCGCACGGTCCAGCCGCGCCGTCTGCGCCTGGCGGGTCAGACGGAGGAGGCGTTCACGTCCCTTCGCCGCCGCCTCCGGCGTGGGCTCAGGCTCCGCGAACGCGGCCTCGATCAGCTTCAGCTCGTCCATCACCACTCCCCGATCGGGTTGACGTCGCCCAGGGCCTTGCGCAGCTTCTTGCGCGCCCTGTTGATCCGGGACCCGACGGTCCCCACCGGTATGTCCAGGGCCGTGGCGATCTCCTCGTAGCCCAAACGGCCGAACACGAGCAGGAACACCACGTCGCGATCGCCCTTCGCCAGGCCCTTCAGTCCCTGTACGAGCTCCGGCCGGCTGGCCTGCGCCGCGAGCTGCGAGGTCAGCCGGTCCTCGTGCCCGTCGGCGCAGTCCTCGGCCGGGACCTTGCTGAGCGCGTTCAGGCGGCGGCCTTCTCTTCGGCGATGCCTGGCCACGACGTTCGTGGCGATGCCGAACAACCACGACCGCACGGTGCCCCGCTCCGGGGCGAAACCGCGCCTGCCTTGGAAAGCGAGCAGAAAGGCGTCCGCGACCAGGTCCTCGGCCTGCTCGCTGCCGAGCCGGGCGGCCAGATAGCGGTAGATCTCCTGGAAGTACCGGTCGTACAGGAGGGCGAAGAGCTCGGGATCGTCCAGCGACCGCTCGACCACGGTGACGTCTTCCATGACATCGCGGGCGTCAGGTGGTGCAGTCATGGCGTCCTTCCGAAGGCAACTGTCGCCCAGTGTTCGCCGCTCGGCAGGTTTTCTTCACGCCGGTGTCCGGCAGCCGGGCCAGGCGGCGATGGGCCGCACCCCTCGGTCGCTGTTCACCACGGCGCCGAGCAGCACCCGAGCGACTGAAGCGCCTCACGCCCGGCGTCGAAGCGAGCGACTCAGCAGCGACCGGATGGAGGCGGTGCGAACCACTGGCCCGGACCGAGCGATCGAAGCGACTCAAGCGACTGAAGCCCGGCATGCGACGCTGCTCGGCGCACGATCTGAGGAGGGGGACCTGGCGGCATTTTCGGTCGCTGGCATGGCCGGCCGGGCCGCGGCGGCGCAGAGACCGAGCGTCAGTCGCTTGAGTGCTGGGAGCGACCCAAGCGACCCGCTCAGCCCTAGGTCTCTTCAGTCGCTCCCTCTCTGGACCGAGGCTCAAACAATCCCAAAAGCCGCGAGGCGCGTGGGGGAGGAGGGGACCGAGGGACTGACAGCGCTTCGGTCGCTGGTCCTGAGTAGCTGACAAAGCCGCAGGTCAGGGGGTTGCCCGAGGATGGGCAGCGACCAAAGCGACTCCTCCTCCGGTATATGTCGTCGTAGAACGCATCGATGAGTTGGCGTCATAAGTGCTCAGTAGAGTCGCTTCAGTCGCTACTCCAGGCGGCCCGGCATCCATGTGCCGTACCACGTCCGGTCTCACGGCCCGATCGCGAAGCCGCGTCGCATTTCTTCCGCCACGCCCACGCCATCCCCCACAGCCGCCCCAAGGTCCGCTAATCTGTCGTGCCATGTTCAAGGCTCGGTCGCTTCAGTCGCTCAGCCTCCCTCACGGGCGGCGACAGGCGAGCAGACCGAACCGGCGACACACCCTCTGCCCGGACCACGAGAAGGGATGACGTGACTCTGCACGCCCCTCTCGACGATGTCACCCCCAGCCCTCCCCAGCTCTCCCGGCCGATCGACATCGCCCGCTGGTGCGCCGCCCAGGGCTGGCCCGTCCACCCCCTCGCCGCCGGCCGGAAGACCCCGGCGCGTAACTGCCCAGCCTGCCAGGCCGCCGGGCACGACCCGGCCGGATGCGCGTGCCTGCGGCAAGGACGGTGGTGCCACGGCTTCCACGCCGCCACCGTCGATTCAGAGCTGATCGACAGCTGGTGGGGTGCCCACCCGGCGTTCGGTGTCGGTGTCGCCTGCGGTCCCGCCCGGCTCGTCGTCATCGACGTCGACGCCCACCCCACGCCCGTGCCCGACCGGAACCGCCTGCTGCCCGGCATCCCCATCGACCCCAGGGTCGACCTGGCGGGCCTCGCGACCGGCTTCGACACCCTGGCGCTGCTGGCGGCCCTGCGCCGTGAGGCCGACCCCGCGGCCGACACCTCGACCCTGCGGGTCCGTACGCCCTCCGGGGGCCTGCACATCTGGTATCGCGCCGAGCCCGGCCAGACGTTCCTCTGCTCCACCGGCTCCAGTTCCTCCCGGGCCCTGGCCTGGCAGGTCGACGTACGCGCCCACGGCGGCTACATCATCGCCCCCGGGACCCGCACCCAGGACGGCGTCTACACCGCGGTGGGGGAGTGCCGCGTGCCCGCGCCCCTGCCGCGCTGGCTCGCCCAGGAACTCTCGCGCACGGCACACGTCCCGGCCGCCAGACCGCCTCAGCAGGCCCGCTCGATTCCGCCCCGTGCCCGCCAGGCCGTCGCTGTCGCCGGTGGCCGGGACGGTTCGGCCGAACGCCTGCTGCACCGCCTGCTGGCCGACATCGAGGCGTGCGCGTCCGTCCCGCACGGGGCGGGCTTCACCGCCAAGCTCAACCGAGCGGCGTACACTGCGGGCGGCCTCGTCGCGGGAGGATATCTGTCCGTGCACGACGCCGAGACGATGCTGACGGAGGCCGCCCACCATGCGCGTCCTGGACAGGAGGGCCGCTCCGACAAGATCATCAGCAGCGGTTTGACCCGAGGCTCCACCCGGCCGCTCTACCTCCAGGAACGCTCATGACGCCCGGCACCCCGTCCGGGGGCTTCAACGCGGAAGCCGCCGCCCAGCAGATGCTCGAACTGGCCGAGATCTCGACGACCGCTGCTCCGCCGCCGGCCGCGCCGCCCGCCCAGGCCCCCGCGACCAGTGACGGGTTGCTGCCTGAGTCGCTGAGCGACCGGGGCAACGCCAAGCTGTTCGTGCACCTGTACGGACGCGACTTCAAGCACGTGCCGGGCCTCGGCTGGTACCGGTGGGCGGAGTACCGCTGGATCCCCGACGAGAGCGACGCCGTGCTCTGGGCGGCGGGGGAGATGGCCGACCAGCTCGCCGTCTTCGACCGCTTCCACCGGCACACCGCCAGCGACCTGCGGCGGCACAAGAAGCGAGCCCTGTCGACCGCCGGCATCCACGCCATGCTCGTGCAGGCCAAGGCGGCTCCCGGCATGGCGCTCAACGCCGCCGCGCTGGACGCCGACCCGTACGCCCTGTGCACCCCGGCCGGGGTGGTCGACCTGCGTACCGGTCTGATCACCGCTCCCGACCCCGAGCGCCACCTGCACTCGCGCTCCACCACCCTGTCCCCCGAGCCCGGCCCCATCCCGCGCTGGGAGCGGTTCCTCGCCGACACCTTCGGCGACGACGCCGAGGGCAAGGAGACCGTCGACTTCCTGCACCTGCTGCTGGGCTACTCCATCTCCGGGGACGTCGGCGCCCAGGTCCTGCCGTTCCTGTTCGGCGCCGGCAAGAACGGCAAGTCCGTGCTGCTGGAGGTCATGCTGCAACTGCTCGGCGACTACGCCGACGCGGCCCCGCCCGGTTTCCTCATGGCCAAGTCGTTCGACGGCCACCCGACCGACCTGGCCGAGTTGCACGGCCGCCGGGTCATCGTCTGCTCCGAGCTCAAGCCCGGTGATCGTTTCGACGAGGCGCGGGTGAAGCTGCTGACGGGCGGCGACAAGATCAAGGCGCGGCGGATGCGTCAGGACTTCTTCAGTTTCGACCCGACTCATCACCTGTGGTTGCTGGGCAACCATCGCCCCGAGGTGAGTACGGGCGGGTTCGCCTTCTGGCGGCGGCTACGCCTGATCCCCTTCGAACGGGTGGTGTCCGAAGAACATAAGATTGACAACCTCGCACGCATCCTGGTGGATGAGGAGGGACCGGGAATCTTGTCCTGGTTGGTCGACGGAGCCCGCCGCTACCTGGCGGGCGAGAAAGACTTGTCAGGGCCGCAACGGGTACGTCTAGCGACAGATGCCTACGAAGCGACGGAGGATGTAGTGGGGCGGTTCATCGGAGACGCCTGCATACTCGAAGCTGGCCTGCGTGCCGAACAGACGAGTCTGTACGCGGCCTACACCCGCTGGTGCAGCTCAGAGGGCGCCACCCCTGTCTCGGCCCGGAACTTCGCCGCACGCATTCGCGACACACTGAGAATGACGTCGCCAAAGGATATGATCCTGTCCAACTCGCGCAAGTTCTATCCGGGTATCGGCCTCAGCTCCGAGTTCCACGGTGAGGAGGCCCGGCGATGAGCCTGATCAACGAATCGAGTTTGTGCCACGAGGTCGAGCTGGTGTGGCTGGAGGACACCGAGGGTCTCGACTACGTCCGCCAGAGTCTGGACAGGCTGCCCACCCGCCGCGGCAAGCCCGCCTACCACCGCGACGGCCGCATGGTGGGTTACGCCGTGCTCGGGCGGACGGCCAAGGCCGCTCCCGCGTCCGGCACCTTCCACCGCCGGGTCTTCTGGCTGGCCCCCCACGACCGCGACACGCTCCCGGACGGCGAATACAGCACCGGAGCCCCACTGGAGTCGGTCGACCCCCGGACGCTGGCCCCCGGCAAGCCCGGCCACAAGACCGAACGCTCCGAGGGTGGGCCTCCCTCGCCCGCCATGGTGGCCTTGGGGATCACCCTTCCGAAGGCCTGATCGGCCGCGAGCCGCCCTCGAACGGGCCGGTCAGGCAGCTGTCATGCTCACCCGGCCCGCCGGCGCCCAGGGACCTTGAGTCGCTGGCGTTCGCCCTGCTCACGACGCCCTGGTTGAGTCGGCGAGCGACTGAAGCGACCAGGGGGAGGGCTCTGAGACCTGAATTGTTTTCTCACGCGGATTTGCGTCATAGAGCGCAGCCCTCAGTCGCTTCGGTCGCTGGCGTGCTCTGAAAGGCCCCTGACCAGCAGCAGCGCGCAGCGACCGAGGGCAAGGAGCGAGATGGCGGCGATCCTCGCGGGGTCCGCCGGCTCACGGTCCGATCGGCGCGGCCAGTCGCTCGAGTCGCTCTCAGGACAAGAGAAGCTCCGTCGCCCGACCTTTTGGGACGTCACTCGGTGATTTCGACCAGGTCGAGGGTCCAGGGCAGCAGATCCTGAATCGGCTCCCACCGTTTGAGGTTCACGGTGAGGATCGGCTCGTCAAGATGACGGGCGGTCGCCACGGTGTGCGCTGCCGCCAGGTCGAGCCGCTCAGTCAGGTAGGCGGAGACCGCTGACAGGCGAAGCACGTCCTCGGTGGTGGTCAGGGGCTCAAGCCGGACCTGGCGTAGCCGATGGATCATGCCGTGGATCGCGTCGACCTCGTCGGCGTGCGATCCATGGTGGGCGACGACAGAACGTTGCGGGCGATCTCGTCCCGTTCGGCGGCCTGCGCATCGGCCGCCGACTGCTCGGCCAGCACACGGGCGTCGTAGGCGGTGCGCGCGGCGGCGATCTCGTTCTGGTGGGTCTCCGTCCAGGTGACCAGCGCGCGGATGGTGGCGTGCAAGGTCGCGCCCAGCGAGGTCAACTCGTAGTCGACACGCGGAGGGACGGTCGCGTGCACGGTCCTGCTCACCAGCCCGTCGCGCTCCAAGTGCCGCAGCGTGCGGGTGAGCATGCGCTGGCTGACGCCGTCGATCTCGCGGCGCAGCTCGGAGAAGCGCAGCGAGCGCCGGTCGAGCAGGGCGATGACCAGCAGTGACCACTTGTCCGCGACGCGGTCGAGGATCTGCCGGACCTCGCAGTCCTCGCGCGTGTCCCACTGGAGAACGTCGTAGTCGTCGTCGGTATCACCGCAGTAACCGAGGGACTTAGAAGTGCCATCTTCCATGGCATCTGATGATGCTCGACGATTCTGCTGGTTACAAGAAGGAACCGGCAGGACCTTTGGGAACCATGGCCGGTCCGTGCCGGCAGGCGTCTGCCGGACGGCTTACTCCCAGAACTCACAAGGGGCGAATCATGGCCACATCCACATCGAGATCCCTGCCGAGCAGCCGCATGGACGCGCGCGCCTGGGGCGTGCTCTTCGTCCTCGCCGGGGCCGCCTTCCTGGAGGGGATCGACGTGGCGATGCTGAACGTCGCACTGCCGGCGATCCGGGCCGACCTCGGCCTGTCGACCGGCACGCTCAGCGGAGTGGTCAGCGCCTACGTGCTCGGTTACGGCGGATTCATGCTGCTCGGCGGCCGGGCGGCCGACCTGCTGGGCCGCCGCAGGATGTTCTTGTTCTGGCTGACCGTGTTCCTGGTCTTCTCCGGCCTGGGAGGTTTCGCGACCGAAGGGTGGATGCTGCTGGCCGCCCGGTTCGTGACCGGGGTGGCGGCCGCGTTCATGGCTCCCGCCGGGCTCTCGCTGATCACTGTCAACTACCCGGAAGGGCCCCAGCGGACGCAGGCGCTCGGCGTGTACGCAGGGACAGCCGCCGGCGGCTTCTCGCTCGGCCTGGTCATCGGCGGGCTGCTGGCCGCGATCGGATGGCGATGGGTGTTCTTCGCGCCGGTCATCCTGGCGGCGGCGATCCTCCTCGCGGCGCTGGCCCTGCTCAAGGAGAGCCCGACGCCTGAGCGCGGGCAGGGCGGCTTCGACCTGGCCGGGGCCCTCAGCATCACCGGCGCGATGCTGCTGCTGGCGTACGGGGTGGTCCGGCTGGAGCGCCCCGGCGACGGCCTGGCGGTCACGCTCGGGGTGTTCGCCGGTGGCTTCGCCTTGCTGGCGCTGTTCGTACTGATCGAACGGCGCACGGCCAACCCCCTGGTGCGGCTGGGCATCCTGCGCTCGGGCCCGCTGGTACGGGCCAACCTGGGAGCGCTGCTCTTTCTCGCTTCGTTCGCCGGCTTCCAGTTCGTGGCCACCCTCTACCTGCAGGAGGTCCGCGGCTGGAGCAGCCTGCAGACCGGCCTGGCCATGCTGATGATCGGCATGGACACCATCCTCGCGCCGACGCTCACCCCGCGGCTGGTCAACCGGTTCGGCAACGTGCGCGTGCTGTTGGGTGGGCTGGTGGCCGCCGCCCTGGGCTACGCGCTCTTCCTGCCGATCGGGATGGACTGGACCTACGCGGCCATGCTGCCGACCATGCTCCTGCTCGGCGTCGCGTTCTCCCTGGCCTACGGCCCGCTGACGATGGCGGCGACAGAGGGGGTCGAGGAGCACGAGCACGGCCTGGCAAGCGGCCTGCTCTACACCGCCCTGCAGTTCGGCACGGCGCTCGGTCTGTCGGCGGTGACGGCCGTGAGCGTCGCGGCGCTCGGCGCGGCCACCACGCCGGCGGCGAGGCTTGATTCCCTCCAGCTCGCCCTCGTCGTCCCGGTCGTGGCCGCGATCACCGCCGTCCTGATCACCGCCTTCGGGATCCGTCGCCGTGCCGACGGCACCGGCGACCCGCGGGCCACCCTCGAATCCGTCCCGGCCTCGGCCTGACCCCCGATCGGAGTGCCTCATGGCAGACAGAGTGACGTCGTTCGACGAGATCGAGAAACAGTTCGCCGCCTACATCGGCGACATCGTGTACGCCACCATGACCACGGTGGACGCCAAGGGACGCCCGCGGGCGCGCGTCCTGATACCGATCTGGGAAGTGGTCGACGGCCGCCCTCTCGGCTGGCTGGCCACCTACCGGACCCCGGTGAAGACGGCGCACCTGGCCCGCAACCCGCACACCACGTTCTCCTACTGGAGTCCCCGTCAGAACGCCGTCAGCCTGGACACCGTGGCCGAATGGGTGAGCGACCCGGCGGTCGTGAGCCGGGTGTGGACCCTCTACCGCGAGGGCAGCCCGCCCGGAGCCGGGTACGAGCTGGGCAACTTCTGGAGCAGCCCCGAGGATCCCCGGCTGCACGTCCTGCGGCTGACTCCGTGGCGCGTCCAGGTCATCCGCGGTGCCGACCTGCACAGCAAGATCTGGCAGGTGGAGCCCGCCTGACCACGTTCCCGCAAGCTCGTGGCCCAGAACTCCTGCGTCAAGGAGTGAGGACGAGGCGGCCACGGAGACCGCCTGCGGCGAGCCGGCGGTGGGCGTCGGCGACCTGGTCGAGCGGCCTGCTCTCAGCCACGCGCAGGGTGAGGGAGCCCGCTTCGACCAGGGCGGCGAGCCCGGAGAGGCGGGCGCCGTCAGCGCGGATCCAGTGATGGAAGACCCGGATGCCACGCAGCGGAAGCGGCGCCCCTCCCGCCACCAGCGCGGCGAACGCTCCCCCCGACCGGACCGCGTCGAGGGCGGACACTCCGACCACGGCAGCGTCCAGCGCCGCGTGCGCACCGCCCGGGACGAGGCGACGGACCGCCTCACCCAGCCGCGCCGTACGCGGCACGAACAGCTCGGCCCCCAGCCTGCGGACGAGCGGTTCGTCGTTGGCCCCGGCGACCGCGATCACCCGGAGCCCGCGCGCGACGGCCAGCTGGACCGCGAAGCCGCCGACGGCACCGGCCGCCCCGGTCACCAGCAGCGTCTGCCCGTGCTCCAGGTCGAGCCCGTCGAGCGCTTGCGCGGCGGTGAGGCCGTTCAGGGGCAGTGTGGCGGCTTGTACGGCCGAGACACCCGCCGGCGCGGCGGCGACCGCGTCCGCGTCGAGGACGACGTAGTCGGCCTGAGCGCCGAGCGGCACGTCCAGCCGGTCGGACAGGCCGATCACCCGGTCCCCGCGCCTGAGACCGGTCCCCCCCGGGCCCGTCTGATCGACGGTTCCTGCGACATCCCATCCGATGCCGATCAGGTCCCGCACCGGCAGCAAGCCCGCCTCGGTGAGCGCACCGGACCGTGTCGCCAGATCGACCGGGTTGACCGTCGCGGCCTCGACCCGGATCCGGACCTGTCCCTCTCCCGCGAGCGGCATCGGCACGTCGGCGATCTGGAGAACCTCCGGTCCGCCGAACGTACGGATGACAACTGCACGCATGAAACCTCCTCGTCGTCCCACTTCCAGGATTCGAGGACGACCGTACGGACACCTGCTCTCCGTCGGGAAGTAAGCACCTTGAAGTGCGTATCTCACCCGCAGGAGCGCGAGCAGGCGCGGGGGACGATACCGACGGCGACCTGACCCGTCACCGTCTAGGACGGGTCCAACCGTTCCTCGGACACGGGTCCGCCGATGATCTGGGCGCGGGGCAGCAGGGAGAGCGTCTGCAGCGCGCGCAGGAAGCCCTGCCGGTCGGCCTCGGGCAGCCGGGCGAGCAGGCGCTCCTCGTTGGCCTGGATCTCGGCCCGTACCGCTCGGCGTGTCGCGCGGCCCTCGTCGGTGATCGCGAGGATGCGGGCGCGGCGGTCGCGCGGGTCCGGTTCGCGGGTGATGAGCCCGTCCGCCTGCAGTTTGTCGAGGGTGGTGATGATACGGGTCTTGTCGGCGCCGATCGTCTCGGCCAGGGCGACCTGGGTGCGGACGGCGCCGTCGTCCAAGGCGCCGAGCACGATGTAGCCCCACATGGAGAGGCCGTGCTTCGCCAGCACCGGGAGTTCGGCCGCGATGAGCGACTGCAGGAGGGGCTGCAGCATCGCGGCCAGGTCGCGGCGACTCGTCACGGGTTCATGGTAGCCGTTGACAGATAATAAGCAGGAGTAGATCATATGCGAATGCTTACGAACAATAAGGCCGACCTCGTCGCCCTCGACGCCCAAGCTGTGCGGGCCAGCGTCGAGCTGGCCTCCCGCGTGCGGCCCGCGGACCTGTCCCGCCCGACGCCCTGCCTCGGCTGGACCGTGTACGACCTGCTCGCGCACATGGCCACCCAGCATTACGGGTTCGCCGCGGCGGCCAGGGGCGACGGGGACGCCGCCCAGTGGCGGTTGCGCTCCCTGGGCGACGACGTCGTGGCGAGCTACCGAAAAGCGGCCGAGCATGTCCTGGCGGCCTTCGCCGCCGACGGCGTGCTGGAGCGGAGCTTTCCCCTGCCCGAGATCGCCAGCGGATTCGCCTTCCCCGGCAGGCAGGCCATCAGCTTTCACTTCATCGACTACGTCGTCCACTCGTGGGACCTCGCCAAGGCGCTGGGCGGTGACGTGGAGTTCCCGCCGGACCTGCTGGAGGTCGCCCTGGACGTGGCCCGGGCCGTTCCTGACGGCGAGGCCCGCCGCACTCCCGGAGCGGCCTTCGCGCCGGCGCTCGTCTGGGCGGGAGAGTCCCGCCTGGACCAGATCGTCGCCATCCTGGGCCGATCGCCGCACTGGCCCGGCTGAACGCGGCGTGTCATGAGAACGTCGACTTCTCCGGCGCCGGGTCGTCGGTCCAGCCCAGTCGCTTGATCACGTACGCCGCCGACCCCTCGACGTCCTCCACGGCGAGCAGGTTTCCGCTGGCCCGATCGATGATGATCCGCTGACGGGTGGGCGCCTCGCCGTAGGTCAGCGCGACCCCGGTCCGGCCGTCGATGTCGGTGGCGTCGTTCTCGACCCGCACGCCCGGCAGGCCGGCGAGCACCCGGTAGAGCGCGGCCCTGGTGGCAGGGGTGCTCTCGGTGTCGAGAAGCAGCCACTTGCTCACGCCCCACAGCCACGCCTCCGGGGTGTCCCGGTCGTTGGCCCGCAGCAGCTCGGCCTTGAGCGCCTCGGGCTCGGTGGGCAGCTCCGTCACGGGCTTGGTCGTCAGCTTCAGCGGAGTGAAGTACGTCTTTCCCGACTGGCAGCCGTCGCACAGGCCGGGGGAGCCCGCGGCCTTCCACGCCTGTTCGTCGGCGGGAGTGAGCGGTTTGGAGGAGACGGGTCCGCGCTGTGTGCGATAGCCGACGGCGCGATCCCTGCTCGCCCACAGGACGTCGCTCACCCGATGCTCGACGGTGTAGGTCGCGGTCTTCATCCGCGCCACCTGCACCATCTCCCGCCGCCACCACGCCCCGGTGCCCGGGGGCTGGGCGGCCAGCCGGTCGGCCGCCGCGGCGAGCACCGCGTCCGCCTCCGGTACGGCGGCCGTCTGGACGTCCGTCCGGTCCAGGAGCGGCACCGCCACGAAGCCCCCGGCCATCACCGCGGTGACCGCCGCGGCCGCGAGCGCCACCTTGGGCCAGACCGGCCGGTGCCGCCGCCGAGTGGCGCCGAGCATCCGGGCGCGGGCGGCCGTCAGCGTGGCGTGGTCGGCGGGCGGCGCCTGCGGCATCACCTCGTCGATGAGCTGGAATTCCTTCATCACACCTCAACTCCCAACGTCTCACGAAGCTTGGTCCTGGCCCGGCTGAGCCGGGAGGCGACGGTGCCGTAGGCGATGCCGAGCGCCGCCGCGACCTCGTCGTAGGTCAGCTCGCCGTAGGCGACGAGCAGCACCACGTCGCGCTCACCGCGCGACAACCCGGCCAGCGCGGCCGAGAGTTGCCGTACGGTCACCCGCGCCGCGACCCGATCCACCACCCGCTGGTCGTGGCCGTCCTCGTCGGGAGGCGGCCCCGACCTGGCCAGCGCCCGGTATCGCCGCAGCTCGGCACGCCGGTGCCGGCCGATGAGTTTCGTGGCGATGCCGTACAACCAGGGTTTGATGCCGCCTTTGGCGGCGTCGAAGCCGTGTCGCCGGCGGAAGGCGATCAGGAAGGTCTCGGCGGCGAGGTCCTCGGCGATGTCGAGGTCGAGGCGGCGGCTGATGTAGCCGCGTATCTCCTCGTAGTGGGCATCGAAGAGAGCGGAGAATCGCTCGGGATCGGCGACTGCTCCGTCGAGGAACGTGGTCATGCACGGGTCTCTCTCGCCGGGGATGTCGGACACTACTGATTGCCCGGTCGCCGCCGACCCTTCCGCACGAGTTTCACCGCCGCCCGGCGCGTCCCGGCCGCGGATGCGCGGCGCCACCGCTGCCGATAGAGTCGTTGTGATCATCAACGCCGTCCTTGCGGACCCGAAGTGGCGCGGCCGGTGGTTCAAGGCGCGTGACAGGGGGACGAGTGGCCAGCCAGAGCAGGGGACGGCCGGGCTGGCTGCACGTGGGAGCGCTCGAGGATCGGCTGACCCGGGCGTGGGAGGCCGGCGCGTTCCCGCCCGCCGAGGTGCTGCTGGCCATCATGACGCTGTCCGCGGTGCCGCGAGCTCTGGGCACCCGCCTGGCCGCGCACCTGGACGGCGGCATCGTGGTGGGGCCCGGCGCCGTACCGGATCTGCCGGGGTTCGAGGCGCTGCGCGGCGTCCCGCTGCCGGTGCAGCAAGGGGACTGGGAGCGCAGCGCGGGCGTGTACGACCCCGTCCGGCGCCGGGTCGGGGTCGGCAGCGTGCCGTCCCCGTCGGTCAGCGTGGCCGGGCACGAGCTGGGGCACGCCACGGACCACCTGGACGGCATGCCGTCGCGCGGCGCGTTCTGGTCGCGGTTGCACGCGCTGCGCGCGCCGCACCTGGCGCCGCCCTACCGGCAGGACGCCGCCGAGCTTTACGCCGAAGCCTTCGCCTGCGTCCTGGTACGGCGGGCGAGACGGCTGATCGATCTGTTCGGCGACGAGGACGCGGCCCGGCACGCCTACTTATGGTTTTCTGGCCGGTACGGGATCGGCTGAGCGGGATTGTCTCCTTCCCTGGAGAGTCAGGCGCGCTATTCTGGGGAGGACAGGTGACTGATGAGACGGAAGGGGCGCAGCTCATGACCGCTGTCATGCTGGCCGGCGGCGTCCTGCGCATTCCCGAGTCGACCGTGCTGGCCGACGGCACCCGTGTCGACGGGACCCGCGACATCCCACCCGACGCCCCCGACTACGAGATCTGGCTGCCGCACGCGATGCCTGAAGAGGCGGCCTGGCACGGCGACGCCGACGACCTGCGGATTCTGGCCCGCTGGCGGGCCGCCGCGAGCGCCTGAGCGCCGGAGTCGCCTCTCCATCAGGCCCATCGGGTCTCGTGCAGGTGCAGCCATCGCCATCCGTCCTGAAGAACGACGGTGGCCAGCCGTCCCTCGCCGTCCTGCCACTCCTCGTAGCGGGCCACTACCAGGCCGGGGGCCGTGGCCACGACGGCGACGGCCCGGATCTCGATCCGCGCGTCCGGGCGGCGCCCGTAGGCGGACTTCACCTCGGCGAGCACGTCGTCGCGCGACAGCAGCCGCCCGTCCGGGGCCACCATCGTGAAGCCGGGCGCGTGCGCGGCGGAGAACCGGTCGAAGGACGCCCGTGGCATCCTCCCTGCCAGCCACTGCTCGATCACCTGGTGGTGCCGTACGACCTCGGCGCGGACCGCGCCCGTGAGGTCCTGGTCCGCCTCCATCACCTCTCCGCCCAGGCGGCCGGCGAGGTCACCTCGATGCCGAGCCGCTTCGCGCCCTCGGACGGAGCGGCGTACAACTCCCGTCCCGGCCCGGCGACCCACCGGTACGTCGCGGCCACCGCCGCCGCCACGTCCGGCCCGAGCGCCGCGGCCGCCCCCGCCACGAAGGCGTCCACGTCCATCGCCTCGTACCGTGCCCCGAACGCGGCGGCCAGTTCCGGTCCGGTCACCGGATCCCCGCCGAGATCCAGCGTGGCGCCCGCCAGGTCGTCGCCGGTGAGCGCGGCCAGCGTGGCGGCGGCCAGGTCGGCATGGCTGAGCCAGGACACCCGCACGCTCGCCGGCAGGGGGTAGCGCAGGACGCCCTCGCCGGTCAGCCCCCGCCGCACCCATGGCGCCGCCAGGTTCTCCAGGTAGATCGGCGGGCAGAGCACCACCGCCGGCACGGGCGAGTCCAGCACCGTCCGGGCCGCGGCCCGCCGCGTGTCGAACGCCGCCACGCCGGTGTCGGCTCGCGGCAGCCGGTTGCCCGGGTTGAACACCAGCCGCGCCACCCCGGCGGCCGCCGCCTCCGCCAGCACGTTGCGCATGTACGCCGCCACCCGGTCCGGGTCGTACTCCAGCGGCAGCACCATCGAGACGTGCGTGACGCCGGCGAACGCCTCCCGCAGGCGCCCGCGATCCCCCAGGTCGGCCCTGACGGGCTCCACCCCCTCCGGGACCACCCCGGTACGGGACACGCCCCGCACCGCCAACCCCTCCTCCATCAGCCGCCGGGCCACCGCCCCGCCCTGGGCGCCACCCGCGCCGAACACCAGAACCGTCATGCACTCAACCTCCCAGCCACGGCGAGTACGCTCCATAAAGGAAAGTCCTCGACGCTTTAAGGAACGTCCGTGGAAGACGACCTGCTGAGCGAAGTCCTCGCCCCGCTGCGGCTGGAGGGCGTCTTCCACAGCCGCTGGACGGCCCACTCGCCCTGGGGAGTCGCCGGAGAGGGGGAGGACTGCGCCCTGCTCCACTACGTGCAGGCGGGAACGTGCACGGTCGAACTGCCCGGCCACGCCCCGGTCCGGCTGGCGGCCGGCGACCTCGCGGTGTTCCCGCACGGCACCGCCCACCGGCTCGGCGACGCCCCCGGCCGCGCCACCGTGCCGCTGGCGAGCCTGCTGCCCGCCCGGCCGCCGGGCGCGGCGCGCACGGTGCGCATCGACGGTCCCGGCGCGGCGACCACGATGTTGTGCGGCGGCCTGCACTACGACCCCGCCGCGGCCGCGCCCCTGTACCGGGCGTTGCCGCCGGTGCTCGTGCTGGAGCGGGACGCGCTGCGGCGGCAGCCGCTGCTGGCCGGCACGCTGGACGGTCTGGCGCGGGAGTGGGACCAGAGCGCGCCGGGCCAGACGCTGGTGGCGCTGCGCGCCTTCGAGCTGGTCTTCGTGCTGGCGCTGCGGGCGGCGTTGGGCGCTCTGGCGGAGGGCGAGCCGATCCTGCGGGCGCTGCGCCACCCGGCCGTGGGGCCCGCGCTGCTGGCGGTGCACCGCAGGTTCGCCGAGCCGTGGACGCTGGACCGGCTCGCCGCCGAGGCCGGGATGTCGCGTTCGGCGTTCGCGGCGGCGTTCCGCGAGCTCGTCGGCGTGGCGCCGATGCGGCACCTGACGGCGCGGCGGCTGCAGGAGGCCGCCCGGCTCCTGGCCGGGACCGCGCTGCCGCACCACGCCGTCGCGCGGCGCGTCGGCTACCGGTCCGAGGTCGGGTTCCACCTGGCGTTCAAACGGGAGTACGGCCTCACTCCCGGCGACTACCGGCGGGCCAGGTCGCCGGGCCTGCCTCCGGCGAGCGCGCAGACAGCGACTGAAGCGACTCAAAATCCGAACTAGCTCCGTCGTTCGCGTCCGGGCGCGAGTCAGCCTCCGGGGCCACCCGCGCCTCGTCATGCGGTGGACCCGGTGGGGTAGTCGTCGACGGACATGGAGTCGTACAGGCGTCCGCTCTTGGTGGTGAGGCGGAGGACGGCGCGGCCGAGCCCCGCGGGCAGCACGGAGATCAGGCGGGCGCCCTCGGCCAGTCCCCGCACGCCGAGGCGTGACCTGGGGATCAGGGTCTTCGCCACGCTCAGCGCGACCGCACGGCTGCCGCGCACATGCTCCGCCATCGCGCGCTCGTAGGCGGGGAAGGCGCGCTCGTGGTCGCCGCCCGCCCGCGCCAGCTCCCCGGCGAGGACGTACGCGCCGACGACGGCCAGGCTGGTGCTGCCGCCGACGGCCGGGCCGGGGCAGTAGCCCGCGTCGCCGACGAGCGTCACCCTCCCTCGCGACCAGGTGTCCATGCGGAGCTGGCTGATCGAGTCGAAGTAGAACGCCGGGGTACGGTCGAGCTCGCCCAGCCAGCGGTCCACATCGGGGTGCATGCCCTGGAACGCGCCGCGCAGCAGCTCCTTCTGCCGGGGCACGTCGCGGTGGTGGCAGTCGAGCTCGCGCTCGCTGCGGAACAGGAACAACGCCCGCGCCTCGCCGAGGTGCCGCGCGCCGTACATGCCGGCGGTACGGCCGACGCCGGCGTGCATGAGCAGCTCGCCGTCGAGGCCGGGGGAGCCGGGCAGGGTCAGCACCCCGAGGTAGGCGCCGATGAAGGCGCTGAAGCGGGACTCGTCGCCGAACACGAGGCCGCGTACGTCGGAGTGCAACCCGTCCGCGCCGACGACGAGGTCGAAGCGGCGCGGCGCGGCGTTCTCGAACCGCACCTCGCCGTCGGGGGAGATCGCGGTGATCGAGTCGCCGAAGACGTACTCGACGTCGTCGCTCCCGGCGTCGTGGTAGATCTCGCTCAGGTCGTCGCGCATGATCTCGACATGCCGGTCGGAGGCGGCGCCGTAGATCTTGGAGAGGTCCACCCGGACGGGACGTCGTGCGCCCTCCCGGCAGAGGGTCATCCGGTGCGCGCCGGTGGCCCGCTCCTCGACGCGGGGGAGCACGCCCATCTTCTCCGAGATGTTCATCGCGGGCCGGAACAGGTCGACCGCGTGCCCGCCCGTCTTGCGCAGCGCGGGGGCTCGTTCCACGACGGTGACCTCGAAGCCGTGCCTTGTGAGCCAGTAGGCCAGCACCGGACCGGCGACGCCGGCGCCGGAGACGAGAATTCGCATGGCACTCCTTGTGGTGATGAGGCCACTGTCGCCGCCGGTGGGTGCCGCTGTATTGGACGGATGTTCCCGTGCAGCCGGTTCGCCGGGTGGGTACTTCGGCGCAGGACTGGACGATTCGGGGTTTCCGGCAGGAGCCGGCCGGTCTCCGCCCGCTCGCCGCGCCCCGGGCGTACGAGCCGCCGGACGGCGAACGTCAGTCGGGGTCCGGCATCGCCGCCCGCTCTATGATCACGATCGGGATCTGCCGCGACGTCCTGCGCTGGTAGTCGGCGTAGCGCGGCCATGTCCCGGTCATCGTCTCCCACAGGCGGAGCCGCTCGTCCTCGGCCGCCAGGCGGGCCACCGCGTCGAACACCTCGGCCCCGACCTGCACCTTGACCTGTGGCTGGGCGAGCAGATTGTGCAACCAGAGCGGATGGCCGTCGGCGCCGCCGTTGGAGGCGACCACGAGGTAGCGGTCGCCGTCGCGGCCGTAGATGAGGGCCGTGCGCCGGGGCAGTCCCGAGCGGCGGCCGATCGTGGTGATCAGCAGCGTGGGCGCCCCGTGGAAGAGGTGACCGCGCTTGCCGCCGGACTCGGCGTAGCTCTTGATGTGCCTGGCCACCCACCCGGTCGGGCTGTCGACGGGTTCCTGGCTCATCGCGCCGCTCCGCCCACGTGGCGGTCGGCCCACTCGCGCGCCCGGGCGAACCAGTGGGGCGCGGTGCGGTGGCCGTTGAGCACGTGCCCGGTGCCGGGGACCACGACGGTCTCCAGCTTGGCGCGGGGACCGTAGAAGGGGGCCTCCTGGGCGTGCAGTGCGGCGGAGGAGGTACGGGCTCCGGCGAGCAGTTTGTCGTGCTCGCCGTTGACGATCAGTACGGGGGCCTGGATGTGCTTGTTGATCGAGGGAGGGGTGTAGGAGTCGCCGGGAGGGAAGACGTCCGTCGTCTTGGTGGCCTCGTCGGCGGCGATGACCTCGGGGTCGGCGTTGGGCCGGTGGTAGAACCAGGCGGCCCGCAGGCCGGGCCGGGTGGTGAGGTAGCCGTCGTCGAGCCCGCGCCCGGCGAAGCGGGGGTCGTCGGCGGCGCGGTGGATTCCCGCGCCGAGCTGCTCGAAAGCGGCCTCGTCCGGCACGCTCGACTCGCCGGTCAGGATGACGCCGTCCACCTCGGCCGGATGTGCCGCGGCCACGGTGCGGGCGAGGGTCGAGCCCAGTGAGTGGCCGACCAGAACGACCTTGGCGAACCGGGCGCCGCCCAGACGGCCCTGGCGCAACTGCTGGATGAGCCGGCGGATGACGATCTGGTGGGTGTCCTGCCCGAAGCGGGCGCTCGGCGGGTAGGAGCTCGCCCCGGTGCCGAGACGGTCGATGGCCAGCGTGGCGTATCCGGCGGCGGTCATCGTCTCCACGTAGGAGGGGCGCTGCCGGTCGCCGCGCATCCGCCAGTAGGCCTGGCCGTAGAAACCGCCGGGAATGAGCAGCTGGACGGTGGCGGTACGGCCGCGCGGCAGGCACAGGGTGCCGGCGACGCGCTGGTCGGCGGAGCCGCCGGAGGTCATCGCCACCTTGGCGCTGACCGTACGGCAGGTGGGGGAGGCGTTCGCCGCTGCCGGGGCCGAGATCGCGGGGATCGAGACGAGTGCCAGAAGTGCCGCTGTCGTGATGCGCATGGAACTCCTTCTGAAGGTACCCAAATTTGGGTAACCAAATTTGGGTATCGAACTATGGCTCATCCACTCCCTCACCGTCAAACCGGTCTCCGGCCGGTCAGGCCGGCTCCTCGCCGCGTTCCAGCCGCCCGATCAAGTCACGGACCCACGCCGCCTCGCCCGCCACCTGCGCCGCACGCAGGGCGAACAGCTCTGTCACGCTCCCCGGGCGCTTTCCCTCCCGGGCCGTGGCCACGATCTGCTCCCGCTCGCCCTCCAGGGCCCGTACCCGCTCCTTGAGCAGCTCGATCACCTCCGCCACGGGCAGCGCGGGCAACAGCACGAGGGCCGCGTTGAGCAGCTCCGGACGCCGATCGGGAACCCTCAGGGCGCTCCTGAGCAGCCCGAGGAACGCCTCCTCGCCCTTCTCGTTGATGGCGTAATCGACGCGGCCCGGCCATTCGTGCACCTCGCTGGTGTCCAGCAGACCTTCCTTGGCCAGCTGGCGCAGTGCGTGATAGATCGAGCCGGACCTGAGCCCCGCCCATTGCCCGGCCTCCCACGACTCCAGCTCGGAGGTCACCAGATAGCCGTGTGCCTGACCGTGCAGCCGCACCACGCCAAGGACCAGCAGTCGCGTCGCCGACATCGTCTCCCTCAACTCACCGGGGCCCGGCACCCGCCAAGCAGCCGCCCTGCCGGACAGGCTAGCCCGCCCCCCTTGCGGTGATGTCGTGCAGGCGGACCCGGCCGCCTGGCCGGAACCGGATACGGCCGGAGCGACCCGCGCTGTGTCCTCCGCGTTGAGGCCACTGCTCCGGCCAGGCCGTTGCACGACGCAGACCGCGTACTGCGGTGAGGCGCATCTCACGGCGGGGCCGGTCCAACGACCATCTCCACGCGGCCCTGGCCGGCGCGGCAGGACTTGGGTGCGATCTGTGGGCCGCTCGCACCCGAAGGGAGCTGGCTGCTGGGCGCTGCCGCTGTGACCTGCCGGACGTCGGCGACGCTCTCTGGCCGGCCCGGAGAGAAAAGCCTTCGCGCCGACAGTGATCATTTCGCTACGATGAGCAATCGAGCGAATACTTTCCGCGATCAACTCTTGATCTGGAGCTCTCCATGCGCACCTCTTCCGTACTGCTCACCTGCCTGGCGGTCGCCTGCGCCGCGCTGGCTCCCGTCGGGGCCGCCGCCGACGACGACGGGCCCGACGCCAAGCGCTACATCGCCTCCTACCACTCCGAGTCCGGGTGCGAGGCGGCCGGCCGCGAGGGTGTGAGGAAGCGACGCTGGACCAACCCCACCTGCGTGAAGACCATCCGCATCCAGCTCGGCACGTGGGACCTTTGGGTGGACTGACGCCGGAGCTCGCCACCGCCCCCCGGTGGCACACCCGCGGCGCGCACCTGGCCGGGATGGCCTCGGCGCTGTTGCTGGCCGTCCTGGTGGCGAGGTTCGCGGTGACGCTCCCGGACTGGGGGCGGGCCGGGCCGTCGCCGCCCGGCCCGGCCAGGGTGACCGCCGAGGTGACCCGGCTGGTGGTGGGGCTGCCGGTGTGCGTGGTCGCGGTGCTGCTGCTGGCCGACCGGTACGCCTTCCGCAGGGGCCGGCTGGTGCTGGCCGCCGGGGGCGCGTGGATCGTGCTGCCGGCCGTGTCCGACGTGCTCGCGCACCTGCGCGGCCCGTCGGCCCCCGTGGCAGCCGCCGCGCTCCTGATGGGCGCGGCCGGAGCCGTCTGCCAGCCGCTGACCGTGCTGCTGTTCCCGTTGTGCCTGCTGCCCGGCTCGGCCTCGCGCCGCTGGCGGCGGACGGTGGTGCTGGTGGCCGCCGCCGCCAGCGTCCAGTACGCGGTGATCTGGACCCTCGGCACCCCGGGCCTGCCCGGATTCGCCAGCCCGTGGCTGGAGACGGCGGCGGGGGAGTGGGCCGCGGACCTGCTGCACGACAGCCACGCCCTCCTCGACTGGGTGACCCTGGCCGTGACCGTGGCGATGACGGCCGATCTGGCGCGCGCCGCGTGGCGGGCGCCCCCCGGTGAGGGGCGCGGGGTCCGGGGGTTGATCGCGACGGCGTACCCGCTCTACGTCTGCCTGCTGCTGTCCGACCTGTGGGGAGAGACCTGGACGGTCGTGGCGCGGGCGGCCGGTGTCACACTGTGGGGGGCCATGATCTGCCTGGCCGCCTCCCGGGGCGGCATGTGGCGGCTGGAGCGCGTCACCAGCCATCGCATGGCCCGCGCGTTCGTGCTGGCCGTGCTGGTCATCGCCGCGACGTGCGCCGCCACTGGAGTGTGGGCGGCCTTCCCCGCCACGCGCACCGCGGCCACCGTGATCGCGGCCTGCTGCGCGCTGGTGGCGGGCTGGGCCGCCCGGCCGGTCGTGCGGCACGCCGTCCTGGCGATCGAGCGGGCCTTCTATGGCCCGCGCGCCCGCCCGCACGAGGCCGTACGCGCGCTGGCGGTACGCCTCCAGCAGGCCCCGCACCCCGGTTCGGTGCCCGAGCAGATCTGCCGCAGCGTCGTGGAGGACCTGGGCCTGTCCGGGGCGCGGATCGGCGTCGAGACCCGGGCGGGCCAGCGGGTGCTGGCCGCCGCCGGCTCGCCGGTGAGCGGGCCGGGGCAGGTCTTCCCGCTGCGCCACCACGGGCAGGTGGTGGGCCGCCTGGAGGTGGCCCGCGACGGCGCGAGCACGCCGGCCGAACGCGACACCGAGCTCCTGTCGCTGCTGGCCGACCAGGCCAGCCCGGCGCTGGCCGCGCTGCGGCTGGCCGAGGACGCGCGGGCCGCCCGCGAACGCCTGGTGCTGGCCCGCGAGGAGGAACGCAGGCGGCTGCGCCGCGAGATCCACGACGGCCTCGGCCCCCAACTCGCCGCGGTGCGGCTCCGGCTGGGCGTCGCGCAGGCGTGCAGCCTGCCGTCCGCCGCCGACGCCCACCTGCGCGAGGCCGTCGAGGTCCTGGGCGAGGCACTGGCGGAGGTGCGCCGGATCACTGCCGGCCTGACCCCCGCCACCCTGGTCGACCGGGGGCTGCTCGACGCGACCCGGATCCTGGCGCACCGCCTCACCACCGACGCCGTACGCGTCACGGTGACCGACCCGGCCACCCCGCTGCCCGCCCTGCCCCCGGCCGTGGAGACCGCTGCCTACCGCATCACCGCCGAGGCCGTCACCAACGCCGTACGCCATGCCGGGGCGCGCGGAGTCGAGGTGACGTTCACCGCGCGCCCCGGCGCGCTCACCGTCACCGTCACCGACGACGGCACCGGCTTCGACGCCGGCGCCGTGCCCGGCACCGGCCTGTCGTCGATCGCCGAACGCGCCGAGGAGATCGGCGGCGCGGCCACGATCGACACCGCCCCCGGCGGCACCACCGTGACCGCCACCCTTCCCACCACCCTCGGAGACCCTCATGAGTGAGACCGGGCCACGCGTCTGGCGGGTGCTGCTGGTCGACGACCACCCCCTGTTCAGGGAGGGGCTGGCCGCCGCGGTCGGCCTGGACGCCGAGTTCGACGTCGTGGCGCAGGCGGCCACCGGCCAGGAGGCCCTGGCCGAGACCGCCCGCACCGCCCCCGACCTCGTCGTCATGGACCTCAACCTGCCGGGACAGTCGGGCATCGAGGCCACGCGCGACCTGCTGCGCGCCCACCCCGGCATCCGGGTCCTGGTCATGACGATGTCCGAGGACGACGACAACCTGCTGGCGGCGATCCGCGCAGGAGCCCGCGGCTATCTCCTCAAGGGCGCGGTACGTGAGGAGATCCTGCTGGCCCTGCGTACGGTCTGCCGGGGCGGAGCGGTGTTCAGCCCGCACATGGCCGAACGGCTGACCCGGCTGTTCGCCGCCTTCACCGCGGCCCCCGCCAAGGAGGCCTTTCCGACCCTGACCGCCCGGGAGCGCGAGATCCTCGACCTGCTGGCCCAGGGGCTCGGCTACCGGCAGATCGCCCAGCGGCTGTTCGTCACCGACAAGACCGTGCGAAACCACGTCGGCTCGATCTTCGCCAAGCTGCGGGTGCCCGACCGGGCGGCGGCGATCGTACGGGCTCGCGACGCCGGGCTGGGCTCGGGATGACCGGAGGAGGCAGGACCTCCCGAGCCCGCCGCCGTCATCCGGCCGTCAGCGGTCGGTCCACAGGTTCCACATCCAGCCCTCCGCGCACTGGTACTGCGACCAGTGCCCGCGGTCGACCCCCTGCTGACCGGCCGTGATGCAGTCGCTGTGGAACCAGAACTTGCCCCGGTGCACCGGCAGGTCGGCGCGCGCCGCAGCCGACACCACGGCGCCCGGCTGCCGGGCCGTGGTGGTCTCCGCGGCGGCGGCCTGGGTGAAGCCGGCCAGAACGAACACGAACCCTGCGGCGGCGAGCAGCATGCGCTTCATGAGCGATTCCCTTTCTCGGGGCTTTCGAGCCGGCGCTTCCGGCTCTTCGAACACCTGAAGCTTCGGCCGCCCGGTGTCCTGGGCACATGGGGCACATGCCACGTCCCCGCCCTGACGCCTGCCCGGCCACGACGTCCGTGGGGCCGGCTCGCTCTGGGCGGCCACCACGCCGCCACGCGGAGCCCGATGATTTTCCTCTGCCGCCCGGCGCCTTGCGCCGCCGGCGTCAGGAGCGAGGGCGGCGTCGAGCACGACCTGGCCGGGGGAGCGGGGCTCCAGCGCCCTGCCTCACTGGGGCACTGTTGACGAAGTGGACGAGCAAAGAAACGGCCCCTTGATCACAGAAGTGATCAAGGGGGTTGTCATGGGGAAAGAACGCTCAGGCGTGGGTCCGTGGGTCGGCGTCTGCGCCACGCATTGCCTGAGTCTGATCCGACTCCCCACCGTTGCTGCTGCTCGCGGACGTGCCAGGCGTCGGTTCCTGACCGGCCGCCTTCAGAGAATGAGGGCGATCTTTCCTGCCAACTGGCCCCGGAGGAAGCGCTCGTGCGCTTCTTGCACCCTTTGCAGGCTGTATTCGGAGTCAACTCGTACCTTGAGCTGGCCCGCATCCACCATCCTGGCCAGCTCGGCGAGCCCTGCGCCGTCCTCGCGCACCTGGTTGACCGTGGTCCGGACCGCTCGGTGGGACAGATCCGGCACGGGTCCGGCTTGGGTGGCGATGGAGGCATAGCGGCCTTCATCGGCCACGGCTTCGGTGACAAAAGCGCCGAAGGTGTCGAAGACCGCGTCATAAGCGGCTACGGGGAGCGTGGCGCGCTCCGTTGTGGCCCATTCGGCCCCCAACTCCTTGGCTACCTCGACCTGAGCTGGTCTGGAAACCAGCGCGTCTACCCGGGCGCCGCGCGCTCGGGCCAGTTGTACGGCAAGACCTCCTACCGCGCCGACCGCTCCTGCCACCAGAAGACGTTCTCCTGCGCGGATGTCCAGCCAGTCCAGCGTCTGCAAGGCGGTGAGCCCAGGCAACGGCAGTGTCGCCGCCTCCACCAGGCTGATCCTCGAGGGGGCGGCGGCAAGCGAGCCGACCGGTAGGGCCACGAGATCGGCCCAGGTTCCTCGTCCGCTTCCAAGCTGGTGAGACATCCCGAAGACCCGTTCACCCACAGGCAGTCGACTGGTCGGGCTGTCCACGACGATGCCCGCCAGTTCCCAGCCCAAGGTCATCGGCAGGGGTGGGGTGCCCTCTCCGATGGCCCCCTGACGGGTCTTGTCATCGACGGGATTGATGGCGGAGGCGACAACGCGTACCAGCACCTCGCCCTCCAACCGGCGAGGCGCTGGCGCCTCGGCAATGGTCAGGACGTCAGGGTCACCAAAGCGGTCGATCCGCACAGTGCGCACGTTCAACTCCCTTCGATTAAGTTCGATCGGAATCTAACAATAGAGGCACCCCCTTAGGCCGCAGGCCGCAGGCCGCAGGGCGGCGAAGTGCGATGTTCGGGTCGGGGCCAGTGGCGTTCCGATCAGCCAAGCATCCAGCTTGGTGACGTTCGTCGCGGCGGCGATGAGAAAGTGCTGAAGATGAGTCTTGGCCGCCCCCGGTAGCGGGATCGCCTCAGGCCGGAGACCCTAACCCTCTGGGTCCAGCATCATGCCTCAGCGGGGAAGCAGGGCTCCAGCGCCCTGCCTCAGCGGGTACGGGGCGGCTGGCTTGTCGAGACCGTGAAGCGGGCGCTTGTGACTTCGTAGGAGCCTGGCGAAGGCCCAGCACCGTCTGTCAGCGCTGCCTGGCCGGCGCGCGCAGCGGCTGCGTCGGCTCGGCGAAGCTGCTCTGCTCGCGGGTCCCGGAGTGAGCCGGGGAGCGTCGCAGGACCGCCGTTGCCACCGTCACCGCAGCAAGGAGACCACCGGCGGCGAGCAGGGTCGTCCCGTCGGGGTGGATGAGCGCCTGGCCGCGCTGCGCCTGCCAGACCAGCAGCCCGGTCAGACCGGCGTAACCGAACGCGGCCACGATCACCAGCGGGACCCGGCGGACCCACAGTGCGATCAGGGGCAGCACCTGCAGAGCGTGCAGTCCGACGAAGTGGGCCACCCGCAGGTCGCCGCCACCGGTCGCCCAGCCGAGCAGCGGCATCCCCGCGCCGCCGTCGGGCGCGCCGACCGTGTGCGCGCCGATCGTGATCAGCTCGGCGCCGCCGGCCAGGGCGTCCGCCTGCTCCGGCGTCGGCGCGGTCATCAGGTAGCCGACCGACATGCCCGCCAGCGAGATCGCCACCCCCAGCGGGATCGCCCACGCCATCGCCCGGTCCACCCGCCGCTGCATGACCAGGAAGATCCCCAGCGCCAGCGTCAGCGCCCAGCCCAGGTAGGCGGCCCCTCCCATCACCATGAACACCGACTTGTCGAGCGTGGTGGCGAAGTTGAAGTGGCTGCGCACCCCGCGTACCGCCTGGAAAGTGATCGCCGTGATCTCCGGCAGCACGAACAGCGCCACCGTCACCGTGCCCAGCCACCACAGGGTCCGCCGCCACCGCTCGACCTGGCTGATCATCCAGGCGAGCGTGAGCGCGTACAGGCAGAAGGAGGCGGCGAACTTGAACGGCTTGAGCCACACCCCTTCGCCCATGACGGTCCGTCCGTCGATCACCAGGCCGACGGCGCTCACCGACATGAGCACCGCCATCGCGATGGCGCAGATGATGAGCGGGCCGTGCCAGGTTCTCCAGCGCAGGGCATTCATGACGTCTCCTTCGGATCGGCTGGAGACAACACTGCTGGCCAGGCGCGATACGAACCAGGGACGTGATCATCAGCTCCACATGACATCGTCATGAATCGGGCAAACAGCTCACGCGCCAACGGCCGAATCGGTCCACTGAGGCGGGGAGCGGCCGACGGATCCGCTGCGGCACGCGCCTGTACGGCCGCCGGTCATCGCTGTACTCGGTGTCGTGGTGACGAACGGGTCCTCCGCACCGCTCGGAGGCGGCTGCGCTGACGGCGTGACCTGAACCGGCCGGGCCGCACTGCGGCGGCGTCCACCTACTGTGCTGCCAGCTGCCGCACGATCCCGCCGGCCGCCACCCGGCCGGCAGCTCCCCAGACGCCGGCGTTCGCCGCATCACCGGCGACCCGGATCATCCGGTGCCGGCCGACGTGGTGTCCGGGCCGCCGGCCGAACGGGTCCGCTGCCTTGCCGCCTGAATGAGCTCGACGAGCGCCTGATCGTCGCGTTCACCCGGTCACAGGCCGATGTTGGCCTTGGCGCCCATGTAGGAACCGGCGCCGGGCCATCCGGCCTGCGCCAGCTCGGCGAAGCGTGGGGAGAGACCGAGCGAGGGCAGGTCGGCCAGATCGACGAACCGCACACCGCGGATCGGGGCTGAGTCGGCGCCTTCCGCGACCGCCCCGACCGTGCCCCCGACCCGGGTGGCCTCGAACGTCAGATGTACGACATGGGTGTCGCCGTCGGGCAGGTAGTCGCATATGTACAGCAGCCGGCCCACCTCGACGTCGAGGCCGGTCTCCTCGCGCATCTCCCGCACGAGCGCGTCGCCGATGGGTTCGCCGGGCTCGACCTTCCCGCCGGGCAGCGACCACGAGCGGCCGCTGCCGGTGTCCTGGTCAAGGAGCAGCATCTGGCCGTCCTCGATGAGTACGCCGGTGACTCGTACCTTCACTCGGGCACCGTACCCGGGCAGGCCGGGCGCCGCCGGCGGAAGGCGTGCGGTAGGGCGCGTCAGGTGCGCTCGGTGTGTGCTTGTGTGGCGGACCAGGAGGCGAGCAGGCGCAGCGCGTCCTCGGACGGGGAGCCCGGTTCGGCGGTGTAGATCGTCATGGACAGGCCGGGCTCGGCGCGCAGGTCCATGCTCTCGTAGGTGAGGGTGAGGTCGCCGACGACGTGGTGACGGAAGTGCTTGACGCCGGTGCCGTGGGTGCGGACGTTGTGGGCCGCCCACCGGCGGCGGAAGTCGTCGCTGCGGGTGGACAGCTCCCCGACCAGGTCGTGCAGGGCCTTGTCGTGCGGGTCCTGGCCGGCGGCGGTGCGCAGGTTGGCCACGGTCATGTCGGCGGCCAGGTCCCAGTCGGGGAAGAAGCGGCGCGCCGCGCTGTCGAGGAAGGTGAAGCGGGCGAAGTTCGGCGGCCGGGTCGGGTCGGCGTACAGATCGCTGTACATGGCCCGGCCCAGGTGGTTGGCGGCCAGCAGGTCGGAGCGGTGGTTGCCGATGATCGCCGGGGCGGTGGTGATGGCGTCGAGCATCCATTGCAGGGTGGGCCGTGCGGCCGGCTGCTTGGGCCGGCGCCGGCGCAGGATGGCGTTGCTGCCGTCGGCCTCGTGCGCGAGTCGCAGCAGGTGGGCGCGTTCGGCGTCGTCCAGGTGCAGGGCGCGGGCGAGCGCGTCGAGGACGCCGGCCGAGACCCCGGCCAGGTGGCCGCGTTCGAGCTTGGCGTAGTACTCCACGCTCATCCCGGCCAGGGCGGCGACCTCGCTGCGCCGTAGCCCGGGAACGCGTCGTTGCCCGGCGACGGGCAGGCCCGCCTGCCCGGGTGTGATCTTGGCGCGGCGTGAGGTGAGGAATGCCCGCACTTCGGACCGGTTGTCCATGCCGCAACGGTACGCCAGGCTCCCCGGCACGTGGGATGTACTGGTAGTACGCCCACCAGCAGAGAGTTCCTCACCCGGGCCGGCCCGGGTGTGCTGGATGCCATGACCGAGGTTGTGATCGCGGCCGCCGCCGCGTGGATCCGCCGCCTGACCGCCTGCCTGCTGACCGCCGCGCTGGCCGGCCTCCTGACCGGGTGCTCACTGCCGGCGGATCCGCAGGCCACCGGGCCGATGACGCCGCCGGTGTCATCGCCGGGCATGGCGAGCGCCGCGTCGGGGATGCCGGTGGTGCTGCGGTTCGGCGACCATGCCGTCACCGCGACGTTGACCGACACGACGATGTCGCGGCAGTTCACCGCGATGCTCCCGTTGACCGTGCAGCTGACGGACGCGTGGGGGCAGGCGAAGGCGGGGCCGCTGCCGCGACCGCTCACGGCCGGAGGCGGCGCGCCGGTCCACGATCCCACCGTGGGCGGCATCTACTTCTGGCCCGTGAGCGGGATGATCGCCGTCTACTACGACGACCTCGGCCAGACGGTGCCCGATCCGGGCCTGGTCCGCCTCGGCGTCGTCGTGGCCGGCCTGGACGACCTTTCCCGCGCGGGCAGCCGTCTCACGGTCCGGATCGAGCCGGCCGCCGCGACCAGTTCCTGACCTGCGACCTGTATCGGCGGTCGGACGCGGCCCGGCCGGTTCGGGGCCTGGACACGGCCGAGGGCAACTCTGGCGCGCTCAGGCGCGATTCTCCCAGAACAGCCTTTCTTCCTTGTCCGGATCGTTGACGATCCCGCACTCGGCGTCGATCCACATCGTGGCACGACGTTCCCGCGTATAGGCGGGCCAGGTCGGCACGTCCTTGGCGGACGGGCGGCTCTTGTGGGCGAAGCCCGCCCACAGCCCGCTCATGTGCCGCGCGGTCGCCAGCCTTCCCGGCGATTGATCGGCATAGAGAAAGGAGTCGAGGTTCTTGTCGGTGTTGGCGAATTTGAGGTTGATGTCGGACGCGTGCGGCGAGCCGATGGGGAAGTCGGTGCCCGGCACCAGCGTCGGGCTCCGGTAGGCGAGCTGGTACATGAACACGGGCGCGTTGCGCCTTGCCGCCTTGGACTCCGCGATCTTGATGGCGTCACGCCAGATGGGCGAGGTGGTGATCGCGAAGTAGAGCTGTGCCGGCGTGGCGCCGGGGCGCGACGTGCGGAAGGTCTCGATGATCTGCCCGAGCTCGGCGCCCTGATACGTGCCGCTCAGCGCCCTGCGCAGGCCGGCCTCGTCGATGCTGAAGATGTCGCGCGGCCCGAAGAGACTGAAGAACACCGTCTCGTCGCGGCACGTGCCGCACATCAGTGGCTTGTCGGCCGAGAAGGGTGCGACGCCGTCGGCGAAGGGGTGCCGTGGGATGACGGCGCCATCGACGAAGGCGCCGAAGCCGGGCAGGGCGGCAGGTTCACCCCAGGGCGCGACGCCGTTCGGGGCTTCGGACAGCTGGATCTCGAGCAGCCGCTCGGCCGGAATCTCGTGCAGCTTGGGAATGTCCGCCCTGGTCAGGCCCAAGAGCTCCAGCGTACGCTCGGCGCGAGCGGTGGCGCCTTCGCGCGAAGGAAAGCGCAGTGGCGCGGCGCTTTCGATCGAGGCCTTGTGGAACAGCCGCGCGGCAGCCGGCATGGTGTAGACGGCCGCGGTCTTGGCGCCGCCGCCACTTTCGCCCCAGACCATGACGTTGTCGGGATCGCCACCGAAGTTCTCGATGTTCTCCCTGGTCCAGCGCAGCGCCGCCAGGATGTCCAGCATCCCTTGGTTCGCGGCGTGGCCGCCGTCGACGAGGTCGCCCAGGAACAGGTAGCCCAGCAGGCCCAGCCGGTGGTTGGACTCGACCACGACCACGTCGTAGAGCTGAGCCAGATGGGTGCCGTCCTGCCCGGTGGCGGAGCCGGAGCCGATCATGTAGCCGCCACCGTGGTTGTAGAACATCACCGGCCGCCGCTCGCGGTCGGCAGCGGGGGTCCAGATGTTGAGATAGAGGCAGTCTTCGGAGGGCGCCGGCATCCGGCCATTGCCTTGGGGACCCATCTCATTGCCCGCCACCTGGAAGGCGGGGTTGGGAAAGCTCACCGCGTCGCGCACGCCGGACCACGGTGTGGGCGGCTTCGGGGCTTTGAACCGGAGTTCGCCGAGCGGCGGCGTGGCGTACGGAACGCCGAGAAACTTGACGACGCCGTTTTCGTACTTCCCCCGCACCTTGCCGTAGCGGGTTGCCGTCACCGTTCTCGCGGCGCCCCGCGCGAACGCCGGGGACGGCATGCCCATCGCGGCGACCGCGGACAGTGACGTTCCGATCATGGCTCTGCGGTTCATGCCGGCATCCATCGTCAGACTTCCTGTTCTCTTGGGGAGCACACGCCGTCAGGCGGAGCTGAAGGAGAAGGTTCCGGCGCCCACGGTGTAGACGTCGTACCGGCCGCTGCGGCGCTGGAAGGTCGCGCCGGAGGTGAGGGCGGAGCTGGTGCTCGCCGTGGTGGCGAGCGGCACCCAGACCTCACCGCCGGTGCCGGGCGGCGCGGTGACCTGGAGGTGGAACTGGCCGGCGGTGTCCTGGGCCCATCTGACGGTCAGGGGGCCGTTGGCCGTCGGCGTCTGTCCCTGCACCCAGGTGACACCGGCCGGCCGGGGCTTGACCTGCCAGGTCGCACAGCCCGGGGCGACCGGTGTGGCGCCGAGGAGTGACTCGGTGAGGACCTGGGTGGGGCCGGCGGCCCGGGCTTCACACGGAGGCCGTGCGAAGCCCGGGTCCAGTGGTGATCAGCCGGTCGTCGCGCTGAAGGTGTACGAGCCGGACGGCACGCGGTAGACGGCGTGGCCGTCGTCCATGCGCAGGAATTCGGCCCGCTGCGAACTGGCGGCGGGCCGGTCCTTGGCCGGGACCCACACCTCGGCGGTGGTGTTGGGCGGGATCTCGACCGTCAGCTTGAAGGTCCGCTGCCCGCGGCTCCACTCCGACGTCACCACGCCCTGCGGCGTGGTGTAGCTGCCCTTGACGAACGTGAGGTCGCCGACCGGCTTGGGCCGGATGACGAGCTCCCGATAGGCGACGGAGCCCTCGGCCGCCCCGATGCCGGCCAGGCCGCTGTGGAACCACTCCTCGATCTGGGCGAGGATCATGTGGTTCTTGGAGTCGCCCCGGTTCCAGCGCTCGCCGATCGTGGTCATGCCGCCGGGGTTGGCGGGCGTGGAGGCCATGAAGTAGCCGTAGCTCGGCTGGGCGTCGCTCTGCAGCAGCTCCCACAGCACGTCGTCCCGGCCGCCGGCGGCCAGCGCCCGCACCGTCGGCGCCATGCCGATGGTGCCGCCGCTGAAGTGCGGGCCTTCGCCGTTGGGGTGGAAGGCGTGCACGAGCTCGACGAGCGCGTCCAGGACGGCCTGGCGTTCGCCGTCGGGGACGAGCCCGGCGTCCAGGGCGAGCGCCTGGGCGGTCTGGGTGGCGCCGGTGGTTCCCGCGTCGCCGTCGGCGGTGTAGCGGCGCAGCTCGCGGTTGTAGAAGTGGCCGTTGAAGGCGGTCTTGATGTCGGCGGCGAGCGCCTGGTAGCGGGTGGCGTCGTCGGCGTGGCCGGTGAGCTCGGCCATCTTCGCCAGCTTGGTGATCATGATGTAGTAGCCCCAGGTGCCGGTGATCCGGCCGGAGGTCTGGTCGGCGGAGACCCAGTCGGCCAGGGTGGCGTCCACGATGTGCGCGTTCTCGCCGGTGCCGGCCTTCTGCCGCTGGATGTAGTCCGCGAAGTCCACCATCCGGTCGTAGTGGCGGCTCATCGTCTCGGTGTCGCCGTACAGCTCGTACAGCATCGCCGGGACGAGGATGATCGCGTTGCCCCAGTTGATCTCGTCGCCGAAGCGGCCGCTGTAACCCCAGTCGTAGACGGGCGTCTTCAACGCCACGTTCCCGCGCATCGGCGTGTCGGCCAGCGACTGGCCTTCCACCAGGTGCCGCATCGTCGTCTTCAGGTACGCGGCCAGATCATGATTGCGGTGGATGGCGCCCATCGGCATCGTGTAGTCGGCCGGGTAGGACAGCTTCTCCCGGCCCGGGCAGTCGGTGAACACCGACATGATGTTGGACGCGAAGGAGTAGCGGGCCATCTTGTGGATGCGGTTGATCCGGGCGCTGGAGGTGGTCACCTGGCCCGCGACGGGGGTGTCGGCCTGCAGCCGGACGCCCTTGATGAGGCTCTTGTCCGGGGTGAAGCCCTCGGGCAGGCCGGTGACCTGGACCCACTGCATGCCGAAGTAGTTGAAGTCGGGGTGCCAGCTCTCCCCGCCGCGCAGCCCGGCCGTGGTGTAGGTGTTGAACAGGTCACGGCCCCGCGAACCGTTCCCGCCCATGAGGGACGCCTGGTCCACGGTGCCGTCGGCGGCCAGGGACTCCGCGGGTGACATGCGGATGACGGTGCCGGCCGGCACGGTGGCCTTGAGGTCGAGCTCGGGCCGGCCGACGATGTTCTGCCCGAAGTCGAACACCCAGGTGCCGGGCGCCGGGTTCGTCATCGACACCGGCGTGAAGGTCTCCACCGCCTTGATCGGCTCGGCGGTCCGCGCGACCAGCCGGGTGGCCAGGTTCGGCGGCGGCGCGAGGCCGGCGGAGGTCCACTCCATGGCCGAGCCGTCGCGGCGCTTGGCGGTGGGGGAGAGGTCGGCGCCGGGACGGTCCCAGCCGGGCTGCTCGCGGCGGGCGTCGTGGTCGGAGCCGGAGTACCAGGCGTCGGTGACCAGCGGGCCGAGGGCGGTGCGCCAGCTGCGGTCGGAGACGATGACGTCCGAGGAGCCGCCGGCGTAGGTGATCTCCAGGCGGGCGATCAGGCGGGGCGTGACCGCGGCGCCGGCGCTGGGGTCGCTGGCGGCGATGTTGTTGCCGGATCCGGTCACCGTCGCGCCGGTGGAGTGCGGCTTGGACAGCCCGGGAGTGAACGTGATCCGCAGGCCCGCCGGGTCGATCGCCGTGATCGTACGCGACTCCAGGTTGTCGCCGCCGTCGCCGGTGTCGATGTTGATGGTGCCGCCGACGTGGTAGCCGGTGGCGCTGCTCAGCGTCACGGTGGTGGCGCCGGGGGCGGTGTCGGTGGTCAGGGTGCCGCTGCCCTTGAGCTGGCTCTGCCACCAGGAGTAGGGGGCGGTGCGGCCGACGGCCGGGTTGGTGACGTTGCGCTGCACGTAGGCGGGGCCGTTGCCGAGCCGTACGCCCAGCGTGTTCGCCCCGGCGCTCAGCTCACGGGTGACGTCGTAGGTGCGGTACTCGCTGGAGAGCTGGTAGTTGGAGTTGCCGGGGGCGAGCACCTCGTCGCTGAGCTCGCGTCCGTTGAGTGTCGGCAGGTGCAGGCCGACGCCGGACAGGTAGAGGCGGGCCGAGGCCACCCGCTTGCGGCGGTCGAGGTCGAACGCGCGGGCGAAGATCGGCATGGGCTGCGTCGCGGCGCGGCCGGGGTAGTCGATCCATCGCGCCGCCCCCCAGTCGTCCTGCCGCAGCAGGCCCATCTCCCAGGACGACGGCTCGCTCCAGTCCGAGGGCTGCCGGCCCGCGTCCCAGACCCGGACGTGCCAGCTGACCTGCTGCCGCGAGCCGAGGGCCCGGCCGCCGTAGCGGACGCCGGACTGGGTGGCGGCGTTCACCTTGCCGGAGTCCCAGATCAGCCGCCCGCGCCTGAGGTCGCTCTCGCTGGCCGCCACCTGGATCTGGTAGGCCGTCTGCGCGTCGGCCGGACAGGCGGTTCTGGATCCCGGCCGTGGGCAGGGGTGCCCGGCGGAGGACCGCGCCGGGGCCATCCGCCACCCGAGCAAGGGGGCAGGGTTGTCGATGCCGAGTGGCCGGTCGCGCCGGCCGTCCACCCGCAGGTCGACGACCTCGACGGAGGAGCGTCGCTCGGCGGCCGCGGGCGGGGCCTGCGTGAGGACGAGGGTGAACGCCACCCCCAGCCCTGCTAACGCGCGGATGCGGCGAGGTGGTGAGGACACGGGTACTCCCTTCCGGCCGCCGTCGCCGGACGGCGCCGGTACTTCACCGGTTTGGCGGAGGCGTCAGGGGGAGCGCATGCTCCTCCCAGGGTGAAAACGTTTTAAGAACCTCGCGGATGTCGCTAACGTAAGCGCTCCCTCATATGTCGTCAAGAGGGAAGTGAGCAACGATTTCCGGAGCAACGCCATCTCTAACGTCTGACAAGTGATCCAAATGGGTAACGATACCCATCTCGATCAGGCCCTTGACCAGCGATGATTCCAACGCCCGCGGGAAGGCGGCGGGCAGCGGCGACACCGATCACTGACGGTGGTGAGTCCGGCTGAGCTGGCATTTCGTGCTGTCAGGGCGAGGGACGTCAGCGCGTACGGCACGATCGCCAGGGTATTGACACCCGCAGCTCCGCCACTTACGGTCAGTGCCCTTAAAACGTTTCGCCCAACGTCTAGGAGGGCGCGTGAGCGACTCTGCTCCTCTTCTTTCGTTACGCAATGTGAGCAAGAATTTCGGCGCCGTCCAGGCGCTGTCCGGCGTGCGGCTCGATCTGTGGCCGGGCGAAGCGCACGGCCTGGTGGGAGAGAACGGGGCCGGCAAGTCCACTCTGGTGAAGATCCTTTCCGGCGCTCACGCGGCGGATTCGGGCTCGTTGACAGTGGACGGGAAGGAGTTGTCTCCTGCGGGCCCGGCCGACGCGCAGGCCGCCGGCATCGCGGTGATCTATCAGGAACCGACCCTTTTCCCCGACCTCTCGGTGGCCGAGAACATCTTCATGGGCCGTCAGCCCTTGCGCGGCCTGCGCCGCATCGACGCGGCCGCTCAACGGGCGAGGGTGACGGCGTTGTTCGGCAGGTTGGGCGTGTCCCTGAGCCCCGACCGGCCCGCGCGCGGCCTGTCCATCGCCGACCAGCAGCTCGTGGAGATCGCGAAGGCGCTGGCGTTCGACGCGCGCGTCCTGATCATGGATGAGCCGACGGCGGCGTTGTCGGGGGTGGAGGTCGAGCGGCTGTTCTCGGTCGTCGAATCCCTGCGTGACGCCGGTGTGGCGGTGCTGTTCATCTCCCATCGCTTCGACGAGATCTTCGCCTTGTGCCGGCGCGTCACCGTGATGCGGGACGGCCGCTGGGTCTCCACCGATCCGACGTCCGCGCTCACGATCGACGAACTCGTACGCCGGATGGTCGGCCGCGACGTGTCGTCCCTCTACCCCAGAACGGCGGCCGCCGTCGGCGAGCCCCGGCTGGAGGCCAGAGGACTGACGCGGCACGGGGTCTTCGAGGATGTCTCCTTCACGGTGCGTGGCGGCGAGATCGTGGCGCTGGCGGGACTGGTCGGAGCCGGGCGCAGCGAGGTGGCGCGCGCGGTGTTCGGCATCGACCGCTACGACGCCGGTGAGGTCGTCGTCGAGGGCAGGACGTTGCCGCCCGGCGACACCCCCGCCGCCATCGCGGCCGGGCTGGCCCTGGTGCCGGAGGACCGCCGCCAGCAGGGGCTGGTGATGGAGCTGTCCGTCGAGCGCAACGCCACGCTGGCACGGCGCTGGCCCCTGAGCAGGCTGGGCCTGCTGCTGGGGAACGCCGAGCGCGCGGCGGCACGCACCTGGAGCGAGCGGCTGCAGGTCAAGACGGCCCGGCTGACCGACCCCGTCTCCACCCTGTCGGGCGGCAACCAGCAGAAAGTGGTGCTGGCCAAGTGGCTGTCCACCGAGCCGAGGGTGCTGATCGTGGACGAGCCCACCCGCGGCATCGACGTGGCCACCAAGGCCGAGGTGCACCGGCTGCTGTCGGAACTGGCCGGGCAGGGCGTCGCGGTGCTGATGATCTCCAGTGAGCTGCCCGAGGTGCTCGGCATGGCCGATCGGGTCCTGGTGATGCACGAGGGCCGCCTGGTCGCCGACATCCCGCGCGCGGAGGCGAGCGAGGAGTCCGTGGTGCTGGCGGCCACCGGTCAGGGAGGTGCCGGATGACGGCGGTGAGAGCCGAAGAGGGCACCCGGTTGGTCCACCGCCTGTTCGTGATCAGGGAGATGGGCATCGTCGTCGCGCTGGCCCTGCTCGTCGGCGGGACCGTGCTGGTCAACCCACGCTTCCTGACCGCCCAGGGCGTCAAGGACCTGCTGCTCGGCTCGACCATCCTGGCCGTGCTCGCGGTCGCTCAGAGCATCGTGGTCATCACCCGCAACGTGGATCTGTCGGTGGGCTCGGTGCTGGGCCTGTCGGCGTTCGCGACCGGCAGCCTGTTCGTGGCGAACCCGGGCCTGCCCGTCCCGGTCGTGCTCGCCGTCGGCGTGCTGCTCGGCGCCGCCTGCGGCGCCGTGAACGGCGCGCTGATCGCCGCCGCCCGGGTGCCCGCGCTCGTGGTCACGCTCGGCACCCTGTACGTCTTCCGCGGCCTCGACCACACGTGGGCCACCGGCCGGCAGATCAACGCCGCCGACATGCCGCCGGCCTTCCTGCGCATGGGGAGCGCCACGGTGCTGGGCGTGCCGGTGCTCGCGCTGTTCGCCGTGGCGGTGCTGGTGGTGGCGGGCTACTACCTGCGCACGTACCGCAGCGGCCGGGAGCTGTACGCGATCGGCTCCAGCCCCGCCGCCGCCCGGCTGGCCGGCATCCCCGTCGGCAGGCGGGTGTTCGCCGCGTTCGTCGCAGGCGGCGCGCTCGCCGGCCTGGCCGGAGTCCTGTACGCGGCCCGCTTCGGCACCCTCGACGCCAACGCGGGCAACGGCTTCGAGCTCAACGTGGTCGCGGCCGTCGTGGTCGGCGGCGTGGCCATCTTCGGCGGCAGCGGCTCGGTCTACGGCGCCGCGCTGGGCGCGGTGCTGCTCACCACGATCAGCAGCGCGCTGCCGGTGCTCGGCGTCAGCCCGTTCTGGCAGCGGGCCGCCGTGGGGGCGCTGATCCTGGCCGCCATCGGCCTCGACCGGGCGCTGTCGGTCCGGCTCGCCCGGTCACTGAGAGGAAGGAGCAGCCATGGTTGAGCGGATACGGTCGCTCACCGGCTCGTGGGACATGGCTCTGCTCATCGCCCTGGTCCTGGTCGTCGTGGTGGGCGCGATCAGCGTCGAGGGGGTGGCCAGCCCGCGCTTCTGGCGGTTCGTCACGCTGGAGGTCATCCCGATCGCGTTGATCGCGCTGCCCATGACGCTGGTCGTGATCACGGGTGAGATCGACCTGTCGGTGGCCAGCATCCTGGGACTGACCTGCACGGTGATCGGCCAGCTGTGGTTGTGGGGGATCTCCTCCCTGCCGGTGCTGATCGTGGTGGCGCTGCTGCTGGGGGCGCTGCTGGGGGCGGTCAACGGGGTGTTCGTGACCGCGTTCGGGCTGCCGTCGCTGGCGGTGACGATCGGCACGCTCGCGCTGTATCGCGGGCTGGCGTACGTGGTGCTGGGCGACCGCGCGGTGGCCGACTACCCGCCCGAGTGGACCACCGGAGCGATCGCCGCCATCCCCGGCCTGACCATCCCCTGGGTGATCATCGTCGTCGCGGTGCTCGCCCTCATGTCCGGCCTGGTGCTGCACGCCACCCCGGTCGGCCGCGGCCTGTACGCCATCGGCAACAACGCCGAGGCCGCCCGCTTCACCGGCATCTCCGTCGCCCGCACGAAGTTCTGGCTGTTCGTGGCCACCGGAGCGATGTCGGCGCTGGCCGGAGTCTTCTGGACGCTGCGGTACGCCAGCGCCCGCGCCGACAACGGCAGCGGCCTGGAGCTGGCCGTGGTGGCCGCCGTCCTGCTGGGCGGGGTGTCCATCTTCGGCGGGCGCGGCCGGCTGCTCGGCGTCATCGCCGCGGTCGTCCTCCTCGGCACCCTGCGCAACGCGCTGCAACTGGCCTACGTGCCGGCCAACAGTCTGACCATCATCACCGGATCCCTGCTCATCGTCTCCGTCGTGGGACCCAACGTCGCCGGCATGCTGCGTGAGCGGTTCGGCCGGCGGCGATCCGTCACCCCCTAGTCCCTGGCCACGGGCCACGGAAGGACCACCATCATGGCAGTGAGAAGTCGAGGCCGGAGCACCGTCCTGGCCGTGATCACCGCGCTCGGTCTCGCCCTGACCGGTTGCGCCGGCAGCGAGGAGCCGGCCGCGACGCAGCCGTCGGCGGGCGCGAGCGGCGCCGCGAAGACGATGAAGGAGGGCCTGAAGATCACCTTCCTGCCCAAACAGGTGAACAACCCGTACTTCGACGCCTCCGACAACAAGGGTGGCAAGGTCGCGGTCGAGGAGTTCAAGGGCGTCTACAGCCAGACCGGCCCCTCGGAGGCCAGCCCGTCGGCGCAGGTGTCGTACATCAACACCCTGTCGCAGCAGGGCACCGACGTGATCGTGGTGTCGGCCAACGACAAGGACGCCATCTGCGGTGCCCTCCAGGAGGCCCGCACGGCCGGCGCCAAGGTCGTCACCTACGACTCCGACACCAACCCCTCCTGCCGCGACGCCTTCATCAACCAGGCCAGCGCCGAGGGCATCGCCACCTCCCAGATCAAGCTGATCTCCGAGGCCGTCGGCCCGGACGGCGGCGAGATCGCGATCCTGTCGGCGACGGCGAACGCGACCAACCAGAACGCCTGGATCGAGATGATGAAGACCGAGCTGGCCAAGCCGGAGAACGCCAAGCTGAAGCTGGTCGACACCGTCTACGGCGACGACGACGACCAGAAGTCCTTCCAGGAGACGCAGGGCCTGCTCGCCAAGCACCCGCAACTCAAGGGCATCATCTCGCCCACCACGGTCGGCGTCGCGGCGGCGGCCCGCTACCTGTCCACCTCCGAGTACAAGGGCAAGGTGCAGCTCACCGGTCTCGGCACCCCGAACCAGATGCGCGAGTACGTCAAGAACGACACGGTCAAGTCGTTCGCCCTGTGGAACCCGTCCGACCTGGGCTACCTGGCCGCCTACACCGGCGGCGCGCTGGCCTCCGGCCTGATCACCGGCAAGGAGGGCGAGAAGTTCACTGCGGGCAAGCTGGGTGAGTACACCGTCGGCAAGGACGGCACCGTGCTGCTCGGCGACCCGTTCGTGTTCACCAAGGACAACATCGACGACTTCGACTTCTGAGATCTCCGGCTCCCGCTCCGTCCGCACGGGCCGGGGCGGGAGCCGGCCACGTCTACCGCGGGAGTGACAGGGACATCAAGGCCGCGCTGCGGTCGCAGCGCATCGAGACGCCGCCCTGGGCGTCGCCCACCGTGGCCCTGCACATCCCGTGGGACAAGGTGGACGACTACGCCGACGACGACCTGATGGTCGGCGCCGCCGACCCGTTCCAGCTCTTCCGCATCATGTACGAGGTCATCAGGCAAGATCCCGGGCCAGATCCGGCCGCCTACGCCGGGTCCGGCTACTTCGAGAAGATCGCCGCCGAGCGCGTCGGCGGTCAGCAGGCCGGCTGGGGCGCGTAGCGGGTCAGGCCGATCGGTTGGGCGCGTCGGATGAGCCATGACCCCGGCCTGCGGCGATGGGGCCATGTCACCGGCTCATAGAATCGGACCACGCCTCGGAATGGGAGTCTCATGGTCACGTCCGATCGACGACGACGAGTGACGATCGCCGACGTGGCGAACCACGCCCAGGTCTCCGTCACGGCCGTGTCCAAGGTGATCCGCAACGCCTACGGCGTCAGCCCGGCCATGAAGAACAAGGTCAAGACGGCCATCGAGGAGCTCGGCTACCGGCCGCAGGCCGTGGCCCGGGGCATGCGTGGGCGCACCTTCACGATCGGCCTGGTGCTGCCGCACATCCGCAACCCGTTCTTCGCCGACATCCTGGACGGCCTGACCGCCTACCTGGAGACCACCGACTACCAGGCGTTCATGATCCAGGGCGGCGCCACCCGCAAGGTCGAGCAGCGGGCGGTGGACGCCCTGCTGTCCCGCCAGGTGGACGGCATCATCATGGTCGCCCCCCTGGCCTCGAAGGCGCGGCTGGAGGAGGTGGCGAAGGAGAAGCCGGTCGTGGTGCTCGCCCGCCACGAACGCTCGCCCCACTACGACTCGGTCTTCGACGACGACGAGGCGGGCGCCGAACTCGTCGTCAAGCACCTCATCGAGCTGGGCCATCGCCGGATCGCGCACATCACGCACCAGGACGACAGCATCGCCAGGTCAGCCGATCTGCTGCACACCATCCGGTCGGCGACCTACGAGCGGGTCATGCGCGAGCACGGGCTGGAGGGCGAGATCGCCGTCGCGACCAGTTTCTACAACGAGCAGGGCGGTTACGACGGCGCCCGCGAGCTGCTGAGCCGGACACCGCGTCCGACGGCGATCTTCGCCGGCGCCGACCAGGCGGCGCTCGGCGCCCTGGCCGCCGTGCACGAGGCCGGCCTGTCCGTCCCGGCGGACGTGTCGGTCGCCGGCTACGACAACACGCACCTGGCCGCGCTGCCCAACATCGCGTTGACCAGCATCGACCAGGACGGCGCCGAGATGGGGCGGGCCGCGGGCAAGCTGCTGCTGGAACGCGTGGAAGGCCGGATGACGCCGGTGCGCTTCACCGTCACCCCGAGCCTCGTCATCCGGGCCTCCACGGCCGCGCCGCCTGCTTCGTAGCGTCGGACACGCGCTTTTCCAGCCGACGACCGCGGCGTGAGGCCGTGGTCCGGTCGACGCATGCCCCGAGCGACCCGTCCCTGGCGAGAACCGTTACGCATCAAGCGGCTCTGCTAGCGATTCCATCTGCGCAAATCATGGGTACCGTTACACAAAAGGTCTCTTGACACGCTCTCTTGTGACGCCTACGTTAACCGCATCAGGGGATGGCTTAAAACGATTCAATAACCCTGGAGGGGTATGTTGAAGACCTCCCACCGCACGCTTGCCTCGGCCCTGGCCGTGCTCGCGGCAGCGGCTTTGACCTCCTGCGGATCCGGCTCGGAGACCAGCGCCGGCGGCACCGTGACCTTGACCTTCATGACCGGCAGCGACCAGTCGACCGTGGACACCTCCAAGGCGCTGGCGAACGCCTTCATGAAGGCCAACCCCACGATCAAGATCGAGATGGAACACCAGCCGGGCGGCAGCGAGGGCGACAACGTCGTCAAGACCCGCCTGTCGACGGGCGAGATGACGGATGTGTTCTGGTACAACTCCGGCTCGCTGCTGCAGGCGCTCAATCCGGCGCAGACCCTGGTCGACCTCACCGGAGATCCGGTGCTGGCCAACGTGCAGCCCGAGTACCTGCCGGTGGTGACGAACGAGAGCAAGGTGTACGGCGTCCCGGCCACCACCCTCACGGGCGGCGGCATCCTCTACAACCGCAAGGTCTACGAGCAGCTGAAGCTGGAGGTGCCGAAGACCTGGGCCGAGTTCATGGCCAACAACGACAAGATCAAGGCGGCCGGGATCACGCCGGTGATCGGGACGTTCAAGGACACCTGGACCTCGCAGCTGTTCGTGCTCGCCGACTTTCACAACGTGCAGGCCGCGGTGCCGACCTTCGCGCAGGACTACACCGCGGGCAAGGCCAAGTACGCCACCACGCCGGCCGCGCAGGGCGGCTTCCAGCACCTGGCCGACGTGCATGCCAAGGACTACCTGCAGAAGGGCTTCGGCTCGGCCACCCTGGACCAGGGCCTGAAGATGCTGGTGGAGGGCAAGGGCGCGCACTACCCGATGCTGAGCGGGTTGCTGCCGCCGCTGCTGGCCACCTACCCGCAGACGGCGACCGACGTGGGCCTGTTCGGCGTCCCCGGCAACGACGCGGCCAAGAACGGCGCCACCGTGTGGGAGCCGCCGGCCATCTACATCGCCAGGACCACCGAGAAGCTGGATGCGGCCAAGAAGTTCCTGGCCTTCGTCGCCTCGCCGGCCGGCACCGAGGCGGTGACCGCGGCGGTGCAGCCGGCCGGGCCGTACCGGATCAAGGGCTCCAAGCTGCCCGAGGACGCCCTGCAGGTGGCCAAGGACCTTCAGGGCTACATCGACAAGGGCGCGACCACGCCCGCGCTGGAGTTCCTGTCGCCGATCAAGGGCCCGTCGCTGGAGCAGATCACGGTCGCGGTCGGCTCCGGCCTGACCTCGGCCGCCGAAGGCGCCGCCCAGTACGACAAGGACGTGGAGAAGCAGGCCAAGCAGCTGGGGCTGGCCGGGTGGTGACGCAGCAGCACGCCGGGCCCCGCGCGGGGTCCGGCGCGCCGCCCGGCCACCGGCACGCACGATCCTCCGCCAGGCGCAGGTCGGCCTACCCGTACGCGCTGTACGCGCCGGCCGCCCTGGTGTACGTGGTGATCTTCCTGGTGCCGACCGCGATGGCGTTCTACTTCGCGCTCACCCGCTGGACGCTGTTCGACAGCGAGTTCGTCGGCCTGCAGAACTTCCGCGACTTCCTGGCCGAGCAGAACCTGCGCATCGGCTTCCAGAACACCATCTTTTACGCCGTGCTCACCAGCGGCCTGAAGGTCGTGCTCGGGCTGCTGCTCGGCGTGCTGCTCACCTCGAAGCTGCGGCTGCGCGGCTTCCTGCGCTCGGTGGTGTTCTTTCCGGTGCTGGTCTCCACGGTGGCGGTCGGCATCACCTTCAGCGCGCTGCTGCGGCCCGACACCGGCCTGGTCAACAAGGCCCTCGCCCTGGTCGGCGTCTCCGGGCCCGACTGGCTCGGCGACGCCGGCACCGCGCTGCTGTCGGTGGCGCTGGTGGACGTGTGGAAGGGCGTCGGCCTGGCCACCGTCATCTACATCGCCGGCATCATGTCCATCCCGACCGAGTTCTACCAGGCCGTCGCCGTGGACGGCGGCAGCGCCTGGCACCGCTTCCGGCACATCACGCTGCCGCTGTCCTGGCCGGCCACGTACTCGGTGATCATCCTGTCGTTCATCGGCGGGCTGCGCTCGTTCGACCTGATCTGGACGATGACCCGCGGCGGGCCCGGCTTCACCAGCGACACCATCGCCTCGATCATCTACAAGCAGTACCAGGCCGGCTTCTTCGGCCTGTCCACCGCCGGGAACGTGCTGCTGTTCGTCGTCGTCACCGCCCTCGTCCTCCCCCTCAACTACTTCCTCGGCAAGAGGCAGGTCGCCGCATGAGAACCTTCAGAAGGCTCGGAGCAGAGACGATCACGCTGGTCCTGGCCACCGTGATCTTCCTGGTGCCGTTTTCGTTCATGCTGCTGACCGCCGTCAAGGACCGGGCGCAATCGGCCGACCTCGACTTCGCCTGGCCGACGAGCTGGCCGATCGTGCGGAACTTCGTCGAAGTGGTCGAGGCCCGCGACTACGTGCTGCTGCGCGCCTTCGTCAACAGCACGATCCTCACCGTCGCCTCGGTCGCGCTCATCGTCGTCTTCTCGGCGATGGCCGCGTTCGTGCTGCAACGCCGGGCCGGCAAGATCGGGTCGCTGGCCAACTTCCTGGTGCTGTCCGGGCTGATCATCCCGCCCGCGATCGTGCCCACGATCTGGCTGCTGCAGGCGATCGGCCTGTTCAAGACGCTGCCCGGCCTCATCCTCGTCGAGGTCGCCTACGGGCTGTCGTACGCGGTGCTGCTGTTCCGCGCGTTCATCGCCGCCATCCCGCGCGAACTGGACGAGGCCGCCCAGATCGACGGCTGCAGCGGCCTGCGGCTGTTCTTCCGCGTCATCTTCCCGCTGCTGCGGCCCGTCACCATCACCGTCATCCTGACCACCTCGGTGGCCGTCTTCAACGACTTCGTCAACCCGCTCTACTTCACCCCCGGCGACGACAACGCGACCGTCCAGGTCACCCTCTACAACTTCCAGAGCCAGTACAGCACCCAGTGGAACCTGCTGTTCATGGACATCGTGCTCATCACCGTGCCGCCGCTGCTGCTGTTCGTCTTCTTCAACCGCAAGATCGTCGCCGGGATGACCGCCGGCGCCATCAAGGGATGACATGACCTTCCTGCACGCCGAGCCCGTCACCTTCGAACACCACCGCGAGCCCGTCGGGATCGGCGAGAGCGCCCCGCGCCTGTCCTGGATCACCCGGACGGCGTACGAGCTCGAACTCGACGACGGCACCGCCACCGGCCTCGTCGAGTCGGGGGAGTCGGTGCTCGTCGCCTGGCCCTTCCCGCCGCTTGCCTCCCGTGCGCGGCGCGGCGTCCGCGTCCGGGTGCACGGTCATGACGGCCCGACCAGTGACTGGAGCGACTGGCCGTACGTGGAGACCGGACTGCTCGACCCTGCCGACTGGCAGGCGGCGGCGGCAGCGCCGGCGCGCGACCTGCTCGGCGACCCCGACGACCCGGCCCTGCTGGTCGCGCCGTCGGGCCCGCCCGTCCGCCGCGCCGAGATCCTGCGTCCGGTCGGCGTCCTGTCCGGGCCGGACTGGGAGACCATTCTCGACTTCGACCAGAACCTCGCCGGACGGCTGCGCATCCGCGTGCAGGGCCCGGCCGGCCAGGTGATCTCGATGCGGCACGCCGAGGTCCTGGACGGCGGCGCCCTGGCGCTCCGGCGGCTGCGCCACGCCGCGGCGCACGACCGCTACATCCTGCGCGGCGACACCGGACCCGAGACCTACGAGCCGCGCTTCACGGTCCACGGGTTCCGCTACGCACAGCTCGACGGCCGGCCGGGCGACAGCCTCTCTCAGGGATCGACGGGAAGCCGCCGGGCGGCGACGCCGGCCCAGCCGAGGCTGAGCGCGGTGACGAACAGGACGCCGCCGGCGCCGAGCCCGGCCGCGACGAGGCCCGCCGCGCCGGGGATGACGAGCTGGCCGGTACGGTTGCCCACCAGCCGGAGCGACATGGCCCGGCCACGCATGCCCGCGGGGGCGGACTCGGCCAGCCACGACATGGTCAGCGGCTGCCCGACGCCGAGGCCGAAGCCCACGGCCAGCAGCAGCACGGCCAGCAGCCACACGGGCATGGGCACCGGGGTGAGCAGCATGGCGACGGCCGCGCCCAGCGTGCTGACGACCAGCAGCCTGCGCCGTCCCACCACGCGGGCCAGGCGGCCGAGGAAGAAACGCGAGGTCATCGACGCCAGCCCGCGCAACGTGAGCAGCAGCCCCACGGCGCCCGCGGACAGGCCGAGCTCGGTGCCCAGCGCGGGCAGGTAGGCCAGGGTGATGTCGACCGCGGCCAGCACCACGCAGCTCGTCACCAGGGCGTGCGCGAGTCCGGGCAGGCGCAGCAGCGACCGCAGATCGCCGCCCTCCGCCTCGGCGCGGCCGGTCCGGTGGCTCGGGAGCAGCGCCGACAGCGCGAGGAGCAGCACGGCCAGGCCGCAGGAGGCGGCGAAGATCCGGCCGGTGTCGGGGATGGCGCCGGCGCCGCCGAACGCGGCGATCAGCAGTGGTCCCGCGGCCTGGCCGAGGGAGGCGGCGAAGGTGTAGTGCCCGAAGGCGGTGTCGTGGCGGCCGTGTCGCGTGGTGTTGGCGACCAGGGCCTGCTGGGCGATGACGCTGCCGAGGTGGCCGGTGCCGAGCAGGATCCCGGCCGCGACCAGGCCGGGCACGGTGTGGCCGAGCGTGGCGAAGGCGAGGGCCGAGGCGGCCAGCAGCACCGCCCCGGCGACGGCGATGCGGCGCTCGCCGTAGCGGTCGGCGGCGTGCCCGGCGGGCAGGGCCAGCAGCAGCGGCGCGAGCGCGAAGCTGGCGCCGAGCACCCCGAGCCAGGCCGGCGGCACCTCCAGCTCGATCGCGCGGTAGGACATGGTCGGACGCAGCACGAACGTGATGACCTGGGTGCCGGCGGAGTGGGCCAGCAGGACGGCGTGCCGATGCCAGAGGTCAGGCATCGGCATCGGCGGCGGCATCGCCCTCGGTGGCGGGCCTCGTCTCGGCATGGTGCTTGCGCAGCCGCCAGGCGGCCTGGGCGCCGAGGCTGGTGGCGATGTGCTCGTGCATGACGGCGGCGGCGGACTCGCCGTCGCCGGCGATGACGTACTCCAGGAGAGCCTCGTGCTCGGCGGCCTTGCGGTCGCGGGCGGCCTGGTCGCGCTCGACCTCCAGCGCCAGGCGGCGGTAGCGGTCGGCCTTGTCCCACAGCCCGTCGAGCGTCTGGATGAGCAGGTCGTTGTGCGAGGCGTTGTAGAGGGCGGTGTGGAACTTGCGGTGGGCGACGAGCTGCTCGTACGCGGGATTGCCGGGCAAAGGGGTCAACCCCTCGTGGGCGGCGCGCATGGCGGCGATGTCGGCCTTGGTGCGGCGTTCCGCGGCCAGCGCGACGGCGAGCGGGTCGAGGCTGCGGCGCAGCTCCAGCAGGTCGCGGGCCTCCTCGGCGGCCAGGGGCGCCACGCGCGCGTCGCGGTGGGCGTCCAGCTCGACCAGGCCCTCGCTCTTCAGGCGGCGCAGCGCCTCGCGCAGGGGTGTGGTGCTGATGCCGATGTCGCGGGCCAGCTGGACCTGCGCGATGACGGAGCCGGGGGGCAGGGTCCCGGACAGGATCAGCTCCTTGACGCGGAGGTAGGCGAAGTCCGCCTTGGTGGTGTAGAGCTCGGCCGCTGATTCGCTCATCGCTGTCCTGTCTCGTCCTCCCGATGACGGTTATAACCTACACCTCCCGCTCGGCTTCCTCACGAGAACCCTGTGCGAAACTGCCCTGCCTGATGCGGCCATAAGGCATCGACGATGGCTCTGCGCGTTACCTTACGGAAGCGGGGTGGTTGGCGTCATAGGTTATAACCGAGCAAAGTGTGCGGCATCGCAGGCGGCGGCATGCGGCGACGGTGGCGAGGCGGCGAAGAAGTACCCCTGGGTGGCCAGGGCGACGGCCTGGAGCGCCGCATAGCGGTGGCTGAGGCATCGACCTACTATGCAAGCGCATAGTATCCTCTTCACTTGAACAAGTTACTATGCAGGTGGATAGGAGGTCCGGGCAATGACGACATCAGGACCCGACACTGAGGACCTGACCGCTCGCGCGCGCATCAGAGACGCGGCCTTGCGACATTTCGGGGAGCATGGCTTCGACAGGGCGACAACCCGGGCGATCGCCGAGACCGCGGGCGTCTCCCCAGGACTGCTGCGCCATCACTTCGGGTCCAAGCAGGCGCTGCGCGAGGCGTGCGACGCCCACCTGGTCAAGCTGATCAGCAGGATCAACGAGCAGGCCGGCGCCGGCATGGCCGCCGGCGGTGGCGTGAACGGCGTGAACTACGTCGCGGCCTCCATGGCGGCCCTCGGGCCCTACCAGCGATACCTGGCGCGCGCCCTGACCGAGGGATGGGCCGAGCCGGTGTTCGACGCGATGGTCCAGATGAGCGAGCAGTGGCTCGCGGGGCTCGACGAGCGCCGCTCCGATCCCCCCTTCGCCGACCGCAAGGCCAGGGCGACGGTGGGCACGGCGATGGCCCTGGCCGTCGGAATCCTCCATGAGCACGTGTCCCGAGGGCTGGGTGCCGACGTGTCCAGCGAGGAGGGCGCCCACCTGCTGGCCCTGACCCTGCTCGACCTCTACTCCCACCCGTGGCTCAGCCCGGAAGAGGCCGCCGCCTACCGCGACGCCCTGGACAAGGCCCGGACAGGAGCATCCCGATGAGTGACGCGATCTCCGTCACAGGCTTGGTCAAGACGTTCGGCTCCACCCGCGCACTGGACGGCCTCGATCTCGCCGTGGGCCGCGGCGAGGTGCACGGTTTCCTGGGGCCGAACGGCGCGGGCAAGAGCACCACGATCCGGATCCTGCTCGGCGTGCTTCGCGCCGACGCGGGCACCGCCCGGCTGCTCGGCGGCGATCCGTGGGCCGGCGCGACGGAGCTGCACCGCAGGCTGGCTTACGTACCCGGGGATGTCGTGCTGTGGCCCCAGTTGTCCGGCGGCGAGGTGATCGACCTGCTCGGACGGCTGCGCGGCGGGCTCGACGAGCGGCGCCGCGCCGCGCTGCTGGAGCGCTTCGACCTGGACCCTCGCAAGAAGTGCCGCGCCTACTCGAAGGGCAACCGGCAGAAGGTCGCCCTGATCGCCGCGCTGGCCTCCGACGCCGAGCTGCTCATCCTCGACGAGCCCACCTCCGGCCTGGACCCCCTGATGGAGGAGGTCTTCCGGGAGAGCATCCGGGAGGAGCAGCGCCGCGGGGACCGTACCGTGCTGCTGTCCAGCCACCTCCTGGCCGAGGTCGAGGCACTGTGCGACCGGGTGACCATCGTCAAGGACGGCCGTACGGTCGAAAGCGGTTCGCTGGCCGGCCTGCGTCATCTCACCCGCACCTCCATCGAGGCCGACCTGGCAGCGCCGGCGGAGGGGCTGGCCGGCCTGCACGGGGTGCACGACCTGCGTACCGAGGGCAGCCGGGTGTGGTTCGACGTCGACACCCCCGACCTGGACGTCGTGCTGCGGCACCTCACCGACACCGGCGTACGCGCCCTCGTCAGCCGGCCTCCCACCCTGGAGGAGCTGTTCCTGCGGCACTACGGAGCGACATCATGAATACCTTCGCCGGCACCGGTCACCTGGTCCGCCTGGCGCTGCGCCGCGAACGGGCCATCGCCCCCTGGTGGATCCTGCTGATCGTGAGCATGAGCCTGGTGATGGTGGCCTACATCAACCGCTACATGGCCACCCAGGAGCTGAAGCTCACCTACCTCGGCATCATCGCCAGGACGCCCTTCCTCCACGCGATCGGCGGCGGCCGGGTGGAACCCCGGCTCGAGGTGCTCGCGACCTGGCGCAGCGGCGGCTTCCTGTACGTGGCCGGCGCGTTCGCCGCGCTGATGTCGGTCATCCGGCACACCCGCAGGGAGGAGGACGCGGGCAGGATCGAGCTGGTCCGCGCCGCCGTCGTGAGCCGTCGCGCCCCGCTGACCGCCGCCGTGCTCGTGGCGGCGGGCATCAGCCTGCTCGCCGGGGCGCTGACCGCGGCCGCGCTGATCGCGATCGGGCTCCCGCCGATCGGATCGATCGCGTACGGAGCCGCCATCGCGCTCGCGGGCTGGCTGTTCGGCGGCATCGCCGCGGTCGCCGCCCAGCTCGCCGCCGGCGCCCGCACGGCCACCACGATCGCTCTGTCGGTGCTCGGCCTCGCCTACGTGATGCGCTTCTCCGGGGACGTCACGGGACAGCCCTGGCTGAAATACCTGTCGCCGATCGGCTGGAGTCACCTCGTGCAGCCGTACCAAGGCGAGCGGTGGTGGCTGGCCGGTGTCATGTTCGTGATCGGCGCGGCGCTGTACGCGCTCGCGGGCCGGCTGCTCGACCGCCGCGACCTCGGCGCCGGCGTGCTGACCGAGCGGCCGGGCCCGGCCACGGCCCCGCGGCTGCGCGGCCCGGTCAGCCTGGCCTGGCGGCTGCACCGCGGCCTGCTCCTGAAGTGGGCGGTGGGGGTCGGGGTCTTCGCGGCGGCCGCGGGCGCGCTGTCCCCGTTGACGAACGATCTGCTCACGCGGCCGAGCGTCATGCTGGACACCATCACCACGATGATCGGCATGCGATCGCCGTCACTCGCCGCGTACGTCTGGTACCTGATCATGATCATGGCGTACGCCGTCGCGCTCTACCCGGTGCTCATGGTCATCCGGCTCCGGACGGAGGAGGTCTCGGGCCGCGGTGAGGCGGTGCTGGCCACCCCCCTGACCCGGCTGCGCTGGGCGGGCGGGCACCTGCTCGTCACCGGGCTCGGCACGGCCGCGCTGATGGCCGTCGCCGGTCTGGTCTTCGGCACGGTGTTCTCGCTGCTCGTCGGCGACCTCGCCACCGATCTGCCCCGCTTCGTCGCAGGAGCGCTGACCACCGTGCCCGCGGCGTGGAGCGTGGGGGCGGTCTGCCTGCTCGCGTACGGGCTGGCACCGCGGGCCGGCGTGGCGATCTCCTGGCTGGCCTGGGTCCTGACCTCCGCACTGGGGCAGATCATCACCCCCTTCTACGGGTTCTTCGGCGGTTTCCCAGTGGAGCCGTTCCACTACGTGGCGAACGCGATGACCGGGGCGCCGTACGACGCCCGCCCGGCCCTCGCGCTCACCGCGGTCACCGCCCTCCTCCTCGCCGGCGGCCTGCTGTCCCTGCGCCGCCGCGACTTCGGCTGACGGGTGAACCGGCGTCAGCGCTCGGGCAGGATGCGCATCGTACGCAGCGGCGAGGCGAGCGCGATGCCGGTGCCCGCCAGCATCAGGCAGGACGTGAGGACCAGGGCGGCCCGCAGGCCGAGCGCCTCACCGGCCACGCCGCCGAGCACCGCGCCGAGCGACTGGCCGCCGTAGGCCAGGAACCGCCAGATGGCGTTGGCGCGGGAGAGCAGTTCCGGGGGGATCAGGGCCTGGCGGAAGGTCTGCTGGTTGACGCCGTACAGGGAGGGGCCGCCGCCCCGCAGGACCTGCGAGAGAACCAGGACCGTCAGCATCACGGCGAAGGGGCCGGCCGCGGCGGCCAGCACCAGGCCGGCGGCGGAGGCGAGGAACATGCCCATGATGAACGTCGGGCCAGGGCCCATGCGGTGGGTGACGCGGGTGGCCACCAGGGCGCCCGCGACGCCGGCCACGCCGGCGAGCGCGACGAGGACACCGATCAGGCCGGCCGGCAGGCCGAGGTCGCGTACGAGGTAGAGCACGAGCACGACGGCCTGGGCCTGACCGGCGAACGCGCCGACGGTGGCGGCCAGGACGACCGTGCGGATGACGCGGTGGGCGAAGACCGCGCGCAGGCCCTCGGCGATGTCGGCCCGCAGCCGCACGGGACCGCGTTCGCCGCTGACGCGCGGCCGGCCCTCCGCCCGGATGCGGGCCTTGACCAGGGCGGAAATCAGGAACGAGGCCGCGTCGACGGCGATGGCGATCGGCGCGGTGAGCGCCGACACCAGCAGGCCGCCCACGGCCGAGCCGGTGGTGTTCACGGTGGCGTTGCTCAGCATGAGCGTGCTGTTGGCGGCGAGCAGCCGCTCGCGCGGGACCAGTTGCGGGGTGAACGACTGGGCCGCGACCGACTCGAAGAGTGCGGCGATCCCGGCCGACGTCACCACCGCGTACAGGTGCCAGATCCGCAACTGCCCCAGGGCGGCCAGGACGGGCAGCGCGCCGAGCAGCAGCGCCCGGACCGCGTCGGCGATGACGATCGTACGGCGGTAGGGGACGCGGTCCACCCACACGCCGGCCGGCAGGCCCAGAACCAGGTGCGGTAACAGGCCGAGCGCGCCGAGCAGCCCCATCTCGGTGGCCGAGGCGTCCAGGTGGAGCACCGCGGTCAGGGGCAGCGCCACGGTGGTGACGCTCGACCCGAGCAGCGAGACGGAGTTACCGGTGAACAGCCTGCGGAAGTCAGGGTGGTGGGCCAGCACCGTCCAGAGGGGTTCCGGCGGTGGCTCCTCGGCGTCGCGCGCCTCGTCCTTTCCACGGATCATGCGGCACGCTAACCGGGGCGAGCAACTCGGGCAAACCTGCGGTCAGCGCGGCTGATCAGGGCATGTCCGCTGGAAATCCTCTGCCGGTACGTAGCGCTGCCATTCCGCAGGCGTGAAGGATCGGCCGGCGATGTCGCAGAGCGCGGCGACGAGATTTGTCCAGCCGCTGCTGATCGCCGGCCGTGCCGGCCCGCCGTCGCGCGGCCTCCACCGGCGACCTGGAAGGGCTGCGTTACTCCCCGGCCGGGAGGGTCGCCCGCGGTGGCTCCGTGAGCAGTGCGGCCGCCCAGAGGAACACCTTGGGATCGCCGAGGCCCGAGTCGGTGAGCCATCGGGCAGCCGTGCGCGCGTCCTGCTCGTCCTGGATCAGCCCACCGGGGCCCGGCCGGATGCCGGTGGCCTGGTGAACGTCGGTGACGAGGCCCCCGAGGCAGGTCCAGGTGTGCCAGCCTGCGACGTCGAAGCCGACCAGTTCGAAACCCAGTAGCCGCTCGCCGGCCCCGGGGAACTCCTCACGCCGGACCAGCCGGTCCGGGAGACTGCCGTCCCAGCCGTCGCGGGCCATGTCGTCCTGCAGCCCCGGAACGTCATCGGCGGCGAATCCGACCCCGAGCACGTGCAACCCTGGGTTGCCGGCCTGGCTACGGGCGATCTCGGCCTCCTGGGAACTGGCGAACCAGTGGTCCCGGCCGGCGGGATCGACTGGCACGAGGTCCACCATGCAGTCGCTCAGCGACAGCAGATGCGGACCGCTCAGTCCGGCCTCCTGCCAATCTGGGATATAGCCGCGGATAGCGACCCGATAGCCGGCGAGGACGTAACGCAGTTGCATGGCACTACTGTTCCGTATCCCGTCAACCTCACCGGTTGTAGAGCCTGCGGGCCCACAGGTATCCGCCCAGCGCGATGGCCGCGCTCCACAGTGCCGCCGCCGCGAAGCTGGATCCCGCGGGCTGCCCGGCCAGGAGCGCGCGCAGGGTTTCGATGACCGGTGTGAACGGCTGGTGTTCGGCGAACCAGCGCAGCGGGCCCGGCATCGACTCCGGCGGGACCACGCCGCTGCCCAGGAACGGCAGCAGCATCAGCGGCATCGGCAGGTTGCTGGCCGTGGCCACGTTCTTGGTGACCATGCCCAGCGCGGCCGACAGCCAGGTGATGGCGAAGGTGAACATCGCCAGCACGCCGATCACCCCGAGCCAGTCCAGCGCGGAGGCGGCGGGGCGGAAGCCGATCAGCAGGGCCGTCAGCGTCACCGCGGTGATCGCGATGAAGTTCTGGACCAGCGCGCCGAGCACGTGCCCGGTGAGGACGGAGACGCGGGCGATGGCCATGGTCTTGAACCTGGCGACGATGCCCTCGGTCATGTCCAGGGCCACCGAGATCGCCGTCCCCTGCGCGGCGCTCGCGATTGTCATGATCATGATGCCGGGGGTGATGTACGCGGCGTAGGCGGCGCGGTCGCCGCCGATCCCGGTGCCCATGATGCCGCCGAGGACGTAGACGAACAGCAGCAGGAGCACCACCGGGACCCCCGCGTAGGTGAGGATCAGCGTGGGGTAGCGCCAGATGTGCTTGACCTGGCGCCGCAGCATCGTCGCCGAGTCGGTGATCGCTCTCATCAGGAGGGCTCCTTGGTCGTGGGCTCCTGGGTCAGGGTGAGGAAGACGTCGTCCAGGTCGGGGGTGCGCACCGACAGCTCGGCCACGTCGATGGCCTGCGTGTCCAGCCACTCCAGGAGCTTCCTCAGCGTCCTGACTCCGCCGGAGTCGGGGATCTGCACGGTGAGCGCCGCGTCGTCGCTGGAGGTGGCGCCGACGTGGCCGGCCGCCTTCCGGTACCCGTCGGGGTCGGCGAAGCGCACGACGATGTGGCCACCGGGGACCATGCGCTTGAGCTCCTCAGGGGTGCCCTCGGCCACCATCCGGCCCTGGCTGAGCAGCGCGATGCGGTCGGCGAGCTCGTCGGCCTCCTCCAGGTATTGGGTGGTCAGGAAGATGGTCACGCCGTCCTGCTGGACGAGGTCCCTGACGATCTGCCACATGGTGCGGCGGCTGCGCGGGTCCAGGCCCGTGGTCGGTTCGTCGAGGAAGATGAGCCTGGGCGTGCCGACCATGGTCATGGCGAGGTCGAGGCGGCGGCGCATGCCGCCCGAGTAGGTGACCGCGGGCCTGCGCGCGGCGTCGGTGAGGTCGAAGCGATCCAGCAGTTCGCGGACGCGCCTGCGGCCCTCGGCGCGGCCGAGGTGGAGCAGGTCGGCCATGAGCCGCAGGTTCTCCTCGCCGGTGAGAAAGCCGTCGACCGCGGAGAACTGGCCGGTGACGCCGATCGCGGCGCGTACCTCGTCGGGTTCTGCGGCCAGGTCGTGCCCGGCGACCCAGATCTCGCCCGCGTCGGCCTTGATCAGGGTGGACAGGATCTGCACGGTGGTGGTCTTGCCCGCGCCGTTGGGGCCGAGCAGCGAGAAGACCGTGCCCTGCGGGATGGTGAGGTCGATGCCGTCCAGGACGCGGTGGTCGCCGTAGGACTTACGCAGTCCCGTCACCGAGACGAAGGGCCGCATCACGTTCACACCTCCGATTCCAGGTGAGGGGGAGGGACCGGTTGGTCGCGACAGTACGCGTTCATCACGAATTGAAAGCTACGTTGCTTTCAGAAATTCTGTCAATTAATCACTACACATAAGCGCAGATCAAAGCGCATAAATTGATGCGTTGACACTGAAGCTGAATGCAATGAAACATTGCATTGTGTGAGGCCGAACGCAATAGTGATGTCATGCCAGAAGGAAGGTTGACCCTGCAGGACCGCCGGCGGATCGCGACCGGTCTCGCCGAAGGCCGCTCCTACGCCGAGATCGCCAGGCGACTGGACCGGCCGACCTCGACGATCAGCCGTGAGATCGGCCGCAACGGCGGCCCCGGCGACTACCGCCCCGAGCGGGCGCACCAGGCGGCAGCGCGGCGGGCGCGCCGCGGCGCCCCCGCACGTTCGCCCGAGGCCGGAGCCCGGGACCGCAAGGTCTTCGAGGTGGAGGACGAAGCCGTCGAGATGGCGGTCGGGATGGGCCTGCCAAGGATGATGGCGCGCGTGCTCATCGGCCTGTGGCTGAGCGAGGACGGCAGGCTCACCGCGGCCGAGCTGTCGCGCGGGCTGAACGTCAGCCCCGCCTCGATCTCCACGGCAGTGGGCTACCTGACCCAGCAGGGGCTGATCAGGCGCGAACGTGACCCGCAGCGGCGTCGCGACATCTACGTGGTCGACGACGACGCCTGGTACCACTCGACGGTGATCGGCTCGCGGCAGACGCTCGCGGCGGCGGAGATCGCGAAGGCGGCGGGGCAGACGCTCGGGCTCGACACGCCCGTGGGACGCCGCCTGGCCAGGGGCGGCGCGTTCCTGGAACGGATCAGCCTGGACGGTCTGGCATCGGCCGAACGCTGGCGCGACCTCTTGCCGTGATGTGTCCCGGCCGGTCGGTACGGTCGCTCGGCTGACGCCGCCGGTTCTCGCGGTCAGGACAAGGAGGCGGGCAGTGCGAAGGATGGGAAGTGGTCGCGACCGAGGAACGAGACGATGCCGCAGATGCGCGCGTCGCGGAACGCGAGCACGGTGATCGACCAGGCGGTGTGCGGTTCGATGACGTCGCCGCCGATGTAGAACGCCACGGCGGGCTGGCCGTTGGCGCTGGTCGGGAGGGTGCGCCAGCTCGGGCAACTCGCCATGGGGACTCGCTTCGCGAAGTCGGTGACGGCCGCCAGCCCCTCGTACCAGGTCGGCAGAGGCGGCATGGTCCAGGTGACGTCCTCGGTCAGCAGGGGTACGAGGGCGTCGATGTCGCCGCGTTCCAGCGCCGCCGCGAACGCGGCCACGAGCTTCTGCACCTTGACGTCGCCGATCTTTCGCAGTGCCTGCTGCTGGCTCGATGAGGGGATCTTCTCCGCCACGAGTCTGCGGGCTCGTGCCAGGGCCGAGTTCACCGACGTGGTCGAGGTGCTCATCATGGTGGCGATCTCGGCGGCGGAGAACCCGAGAACGTCGAACAGCAGCAGCGCGGCCCGCTGGTTGCCCGGCAGGTGCTGCAGGGCGGCGACGAAGGCGAGTTCGACGGACTCACGCTGCTCGTACCGCGCCTCAGGGACGGCCCGGCCGTCGGCGAGGCCCTGATCGGGGTAAGGGCCCAGCCAGGCGACGTCGGTCAGCGGGGCCGCGTCAAGCACGGCTCGTTCGCTGGATGAGCCGAGATCGGCGGGCAACGCCCGCTTGGCGCGGCCGTCAGCCAGGTCCAGGCAGGTGCGGGTGGCCACGGTGTAGAGCCACGAACGCAACGAGCTGCGGCCCTCGAACCGCGCGAGCCCTCGCCACGCACGCAGCAGGGCGTCCTGCAGGGCATCGTCGGCGTCGTGACTCGAGCCCAGCATGCGGTAGCAGTGGGCGTGCAACTCCTGGCGTAGCGGTCCCACCAGGCGGGCGAAGGCGGCATCGTCCCCCGCGCGAGCCCGGGCCAGGTCAGCCTGGAGCCCAGAATTTTCCCCCATGCGCGACGATTGTGCCCTACCGCGGCAGCCCTACCAGGTGATGGGTCACATCGGCCCTGGTTGGGGTGGTTCGACGTCTCCACTCCCGACGCTCCGCGAGCGCGACGCTTTGACGTCGAGGCACCGACGCTGCATTGCCTGGCCTCAACCCCTTGCGCAATGGTCAAGAATCCTTGACCATTGTCCGCGTGCCTAACGAAGATCTCCCGGAGACGTTTCGCGTCACCACTGACGAGCAGCTACGCGCCGTCTCCAATCTCACGCGCCACCGGATCATGGCCATCCTCCGGTTCGAACCGGCGACGATCACGCAGATCGCCCAGCGGATGGGCCTCGCCAAGGGGAGTTCCAGCTATCACGTACGGCTGCTCGAGCGGGCCGGCCTCGTGAAGGTGGTGGAGACGCGGAAAGTGAGAGGGGTCACCGAGCGGTACTACGCGATGGCCGCGCGGTCGATCGAGCTGCCGGATCCAGGGCCGGGGCAGCCGGACGTGCTGCTGCGGAACGCGGTGGCGGACCTGGAGGAGTCGCCGGCGGATGGTGAGCGGCACGTACGCATGGCACATCTGCGACTCACCGAGGAGCAGTTCGCGGAACTGGCGGCGCGCCTGGAGGCGCTGAAGGACGAGTACCGGGCGCTGTCCGATCCATCGCTTCCGGACGTGTCGCTGGTCTTCGCGCTGTTCCGGCCGGCTCCGCGCCGGCAGGTCGAGGAGGACGCCGAATGACGACGAATCCAGCGAAGCTGCCGGCCGGCTTCGGGCGGCTGTGGACCGCGCAGACGGTGTCCTCGCTCGGTGACGGCGTGATGCATGCCGCGCTGCCGCTGCTGGCGGTGACGTTGACCCGGGATCCGATGGCGCTGGCCGTCGTCACGGCCGCCGGGACACTGCCCTGGCTGCTGTTCGGAGTGCTCGGCGGTGCGCTGGTGGACCGCTGGGACCGCCGCCGCACGATGTGGGTCACGGACGCCGCGCGTGCGGTGCTGCTCGCCGTACCCGCCGCGGCGGCCGCGCTCGACGTGCTGAGCATCCCGCTGCTGGCGGCCTCCGCGTTCCTGCTCGCCCTCGGCGGGCTGTTCTTCGACACGGCCGCCACGGCGTACCTGCCGGATCTGCTCCGCCGCGACCCCGCGCTCCTGCAGCGCGCCAACGCCCGCCTGCGCGGCGCCCAGACGGCGGCGTCCGGCTTCGCCGGGCCACCCGCGGGCAGTGCGCTGCTCGCGCTCGGACGTTCGGTTCCGCTGCTAGCCGACGCGGTGTCGTTCGCGCTGTCCGCACTGCTCGTCCGGTCGCTGCCCGCCGTGCCGCGCCCGGCCGCGAGCGCCCGCGAGTCGCTGCTGCGGCAGGCGCGGGCCGGGGCCTCCTACGTCTTCAAGGACCGGCTGCTGCTCGGGCTCGCGCTCCGTCCGGCGGTCGGGAACGTCGCCTTCGTCGCCGTGGAGACCATCCTGGCCCTGTTCGCCCACGAACGTCTCGGCGTCGGCGCCTTCGGCTTCGGGCTGCTCCTCACGGCCGAGGCCGCCGGCGGCCTGCTGGGCGCGGGCATCGCCGCCTTCCTCGGCCGGCGCCTGGGCACCGGCACCGCGCTGACCTGTACCGCCACGATCGAGGGCCTCGCCATCCTGGGGCTCGCCTCCGCCCCGAACGCGTACGCGGCCGGGCTCGCGCTCGCCGTCTGCGGGGCGGGCATGGGCGCCACGATGGTGCTCGGCCCCTCCCTCCGGCAGGCCATCGTCCCGGCCCACCTGATGGGCCGCGTCGCCTCCACCTCCCGCATGCTCGCCATGTGCGCCGCGCCCTTCGGCGCCTTCCTCGGCGGCTGGCTGGCCACCACCTACGACCTGCGCACCCCGCTCTACGCCGCCGCCGGCCTCCTGCTCGCCATGACCGTGGTCACCGCGACCATGACCGGCAACCACCGCGTCGAGGCCGCACTGCGCAACGCGCGCCCGCCGGCCGGCCCGGACCCCGCCGAAGAGGTCGCTGTGCAGGCCATACCCAGGTGACCCGTCGCTCCCCGGACACCCTCGGCCGGCCGGACGACGTCGCCCCCATCGTCCGAGTACGCGGGCGCCCCGCTCAGCGAGGGCGGAGCGATGGGACGAGTGCGGCGATGGCGTCGAGGATGCGGTCGAGTCCGTGCCGGAAGCGTTCCTCGGGGGCGAGGTGGGCGGTGCGGGAGTCGAGGACCGATCGGTTGAACAGGGGGAAGGCGCCGGATTCGACGACCTGGCGGACGTACGGTCCCATGTAGTCCCGTTTCCAGCGCTCGGGGTCCAGGCCGGTGCGGCGGGCCTCCTCCAGCCAGCCGAGCTCGCGGCGGATCGCGCTGTGCACGTAGTCGTCCAGCATGCCGACGAAACCGGTGACGTCGTCGATGTCGAGCCCGGTCCCGTCGAAGGCGCCGAGTGCGAACTCGTGCACGCGCAGCAGGTGGGGGCCCAGCGTGGGCCGGCTGGTGAGCAGCGCGATCAGCCAGGGGTGGCGCAGGCCGGTGGCGCGGACCTGCCGGGCCAGCAGCGTCAGGTCGCCGCGCCAGTCACCGGACGGGCCGTCGGGGAGCTCGATCTCGCTCATGGCCAGGTCGATCATGAGGTCGAAGAGGTCGTCGCGCCGGGGTACGTAGCGGTAGAGCGACATGGCGCCGGTGCCCAGCTCGCCTGCGATCCGCCGCATGGTCGCGGCCTCGACGCCTTCGGCGTCGGCGATCCGGACGGCCGCCCGGGTGATCTGCTCGCGGCTGTAGCCGGGGCGCCGTCCCGGGCCGGAGCGCTCGTGCGTCTCCGGCTGCATCCAGATGCTGGTGGCTGCCTCGTCGGCCATGCACGTCCCTTCCCCTCCATTTGCGTACATGGTACCTGAATGGTTATGGTCCCTTTCACGTACGCAGTACGCGAATTGGAGGACATGTGGATCGATCTCTACGTATCGGCGTGATCGGCGTGATGCTTGGCATGATCACGGCCCCGCTGGACGGCATGATGCTCGGACCCGCGCTGCCGGCGATCGTGAACGATCTCGGCGGGCTGGAGTACTTCTCCTGGGTGGCGACGGCCTATCTGATCTGCATGGCCGCCTCGACGCCGATCTGGGGGAAACTCGGCGACCTGTACGGCCGCAAGCCGGTCTACATGGCCGCGATCGCGATCTTCCTGCTGGGCTCCGGGCTGTCGGGGATGTCGCAGGACATGATCCAGCTCGTCGGCTTCCGTATGGTGCAGGGCCTGGGCGCGGGCGGCCTGATGACCGGGGCCCTGGCGCTGATCGGCGAGCTGGTGCCGCCCCGGCACAGCGGCAGGCTGATGGGGCTGTTCGGGGTGATGATGCCGATCGCGTTCATCGCCGGGCCGCTGCTCGGTGGCCTGTTCGCCGATGTGGGGTGGCGGTGGGCGTTCTTCGTCAACCTCCCCATCGGCGCGGCCGCCCTGCTGCTCATCGGCGCCGCCGTACGGCTGGAGCGGCGCCGGATCAGGGCGCGGATCGACTACCCCGGGGCGCTGCTGCTGACGGTGGCGCTGGTGGCGCTCAGCCTGGTCGCCGGCTGGGGCGGCACCCGGTACGCCTGGGGGTCGGCTCCGATCCTCGCCCTGAGCCTGGCCGGGCTGGCGGCGCTGGCCGCCCTGCTGGTCGTGGAACGGCACGCGGCCGAGCCGATCGTGCCGCTGCGCCTGTTCGCCGACCGCAACTTCACCCTCGCCCAGGTCATCCGCTTCCTCGGCGGCGTCGGCATGGTGGTGGCGGCCACCTTCCTGCCCCAGTACATGCAGCTGGTCCACGGCGCCTCGCCGGTCGCGAGCGGCCTGCTGGTCCTGCCGTCGATGCTGGGCATGGTCGCCGTGCTGGTCGGCACCGGCCGGCTCATCAGCCGCAACGGCCGCTACCGGATCTATCCGATCCTCGGCGGCGCCGCCGTGGCGGCCGGCATGCTCGCGCTGCTCCTGCTGCGGCCCGGCGTCAACCTGGCGCTCGCCTCGGGTCTCACGCTGATCGGCGGCCTCGGGGTGGGCCTGCTGATGCAGTCCACCACGATCATCACGATCAACAGCGCCGAGCCGCGTGACATGGGGGCGGCCAGTGGCTCGGTCACCCTCTGGCACACCATGGGCGCCTCACTGGGCGTGGCCGCCCTGGGCGCCCTGTACACCGCCCGGCTGCAGGACACCCTCATCGACCGCCTCGGCGCGGCGACCGGCACCCGGATCGCCTCCGGTCAGTTGACGTCCGGCGGGCTCACGCAGCTCCCGCCCGCCGCGCGGGAGGCGGTTCAGCTCGCCGTCTCCAGCGGCGTCCACGCCATGGCCCTCGGCGCGGCCGCGCTGGGCGCCCTCGCCTTCGCGCTGGCCTGGTTCATCCGCGAGGTTCCCTTGCGCGACCGTACCTCGCCGGCCGAGCCCGCCCCCGCGGCCGCGTGAGGCGGGCAGCCATGACACGGCATGTGAAAGCCCAGCTCGTGATGGACGTCATCTGCGCGCACTCCTACCTCGGCTACACCCGCTTCGCCCGCGCCGCCGGCCGGCTCAGGGCCGAGGGCGTACAGGTGACGGTGGAGTTCCTGCCCTTCGAGCTCGCTCCGGGCGCCCCGGCCGACGGGCGTCCGCTCCTGGCGGTGCTGGAACAGACCTTCGGCCCGCAGGCGGCCGCCGGCGTGCTCGTCCTCGCCGAACACGCGGCCCGTGAAGGACTCCGGTTCGAGTACGGCAAGGCGATCGCCACCGGCACCTTCGACGCCCACCGCCTCATCGCCGACGCCGCCCGGCAGGACAAGGCCGAGCCCATGGCCGAACGCCTCTTTCGCGCCCACTTCACCGACGGGCTGCACATCGGCGACCCCGCCACGCTCGCCCGGCTGGCCGCCGAGGTCGGCGTCACCACCGGCCACGTGCCTCCCGCCGCCGTGCGCGCCCGGCTCGACCGCGTGCGCCGCCTCGGCGTCACCGGCGTGCCGGTCTTCCTCATCGAGAACCTGCCCCCGCTCACCGGATCCCCGAGCGAGACCACATTGCTGGCGGCCCTGCGACAGGCCGCCGCCACGAAGGGAGAACACCATGATCACTGACCCGCTGAGGCTGGCCGTCATCGTCGGCAGCGTACGCGACGGCCGCTTCGGCCCGACCGTGGCCGGCTGGTTCGCCGGTCAGGCCGCGGCCCGCCCGGACCTCGACGTGGACGTGATCGACCTCGCCGACGTGCCGATCGGCGGGGCGGCCCCGTCGATGTCCCCGCCTGCGCCGGTGCTGGAGGCCCTGGGCGGGCTGACGCCGCGGCTGGAGGCGGCCGACGCGTTCGTGGTGGTGACCCCCGAGTACAACCACAGCTACCCGGCCGGACTGAAGAACGTCATCGACTGGCACAGCCGGCAGTTCCACGCCAAGCCGGTGGCGTTCGTCTCCTACGGCGGCATCTCCGGCGGCCTGCGCGCGGTGGAGCACCTGCGTGCCGTCTTCGCCGAGCTGCACGCCGTCACCACGCGCGACACCGTCAGCTTCCACGGCGCCTGGGAGTGCTTCGACGGCGCCGGCCGGCCCAAGGACCCCGTCGGCCCGGCCGCGGCCGCCAAGACCCTGCTGGACCAGGTGAGCTGGTGGGCGCGCGTCCTGCGCGCCGCCAAGGCCACCACCCCCTACACCGCATGAACCAGAAAGGCATGATCATGACGACGTTGACCGGAAAGACGGCGCTGGTGACCGGGGCGAGCCGGGGCATCGGCCGCGCGATCGCCGTCCGGCTGGCTCACGAGGGCGCCCGGGTCGCCGTGCACTACGGCGGCAACCACGCCGCCGCCAAGGACACCGTCGCCGCCGTCGAAGCCTCCGGCGGGCGGGCCTTCGCCGTCCAGGCCGAGCTGGGCGCGCCCGGCGACGCCGAAGCCCTGTGGACCGCCTTCGACGCGCACGCCGACGGGCTGGACGTCCTGGTCAACAACGCGGGCATCCTCGGCGGCCAGAGCGAGATCGACGGCGTCACCCGGGAGGGCTTCGAGCGCCTGTTCGCGGTCAACACCACCGCGCCGTTCTTCGTCACCCAGCAAGCCCTGCCCCGGCTGCGCGACGGCGGACGGATCATCACCGTGGGCACCATGCTGACCCGCGGGGCCGCCATGCCCAGGGCGATCGACTACGCCATGTCCAAGGCCGCGCTCGACGTCATGACCGTCGCCCTGGCCAAGCAGCTCGGGCCGCGCGGCATCACCGTCAACCTCGTGGCCCCCGGCGTCATCGACACCGACATGCACCAGGGACGCCTGGTCGGCGAGGCCCTGGCCTGGTTGTCGTCACAGACGCCCCTTGGCCGGTTGGGCACGCCGGAGGACGTGGCCGACGTCGTCGCCTTCCTGGCCTCGGACGACAGCCGCTACGTCACCGGCCATCGGCTCGACGTCTCGGGCGGGACGACCTACTGATCACCGGAGCGACGCGTCGAGCCGGCGGAGCAGTTCGCCGACCCGCCCGCCGCCGGGTGGGGCGGGCGGGTAGCGCATCAGGACGGCCACCACGACGGGACCGGCGAGGGCTCGTGACTGGGCGATGTGATCGGCTCCGACGGAGGGATCGTCTCCGGCGGAGAGTTCGAACGCTCGCGCGGCATGAGCGGCCGGCCCGAGGATGTGCTTGACCTGGGTGGCCTTGGCCAGGGGATGAAGGTAGCCCGCACCGGCCGCGGCCAGGGCCGCCCGCGCCGCGTCACTCGCCGCGGCGAGTCCCGCGTCGCGCGCTTCCTGAGCCGCGCGCATCGCCGCCCACGCGCTGTCCCGGAGTGCCTTGGTCCGGTCTGCTCCGTCCGCGAACGTCTGCGCGGCCTCGATCGCGGCTCGCGGACGTCGATCGTCGGGGCGTTCCCGTTCGAAGATCGCCAGGGCGGGCCGCGCGCACGCCACGGCGTAGCCGGCGACCTCGCGGAGTTCGGACAGGCTGAGTTCGATCGTCGTGGAGTCATCCGCCATGACCTATAACCGTAACGTTGAACCCTCGGTGGAAACTTCGGCGCGGGTTCCCTTGGCTGAGGCGGGCGTGCCCTCAAGTGCGGTTGCAGCCCCTACAGAGCCGGATCGGCTCGCCGCGTTCGTGAACGCGGCGAGCCGATGTCAGATCCGGGTCATCGTGGAGGCGTATCCGCCTCCGCCGGGGTAGACCCATCCGCCGGTGACCGTCGCGCCGTCGGCGCTGAACGTGCCCTCGTAGTACGCCGGGCTGCCCTTCGCGCCGCCCCAGATGGTCAGCTTGTCGCCGGTCAGCTCGTACACGTAGTCAAGCGTGTCGCCGGCCGAGTCGTAGAAGCGCGACACCACGTCCGCGCTGACCGGCTCGCCGAACGGGCGCAGGTTGCCGATCACTTCCAGGCCGGTGATCGGCCGGCCGTCGTGGGTGAGCTCGACGTGCTGGAACAGGAAGAAACCGCCGGGCATCCACTCGTAGCGCACCGTTCCCTCGGCGCCGCCGGTGACCTTCCAGGTGCCGACCAGGCGGTCCAGGGCCTTCAGCTCGGCGCTCGGCTGGCTGGTGTCGGACATCGTGTCCATCTCGTCCTCCTTGGTGAGTGCTTGCTGGTACCTCGGAGGCGATCCCCGGCCTTCGACATCATTCTGATGTGACTTGGCTCACACAAGCGGCCATGTCGAAATCCCGGCTCCGGCTACGAGGTAGCGGCAGGAACCCGCACGACCCTCAAGGAGGACGTCATGGCCACCGCCACCCCTGCTGTCCACACCACTCCCGCCGTCCCCGCCGCGTCCGGCCGCCTGCTGCTCGCCGGGGCCCTCGCCGGGCCGGTCTTCTTCGCCTCGGCCATCGCCCAGATGCTCACCCGCGATGGCTTCGACCTCACCCGGCACCCGATCAGCCAGCTCGCCACCGGCGACCTCGGCTGGATCCAGATCACCACGTTCGTGCTCGCGGGCCTCGGCGGGCTGGCGCTGGCCGCGGGCGTCAGGCGCACCCTCACCGAGGGCATCGGACGGCGGGCGGTGCCGATCTTCGTCGGGATCTTCGGCGCCGGGATGGTCTGCGCCGGACTGTTCACCATGGATCCGGAGAACGGCTTCCCCGCCGGCACCCCCGACGGACCTGTCGCCCAGATGTCCTGGCACGGCGTCGCGCACTCGGTCGCGGCCGCCGTCTCCTTCACCGCGCTGGCCGTCGCCGCCATCGTCCTGACCGTCCGCTACGCTCGCCGCCGGGCCGTCCTGCCGGCCGTGCTGAACGGCGCCGCCGGGCTCGTCCTGCTGCTACCCATGTCGCCTGATCACATGAGCATCCAGATCGCCGTCAACGGCCTGGTCGCCTTCACCTGGACGACCGTTCTCGCACTGTCCCTGCGCCGCTCCGCCTGACCCGGCATACCCTTTGCCCAACACACTCGAGAAGAGGATCATCGTGAAGTACCTGTTGCTCGGCTACACCCCGGCCGCCGCCTGGGACGCCGCGACCGCCGACACCCCGTCCGAGGAGGCGCTGGCCGCGTTCGCCGCGTACCAGAAGTTCGAGGAGGAGCTGACCGCCACCGGCGAGTTCGTCGGCAGCGAGGGTCTCGGCCACCCGGTGGTCAGCACCACCGTACGCAAGGGCCCGGACGGCGTGGTCGCGACCGACGGACCGTTCGCCGAGCTCAAGGAGGTCCTGGCCAGCTTCGCCGTGATCGACGTGGCCAGCAGGGAACGCGCCGTCGAGATCGTCTCGCGAATCGTCGAGGTGCTGGGCGAGCCGATCGAGATCCGCCCGATCATGGGCGGCGACTTCGCGGCATGACCGGCCGCCCCGGTGAGGTGGAGCACCTGCTGCGGACCGAGGCGCCGCAGGTGCTCGGTGCGCTGGTGCGGCGCTTCGGCCACTTCGACGTCGCCGAGGACGCGGTGCAGGAGGCGCTGCTGGCCGCGAGCCGGACCTGGGCCGCCGACGGCGTGCCGGACAACCCGCGCAGCTGGCTGATCCGCATCGGCTACCGGCGGATGGTCGACCTGCTCCGCTCCGAGCAGGCCCGGCGCCGCCGCGAGCACGAGGCCGGCGTCGCCGAGCTGGCTATGCAGGAACCGGCCCGCCAGACGTACCCGCCGCAGGAGGCCGACGACAGCCTCGCCGTGCTGCTGCTCTGCTGCCACCCCGCGCTGAGCGCCACCTCCCAGGTGGCGCTCACGCTGCGCGCGGTGGGCGGCCTGACCACCGCCGAGATCGCGCACGCCTTCGGCACGACCGAAGCCACCATGGGCACCCGGATCAGCCGCGCCAAGCAGCAGCTGGCCCGCGCCGGCGCCCGCTTCACCCCGCCGACCGGCGCCGACCGGGACAGCCGGCTGGCCGCCGTGACGCAGGTGCTCTACCTGATCTTCAACGAGGGCTACACCGCCTCCGCCGGCGACGAGCTCGCCCGCGTCGACCTCACCCGCGAGGCGATCCGGCTGACCCGCATGCTCCGCGACTCCCTGCCGGACGACCCCGAGGTGACCGGTCTACTCGCGCTGATGCTGCTGACCGAGTCGCGGCGCTGCGCCCGTACCGGTGGCGATGACGAGCTGGTGCCGCTGGAGGAGCAGGACCGGACGCGGTGGGATCCCGTCCTGATCCGCGAGGGCACCGAGCTGATCGACACCGTCTGGAGCCGGCGCGAGGTGGGCCCGTACCAGCTGCAGGCCGCGATCGCGGCCGTGCACGCCGCGGCCGCGACGCCGGAGCAGACGGACTGGCCGCAGATCGCGGCGCTGTACGTGTGGCTGGAACGGCTCAGCCCGACCGCACCGGTACGGCTGAGCCGGGTGGTGGCGGTGGCGCAGGCGTACGGGCCGGGCCGGGGGCTGGCGCTGCTCGACGACCTCAACCGTCGCCACCGGCTGGACCAGGAACCGCTGACCCGTCAACGAGAACGCGCGGTGCGCGCCCACCTGCTCCAGCTGACCGGCGACGCGGCCGGCGCGGCGCGACTGTACCGCGAGGCAGCCGCCCTGACCGGCAACCAGGTCGAGCAGCGCTACCTGCTCGACCGGGCCCACCGCCTCGGAAGTCCTTAACCGTCGAGCGCCCGACCGAGCCCCGGCTCGTCCGCACCGTGGCGGCCGGTGATCTGGGTTTCGCCACCGTGGCGGCCGAGGCCTCGGTGCCCGCTGCCGCCGCCTGACCACCGCCCAGGGCGAAACCCCAACCATGATCACCAGGTCTGGGTTCGCTAACGTCTGTTCAGCTCAAGAAGGCATTTCAAGCTCCCTTGGGGCGATCCGTCCTCGCAGCGGAGGAAAGCGAGCGGGCATGACCGGATCATGGGGATGGGATCTGCTGATCGGGGTCGCGGCCGGGCTGCTGGTCGCCTGGCTGGCGCTGATCGGCGTGCTGGCGATCGTGCGTCCCCGTGGCGGGTTGCTGCGGGAGGCGCTGCGGCTGCTGCCCGACGTGCTGCGGCTGGTGCGCCGGCTGGCCGCCGACCCTGATCTGCCGCGCGGGGTGCGGGTGCGGCTGGCGCTGTTGCTGGCTTATCTGGCCTTTCCGATCGATCTGGTGCCCGACTTCATCCCGGTGCTCGGTTATGCCGACGACGCCGTCATCGTCATCGCGGTGCTGCGGTCCGTGGTCCGCCGCGCTGGGGTGCAGGCGGTGCGCCGGCACTGGCCGGGCACCGACGACGGCTTCGCGGCCCTGGCCAGGCTGACCGGGATCGACAAGCCCCGCATCTAGTCAAGGCCCAGCCGGCGCAGCGCCGTGGTCGCCGACTGGGCCGCGTGGCGTCGTTCGGGGCCGTGCAGGGAGCGCGGGGAGCGGTCCTCCCAGTCCGATTCGAAGCAGCGCTCGGTGACCAGGTCGACCATCAGTTTGCGCTCGCCGTCGATCAGGCCGTAGCAGGAGGTGCTGCGCCTCATGGGGTGGCCGACCCAGAGTGCCAGGCGCTGCGTGCGATCGGGGTGGAAGAGGGACTCGCCGTGGGACGGCGCGGCGGGGACGCCGGTGAGGTCGAGGATGGTCGGCAGTACGTCAAGGTGGGACGACCAGGAGACCTGCGCGGCCGGGAGTGCGGGGTGGGCGACCGCCAGGGGGACGAGGGTCTGCTCCGCGGTCACGGCCGTGGCGTGGAAGTGGTAGCCGAGACGGCCGAAGGATTCGCCGTGGTCGGCGGTGACGACGATCAGTGGGTCGCGCAGCACGCCTCGTTCCATCAGTGCCTCGTACAGGCGGCGAAGGTTGTCGTCGGCCTCCTCCACCGCGTCGAGGAACCGGTCGCGCCGGCCGTCGCCCCTGCGGCGGAAGCGCGGGTCGCGGACCCGGTAGGGCACGTGGGTGTCGGTAGTGTGCACGTGCAGGAAGAGCGGCGCCCGGCCGGCGGGCAGGCCGGCGAGAAGGGCGTCGGCGCCTGCCGCGGGAAGTTCCCGGTCGGTGATGTGGCCGCCCAGCCGGGAGCGGTCGATGAGGGTCTGGTAGCCGGCCTCGGCGAGGATGTCGCTCAGCCCGTAGTAGCTGGTGCGGGCGGAGGTGAGGTACGCGGTGCGGTAGCCGGCCGCGTTCAGCCGGTGGACCTGCGACTCCCCGTCGGCGCGGTAGCGGCCGTGGGCGAGGAGCACGTGCGCGTTCGTGGTCAGCGGCGAGGGCGCGACGTGGCGGGGCGAGACCACGGCGTGGGCGTACAGGGTGTCCAGGAAGGGGGTGCGGGCGCCGTCCGGCGTGAATCGGGCCAGGTGGTCGCGGCCGACCGACTCCAGGGTGATCAGCAGCACGTCGTGGCCGCGCAGGGCTCCGGCGTACGGTGATCGGCGGGGCGGTCGCGCCTGCCAGCCGTCCGCCGCGGTACAGGCAGGAGGGCCGACGCGGGGCGGGGCGGGCCAGGGGCGCGGGAGCAGGCAGTCGCCGGCGATCGAGCCGCGCAGCAGGCCGCGCCGGCGGAGCAGGCGGCCGGCCGGCAGCAGGACGAGCACGACGGCCAGGCACCACCACGGGGGAGGGGAAGTGGGGGCGGCGGGTGCGAGTGCGGCGGCCAGCGCGCAGCCGAGCCAGCAGCCCGCGCGGGTACGTGCGGACGTCGTGGCCAGCCAGGCCACGAGTACGGCCACGACGGCGACCCGGGCCGCGCCGTGCACGTGGAGCGGCAGGAACGGCACCGCGAGCCAGCCGATCGCGGGCAGCGGCAGCAGGGCGAAGCCGGGATTGTCGCGGTAGAAGGCGATCGTCCAGTCGCGTACCCAGTCCACTTCGGCGGGCTCGCGGAAGGACCGCGACTGGGCCATGCCGTCGAAGGCGAGCCGGCCGACCTCGACGGTGAACACCCGCCAGACCGCGGCCCCGATCCACACGGTGGCCAGTACGGCCAGCACCGCGATGTCCGCCAGAGCGCGGCCGGCGGGTCCGCCCGCCAGCTCCGCGAGCGCCGCTCCCGCCGCCAGTGCCGCGGCCCACAGCCCGTCGCCGAGTGCGGGCCGCGCCGTGGCCTGCCCGGCGAATTTCACCGCGCGTGACGCCGCGAGGATGACGAAGGCGACGGCCGCGTCATGGACAATCGCGAGCGTGCCCATGCGCCTCCGTAAAGGGAATTGGCGTCGACGCGGATAAAGATAGTCAGGCCGGGCCGGAGGCGATGACTTCCGCGACGGTCACACCTGCGTGGCCGCCCGACGTGCTATATGCGGATATTTCGGAAATGTGGCGTGGTGATGGGGCAAGCCGGCCGCAGGGCACCGGGAAAGTCTTGTCTCACTGGCACGACATGTTCAGCGGAGCCGGTGACCGTCATAGTGCGAGTCATGGCGGACGTCTTCGACAAATGTCGCAGCTGGGAAACCCACCGAATTTTCAAATCCGCCGGGCTCTACCCATTCGCGCCTCCCGTCGAGACGTTGCTCTCGCCCGGTGAGGCGCGCATTCACGGGCGGCCGGTCATCATGGCGGCGTCCAACGACTACCTGGGGCTCTCCGCCGATCCGCGCGTACGGGAGGCGGCGCGCAAGGCGATCGCCGAACACGGCACCTCCTGCTCGGGATCCCGCCTGGCGAACGGCACGTACGCGCTGCACCTGGAGCTGGAGGAACGCCTGGCGGCCTTCCTCCGTCGCGAGGCCGCGATCGCCCTGTCCACCGGATACCAGACCAACCTCGCGGTGTCGGCGCTCCTCGGTCAGGACGACGTCGTCCTGACCGACCAGGACAACCACGCCTCCCTGCGCGACGCCGTGCGGCTGGGCGGAGCCGTCGAGCGCGTGTTCCGGCACAACGACACCAAGCATCTGGAGTGGCTCCTGGCCGACACCCCCTCCGGCAGCGGCGTGCTCATCGTCACCGAAGGGGTCTTCTCGATGGCCGGCGACATGTGCGACCTGCCCAGGATCGCCGAACTGGCCGGGCAGCACGGCGCCCGCCTGATGCTCGACTGCGCGCACGATCTGGGCGTGCTCGGCGCGGACGGCCGCGGCGTACCCGAGCTCTTAGGGCTGGAGAGCAGCGTCGATCTGATCATGACCACCTTCTCCAAGAGCCTGGCCTCGCTCGGCGGGGCGCTGGCCGGCGAGGCGGACGTCATCGACTACATCCGCCACTGGGCCTCTCCGGCCGTTTTCTCCGCGTCCATGACGCCGGCCTCGGTCGCGGCGGCGCTCAAAGCGCTCGAGCTCGTCGAGGCCGAGCCGGAACGCCGCCGGCGGGTGATGGACAACGCGGCCCGGCTGCGCGACGGCCTCCGGGGTCTCGGCTACGAGGTCGGGTCAGCGCCCACGCCCGTGGTGCCGGTGCACGTCGGCGACTTCATGACGTGCCTGCGGCTGTGGCGTGCGCTGTTCGACGCGGGGGTCTTCACCGGCGCGGTGATCCACCCCGCGGTGCAGCACGGCCGGGAGCTGATCCGCATCAGCGCGACCGCGGCTCACACCGAGGCGCAACTGGACCGGATCATCGGGGCCTTCGCCGAAGCCGGCACGGCCGTGGGGGTCATCGGGACGCAGGGCACAGGACGGTGACGGCGACGGTGACGGCGGTGTCCGTCGAACCGGTGCGGCGACGCTCCGACCTGACCGCCTTCATCCGGTTCCCGCACCTGATCCACCGGCCGGGGGACCCGTGGATCCCGCCTCTCGACAGGGAGCGCCGCGCGTTCCTCGATCCCCGGCGCAACCCGTTCTTCGACTACGCCGAGGCCGGGCTCTTCCTGGCCAGGCGCGGCGGACGCGTGGCCGGCCGCATCGCGGCCGTCCGCAATCCCCGCCACAACGAGCTGCACGGCGCGGACGAGGGGTTCTTCGGCATGTTCGAGTGCGTCGACGACCCCGAGGTCGCACACGCGCTGTTCGAGGCCGCGGCCGGCTGGCTGGCCGAACGTGGCCTGCGCAGCATGCTCGGCCCGGTGAGCCTGTCGACGAACCACGAATGCGGCCTGCTCGTGGACTCTTTCGACCGGGATCCCGCGGTGCTGATGCCGTACAACCCCGCCTATTACCCCCGGCTGCTGGAGGCGTGCGGCTGCGTCAAGGCCAAGGACCTGTGGGCGTGGGAGCTCACCTGGGACCAGGTGCCTGACGAGTTCCTGCCCCTGGCCGACGCCCTGGCCGAAGGCTCCCCGTACACGATCCGGCCGCTCCGGCTGGCCGACCTCGACACCGCCGCCTCGCAGATCTGGGCGATCTTCAACCAGGTGTGGGCGGGCAACTGGGGCTTCGTGCCCGCCACGGAGAAGGAGTTCCGTCACCTGGTCCGGACGTTGAAGCCGATCCTGCGGCCCGAGCTGACGCTCGTCGCGGAGCGCGACGGCGAGACGGTGGGCGCGCTGATCGGCATCCCCGACGCCGGCCCGGCGTTCAGGGCCGCGCGAGGACGGCTCACGCCCCTCGGCCTGCTGCGGTTCGCCCGCGCCCTGCGCCACCTGGACGCGGCCAGGCTCATCCTGCTCGGCGTCCGGGCGGAGAACCGGGACGACAGGGTGGTGCTCGAACTCGGGGCCCGCGCCATGCGGGCCGCCCGCGAGCTCGGCATCCGCCGCGTCGAGTTCTCCTGGATCCTGGAGGACAACGCCGCGGCCAACGGCGTGGCCCGCTACATCGGCGCCCGCCGCTCCAAGACGTACCGCATCTACCGGCGGGGCTGCGAGCCGCCGCGGTGAGGCGTTTCCTGGTCACGGGGGCGACCGGCTTCATCGGCAGGAGTCTGGTGCGGCGGCTGCGGGCCGACGGCCACGCGGTCACGGCCCTCGTACGCGTCTCGTCCTCGCCGCGGTGGCGGCACGAGCTCGACCGGCTGGGCGCCGACTGCGTCGAGGGCGACCTGGAGACCGGTGCCGGGCTGCCCGCCGCCGTCGCCGCCGCCGACCGGGTGATCCATCTGGCCGCCCTGGTCAAAGCCCGCACCCCGGCGGACTACTTCCGCGTCAACGCGGAGGGGACCCGGCGGCTGGTGTCGGCGCTGACCGCCCGCCCCGACCCGCCCCGCCTGGTCCTGTGCTCCTCGCTTGCCGCGAGCCCCACCGCCCATCCGCCCGTGTCGTACTACGGCATGAGCAAGCGGGCGGCCGAGACGGCCGCCCGTCGCGTGGCCGGGCGGCTGCCGGTGGTGATCGTCCGTCCGCCCATCGTGTACGGCCCCGGCGACACCGAGTTCCTGCCGTCGCTGCTGCCCATGGCGCGGCTCGGAGTGATGCTCAAGGGCGGCCTCGGGCCCAAGCGGTTCTGCCTCATCCACGTCAGCGACCTGTGCACGGCGCTGCTGGCCGCGGCCGAACGGGGCAGGACCGTACGGCAGGACGATCCCGCGGCCGGCGTCTACACCGTGTGCGACGGCGTCGAGTACAGCGCCGAGGACATCTGCCTGGCACTCACCCGGGCGCTGGGCCGCCGCCCGCCGCTCGTCATTCCGGTGCCCGGCCCGCTGGTCCACCTGGCGGCGGCCGGTGCCGAGGTCGTCGGCAGGGTCCGCGGGACCGTACCGATACTCAACAGGGACAAGGCCAGGGAGATGCGCTGCCCCTCCTGGACGTGCCCGCCCGGCCGGGCCGCGGCCGAGCTCGGCTTCCAGGCCCGGACCACCCTTCAGCACGGACTCGCGGCGCTCGTTCGCGACGAGATCGGAGGCTCTCCATGACCCCTGTCGCCATCGTCGGGATCGGCTGCCGGCTGCCCGGCGGCATCAGCGACCTGGACGGCCTGTGGGCGGCGCTCTCGGCGGGCCGCGACCTCGTCACGCAGGTGCCGCCGGACCGTTTCGAGCCCGGACGGTTCGTCGCCGCCGACCCGGCCAGCCCCGGCAAGACGTACACGGTCGCGGGCGGGTTCCTGGCCGACGTCGCGGGTTTCGACACCGCCTATTTCGGGATCTCCCCTCGTGAGGCCGCCGCCATGGACCCGCAGCAGCGGCTGATGCTGGAGCTGGCGGTGGAGGCGTTCGACGACGCCGGACTGGACCCGGCCGTCCTGGCCGGCTCCGCCACCGGCGTGTACGTGGGAGCCTCCACCCACGACTACGAGATCATGCAGGTGAGCGACCCGGCCGGCATCAACGCCTACACCAACGCCGGCACCTCGGCGGGCAACATCGCCAACCGCGTCTCGCACGCCCTGGACCTGCACGGCCCCAGCATGACCATCGACACCGCGTGCTCCTCCGCGCTCATGGCCCTCCACCAGGCCGTCCAGTACGTCGGCGGCGGAGGGCGGCGGATCGCGCTCGCCGGCGGCGTCAACATCCTCATCAGCCCCTACCCGTTCGTCGGTTTCGCCAAGGCGTCGATGCTCTCGCCCCGGGGCCGCTGCCACGCCTTCTCGGCGGAGGCCGACGGCTACGTACGCTCCGAGGGCGGCGGTTTCCTGGTGCTGAAGTCCCTGGCCGACGCCCAGGCCGACGGCGACCGGGTGCACGCGGTGGTGCTGGGCACCGGCGCCAACGCCGACGGGCGTACTCCGGGGCTGAGCCTGCCCAGCCCGTACGCCCAGGAGCGGCTGCTGCGCGAGGTCTACCGTGAGGCCGGGGTCGCGGCCGACGAGCTGGTCTACTTCGAGGCGCACGGCACCGGCACCCCGGCGGGCGACCCGGTCGAGTGCGAGGCGATCGGCAGGGCCTTGGGACGCCATCGCAGCCGGGCGCTGCCGATCGGCTCGATCAAGACCAACGTCGGCCATCTGGAGGCGGCCGCGGGCGTCGCCGGCCTCCTGAAGGCCGTACTCGTGCTCCGCCACGGGCGGATTCCGGCCTCGCTGCACGGCGACCCGCCCAACCCGCGCATTGACTTCGCCGGGTTACGGCTGGTTCCCGTCACCGAGTCGCGGCCGGTGGAGGAGCCGGGCGGGCGCAGGGTCGCCGGGGTGAACTCCTTCGGCTTCGGCGGCGCCAACGCGCACGCCGTGCTCGCCGCCCCGCCCGCGGTCCCGCCGGGGCCTTCCGCGCGGCCGCGCCGCCGGCTGCCCGTGATGGTGTCGGCGCGGAACGAGGCCGCGCTGGCCGAGTCGGCGCGCCGGCTCGCGGCCCGGCTGTCGACGGCCTCCGGCGAGGAGTTCTACGACCTCAGTTACACCTCGTGCCGGCGGCGGGGCCATCGGGAGGTCAGGGCCGCGGTCCTCGCGGGCTCGGCCGCCGAGGCCGCCGAGCGGCTCACGCGACTCGCCGCCGGCGACGTGGCGGGGGGCGCGATCGGCGGCGCCTCGGCCGGGGGACGGGTGGCGTTCGTCTTCTCCGGCAACGGCTCGCAGTGGGCCGGCATGGGCGCCGACCTGCTGCGGAGCGAGCCCGTCTTCCGGGCCGCGGTGCACGCCGCCGACGCCGCCCTGTCGCCGTGGCTCGGCTGGTCGGTGGCCGAGGAGCTGGCCGCGCCCGCCCAGCGGTCGCGGCTCGCGCTCACCGAGGTGGCCCAGCCGGCGTTGTTCGCCGTCCAGGTCGGCCTGGTGGAGATGTTGCGGGACTGGGGCGTGCATCCGCACGCGGTCGCCGGCCACAGTGTCGGGGAGATCGCGGCGGCGTACGCGGCGGGGATCCTGGACCTGGGGCAGGCCGCGCGCGTGGTCGCCGTACGCAGCCGCGCCCAGGCGCCCACCGCCGGTCTCGGCCGGATGGCGGCGGCCGGCCTCACACCGGACGAGGCCGCGGACCTGCTGGCCCGCTACGCGGGACGGCTGGAGCTGGCCGCGGTCAACAGCGGCCGCGACGTGACCGTCGCCGGGGATCCCGAGGCGCTGGCCGCCCTGGGTGACGAACTCGCCTCCCGGGGCGTCTTCTTCCGGCCGCTGGACCTCGACCACGCCTTTCACAGCGCGGCGATGGACGGGGCCGAGAAGGCCGTCCGTGTGGGGCTCGACGGGCTGCGCGCCGGGGCCGCCGGCATCCCGTTCGTGTCCACGGTGACGGGGCGGGAGCTGAAGGAGACGCTCGACGCCGATTACTGGTGGCACAACGTACGCCGTCCCGTGCTGTTCGCCCAGGCCGTCGAGCAGCTGAAGGAGCGTGGTTGCGAGCTGTTCGTCGAGATCGGGCCGCATCCGGTCCTGGGCACGTACCTGACCAGGATGGGCGTCACGGCCGTGGCCACCCTGCGGCGGGACGGCGACGGGCCCGCCGCGGTGGAGGGCGCGGTGGCCGCGCTGGCCGCCGGTGACGCGCGGCTGGACTGGGCGCGGATCTTCCCTTGTCCCGGCCGCGTGGCCGAGTTGCCCGCCTACCCCTGGCAGCGTGAGCGCCAGTGGCACGGCGGCCCGCAGGTCTGGGCGCGCCCCCTCGACCATCCGCTGCTCGGCGAGCGGGCGCCGCTCATGGAACCGGCCTGGCAGGGGCGGCTCGAACCCGAACGGCTCCCGTGGCTGCCCGACCACGAGATCGACGGCACGGTGATCATGCCGGGGGCGGCGTACATCGAGATGGCCCTGGCGGCCGGCCGCCGGGCGCTGGGCGGCCCCGTCGAGGTGCTGGCCCTGCGGTTCCCTTCCGCGATGACGCTGTCGGCCGCCGACCCCGTCAGGCAGACGCAGGTCACGCTGTCCGACGAGGACGGCCTGTTCCGGATCGCGAGCCGGTCCGGGCAGGAGGGCGAGTGGCGGATGCACGCGCGCGGCAGGGTGCGGCGGCTGCACGGCGAGGTCCCGGCGCGGGTGGACCTCAAGGGCGCGAGGGCCAGGGCCACGCGGCATCGCGACCACGACACCTGCTACGCCGAGCTGACCGCCGTGGGCTTCACCTACGGCCCGAGCTTCAAGGTGCTGCGTGAGCTGTGGACGAGTCCGCGAGAAGCGCTCGCGTCCTACGTGCTCAACGTGCCGCAGAGCGGCTACGAAGCCCATCCCACGCTGCTCGACGGGGCGTTGCACACGGTGATCCCGCTGCTCATCGGCAGTGGTCACGGGTATCTGCCGGTGTCGGTCCGTGCGGTGCGGTGCTGGCGCAATCCGCCGCCGTGGGGGTTCGCCCACACCGAGCTCACCTACGTCTCCGAGCACGAGGCCGAGTTCGACGTCACGATCAGCGACGACACCGGCGAGGTGGCCGTGCTCATCGAGGGCTGCCGGGTGCGGCGGCTGCCGACGACGGCCAGGACGCCGGTGGTCGAGTACCTGACGGAGTTGCGGCCGGCGTCCCGCTCCGGCGCACCGCCCCTTCCGTGGCCCGCGTCCTGCCGCCCGGAGGGCAGCGACGCCGCGCGGCTCGGCGACGGCGGCGACGACGGGGAGTGCGGGGCGCACTTCGCCGACCTCACCGCGCACTTCGTCGCGCGGGCCTTCGCCCGCCTGCTGCCCGGCGCCGCCGCCTTCGACGTGCCCGCTCTGCTCGGCGCGGGGGTGCTGCCGCGGCACGCGCGGCTCGTGGCGGCGCTCGCCTCGATCGCCGAGGCGCGCGGCCTGCTCATCCGCGATCACGAGCTTGGGGACGCGCACGCCGGCGACGCCCGCTGGCGGCCGGCCACCGAGCCGACACCCGAGGCGCTCTTCCAAGAGCTCCTGCGCGCCTACCCCGGCCACTCGGCGGAGCTGATCCTGCGCGGACGCTGCGGCCATCACCTCAATCAGGTGCTGACCGGCCGCCTCGACCCGGCAGAGCTGATCTTCCCGGAGGGCGGCGGGCACACCGTGGAGCACCTGCTCGACGCGTCGCCGGGCCGGCGGTACGACGCGCGGCTCGCCCAGGCCGCGCTTGTGGACATCGTGCGGACCTGGCCCAGGGACCGTCCGCTGCGCGTTCTGGAGGTCGGGGGCGGGACAGCGGGGATGACGGCGGCGCTCCTGCCCGTCCTGCCCCGCCGCCTGACCGAGTACGTGTTCACCGACCCCTCCGAGGCATTCCTCCGCCGGGCCGCGGCACGTCTCGCGCCCTACGACGACTTCGTCCAGTACCGCCTGCTCGACCTGGCGCGAGAGCCCGCCGAGCAGGGGTTCGGCGGCGAGTTCTACGACGTGGTCGTGGCGGACGGCGCGCTGCACGCGGTGCCGGACGTGCGCGCCGCCGTGCGCCGAGTCCGCGACCTGCTGGTGCCCGGCGGCCGGCTGCTCGTGGTGGAGCAGCATGACAGCGACCGGCTGGTCGCCGTGTTCGGGCTGCTCGAACGCTGGTGGTCCGTCGCCGACTTCGACCTCAGAGCGGCGAGTCCGTTGCTCCCGGCCGCGCGGTGGGCGACGGTGCTGGGGGAGTGCGGTTTCGGCGAAGTGGCCCGGCTCGGCTCCGGGACCGGCCGCGCCGAGGCGTCCGTCCTGCTCGGCCGCGCCGAGGCACCGGCCCTGTCCGAGCCGTCCACGGAGCCGGTCCTGGCCGAGGCAGCCACCGGCACGGCATGGATCCTGGTGCCCGAGCAGGGCGCCGACGACGAGCTCGCCCGCGAGATCGCGTCGGCGCTGCGCGCCGCCGTGCTGGACGCGACCGTGGCCGGCGTGTCCGACTGGCCGACGGCTGTCGGCGACGGCGACAGCGCCACCGACCTCGTGCTGCTGCTGGGCGACGAACCCGCAGGCGACCCAGGGGCGGTCGCCGAGCTCACCGTACGGCGCGCGCAGGTCCTGCGGGCCCTGGCCGCCGCTCGCGGCCGCCTGCCGTCGAAGCTCACCGCTCGCCTCTGGGTCATCACGCCACCCACCGGCCTGCACCCGGCCCCAGAAAAGCCCAGTACGCCACCCGCCGCCGCCGTATGGGGCCTGACACGATCGCTCGCCAACGAACAACCCGACCTGGAGATCAGGCGCATCTCCCTGGAACGGAGCGCACTGCCCCGTAAGGACGCGCACCGCCTCGTCCTGGAACTGCTCGAACCGTCCGCCGAGGACGAGATCGTGCTGACCGCGGGCGGCCGGTTCGTGCCGCGGGTCCGTACGGCCCGCCCCGCCACCCGTCCCCATGACGTCACCACGGGGGACCCGTTCCGGCTGCGGCTGGACGACCAGGGGCCCGGCTACCGGCTCGCCTGGGAGCAGACCGGTCCACCGGCCGAGCCGGGCCCGCACGAGATCGTCGTGGCGGTGCGGGCCGCGGCCCTGAACTACCGCGACGTGCTCTGGGCCCGCGGCCTGCTGCCGGAGGAGGCGGTGCAGGACACCTACCTGGGCCCGCACCTCGGCATCGAATGCGCCGGGGTGGTGACCGCGACGGGCCCGGGCGTCACGAAGTTCCGGATCGGCGACGGCGTGTTCGTCGCCACCGGCGGGTCCCTCGCCTCGCACGTCGTGGCCCGCGAGGGACTGGCCGGGCTCATGCCGGCCGGCATGAGCTTCACCGACGCCGCCACCCTGTCCATCGCCTGCCTGAGCGTGCACTACGCGCTCGACCATCTGGCCCGCCTCCGGCCGGGGGAGACGCTGCTGATCCACGGCGCCGCCGGCGGGGTGGGGCTGGCCGCCCTCCAGCACGCCGCCCACGTCGGCGCGCAGGTCGTCGCCACGGCGGGCAGTCCCGAGAAGCGCGACCTGCTGCGCCTGCTCGGCGTCACGCACGTGGTGGACTCGCGCAACCCCGGGTTCGCCGACCACGTCCGTGCCCTGACCGGGGGCGGCGTCGACGTCGTGCTCAACTCGCTGGCCGGTGAGGCCATCCCGCGCGGGCTGGAGCTGCTGCGCAGAGGCGGGCGTTTCGTCGAGCTGGGCAAGCTCGACCTGTACGGTGACCGGTCGGTGTCGCTGCACCCGTTCCGTGACAGTCTGAGCCTGTACGCGCTCAACCTGGACCTTGGCCCCCTCCTCGAACCGGAGCTGTGGGCCGACCAGGTGACCAGGGTGACCCGTCTCGTGCACCGGGGCGACTACCGCCCGATCGCCAACCGGGTCTACCCGGCCGCACGGGTGAGCGAGGCGTTCCGGCTCCTGCAGCACTCCCGCCACATCGGCAAGGTGGTGATCTCCTTCGACCAGCCGTTCCCCGTCGAGCAGCGGCGGCGGCCCGTGACGCTCGATCCCGAGGGGACCTACCTCGTCACCGGAGGACTCGGCGGGCTCGGCGCGGCGGCCGCCGTACGCCTGGCCGAGCGCGGCGCGCGTCACCTCGCCCTGGTCAGCCGCGCCGGCCGGGACGCGCCGGAAGCGGCGGCCACCGTGCGCGCCATCCAGGAGAAAGGCGCGACGGCCACCCCGTACGCCGCGGACGTGACCGATCCCGCCGCGCTGCGTGCCGTGCTCGACAGCATCGATCGTACGGGCCGTCCGCTGCGCGGCGTCATCCACGCGGCGATGGTCCTGGACGACGCCCCGCTGAGCGACCTGTCACCGGAACGCTTCCGCACGGCGCTGAGCGCCAAGCTGACCGGCGCGTACGTGCTCGACCAGCTCACCCGTGAGCACGAGCTGGGCTTCTTCGTCCTGCTGTCCTCGCTGGCCACCGTCATCGGCAACGCCTCGCAGAGCAACTACGTGGCCGCCAACGCCTGTCTGGAGGCCTTGGCCCGATCCCGCCGCCGGGACGGGCTCCCGGCGCTCGCCCTGGGGCTGGGCGCCGTCGGCGGGACCGGCTACCTCGCCCGGCACCCGGAGCTGATGGGCTTCCTGTCGCAGCTGCTGCCACCGCTCACCCCGGACGAGGCGTTCGACGCCCTCGACGCCGCACTGGCGCGGGGTGTGGAGGTGACGACGGCCGCCCGCGTGACGCCGGAGGCGATCGCCGACCGGTTGCCGGCCGTACGCGTTCCGCGACTGGCCGAGGTGCTGCCCGCGCTCTCCCGCGACCAGGACGGGTCGAACGCCCCCCTCCACGACCTCATCGCCCTGGAGAGCCCGCAGGAGAGGCGAGGGCTCGTGTCCGCGGCCATCGCCGAGCTGGTCGCCGGCATCCTGCACACCACGTCCGACCGGCTCCAGCTCGACCGCCCGCTGGCCCAGCTCGGCCTCGACTCCCTCATGGCCACCGAGGTGGCGGCCACGATCCGGCGCCGATTCGGCTGCGCCATCCCGGCCCTGGAGGTCATCGGCGCCCAGGGCATCGACCATCTGGCGCAGCTCGTACACACCCAGCTCGTTCAGCTGCCGTCGTAAGCGGCGGCGAGGCGCTCGAACGGGCCCGGGCCGTCGTGCGGCTTCGGCGGGGCGCCGAGGTGGCGGACGCGGAGCTCGTCCATGAGCTCCTCGATGAACGCCGGGCCCTCCTCGCGCATGAGCTCCTGCCGCCTCCGGAGCTCGTCGCTGCCCGGGCGCCAGTCGAGGCCCCAGTTGCCGAGGGCGTAGATGATCGGAAGGGTCTGGATGCCCGCTTCGGTGAGGCTGTAGCGGGCGCGCTGCCCCCGTGCGGCGGTGCCGCGGGTGAGGAGTCCCGCCTCGACGAGCCGTACGAGCCGGTCGGCGAGGATGTTCGAGGCGATGCCCTCGACCGACCCGGTGAGCAGCGCCCGGAAGTAGCGGCGGTCGCCGAAGATGACGTCGCGCAGCACGAGCATCGACCAGCGATCACCGAGCACCTCGACGGCGGCGTTGATCGGACACCCGGACCGTGGTTCCACGATTCCCTCCTTGACAGCTATTTCACTCCACCTATAGTACTTGCAAAGTGCAATCACTTGGGAAGAGGAGATGATGGGCCGCTTCGTCTATTCGATGAACGTGTCCCTCGACCTGCGGATCGAGCAGGTTCCCGGGGACAACGGCGCCGGCGAGTGGCTGCGCCTCGGCGAGGCGATGCACCGCGAGGCCAACGCGCGGACGCGGGCGCTCGCCCTCATGGTCCACGGCCGGGTCTACTACGAGACGATGGAGGAATACTGGCCGCGAGCGCCCGAGGACACGTCGCTGCCGGACTACATGCGTGAGTACGGCGAGCTGTGGACCGCCAAGCCCAAGATCCTCGTCTCCCGCACCCGCCGCAGCGCCGCTCACAACACCCGGATCATCGGCGGCGACGATGCGATCCAGCAGCTCGCCGCCCTGCGGGCCGGGACCGACGGCACCATCAGCGTGGGCGGGGCGACGCTCGCCACACAGCTGCTCCGGGCGGGGCTGCTCGACGAGCTGCTGCTCTGGACCCACCCGTCGATCCTCGGCTTCGGCAGGCCGCTGTTCGACGACTACGACATCCCGATCGAGCTCGACCTCGTCGAGCACCGATCGTTCGAGCGAGGCGTCACGATGCGTCGTTACGCCATCCAGGACACGAAGGAGGCAGGCACGTGCTGAAGCAGGTCGCGGAGGGGGTGCTGGTCCACCAGAGCGCGTTGCTCCAGAACAACACCGTCGTCGTGCAGGGCCCGACCGGCGTGCTGCTCATCGACCCCGGGATCACGGGCGACGAGATGGCCGCCCTCGCGGACGGCCTTCGTCAGCTGGGCCTGCCCGTCGCGGCGGGCTTCGCGACGCACCCTGACTGGGATCACGCGCTCTGGCACGCCGAGCTCGGCGAAGCGCCCCGTTACGGCACCGCCCGCTGCGCGGCCGACCTGCGCGATCTGCGGTCGGACGCGAACTGGAAGGCCCGCCTCGCCGAGGGGTTGCCGCCGGAGATCGCCGAGGAGACGCCGCTGGACCTGTTCGGCCTCATCACGGGTCTGCCCGCCGGAGCCACGCGGGTTCCCTGGGACGGCCCTGAGGTCCGCGTCATCGAGCATCAGGCACACGCCCAGGGCCATGCGGCGCTGCTCATCGAGGAACGCGGGGTCCTCGTCGCCGGCGACATGCTCTCCGACGTCCTGGTGCCGATGCTCGACCTGGACGCCGCCGACCCGATCGGTGACTACCTCGCCGCGCTGCGGCTGTTCGACGAGGTGGCGGACGACGTCGAGGTCTTCGTTCCGGGTCATGGATCCGCCGGCGGCGCCGAACGGCTGCGCGCGATGATCGACCTGGATCGGGCGTACGTGCAGGCCCTGCGCGACGACCTGCCCGTCACCGACCCGCGGATCGGCCCGTCGGCCAAGCCCGGCTGGGAGTGGGTGAGCGACGTGCACGACGGGCAGGTCAAGGGCCTACATCGCACTCGGCCCAGCCGGACGTGAAGTACCGGGTTCGGGGCGGGTCGCCCGCGCCTCGTGAAGAGGCGCGGGGACCGTGGTTCAGCCGACGGCCGGGCCCGGGATCGGGCTGTAGCCGCCGAACTTGTGCGGCGGCAGGACGGAAGGATTGGGTTCCAGGTTCAGGCCCAGCGCGCCGCCGGCGAGGCGGGCCAGCAGGAAGCCGGTGCCCGGGACGCTGGGACCGGTGCCGAACGCCGCCGGGTTGCCGGTGACGGTTCCGTCGATGCGCTCGAAGCCGCGGTAGGCCGCGTCGGAAGCGGTCGTCTTGTTGACGTACAGGGCGTTGTCGGTGCCCCGGACGTAGAGGGCGGTGAGGTTCGCCTGGTAGCTCAGGGCGACGTCGCTGGTGGCGCCGCCGCCGAGGGACCTCCAGGTGTAGGGCAGGGTGAACAGGTTGAGCGTCCAGACGGCGTTGTCCGCGCCGCGGGCGGCGATGAAGCCGCCGCCGAAGATCCCGTCCTCCGCCACGGCGATGTTGCTGGTGACCTGCAGGTCGCCGAGCGGCTCGAAGGGGGTGACGCCGCCGGCGGCCACCCTGCTCACGTAGACGCGGTGGTCGGCGCCGCGGACGAACACCCGGACGGTGTCGTTCGGGAAGGCGAAGGTACGGGTGGCGGTGATGTCGCTGGTGGCGAAGCCGCCGAGGCTGCTCCAGCCGCTCCAGGCGCCGCCGGTGAGCTGGTTGGTCCAGACGGCGCCGTCGGTGCCGCGGGCGAAGATCCGCAGGCTGCCCGCCGGCGCGAGGTTGGGGACGAGCGCCTCGACGTCGCCGGTGACGGTCAGGCCGGGCACGTGCGCGTAGCCGGTGACGACGCCGGAGGGGGTGATCGTGTTGGTGTACACCTGGTCGTCGGTGCCCCGTACGAAGAAGTGGGTGCCCGCGGCGGTCACCACCACCGACGGGTCGCCGACGATCACCCCGCCGAGCGACTGGAAGGACCCGAAGGCGGAGCCGGAGCGGGCGCTGTACAGCAGCGAGCCGTCGGCGCCGCGGGCGGCGACGCCGGTCGCGGTGGGCTGGGAGGTGCGGTCGTAGGCGACGGCGGGAGTGCCGAGGTCGGGCAGGTCGGCCGCGTACGGCGGCGGCGCGGCCGTCGCGGCGGCGGTGGCGGATCCGGGCGTCAGGACGCCCGCGGCCACGGCCAGGATCAGGCCCGCGGTCAGGGTCTTGCGTAACCAGTGTGGCTGGACCATCGAAGTCCCTTCCGTTGGAGAGGTGACCTTGATTCGTTCGGCGGACGCGGGCGGATCATCGACGGCGCGAGAAAGATCGTGCGAGCGCGCCGACGGGCTGCCGGTCAGGGGTAGGGCGGGCCTCACCGCCGACAAGGGGGTGTACGGCAATGCGGCGACGCCCGTCGACCGGGAGCCTGGACTGTGGCTCTGGTCGTTCCCGGGAGGCCCCGTGTCCCTCGTTCTCGCCGCGTTGCGCCGGGCGTCCCAGTGGCATCGGCCGCTGATGCTGATGGTCGCCTCGATGCTGCTCCTGCTGGTCGTCTCGGCGGCCGGGCTCGTGTTCGACGGCCGGATGCCGCTCGGCGCCGCCGTCTGGCTCAAGCTGCTCAAGCTCGCGGTGTCGCTGGCCGTCTACGTGACGACCCTCGCCTGGATGCTGTCCCTGCCCAGCGGGGCGGGCGGCGGACCTCCGACCTGGCCACCGTCTTCGCCGCCGCCGGGTCCGCCGACACCGTCGTCGTCGCGATGCGGGTCGCGTACCCACCTTCGGCAGGTCCACCGCCCCGGCCGGCCGCAGCGCTCCCCGGCCGGCGCCGTACGGTCGAGCGGTCCGGCGCGGCCGGTCATCCCGCTCGCCGCAGCAGCAGCGCCCCGGCGGCCATCGCCACCGCTGCGGCGACGGCGGCCACGGCGGCGAGCAGGGCGGTAGCGGGGAATCCGAAGGCGCTGGACAGGGCGCCGAAGGTGAACGGCGCGATGGTGGCGCCCGCGTACACGCCGATCTGCACGGTGTGCCCGGCGTCCTCGGTCCGGCCGGGCACCAGGCGCAACGTGGTGGCGAGCAGGAGCCCGGTCCAGCCCCAGCCCGCGGAGAAGGCCAGGATCGCACCGAGGACGAACGTCGTCGAGGTCCCGATCGCGATCAGCGCCAGCCCGAGCCCGCCGCTGAGCATCATCGTGACGATCACCGCCGCGTTCCGGTGAGGAGCCCGGTCGGTCAGCGCCCCGGCGGTGATCCGTACGGCGATGGCGAACAGGGCGCTGAGCGACAACAGGTTGCCCGTGACGGTGGTGCCCAGCCCGGAGTGGGTGCCCAGCTCGACGAAGTACGTGGCCACCGCGTTGTTGCCGGTCGCGGAGAGCGCGGCGGCCAGCGCCCAGAGCACGAGCACCCGCCCGACCGTCCGATGCCTGTCGCCGGCCTCCTTCGGCTTCGCAGGCTGCGGGCCGCCGGGTGCCCGGGCCAGCGGCGCGAGCGCGGCCGGAACGAGCGCGGCGACTCCCGCGACGAGCAGGGCGGTCCGCCAGCCGTACGCCGGGAGGACCAGGGCGACGAGCAGTCCGGGGACGAGGGCGGCCGCCCCCAGCGCCGCGCCGATCATGCCGGCGGCCAGCGAACGCCGGCGTTCGGGGACGCGTGCCGCGATCAGGCGGCTCGCCACCGGCTGGACGAGCGCGTTGCTCAACCCGCCCACCAGCAGTGTCGCCGTCAGCAGTCCCGGCCCGGTCGCGCGCGACGCCACCAGCATGACCGCCGACGCGACCAGCGCGGCGACGGTGAGGACGGTGGGGACCGGCAGCCGCGCCGCCACCCGTTTGGCGACGGGTGAGCCGAAGGCGGTGGCGGCGTAGAAGAGGCTCATCGCCAGCCCGGCGGCGCTGCGGGAGATGTGCAGGTCCGCGCCGATCGCCGGGGCCAGCGCCCCGACCGTGAAACCGGGCATCCCCGCCACGGTCGCGGTCAGCGCGGTCGCGATGATTCCCGGCCAGTGCCGTACGGGCGAGCGGGTGATCGTCGTGGTCATGGTCGATCTCGGGGCGGATCAGACGTCGAGGGGGCGCCAGGCGGGGCCGGCGCCGTCCCGGCGGACCTGCCCGAAGACCGCGTCGGCGAAGTGGATGCCAAAGCCGATCGTGTCGGGCTCCTCCAGCTCGGCGACGAGCTGACGACGATGTTCGGCGGACCGGGCGGGGTCATGGTCGTAGCGGCAGGACCATTCGGGGTGGTCCACCTGGATCGGTGAATGCAGGGCGTCGCCGAAGGCGATCAGCCGGGTTCCGCCGCCGGTGATGACGTACTGCGTGTGCCCGGCCGTGTGGCCGCCGGTGATCTGGACCCGTACGCCGGGGAAGATCTCCTGCCCGTCCGTCACCGTACGCACGCGCGGTGCCAGCGCGGTGGCCTCCTCCTCGGTGATGCCCTGCGCGAGCAGGTCGCGTCGGGCCCATTCCGGTTCGGCCACCATGTACTCGGCCCGGGTGAAGACGGGCCGGTCGCCGCCCGGGGCGGGATGCCAGGCCCAGCCGAGGTGATCGATGTGCAGGTGGGTGAAGGCCACCGCCTCGATCTCCTCCGGCCTGCGGCCGAGCGCGGCCAGGCTGGCCGGCAGCGCGCCGCCGTGTACGGCGCCGTTCGGGCTTCCCGGCTCGGCGGGCAGCGACACCGGGCCCCACCCCGCGTCGATCAACAGGGCGCGGTCGCCGTTCTCCACCAGGAGACCGCCGATGCTCGCCACGAGATGGCCGGAGGCGTCCAGGTACTGCGGGTGGGCGGCCCAGGTCTCATCGGTGGTGTCCGGCAGCCAGCTGCGCGGCCTTCCCTGGATGGCCCCGTCCGGCGCGAAGGACACCCTCGTGTCGCCCAGCCGCACCGAGCGGATCCCCGCCGGCCGCCGCAGCCGCTCGTCCTGGTCAACCGCGGAGTTCGACATGGTCGCGTTCCCTTCTTCGGGGGTCAGGTCGTCGCCGCGTCCCTTTCCGGCGGCCAGGCCACCATAAGATTCAAGCTAGAAATGGTCAAGCTTGAAATATTCTGGCTTGATGGACTTGCTAGGATGGGGTGCATGACCACGTCCCCGGAACCGCAGGCCGTCGCCGAGCGGGAGCTGTGCGGCCTGGTGAACGGACTGGCCCAGCAGATCGCCGTACACGTACGCGAACGCGCGGTCACCCTGGGCCTCACCGCGGCCCAGGCGACCGCGCTGCGGGAGATGACCGGACCGATGACCATGCGAGAGCTCGCCGAACGCATGAGCTGCGAGCCCTCCAACGCCACCTTCATCGTCGACAAGCTCGAGAAACAGGGCCTGATCGAGCGCCGCGCGCACCCGACCGACCGTCGCGCCAAGCAGCTCGTCCTCACCCCGGAGGGCGACGCCCTCCGCGAACGGCTCCTCGAACTCCTCGTCCAGGACTCACCGCTGGCCGGCCTCACCGCCGAGCAGCAGCGCACCCTTCAGGACCTGCTCGAACAGGCCATAATCCGTTCGTGAGCCGACGCCGGCACACCCTGTCGACGCGGGCACACTCTGTCGGCCGACCTCGCCCGACCGTCCGGACGTCAGCGTCGCGCGGCGGCGAGCAGGCGCGCCCCCGCCCAGCCGACGACGCCGACAGCCACGCCGACCCCCGCGCCGGTCAGCACGCTGCTGCCGAAGGCGAAGGTGCGCAGCAGCACGGCCTCCGTCCCCGGCGAGAGAGCGCCTGCCAGGTTGCCACCGAGAGTGGGCGGATCATCGCCGAAGGCCGCCGACCACAGCACCTGGTGGGTGACGCCGAGCAGGACACCGTAGGCGACGCCGATCGCCAGCAGGGTGACGAACGGGTTCGGGACACGCCTCCACAGCACGACGACCAGCCAGACGGCGATCGGCAGGAACACCAGCAGGGCGTTGACCACCGGGCCGACCAGGCTCAGGTCATGCGCGATCACCCTGGGCACGCCGAGCGCGGCCAGGGCCAGGATGGCGATCGGCGACAGGCCGAAGGGCTTGGATCTCATCGGAAAGGGTCCTCCACCTCACGGGGTTGCGGTCGCGCCCGACGTTAGGTTCGAGGCCGGCGGCCTGTCGTCCGCCTGGGGTCCCGTTCGGGTACGGCGTCCGTACGGCGTGGGTTGTGGCGGGTGTCAGCGCCGGGATGTACGCGGCTTCGTACCGGACGTCTGCATTCCAAAGGTTTCCTTGACATCCGGGCGTGATTGACCCAGGATCCCAAGCATGTCTTTGGAATCCTGGAGGAAGCGGCCACGCCGGGTGCTCGACGACCCGGCCGCCATGCGGGCATTCGCCCACCCCGTCCGCCTGGCCCTGCACGAGCTGCTGATGCGGGCCGGCGCCACGACCGCCGCGGACGCCGCCCGCGAGGTCGGCATCAGCCAGGCCCTGGCCTCCTACCACCTGCGGCAACTCGCCAAGTACGGCTTCGTGGAGCAGGCCGAGGCGCGCGACGAACGGGAGCGGCCGTGGAAGGCGACGTCACTGACCCAGGAGTGGTCCGACACCGCATCGACCCCCGAGGCGTCGGCCGCCCGCGGCCTGCTGGAACAGGTCGTCGCCGAACGGGCGCTGTCCCGGCTGGCCGAATGGCAGGAGCGCCGTACGGACGAGCCGGACGAGTGGCGGACGGCCGGCGGGATCGGCAGCTCCTACCTCTACGTCACACCCGACGAACTCGCCTCGTTCGACGCCGCGTTCAACCGGCTGCTTGAGCCGCTGATGGCGCGGATCGCCGACCCGTCCGAGCGGCCGGAGGGGGCCCGGCCCGTCCTGCTGACCACCCTCCTGGTCCCGCTCCCGGCCACCGGCACCGGTGACTGACGCCAGGGACGCCACCTTGCCGGGAGGGGAACCGGCAGGGGAGGCGCCGGCCGGGATCGGGAGTCTGTTAGGGAAGAACCGGGACTACCGGCGGCTGCTCACGGCCGGCCTGATCTCGCAGACCGGCGACTGGGTCATCGGCGCCGGCCTGGCCTATCACGTCTACGTACTCACCGGGTCCACCCTGTCCAGCGCCACCATGCTGCTGGCGGGCCGCCTGCCGGACGTCCTGCTCGGCTCACTGGCGGGCGTGCTCGCCGACCGATGGGACCGCCGCAGGCTGCTGGTGATCACGGACGTGCTGCTCGGCCTGGGGCTGCTGCCCCTCCTGGCGGTACGCGAACCGGGCCAGGTCTGGATCGTCTACGCCGTCGCCCTGTGGACGGGCGTGCTCAGCACGGTCCTGTTCCCCGCCCAGAAAGCCCTCGTGCCGCAGATCGTGGCCGCCTCGCAGCTCGTCAGGGCCAACGCGTTGCACGGGCAGAGCGGCCAGGCCGCCAGACTGCTGGGAGCGCTGGCGGGCGGGGTGGCGGTCGGTGCGGGCGGGCTGGCCGCCGTCGTCTGGATCGGCGTGGCCGGCTTCCTGATCTCCGCACTCCTGCTGGCCCGCCTGCGTACGCCCGCTCGACGCGCCACGGCCGCGACGACCATGGGCGGGCAGTGGGTCGCCGGGCTGCGGCTGGCCAGGCATGATTCCGGCGTGCGCCTGCTGGTGGCGTACATGGTGATCACAGGACTGGGCGAGGGCATCTTCGCGACGCTCGCGGCGCCGTTCGTGGCGGACGTGCTCGGTGGGGAAGGAGACGCGTACGGGCTGTTCCTGTCGGCGCAGGCGGTCGGCGGGATCGCCGGCGGCCTGGCGGTTGCCGCCCGCCCGGGGTACGCCACGCCGCGAGCGCTGTTCGGATGGGGGACGGTCGTCTTCGGCCTGGCCGACCTGGCGCTGTTCACCTACCCGCTCCTGACACCTGAGCTGTGGCCGGCCATGGCGCTGATCGCCCTGGCCGGGCTACCGGCCGCGGCGGCGATGGCGGGACTCACCACGTTCGCCCAGACGGCCACCGGCGAGGACCGGTTGGGCGCGGTCTTCGGGCTCCTCGGCAGCGCCCAGGCCGCCACGTCGCTGCTCGGGATGCTGTCGGCGGGCGTGCTCGGCGAACGGCTCGGCATCATCCCAACGCTCTGCCTGCACGCCGCCGGGCTGATCACGGCGGGTCTGCTCGTCGTGTCGACATCACGACGTCATCCCCATTGACCGGATCACCACCGACAGACGTCACGCCTTACGAGCTTGCCGGGTCTGCGTTCCCGTGGAGTTGCTCAACCAGGGCGGCCAGTTCCCGATCGCCGCTGATGTCGGCAAGAGTCTGTCGGAGGACGTTGACATAGGTTGCGCGCGCCGCGGTGACGACTTCGCGGCCGCGATCAGTGATCTGCGTGTAGACCCCACGCCGGTCGGTCGGGCAGTGGAAGCGTTCGGTCAGGCCCATCCGCTCGAGCCGGGCAACCAGGCGGCTGACCGAACTCTGCTGGAGCGGGATCGCGTCGGCGAGGGCTTGCTGGCGCAGGTGACCGCCATCGTCGGAGTAGGCCAGCGCCGCAAGCGCGGTGTACTCGGAGGCGGACAGACCATGCTCGTTCTGCAGAACCCGGTCCAGTGCCTCCTGGACGGTGGCCTCCAGATGTCTCAGCGCCTGCCAGCGTCTTTCGAGGTCCGACGGCAGTTCGATGCGCGGGACGCGTCCGGTGACCTGCGGCATTGTTCATCCTCCCTGGAGGGACCAGCTTGACACGTATTCCATGCTTAGGCAACTTATGTATAAACAAATGTTGTACGTACATGGGAGCGTTCATGCGTGTCTTCGTCACCGGCGCCACTGGATACATCGGCGGCTCCGTCGCCGACCGGATGCTGCGGACCGGCCACCACGTCACTGGCCTGGCCCGCAGCCCCGAGAAGGCGCGGATGCTTGAGCGCCTCGGCGTGACTCCGGTCCTGGGAACCCTGGACGACCAGCCCCTTCTCGCCGAGCAGGCGCAGGCCGCCGACGCTGTCGTCAACGCCGCTGACAGCGACCACCGAGGTGCCGTGGAAGCACTGGTGGAGGCGCTCGCGGGATCGGGCAAACCGCTGCTGCACACCAGCGGGTCGAGCATCGTGGGCACCGATTCCCGCGGCGAGCCGTCCGGGGAGATCTTCGGGGAAGAGATCTTCGATTCGCAGTCTTCCTGGCGGCCGGCCGACGACAAGGAAGCCCGGGTGGCGATCGACCGGTACGTTCTGGCCGCCTCCAGCCGAAAGGTCCGGTCGGTGGTCCTGTGCAACACTCTGATCTACGGCCACGGTCACGGGCTGAGCCGCGACAGCGTGCAGATCCCCGCCCTGGCCCGGCAGGCGCACAAGACCGGGACCGTCCGCAGGATCGGGGCCGGCCGCAACATCTGGTCGAACGTCCACATTGATGACGTGGCCGACCTCTATCTGCTCGCGCTCGATGCGGCCCCCGCCGGGTCGTTCTATTTCGTGGAAAACGGTGAGGCGTCGTTCGCCGACATCACCGCCGCCATCGCCGAGGCGCTGGGCCTGGGATCTGCCGAGGCCTGGGGCATCGACGCCGCGATCCAAGAGTGGGGCTACGAGGCCGCCGTCTTCGCACTCGGCTCCAACAGCCGGGTCCGAGGCGAGCGCGCCCGCGCCCAACTCGGCTGGCGACCTCGCCACACCTCCGTACTGGACTGGATCAAAAACGAGCTCATCAAGGCCTGAGATCAGTCGTCGGCGGGAGCGAGTGCCATCTCAGGCAGGTGTACGCGTGTGGTCCACCCGCACCCCCGCATCAAGAACAGGGGCCGCGTTCGCGTGCCATCATCCCCGATCGACGTGCTCGCCCACCACCTGGAGCACGTCACCGTCGCCGACCCGCTGACCGACCTCCTCGATCTGCCCACCCTGGCCGCGGCCCCGCTCGGGAGGAGTGCGTTCAGGGGGAGAGATTCGGCCAGTTGCCGGCGCGAGCCCGTACGTCCGCGGCCACCTCCTGCACCGACCGGTCATCGGTGTCGATGCGCAGATCGCTCGCCCCGGCGCGGTCGAGAGCCTCGGCCTCGCGCACCGCCCGGTCGGCGACGCGTTTCAGCGCGTCCGGGCCCAGCCCTTTCAGCCCGTCGCCGGGTATGGACGGTCCCCCTCCCCGGGCGCGCCGCGCGACGCGCTCGGCCAGCGTCGCTGGGCCGGCGTCCAGGCGGCACACGGTCAAGGCCGTTCCTGGCAGCGAATCGGCATAGTCCTGGACGGTGTCGTCGGAGTCGGCTTCGCCGGAGACGACCAGGCACTGAGCGCCGACCGCGCGATAGCCGGCCCAGACGGCCGCGAGGTTGCGCGCCTTGAGACGACGGTTTTCCACGTCCGACACCGGGCCCAGCGCACTGATCTGCTTCACATCGACGTAGGCGGCTCGCACGCCGGTCCGGTAGACCTGGGAGAAGATCTCGTAGCCGACCGTGGACTTGCCGACCGCCGTAGCACCACGCAGCCACAGCACGGGTGTGGGCGCGGCATCCAACTGTGCTGCCGGTGGGTGGCGTCGCAGGTCTCCGGGGAACGTCGGGGCGGGGAGTGCGCCCGGCCATCCCCCGGCCCGCTCACGGACCAGTCGAGCCGCCTCGGGCACCGCGAAGCCGCCGGTGTCCACGCACACGTCGGCATAGTCGCTCCGGTCCAGGGCGTCCGCCTCGGCGACCGCCTCCGCCACCAGGTCCGGACGCCAGCCTCGTCCCAGAAAACGTTCCTTGAGCTCAGCGCTGTCAACGCGCAGCCGGCACAACGTGAACGCCGCCTCGGGCAGAAGGGTCGTGTACTCACGAACCTCCTCGGAGGTGTCGACAAAGCCCGCCAGGACGAGACATCGCATGCCTTCCTGCCGGAAGTGCGGCCACATCGCGGCCAGGTTCCGCGCCCGGACGCGATGCGTCACGCCCTCCGGCAAGGGGTGACACAGGCTGATCTGGTCGGCGTCGACGAACGCCGCCTTGACACCGCTGCGGCTCAGCTGCGCGAACACCTCCCAGCCGACCGAGGACTTCCCGACACCCGTGGGGCCCGACAGCCACAGCACAGGCAAATGAGGGTTGCTCATCCGCGCGACACTAGTGGGCTCCGGGCGGGGCGAGCGAACGGATTTCGTCGCGCGGATCAGCGGCTACCGACGTGGCCGGCCTCGCCACTACGTCCACCTCGCAGTCGTCCTCCGCGCCGGGCTTGCGATGCAACGATGGCAACCTGTAGGTTGCTATTTATAGGCAACCTACAGGTTGCGAAGGAGGGTGAGCATGGCTTCGGGCGCGATCGAACGTGTGGTGGTGCTGCGGCACCCCATCGAACGGGTGTGGGCCGCGCTGACCACCGCCGAAGGGCTCTCGCGGTGGTTCGGCTCGGTGGCGGAGATCGATCTGCGGCCCGGTGGGCGCGCGTTCTTCCGCTGGGACGACCTCGACGAGGAATCCGTCGCCACCATCGCGGTGGTCGACCCACCACACCGTTTCGCGTTCAGGTGGGCAATCGAGGGCCTGCCGAAGGATGACGCGCCCCAGACGCTTGTGGACTTCACCCTGGAACCGGTGCCGGACGGCACTCGGCTGCGCCTGATCGAGAGCGGGTTCGCCCAGGCCGCCGCCGACGTGGCCCAGTCTGCCCACAAGGCCAACAGTCAGGGATGGGACACGGAGCTCGTCGACCTGGAGACCTACCTCGATGCGACCGCCTGATGGGGAACGACAGGCCGTCGCGGTGTTCGCGGCGCTCACCGATCCCATGCGGCGGGCGCTGCTGGACGAGCTCGCCCGCGCCGGGCCCGCAACCGTCACTGATCTGGCGCGACGGTTGCCGATCAGCCGCCAGGCGATCGCCAAGCACCTGGGCCAGCTCGCCGAAGCGGGCCTGATCAGCTCCGGCGAACCGGCCGGCCGCCGCCATCCCTACCGGTTGGAACCAGCCGCCATTCGCACAGCCCAGGTGTGGCTGGCCAGGCTCGCCAACAGGTGGGATGACCGGCTGGCCACGCTGGAAGGTGCACTGGACGCCACCGAGACGGACCAAGGAGTCGCACAACAATGAGCAAGCCTGAATTCACGGCCGGCCTGAACATCGCCATGAAGATCCCCAAGGCACAGTACGAGGCCACCGTGGCCTTCTACCGCGACACTCTGGGCTTCGACGTCAAAGAAGACGACGTCTCCTACGCCCCGACCGTCTCGAGAACTCACTCGGTGCGGTTCGGGCCCAATACGCTGTGGCTCGACTGCGTCGACAACTACAGCCGGCCCGACCTGTGGCTGCAACTCCACACCGATGACCTGGACGCGGCAGCGAGCAAACTGGCCGGCATCGGTATCCACCCGTGTGACGAGGTCGAGCCCCTGGAGAACCTCGATTCCAGAACCCACTGGATCAGAAACCCAGCCGGTGTCATACATCTGCTCGCGGAGTCCGGCTGATCCTGATGCCCCGATGAGGTGAGCAGCTACCCTCGGCGGTATCCCGGCAGAGTTCGCGCGGGCCGGTATGACTGCCTGGCCGCGCGGGCGGATCGATCCCCGTAACACGAAACCAGCCCCGGCCGGGAGTGGCATCACCTGTCCGGGCCGGGGTGGGGATGGCGGGGTACCAGGTTGGGCCCTGGCAGCATCTGGTTGCACACAGATCCTGCTCGGCCGCCACCTCGCCTAAGATCAACGCAACCCCTGGGAACGCCGCCACCACCGCAGGCTGTCTCCCGGGCGCGGTACGTCCGGCGTGGGCTGGATGTCGCAGGGCCGATCCTGACATGCGCGACTGGGAACAGTTGCACGTGGCGTTCTGCCCGCGATGGTCACGATGACGAAGCCTCAGCTGCTCCATCCGCACACGACCAGGTAGCCGTCCACGGTGGTGATGAGGTCGGAGGTGGGGTCGTCGGGCAGGGCGTGGCCGAGGTCGCGGTTGCGTACCTCGCCGATCCAGCGGTCGTGCTGGTACTCGTGGTTGATGATGGCCATGAGCAGCGTCTGCGCGACGATCTTGAGCTGGGCGGGGGCGCCGACGTCGCCGGCGCCGATGGCGTTCATGCGGGCGTGGACCCGTTCGCCGACGGTGGCGCGGAAGTCGGCCAGCCGCCTGGGGTCGGGCAGGGGCAGCCGGTCCGCTTCCGGGTTGGCGGAGTCCATGAGGTCGTCCAGGTCGGGGGCGGGGCTCGGTTCGGCCGCGGTGAGGTTGCGGACCATGAAGTGGGCGACGTGGGCCTGGTGGCCGAGGTGCCAGCCGATAGGGCTGAAGTTCTGCTCGGGGCGCCAGTGCAGCTCCTCGGCGGTCAGGTCGCGCCAGAGCTCGTCGGTGTAGGCGCGGGCGCGGTCGTACTCGGCCAGCAGTTGCGGGATCTCGTACATGGCGGTCACATCCGATCGTCGGTGGGCGGTCCTGGCAGCAGAGGTGTGGAGCGTACAAGGGGACCGGGCCGGACTGCGGAGCGGGTGATCGCGGAGTGGCTTGTAGGCTGATCAACTGTCCGTGCCGACGTGCGATGGCAGGAGACGGCGCATGACTTCGAGGCTCGCCGGTGACGTGGTCGGCAGGCGCTACCGGCTTGCCACCGAGCTGGGATCCGGTGGTTTCGGGCGGGTCTGGCGGGCTCGCGACGAGACCCTCGACGTGGACGTCGCGATCAAGGAACTGCGGCTGCCGCCGGGGACGCCGGAGACCGAACGAGCCGGGCGGCTGGCCCGGGCTACGCGCGAGGCCCGCAACGCCGCGCGGTTGCGCAAGCACGACGGCATCGTCGCGATTCACGACGTCGTCATCGACGACGGCCTTCCCTGGATCGTCATGGAGCTGGTCGACGGCTGCTCGCTGGGCGAGCACCTCAAGCAGCACGGCCCTCTTCCGGTGGACAGGGTCGCTGCGGTCGCTGTGGCACTGCTGACGGCGCTCGGCGCGGCGCACCGGGAGGGCGTCGTGCACCGCGACGTCAAACCGGCCAACGTCATGCTCGCCGAGGACGGGAAGGTCCTGCTCACCGACTTCGGGACGGCGATCCACCACACCGACTCCGCGTTGACCGCCACCGGGATGTTCATCGGCTCGGCGGAGTACGTGGCGCCCGAGCGGTTACGCGGCGGTGACGGTCTTCCCGCCGGGGATCTGTTCTCCCTCGGCGTGACGCTGTACCAGGCCGTCGAGGGGGTCTCGCCGTTCCGCCGCGACACCCAGGAGGCGACGTTGGCCGCGGTGCTCCTGGAGGAGGCGCCGGCGCCGCGACGGGCCGGGCCGCTCACGCCGCTCATCACCCGGCTGCTGGACAAGGACCCGGGCGGCAGGCCGACGGTCGGGGAAGCGCTGGCGATGGCGGGAGGCATCGCGGGTGAGCAGCCCGGGACCACCGTCCGTGTGCGGCGTGACACCAAGATCCTGCCGGCCTGGCCGAAGAAGCGGCAGCCGGTCGTCGTCGCCGCGCTGGCGGGGGTCATGACGGCGTTGGCGGTCCTCACGGCGTTCGGCGTCGCCGGGCTTCCCGACGCCGGTGGGACGTGGGAGAGATTCGAGCAAGACCTGGGCGCCATCGTGCTCGCCGTCGCCGATGTCGTTCTGGCGGGCTTGGTGTGCGCCGGTCTCGCGCGGTTCCTGCCGGTGAACGCGGGCAGGATCGTGGCCGCTGTCGCCGGGCTCGTCTACGGCTGTGGCGCGACCGCTTTCGCCTTTCACGGCGCCGGCGAGATCGTCCGGGACGCGATGAGGTTGTCCCAGCGCGAGTCCGCGACGGTGTCGCTGGCCTTCATCAGCGGCGTCGTGCTCGTCGCTGTCGGGTCGGCCTTGACCGCGGAACTCCGCCTTCGACGCGAAACGATCAGAGGCGGGACACAGCCATGGTTCAGCGGCGCGGGGCCAGGGTGGACAGGGCCATGTCGATGAAGATCTCGCCGATCTCCACCAGGCTGCGCGGGCCCGCCGGGTCGTACCAGCGGTAGGACCAGTTGAACATGCCGACGATGCCGAGGACGGCCACCGTGGTGTCGATGTCGTCGCGAAAGTCGCCGGACTTGGCGCCCTCCTGGAGGATCTGGGAGAGCAGCCGGCCCCAGCGGTCGGCGTTCTGCTTGATGTCGTTGGCCTCTTCGCCGCTGACGACCTGGTCGATGTTCTCCCGTACGAAGATGAACAGCTCCGGCCGCTGGGACATGGCCACGACGTAGGCCCGCAGCCCGTCCGCGAGCTTCTGCGGGGCGGGCTTGTCCTCGGCGGCGATCGCCTCCAGCTCGACGCGCATCTGCTCGATCGGCTGGTGCAGCAGCGAGACGAGCAGTTCTTCCTTGGTGCCCACGTAGTAGTAGAGGGTCGCCCGGTTGATGCCGACCTCGGCGGCGATGTCCTCCAGCGTGGTCTGGGCGTAGCCGAGCCGCTGGAAGACGCGCCCGGCGCCTTCCAGCACCTCCCGCCACCGCTGGTCGGACTTGCGTCCGCTGGCCAGCCGTCGTTCGGCGCGCCGCCGCGCGATGTCACTGGGCGGCGACTGCCGCTTCCTGGTGGCCAACGGGGTCGAACCTCCAAGACTCGGGTGTGCGCTGTTCATAAACGACACTGTTGATGATAGCGCAGCACGGGTCGGAGCGGACCCGATCAGCGCTCCCGCAGCACGCGTTTGAGGATCTTGCCGCTGGCGTTGCGGGGCAGCTCCGGCTCGGTACGGAAGATCTCCGGCACCTTGTAGCCGGCCAGCCGGTCCCGGCAGAACTCGCGTACCTGTTCCTCCTCGAACGTGACGCCGGGATCGGTCACCACGTGCGCCCGGACGATCTCGCCCCAGCGCTCGTCCGGCACCCCGACCACCGAGACCTCCCGCACCGCGGGATGCTCGGACAGGACCTGCTCGATCTCGATCGGGTAGATGTTCTCCCCTCCTCGGATGATCATGTCCTTCTTGCGGCCGGAGAGGTAGAGGTAGCCCTCCTCGTCGCGCCGGGCCAGGTCGCCGCCGCGGAACCAGCCGTCCACGAGCACCTCGGCGGTCTCGTCCGGCATGCCGAGATAGCCGGCCATCACGGCGTCGGACCGGGTGACGATCTCGCCGACCTCGCCGTCCGGCACGTCGTCGAGGTTGTCGTCGCACAGTCGCAGGTCGACGCCCATGCCGGGCTTGCCGATCGAGCCGAGCAGGTGCTCGTGGCCGGCGAGCGCCCGCCGGTGGTCGGCCGGGGTGAGCACGGTCTGCAGGCCCGCCTCGGTGCCGGCGCCGAACAGGTTCATGAAGTCGCACCGGAAGACCCGCATGGCCCGGCGCAGCAGCTCCGGGGACATCGGGGCGGCGCCGTACGCGATGGACTGCAGGCGGGGGTAGTCGCCGTCCTCGACCCCGGGCTCGCGCAGCAGCATGTCGATCATGGTCGGCACGAGGAAGACGCCGTCCAGCACGTCCCGGCGCAGCCACTTCAGCAGCGTCGCCGGGTCGAAGCCGTCGAGGATCAGGGTCGGGTTGCCCCGGGCGACGCCGGCCAGGACGTAGCACATGCCGGCCGCGTGGAACAGCGGCGCGGGGGAGTAGTGGAACGCCTCCGCCGGCAGCCGCCGCTCCAGGATGCACTGGAACGTCATGTGCTTGACCATGCGCTGGTGGTGCATGACGCCCTTGGGCAGCGCCGTCGTGCCGCTGGTGAACGCCAGGCACATCAGCTCGTCGTCGTTGACGACCGTGTCGATCTCGCCCTCGTCGCCCGCGGCCAGCAGCCGGTCGTAGTCGCGGTCGGCGGCCGTGGACTTCTCGAACGAGACCGTGTGCTTCAGCGAGGGCACGTCGACGGACTCCACCATCGAGGAGTAGCGCTCGCTGAAGAACAGCACCTTCGCCTCGGCGGTACGCAGCAGGGTCTGCAGCTCGGGCCGCGCGAGCCGGTAGTTGAGCGGCACGTAGACGGCGCCCAGCTTCATGCAGGCGAGCAGCACCTCCATGTACGCGGGCGAGTCGGTCGCGAACAGCGCCACCCGGTCGCCCTTGCCGACGCCCACGCGGCGCAGCTCGCTCGCCACCCGGTTGACGCGGGCGTTGACCTGGGCGAAGGTGTACGACTTCGTGTCGGTGACGAAACAGGGCCGGGTCGGGGTGTTGCGGGCGTGGATCCTGATCCAATCAGCCGTGCGGCTCGTACGCTGCGTGGACATCGGTACCTCGTTCTGACGTGCGTGACGTGCGGATCAGGAGAACTCCGGCAGCACGTGCCGGCCGAGAAGCTCGATCGACTTCATGACCTTCTCGTGCGGGATGTCGCGCGGCTGGACGAGGCAGAGCAGCAGGTCGGTGCCCACGGCCTCGTAGCGCTTGGCCATGGCGACGCACTCGTCGGGGTTGCCGACGATCACGGCGTCGTTCTTCAGCAGGTAGTCGAAGTCCAGGCTGTTCAAGTCGATGCCGCCGAGCAGCCGCTTGGCGTACTCGTAGCTGCCGAGCTGGGTGCCGTCCTTCCAGTCGCCCAGTTCCGCGATCTTGCGCAGTGACTCCTGGACGTACCAGCCGAAGCGGGGGCCGGCCGTCGCATGTGCCTCCTCGGTGGTCTCCGCGCAGTGCACCTGGGTGAAGGTGGCGATCTGCTCGTTGACGTACTTTCCGACAGGCTTGGCGCGCCGGATGCCGTCACGATAGCGGTTGAACCTTTTGACCAGAGTCTCCGGGCCCGCCGCGACCGAGAACGACAGCAGGCCGATGCCCTTCTCGCCCATCAGCTCGTGGCTGTCGGAGCTGGACGACGCTCCCCACAGCGGCGGGTGCGGCTGCTGCAGCGGCCGGGGCACCACGCCGCGCGGCGGCAGCTTGAAGTGCTCGCCCTCCCAGGAGAAGGTCTCCTCGGTCCAGCAGCCCAGGATGACCTCCAGGGCCTCCTCCCACATCGACCGGGTGTCGGCCGGGTTGATGCCGAACCCCTCCAGCTCGATGCGGGTGCCGGAGCGGCCGGTGCCGAACTCCAGCCGCCCGCCGGAGATCACGTCGATGGTGGCGGCGGCCTCGGCGGCGCGTACCGGGTGGTTGTAGGGGAAGGGCAGCAGGCGTACGCCGTGCCCGATGCGGATGTTGCGGGTGCGCGCGGCGATCGCCCCGTAGAAGGCCTCGGGCGCGGAGGAGAAGGAGTATTCGCCGAGGAAGTGGTGCTCCACCGTCCAGGCGCTGTGGAAGCCGAGCCGGTCGGCCAGCTCGATCTGCTGGATGGTCTCCTCGAAGGCGTTGAAGGCGCTGCGTTCGGTCCACGGGCGCGGCACCGGAATCTCGTGGATGAGGCCGAATTTCAACTGTTACCTCCATCGATGGCGCCCTGATACAGCGGCAGCGGGGCGATCGCGAGCTCGTAGGCGGCCAGCCGGCCGGTCATGGAGAAGGTGACGTAGAGCCGGCCGTCGCCGATGCAGCAGTTCGTCGGCTGGGCTCCGGCGGGTACGTCGATGGTCTGCTTGAGCGTGCCGCCGGCGTCGTAGACGTGGACGCAGTGGCCCACGCTGGCGCAGACGTAGAGGTCGCCGCCGGAGTCGAAGCACATGCCGTCGGGCGAGCCGCTTGGCAGCTTGGCGAACACCTTCGGGTCGCCGAGGGAGGCGCCGGGCGTCCAGTCGAAGACGAGGATCGAGCGCGTCAGCGACTGGGCGACGTAGAGCCGCCCGTCGGGGCCGAAGGCGATGCCGTTGGGCATCGCGGGGACCTCGGCCACCTGGGTGACGGCGCCGTCGGCGGCGACGGCGGCGATCCGGCCGGGCCGGAGGTTGCGCAGGTCCTCCCAGTTGTGGGAGTCGGTCACGTACAGCCGGCCGTCGGGGCCGAAGCAGAGGTCGTTGGGGCGGTGCGGCGGCGGGCCGGGCAGCCCGGCGGCGACCACCGAGACCTGTCCGCCGGCGACCCGCTGCACGCAGCCGTCGAACGGCTCGGGCGCGTGCCAGTAGCCGCCGCTCCTGGTCGCGGACAGGCCGCCGTTGTTGGCGACGTAGAGGGCGCCGTCGCGGCCGAGCGCGCTGCCGTTGGGGCCGCCGCCGAGCTTGCCGAGCACCGTGGTGGTGCCGTCCTCGTCCACGCGGGCGAGCCGCTGGCCCTGCATCTCGACCACGGCCACGGCTCCGTCGCCGAGGTGCGTGGGACCTTCGGGGAAGCCGAGGCCGTCGGCGACGATCCGGAACGCGGGTGCTGTCACAGCTGGACCGGGCCGAGGGCCTTGACGCGTGGCATGACCTCGGCGGCGAACAGGCGCAGGTTCTTCTCGGCCGTCTCCGGCGTCATGCCGCCGTAGTGGAACACGCCGTTGAAGCCGTCGTTGCCGACCTTCTCCTGGATCGCGACGATCCGGTCCAGGCACTGGTCGGGGGTGCCCCAGACCTGGAGCTCGACGAAGTTCTCGACCACCCGCTCCGAGCCGTGCTTCTGGATGGAGCGGGCGAGCCGCTGGTAGTACTCGTAGCCCATGGTCGTGTCGAAGTGCCGGCCGCCCAGCTCGTAGTGGTTCAGGACGTAGTCGTAGTACATGCCGATGTACTCCTGGGCCATGTCCTTGGCCTTGATCGGGTCCTCGTCGCAGACGACCCAGCCGGTGACCTGGGGCGCGGGCGCCTCGGTGCCCTTGAGTTCCTTGAACGTCTTGCGGTAGGCGGCGAGGTCGGCCGCGACGTCCATCCAGTCCTTCTGCGGGTTGATGAGGATGCCGGCGCCGATGTCGGCCATGATGCGGACGGACTCGGGCGAGACGGCCGCGGCGTACAGCCGGTCCTTGAAGCCGCGCACCGGCTTGGGGCGCAGCTCGCGGCGCGGGATCTGGTAGTACTTGCCGTCGTACTCCAGCACGCCGGTCTCCAGGGCCGCGAGCACGATGTGCGCGGCCTCGACGAACCGCTCGCGTGACTCGCTCATCGGGATGCCGAAGCCCTCGAACTCGATGCGGCCGAGACCGCGGCCGAGCCCGAAGACGAAACGGCCCTGGGAGATCAGGTCGAGCACGGCGACCTGCTCGGCGACCCGGATGGGATCGTGCCACGGCAGGATGACCGCGCCCGAGCCGAGCTGGATGCGTTCGGTGCGCCCGGCCATGTACGTCAGGAACTGCAGGACGTCCGGCACCATCGTGTAGGACGTGAAGTGGTGCTCGACGCCCCACAGGGAGTCGAAGCCGAGCGGCTCGGCGAGGTCGGCGAGGCGGAGCTCGGCCTGGTAGATCTCCTCGTCGGTCGCGTTCTCGTGACCTTCGAAGATGCAGGTCATGCCTACACGCATGGGGAACTATCCTCCAAAGCTTGCGGAGCGGGGCGCCAGCCGCTGGTAGCGGCCGTGGCAGAAGACCAGGGGGCGGCCCTGGGCGCGGACGTCGAGGCCGAGCACGCGCCCGAGGACGAACAGGTGGTCGCCGGCCGGGTAGCTGTGCTCGAAGGCGCAGTCGAACCAGGCCAGCGCGCCGGAGATGACAGGCGAGCCGGTGGCCTCGCCGGGCGTCCAGTCGACGCCGTCGAACTTGCTGCCGCCCGACCGGGCGAAGCCCCGGCAGAGCTCCTCGTGCTCCTCGCCCAGGACGTTCACGCAGAAGGTGCCGACGGGCACGATCAGCGGCCAGGTCGTGGAGGTGCGCGCCGGCAGGAAGGCGATCAGCGGCGGCGTCAGGGACGCGGAGACGAATGTGCCGACGGTGAGCCCGACCGGGCCCTGCCGGGTCATCGCCGTCACCACGGCGACCCCTGTCGGGACGTGTCCCATGACGTGCCGGAAGCGTTCGGAGGTGAACATGTCGGTGTCCGGTCGATAAATCGGGGCTTGAGTCACCATCTACCTCGTCTCCCGTTTCTGCGTCATCAAGGACGTCCGTAGACGTCACCATTGATGTTGACGGCAGGCTAGCACCGCGCTTAATTTCACGTCAACGTCCATGTAGACAAACGGCGGGAGAGCCGATGAAACCCCGACCCCACCTGGCCTTCGGCGTCCTGCTCGTGCCCAAGGTGAGCTGGCCCGTCCTGCGCGAGAACGCCGAACAGGCCGAACGGCTCGGCTTCGACTCCGTCTGGATCGACGACCATCTGGCCAATCCCGCGCGGCCCGGACAGGACTGGCTGGAGGCCTGGACCACGCTGGCCGCCCTCGCCGCCGTGACCACCCGCGTCCGGCTGGGCAGCCTGGTGTCCACGCCGGTCGTCCGGCACCCCCTGCTGCTCGCCCGACAGGCGCTCACCGTCGAGCAGATCAGCCGGGGACGGCTCCATGTCGGGCTCGGCTCCGGGTACGCCGCACTCGACCACGAGCTGGCCGGGCAGCCGCCGTGGTCGCCGGAGGAGCGCGCGGACCGGTTCGCGGAGGCCGTGGCCCTCGTCGACCACGTCCTGCGCGGCGAGCCGGTCCCGCCCGGCAGGTACTACCGCGCCGATGCGCCGCCCCTGCGCCCGCGGCCCGTCCAGCGCCCGCGGCCACCCCTCACGGTGGCCGCGCGGGGCCGGCGCGCCATGCTCGCCGCGGCGCGGCACGGCGACGCCTGGAGCACCTTCGGCGGCTTCGGCCTGACCGGCCCCGAGCACATTGCCCGCACCGCCGCACAGGTACGCCGGATCGAGGCCGCCTGCGAGGAGACCGGCCGCGACCCGGCCACGCTGCGCCGCTCGCTGCTGATCGGCAGCCCGGCGGTCAGCACGGAGAACCCGTGGGCCGGCCCGGACGCCTTCGCCGACTTCGCCGGCCGTTACCGGGCGGCGGGCATCGACGAGTTCGTCCTGTACTGGCCGCCGCAGGACCACTGGCCGCACGAGCGGATCGACCCCGGCGCCGTCGAGCGCATCGCCACCGAGGTCATCCCGGTCCTGCGCGTCTCAGGCTAGGTGTGCCGGGCCTTATGGGCCTCGGCCAGGAGGCGGCGGAACTCCGGGCCCGCCATCGCCTGCTCCTCCAGCGCCAGCGACAACGGCAGGACCTGCGCGACCGCCGCGCGCAGGGCCGCGTTGACCGTCGCCTTGGTCCCGCGCACCGCGACGCGGGGCAGCGCCGCCCAGCGGCCGGCGAGTTCGAGCGCGGCGTCGAGGGTGTTCCAGGCGGGGCCCGGGGCGACCAGCTCGTGCAGCAGCCCCCAGGCGACCGCCTGATCGGTGGTGATCATCTCGCCGCCGAGCAGCAGCCGCTTGGCCCGCTGCGGCCCGGCCAGCAGCGGCCAGAGCGCGGCGGGCCCGTTGCCGGCGGGCAGCCCGACCCGTACGTGCGCGTCGCCGAACCGGGCGCCCGGCACCGCGAACGACACGTCGGCGGCGGAGGCCAGCATCGCCCCCAGCCCGGTGGCGTCGCCGTTGACCGCGGCGATCAGCGGCTGGTCCAGCTCCAGCAGGCCGTAGACGATCTCGGCGGCCTCCTGGATCGGCGTGAGCCCGGTCGAGGAGGAGTAGGGCCGGTCCGGGTCGGTGTCGCCGCCGGAGCAGAAGGCGTCCCCGGCGCCGGTGAGCACGAACACCTCGGCGCCGGCGCACCGCCGGGCCTCGCGGAACAGCGTGGACAACTCCGCATGCATGACGTCGTCCACGGCGTTGCGCCGCCCGGGCCGGTTCAGGGTCAGCACGACGACGGGTCCGCGCCGGTCGATGGCGATCGTCCGGTAGTTCTCCTGCCGCAGCACGCGCGGCCTCCTCTCCGCATGCGGTCCTGCGGGGTTCACTGCAGGTTGATCTTGGTGAAGGTGCCGGTCCTGCCCTCGCGGTTGAGCAGCTCGCTGGCCGGCTCCCACGCGCCGACCTTGCTCTTGGTGGCGCCCTCGTAGCGGAACATCTGGCCGCCCTCGAACAGGTAGGCGTCCTGGAGACCGTTGAACTTGGAGGTCAGACCGCTCACCAGCAGCGGGTACGGCTGCGTGATGGAACGCGCGGCCACGGCGATGTTCGCCCGGTTCAGCCCGCCCTTCATGGTGTCGGCGTCCCGCAGGATCGCGACCAGGTACCAGCCCCAGAACCAGCCGTTGGCGTACTGCGCCACGTGCGGGTCGAGGCCGCCCTTGGTCATCTCCTCGGTGTACAGCTTCGCGAACTCCGGCGCCGCGTTGGCCGGGTCCTCGGGGTTGTAGTAGTACTGCACGACGTGGGTGCCGTTGCCGGTCAGCCCCTCCTTCTGCAGCGGCGCCAGCGAGGTCTCGATCTGGGCGCAGGAGTTGCCGGTGATCACGACCGGCTTCCACGAGCTGCGCTCCACCCCGCCGATGGCCTGCACGCAGAACGTGCCGGCGACGGCGAAGATGGCCACCTCCGCCTTGCTGGCCGCGGCCGAGGTGAGCTGGTCGGTCATGTTCGGCGCCGCCGGGTCGATCAGCTCGTTCGCCACGATCTTGATGCTGCTGCCCTCGGCGGCCCTGGTGAACGACTGCTGGTAGGCCTTGCCGAAGTCGTTGTTCATCGCGACGAAGGCGACCGTGGTGCCATCGGGGTACTTGTCCGACAGCCACCGCTTCCACAGCCCGGCCTCGTTGCCGTAGTTCAGGCCCATGCCGGTGGTCCACGGGTAGTGCTCGGGGTCGCCCCAGCGGTCCTCGGAGGAGGCGACCAGCAGGTGCGGCATGCACTCGTCGTTCATGACGTCGCGGATGGCGCCGTTGTTGGAGGAACCGAGGATGGCGGCGCTGGCGGCGTACGTGCCGGACTGGATGGCCTTGTCGACGTTCTTGCGGGTCAGGTCGGGCTGGTACTGGTCGTCCATGATGTCCAGCTCGATCGTGCGGCCGCCGACGCCGCCGTTGGCGTTGACGTAGGCCAGGTAGTTCTTCAGGCCGTCGCCGATGTAGCCGTACGCGGCCAGGGCGCCGCTGTGCGGCATGCTGGTGAACAGCCGGATCTTGTCGGCGGTGATGCCGGCGTTGATGTCGTAGTCGGCCGGGCACTTGGAGACGTCGAGCGTGAAGTCGCCGGCGCCGCGGAACACGCAGCCGTCGGCCTGCCCGAGCGAGGCGTCGACCGCGGCCGACGGGATGTGGGGGTTGGCGGCGGCGGCCGGGTTCTGCTTCGCGGTGGAGACGCACATCTCCGTCGCGGCCGCCGTCTCCCGCTCGTGGGAGCAGGCGGTCAGGCCGGTCGTGGCGAGCAGCAGCGCCGCCAGCGCCGCCGTCCGAGATGCTGGGAACACAGACTTACCCTTTCGTCGTGGCGCCGGATTTCTCCGGTCGCGGGGACGACGCCGTCGGGGAGGCCCCCGACGCCGCGGACGGCGCCGACGAGGTGGTGAGCTGGAACTTCTGCCAGCCCTGGGGGATGGGATCGGTGACGCGCACCAGCCGGCGGCCGAGTTTCGTCAGGCCGCCCGCCACGCCGGTGGGCATCAGGAAGACGATCACGAGGAGCAGCAGTGCGGAGACGATGCCGACGATCTGGCCGCCGTCCCCGCCCTGGAACATCGGCAGGGCGGTGGCCCAGTCGGAGATGTAGGTGCGGAGCGTGACCAGGATGATCGCTCCCGGCACGGCTCCGAGCAGGGTGCCGTTCCCGCCGGCGACCAGCGCGACGAGCAGGAAGATGGACAGGTCGAGCGTGTAGCGGGTGTCGGAGGCCTGGGGGAGCTGGATCGCCAGCAGCGAGCCCGCCACCCCGCCGAAGGCCCCGCTGACCGCGAAGGCGTAGATCTTGACCCGGGCGACCTGCACGCCGGAGGCGGCCGCGCTGAGCGGCGCGTCGCGCAGCGCGACCATGGCCCGGCCCGTCCTGCTGTCCAGGATGGCCCGCGCCACCAGGAACATCAGCACGGCGATGGCCGCGATGACGTAGAACCGCACGATCGACGGGCCCACCCGGGTGAAGGGATTGACGAAGAACCACTCCGGCGCCTGCATGGCCTCGCGGGCGAACTTGCCGCTGGTGCCGCCGGTCAGATCCTCGAACCGGATCACCAGCGCCGGGAACAGCGCGGCGACGGCCAGGGTCACCGCCGCCAGGTACAGCCCCCGGATGCGCAACGCCGGGATGCCGATCAGCGCGCCGACGGCCAGGCAGACCACGACGGAGACCGGGATGGTCGCCAGGTAGGGCCAGTCGTGGTCGGCGACGAGGATCACCGTGGTGTAGCCGCCCAGCCCGACGAACGCGCTGTGGGCGAGCGAGATCTGCCCCGTGTAGCCCATCAGCAGGCTCAGCCCCACGATGGCCACCGAGTAGGCGGCGATCTGGGAGAGCATGTCCACCTGGGGCACGCTGTAGAGCAGGTACGGCAGGCCCAGCAGCACGCCCGCCCCGGCGGCGGCCAGGCCCAGGATCAGCAGCCGGTGCCGGCGGCTGCCCCGTTCGATCAGCAGCGGCATCACACACGCTCCATCGCTCGGTTGCCGAAGAGTCCGGCGGGCTTGAACTGCAGGACGGCGATGATCACCGCGAAGGCGACCACCAGGCCCAGCTCGCTGCCCACTCCCGGCAGGTATCCGGTGACCAGGGAGACGCTGAGTCCGGTCAGCAGGCCGCCGGCCAGCGCTCCCCGGATGCTGTCGAGCCCGCCCAGCGTGGCCGCCGCGAAGGCGTACACCAGGATCTTGTTCATGAAGCCGGGGTCGACGTACGTCGAGGGCGCGATCAGGCAGGCACCGAGGGTGCCGACCGCCGCCGCCAGCGCCCAGCTGAACTGCACGGTGCGGCCGATGTCGATGCCGAGCAGCCGGGAACGCTCCACATCGTTGGCCACACAGCGGAAGGCCAGGCCGAGCCGGGTGCGGTTCAGCACCAGCTCCAGCACGACGACGGTGGCCACGACCAGGACCGCGATGCCGATGGCCTGGTACGGCAGCCGCGCCCCGGCGATCTCGATGGTCGCCTCGGTGCCCTGCGGGAACGGGCTCGGGAAGCTCTTGGGATGAAAGCCCCACACGAGCGCGGCCAGCGCGTTGAACCCGAGGAACAACGCCAGCGTGACGATGATGATCGCCATGTGGTTGTCCTGGTCGAAGGGCCGGATCAGGGCCCGTTCGAGCGCCGCCGCGCCGAGGCCGGAGACGGCCATCGCGATGACGACGGCCACCAGCACCGGCACCCCCCACGTCTCCAGGAGGGTCAGCGCCAGGTAGCAGCCCAGCATCGCCATGGGTCCCTGCGCGAAGTTGATGATCCTGGTCGCCTTGAAGACGATCACCAGCGACAGGGCGGCGAGGCCGTACAGGAAGCCGTTGGCCAGGCCGTCGAAGAATCGTTGCAGGTAGAGCTGCACGCCGCCGTCGAACAGCGCCCAGGCGGAGAAGGCGGCGAGCAGGACGAGGACGACGAGGACGGCGCGTCGCCTGGCCTTCCTGCGGCTGACCGCCACGACGTCGGCGCCGGCCTGTTCGGTGCGGGCCGGTTCGGCTGTCACGGTGCCCATACGCGCTCCTGTTCAGTATCCGAGGTAGGCGCGCCGGACGCTGTCGTTCTCGCGCAGCCGGTCGGCCGGCTCGGCGAGGACGACGTTCCCGGCCTCCAGGACGTAGCCGCGCTGCGCGATGTCCAGCGCCAGCGCGGCGTTCTGCTCCACGAGCACGATGGCCACGCCGCGCTCGCGGTTGGTGTCGGCGAGCACGCCGAACAGGTTCCGCACGATCACCGGGGCCAGGCCCAGCGACGGCTCGTCCATGAGCAGCAGCCGGGGGCGGGTCATCAGCGCCCGCGCGATGGCCAGCATCTGCTGCTCCCCGCCGCTGAGGCTGCCGGCGCTCTGGTTCCGGCGGCGGGCGAGGGCGGGGAAGGTGTCGTACCAGCGGGCGATGTCGGCGGCGACGTCCTTGTCGCGGCGGGTGATGGCGCCGGCCAGGAGGTTGTCGCCGACGCTGAGGTCGGTCAGCGTGCCGCGGCCCTGCGGCACCAGCGCGATGCCGCGCCGGACGAGGGCGCCGGTCGGCACGCGGGTGATGTCGGCGCCGTCGAGCAGGATCCGCCCGGTGGTCCTGGTCAGCCGGCAGATCGAGCGGAGCGTGGTGGTCTTGCCCGCGCCGTTCGCGCCGAGGACGACGACGACCTCGCCGGCGCCGATCGTGAGGTCGATGCCGTGCAGGGCCTCGACGCCGTCGTAGTAGGCGCGTACGCCGGCCAGCTCCAGCAGGGGTGACGTCATCGCGGGGCTCCCAGGTACGCCTCGACCAGCCGGGGGTCGTCGCGGATCTCGTCGGGCGGCCCGGACAGCAGCCCGCGCCCGGAGTCGAGGACGGCGACCTGGTCGGCGATGTCCATGACGAGCGCCATGTGGTGCTCGACCAGCAGCAGGCTCAGCCCGAACGTGTCGCGCAGGGAGACCAGCAGCGCGCCGAGGTCGCGGACGTCGCCGTGGGTCATCCCGGCGGCGGGCTCGTCGAGCATGAGCAGCCGTGGCCTGCTGACCAGCGCGCGGGCCAGCTCCACCCGGCGCAGGGTGCCGAACGGCAGTCCCTGGCAGGGCTGGAAGGCGACGTCCTCGACGCCGAGCGCGGCGAGCGCGGCGTACGCCCTGGCGGTCAGCTCGCGCCGTTCGGAACGGACCCGCACGCCGAACGGGGTGCTGAGGAGGCCGGTGCGGCCGAGGCAGTGGGCGCCGACCATCACGTTCTCGATGACGGTGAGTCCCGGCCACAGGGCGAGGTTCTGGAAGGTGCGGGCGATGCCGAGCGCGCTGAGGTCGCCGGCGCGGGCGCGCAGCAGGTCGGTGCCGTCGAAGCCGATGCTGCCCGCGCTGGGTGACACGAGCCGGCTGATGCTGTTGAACGCGGTGGTCTTGCCGGCTCCGTTCGGCCCGATGAGCGCGCAGATCTCGCCGGGACGCACCTGGAAGGAGACCCCGTCCAGGGCGGTGACGCCGCCGAACTTCACGGTGAGGTCGCGGACGGTCAGCAGCGGCTCGGCGGGGGCCGGGCCGGTACTCGGTGGGAGGGAAGGAGGTCTGACGCCGCTCATTCCTGGTCCTCCTTGAGTGCTCCGGGACAGGATGGCTGGGCCTCTTGGACGGGACTGCGTCCACGTCGTCGTTGGTGTTGACGCAGCCTTGCATCCGGATTTGGATGAGCGCAAGGGCTCAGTCGCGGTCAATTTCCGCGTCCGGCCCGCCATTGACACCACTACCAGGTAAGAAGGCTGTCAGGCAACGTCATCGCTTACGTTGACGGTGTTGTGGTTCATCGGCTTTACTCGCCACCAGGACCGACGTTCTGTCGCGAAAGGAACGGTATGGACCTGAAGCGTGAGCTAGCGCTGGAGTTGCTTCGCCGGATGCTGCGTATCCGGCTGTTCGAAGAGGCGACCATCGACCTTTTCCACGCCGGTGAGCTGCCGGCGATGGTCCACTTGAGCATCGGCCAGGAAGCCGCCATCACCGGCGCGTGCCTGGCGACCGAGACCGACGACTACATGACCGGCAACCACCGCTCGCACGGCCATCCCATCGCCAAGGGCGCCGGCCTCGACGGGCTGATGGCCGAGCTGCTCGGCAAGGCCGGCGGCGTCTGCAAGGGCAAGGGCGGCAGCATGCACCTGGCCGACTTCTCGGTCGGCAGCCTCGGCGAGTCCGGCATCGTCGGCTCGGCCATCCCCGTCGCCGTCGGCGCCGGCCTGGCCGCCGACGTGCTCGGCACCGGCCGCGTCGCCCTGTGCTTCTTCGGCGACGGCGCCGCCAACGAGGGCGTCTGCCACGAGTCGATGAACCTCGCGGCCGTGTGGAAGCTACCCGTCATCTTCTTCTGCGAGAACAACGGGTGGGCGGTCAGCGTGCGGGCCACCGAGCTCACCTCCGTCGAGAACATCTCGGTACGCGCCGCCGGCTACGGCATGCCCGGCGTCACCGTCGACGGACAGGACCCGGTCGCCACCTACGAGGCGGTCGCCGCGGCCGTCGCCCGCGCGCGGCGCGGCGAAGGGCCCAGCCTGGTGGAGGCCAGGACCTACCGCTTCCACGAGCACGCCTACGGCCTGCGCGTCAAGAACGCCTACCGCGACCAGGCCGAGGTCGACGAGTGGTGGCGCGAGCGCGACCCGCTGCCGCTGTTCCGTCGGCGCCTGCTCGACGAAGGAGCCGCCGACGGGCCCGTGGACGCCGCCGTGCTCGACGCGATCGAGGCCGAGGTCCGGGCCGAGGTCGGCGCGGCGGTCGAGTACGCCCGCCAGAGCCCCTACCCGGAGCCGGAAGAGGCCTACCGGGACCTCTACCACGTCGAGGAGGTGCCCGCATGACCGTCACCAGCGCCCGGCGTGCCGCCCAGCTCGGCTTCCTGCAGGCGATCCAGCAGGCCCAGCACGAGGAGATGACCCGCGACGAGCGCGTCATCCTGATGGGGCAGGACCTGCGGGCCAACGTGTTCGGGGCCGCGCAGGGCTTCCTGGACGACTTCGGCCCGAGCCGCGTCCGCGACCTGCCGCTGTCGGAGGCCGCCAGCGTCGGGCTCGCGGCCGGGGCCGCCATGGCCGGGCTGCGGCCCATCGTCGATCTCACGGTGGCCAGCTTCATGTTCTGCGCCATGGACCAGTTCGTCAGCCAGGTGGCCAAGAGCCGCTACATGTTCGGCGGCCAGGCGAGGCTGCCGGTGGTCTTCCGCCAGGCGCTCTACTACCACGGCGGCACGGCCGCGCACCACGCCGACCGGCCGTACCCGATGTTCATGAACGTCCCCGGCCTGAAGATCATGGTGCCGAGCAACGGCCCGGACCTCAAGGGCCTGCTCAAGACGGCGATCCGGGACGACAACCCAGTGCTCTGCTTCGAGGACGCCACCTTGTGGGGCCGCCACGGCCGTGGCCCGGCCCCGGACGGCGACGACCACCTGATCCCGTTCGGCGTGGCCTCGGTGCCGCGCGAGGGCAGCGACGTCACCGTCGTCGGCATCGGCGGCGGGGTGCGCCACGCCCTCGACGCCGCCGCGGACCTGGCCGCGGAGGGCGTGTCGGTGGAGGTCGTCGATCCGCGCACTTTGGTGCCGATGGACTGGCCGGCCATCCTCGCCTCGGTCGCCAAGACCGGCCGCTGCGTCGTCGTGGACCCCGCCAACCGTACGTGCAGCGCGGCCAGCGAGATCGCCGCGCACCTCGTCGAGGAGGGCTTCGCGAGCCTGCGGGCCCCCGTGCTCCGGGTCACCAGTGACGACATGCACGTGCCGTTCAGCCCGAAGCTCGAGAAGCAGATCTACCCGTCCAAGGAGAAGGTCGTCGCGGCCGTGCGGCGCGTGCTCGGAATGGAGAAGTGAGCGTGGAGACCGAGGTGCGGCTGCCGCAGCTCAGCATGGGCATGTCGGAGGCGGAGATCCTGGAGTGGCTCGCCGAGGACGGCGCGCGGGTCGAGGAGGGCCAGGACCTCGTCGAGATCGAGGCCGAGAAGGCCCGCGAGGTGATGGAGGCCCCGGTCAGCGGCACGCTGCGCATCAAGGCCGAGGTCGGAGCCGTCATCGGGGTGCGCGACGTCCTCGCCGTCATCGTCGGCGACCCGGCATGACGGGGAACCCCGATCCTGGCGAGCCCGCCGACGATCCCCGCGGTCCCGGCGTCGTACGGCGGGCCGGCCCCACCCGGCGGCGCATCGCCGAGCACATGGTGCGCTCCCTCGCGACCAGCCCGCACGCCGCCACGGCGGTCGAGGTCAGGTACGACGCGGTGGAGGCCGTACGGCGGGCGTCACCGGCCAGGCCCTCCGCGCAGGCGTACACGGCGTGGGCCGCGATCCGCGCCCTGGCCGAGTTCCCGCTGCTCAACGCGAGCTGGGAGGACGGTTCGATCCGGGTCTTCGAGCACGTCAACCTCGGCGTGGCCGTCGATGTGAACCATCAGGGCCTGCTCGTCCCGGTGATCCGGCGGGCTCAGGACCTCGACGCCGGGGAACTGCACGAGCGGATCGCGGAGCTGGGCGGCCGGGCGCACGCCCGCAGGCTCGGCGTCGCCGACCTGACGGGCGGCACGTTCACCCTGTCCAGCCTGGGCCGCTCCGGCACCCTGTTCACCATCCCGGTGATCAACCAGCCGCAGGCGGCGATCCTGTCCATGGACACCGTCGCCGCGCGGCCGGTGGTGGCCGACCACGGCGACGGGCCCCGCGTGGAGGTGGGCCGGGTGGGCGTCCTGACGCTGTCGTTCGACCACCGCGTCCTCGACGGCGCGTACGCCGCCGCCTACCTCGGCCGGGTGCGGGAGCTGCTGGAGACCATCACCTCATGGCCGGACGCCGTCGGGGAAGCCGGTCCAGCGCAGGTCGGCGGGAAGGTGACCCATGTCGTTGAACACCACCAGCGTCGGCGGCAGATCGGGGCGGTAGTGGATGACCGTGAGCGCGGCGTTGGCGCTGTTCAGTCCGAGCCACCGTGACGGCGGCGCGTCCAGCGCGTGCCGCACCAGCCACGCGATCTGGAAGGCGTGCGTCACCAGGACCTCGTGGGTGTCGGTCGTGTCGGGGGCCTTGGCGAAGCGGGCGAGCAGGGCCTCGGCGAGCTTGGCGTCCGAGGCCGCCTCGGCCTCGCCGTAGCCGTCGAAGAAGCCGGCCCGCGCCGGGGGTAGCTCGGCCGCCGGGGGGACGTAGGGCACGTGGTCGATGAGTTCGGCGGCCTCGGCGACGGGCGCGTCCGGCAGGTGGCGGGCGAGTTCGTGCGCGCTGGCGGCGGCGCGCGGCAGCGGGGAGTGCCACACGGCGTCGATCGGCAGGCCGGCGAGCCGTTCGCCCAGCAGTCCCGCCTGCCGGCGGCCGAGGTCGGTGAGGTTGCCGAACGCGTCGGCCGCGCCGTGGCGGGCCAGGTAGAGGTGTCGCGTGGTCATGAGCGGGTGGGGCGCGGCGCCCGGGTGGGCCCGCTTCCCGTCTCCTTCCGGTCCGTGACGGTGCCGGTGGTGCCGTCGATGGTGATGGTGCTGTCGTCGTGGAGCCTAGTCGTGGCGTCCGGGATGCCGAGGACGGCGGGGATGCCGTGCTCGCGGGCGACGATGGCGGCGTGGGAGAGGACGCCTCCGGTCTCGGTGACGACGCCGGCCGCGATGCGCAGCAGCGGCGTCCAGGCGGGGTCGGTGAAGGGGCAGACGATGATGTCGCCGGGCCGCGCGCGGGCGAAGTCGCGGGGACCGCGGATGATCCGCGCGGTGCCGGTGGCGACGCCGTGGCTGCCGGGTGTCCCGATCAGCGCGGCGGCCAGGGCGGGGGTGGATGGCCACGCGGGGGGTGTGGCGGTGACCGGGCGTGCCTGCAGGATCCAGGGACGCCCGTCGGCGATCGCCCATTCGACGTCCTGCGGCCCGCCGCGTACGGCGGCGATCCGCCTGCCCAGCTCGGCGAGCAGCGAGGCGGTCGCGTCGTCGATCGACGGCTGGTCGCGGGCGCCGGCGGGCACGTCGGACGTGACGAGCCGGTCGCCCCGCCGGTCGAGGCGGGTGCGTTTGCGCGCGAGCGCGCGGGTGACCGTTCCGTCCCCGGCGACGCGGTAGGCGTCAGGGGTGACGGTGCCGCCGACGACGCTGGGGCCGAGCCCCCAGGACGCCTCGATGCGGATCGGATCGTCCGGGCCGGCGGAGGTGAACATGACGCCGGACGCCTCGGCGTCCAGGTGGCGTTGCACGAGGACGGCCATGGCGAGGTCGCCGGCGGCGCCCCGGTGGTAGTCGATGGCGCGCGGGGTGAACAGCGAGGCCCAGCAGGCGCGTACGGCGTCCGCGACCGCGCCGGCTCCGCGTACGGCGAGAAAGCTGTCGTGCTGACCGGCCGCCGACGCCAGGCCGGTGTCCTCGTGCGCGGCGGACGATCTCACCGCGACGGGCGGATCGCCGAGCTCGCCGAGCGCGTGTCCGAGCGCGTCGATCAGGGCGGCCTGGACGGGAAGGGCCTCGATCGCCCGCCGCCGGTCCGGCCCGAGGTCCAGGTCGCGGACCACGGCGCGGTAGGCGGCGAACGGCACCACGAAGCCGTCGGGAACCGGCAGTCCGGCGCGGAGCAGCGCGCCGAGCGCCCCGGCCTTGCCCCCGCACGTGCCGGCGTCAGCCGACCTGAGGGGTACGATCATCCGCCCGCCTTTCAACGAAACGTTGACAACATTTCGTTGATTCTGGATCATGAGTGGCATGTCACGCAAGCAGGACATCACCCCCACCGGCCGCGCGGACCGCGCTGACCACGCCCAGGCCGGCCGCGAGCACGACGCGCGCCGACGTCTGCTCCGCCTGGGCGCGGACGCGCTCGACGCCCGTCCGTGGCTCCCCGCGCCGGCCCCGCTCTCGGCGGTCGACCTCGTCCAGTTCGCCGTCTGGCGCAACGCCGACCTGGCCCCGGAGGACGTCCTGAGCGCGCTGGCCCTCCTGCCCGCCGCACGCGCCGAAGTCGACGGACTCGAATCCGCCCTGCTGTTCATCGCCCGCAGCAGCGGACTGACCTGGGCGCAGATGGCGGAGGCGATGGGATTCAACTCCCCGCAGGCGTGCCAGCAGCACTACACCCGCCTGACCGCGCGCGAGGCCGGCTCATGACCCGCGACTCCGCGCCCGGCCTGCTGGTCCTGCACGCGGTACGCGTCCTCGGCTTCGCCGACACCCCGGCGGTCGCGCAGCGGTACGGGCTCGACGCGGCCCAGGCCGACGAGCTGCTGCGCGACTTCGAGGCGCGCGGCTGGGCCGGGCACTCCGCCTTCGCCGGCACCGGGGGCTGGTCGCTGACCGAACCGGGCCGGGCCGAGAACGAGCGCCGGCTCGCGGCCGAGCTCGCCGACGTCGGCGGCGCCGACGAGGTCCGCGACGTCTACCGCGCGTTCCTCCCGCTGAACGCCCTCCTGCTCCAAGCATGCACCGACTGGCAGCTCCGGCCGACCGCCGGCGACCGGCTCGCCGTCAACGATCACAGCGACCCCGACTGGGACGCCGGGGTCCTCCATGAGCTCGCCTGCGTCTCCCGCGCGCTCACGCCGCTGGCCGACCGGCTCGGGAGCGTGCTGACCCGGTTCCGCGGATACGACACCCGGTTCGCCGCGGCCCTGGCGCGCGCCCGCGCGGGGGAGAACGCCTGGGTGGACCGCACCGACGTCGACTCCTGCCATCGCGTCTGGTTCCAGCTCCACGAAGACCTCATCGCCACGCTCGGCCTCGACCGGAACGTGCACCCTTGACCCCCCCCGCCGCCCGGCTGTCGTCGGCGGGGGCCGGTCAGAATCGGTAGCGGAGGATGCGGGCCCCTTGCCGCGACAGGGCTGTACTGCGGGCGGTGAGACGGGTGAGCGCGCGAAGCGGTTGCGGGAACCGGGCCACCTCCGGTGCGCGGGCGAGGATCTGCTCCTCGATCAGTTCGAGGCCGGCGTCCCAGGACTCCGGTTCGTGTGGGTCGTCGAAGCCCTGGGCGGCTTTGATGCCGAGTGCCTTGATGGTCGGGTGGTACTTCATGGCCCAGGCGGCGAAGCGGGTGTAGCCGTTGAGCGCGAGCTCGCCCGAAGGGAAGTGGCCGGCCAGCGCGCGGGTCATCGCCTGGAAGGAGTCGCCGGGCATGAAGGGGAGCAGCCCCTCGGCGACGATCATCGCCGGCCGGTCAGCGGGGATGGCGGTGAGCCAGTCGGAGCCGGTGAGGTCGGCTCCGACCAGGTGGGAACGGCCGGGCAGGCATTCGGCCCGCAGGTGCACCACTTCCGGGAAGTCGATGTCGTACCAGTCGACGCCGGGCGGGGGATCACAGCGGAACATCCTGGTGTCCAGGCCGCAGCCCAGGTCGAGCACCACGCATCCGGGATGAGCGGCGATGTAGGCGCGGACGACGTCGTCGAGCTTCTTGGCGCGCAGCGCCGTGGTGAGGACGAGGTTGGGCTTGACCTTCAGCTTGCCGAAGTCGTAATCGATGGTGCCGGCCAGATCGGCGGAGAGCGTGTCGCCGAGGATCGGGCTGGGCAGCCCGGCGTCCAGGGCTCTGGCGTGGAGAGTGAGCAGCAGCGTTTCCTGGATCAGCCCGAGCTTGGGTTGCCGGCGGTGCATGGGGGTTCCTTAACGGCGTAGCGGATGACGGGCCGCGAGGTTCTGCAGCCACGTCAGGGAGTCGTGGGCGGCCTTGATGCGCTCGGTGCGGTGCCCATCGCCGCCCGCGATGTCGAGCCCTTCGTCGGCGATCTCGCCGAACGCGCTCAGGCTTGCGAGCTTGCGCTGGATGACCTTCTGCCAGGCGTCGTCCTCGATGCGGTAGTAGGAGACGCGATCGCCGGGCCTTCTCACCTTCTTGACCAGGCCGATGGCGGTGAGGAAGCGCATGTTCGAGGTGAGCGAGGCGCGGCTGGCCTGGATGACCTCCGCGATCTCCCCGGCGGACTGCTCGGCCGGATCGCAGATCATGAGCCAGCCGAGGATGCGTCCGGTGATGGGCGGCAGCCCCCACTCCTCGACGCAGAAGGCGGCCACCCGTTCCACCCAGCGGAGCAGTCGGTCCTGCTGTTCCTCAGTGCTCATCGTCGCGTCCTCCGTTGTCGATCGTTGTGCCGGTTCACTGTGTCATGGCGGCCACCGACTCGTAGGTGGGTGCCGGGGTGATGTCCGCGAGCCGGGTCCTGCGCAGGTGGAGGTCGAACCAGTCGATCGCGAGCGCCATCGCCTCCTCCAGACCCGGGCCGGTGTAAAGGCCCAGCACGTCGTAGGGCAGCACCGCGAGCCGCTTGGGCTCACCCGCCTTGGCGAAGGCGCTCTGCGCCTCCTCGAGCATGTGGTACGGGTCCCAGCCGCCGTTGGCGATCATCAGCAGTGGCGTCGGCGCGAGCCGGTGGATGAGGTTCTCCGGTGCGAAGGTGAGCAGGTGCTCGGCTGAGTCGAGGGTCTTCTCGTTGCGGTAGGTGGGAAAGAGGCGCGTCGACATGTCCGGGGTGTCCTTCACGCTGTCGCCCTCCAGCGTCAGGTGCGGCACGCGAGCGCTCTGCCCGCCTTCGTAGCGCCGCTGCCAGTCCTGCTGCAGCCGGTCGCGCAGCGCGTGGACACCGGCACGGCCCAGGAGGCGTTCCATGTACCGCCATCCGTTCCACACGCTGGGACTTTGCACGACGACGCACTTGATGCGCCGATCGAGCACGGCGGCCTGGGCCGCCACCGAGCCGCCGATGCTCACCCCCCACACCCCGATCCGCTCCGGCTGCACTTCGGGACGGGTCCGCAGGTAGGACACGGCGCTGCGGAAGTCCTCGACCTGCCGCTCCGGGTAGTCCAGGCCGCGCGGTTCGCCTTCGCTGGAGCCGACCGTGCGGTAGTCGATGGCCAGCACCGCGAAGCCGGCTTTGACGAAGTGCGGCGCGAAGAACGCCAGCGCCTCTTTGACCATCACCCCGCTGTGCCCGAGCACCAGCCCGGGGACCGGGTCGCTCGTCTCGGGCAGGTAGAGATCGCCCGCGCAGCGGGTGCCGAGGCTGTTGAAGGTCACGTGTTCCATCGCTGGCTCCGTACTTGTTGGCTAGTTATTTCAAACATGACTGAAATAGCTAGCAATGTCAATTCGGAGCGTCGGCGGGCATGCGGGGCCTCAGGCGGAAGGCGGGGAGGGGAAGCTTGTCAGGGGAGCGGCCAGCTGCGCAGGGCGGCGTCGGCCATCTCCTGGAGTTCCTCGCGGCCGACCCCGCTCGCGGCCTGAACGGCGATGCCGAACGCCAAGGTGGTGACGTAGCGGGCCAGCAGCCGCGCATCGGCCTCCGCCGTGACCTTCCTCGCCTCCGCGCAGAGCAGCTTCATCACGGGGTCGAGCCTGTACGTCGACGGCGGCCTGAACCAGATCTGAAGGGTGAAACACCCATGACAGTGATCGGCGTCATCGAGCGGCGCCAGGAGCACCTCCGGCGATCCGACCTCGCCAGGGCGCGCCGTCCCGGGCAGCGCGAGGTGTCAGCGCCGTAGGTCGCGCCCCGCGAAGATCAACCATAGGTACGGCAGGGGCAGCATCGCCAGCCAGAACAGGTGCGCCTGGTCCCAGTACCCGAACCCGCAGGTCGGCGGCCAGAGCCGGACCTGCTGCGGCAGCAGGATGGTCCCCAGCACCATCGCCAGCTGGACCACGACCGCCGCCATGGCAGCCTGCCGTCCCGGCGCGAGCCGTACGGCGGTCGCCGCGGCGGCCAGCGCGATGCCGAGGCAGACGCCCATCTCGACGAGCAGGTCGCCGACCGGGAACAGGGCGCCTTCCGGCAGGCGGGTGAGAACGTAGGAGAAGGCCGCCAGCCAGATCGCGATCGCGGCGCCGCCGGGCAGCAGGCAGCGCAGCGCCTGCCGTACCCATCGGGGGACCGCGGCGGCGCCGAGGTCGGCGGACATGGCGTCGACCAGCCCGAACGCCGCCGCCGCGCCGAGCAGGGTGCCGCAGACGCGCATGAGCACGAGCGCGTCGCCCCCGGCCAGTGTCTCCCCGTACGCCGTCAGGCTCACCAGTCCGGCGGTGAAGGCGGCGACCACGGCCAGCGGCCCCCAGTCGATGGCCCGGGCGAGAGGGCGCAGCAGCAGGAGCGCCATCCGGCCGCGGGTCGGCGGCCGGGCGGGCAGTGTCACAAGCATGGCGTGGCTCCCATCGGTGCGTTGAACTCGCGTTCCAGCCCGAGCAGCGGCAGGGCCTGGTCGATCGTGGTGGTGGGCCTGACGAGCGTGTCCCAGCCGGCCTGGACCTTCTCGCGGGCGCCGGGGGAGGCCAGCAGCCGCCTGGCGTAACCGATCTCGGCCGGGCCCCAGTCCAGGCCGGACAGGCGTCCCAGGTCGCGGTCGACGTGGAGCTGCCGCCGGGCCTCGGGAGGGGAGACCTGGCCGACGAGCCAGAGCGCGACCACCGTGCGGGCCTGACCGCGTACGTCACACGGCGCGGCGGAGCGGGCGGGGGTGAAATGCGCGGTGGCCGAGTCGTACAGACCGGTCGCCCAGAAGGCCACGTCCTCGGCCAGCATCCGGCGCTGGTCGGGATGCCCCCAGCTCATCGGCGGCCGGAGCTCCCCGGAATCCTCGACGAAGCGCCAGGTCGCGCTCGTCTGCCGCACCTGGGGCGCCCGGTTCCGCAGCGCGGCGGGCAGCGCCGCCACGACCGGCTGGACGGCCTGTTCCCACAGCGGGATCCACGGCTCGTAACCGGGAAAGGCGCAGTAGGTGAGCCCTTGGCGCTGCGTGCAGCGGTAGACGTCGGGGCCGAAGTAGCGATCACGTACGCGGGAGTCCACATGAGCGGCCGTCAGCGCCACGTTCGTGGGGAGCCGCACCGGTGGCCGGGTGGACGCCGCGACGGCCCCCGTGGGCACCGCGACGGCCAGCGCCGCCACCACGGCCACGACGGGCGCCGGGCGTGGCCGATGCCTGAGCAGCGCGAACCCGCCGAAGACGACGGCGGCGGCGAGCACGTACGCCAGGTGGACCGCCGACGGCCGGTCCGGCCAGTCGGGCCGGTGGTCCTGCATCACCGGCAGCAGCCAGCGGGCCTGCCCGTTCATCGGGTTCGTGTAGATGAGGAAGCCGAGCACGGCCACCACCAGCGGCCCCGCGATCAGCCACCGCGCCCAGCGGCCGACGGCCACGCCCAGCGTCGCGGCGAGCACCGCGGCGGCCACCGCCGTCAGCGGCTCCCACACGTCCAACCGTCCTCCGGCGGGGCCGCTCAGCAGCCGGATCGCCAGGTAGCCGCCCACGGCTGCCGCCGCCGCGAGCCCCGCGACCAGCGGGGTGGCCAGCAGCAGGGCCCGCGTACGGTCCTCGGCCCGGCCGGGCAGCCCGGCGAGGCTTTCCGGCATGCCGTGCCGCCCGTCGCGTGAGGTGGCCAGGCTCGCCACGATCAGGACCGCCGCGGCCAGGCAGGTGGCCAGCCCGGTGGCGTTGACCGGGTCCATGGTGAGGTCGGGCTGCTGGTCCCAGGTGAGGAAGGTCTGCAGCGCCAGCACCAGGACGGTCGCGCCCCACACGAGCGGGTGCCGTACCAGCCTGCGCGTCTCGAACACGAACAGCCGCCGTGTCACGCCGCCTCCCCGAGCAGCATGAGGTAGCCGTCCTCGACGCCGGGCGTCACCGCGTCCGCCGCCGGTGGGGGTGCGCCGAGCGTACGGTAGCGGCCGTCGGCCGTCCGCCAGAACAGCTCCGACGTGGCGGGCGGCGCGTCCGACAGCCACACCCGGCCGTCGGCCACGGCCGCGAGCTCGCCGGGGGTGCCGTCGAAGACCGCCCGGCCGTCCCGCATGACCACCACCCGCTCGCACAGCGCGGCGACGTCCTCGGTCTGGTGCGTGGACAGCACGACGACGCTGCTCTCGCCCAGCCGCGAGACCAGCGCGCGGAACGCCATCCGCTGCTCGGGGTCCAGGCCCACGGTCGGCTCGTCGAGGATGAGCAGGTCCGGCCGGCCCAGGAGCGCCTGGGCGAGCGCGAGCCGCTGACGCATGCCGCCCGACAGTTTGCGTACCTTCGTACGGGCCTGGTCGGTGAGGTTCACCTCGGCCAGCACCCGGCGCACCTCGGCGTGCCGGTGCTCGCGGTCGGTCAGCTCCTTGAGTATCGCCACGTAGTCCACCAGGTCGAAGGCGGTGAAGTGCGGGTAGGCGCCGGGGTTCTGCGGCAGGTAGCCGAGCCTGCGCCGCAACGCGGTCCGCTGGACGCGGTCGGCCGGGTCCAGGCCGAAGGCGCGTACGGTGCCGCCGTCGGGGGCGAGGGTGGTCGCCAGGCAGCGCAGCAGGGTGGTCTTGCCGGCGCCGTTCGGGCCGAGCAGGCCGGTCACGCCGGCGCCGAGCGTCAGGTCGAGGCCGTCGAGCGCCCGCTTGGCGCCGTAGGTCTTGGTCAGGTGCTTGATCTGGATCATCTCGTGCTCCGTTTGTGGAAGCGGTACGTCAGCAGGAGGGCGGCGGCGCCGTACCCGATCTGCGGGGCGGGGCCGAAGACGGCCGGCCAGCCGGCGGCGAGGCCGCCCGCGCCGACGATGGCCAGCCACACCCCGCCCACGGCGAGCGCGGCGATCGGCACCGGCAGCCGGTTCGACAGGGCCAGGCAGCCCGAGGCGGCGGCCAGCGCGGGCAGCAGCCAGGCGGCGCTCAGCCCGGGTGGCGCGGGCAGCAGCGGCGAGGCGAGCCCGGCCAGCACGACCGCCACCGCCAGCACCGCCGTGGCCCGGGTCAGCAGCAGCCGCGGCCCGGACATCGGCGTGGCGGCCACCAGTTCGTGGGCGGGATCGACGCGCGGCCCGTACGCGAGCGCGATGCCCGCCAGCGGCAGCATCGGCGCGACGACGAGGAAGGCGGGCAGCAGGTCGGCCTGCGCGCGCGCCGCCAGCACCGCGAACGCCAGCACCGCCACCACCGCGGCCAGCCAGGCCCGGCTCAGCGTCGGCGTCGCCGTCAGCAGCCTGGCCAGGTGGTCGGGCATCCCTCGGTGCCGCAGGAAACGTTCGGCCAGGCTGGGGCGCGGCGTGATCAGCTCGGTCTCCAGCCTCGCCCAGGACGCTTCGAGCCAGTCCTCGTCGTACGGGACCGCCGCCCGGCAGCCGGCGCACCGGCCGAGATGCGCGTCCACGGACATGGCCAGAGCCGGTTCGAGCCTGCCTTCGAGGTAGCGCTCACGCAGATCGTCGGGGATGTGCCAGTCGCTCATGAAAGTTCCTCGCGCAGCCGGGCCCTGGCCCGCATCGCGCGGGTCTTGACCGTGCCTTCCGGAATGCCCAGGAGACCGGCGGCCTCCTTGGTGGTGAGGCCGTCCAGGACGGTCGCCTCGATGACGGCGCGCAGCTCGGGGGAGAGCCTGTTCAGGGCGGCGCCGAGGTCGCCGTGCTCCACGCCCAGCAGGACGACGTCCTCGGCCGAGGCGACCGGGGAGCTGTCGTCCGGTTCGATGCCGGAGCCGACCCAGCGCGAGCCCCGGCCCCGCAGGGCGGAGATCAGCCGGCGGACGGCGATCGTCCACAACCAGCCGGCCACGTTGCCGCCCCGGAACCCGCCCGCCGACCGCCACACCGCCAGGAACGTCTCCTGCAACGCGTCGTCGACGGCGTCGGCGTCGGCGCAGCGGCGGGCCAGCCGGGCGCGCAGCCAGGGGGCGTGACGCTGGTGCAGGATGCGCAGGGCGGCGGTGCTGCGCGCGGCGACGGCGGTGACGAGGTCGGCGTCGTCGCTTTCCGCCGTGACGTCCGGGGCCGCACGCCGCCGGAAGGGGAACGGTCTCACGGTGTATCTATCGCACGGTTTGCCCGGACCGGTTCGCCCGGATCGGCCCTTTCGTCGCCGGGCAAGCTGAGCCCCACTCCCAGACGGCCCGGCGGCCCCTCATTCTGGGAAGGTGACGCCAATGTGCGTCGCTATCATCCATTCATCATCTACTGCAGCTTGCAGCATCGCTTCGGCGGTGATGAGTATGGCGCGGTCCCAACGGCTGTCCCATATTTCCGTGCCGGCAGGCGTAGCGGCAATCCACTCCTCGACAGCGGCGAGATCGGGATCCGGGTACCAGTCCCGGAAACTTGCATCGAACCGGACTACGCGAGCACCTTGCGCGTAATAGGACACTATCGCTGGAATCTCGTTGCACCATGCAGCACTCAGACAAGGCCCGTGCTGCGCCAGGGTGGGAAGAGCCCCGGGCGTGTGAGACGTCAAAGAATCGATACTGAAGTCCACGATGACGGTGCCGTTGCCGAGACGCCCGACGAGCATGTCGATATCGCCACCCCAAAAGCGCATCGCCTCGGTGTTCTCGGCCGAGATGCCGTAGGCCGCCAGGACATCAGTCGTGGTCGCGGAGCACCATGTGAGGTTGAAGACGCCGTTGGTCTGCTGATTGAACCAACGGGAATAGCTCTCATCAATCATCGGTCTTCCTTCAGTTGATGGGCCTTGCTGCCGGACGCGTTGATGTTCTGCTCACCTCCATCCGGGAACGACTCCGCACAGGTAAGTGGACTCCTCCAGCAGTCGCGGCGTCATCGTGATCCCGGTGAGGTGCTCGGCCAGGAGGAACGCCGGTCCTGTATGGGGGTCCGCGATCGGGTGGGCAGGGGAGTCGATCCGCTCCAGGACCTCCACGAGTTCGTCCGGCCTCTCCTCCGAGTAGCTTTCATGGGGCCGGAACATGAACTGGATCTCCCCGTCCTTGATCCCATGGGAATAGCCTTCCTGGTGCGCGAACTCGAAGCGGATCTTTCCGTCGTCGATCCAGTAGAAGTAGTCCATGTCGTCGACGTCGAGGTAGAAGTGGGAGACGAGACGGGTGCCCGCCGACAGCGGCATGATGATCTCTTCGGTGATGCCGAGCCCGCTGCAGGCCTCGACGAGGAGTACCCAATCTCCAACGGCGACAGCACCGAAGGTCTGCCGCCGGATCAGCCCATCAAGCGTCACGCGAGAGCAGTCCTCAACCCGGACGCCGAGCCGGGTCACCACTTCCTCAGGCGTCAGCCCGCGGACGTAGGTGAAGCAGTAGGCGTCCGCCAGGCCGGGGAAGCGCTCGGGGGAGAACCAGGAGTAGTCGTCAGGAGTGGCGATCATCCCGTCATGTTCGCAGCACCCACCGACACATCGCCTGCACGAGCGCGGCCGCCCGACACGTTCACCGATGGCCTCGAGACGGGCGTGGGCGCGGTTGACGTCTCGCTGCACGCGTGACAAGGCCGGGCCGATGGCGATGCCGCTGAACGAGGTCCGAACGTGCCGCCTGTGCCCGGTCGAGTGGTCATGGCGAGCGCTAAGGTGGCACATGATCACGAAGCCTCCAGGATGGCTGTACCTCACCGCCCTCTCCGCCGTGGCCGGCGTCATTCTGTACTGGGCCAGCGTCCCCCATTGGTACGTCGTCGAGATGATTCTGGTCGCCCTCTTCTTCGGGTTCCCTCTGTATGTGATCTGGGTGGTCCGATTCGGCTTGGCGACCAGTCGAGGCGCGGTCGACGGCCGAACGGGACGTTGGATCCTGCCTGGGATCATCGCCGCGGGCGTAATGGCGGCACTCGTGGTGGACGCCCCCTTCTGGCTGCGGTTCACGATCTCGAAACCGAGCATGGAAGCCTACGCTCAAACGGTTACCAGGCAGACGGATCGCGACTTCTCCTGCCAATGGCTGGGGTTGTACCGGATATGTGATGCATTCCCGTACTCGGGATGGGAGGAGAACGCCGAGGAAGTCCCCGGCAGCGCTTGCCTGATCGGCGAGGAATGGGCCATCGAGAGCAACACGAACTTCGTCCTGCTTCCGAAGGGCGAACCCCAGGAGACGGCGGACGACACCTACCGGCACCTCACGGGCTATTGGTACGGCTGGCACGGCTGGGACCATTGGTAAATGGCCGCCGCGCGCGCGAGGATCGACCGATCCTGGACGCGCATCCCATGCCGCATCGGCGTCACCGCGGCCGAAGCCGTAGGAAGGCTGCTCAGGAAAGATCGATGGTGAGACCGGAGGTGGCGATGCCGATCTCGCCGTCGTATTCGGCCCCGGCAGCGGCTCGCGCGGCCGTGGCGTCTGTGCCCGGCTGCAGGTGAGTCAGTAACAGGTGCCGGGCATCGGCTTCCTTGGCTTGCCGGCCTGTCTGGCGGGCGCTCGACAGGTGGCGCCGCGAATCCTGCGGGACCTGGTCCACAAAGGTGGCCTCGGCCAGGAGCAGGTCAGCGCCGCGCGCCAGGTCCACCACCTCAGGGCTCGGGCCGGTGTCGCCGGTGTACGCGAGCACTCGCTCGCCCGCTGTCAGCCGTATGCCCGCATTGGGCACCGAGTGCGGCAGTAGACGGGTCTGCGCGCGGAACGGGCCGATGGCGAACTGGTCGCCGGCGATGAACTCGTGCAGGGCATAGGCGTCGGCCAGCATCCCCGGGCGGTCCAGCGCGAGGACCGCATCCAGGGCGCCGGGCAGCGAGTACACCGGCAACGGACCCGGGGGGTCGTCACGCAACGTACGCGCACGCAACAGCGGGTTCAGGTCGGCACAGTGATCGGGATGTCCGTGACTGACGAACACCGCGTCGACCTGATCGGCGGTGATCCGTTCCAGCAGCCGCAGCACCGTCGCATATCCAGGGTCGCCGAGCAGCCTGAACCCGTCGTGCTCCACGAGGTAACCGCTGCAGGCCTGGCCCGCCGCCGGCCACGCACCGCATCCGCCAAGGATCGTCAGCAGCATCCATGAACTCTAACGGCCGGCTCACCAACCATGGCGCGCCCTGATGAGCTGTCAGGCCGAGCCCGGGCCCGGGAGGAGGTCGACGTCGTCGGCGTGCATCGGCTCGCCGCAGTGACTGCAGCGCGGGTCGACGTGGCCGATCTGCCCGCAGGCATGGTGGCGGTACAGGACGGGAGGCCCGGCCTCGCCGGCGAGCCAGCGGTCACCCCACCGCGCCATCACCATGAGCATCTCGACGAGGTCGGTGCCCTTGGCGGTGAGGTGGTACTCGTAGCGGGGGCGGGCGTCGTAGGGCTGCCGTTCCAGCACGCCCTGTTCGACCAGGTGGTTGAGCCGTTCGGTGAGCACCTTGCGGGAGATCCCGAGGTCGGCCTGGATGTGGTCGAAGCGGCGCACCCCGGCCCACACGTCGCGCAGGATCAGCGGCGACCAGGGCTCGCCGATCACGTCCAACGTACGCGCGATGGAACACGCCATCTCCCCGAACCGCGTTCGCTGCATGGCAGCAATCTAGCAAGTGGGGTTCCCTTACGGAACCTGGGGTGCTACCTTCCCAGAGTCTCTTGAAGAAACCCCGAGGGGATCCGATGACATTCATCAGGCGTTTCGACCATGTCGGCATCACCGTCGCCGACCTCGACGCCGTGACGGCGTTCTTCGTCAGCCTCGGCCTGGAGGCCGATCAGAAGATGGCCGTCGAAGGCGAGTTCCTGGACACGGTGATCGGCATGACCGATGCCCGCACCGAGATCGTCATGCTGCGACCGCCCGGCGGAGGTACGACGCTGGAGCTCTCCAGCTTCGCCCGGCCGGACCACCTCCCGGGTTCGCCCGCCGCGCCGGCCAACGAGCTGGGCCTGCGCAACGTCGCCTTCGAGGTGCACGACCTCCAGGCCGCGGTCGACCACGCCGCAGCCGCCGGCCACGGCCTCGTGGGAGGCATCGGCGAATACGAGGGCATGTGGCGGATGGCCTACGTCCGCGGGCCCGAAGGAATCATCGTCTCGCTGGCCGAACGCATCGAGAAGTAAGGAGACATCATGAGCACGACCGTGACCGACGAACAGATCCAGGCTCTGGCCGCGACCGCGAAGCCCTACAGCCTGGCGCTCCTCCAATGGGGGCCGGAACGGACCATGGACGGCGCGGACGCCGTCGAACGCGAACACCAGCGACGCATGGTGTCGCTGCGCGCCGAGGGGCTCATCGCGATCCTGTGCCCGGTCGCCTCCGACACCGTGGCCGGCGTCGCGATCATGACCGTACCGGCCGAGGAAGCCGCGGAGATCATGGCCGAGGACCCCTGCGTGCGAGCCGGGATGATGCGCTGCGAGGTTCACCCGTGCCACGGCTTCCCCGGAGACGCCCTCCCCGGATGAACGATCCCGGCCAGGGCGATCAGCGCAGCCCTCCACGCGCGCCCGTTCTCTTCAGCCGAGATCCCCCGACCCCGGTCACCACTCAGATGGTGAGGTCCTGCACGTCGAGTTGCCAGGCTCGGCGGATGCCGCTGACCGCGTGCCAGGCGATGCGCGAATCCGTGACGAACGCGGCTCGCGCCGCCGCCAGCGCGTCGAAGCCGCCTTCCCAGGCCGGTGTTCCCGTGCAGCGTTCCAGGCGGATGTCGTCCAGGGAGGCGCTGAACACCTCGCCCACCGTCTGGCAGAAATAGACGTAGGCCGCGTAGTCCACGTGCAGCCGCGTCACCTCCGGGGGTTCGTCGTCGCCTGGGCGCAGGAGCGCGTCCATGAGGTCCCGGGGCGAGCTCGCCGTGCCGGCGTCGTACAGGATCCGTTGGAAGGCGGCGCCCCCGGCCGCGCCCACGTCGGTCAGGGCGTGCGTGAACGCCAGAGCCTTGCGGGAGATCTCCTCTCGAACGACGGCTGCGGACACGTCGGCGAGCTGGACGGGAAGGGCGGGTGTCTCCTCTTGTGTCCGCACCACGAACCGATCGGCCTCGAGGACATCCTCGTCCCATGGGACGACGCCCGCGGGGCGGGCGGCCAGAGCGGTGCCGATCTGTACGACCCGCCTGGCGGCCCTGATCAGGTCCCTGGCGATGCCGCCCGACAACACGTGGCACAGCCCGACGTACGGTTCGCTCAGCCCGATGACCCGGCGGTAGAGGAGCCTGCGGCTTTCGGGGTAAGTGAGCCTGCCGACCCGGACGATCTCGTCGAAGGAGCTGTCGAACGCGTCCCTCAACGGGATGCCGCGCCGCTCGAAGGACACGAGCGCGTCGTCGGAGACCGACACCAGGAAGTAGACGTACGGGATGCCCAGCACGCCTTTGAGCTCGTTGAGGAACCGTTCGGCCTGTTCCGCGGAACCGATCTTGTCCAGCTCGTCCACGCCGACGAAAACGCGACCACCGTGCGCATGCACCAGGGCGGACACGCGGCGGGCGAATCCGCGGAACTCCTCCACCACTTCCGGATGGCTGAGCGGCTGCTCCGCTCGGGTCACGCCGCCCGAGAGTTGCCCCTCCGCCCCCACCGGCAGCCGCAGCGCCCCCGACCAGCCGGTGCTGTGCGACTGCAGGTGCCGGACCCTGACCAGATTCCGCTTGGCGTCCTGCAGGAGCGACCTGGCCTGATGGGCGAAGGTTCGGGGGCGGCTCCTGCCCGTCGGGCGAGACGGCGCACCCCGTAGGCGAACCGGACAGCGCAGATCATTCCGACCAGCACGGCGACGCCGATCGTCCACGGGTTCAGCGCGACGAGCAGCAGGGCGGCGACCGCGAGAGCGATCATGATGACCCGCGGGGCCGCGGCGGAGGCGACGGCCGCCATCGCGAGGGGCACGACCAGCCATCGCCGCCACGGCCCCCTCCGCGCCATCGGGGCGAAAACGGAGATGACCCGTCGGCAGAACACCGCGAACAGATGCAGGACGAAGTCGCGGGCGGCGTAGTCGACCGGCGCCAGCACGAGACAGCGCACATCGGCGAGCGGGCCCGGCGGCGACCCCATCAGCAGGCCGTCCCGGGTCCTGAGCTGCTCCGGTTCGCGAGGAGGCCGCCCGCAGTAGTGACCGACGATGGTGGACTTGCCCGATCCGCGCGGTCCCGCGATGCCCAGGCTGATGCCCGTCACGTTGGTGATCAGGCTTTCGACTTCGACGGCGGCGCGGGTGGGGACCTCGTAGAGGTTGTCATGGATCTCGCTCAGTCCCGGGCTGCTGGTCACGCCGAACGCCCGGCCGAACCGGTACGTGCGAAGGAGATTGATCCTCGTCCTCACCTGGGCCAGAAGTTCGTACCGGGCCAGCCGCTTCATGAGCGCGTCACGCTCGCTGCTGGCCCCCGGGGCCAGGTCGCCCTGCAGGACACGTCGCCCGAGCCGGCGCCGTCGCAGCCACAGAACCGTCGTACACCGCCGACGTTCTCGCGGCCTGGTAGGCCGCGAATTCCTCGGGTGCGAGAGCGAGGACTCGCCCGGCGTCGGAGACCAGCATGTGACGCATCTGGTTCGCGGACACGTCGACCTCGTCCAGCGCGCTGCGGATCTCGTCCTTCCCCAGCACCTCCGTCAGCGCGTGCATGTACATGTCGAACAGCACGGCGTCGTCCTTCAGCGGGTTGTGACCGGCCCGCATGAGCGTCAGCCGGTCTCTCCCCGGCCGACGCCCGCAGCGGGCGCGGGCAGGGAACACGCCGTCACAACAGGATTCACCATGCCCCAATGATGGTCTCGGCGGATGCGAGCGCCTAGAGCCTCCAGCACCCGGCACCCGGCACCGGCGGGTGACCGACGTCACAGAGGTGGCGTGCACTTCGACGCAGAACAAAGTTCTAGCCATGCCTAGTGTCGAGCGCGTCCACCGAACCCGAAGGAGAGGGTCCCATGTCCATCCGTCGCAAACTCGGCCTGGCGGCTGCCGCTGCCGTCGCCGGTGCGATGCTCGCCGCTCCGGCGAACGCCGCCCACGCCGGCGCCGGCTTCATGAAGATCACCGGCACCATGAAAGCCTGCACCTTCGAGGTGCCCCAGGTGACCGTGCAGGGCCAATGCTTCGAGGTCCCCGTCCAAACTTCGCTGCGCCCGGGCGAGGTCCAGGACTTCCACCTGGGATCCTGGTCACGGCCGGACGTGTTCAACGGATACCGGGGCGACTTCGAGGTCCGCGTAGGCGTCACCGCAGCACGGACGGCCTACGTCTGGGTACGGAGTTCGACCCTGTGGTGGCTGTCCCCGGGCAGCCAGCTCAAGGTCAGTGTGACTCCCAGCCCGGTGGGGCGAGTCATCCCCATCGAGCCCAGCGCGAACTTCAGCGACTTCTCCGTCAACTCCTTCTGCTCCAACGCACCGACCCCGAACTGCAGTCGGTCCATTCTCGATGTCGCCCTGGCATCGGACGTCAACTGACACGGAGGTGACCGTGACCGCCGGGTTCAGTCGTCCTCGGGTCCGGCCGCCTGGAGCCGCCGCCACTTGGCCATCGATCGCTCGATCTCCTCGCGCATGAACGCGAAGAACCGGCCGGTCTCCTCCAGCCGCCGCCCGGCGGGGGAGTCCTGGCCCAGGAGCGTGACGCCTTCCTCCGCGCCGGTCTGCACGTGGACCAGCACCGGGACGGATTGGCTGATGTAGTGGCTCCAGGTGTGCTCATGGATGCGGCAGAAGTCGTGCCGGCTGCCGGGTGCGCGGCCGCGTTCGACCAGCCGTACCTGCACCAGGTATTTGACCGCCCCCGAGATGGCCGGCGCGCCGACGCCCAGCCGCTCGGCCAGCTCGGCGGCCGTCAGCTTGCCGGAGTCGGTGACCAGCAGCGCGGCGTACACGCGCGCCGCCATCCGCGGCATGCCGGACTCGACCAGGATCTGCGCGAACCGTTCCCGGAAGTCCGCGATGGCGTCCTCGCCCGCTCGCGTCACCACCGCTCCGTCCTCCGTCATGACGCCACAGTCTAGGACATTTCGAAGACTTCACGAATTTCATGAAATAGGAGTAACGTCGTTGGTGTGACGGACACCGGACTCCTCGGAGTGCAGAAAACCCTCACTCCCGTCCTCAGAGCCAAGGCGCTGGACAACCGGCTGCCGGACCCGATCCTCGGCGACACCTACGCCGAGCGGGTGATGCGCCTCCTCGACCCCGCCTACGACCAGCGCAGATTCGGCACCAGCCAGGTGGGCCTGGTCGCCGTGGTCCGCGCCCGGGCCCACGACGACTGGGCCCGCGGCTTCCTCGCCGAGCACCGCGACGCGGTGGTCCTGCACCTGGGCTGCGGCCTTGACGCCCGCGCCCAGCGGATCGACCCGCCCGCCACCGTCGACTGGTACGACCTGGACTATCCCGCCGTCATCGACCTGCGCCGGCAGCTCCTGCCGCCACGCGACCACCACCACACGCTGATCGGGGCCGATGTCACCGACCTGACCTGGCTGGAGCGCATCCCTCGCGGCCGGCCGGCGCTGATGATCGCCGAGGGGCTGGTGCCGTACCTGACCGAGGAGGACGTCCGGCGGCTGCTGACGAGCGTCGTCGACGCCTTCCCTGCAGGCCAGATCCAGTTCGACACGGTGCCGGTCTGGGCGTGGCGCACCTCGAGGTGGAATCCCGGGCTGCGCGCGTACGACGCCCGGTTCCACTGCGGCTTCGACGTCCCGGCCGCGCTGGCCGCGTGGCACCCGCGACTGGAGTACGTCGACGAGGCGCCGATGTACGACGCGCCGATCCTGACGGCCAAGGCCCCGGCCGGCGTTCGCCGCCTGTACCGCGTCATGAGCCTGCTGCCGGGCATGAAACGCTCCACCCGCGTCGTACGCTTCCGCTTCGGCGAGACGCCGGCCTGACCTTGCGCAGACGATCAGCCCGGTAGCCGGTAGCGGTGACGGGCGTTGGCGGCGAACAGTTTGTGCTGGTCTTCATCGCTCAGCGCGGCGGTGGTCCGGCGGTAGGCGCCCATGAGGTCGGCGTAGGTGCCGGCGATGCTGTCAACGGGGAAGTTGCTGCCGAAGAAGCAGCGATCCACCCCGAAAAGGTCCAGACACGTCTCGACGAAGGGGCGCAGGCGGGCGGGATCGGTGGTCCTGAGCGCCATGCCGAGCCCTGAGATCTTGCAGTCGACGTTGTCGAACGCGGCGAGGGCGGCGATGGCCTCGCGCCACTGGCGAAACTGCTCGGGCTCCGCTCCGCCGGGCCATCCGGCGTGTTCGAGGACGAACGTCGTATCGGGCGCGTCCTTGATGGCCGGCAGGTAAGAGGGGACGCCGGCGGGCTGAGTGATGATCTCGAAGATCCAGTCGTGGTCGGCCACCAACCGGAAGAGACGCCGGGTCGTGCCGGCGGCGGGATCGAGGCCGGAAAAGACCCGGAGGCCCCGGAACGCGGGGCTCTCGGCCTGTGCCCGCAGACTCGCCTCGATGTCGGTGAAGGGCAGCGCCGGATCTGTCGTGCCGATGACAGCGGAAGGAAACCCGGTCTCACGGCGAAGAATCTCGAGCCATCGCGCCTCGGCGAGCACGGAACGCGGTGACGAGACCGCGGATACGTGCACGTGGGCGGCGGATGCCGGGAAATCTCCGGGAAGGATGTCCCGGTAGATGGGCCGGGACCGGAGCGCCTCGTACCAGTCGTTGACGCTGGGCTGCCAGTAATGCACGTGCGCGTCCACGAAGTCCGCATCAGTGATCACCACCACAGCGTAGAACGGGCGGGACGGTTTCCCGTCTCCCCTCAGCACGCCCATCCCAGTCGAGTGGCGGGGCGCGGCCCTTCGCTGCGGGGATGCGCTGCACCGCTGGAATAGGGTCGTCCCGCCTCTTCCCTTGATCACTTACGTCGACGTAGCGTTCGCGTGAAAAGACCACTTCGGTCAGAAGGGGCTCCGCATGCGTTCCACCTCGGTGCCGGCCTTACCCGGCGACACCCCCGCAAACGACGACTACGCCCTGGAACGAGTACCGCCCTCCGCCCGCTACGCCTGGCCGACGGTCGCCATTCAGCGGTTCGGGCTGCTGTCGGCGCTGAGCCAGTTCCTCCTCGGCGCCACGCTCGGCATGGGCATGACGTTCTGGAACGCCGTCGTGGCCATCACCCTCGGCGCGGTGATCCTGGAGCTGGTGGCCATCGCGGTCGGCATCGCCGGCATGCGGGAAGGCATGTCCACCACGGTCCTGGCCCGCTGGGCCGGATTCGGCCGGCACGGTTCGGGGCTGGTCGGCATCGTGATCGCGATCTGCCTGCTGGGCTGGTTCGGCGTGCAGTCGGCGGTGCTCGCTCAAGGGCTCGCCGCGTTGCTCGGCGGTCCGCCTGTCTGGGCGTGGGCCATCGTGGGCGGGCTGGTGATCACGGCGATCGTGGTGGTCGGGTTCGCCGGGATGGCCTGGACGGCGTGGATCACTGTGCCCGCCTTCCTGGCGCTGGCCGGCTGGGCCATCGTCGTCGAGCTCGGCAAGCACGACGTGGCCGACCTGGTGGCGTCCGCGCCGCCCGGCCAGCCGTTGAGCCTGGCGCAGGGCGCCACGCTGGTGGCGGGCGGCTTCATCGTGGGCGCGGTCATCAGCCCTGACATGTGCCGCTTCAACCGCAGCGCGGCCGACGTGGTCAAGCAGACCGTCATCGGGATCACGCTCGGCGAGTACCTGCTGGCCCTCATCGGCGTCCTGCTCGCGCACGCGCTGCGTACCGGTGACGTGGTGGCGATCGTCACCACCACCTCCGGCGTGGTCGGCACCATCGTGCTGCTCACCGCCACTTTGAAGACCAACGACTGGAACCTGTACGCGGCTTCCTTGGGGATCACCAACGCGCTGCACACCATCTTCGGCATGCGGCTTGGGCGGGCAGCCGTCACCGTCGGCCTCGGAGTGATCGGTACGGCGCTGGCCGCCCTCGGCATCGCCGACCATCTTGTCGACTTCCTGGTGCTGCTCGGCGTCGCCGTTCCGCCGATCGCCGGGATCATGATCGCCGAATACTACGTGGTGCGGCGATGGCGGGAGGAGCTGAAGACCTCGCGGCGCAGCGGCGGCCTGCCGGACGAGGCGCCGAACTGGGTGCCCGCCGGACTCGTCGCCTGGGTGATCGCCGCGTTCGCCGGGCACTACCTGGCATGGGGCATCCCCGCGCTCAACGCGCTGGTCATCGCCGCGCTCGTGTACGTGGCGGCGGGCAAGGCCGGCCTGATCGGCAGGAGGTCCCGCGTCTGACTCTTTCTCGTCATCGCAGACGCAGTCCTGAACAAAGGAGTACGGGTGCGCATAGGGATCGACGTGGGAGGCACCCACACCGATGCCGTCATCATGGACCAGACCACCGTCCGGGCCGAGATCAAGACGCTGACGACCCCGGACGTCACCACGGGAATCGTCACCGCTCTGCGTGAGTTGCTGACCGCCGGCGGCATCGGCAGGAACCAGGTCTCCGCGGTCATGATCGGCACCACGCATTTCACCAACGCCCTGGTCACCGGCCGGCACCTCGCGCCGACCGGCGTGATCCGGCTTGCCCTGCCCGCCACCGCGGCCCTGCCTCCCATGGTGGACTGGCCGCACCGCCTGCTGTCCGCGATCAGCCCGTCCGTGCACCTGTGTCACGGCGGTCACGAGTTCGACGGCAGGATCATCTCCCCGCTCCGGCCCGACGAGCTCAAACGGGCCGCCGCCGAGCTGCACGCCCGCGGCATCGACACGGTGGCCATCTCCTCGGTGTTCTCACCGGTGGCCACCGACCTGGAGGAGCAGGCCGCCGACATCCTGCTGGCCGAACTGCCGCACCTGCACATCAGCCTGTCGCACCAGATCGGCCGGGTCGGTCTCCTGGAGCGGGAGAACGCCACCATCATCAACGCCTGCCTCCGCCGGCTGGCCGACCAGATCGTCGACGCGTTCGCCGGCGCGCTGGAGGCCGTCGGGGTGACGGCGCCGCTGTTCCTGTCGCAGAACGACGGCACGCTCATGGACGCCGAATACACGCGCCGCTATCCGGTGCGTACGTTCGCCTCCGGCCCCACCAACAGCATGCGCGGCGCGGCCTATCTGTCCGGGCTGAGCGACTGCGCGGTCGTGGACATCGGCGGCACCACCACCGACGTGGGAGTGCTGACCAACGGCTATCCGCGGGCGGCCACCGGCGAGGTCGACATCGGCGAGGTGCGGACGAACTTCCGCATGCCGGATGTGCTGTCCATCGGCCTGGGCGGCGGGAGCCGGGTCGTCACCGGCCCCGCGCTGGAGGTCGGCCCGGACTCGGTCGGCTACCGGCTGACCGAACAGGCGAAGGTCTTCGGGGGCGACGTCCTGACCGCCACCGACCTGGCCGTCGCGGCCGGCCTGGCCGACATCGGCGATCGCGCGCTGGTGGACCACCTGGACCGCGACCTGGTCCAGCAGGGCATCGACTGGATGGCCACGCGCGTGGCCGACCTGGTCGAACGCATGCGGGTGTCGTCCGCTCCGCTGCCGGTCGTGGTCGTCGGCGGCGGCAGCATCCTCATGCCGCCGGACCTGCCGGGCATCCCATCGGTGCATCGGCCCGAGCATCACGCCGTGGCCAACGCCATCGGCGCCGCCATCGGGCAGATCGGCGGCGAGGTGGACCGGCTGTTCGCGATCACCGCCGCGCTCACCCGGGAGGACGTGCTCGACCAGGCTCGCGCCGAAGCGATCGACCGGGCCGTCGCCGCGGGCGCGGCCCCCGGCAGCGTCCAGGTCGTGGACATCGACGAGGTGCACGTGGCGTACCTGCCGGGCAACGCGGTCCGGGTCCGCGTCAAGGCCATCGGTGATCTCGACCTCAGCCGCTCACGTACCCCTGAGGAGGACCGGCCATGGGTTACGACCTGACTCTGGAAGGCGTGCGTGACCTGGCCGAAGGCGCCGCTCTGCTGGGCACCGGAGGCGGCGGGGACCCCTACATCGGACGCATGCTGGTGGAACAGCAGCTTCGCGCCGGGCGACGTATCCACGTCATCGGCGTCGACGAGCTGCCTGACGACGCCCTGGTGCTGCCGTCGGCGATGATGGGGGCGCCCACGGTCTTCGTGGAGAAGCTGCCGTCCGGCGAGGGCAACCTCGCCGCCCTGCGCGCCCTGGAACGACATCTCGGCCGTTCCGCCGCCGCCACGATGCCGATCGAGTGCGGCGGCCTCAACAGCATGATGCCGTTGCTCCTGGCCGCCCAGGCCGGCCTGCCCGTGGTGGATGCCGACGGCATGGGCCGCGCCTTTCCGGAGCTGCAGATGGAGACGTTCGCCGTCTACGGTGTGCCGGGCTGCCCCATGTCGATCGCCTCCGATCACGGTGACGTCGGCATCATCGAGGCGGTCGACAACCGGCGGATGGAGTACCTGGCCCGTGCGCTGACCATCCAGATGGGCGGCGCCGCCTACATCTGCGACTATCCGATGGATGCCGCGACCGTACGGCGCACCGCCATCCCCGGGACCCTCACCCTCGCCCGGCGCCTGGGTGCCACGCTCCGGCGTGCCCGCCAGGAGCACGCCGACCCGTTCGGCGCCCTCAGCGCCACCCTCGCCGACACCGACTACGCCCACAGCCGGGTGTTGTTCGCCGGCAAGGTGGTCGACGTCGACCGCAGAACCGTCGCCGGGTTCGCCCGCGGCCGCGTCACGCTGGCCGACATGGCCGATGACGAGGACACCCTGGAGATCGTCTTCCAGAACGAGCACCTCGTGGCCCGCCGCGGCGGGCGCGTCCTGGCCATCGTGCCCGACCTCATCTGCACGCTGAACAGCGACACCGGAACGCCTGTCACCACCGAAGCGCTCAGCTACGGCCAGCGTCTGACCGTTTTCGCCATCTCGACCCCGCCGATCATGCGTACCCCGGAGGCGTTGGAGGTCTTCGGCCCGGCCGCCTTCGGACTGCACGAGCCCTACACGCCGGTGGAGAACCTGAACCAGCCGATGCCGGCAAGAAGGTAAAGCTCGACGACGTCCACGACCCTGCCGCCGGCCGCGGCGCTGCCAGCCGGGCCGGCGCGGTGGCGTGCTCTCCCGGAGGACGACCTCGGCGGGCAGCGCGCTCAGGGGGCAGGACGTCGGCCACCGGCCCGGGCCGAACACCCCTGCCTGTCGTGCCGGTTTCTAGTTACAGGATTTGAAATTTGTCACCGATCCGCTTAGTGTTTGTCGTATGGAACGGAGAAGACTCGGTGCCGACGTCTGGGGTGGGGGCGGCCGCGCCCGCGCCCCGCTCGCGCTCCTGGACGGCGAGCGAACAGGAAGCGAGAACTGATGCCTGCCCGAAGCCCGCTGGACGCGGACACCATCCTGGCGGCCACCGAGGAGATCCTGCGCCGCCACGGACCGGACAAGGCGACCGTCGTCGACGTCGCCCGGGCGCTCGGCGTGACCCATGCCGCCGTCTACAAGCACTTCGCCTCCAAGCAGGCGCTACGCGAGGCGGTGACCCGGCGCTGGCTCGACCACAACCGGGACACCCTCGCCGTCCTCGCGGCCGACCGTACGGTCCCGCCAGTGCGACGACTGCGTATCTGGTTGCACGCCGTCCTGGCGGTGAAGCAGGCCAAGATTCGCGAGGACCCGGAGCTGTTCGCCGCCTACGGAATCCTCGCGGCTGCGCACAGCACCGTCGCCACCGACCATGTCGCCGACCTGTTGGGCCAGCTGGCCGCCATCATCGCCGACGGCGCCGCCGACGGCAGCTTTCGCACCTCCGACGCGGAGGCCACCGCCCGCGTGGTTTTCCACGCCACCGCCAAGTTCAATCACCTCGCCCATGCCGCCGAATGGCAGAACCCCGGCATCGGCGCCGAACTCGACGAGGTGTGCAGCCTGCTGCTCGAAGGCCTCCAGGCCCCCGCGTCAGCAAAGAACAAGGAGTGACGATCACCGTGGTTCAAGCAATCGGAGTGACACGACCCGGCGGGCCGGACGCTCTCGGCGAGCTCGATCTGGCGGCCGAACCGATCGCTCCCGGCCGGGTGAGGATCCGGGTCACCAGCGCCACGGTGAACCCGGTCGACGCGGTGATCCGTTCACGTCCGCGACAGGATGAGGCGGATGCGGTGCGGGTGCCGGGCATGGAGGTCGCCGGCGTGATCACCGAGATCGGCCCCGCCGCCGGCCGCGCGTTCACGATCGGGGACGCCGTCATGGCCATCGTGGTGCCCTCGGGCGAGCACGGCGGCTACCGCGCGGACTTGGTCGTGCCGGCACGGTCGGTCGCGAAGATCCCGGCCGGGCTCTCACATGCCCAGGCCGCCACCGTCCCGATGAACGGGCTCACCGCGCAGCTCGCGCTCGACACGCTGGCGCTCCCGGCCGGCGCGACGGTCGCCGTCACCGGCGCCGCCGGCAGTGTCGGCGGATACTTCGTCCAGCTCGCCAAGCTGGCCGGGCTGGTCGTCGTCGCCGACGCCGCCCGGCAGGACGAGACCTTCGTACGCGACTGCGGAGCCGACGAGCTCGTGCCGCGAGGAGACGATTTCGCCGCGGAGGTCCGCCGCCGCCACCCCGGCGGCGTCGACGGGCTGCTCGACGCCGCCGCGCTGGAGGCCGCCGCGCTCCCGGCCGTCAAGGACGGCGGCACGGTCGTCACCGTCCGCGGCTACCAGGGCGACGGGACCGACCGGGTCCGCGTCGCCCCGATCTTCGTCCGCGACTACGTGGAGGCCGCGGCCGAGCTCGACCGGCTCGCCGAACTCGCCGGAGATGGACGGCTCACCGTCCGCGTGGCCGGCCGGCTGCCCGCGTCCCGAGCCGCCGACGCGCACCGCTCGCTCGAACAAGGCGGCGTTCGCGGGCGGTTCGTCCTGCAGTTCGACTGACCAACCCTCGATACGTCGCCGATGCGGACGGTCGGGCTCGGAAGCGGGCCGGCGCTGCGGCCGCTGCTGGGTCAGCCCCCGCCACTGGATGTGTCCCGCGGCAAATTCAAATCTACAGTGTAAAGGGCGCGCCCTCCGGGCGTTCCCCCCTGGTCAGCCGGACATTCAGGCAGGGCCCACGGCGAAGGTGGCGCGGTCGGGGGCCGGCAGCCATTGGCGTGCCGGGTCGAACGGCCGGAAGGCGCTCCCGATGAAGCGGGTGAGCAGGGCCAGCACCGGGTGGTGGTTCTGCCGGTGATACAGCAGCGAACACGGATAGACAGGTGCGGGATCGACGAGCGGGATCTGCACGGTGCGGGGGTTCCACGGCAATCGCAGCCCTTCACCACCGAAGCCGATGTGCTCACCTGTGGCGATCTGCTCCATGAAGTACTCCCAGCCGAAGTCGGGCCCCGACGTGTTGATCCGGATGTCGAACGCGGCGCCGAGGAAGTCGTAGAAGTCGGCCCACTCACTGCCGAGGGCGTTGCCGGGCATCCACACGGTCGACCCGGACAGGCGTTCCATCTCGACGTGCTGCCGATCGGCGAGGGGGTGGTCGCGGCTGACGAGCAGATGCACGGGTTCCAGGTACGCGGGGATGTGCCGGAGCTCGTCGTCCAGCGTCCCCCTGACCCGGCAGAAGAACGCGTCGACGGATCCGCGGGTGAGTGCGCCGTGCGCCGATCTGAGCCCGTTCGAGGTGAGGATCTCGATGTTCACGTCCTCAACGGTCTGGTGGAACGCCTGGAGCAGATCGACGGTCCGTAGCCGGGTGTCCAGGACATCGACCCGGAGTGCGCGGCGCCGGGAGCGCAACAGGTCGACCGCCTGGTCGGCGAGGCCGACGAGGGAGCGCGCGTGATGGAGGAACGCCCTGCCGTCATCAGTGAGCTCGGCCCCGACACGGGTGCGGAAGAACAGCCGGACGCCGAGGTCGGACTCCAGTTTCGCGATGCGCTTGGAGATGGCCTGCTGGCTGATCGCCAGCCGGGTCGCGGCCTCGCTGAAGTACCGGTCCTCGGTGACGGCCACGAAGGCCCGAACCGCGCCGAGATCCAGATCCAGCGGATCCTGCCATACAACTGCTGGTTGTGGAGTATCGGTGTGTCGGTTGTTGGACAACCACGCCTGCTCTCGGGTCGAATGCTCGGGTTCGCGGCCGACCCTACAACCAAAGGGCGTGGTTTCCGGTGGGATCCTTCGTGCACCTTCACGTGCATACCGAATACAGCATGCTCGACGGCGCCGCCAAGGTCGGCCTGCTCATGGAGGAGGTGGCGCGACTCGGCATGCCGGCCGTCGCGATGAGCGACCACGGCAACGTGCATGGGGCGTACGAGTTCTACCGGACGGCGCGCAGGACGGGGATCAAGCCGATCATCGGCATCGAGGCGTACGTCGCCCCCGCCTCCCGGCACCACCGCAAGCCGGTGTACTACAGCGACGATCTCTCGTTGCGCCGCTCCGACGACGACACCGGCGAGGGCGGGGACGTCTCCGGGCGCGGCCTGTACACGCACATGACCATGTGGGCGGCCGGCGATCAGGGCCTGCGTAATCTCTTCCGGCTGCAGTCCCGGGCCTGGCTCGAAGGCCACGTCCAGAAATATCCGCGTATGGACGATGAGCTGCTCGCCGAGCACGGCCAGGGCATCATCGCCACGACCGGCTGCCCGTCCGGAGAGGTGCAGACCCGGCTCCGCCTCGGCCAGTACGACCGGGCCGTCGAGGCCGCCGCCCGCTACCGCGACATCTTCGGCCCGGACAACTACTTCCTGGAGCTGATGGACCACGGCCTCGCCATCGAGCGCCGGGTCCGCGACGACCTGCTCAGACTCGGCAAGGAGCTCGACCTGCCGCCGCTGGCCACCAACGACTCCCACTACGTCACGGAGAGCCAGGCCCAGGCCCACGACGCGTTGCTGTGCGTCGGCACCGGCAAACGGCTGGCCGACGCCGACCGCTTCCGGTTCAGCGGCAGCGGCTACTACGTCAAGTCCGCCGCGGAGATGCGCGCGTTGTGGGACGCCGAGGTGCCGGGCGCCTGCGACAACACGCTGCTGGTCGCCGAGCGGGTCGGCGACTACGGGGAGGTGTTCGCGCATCGGGACCTGACGCCGCGCTTCCCCGTGCCTGAAGGGGAGAGCGAGTCGAGCTGGTTGCGCAAGGAGACCCTGGAGGGGGCACGCCGCCGTTACGACGGCCGGCCGTCGCAGGAGGTGCTGGACCGCATCGACTACGAGCTGTCGGTCATCGACATGATGGGCTTTCCCGGCTACTTCCTGGTGGTCGCCGACATCTGCCGGCACGCCCGCGAGCACGGCATCGGCCTCGGCCCCGGCCGCGGCTCCGCCACCGGGTCGATGGTCGCCTACTGCACGGGCATCACCCAGCTCGACCCCATCGAACACAAACTGATCTTCGAACGCTTCCTCAACCCCGAACGCATCTCCATGCCGGACGTCGACCTCGACTTCGACGACCGCCGACGGGACGAGATGATCGACTACGTCACCCGCAAGTACGGCGACGACCGGGTCTGCCAGATCGTCACGTTCGGCACCATCAAGGCCAAAGCCGCCATCAAGGACTCCTGCCGGGTGCTGGGCCTGCCGTACGCGCTGGGCGACCGCATCACCAAGGCCTTCCCCGCGGCGGACGGAGGCAAGGAGATCCCGCTGGCCGCCATCCACGACACCGGCCACCCCCGCCACGGCGAGGCCGCTGAGCTGCGCCAGATGTACGAACAGGACCCCGACGTCAAAAGGGTGATCGACACCGCCACCGGCATCGAGGGCCTCACCCGGGGAACCGGCATCCACGCCGCCGGTGTGATCCTCTCCAGCGAGCCGCTCATCGACGTGATCCCCCTGATCAAGCCCAAGACGAACGGGCCTGTCATCACCGGCTTCCCCTTCACCCAGGCCGAGGACATGGGTCTGCTGAAGATGGACTTCCTCGGCCTGCGCAACCTCACCGTCATCGGCGACGCCATCGCGAACGTCCGCGCCAACAAGGGCATCGACATCGACGTCCTGGAGATCCCGCTCGACGACGCCGCGACGTACGAGCTGCTGGCGCGCGGCGACACGCTCGGCGTCTTCCAACTGGACAGCGGCGGCATGCGGGTGCTGCTGAAGCTGATGCAGCCGACCACGTTCACCGACATCGCCGCGGTGAACGCGCTGTACCGGCCCGGCCCGATGGAGATGAACGCCCACACCAACTACGCCCTGCGCAAGACCGGCAGGCAACCGGTCGAGCCGATCCACCCCGAGCTGGAGGAGGCGCTGGAACCCATCCTCGGCGACACCTACCACCTGGTGGTCTTCCAGGAGCAGGTGATGGCCATCGCCCAGCAGCTCGCCGGCTACTCCCTCGGCGCCGCCGACATGCTGCGCCGGGCCATGGGCAAGAAGAAGAAGGAGGTCCTGGACGCCGAATGGGACCGCTTCTCGGCGGGCATGCGCGGGCGCGGCTTTTCGGAGGAGGCCGTCAAGGCGGTGTGGGACGTCCTGGTCCCCTTCAGCGGCTACGGCTTCAACAAGTCGCACACCGCCGGCTACGGCCTGGTCTCCTACTGGACGGCCTACCTCAAGGCCAACCATCCAGGTGAGTACCTGGCCGCGCTGCTCACCTCCGTCGGCGACGACAAGGACAAGATGGCCGTCTACCTGTCGGACTGCCGGCGCCTGGGCATCAAGGTGCTGCCTCCCGACGTCAACGCCAGCCGCCTGGACTTCACCGCCGTCGGATCCGAGATCCGCTTCGGCCTGGGCGCGGTACGGAACATAGGGGCCGGCGTCGTCGAGGCGATCGTCACCACCCGCGAGGCCCGTGGCGCGTACACCGGCTTCAACGACTTCCTCGCCAAGGTCCCGGCGGTCGTCTGCAACAAGCGGGTCGTCGAGTCACTGACCAAGGCCGGTGCCTTCGACAGCCTGGGCCACGCCAGAAAAGCCCTGATCGCGGTGCACGAGAGCGCGGTGGACGCGGTCGTCGACGTCAAGAGGAACGAGGCGCACGGCCAGGACTCGTTGTTCGGCGAGCCCGGCCAGAGCAGCGCCTTCTCGGTCGCGATCCCCGAAGGCGAGTGGGACAAGCCCACCCTGCTCGCCTTCGAACGCGAGATGCTGGGCCTCTACGTCTCCAGCCACCCGCTCGACGGCGCGGAAGGCGTTCTGTCCGCCAACCGTGACACCACCATCGCCGACCTGCTCGCCTCGGGACGTCAGGACAGCGTGACCCGGATCAGCGGCATCGTCTCCGGCCTGCAACGCAAGGTCACCAAACAGGGCAGCCCATGGGCGATCGTCACCCTCGAAGACCACGACGCCTCCGTGGAGTGCCTCATCTTCCCCAAGACCTACACCCTGTACGGCGAGACGCTGGCCGAGGACCGCGTCATCTCCGTCCGCGGCCGGATCAACGTCCGCGACGAGACGATGAGCGTCTACGGCGAGGAGATCACGATCCTGGACGTCTCCCAGGCGGACACCCATCCACCCGTGGTGATCTCGGTCCAGGAAGCACAGCTGAACCTGCGGGTCGTGCGCGAGCTGAAGCAGATCCTGATCACCTACCCCGGCCGGGCGCCCGTCCATGTGTGCCTGCACCGCCGGGGCGCCAGGAGCGTGCTGCTGGACCTCGTGCCCTTCCAGGTCACTCCGGGACCCGCGCTCTACAGCGACCTCAAAGCACTGCTCGGCGCCGGCGTGATCGGCGGCAGCACGTGACCGACGGGTTATGAGCGGCGGCAGGTCGCCGAGACCTCGCGGAAGAGCGCTGCGGAGGCAGGCCGGCGCCGAGGGGCGACCGCAACCGCATCAGACCAGCGTCCTCACCCAGCGACCGGCTCATCGTTGCGCCCCAGCCGCAGGGCATCCACGCGCACGCTTCGTCGCCGTCGTAGTCGTGCTGCGCCCCAGAGGCGCGCGGCGACCACCGTGACACCCGCGGCGGTTCCCGGCTGTGTGGCGAGCGTGACGGGCTGAGGCAGGCTCTTCTCCCGAAGGCCGAGTCGGCCATGCCGGAGGTCTGGTTGAGCAACTGCCGTACGGTGATCTTCTCGGCCCGGGCGTAGGAGGTAGCGGCGCACCGGCTGGTCCAGGGCGATTTTGCCTTTCTCCGACAGCTGCATGACGGCCAGGGCGGTGAAGGACTTGCTGACCGAGGCCACCGCCATGGGGGTGTCGACGCTGGGACCGGCGACAAGGGTGGCTCTGAGCACCTGCCGAAGCTAGTGAGGCCCCTCGGCTGCGCATCGAGCAGGCGGCGGACCGTGCGACGGGCTCGTGCGACTCGTTCAGCCAGTGCAACCGCGTGATCCTTCCTGCGAGTCGCCGTCGCGGACGCCGGCGCCTCTGGGGCGCGTCGGCGGGCGATCGTGTCTGTAGCGGGTCACGGGAGCGGGAACCTCATCACGCCGGGCCGTCCTTCAACACGGACAGCCCGGCGTGATGTGCGCAGCCCCCGCGTCATGGCTCCGCGCGCACGGAGGGCTTGATCGCGTCAGACGGTGGAGGCCAGCCAGCCGATGGTTTCGCGGGCGTGGTGTCCGTCGCTCTTGACGGCGCCGGCGAGCACTTCGTTGAGGCGGATCCGGAAGCCCTGCGGGGTGACGTCAGCGATCCTGAGGCCGGGGGTCTCGGGGCCGTTGAAGGTCTGCACGAAGGGGATGACGACCACTTTTGACCCGGCCGGGAACGGGGTGGGGAATGTCACCTGGGTGAAGGTGGAGGTGTCACCGCCGGTGGTGGCCACCGGGTGGGTGGAATCCAGGTCGAGGGTGCCGGTCTGAATCATGCTCATGCAGGACTCCTTCTCGTGGTGAGAGATGAGGCGGCGGGGTTGCGCGCCATGTGATCCAATCCCGACGCCCATTACTGAATGTACATATACGAGCACACAGAGTGACGTGACGTAATGGTGAGGAAAGCCTTTCTCTGCGCTCCGATACTAGAAGTGGTTTGCACACCCGCCCATCAGGGTGCCCGGGAGCCCGAGGGTCTGATTGTTCGCCGGATGGTCGAGCCTGGCCGCGACATGGCAGCGGTGTCATGGTGAACGCCTAGATGGGTGTTCTTGATTGCTCGGGTCCGATATTCTGCCGACGATGATTACTTTTCGTAGTCAAATTATTGCTGTTTGCAGTCAGGGCTGGGGCTTTGCCGAACATCAGGCCCGTTCCTGGTCGGCGCGGCACGGCCTGGTCGCCGGCGAGGAGGAGATGCGGCGACTGGCTCGGATGGGGCAGGGGCGCATGGCCGGATGGCTGGCCCCGCAGGCCGGACCGGCGGAGCTGGGTCTGCTCGCGCAGTGGGGGGCGTTCATCGCGCTGGTCGACGACGGGTTCGATCGGCACGGCCAGTCGCCGGAGCAGGTGCGGGCCTTGCTGGACCAGCTGCTCGACGTGCTCGGCGGCGCGGACGGCACCCAGCACCCGGTGCCCGCGGTGCGCGCGCTCACCGATCTGTGGGAGCGCACCAAGGTCTCGGCCCGGCCTGGATGGAGCAGGCGCTTCCTCACTCTCTACCGGGACTTCGCCGAGGCCACCTGCACCGAGACGCGGCTGCGCGCCTGCGGTGAACAGCTCGGGCTCGACGACTACCTGGCGCTGCGCCGCCGCACCATCACCGTGCTGCCGGTGCTCGCCGTCGTGGAACGAACCTTGCCCGTGGCAAGTGAGCTGGACGGGTTGCGGGATACGACCGCCGACATCATCGCCTGGACCAACGACCTGCGCTCCGCGCCGCAGGAATTGGACGAGGGCACCGAGAACCTCGTCGGCGTGCTGGCCCGCCACCACCGGTGCAGCCGGTCCGAGGCCGCGGCGCGGGTCCGGGTCATGCTGGCCGAGCGCATGGACGACTTCGACCGGGCCGCGCACGGCTATCGGGCCATGCCGATCCGCCATGTTCGGGACGGATCCCTCGCTTGGCAGCGAGAAACCCACCGCAACCCGGCAGTCTCCGGCATGACTGCCGACGATCACGAGCGGGGCGTGCGCGCACTCGCGCAACACCTGGCCGTCGCCGTGGACGCCACCGGCATGGTGGACGACCGGTGCGGCAGCCGCGTGCTGGAATCGACGCTGCTGCTGGCCCTGTTGCGTGAACAAGGGGTCGAACCCGGCGAGCAGGACCGGCTGACCCGGTTCCTGAAGGAGCGCCGGCCCGGCGCGAGCCCGGTGGACGCCTTGCTGATCGACGCCTGCCTGGACCCGGCGGGCATGGCCGATCGCGCACTGGACGTGGCCGCCGGCCTGCCGATGGCGGCCAGCGGCGGCACCGCCGGGCGCGGGCGGCTCAAGGCGGTCATGCTGCGCACGGTGCTGCATGTGCTGTGCGGCTCACCCCTGGATCACAGGGACGCTCCCACGCCGACCGGGCCCGAGGGCGTCACCACCTTCACCAATGTGCACCTGCTGTCGACCCGGATCATCCACGCGCACGCCTGCGGCCGTTCGCACGCGGTCACCGACGCGGAGCGGGACCGTCTGGTGTCGCTGATGTCGTCGGGGCGCGACAGGGTGCTGTGGGAGGCCAGCGCCACCACCCACCTGCTCGGCCTGCACGCGGTGCGCACTTTCCGACCGGACGCCCAAGTCCTCGACGACGGCCTGCTGCGGCTGTGCCTGGCCGTCAACGCCGACGACGGCGTGCCGTTCCTGGACAGCCAGGACCTCTGGCTGACCGCCGTGGCAGGCCTTGCGTTCACCGGCGAGGACGCCTTGGCGCCGTTCGTCCCCCGGATGGCTGATCTCGTAGCGTCCTGGCAGGCCCCGGACGGGGGCTGGCCGTTCGCCACCGGCATGCAGCAGACCGACGTGGACACCACCACCCGGTGCATGGAGTTCCTGCACGCCGCCGACCCGATCCGTCACCGTGAGGCGCTGGAGAAGGCGACCAGGTACCTGACCGAGATCGCCGATCCCGGCGGAGGTTTCCCGACCTGGGTGCGTGGCGACGCGCCGGACCTGGACATGACCGCCGGCGCGATCCTCGCGCTGGCCCCGCAGTCCGTACGGCACGAGCGGCTGCTCACCGGCGCCGTGGAGTTCGTGTTGAACGCTCAGCGCTCGGACGGGACTTTCGAGCGCAGCTGGACGGTCAGCGAGTCCAGCGCCATCCTGCGTGCGCTGGACGCACTGCACGCGATCCCCGCGGCGACGACAGGCCAGGCCGCCCGGATCGCCGCCGCCACCGCCCGGTCCGTGGCACGCCTCGTCGAGACGCAGAACGCCGACGGCGGCTGGGGCCAGCTCCCCGGTGACCCCAGCGACGTGCTCTCCACCGCCCAGGCCGTCCCCGTGCTGGCGCGGCACGGCGACCCGCTTTCCGTGCACCGGGCGGTGACGTACCTGCTGGACCGGCAGGACCCCGACGGCGGTTTCACCTCGGTGCCGGACCAGGTCGGCCCGCGGCCGCTGCCGTTCGACTATCCGGTGCTCGCCGACATCCACACCCTGTCCGCCCTGCGGCGGCTACCGAGCGAACTCCGGTGAGCCGCGCCGGCCTCAGACGCCGGCCGAGGCCATGAGCAGCGTGCTCACGGGCATCGCCGGGGTGGACACGGCCGCGCCCTCCGCCAGGGCGGTCAGCGCGGGGCCGAGCAGGAAGATGGCGACGTTGAGCTGGACCAGCGAGTGACGGCCTTCAGCAGCACCCACCAGTACTGGAAGTAGCCCCACCGGGTCAGCGCCGAGAGCATGAAGCCGGTGAAGAGGGCGCAATGCCCTCCACGACAGCTGGTGAAACATTTGTCCGTCCATCGGCGAAGGAGGGCAACGTTCAAGCCACGGAAGGCAGACCATGACACGAAAGATCTGGATATGGCCGCAATGACCCGGGCGCTTCCGGACCAGGAGGTCAGTGACGCGGCGATCATCGAGCAGTCCTGGCAAGACCCGCAACGCTTCGCCGCGGTCTTCGACCGCCACTACTTCCAGATCTACGGGTTCGCCGCTCAGCGGTTGGGGCCAAGCCTCGCGGACGACGTGGCCGCGGAGACGTTCCTGGTCGCGTTCGACCGACGTGACCGCTACGACCTGTCGCGTGAGGATGCCCGGCCCTGGCTGTACGGGATCGTCGCCAACCTGATCGCCCGGCATCATCGGGCGGAGGCCAGGTGGTATCGGGCGCTTTCCCGGATGCCTCTCGCCCAGGCCGACGACGGCCACGCCGAGCAGGTCGCGGGCCGTGTCGACGCCCAGGTGCAGCGGGTGCCTCTGATGGCGGCGCTCGCGAAGATCCCTCGTTCCCACCGTGACGTGCTCCTGCTCATCGCCTGGGGCGGGCTGAGCTCCGAGGAGGCGGCCGAGGCGCTCGGCATCACCGGCGCCGCCGTCCGAACCCGGCTGCACCGGGCCCGCAAGACCCTGCGCGCCTCCCTGAACGGCGCCGAGCCGACAACGGCCGGAAAGGACGGTTGATCATGGACGACATCGAGATGCTGCACGCGGTGCGCCCGCAGCCCGACGCCCCCTCACCCGCCGCCTACACGGCCGCCCGCGTGGCCCTGCTGGAGCGCGCCGGCGGCCCGTCGCCCACGGCGCGCCGGCGCGCCCGTTGGCAGCGGGCGCGATGGATTCTGATCCCAGCGGTCGCGGCGGCTGTCGTCGCCGCACTCGTGATCGTGCCGGGCCGTGGCGGCGACTCCCGGTCGCTGATCATGAGTTCGCGGGACGTCCTGCTCGTCGCCGCCGACACGGCGGAGCGCACCCCTGAGGGCGCCGGGACGTACTGGCACATCACCCTCACAAGAGAGGGGGCTGCGACCGAGGAGTACTGGTATCGGCGCGACGGTCATTTCTGGATCAAAGGCAAAAGACTGAAGGGGGAAGGCAAGCTCTTGGAGTGGCCTGGCAAGCCTCAGCCGTTCGCGGTGGGGCCGCTGCGCATGACCTTCGAAGAGCTGCGGCCGCTGCCCGCCGACGAGGACGCCCTGTACACCCGGCTACGGTCGGCCGTCGTCGCAAGCGGTGTCCGCTCCAGCAGGGGACCGCTCACGACCGCCGAACAGGACGGCCTCGCTGTTGAGGCGCTGCTCTCGCTCATCAGTGAGGCGCCGGTCCCGCCCCCGGTCCGTGCCGCCGCCTATCGAGCGCTCGCCTCACGTCCGGGAGTCGTCGATCTCGGCGAGACCCATGGCGGGCGACGCCTGCAGGTCCCGGTGTTCTCCGGGAAGGGCACCATGGTCGTCGACCCGGACACCGGGCGGATCCGCGAAACCTCCGTACGGGCGCCGCTCACAGGCGGAACGGCCCATGTCCCGGACGGCATGTGGACGATCGACACCGAGTGGACGGACCAGCTCCCGTGAGCGCATGACCGGCAGCGGGTTCGGGAGGCGTGAACGCGCCCCGGCTCCCGGACGGTGTCCGGGAGCCGGGGCGTGATCGGTGGCGCCTCCGCTGTGACGGGGCGATCGGTGTCGGACGGGCGGGCGCTGACTCACGTACCGGAGGCGGTGGCCTCGTCGCTCGCCGGCGCGGCCGCGCGGGTGCGCAGGGTCGCGGCGGCGATCAGGGCGCCGGCCAGGGCGATGGCGGCGGCTCCGACGAAGGCGGCGGAGAAGCCGTCGGTCAGCGCTGGCAGGTCGCCGATCCGGCCGGCGCCGTTGGCGGCGGCGACGGCGGTCATGGCGGCCAGGCCGAGCGCGGAGCCGACCTGGTAGCTGGTGTTGACGATGCCGGAGGCGAGACCGCCCTCCTCGGGGCGGGCGGCGGAGATGGCGGTGCCGAGGGAGGGGATGAAGGCCAGCGACATGCCGAGGGCGGCGACGAGGCTGGCGGGCAGGACGTCGGTGGCGAAGCCGCCGTCCGGGCTGATCAGCGACAGCCAGGCCATGCCGGCGGTGAGCAGGAGCAGGCCGGTGACGGTGGTGGCCTTGGGGCCGAAGCGGCCGATGGCCCGGGGCGCCAGGACGATCATGCCGATCATGATGAGCACGGTCATCGGGAGCAGCGCGGCGCCGCTGGGGAAGGCGCTGTAGCCGAGGACCTGCTGCAGGTAGAGGTTGAGGAAGAACCACATCGGGATCCACGCGCCGCCCAGCAGGAGCTGGGTGAGGTTGGCGGCGGCGAGGTTCGGGGTGCGGAAGATGGACAGGCGCATCAGCGGCTCGCGGCGTCGGGCCTGGAGAGCGACGAACACGGCGAGCAGCGCCACGGCGGCGGCGAGGACGAGCCACGTCTCAGCCGAGCCCCAGCCGGCTTCGGGTGCGCGGACGATGGCGTAGACGGCGGCGCCGAGGCCGAGGGTGACGGTCAGCGTGCCGAGCACGTCGATGGAGCCGCGCCGCGCCGGGGCGGCGGGCATCAGCGGGCCGGTGGCCAGGAGCGCGACGACGGCGATGGGGATGTTGATGTAGAAGACCCACGGCCAGCTCAGGTATTCGGTGATGAGGCCGCCGAGGAAGACGCCGGCGGTGCCGCCGGCGGGGGCGGCGGCACCGTACAGGGCCAGGGCCCTGGTCAGCTCCTTCGGGTCGTGGCCGAACAACATCATCAGCAGGGTGAGCGCGGACGGGGCGATCAGCGCTGCGCCCACGCCCTGGACGGCGCGGCCGGTCAGCTCGACCCACACCTCGGGCGCGAGGCCGGCCAGGAGCGAGCCCGCGAGCAGGATGAGCCAGCCGGTGCTGAAGAGCCGGCGGGCGCCGAACAGGTCGGACAGGCGGCCGCCGAGCAGGAGGAGGCCGCCGAAGGCCACGACGTAGGCGTTGAAGACCCACGACAGGTTCTCCTGGGAGAAGCCGAGGGCCTGCTGCATGCGGGGCAGGGCCACGCCGATGATCGACGTGTCCATGATGACGATGAACTGCGCCAGGGCGATCAGCGCCAACGCGGTCCAGCGCCGGGGGGATGGTGCGGACATGGGTGTCTCCAAAGATCGTGCGAATACCCCTGTGGGGTATGGCGGAAGCGATCGCTAATGAATACCACTAGGGGGTATCTGTCAAGTCCTCGGATCAGCATCCGGCTTTCAGATGTCGTCGGGGCCGCCGCGTTTGCCGGGAATACCATAGGGGGGTATGGTGTTGTTCCGGGCGAGCGACCGAGAGGGGAGTGGACATGGCCGGATACAGCCACAGCAAGCAGGACCATGCGATGCGCCTGCGCCGTGTCGAGGGGCAGATCCGCGGCCTGCAGCGGATGGTCGAGGACGACAAGTACTGCATCGACATCCTGACGCAGGTGTCGGCGGCGACCAGCGCGCTGAAGTCGTTCTCCCTGGCGCTGCTCGAAGAGCACCTGGCCCACTGCGTCGCCGAGGCCACGCAGAAGGGCGGCCCCGAGGCGGAGGCCAAGGTCAAGGAGGCCTCCGACGCCATCGCACGGCTTGTACGTTCCTGACCGACCGGATTGAAGGGGAGATCGATATGAGCACCGCCACCTACACCGTCAAGGGCATGACCTGCGGCCACTGCGTCAGCTCCGTCAAGGAGGAGGTCGGTGAAGTGGCCGGTGTCACCGCCGTCGAGGTGGACCTGGCGACCGGCCTGCTGACCGTGAACAGCGACGGCCCCGTCGACCCGGCGAAGATCACCGCCGCCGTCGAAGAGGCCGGTTACGAAGTGGCGAACCAGTGAACGCCGCGGTCAAGCTCGGCTCGTACGTCCTGGGCCTGGCCGTCGTCTTCGGCGGCGCCCTGGGCGTCGGCAAGGCGGTCGGGCCGGTCGGAACCCCTCCGGCCGAGGACCACGCCGCCATGGCGGCGCCCACCGCGAGCGCGGCGCACGGGGAGCACGGCACCGCACAGGTGAAGAACGATACCCCCGGGGGGCTCCAAGTGTCCGAGAACGGCTACACCCTCAACCCGATCACCACGACGATCAAGCCCGGTGAGCCCACCGACTTCCGCTTCGCCATCACCGGACCCGACGGCAAGGCGGTCACCGGCTACCAGGTCCAACACGACAAGAAACTGCACCTGATCGTCGCCTCCCGCGACCTGAAGACCTTCCAGCACGTGCATCCCGAGATGGCGCCCGACGGCGTCTGGTCGGTCAAGCTGACGCTGCCGGACGCCGGGCCGTACCGGGCCTTCGCCGACTTCGCGCCCACCGGCGGCGACGCCCTGACCCTGGGCGCCGACCTGACCGTGGCCGGCGACTACCGGCCCGACGCGCTGCCCGGGCAGAGCCGTACGGCGACGGTCGACGGCTACGAGGTCACCCTCGACGGCGACCTGGCCCCCGGACAGTCCAGCAGGCTCACCCTCAAGGTCAGCAAGGACGGCGAGCCGGTCACCGACCTGCAGCCCTACCTCGGCGCCTACGGCCACCTGGTCGCCCTGCGCGCCAGGGACCTCGCCTACCTGCACGTCCACCCCGACGGCGCGCCCGGCGACGGCAAGACCGAGCCCGGCCCCGAGATCGTCTTCTACGCCGAGGTGCCCAGCACCGGCGACTACCGCCTCTTCTTCGACTTCCAGCACGCGGGCGAGGTCCGCACGGCCGCCTTCACCCTCGGCGCGGGCGAGCGGCCCCAGGTCCCGGCCTCGACTTCCACGCCCGAGCCGAGCAGGCACGGCGACGACGGCCACAGCCACTGACCGAGAGGAAGGAGAACGGTGATGTCCCAGGTCGCCGATGACCGGCAGAACGCCGTCGAACTCTCGATCGGCGGCATGACCTGCGCCTCGTGCGCCAACCGCATCGAGCGCAAGCTGAACAAGATGGACGGCGTGACCGCGACGGTCAACTACGCCACCGAGAAGGCGAAGGTCACCTTCCCCGAAGGCGTCGACCCCCAGCAGCTCATCAGCGAGGTGGAAAAGGCCGGATACACAGCGGCCCTGCCCGCCCCGCCCAAGCCCGAAGGGGAGGCGACGGCCGAGCGAGAGCCGGAGGACGAGCTCCGGCCCCTGCGTCAGCGCCTCGTCACCTCGATCGTGCTGGCCGTACCGGTGATCGCGATGGCGATGATCCCACCGCTGCAGTTCACCAACTGGCAGTGGCTGTCGCTGGTGCTCGCCGCTCCCGTGGTGGTCTACGCCGGTTGGCCCTTTCACAAGGCCGCCTGGACCAACCTGCGCCACGGCGCCGCCACGATGGACACGCTGATCTCGATCGGCACCATCGCCGCGCTCGGCTGGTCGCTGTGGGCGCTGTTCTTCGGCAGCGCGGGCACGCCCGGCATGACGCACCCGTTCGCGTTCACCATCGAACGCACCGACGGCTCCGGCAACATCTACCTGGAGGCCGCCGCCGGCGTGACGGCGTTCATCCTGGCCGGCCGCTACTTCGAGGCCCGTTCCAAGCGGCGGGCAGGGGCGGCGCTGCGCGCGCTGATGGAGCTGGGCGCCAAGGACGTCGAGCTGGCCGACGGCCGGCGCGTCCCGGTGGAGCAGCTCAAGAGCGGTGACCGGTTCGTCGTCCGGCCCGGCGAGAAGATCGCCACCGACGGCGTCGTCGAGGAAGGCACCTCCGCCGTCGACGCCTCGATGCTCACCGGCGAATCGGTTCCGGTGGAGGTGCGTCCCGGCGACGCGGTCACCGGCGCCACCGTGAACGCGGGCGGCAGGCTCATCGTCCGCGCCACTCGGGTCGGCGCCGACACCCAGCTCGCCCAGATGGCCAAGCTGGTGGAGGAGGCCCAGACCGGCAAGGCGCAGGTGCAACGGCTGGCGGACCGGATCTCCGGCATCTTCGTCCCGATCGTGATCGCGCTGGCCCTCGGCACGCTCGGCTTCTGGCTGGGCACCGGCGACGGCGTGGGGGCGGCGTTCACCGCCGCGGTGGCGGTGCTGATCATCGCCTGCCCGTGCGCGCTGGGGCTGGCCACGCCGACCGCGCTGCTGGTCGGCACCGGCCGGGGGGCCCAGCTCGGCATCCTGATCAAGGGCCCCGAGGTGTTGGAGTCCACCCGCCGGATCAACACGGTCGTACTGGACAAGACCGGCACCGTCACCGAGGGCAAGATGACGCTCACGGCTGTCCATGTGGCCGAGGGCGAGAACGAGGAAGAGGTCCTGCGCCTGGCGGGCGCGCTGGAGCACGCCTCCGAGCATCCCATCGCTCAGGCCGTCGCCAAGGGTGCCGCCGCCCGCGTCGGCGAGCTGCCGGCCCCCGAGGACTTCGCGAACGTGGAGGGCCTCGGCGTACAGGGCATCGTGGACGGCCACGCGGTCCTGGTCGGCCGGCCGAGGCTGCTGGAGGAGTGGTCCCAGCACCTGCCCGCGAACCTGGAACGGCACCTGCGGGAGGCCCAGGCCGCCGGCCGCACCGCGGTCGCGGTGGGCTGGGACGGCCAGGCCCGCGCGGTGCTGGTGGTGGCCGACGTGGTCAAGCCGACGAGCAAGGAGGCCATCGCCCAGCTCCGCGCCCTCGGTCTCACGCCGGTGCTGCTGACCGGCGACAACGAGGCCGTGGCCAAGACGGTGGCGCATGAGGTGGGCATCGACGAGGTGATCGCCGAGGTGCTGCCCGCCGACAAGGTGGACGTGGTCAAGACGCTGCAGGCCGAGGGCAAGGTGGTGGCCATGGTCGGCGACGGCGTCAACGACGCCGCCGCGCTCGCCCAGGCCGACCTGGGCCTGGCCATGGGCACCGGCACGGACGCCGCCATCGAGGCCAGTGACCTGACCCTGGTGCGCGGCGACCTGCGGGTGGCGGCCGACGCCATCCGGCTGTCCCGCCGTACGCTGTCGACGATCAAGGGCAACCTGTTCTGGGCCTTCGCCTACAACGTGGCCGCCCTGCCGTTGGCCGCCCTGGGCCTGCTCAACCCGATGATCGCGGGCGCCGCGATGGCGTTCTCCAGCGTCTTCGTGGTCAGCAACAGCCTGCGGCTACGCCGCTTCAAGTAGCACCGCGACAACGCCCGCGCTCACCGGGAGGGCAGCCGCAAGCCCTTCAGAGCGAGGGCGTTGACGGCGACGATCACGCTTGATCCCGACATGGACAGCGCCGCGATCTCGGGACGGAGCATGAGCCCGAACGCCGGCTCGAACACCCCGGCGGCGATGGGCAGCGCGAGCGTGTTGTAGCCGATCGCCCAGCCCAGGTTCTGCCGCATCTTGCGCAACGTGCCCCGGCCGATCCGCAGCGCCGTGGGCACGTCCAGCGGATCGGAACGCATCAGCACCACGTCGGCCGTCTCGATGGCCACGTCGGTGCCGGCGCCGATGGCGATGCCCAGGTCGGCCTGGGCCAGCGCCGGGGCGTCGTTGACGCCGTCGCCCACCATGGCGACCTTACGCCCGCCGGCCTGGAGCTCGGCCACCTTGGCCGCCTTGTCTCCCGGCAGGACCTCGGCGATGACGGTGTCGATGCCGAGTTGCCCGGCGATCCGTTCGGCGGTCGAGGTGTTGTCGCCCGTGAGCATCACCACCTCGACACCCAGCTCGTGCAACGCCTCCACAGCCGCGGCGGAGGTCTCCCGGGCCGCGTCCGCGATGCCGATGACTCCGGCGGCCGTGCCGTCGACGGCGACTATGACGGCGGTCCGGCCGCCCTCGGCCAGCTCCTGCCGTCTGCCCGCCATAGCCCCGAGTGCGACGCCTTCACGCTCCAGCAGCCGCCGGTTGCCGACCACCACCTTGCGCCCGCTCACCTCCGCGATGGCGCCATGGCCGGGTACGTTCTCGAAACGCTCGGCTCGGGCGGGGGCCACACCCGAGCCGTCGGCATGCCGGACGATGGCCTCGGCCAGCGGGTGCTCCGACTCCCGCTCCACGGCGGCGACCAGCCGCAGGAACTCCTCGTCGGTCAGCGTGTCATCGACGACCACATCGGTGACCTCCGGCTCGCCTCTGGTCAGGGTGCCGGTCTTGTCCATCACCACGACCTGGATGCGAGCCGAGGTCTCCAGCGCCATCGCGTTCTTGAACAGCACGCCCCGCTTGGCCCCCAGGCCCGTGCCCACCATGATCGCGGTGGGCGTCGCCAGGCCGAGGGCGTCCGGGCAGGTGATGACCACGACCGTGATCGCGAAGAGGATCGCGACGCTGAACGGCTGACCGGCCAGTAGCAGCCAGGCGGCGAAGGTGAGACCGCCCCCGATCAGTGCGACGAGGACGAGCCAGAACGCCGCCCGGTCGGCCAGCCGCTGCCCCGGCGCTTTGGAGTTCTGCGCCTGCTGGACGAGCTGCACGATCTGCGCCAGGGCGGTGTCCGATCCGACCTTGGTCGCGCGCACCCGCAGCGTGCCGTTGCGATTGATGGTGGCGCCGATGACGACCGAGCCCGCTTCCTTGTGCACCGGCAGGCTCTCGCCGGTGACCATCGACTCGTCGACCTCGCTCTGGCCCTCCTCCACGGTGCCGTCCACCGGGACCTTCGCGCCCGGCCGCACCAGCAGCAGGTCACCGGCCACGACGTCGGCGGTCGGGACCTCGACCGGTTCGCCGTCGCGGATCACGGTGGCCTTGGGCGGCGCGAGATCGAGCAGCGCGCGGATGGCGTCGTTGGCGCCGCCCCTGGCACGCATCTCGAACCAGTGGCCGAGCAGGACGAAGGCGGCCAGCACCGTGGCGGCCTCGTAGAACACCTCGCCGCCGCCGGTGAGGGTGACGATCAGGGAGTACGACCAGCCGGCGCCCACGGCCACCGCGACGAGCACCATCATGTCGAGAGTGCGGGCCCGGAGCGCGCGTACGGCACCGTCGAAGAAGATCCAGCACGAATAGAAGATCACCGGCAGGCTGAGCAGCAAGGCCCAGATGTCCTGGCGCAGGCCGAACGGCACGGGCAGACGCAGCCCGAAGACCTCGGTGCCGATCGGCGACCACAAGACGATCGGGATGGAGAAGAGCGCGGCCACCAGGAACCGGTTGCGCATGTCGGCCACCATCGCGGCCATCGACATCCCGGCATGTTGTTCGTGGCCGGCCGCCCTCGCGGCTGACGGGCCGGGCTCGGCCATCGGGTCGCAGATGTGCGAGGGCACCGACTGCCCGGCGCAGTGGTAGCCGCAGTCGATCACCCACGTCCGGAGTTCGGCGACCGAGGTGCGGCGCGGATCGAAGCTCACGGTCGCCGTCTGGCCGACGGGGTTGGCCTCCACGTGGATCACGCCGGGTCGCCGGCCGAGAACCGCCACGACGACGTTCTGCTCGGAGGCCCAGTGCGGCCCGCTGACGTCCAAGACCGCGGTGCTGACCTGTCCGGCATCGCCATGGCGGGCCGGGACGGTGTCGCTCATTTTCCTCTCCTCCCCGACTGAACACCCACCTCACGTGTTGTGCATCACTACTGCTCCCGATCGTAGGCTGAGCCGATATCTCACACGGTTCAGGGCAGGGAAGTCCGATAGCGCTCTACTATTGGCGCTCGTAGGACGTTAGAGGGTGAGGAAGGAGTGGCAGTGATGGGCGAGGAACGCGGCCACTCCCGGCGCCATGGCCAGCATGGCAGGACCGGCGAGCAGGGACGAGACCGCGAGGAGCCCGGCGACACGTTCCCGGCGGCCGAGGGGCTCCTGCGGATGGAGCATGCGGCGGACGCGGGTCAGCGCCGTCTCGCCGCCCGCACCGAGCGCGAAGGCCGGAACCTTGCCCGTCGCGAGGCCGACCAGCGCCGCCGCGATGTGAATACGCGAGTGGCGGCTTGCCGCGACGTCGTCGGCCAGCAGCTCCACCAGCCGCGCCACCTCCACACGCGCCTGCTCGAACAGAGGCAGGCGGGGAAAGGCGCGAACCAGGGCTTCGGCGGCGGCGAGCACCAGGTGGTGGCGTCCGCGCAGGTGCGCCCGCTCGTGTGCGAGAACGGCGGCGACCTGCTCGGGGGCGAGTGAGCGCAGCGCTCCGGTGGTGATGACCGCGTGGCCGTTGCGGCCTGGCAGGCAGTACGCCAGGCGCTCGTCGTAGTCGACCACGAGCGCGTCAAGGCCGAGATCGTGCCTGCCGACCAGGGAAAGGGCCTCGGCGTGCCTGCGACGTTCGCGGCCGGCACGGAGCAGGACCGCCGCGCCCATGTAGGCGATCCGGATCAGGACGAGGCCGCCGACGGCGAGGCCCGCCCGGGTGCGGGCCGAGCTGAGCGTCGCCTCGTCCTCGAACATGGCGGCGCAGGCCTCGAACAGCCCGGCCAGGCCGTGCCCGACCACCGAGGCGGGCACGGCGGCGGCGAACGCCGACAGCAGCGCCGATGCGACCGCCGAGGCGCCTGCCGCCTGCCACATGGCGATCGCCAGCCGTGGCGCGCGATCCGTCCATGCGGCACGCTTCAGCAGCCTCGGCAGGAACAGGACCGCCAGCACGCTGTACAGGGCGAGGGCGATCGCCACCGTCATGAGCTGCGGCCCCCGAGCGGGTACACCTGGAGCGCCGCCTCCAAAGCGGTCGTCTCTTCCGGGGTGAGCCGCTCCAGGAAGTGCACCAGCGTGGCCGCCTGGTTGCCGCTCCCGGCCAGCGACGCGCGCATCACGTCGGCGGTGTAGGCCTCTTTCGACGACACCGCCTCGTAGATGTAGGCGCGGCCGACCGGTTGACGCTTGAGCAGGCCCTTGGTGTGCAGCTTGTCCATCACGGTCATGACGGTCGTGTAGGCCAAGGTGCGCTCCTGCTGGAGGTGTTCGAGGACGTCTCGTACCGAGGCCGGACGCCTGATGGCCCACATGTGGTCCATGATCGTGGACTCGAGCTCTCCCAGGCCACGCATCCTTCGACCGTCCCTTCGCCTGCGACCTCGTCAATGCTACCGGCGATCGTAGATGTGTGGCCTGGGGGCCTCCTTGTCACGCCAGGGAGTCCAGACCAGGGGCTACGATGCACGTTAGTACACTGACAGGGGCCACGACGTGCCGATAACCTGCGAGGGGCGGTGGGATCTATGCGACGGCGCCGTGGGATGCACGCCGTACGTGCCGTCCTGCTCGTGCTCCTCGCCCTGGGCGTCTGCGGCATGCACACCCTCGGGCACACAGACGGCCGGCATGGTGGCGGACACGCCGCAGAGATGGCCTCGCCACCTCTTGCCGTCGTTGCCGACGGGTTCCAGGCGGTCACGCCCCATCCGGCGATGCCGGGGTTCGACCCGACGGACGTCTGCCTGGCCATCCTGGCGTCACTCGTCGTCCTGCTGCTGAGCGCCGCCTGGACCAGAGCCGGACGGAGCAGCCAGACCTCAGGCGGGATGCTGTCGCCGACCCGGCAGGTCGCGCGGCCTCCACCGAAACTGACGTCCCGGCGTCTGGCCACTCTCTCGACGTTGCGCATATAGGCCGACATCCCACGCGGACAGGCATTCCAGTCTGTCGCGCACAGGTCGACGGTTCCCGCAAACACCGAGAGAAGAACGAGCCATGCGTACCAATCGCAAGATGTCCGTCGCCGTCGCCGCAGGGGCTCTCGCCCTGGTGGCCGCCTGTGGAGGGAACGGCGACACCACGGCCGGGCATGAAGGGATGGCGAGCAGCGGCGCATCGGCCGCCGCCACTGCCGGCGCGCAGCCCTCCGCGGCGTTCAACGACGCGGACGTCATGTTCGCGCAGATGATGATCCCGCACCACGAGCAGGCGGTCGAGATGGCCGACCTCGCGCCGGCACGCGCGGCCGACCCGGAGATCAAGGAGCTCGCCACGAAGATCAAGGCGGCCCAGGACCCGGAGATCCAGACGATGAAGGGCTGGCTGGCGGGGTGGGGCAAGCCCGCACCCGAGGGCGGCATGGGCCACGACATGCCCGGCATCATGTCCGAGGAGGACATGACCAAGCTCAAGGCCGCCAAGGGGAAGGAGTTCGACAAGCTGTTCGCGCAGCAGATGATCGCCCACCATGACGGCGCGATCGAGATGGCCCGCACCGAGCAGGCCAACGGCTCGAACCCGCAGGCCAAAGAGCTGGCCAGGACCGTAGAGACCACGCAGCAGGCCGAAGTGGAGCAGCTGCGGAAGATTCTCGACCGGCTCTGACATCATGACGGCCCGTCCGAGCGCGGGAGCGCGCTCGGACGGACCGTCCCGGTCGGTCTTTATACGGTAGGGGGGTATAGTACATCGGGAGCCTTGAGGAGGACATATGCGACGTCTCGTCCCGCTTGAGCCCGCCGGCGCACCGGGCAGGTCCAAGGAGCTGCTGAACGACATCCTCGACAGGAGAGGCAGTGTGGGAGAGATGGTCGCCACCATGGCGCACTCGCCGGCGCTGCTCGAGGGTTACCTGAACCTCTCGCGTGCCATGAAGCGGGTCAAGCTGCCCCGCGCCCTCAGCGAGAAGGTGTCGCTCGCCGTCCAGGAGTGGATCGGATGCGGCACCTGCATGCAGGCGCACGTCGAGGCGGGGCGTGCGGCCGGGCTCAGCGAGGCCGACATCGCCCTGGCCCGGCAGGGCACCTCCACCGACGCCAGAGAGGCGGCCCTGATCGCCGTCGCCGTACGGGTGCTGGCCGAGCCGTCCTCCATCACCGACGCGGATGTCGCCGGCCTCCGGGCGCACGGCTGGAGCGACCGCGTCATCGCGGAGATCGTCGGCGTGGTCGCACTCAACCTGCTGACCGGGGCCTTCAACCTCCTGGCAGGCCTGCAACCAGCGAACTGAGGGGCGGCATGCTGCCCTGCGTCCGCCTTCTGCGAGCGCCGCCGCTCGCGTCACGGTGATCTCGTCCTTGTCCGCGCGGCCGTCCCGGGTACGACGGTAGGAGAGCCATGGCTGTAACCGCATCCGCGAAGTCGCCGGTCCCGGCGAGGCATGCCCGCGTCGTCGCAGGTGCCGGTGCTTCTCACGCCCGGCGGGTGCTGGGCAGGGACCACGAGCTCCGGCTGCTCGAGTCGTTGCTCCGGAACGCCGCCCAGGGCCGTGGCGGCGGAGTGATCCTGCAGGGCGAGCCCGGCATCGGCAAGACCGCGCTGCTGTCCTGCGCCGAGGAACGGGCCGCCGGCTTCCAGGTCCTGCGCGCCGTCGGTGCCGAGCCGGAGTCCGATCTCGCGTACGCGACGCTGCACCAACTCCTCCTGCCCGTGCTCGGCCAGGTCAACGGGCTGCCGGGCCCGCAGGCGCAGGCCCTGGACGTGCTGTTCGGGCGCACGCACGGAACACCGCCCGACCCGTTCCTGGTCGCCCTGTCGACCCTGTCGGTGCTGTCCCTGCTGGCCGGCGAGCAGCCGGTGCTGTGCGTCGTCGACGACGCGCACTGGGCGGACCAGCCGACGCTGAAGACCCTGGCATTCGTCGCCCGCCGCCTGTCCGACGAGCCTGTCGTGCTGGTGTTCGCCGAACGGGCCGACGAGGGTAACGGTGCCGATCTGCCCGACCTGCGCCGCGTCCCGCTCATGGGCCTGGACCGGGAATCGGCCAAGGCCCTGCTCGCCGAGCGGCGGCTGACCGGCAGCGAACAGAACCGCCTGCTGGCCGTCACCGGCGGCAACCCGCTGGCCCTCATCGAGCTCGCCGGACAGCCGTTACCCGTGGAGGGCATGCACGAGCCGCCGGCCCTGCATGACGAGTTGCGGCGATCGTTCCTGGCCAAGGTCCAGGCACGGCACGCCGGGTCGTTGCCGCTGCTCCAGCTGATCGCCGCCGACGGCTCGGGCAGCCTCAACGGCTTCGAACGGGCCGCCGCTTCGCTGCGGGTGGACACCGGCCCGCTGCACCGGGCCGAGCTCGACGAGCTGCTGTCCTACGACGGGACACGGCTGGTGTTCCGGCATCCGCTGATCCGGTCCGCGATCTATCACAGCGCCGGCGCCGATCGGCGGGCGGCCATCCATCGCGCCCTCGCCGCGGCTTTCGACGGCCCGGCCGACCAGCATCGCCGCGCCTGGCACCTCGGTCAGGCCGCGGTCGGCCCCGACGAGCAGGCCGCCGAGCAGCTCGAACGCTCGGCCGAGCAGGTGGCTTCGCGCGGCGGCCCGGCCGCGGCCATGGCCGCGCTGTCGCGAGCGGCCGAGCTCACCGCGGACGACCGGCGCCGGGGACGGCGGCTTTGGACCGCCGCGCACGCCGCCCTGCACGGCGGGTTCACCGCGAGGGCCATGGAACTGCTCGACCGCGCCGAGCGCGAACCCCACCTGGACGAGGCCGACCGGATCCCGCTGGCGGTGATGCGCGCCATCGTGGCCGAGTTCGCCGGCTCTCCCGAGGACGCGCTGGCCCTCATCCGTTCATGGATCCCGCACGTACTGCGCCTTGACCGGCGTCGTTTCGCCGCGACCGTGGCGATGTACGCCGACCTCGGTACCCGTACCCGCCGCTCCGAGGTCTGGGCCGACCTCGCCGGCTGGCTCCAGGGGATCCCGCTGGCGCCGGACGATCCGGCGGACGCGGTGCTGCTGCTCCTGCGCCACGCCGGCCAGGCCCGTACCGATCAGAACCCCGCGATCGTGCGATGGGACGGCGCCGCGCTCGACGCGCTCACCGATCCGATCCTGATGACCATGGCCGGCGCTGTGGCACGCGGGCTCGGTGACCACGAGCTGGGCAGACGCCTGTACCACGACGCCGGACAGCTCGCACGCGTCGGCGGATCACTCGGGGCGCTGGCGTGGAATCTGGAGTATCAAGCCGCCGACGAGCTCGCGCGCGGCAGGCTCGGGCTTGCCGAGGCCCACGCGGAGGAGGGCCACCAGTTCGCCGTCGAGGTCGGCCAGCCGAGCACGGCCTGCCGCAACCGGGGCCTGCTCGCCGTGTGTGCGGCCATGCGCGGCCGCCCGGACGCCGCCGAACTGGCCGCCGGCGTGCTTGCCGAGGCGAGTGAGCGCAGGCTGCCCGACGCGATGGGCCATGCCTGGCGGGCACTCGGCCTCATCGAGCTGGCCGCCGGCAGGTACCACGAAGCTGTCCGGCACTTCGAGGCGATCGGCGACTGGGACGCCGGCACGCCCGCCGACCTCGTCATGGGGGTCGTCCCCGACCTCGTCGAGGCCCTGGTCCGCGTCGGCGAGCGGGACCGGGCCGCCGCTGCCGCGGCGCGCCACGAACAGTGGAGCCGGCACACCGCCTCACCCGAGCAGGCCGCCCTCGCCGCCCGCTGCCGGGCGCTGCTCTCCACCGGCGGCACCGCCGAGGAGCACTTCGCGGAAAGCCTGCGCGTCGGCTCCGGCTTCTCACTGGAGCACGCCAGGACACACCTGCTGCTCGGCGAGCAACTGCGCAGGAACCGGCAGCGTGTACGGGCCCAGCACCACCTGCGCGCCGCGGCCGAGACGTTCCACCGCCTCGGCGCGCTCGCCTGGGAGGAGCGGGTGCGGGGCGAGCTGCGCGCCGCCGGCGAGTCTGCGCGGCCCCATGACGCAAGCGCCTTGAGCACGCTCACCCCGCAGGAGCTGCGCATCACCCTGGCCGTCGGCGAAGGACTGACGAACCGGGAGATCGCCGCCCAGCTCTTCCTCAGCCCACGGACCGTGGACTACCACCTGCGCAAGGTCTTCCAGAAAGCCGGCATCACCTCGCGCGCCGAGCTCATGCGGCTGGTCCTCGCCGAGCGCCCGAACGGACACGGACCGGCCCAGCGCCGCCGGGACCGGCGGGTTCACTGATTCGGCGACCGCCCCAGCCTTCCTAACGTTGGCGCGGTCACGTCCGGGCGGTCCGACAGACCCGCCGGACCACTCCCGACCGAAGGAACACACTCATGTCATCCGTGGACATCGACGACGTCCGGCGTGCCGGGCCCAGACAATGGGCGGGGCTGGTGGTGCTGGTCCTGCCCGCCCTGTTGCTGTTCATGATGCTCACCATCCTGTTCCTGGCCATCCCCCAGCTGGCCGCGGACCTGAAGCCGAGCAGCACCCAAGCGCTGTGGATCATCGACATCTACGGCTTCCTGATGGCCGGCCTCCTGGTCACCATGGGCACCTTGGGAGACCGCATCGGCCACCGCCGGCTGCTGATCTCCGGCGCCGCCGTCTTCGCCGTCGTATCGTTGATCGCCGCCAACACCTCCGACCCCGCCTTGATGATCGTCTGGCGAGCGCTGCTGGGCGTCGCCGCGGCCACCCAGATGCCCGCCACCCTCGGCCTGATCTTCAGCACGTTCGCCGACCCCCGGCAGCGCGGCATCGCGGTCGGCATCTGGTCGGGCGGCATCTCCGTCGGCACCGGTCTCGGCCCGGTGATCGGCGGGGCGCTGCTGGAGGCGTTCTCCTGGCGCGCGGCCTTCCTGGTCGCGGTGCCCATCATGGCGATCGTCGCGATCGGCGCCCCGCTGCTGCTGCCCAACCCCCGCAACCCGGCCGCCGGCAGCCCCGACCTGTTCAGCGTGCTGCTGTCGCTGGCGACCCTGCTGCCGATCGTCTACGGCGTCAAGGAGCTGGCCAGGCCGGACTCGCTCCTGCCCGCACTGGCCGGCATCGCGCTCGGGCTGGCGTTCGGCGCCTGGTTCCTCGTCCGCCAGCTCCGCCTGCCCGAGCCGCTGCTGGACGTGCGGCTGTTCGCCAACCGCACGGTCAGCGGCGCGCTGAGCGTCTTCCTGCTCGCCGCGACCGCGCTCGGCGGCATCTACCTGCTGTTCACCCAATACCTGCAACTCGTCGAGGGGCTCTCGCCGCTGCGGGCCGGGCTCTGGGTGCTGCCCGGGGCGGCCCTGCTGGTGGTGGTCTCCACGCTCTCACCCGTCCTGGTACGGCGCATCCGCCCCGGCCACCTGATCGCCGCCGGGCTGGCCGTGCAGGTGATCGGTTACCTGATGCTCACCCAGGTCCACGTCGCGGGCGGGCTGCCACTGCTGGTCGCCGGCTTCATGGTGCTCTATCCCGCCGTCGCGCCGTCCATGGCGCTGACCACCAACCTCGTCGTCGGCTCGGTGCCACCGCAGAAGGCGGGAGCGGCCTCCGGACTGGCCACCACCTGCAGCGACCTGGGCATCTCGCTCGGCATCGCCGTCATCGGCAGCATCGGCGCCGTCGTCTACCGATCCCAGGCCGCCACCGCGCTGCCCAGCGATCTGCCGCCCGAGGCCGCCGCGGCCAGTCGCGACAGCCTCGACGGGGCGGTGTCGGCAGCCCAAGGGCTCCCGGCCGACCTCGCCGCGTCGGTGCTCACCTCCGCCCATGAGGCGTTCGCCGGCGGGCTCAACGTGGCGGCCGTCGTCGCGGCCGTCATCGCGGCCGGCGCCGCAGTCCTGGCGCTCCTCCGGCTCCGTCATGTTCCTCCCACCGGTTGAAAGAGGTGTCCGTCGTGGTGTCCATCCGTCGTGCGACGGCCGCCGACGCAGCGACCGTTCATGCGTTGATGTGCGAGCTCGCCGGGCATCAGGGCCAGCGGTCCGCGGTCAGCGTGAGCGTCGACCGCATGCGCGAACTGCTCGCGCGCCCCGAGATCACCTACTTGATCGCGGAGCGGAACGGGCGCGCGATCGGTTATGTGTCCTGGCTCGTGCGGGTCAGCCTGTGGTCGGGCGGCGACTATCTCGCGCTGGACGACCTCTTCGTCCGCGAGGGGGAGCGCGGCCACGGGGTGGGGGAGCGGCTGATGGGCGCCGTCGCCGAGGTCGCGGACGGCCGGGTGATCCGATGGGAGGTCGCCGCGGCGAACGAGGCGGCACAACGCTTCTACCAGCGCATCGGAGCCGGCCTGATCCCCAAGATGATCTGCCGCTGGCAGGTCGAGGCCGGCGCTGCCGCAGAGTCGTGGCACGCCGGCCATTGAACGGCTTTCGCCGGAAGAACTCCTCTTTGGGAGACACTGTTGGCCAAGTGCCGACGCGCGTTCAGGTGCCGGGACGCTGGGACAGATGATCTACTGTACCTATGGGATTATGCCGCTCGATTCGCCCGCTCAGGGGGCTCCGCGCGACGGGCGCCTTGATGCTTTTGGGGGCCGGTCTGATGGGCTGCACCCCCGGCCACGAGGGCATGTAGGGTGGCGGCCAGGTATGTATCGACCGGGCGAACCGGGAGAACGCACTTTATCTGCAGGCGGTCAGCGCTGTTCTGCCATCAGCCAAGCGGGTGAGTGTCGACGAGTGGAACGGATGCGACTCCACCGACAACGGCGCCTCACTGTCCGTTCTGGTAGACCCGCAACTCCGGCGTGATCAGTTGTGGAAGGCGTTCGTCAAGGCAGGGTGGTCGCCGGCCTCGCAGGCATGCACTCCAAGCTGCACCAGATTTCAGCTTGTCCACCAGATGGACAAGCGGCTCGTCGGGATCGCTTTCGAAGAGTCTACTGGTGACACCTCTCAAGGAACCCGACGAGGGGGCCTGTGGGTCATTTTGGCCGCGGCCGACTCCTGCTGGGGCGACGACGGGTACCGGTGCGGATAGGCGCGTGATTTGCCGGTGAATGTCCGTCTGCTGTCCTGGCCCAGGCCCTTCCCGCACGCGAAACTCAAGTCAGCCCGCCTTTCGGGTCAACAGAAACGGACGCGAATCTGTGCTGTTACATCGAAAGAAGGAGACAATCGTGCGTGCGAAATTCATGCGGATAGGGCAGGTGGCCATCGCCGCGGCCGCGACGGCCCTTGCCATGACCGCACCTGCGCAAGCCCATTCGTTCAGAATCGGAAACTCCTGGGGGTTCGCAGAGATCAGCTCCAACCACGCGGAGCTGGAGGTCTGCAGAATCCTCGGAAACTGGCCCGATTCCGACGTCTGGGGCACGGTGCGGTACAGCGGAGGCACGCTCATCCGCTATGACGCGCCCACCCGCAGCGGCTTGTGCTATCCCCACACCCTGAGGTCCAATCCCACCGACGTCAGGTTCTGCTGGCGGCCTTCCGGCACGAACAACCAGTGCACGGCGTGGAGGGCCGTCTGACAGCCGCTGAAGCGGGGACAGCGCCGGTCGGACGACCGGCGCTGTCCCCTTCTGGCGTATTCCGGGTCGACGATCGGACGATTCCGGCGGCGATCGTGTACGTGGCCACCACCGGGTGCGCCTGCTGGAACTGTCTGTTCTTCCGACGCTATGAAGCGCCACGCGGGTTCAGGTGCATGAAATCCGCTCTGCGAGCAGGGCCCGCAGCTCCAGGTCCTCGCTGATCGCGGTGACGCCGCCCCAGTAGCTGTGGCGGCGGTCGTCGGCCAGGACATCCCTCATGATGGCGAGATGGCCTCCTGGTAGATCGTCGATGCCTGCGAGGGCACGGGCGGCGGCCGACGCGACGGGGAGCGGGCGGCCTTCGAGTAGTTCGGCGATGGGGCGAATCAGGATGTGGGCGCCCTCGCCCGGGTCGCCGGTGATCTTGATGAGGGCGTGGGCGGCCTCGTGCGCCGTCCAGGGGTCGAGGGCCTTGGCCAGAAGCCGCAGCGTTGGAACGTGGGCAGTGGCGTGGGGGCCGAGGTCGCCGAGACGGCGCGAGACGTGATGGTCCTCGCCGAGGCGAGGGCCGAGGATCCGCAGGGCGGGCTCGGGATCTCCGGTTACCTGGAAGTGCGCCCATGCGATCTCGATGAGCGTCCGCCGCTCGCTCGTGCCGAGTAGCCGTTCCAGTTCGGGGGCGGCTTGCGCTGCTCGGGGGCCGATCGCGCCGACTACTCCGGCGGCCCGGCCCCACTCGTCGCGGTCGAGGAGCGCGGTCAGCTCGGGGACGACCCGCGCGACCCCGTCGGCCCGCGCAGCGGCCCACGCCGCGAGGATTTCCAGCAGGGACCGCTGGAGGTCGTCGGCGGAGTCCGGCCGCAGGTGCGGGGCGACCGCGGGGATCAAGGAGTCCACCCAGGGTGCGCAGGGCGTCAGCAGCTCCGCGAGCGAGGGCGCGCCTGGCCAGAAGCTGAGCTTCCCGGCGCGCCGTGCGTGGAGCGTGAAGGCGGTCTTCCGCTGGGTGAGCTGGCCGAGGAGGCCGAGGAGGCCGGGGACAGCACGGTCGTCGCCAGACCAGGCCAGACCCCATACCGCGATGTTCCCCGTGGGCCCGTCCAGGTGGGCGGCCATGAGGTCGGCGTCGTGAGCGGCCTCGCGACGGGCGTGCGCGGCGAGGACTCCCAGGGCGGCAGCCGGATCTTCCAAGGTGTCCACGCAACCTCGCAGCGCGGCGAGCAGGCCGGGCGCGCGCGTGTGGACGAGCGCTTCGCATGCGGCGCTGACGGCCGCGACGCGCAGGCGCTGTTCGGGGCGGGCGAGCAGGGCGACACAGACCGATTCGGTGCTGCGCCGGTCGAGGTTGCGCAGCACGTTCGCGGTCGCGTGGTCGGGGTCGCGCGAGGCGAGGTTGCTGTGTGGAAGCGGGACGGGTTCAGCGACGAGGCCGGCGATGATCGGGGTGGTGGGAACCGGGCGGCCAGGGAGCGCCCTGGCCAGAGCAAGGGTTGCGTATGTCGCGTGGTGGGCGTCGGCGCCGTTTTCCTGGTCGCGGAGGAATATGAGGACTTCGGGCAGGACGGCTGCCGAAAGACGCTCCACGAGACTGCCGAGGGCGAGCAGCGCGTCGGTTCGGACGGAGGCGTCGCGGTCGGGCCACCCAGAGACGAGCGCCCGGGCAACCTCGTCAGGGTCTTGGGTGTCTTCGCCAAGAGCCCAGATCGCGCCCGTCCGGACGGCAGGGTCCTGATCATGGAGCAGGGCGAGCAGGCCTGGGCGCGCCCGCGCCCAGGCCTGAGGCCAGCCCGCGGCCACGAAGCGGGCGTCGGCCACCGCAGCCGTCCCCGCGAGGCGCGCGATGATCTCCAACACCTCCGGGCGGCACGGGACGCGCGGCGACCCGGCGGCCTCCATGAGGAACGGCAGAATCGCCGGTGCGGCTGTGCAGACGAAACCGCCCTGGTGGTGGAGTTCGTTGAGGAGCTCGTCGGCTGCCTCGAACGCTTCGTCGCCGGCGAGGAGGGACCACAGGAGGGCGGGAACATCGCAGCGGCCCCCGTAAGCGTAGGTGAGCTCGCCCCACCGGACGTCGTCAACGCCCTCAAAGGTCACATGACGACGATATCGCCTGGCCTGATCGCGAAGTTGTGGCGTGGCCTTGCTCTGCTGACCACTTCTGATATTGCGAGGGCCATGTGGGGCGGCAGCACCAAGCGATACCGGAGACGTTCACCACGGTCCACGCCGCCTACCGTCCGCGACTACAAGACCCACATGAAGACCGTCCTCGGCCGGGCGTCGAACACCGTGAACGCTCATCTGACCGCGCTGGACCACTTCTTCGCCCAGCTCGGGCTCGGCCCCGCTGTGGTGCGTCGCGATGACGCCCCCAAGCTCGCGCCCCGCGCCCTGGACGCACGCCAGCAGAAGCGGTACCTACGTGCCGTCGAACGGCGGCCACTGGCCCGCGATCTACAATGTAAAGCCCAGCCATCTGTATGAACCCACCACAACCAACGCACCGCACGCCCCTCTCCCACCACACCGGGCACGGCTCCTCATCATCGACAGCGGGAATCCTGTCCACATGTCCGGCCATCCGGTGGTTCACGCTGACCACGACGAGGTCGCCTGTCATGACGAAGGACGCTGTCGATACGCGCGGTTCCGTTGTCGGCGACGTTCGCACCGCCATGGATGCGGAACCTGGCCGGCGCTGAGCCGCCAGGATCTGACCCGCGCGGGCCATCCGCTGAGAGAACCACATCGGCTGACAGAGGTTCCGGTGAGCGGCGGTCTCGCGGGAGTGACGTCGCTTGGTTCGGTGGGACGATGATCAGTCCGTTTGCGGCGTTCGGAGATCCCGGGAGTTGCGAGCCGCGGCCCAGGACATCAGCTCGGCCGCCACTTGTTTGCTCCAGGGGCGCGCCAGGATGCACAGTTCTTGACAGCGATCGTCGCCGAGCGCGGCGTAGGGGGCCGTGCTCATACGGTCGGTCGCCTCTTCGATCCCCTCACGTTCCCTGCGGCCCTGCTCGGTCAAGGAGCCGTCGCGGAGCCAGCCACGTTCCTCCAGCCTGCTCTCAGCGGCCGCCCAGTCGGTCTCGGTCCAGCCGCGGGTGACCCGGAGCGTCTCGGCCGGGACGGCACCGGTGGCGGCGTGGGTGACGAGGGCCTCGATCCCACTGAGCCCGGCGGCCAGCAGGGCGGCCAGATGGCCGTCACCGCGAAACTCGCGCAGCAAGGTCGCGGCATGCCAGAGAACCAGGTGCGGAGCGGTGGGCCAGGGCAGTGCGGCGTGCGCGGCGTACAGAGGCCGCCCGCTCAGCTCGCCCGAGATCGCTTGGGCCGCCTCGCGGGCCAGCGTGGCGGCATGCGACATCTCCGGCGAATCGACCACGTCGCCAAGCACCTGGCGCAAGGTCGTATCGACTGCCTTCAGCCGGGCGTCCAGGATGTCGGCTGGGGAAGCGAGGTGCCATGCGGCCGGTATCGCCTGATGTACCACCTGCGGATTGAAGTTGTAGAAAGTGGCGATCACCGCCTCCGCGGGAACCGGGCCGAATGCAGCCGCCCTGGATGCGAAGTAACCCATCCGTCCGGTCAGTCCGAGCCGCTTGTAAGCGGCGTCCGCCTCCGGAGAGAAGTAGATCATGCCGTGCAACGGCTCCAGCGTCCGCCAGGTGCGGCGTTCCAGCGTCATGCCAGGCGAAAATACCGACCGGTTGGTACCTTGTCCACCTTCCTTGAAGCTCACCTCAGGTTCAAGTTCCTGCCGAAAGTTGCAGCGCCTGCAGCCGCACAGTGTGCTCGCGGCGCCGGGCCGCCGACGACTGCTGCCCGGATGTGCTGGTGGTCGTCTTGGTCGGGCTGTTTCGGATGCGGCCGGAGGCCACGACGGCTACCACCGGGGGTCGGCGCGTACCAATGCTCGGCGAGCTTGCCGCGCCTCGGTCCGCTGTGCGGATTGCTCCATTGTCGGGACGTTCCAGTCACTACAGAGTGGGCGCAACGCAAAACAGCCGTCACACAGCGGCTACATGCACGACACATCTTCGCTGTCGCTGCGCGAATCTGTAGGGAGCCCAGTGTGGGAACAACGACGGACACCGCCGTGCGGTTCTTCGTCGGCACGGATGTCGGTGGAACGTTCACCGACCTCGTGGTCCTCGAGGACAACCGGCCGCCGCGCCTGTTCAAGGCGCCGACAACGCCGCACGACCGGTCCGAAGGCGTGGTCAACGCGCTCGCCCTGGCGGCCGCGTCGTACGACGTGAGCCTGCGGGAGTTCTGCGCGGCGATCGCGTACTTCTCGCACGGCACGACGGCCGCCACCAACGCCCTCATCGAGCGCAAGGGCACGCCGACGGCGCTGCTGACCACCCGCGGCTTCACCGACACGCTGCTCATCCAGCGGTCGATGACCTCATGGGTCGGCATGGGGGCGGCGACCGGCCACTACAGCCGCCGCCGCAACCCCGATCCCATCGTCCCCCGCGACCGGATCGCCGGCGTCACCGAACGCATCGACTCCTCGGGCCAGGAGCTGGTCGCGCTGGACGAGCCCGAGGTACGCGGCCTGCTGCGGCGGCTGAGGGACGAGGGCGTGCAGGCGCTGGCGGTGTCCTTCCTGTGGTCCTTCCTCAACGCCGAGCACGAGACCGCCGTCGGGCGGATCGTGGCGGAGGAGTGGCCCGAGGCGTACGTCACCCTGTCGCACGAGGTGGCGCCGGTGCTCGGTGAGTACGAGCGCTCGGCCACCACGGTGGTGAACAGCTATCTCGGCCCGGTCATCCGCGACTACGTCGCCGGGCTGGAGGGCCGTCTCAGGAGCACCGGGTTCACCGGCGACTTCTCCATCATGGACTCGGGCGGCGGCGTCATGCGGGCGGCCGACGCCGCGCGGCGCGCGGCCTCCATGCTCACGTCCGGGCCGGCCGGAGGGGTGCTGGCCTCGGCCGCGCTGGCGCGGCGGCTCGGTCACCGGAACGTCATCACCTCCGACATGGGCGGCACCAGTTTCGACGTCGGCCTGATCGTCGACAGCGAGCCGCTGGTGGAGCGGGTGAGCGAGGTGGGCGAGCTGCACCTCGCGCTGCCGCGCATCAAGGTGACCGCGATCGGCGCCGGCGGCGGCTCGATCGCGTGGGTGGACGAGGCGGGGGTGCTGGCCGTCGGGCCGGAGAGCGCCGGGTCGGTTCCCGGCCCGGCCTGCTACGGACGCGGCGGGGACCGGCCGACCGTCACCGACGCCGACGTCGTCCTCGGCGTGATCGGCCCGGAACGGTTTCTGGGCGGCCGGATGCCGCTGGAGCGGGCGCTGGCGGAGAAGGCCATCCGGCTGCACGTCGCCGATCCGCTCGGCCTGTCCGTGGAGGAGGCGGCGGCGGGCATCCGTCAGGTCGCCGACAACCACATGGCCGACCTGCTGCGCAAGGTCACGGTCGAGCAGGGCTACGACCCGCGTGACTTCACCGTCTACGCCTACGGCGGGGCCGGCCCCACGCACGCCTACGCCTACACCGAGGCGGCCGGCATCGCCACCCTCGTGGTGCCGCCGACGTCCACCGTCCATTCGGCCTACGGCACGGTCACGTCCGACCGGTACCGGGCCGTGCAGACCACCGACGTCCAGCGGACGCCGCCGGGAGCGGCCGACCCGGCCGAGCACCTCGACCCGGCGCGGATCAACGCGACGCTGGACGAGCTGAGCCTCCGGTGCCGGGCCGACCTGGACGACGACCCCCGGGTACGCCTGAGCCGCATCGTCTATCTGAAGTTCCGCCGCCAGGCGCACGAACTGCCGCTGGCCGTGCCGGACGGGGAGGTCACCACCGACGTGCTCAGGGCGTTGATCGCCGAGTTCCGTGACGCCTACGAGCGGCTGTACGGCGCGGGCACCGCGCTGCTCGGCGCCGGTGTCGAGCTGCACACCCTCCGGGTGGAGGGCAGGGTCGGCGTCACCGGGATCACCGAGGGCGGCTACGAGGGCTCTTCGGAGGCTGCGGAGTCGCTGATCGGCTCGCGGCCGGTGTACTTCCCCGAATGCGGCCGGGTGGACGCCTCGGTCTACCGCGGCGAAGGGCTCGGAGCGGGAGCGTCGCTGCGCGGCCCCGCCATCCTCGAGTTCGCCGGCACCACGGTGGTGGTCGGCCCGGGTCAGTCGCTCGCCGTGGACCCGTACAACAACCTCGTCATCGACTGCAGGGGGAACGTGTGACCGCCATCGATCCGGTGACCTTCGAGGTCATCAGGCACCGGCTGCTCGCCATCACCGACGAGCAGGGCGCCACCCTGGCCGCCATCTCCGGCTCCACCCACGTGGTGGAGGCCAGCGACTACAACGTCGGCCTCTACCTGCCCGACGGCTCCGTGGCGGCGATGGGCCGTACCATCCTGTCGCACTCGTCGTCGATGGCCGCCATCACGCGTTCGGTCATCGGGGACTGCGCCGACGACCCCGGCATCAACGCCGGTGACATGTTCATCGTCAACGACCCGTGGAAGGGCACCGTGCACGCCCAGGACGTGGGGGTGGTCGCGCCGATCTTCTACCAGGGTGAGCTGCTCGCCTGGACGGGCGCCATGTGCCACATGGTCGACGTGGGCGGGATGACGCCCGGCAGCTTCTGCATCGACGCCACCGACTCCTACCAGGAGGGGCTGCAGATGCCGCCGACCAAGCTGGTCGACGGCGGCAAGGTACGCACCGACGTCTGGAACCTCGTCCTGGCGCACACCCGCATGGCGGCGACGGTGAACCTGGACCTGCGGGCCCTGATCGCGGCCAACCACACGGCCATCAGGGCGATGACCGCCCTGGCCGACAAGTACGGCGCCGAGACGGTGCGGGCGGTGATGAGCAGCCTCATCGAGCTGTCGGAGAAGCGGCTGCGCAACCGGCTGGCCAGGCTGCCCGACGCGCGCCTGCACTCGCGGGCCTTCCTGGACAACGACGGCGGGCTGGCGCTGTCGCGGGAGAACGCCACCTATGAGGTGGACCTGGTCCTGACCAAGCGCGGCGACAGCCTGCACTTCGACTACTCGGCCTCCTCGCCGCAGGCCAAGGGCTACATCAACTGCGCCTTCTCCGGGATGATGGCGGGGATCGCGGCGGCGCTGCTGCCGACCCTGGCCTACGACGCGCCGTGGAACGAGGGGCTGTTCAAGCCCGTCCAGGTGCACTGCCCGGAGGGGCTGATCTGCAACGCGTCCCGGCCGGCGGCGGTCAGCGGCGGCGCGCTGGAGGCGGGCTGGCTGGTGGAGATGACCGCCGTCGAGTGCCTGTCCAAGCTGGCGGCGTGCTCGGACGAGCTGATCGCCGAGGCCCAGGCCGTGCCCGCCGGCGGCCCCGACAAGTTCGTGCTGACCGGCGCGGGCGAGAACGGCGGCCGGCAGACGTACGTGATCATGGACTGTCTGGCGACGGGCGGCGCGGCCTACGCGCACCGTGACGGCGTCTGGACCCAGGGTCAGCACAACATCGAGCGGCAGAAGATCTCCAACGTGGAGGCCGTGGAGATGGACTCCCCGCTGCTCTACCTGTGGCGCGGCCTGGTGGCCGACTCCGGGGGAGCGGGGCGCACCCGTGGTGGCATGAGCATGGGCGCGGTCTACACGGTGCACGGCGGCCGGGACGTCACCGCGCTGAACTCGGCCCACGGATGGGAGGTGCCGAACTCCACCGGGATCTTCGGCGGCTACCCGGGCGCGCAGAACACCCGGACCGTGATCCACGGCAGTGACGTCCGGGCGCGGCTGGCCGGCGGGCAGATCCCGGCCGTGGAGGAGCTGTCGGGCGACCGTCCGGTCATGCGCGGCAGGCAGGGGCTCTACCACCTGGGCGACGACGACGTCCTGGCCACCGTCCCGCAGGCCGGCGGCGGATGGGGCGACCCGTTGGAACGTTCCCTCCCGGCGCTGCAGGCCGACCTGGACTTCGGCGCCGTGACCCCGGAGGCCGCGGTCCGCGTCTACCACGCGGTGCTGGACGGCGAAGGCCGCATCGACGAGCCCGCCACCCTGGCCCGCCGCGAGCAGCTCCGGGACGAGCGGCGCGCCTGGCCCGCCGAACGGCCGCTGCCCGCGCAGCCGCAGGGCCCGCGCACCCGGCTGCACCCGCTGGGCGACCGCCTCGACGTCATCGATGCGGACGACGCCCGCTGGGTCGCCTGCCACTGCGGCGTCGTCCTGGCCCCCGCCGCCGAGGAGTGGCGCCGCCACGCCGGGATGAGCGTGGTCCACGACGTGCACGCGCTCGGCCACGCCACGCGCCTGGATGAGGGGCTGGAGCTGCGCCTGTACGCGTGTCCCGGCTGCGGGCGGCTGCACACGGCCGACGTCGTCCGCCGCGAGGCCGCCCACCTGGACGACATCCGGCTTCTCGACGCGGAGGTGTGACGTGGGCCGCCTCGCGCTGTGCGCCGCGACCTCCCACGTGGGCGCCATCGTCAAGAACCCCGACGCCGCTCCCGAGCAGTCCGGCACGCTCCACCAGGCCTGGCGGAGCCTGGACGAGGAGATCGCCCGACTGGAGCTGGACGCGGTCGTCGTCATCGCCACCGACCACTACGAGACCTTCGGGCTGGAGAACTACCCCGCCTTCTGCCTCGGGCTGGCGCCCGAGCACGAGGCGTGGGGCGAGTTCGGCAACCCGACGGGCACCGTGCCGGGCCGGCCGGAGGCGGCCGCGCGGCTGCTCGAAGGGCTCACGGCCCGCGGGTTCGACCTGGCCCGGTCGCACACGATGGCGCTGGACCACAGCTTCATGGTGCCGCTGGTGAAACTGCCGTCCGCGGCGGCCGCGGGGGTCGTCCCGCTCTTCGTCAACTGCAACACCCCGCCGCTGCCCAGCCTGGGCCGCTGCCTGGAGCTGGGCAGGGCGCTGCGGGACAGCATCCGCGACCTGCCGGGCGACCAGCGGATCGGCGTGATCGGCACGGGCGGGCTGTCGCACTGGGTGGGCCTGCCGCGCTTCGGCGACATCAACGAGGCGTTCGACCACACGCTGCTTGACCTCCTCGTCCAGGGCCGGCTCGACGAGATCGCCCGCTGGGACGACGCCTGGATCGAGCAGGAGGCCGGCAACGGCGCCCTGGAGCTGCGGACCTGGCTGATCGCCGCCGCCGCCGCGGGCGGACCGGCCCGCGTCCTGGCCTACGAGCCCATGGCGGCGTGGACGGTCGGCATCGGCGTCGCCGCCTTCGATGTCTTGGAGGGATCCTGATGAGCATCGTCGGGCTCAACCGGCTCGCCCGGGACCTCGAACACGCTCCAGGGCTGCACGAGCGCTTCGCCGCCGATCCCGCGCAGGTCCTGCCGGGCTACGCGCTGACCGAGGAGGAGCGCTCGGCCGTGACCCGCAGGGACGCGGCCTGGCTGCTGCGGGCCGGCATGAACCCCGTGGCCCTGCGCAATCTCATGGTCACCCTCGGCGTGGCCCACCACGACATGTATCCGGAAGGGCCCCTGACATGAGCACGACCGGATTCATCGTGGGCGGTCCCGACGGCCACCGCGACCAGGCCCACGTCCGCATGGCGGAGGGCGAGGCGCGGCGCCTGCCCGGCATCGACGCCCTGCAGATGGAGGCCCGGCTGGCCTTCTTCGCCGCCGCCGCGGCGATGGAGGCCGCCGTCGACGCCGAGCTCACGGCCTACGGCCTGAGCCACCCGCGCTTCAACGTCCTCATGGTGCTGCGCAGCATCGACCCCGGCGGCGCCGGAATCCCCATGGGGACGCTGGCCACCCACGTGATGACCACGGCCCGCAACGCCACCGGCCTGGTGGACCTGCTCGAACAGCGCGGCCTGGTCAGCCGCTCGGCCGATCCGTCGGACCGGCGCGTCGTCCTGGTCACCAGGACCGCCGCCGCCGACGAGCTGCTGGACGAGCTGCTGCCCCGCTTCGCCGCCCGCATGTCCGGGGCGCTCGGCGGCTACCGCGACAGCGAGCTGGCCGTCCTCATCGACCTTCTCAACCGGCTCCGCCTGGGGCTGGACCAGTCCGCCGTACGCCCCTGAGCCAGGGAGATGAGGTGTTCCATGGACGTCAGGATCGAGCTGGCGGGCGTCGGCAAGTCGTTCGGCGGCGCCGTCGCGCTGCGCGAGATCGACTTCGCCGTGAACGGCGGTGAGGTGCACGCGCTCGTCGGCATGAACGGGGCCGGCAAGTCCACCCTCGTCAAGATCCTTTCCGGCGCGCTCGTCCCCGACGCCGGCGAGGTGCGCATCGACGGCGCCGGGCACGGCGCGCTCACCCCGCGCCGTGCCCGCGCGCTGGGCGTCAGCATCGTGCACCAGCATCGCACGCTCGTCCCCCAGCTGACGGTGGCGGAGAACATGCTGCTCGGCCGGCTGCCCAGGCGGGCGGGTGCGGTGGACTGGCGCCGGGCGCACGCCGAGGCCGCCCGAGCCCTCGCGGCCCTCGACGTCCAGGTCCCGACCAGGGCGATCGCCGGCGAGCTGGGCCCGGCCCAGCAGACCCTGGTCGAGATCGCCCGCGAGGTGGCGACCGGCGGCAAGGTGCTCGTCCTGGACGAGCCCACCGCCAGCCTCGGCGGCGCCGACGCCGCGACCGTGCACGACCTGGTCCGCAAGCTCAGCTCCGCGGGCATCTCGATCGTCTACATCTCGCACCACCTGGACGAGGTCCTGGGCCTGGCCGACAAGATCACCGTACTGCGGGACGGCCGCAGGATCGTCACGGTCGCCGGCGCCGGCATGGACCTGCCGGGCCTGGTCCGGGCCATGACGGGGGAGCAGATCTCGCACCAGCGACCGCAGCGGGATCGCGCGGCCGGCGAGACCGTCCTGGAGCTCGACGCCCTGGCCTCGGGCGCGCGGCTGGCCGAGCTGACCCTCACGGTCCGCGCCCACGAGGTCGTCGCGGTCCTCGGGCCCGCCGGTGACGGCCAGTCCGAGCTGTTCGACCTGCTGAGCGGCCGGCGCCGCCCCTCCGGCGGGCGGATCAGGGTCGCCGGCGCGACCGTCGCCGCCGGCGACGTCGGCGCGGCCCTCGCGGCCGGTCTGCGGTGCGTCACCGGCGACCGCCTGGCGCACGGCCTGGTGCCCGGCCTCACCGTCGACGAGAACCTGGACCTGACCCGGCGCGGCCTGCGCCGGCCCTGGCTCGTGCGCTGGGGGCGGCTGCACCGGCAGGCCGCGGAGCGGCGCTCGCGCTACGGCGTCGCCACGATCCAGGCCGATCCGCCGGTGTCGGCCCTGTCCGGCGGCAACCAGCAGAAGGTGCTGCTGGCCAAATGGCTCGACGCGCCGGTCCAGGCGTGCCTGCTGGAGGAGCCGACCAACGGGGTCGACGTGGCCGCCAAGGCCGACATCCACCGGCTCGTCGACGACCTGGCCGACCAGGGCACCGCCGTGCTGCTGGCCTCCGCCGACGTGGAGGAGGTGCTGCGTCTGGCCGACCGCGTCGTCGTCGTACGCGCCGGGAGGGTCGTCGCCGACCTTCCCGTGGAGGGGCTGTCCCGGGACGCCCTTGTCTCGCTCACGGTTGGAGGAACCGCATCGTGACCGCAATCTCCACTCCGCAGCGCAGGGCCGGCCTCGTGGTGCCGCCCTGGTTCCTGCGACACGCCGGCGTCCTCGCCGTGCTGCTGCTGATCGGCGTCTTCACCGCCACCAGCAGCGACGTCTTCCTGACCGGCGCGAACCTGCTAAACGTCTCCCAGCAGATCGCGGTCGTCGCCGTGCTGGCCGCGGGCCTGACGCTGCTGATGACGGCGGGCGGCATCGACTTCTCGATGGGCGCCATCGCCGCCGTCGCCCACGGCGTGGCCGCCCAGCTCATCGTGGCAGGGGTGGCCGACTGGCTGGCCGTGCTCGTGACACTCGCGCTGGGGGCCGCGATCGGGCTGGTCAACGGGGTGATGGTGACGTGGTTCAAGGTGACGCCGTTCGTCGCCACCCTGGCGACCTCGACCGCGCTCGGCGGCGCGGCCCTGCTGATCATCGGCGGGCAGAGCGTCTCGATCGGCGACCACCTGATGATGATCGGTTTCGGTGAGGTGCTGGGCGCGATCCCGGTGTCCGTCGTCATCGCCGCCGCCGTCTGCGTGGCCGCGGCGCTGGTCATGCGGTGGACGGCGTTCGGCCGCAACGCCTTCGCCATCGGGGGCAACGAGAGCGCCGCGCGCCTGTCCGGCATCCCGGTCGTCCGTACCAAACTGCTGCTCTACACCCTCGGCGGGCTGCTGGCCGCGCTGGGCGGCGTGATGCTCGTGGCCCGGCTGGGCGCCGCCAGCCCCGGCGCGGGCGGCCTGCACCTGGAGCTGACCGTCGTCGCGGCCGTGGTCATCGGCGGCACGGCGCTGCACGGCGGCAGCGGCACCATGGTCGGCACCGTCCTCGGGGTCCTGCTCCTCGGAGTGGTGGCCAACTCCCTGAACCTGCTCCAGATCAACCCCTACTACCAGGACGTCGCGCTCGGCGCCGTCCTCGCCGTCGCCGCCATCGCCAACCACCTGCGCGGCCGGCGCACCTGAGCACCACCCACCCCCCGAAAGGACTTCCCATGGCTGGTCACCGCGTCCAGGCGACCCTGGCGGTCGCCTCCGCCCTCCTTCTCAGCGCCTGTTCGGTCAGCACCTCCACGACGTCGACCGACGCCGCGGCCGTCGATCCCGGCAAGCGCCTGACCATCGGATTCGTCAACGGCAACACCATCGAGTTCCACACCTGCCTGCAGAAGTCGATGCAGGCCAGAGCCGAGAGCGCGGGCGTCGACCTGCTGGTCGCGCAGTCGGCGATGGATCCGGCGAAGGAGCTCTCCAACATCGACGACATGATCGCCAAGAGGGTCGACGCGGTCGTCGTGCAGACGGTCAACATCGACGCGCTGGAAGGCGGTGTCGCCAGGGCCAACCGCGCCGGCGTACCGATCTTCCTGACGTCGGTCGCGGCGGTCGACCAGAGCAAGATCCTCGGCGCGGTCGTCACGGACGTCAAGAAGGTCGGGCAGGAGCTCGGGGAGTGGATCGCCGAGGACACCGGCGACACCTCCGCCGATGTCGCCGTGATCGGCGGCGCCCCAGGCGCGGCGGCGGACCTCATGAACGACGCCTTCAAGGCGAACCTGGGCTCGCACGCGAAGGTCGTCTTCGACCAGCCGGCGCTCTGGCAGCGCGCCAAGGCCCAGGACGTCGCCGAGAACCTGCTCCAGGCGCACCCCAAGGTCAAGTACGTCTTCGTGCACAACGAGGACATGGCGCTCGGCGCGCTGGCGGCGTTCAAGAGCGCCGGACGTACGGACATCAAGATCGTCACCAACGGCGGCAGCGACGCCGGGCTGCAGGCCGTGCGATCCGGCGAGTTCGCCGCGACGGTCAGCAACACGCCGCGCAGCGTCGGCGAGATGGCGATCGACAACGTCGTGGGGCTGCTGCAGAAGAAGGAAGGCGTGACGAAGGTGGCCACCGTGCCCGACATGCTGGTAACCAGGGACAACGCTGACAAAGCGCCACCGTACTGCCTGTGAGGGACCCCATGGCCGCAGAGTTCGATGACCGCACGCCCACCACGATGAACCCCCGCCGCCGCGGAGTCCGCGCCGTCGACCGCGCGCTCGACGTGCTGACCGCCTTCAGCGCCGTCCACCCCCGGCTCCAGCTCTCCGAGCTGGCCGAGGCCGCGGGGCTGCCGAAGACGAGCACGCACCGCATCGCGGTGACGCTCGTCGAACGCGGCTTCCTCCGCCAGGACGCCGACGGCGCCTACACCCTGGGCAGCAGACTGATCGAACTCGGCAGCCTGGTCTCGGCGACCACCGAACTGGCCCGGCTGACGGCCGCCGCCCAGGCGTTCCCGCTGGCGGGCGGAGAGGCGCTGCTGGTCGCCGAGGCCGACTGGTCCGACAAGAGCCTGATCATCACCACCAAACTCCAGTCCCCGCACAGCCCCACGGCGCTGTCGCCGGTCGGCCGCCGCTCCGTCCTGGCCAACGGATGCGTCAGCCAGGCCATTCTCAGCGGCCTGCCCGCGGACGAGGTACGCAGCCTTCTTCCGCACCTGCGGCTGGCCAAGCGCACGCCGGCCAGCATCACCGACGCCGAGGAGTTCCTGCGCGAGGTCGAGGCGGCGCGCAACCGCGGTCACGCCGTCGAGGTCGAGCAGTTCTTCCCCGGCATCGCCGGCGTGGCGGTGCCGGTCATGTCCGCGGGACGCCCGATCGGCGCGGTGGCCGTCTGCGGCCCGACTGCGAACCTGCCCCGCCGCCGGCTCAACGCCCTGGCCCTCGACCTCAAGCAGCTGCTCGGCAGGGCACTGCCGGCCCAAGCCCCCAAAGCAGTATCAGGAGGATAACGATCATGACCCCCGATGTCCGCGCCGCATGGGTGACCTTCCCCAGCGCCGGTGAGGAGATCCGCGGCTATCTGGCACGACCGGCCGGCGACGGACGCCCGCCGGCCGTGATCATGGCCCACGAGAACCTCGGCGTCACCGCGCACCGCCAGGCGGTCACCGAACTGTTCGGCGCGGCCGGATTCGCCTGCCTCACCGTCGATCTCTACAGCCGGATCGGCGGCCGTCCGCCGCAGGACTACACCACCCCTGACGAGCGGCGGGCCAAGGCGTTCCTGGCCGCCCGCGACGAGCAGGCCGTCCCCGACCTGGACGCGGGCCTGGACTACCTGGCCGGACGCGGCGACGTGGACACCACGCGGGCCGCGGCCGTCGGCTTCTGCCTCGGCGGCGGTCTCGTCCTCGCCTGGGCGACCATGACCGACCGGCTGAGCTGCGCGGTGCCGCTGTACGGGCTGCCCGAGCTGCCCCCGTCCTACAGCCCGACCGGCGCCACCCGCTCCCGCATCGAGATCGCCGACCAGGTCCGCTGCCCCGTCCAGGCCCACTTCGGCGGCGCCGACGAGGTCATCCCGCTCGACCAGGTCGCCAGGCTCGAAGAGGCGCTCAAGCTCAGCGGCGAGCACGTCGAGGTGCACGTGTACGAGGGCGCCGGCCACGCCTACCACGACGACACGCACCCCAACCACCATCCCGAGGCCGCGCGGCAGACGTGGGACCGCACGATGGCGTTCCTGAAGGCCTATCTGTGACCCTGTGGACCGACCTGCTGGGCGCGGAGATCCGCATGGTCCGCGCGGACGGTGTGCCCACCCGCGTCGTCTCGCTCGGATCGGGCGACCCCGTGGTGCTGCTGCACGGGCGCGGCGGGCACGCCGAGACCTTCGCCCGCACCCTGCCTGTGCTCGCCGCCGCCGGTCATGAGGCCATCGCCGTCGATCTGCTCGGGCACGGCCTGACCGGGCGGGTCCCCGGCGGTTATCCGGTGGACCGGCTGGCCGCCCACGTCGTCGCCACCCTCGACGCCCTCGGGCTCGGCCGGGCCGCCCTGGTCGGCCAGTCCCTGGGCGGCTGGGCGGCGGCCCTGATCGCGCTGCGCTCGCCCGCGCGGGTGCGCCGCCTGGCGCTGATCGAGCCCGCCGGGCTTCAGTCCGAGGCGGAACGGCTGTCCGACAGCCGGGTACGCGCCGCCTACGAGCGCGGCGGCCGCGCCTACGAGGCACCCACCCGGGAGGCCGTCCGTACCCGCCTGGCCGGCCTGCTGGCCGATCCCGGGCAGGTGGATCCCGAGCTGGTGGACGTACGCACCGCGTTGTACGGCCCCGCCGAGGCGCGCCAGGTCCACCGCCTGGTGCGGGCCGCCGACAACGACGACCTGCTGCTCACCCCCGCACGCCTGTCCCGACTCGCCGTGCCCACCCTGCTGCTGCGCGGCGAAGCCGGCCACACCCCGCTCGCCGTCGTCCAGGCCGCCGCGGACGCCATCCCCGGCGCCCGCCTCGTCACGGTCCCCGGCGCCAGGCAGTGGCCCCAGTACGAGCGGCCCGCCCTGGTCGGGGACGCACTCATCCGCTTTCTCACTCCCGAGGAGACCACCCCATGAGCACCTTCTGGACCGAGGCACTCGGTGCCGAGATCCGCTTCCGCGACGCCGGCGGCTGGCGTACCCGCTCGATCGAGGCCGGCGAGGGCGAGCCCGTCGTCATGATGGGCGGCCTGACCGGGCACGCCGAAGGGTTCGTGCGCAACGTCCTGCCGCTCGCCGGCCGCGGTTTGAGGGTGTACGCCATCGACGCCATCGGCCACGGCCTCAGCGCCCGCCCGACGGACGTCACCTACCACGCCCCGCTCTTCACCGAGCACCTGCTCCGCTTCCTCGACGCGATCGGCGCCGAACGGGCGCACCTGGTCGGCCAGTCCCTCGGCGGCTGGACCGCGCTGCGCACCGCGCTGAAGCACCCCGACCGGGTGGGCCGCGTCGTGTCCGTCACCGGCGCCGGCCTGCTGCTCGACGGAGAAGGCCGCAAGGACGAGAGCGAACGCGTCCACGCCCAGGTCAAGGCCGTCACCGCCAAGGCCGCGGCCGCCCCGACCCGGGAGAGCGTACGGGCCCGGCTGGAGTGGCTCATGCACGACCCGGCCACCGTCACCGACGAGCTCGTCGAATGCCGCTACCGCTACTACACCCTCCCCGGGGCGGAGAAGGCCCAGGCCAAGCTCGTGGCCGAACAGCCCGGCGAGGAGAACAGGCAGCACATGCTCACCGAGGCCGACCTCGCCTCGATCACGCATCCGACGCTGGTCCTGTGGACCGACCACAACCCGACCACCCCCGCCGAGGTCGGGCGGCGCGCCGGCGAGATCCTGCCCAACGGCAGCTACGACCTCATCACCGACGCCGGTCACTGGCCCATGTTCGAGCAGCCCGAGCAGTTCAACAGGATCGTCGGCGACTTCCTGACCGGGAAGGACGCGTGAGCGGCCCGGCGGAGGAGGTCGCCACCGGCTGCCGGGTCCTCGCCGCCCACGGACACTCCGACCTCGTCTGGGGTCACCTGTCGCGGCGCGACCCCGACGGGCGGGGCCTGTGGCTCAAGGCGGCCGGGTACGGGTACCAGGAGATCACCCCCGGCCGCGTCGTACACATCGACCGGGACGGTCAGCTGCTCGGCGGTGAGGGGCGCGTGCACCTGGAGTACCCCATCCACGCCGAGATCATGGCCGCGCGCCCCGACGTCGGCGCCGTCGTGCACAGCCACGCGGAGGCGGCCGTCACCTTCGCCGCGACCGGCCTGCCGTTGCTGCCCGTCGGGCACGAGGGAACCCTGTTCTGGCCGCCGGACATCGCCAGGTTCACCGCCACCGGCGACCTGATCCACACCCGGGAGCTGGGGGAGCAGCTGGCCGAGGCGCTCGGTGACCGCAACGCGGTCCTCCTCCACCAGCACGGCCTCGTCACCGTGGGGCCCGACGTGCCGACCGCGGTCATGACCGCGATCTTCCTGGAGAAGGCGTGCCGGACGCAGCTGGCCGCGGCCGCCACCGGGGCCTCCTACACCTGGTCGGGCGAGGAGGAGGCGCTGGCCAAGCGCGAACGGTGCTACGGGCCCCGGCAGCTCGCCGACGCCTGGGCGCATCTGGTCCGGATCTCATGAAAGGAGCCACCGTGGACCCGGAGAGCGTCGCTGCCGCGCTGCTCGATGCCTACGCCACCAAGGAGCCCATCGCTCCGCTGCCCGACATGCCGATCGAGGACGCCTACGCGATCCAGCGCCACCAGGTCCAGGCGTGGATCGCCGGCGGAGCCAGGATCGCCGGGCACAAGGTCGGCCTGACCTCCGCCGCGATGCAGCGTCAGCTCGGCGTCGACCAGCCGGACTACGGCCACCTGATGGACTCGATGTTCCACACCGACGAGGCCCCCATCTCCGCCGCGCGGTTCCTGCAGCCGAGGATCGAGCCCGAGATCGCCTTCGTCCTGAAGCGCCCGCTGCGCGGGCCGGGCGTCACCGCCGCCCAGGCGATCGCCGCCGTGGACTTCGTGCTGCCCGCCCTGGAGATCATCGACTCGCGCATCGCGAACTGGAAGATCACCCTGTCCGGCACCATCGCCGACAACGCCTCCAGCGGCGGCCTGGTCCTCGGGACGCGTCCCACCGGCCTGGACGGACTGGACCTGCGCCTGGCCGGTTGCCTGCTGCACCGCAACGGCAGGCTCGAACAGACCGGCGCGGCCGGAGCCGTGCTCGGCTCGCCGCTCAACGCGCTGATCTGGCTGGCCAACAAACTCGGCGAGACGGGGACCACGCTGGAGGCCGGGCACGTCATCCTGCCCGGATCGATCACCGCCGCCATCCCCGTCGAGCCCGGGGACGTGGTCACCGCCACCATCGCCGGGCTGGGCACCGTCACGGCCGACTTCAGGAAGGAACCCGCGAGCTGATGTCCGCACGCAAGCTCGGCGCCGCGATCGTGGGCCCCGGCAACATCGGTACGGACCTGCTGGTGAAGCTGCTGCGCAGCGACACGATCGAGGTGCAGGCGATGGTGGGCGTGGACCCGGACTCGTACGGCCTGGCCCGCGCCCGCGCGCTCGGTGTGGAGGCGTCGGCCGGGGGCGTGGACTGGCTGCTGAGCCGGCAGGACCTGCCCGACCTCGTCTTCGAGGCCACCTCCGCCAAGGCCCACCTGGCCAACGCCCCCCGCTACCGGGAGGCGGGGATCACCGCCATCGACCTCACCCCCGCCGCGGCCGGCCCGTACGTGTGCCCGCCGGTCAACCTGGACGACCTGGCCGACGTACCGAACCTCAACATGATCACGTGCGGCGGCCAGGCGACGATCCCGATCGTCCACGCCGTCTCCTCGGTCGTGCCCGTCGCCTACGCCGAGATCGTCGCCTCGATCGCCTCCCGCTCGGCGGGGCCCGGCACCAGGGCCAACATCGACGAGTTCACCCAGACCACGGCCAGGGCCATCGAACAGGTGGGCGGCGCGAGCCGGGGCAAAGCGATCATCGTCCTGAACCCCGTGGACCCACCGATGATCATGAGGGACACGGTGTTCTGCGCCATCCCGCCCGACGCCGACACCGAGGCCGTGGCCGCCTCCGTCCATCGGATGGTCGCCCGTGTGGCCGCGTACGTGCCGGGCTACACCCTGCGCGCGGAGCCGCAGTTCGACGAGCCCCGGGAGGCATGGAACGGCTGGGGCCGGGTTGCGGTCTTCCTCGAAGTCCGCGGCAACGGCGACCACCTGCCGCCCTGGGCCGGCAACCTCGACATCATGACCGCAGCCGCCGCCCAGGTGGGCGAGCAACTCGCCCGGGAGAGGGCCGCCGCATGACACCGAAGATCAGGATCACGGACTCCACCCTGCGGGACGGCAGCCACGCCATGGCCCACCGCTTCACCGAGGAGCAGGTGCGGGGCGTCGTCCACGCCCTGGACCGGGCCGGCGTCGAGGTCATCGAGGTCAGCCACGGCGACGGCCTGGGCGGCTCGTCGTTCAACTACGGCTTCTCGCTGGAGGACGACGTCAAGCTCGTCGCCGCCGCGGTGGACGAGGCGACGTCCGCCAAGATCGCGGTCCTGCTGCTGCCCGGCCTGGGCACCGTCGAGGACCTCAAGCTCGCTCGGGACGCGGGCGCGTCGGTCGCCAGGATCGCGACCCACTGCACCGAGGCCGACGTGTCCCTGCAGCACTTCGCGGCGGCGCGGCAGCTCGGCATGGAGACGGTCGGCTTCCTCATGCTCTCGCACCGCATCGCCCCCGCGGCGCTCGCCCGGCAGGCCCGGATCATGGCCGACGGCGGCGCGCAGTGCGTCTACGTCGTGGACTCGGCGGGGGCGCTCGTGCTCGGCGAGGCCCAGGAGCGCATCAGTGCCCTGGTGGCCGAGCTCGGCCCCGACGCGCAGGTCGGCTTCCACGGCCACCAGAACCTGTCCCTGGGCATCGCCAACTCCGTGCTCGCCGCGCAGAACGGCGCCACGCAGATCGACGGGGCGCTGTGCGCCCTCGGCGCCGGGGCCGGCAACGCCCCCACCGAGGTCCTCGCGGCCACCTTCGACCGGCTCGGCATCCCGACGGGCGTGAACGTGCAGGGCGTCCTGGCGGCGGCCGAGGACGTGGTCAAGCCGTTCCTGCCGAGACTGCCGTTCGCGGACCGGTCGGCGATCACGCAGGGCTACGCCGGGGTGTACTCCAGCTTCCTGCTCCACGCCGAGCGCGCCGCCGAACGCTACGACGTCCCGGCCCACGAGATCCTGCAGCGCGTGGGTGAGGCCGGTTACGTGGGCGGCCAGGAAGACATGATCATCGACGTGGCCCTCCAGCTCGCCGCCGAACGTGACGGCACCCGCTGAAGGAATGGGGGGCCGGAGGATGGCCGGCGCGCTTTCCCTCGCGAGTCTCCCTGCACAGGGACGTGTGCAAGCTGGTGAGGCAGCGAAACGATTGATCAACGAAGGGATATCGCGGATATACACCAGCTGCGCGAAATCACTTCGCGCTGCGAGCTGCCAACAACAAGATCAGTCAGGGTACGGACAATTCACTGTCAATCTACGTCACCGATGAAGGGGTGCGAGATGGCATGCATTCCCGTCCCCTATGCGAACCCCTAATTTCCGGAGCCTGAACCACAGCGTGCCGGCATTACCCTTTGTGTGAATATCGCATTTGGTTACTGTGCCGGTGTTCCCGCAGAACTCAGCGCGAGGAGGCCGGGGTGATCGAGGAGATCCTGCCCGCCACCGTCGTGACCTTCGACGCCCGCTTCACCGGCCACTGGGTGGCCGCTCGTGGCCTGGTGCTGACCGCGATCGCCATGACCGCCCCACCCGACGCGAGGAAGGCGGCCTGACCATGACCGAGGCCAGGACCAGGTTCGGCGTCGTGATCATCGCCGAGCACGCCACCAGGAAGGAGTGGATCGGCCGCTGCCGCCGCGCCGAGGCGCTGGGCTTCGACGTGATCGCGGTGCCCGACCACCTCAACCTCCTGTCGCCCATCCCCACCGCCGTGCTCGCCGCCGAGGCCACCGAGCGCCCGGCGATCGGCACGTACGTGCTCAACGCCAGCTTCCACCGCCCCGCCCTGCTGGCCAGGGACGTCACCACCCTCGCCGGCCTTCTCGGCGACCGCTTCGAGCTGGGGCTCGGCACCGGTTACGTCGAGTCCGAGTTCGCCGCCGCCGGGCTGCCCTTCGACCCGGCCACCCGGGTCGCCAGCCTGGCCGGGCTGGTCCACTCGCTGGACGGGCTGCCCGCCCGGCCGCCGCTCCTGATCGGCGGGCACGGCGACCGCGTGCTCCGCCTCGCCGCCCGGCACGCCGACGTCGCCGGGTTCACCGGCGCCCGCCACCGCCCCGAGTACGGCCGCACCGCGCTCGTCACCGCCGGGGCACTGATGGAGCGGGTCTCGTACCTGCGGGCCGCGGCCGGCGAGCGGGCCGCCCGGCTGGAGCTCAACGTGCTGTCGAAGGGCACGGTGCTGACCCGCGACCGGCGCGCGGGCGTGGAGGGCCTGCGCCGCTACGCCCCCGACCTCACCACCGAGGAGCTGCTGGAGGTGCCGACCCTGTTCGTCGGCACGCCGGCGCAGATCGCCGAGCAGGTACGCGCGGACCAGGAACGCTTCGGCTTCACGTACGTCACCGTCATGGACTCCGCCATGGACGCCTTCGGCAAGGTCATCGAGCGGCTGCGCTGACCGCCGGCTCGCGCGCCGGGGCCGGTCACCAGGCCGCCTGGATCTCTGGTGGGGACCCCAAGAGTCGGGGGTCGGGGGTTCCGGGGCGGATCAGGGGCGTGATCCGGCCGTCGTCGAGTCTGCTCAGGGGCTCGACGTTCCCCCCGAGCAGCAGATGGCGCCCGGTGGCGTCGTAACGGATCAGGTTCCAGCGGGCGTTGCTGTCGCCGCTCACCAGGGTCCGGATCTTGCGTCCGCCCGGGACGGAGTACTCGTCAATGGTGTGGCCGTGGCCGATCAGCATGCTGCGGCCGTCCGGGCTGATCGTTGCGGTGGTGGCCTCCGTACCTGGAGCTATGGCCTGGCTGGCGGCGAGCGTGGTGCCGGAGGCGGTCGTGTCCAGGACCCGGGCCTCGGTTTTGACCACGAGGCCGAGCGTGCGGCGATCGGCCGCCCAGGAAAGGCTCTCGATCTGTCCTGCGGCGTTCGTCGTCCATGTCCGGGTCGTTCCCGTGGGCAGGTCGACGACGGTGAGCTGGGCTCCGGGGCAGAAACGCAGCGTCTTCCCTTGACCGCACACCTTGCCGTCGAGGCTGTAGGCGAGGCGAGTGCCGTCATCGGTGACGGCGAGGGAGCTCGCCGTCGTACCGGTCACTTCGGGGATCACGTCACGAACCAGCTCGGCCGGCCTCCCTTGGGCGTCGACCCGGGCTCGGTAGAACCTTGTGCTGCTCACCTGCGTCTCGCGGGACTGCACGCTCTGGGCGACGTAGAAGGTCGTACCGTCGCCGGCGCCGGCGAGCAGATAGCCGCCGGGTTCCCGGAAGCTTCCCTGCGGGGTCGGGGGCAGGCCGAGCCGGCTCGTGGCCTTCCCGGTGCGGGCGTCGTGGACCGTCACGCCGTCGTTGCCGGCGGTGAGCAGAAAACGCGGACCGGCGAGGGTGCTCGTCGCGGGCACGGCCGGAGTCGTGCCTGCTGCTCCGGCCACGATGGCGGCGACCGTGCCGATGACCACGACGGCGAGCGCGGCCGCGAACGGAACCGCCGGGGCGAACCGGCGCTTGGGAGCGACGGTCCTCGTTCGCGGCGCCGCCAGTTCGACCGGGCGCAGGGTTTCCGGGCGAATCTGCTCGGCGTCGGCCGTCAGGGCGTCACGGAGCTGGTCTTCGAGCCATGACGTCATCGTTTTCCCTCCAGTTTGACGGTGAGTGCTTTCAGGGCTCGAAAGACGGTCGATTTCACGGTGCCGCGGCTGATTCCCATGGTCTCGGCGATCTCCGCCTCGGACAGTCCGAGGTAGTAACGGAGCACCACGGCTTCTCGCTGGCGGCGGGGTAAGGCGCGTACGGCCTCCGACACCTCCCGGCGCGTCTCTCCGAGCAGCGTGGCCGCTTCCGCGGAGGCCGACCGGGACGGCGCCTGCCGGTCGCCGGTGAACCGGCTCATGATCGACCGGCGCCGGTGGATCATGCGGCATCCGTTCACCACGCTCGCCCGCAGGTAGGGCAGGACCCGATCATGGTCGGACAGCCGGTCCCACCGGCGGTGCAGTGCCGTGAAGGCGTCCTGGACAACGTCCTCGGCCGTTTCCTGGTCGCCCACCAGAAGGTACGCCAGCCGGACCAGACCCAGCCGCTGGGTCAGGAACAGCTCGCCGAGGACAGCCTCATCCGTGGCCGCGGCAGGCGGCACTCCCTGGGGCGGTGGCACCGGCTCTTCCACCGCTCGTTGACTCGCGAATCGCATACCTCTTCCATGCCTGCTCGCTGTCCAGGTTGCTTGATGAGACGGAAGTCACACCTGCGGCGGTGGCGGCGAAGAAGGCGGCCTCGTCACCGCTCAGGACGGGTGAGGCCGGTGGCGACGATGTCGATGAGCCGGTTGAGGATCTCCGGGTACAGGTCCGGACGGGCCAGCCGGTCGCGGTGCAGCGGCATCATGAGGACGGCCTGCAGCACGCCGACGATCACGTCCGGGTCGTGGTCGATGAGGTCGTCGCCGTGCTCGGTCAGGAAGGCCGCCAGGGCGGTGACCGGGTTGTCCGGCGCGGAGGTCACCCGTTCCTGATCCAGTTTCCTGACCACGGCCTCCATCTCCTCGGGATGGGTCATCAGCCTGCCGTAGAGGGGGTTGCCGTCCAGTTCGGCCAGCGTGGCGTGCAGGAAGGCGCGCAGCCCGGCGCGGGTGCCGGGCTCCTTGCGCAGCGCCCCGTCGATCACCCGGCTCTTGACCTCTGCCATCTGGGCGAGCATCAGCTCCAGGTAGAGCGCCTCCTTGGAGTCGAAGAAGACGTAGAAGGTGCTCTTGGCGATCCCGGTCCCCGTGACCAGGTCCTCCAGGGAGGTCTTGCGCAGTCCCTGAGTGGTGAACAACCGCAGGCCGTTGTCCAGGAGCAGCCGCGTGATGCGCGTCTTCTCCGCGGCCGAGAAGGCGGGAGGCATGAGGTGCACCTTCCGATGGTCGACACAGATCGATCGAATGTTTTCACGTGGCGTGGCGAGACCGGACCAGCTCCAGGACGTGCCGTTCCTGGGCCGGGGTGTCGGACATGCCGCCGCGAGCATCCAGGCCGCCAGGTCCAGCGCAGCCCTCTCAGCGCGCCGGCTGGAACTTGCGCTCGATCATCCGGCGTACCGGCCCCCACGACGACAGCCGCAGCGGAAGCTGGGTCAGCTCCAGCACCAGCGGGTTGCGCGGGGCGTAGACGCCCTTGACCCGGCGGCCGAGCTGCTGCTTCTGCTCCGCCTCCGGCCGCAGCTCGGCCTCCCATTCGGCCAGTGCGGCCGGGACGTCGTCGCCGTGGCGCTCCAGCGCGGCGCCGAGCCGGTCGGCGCCGCCGACGGCCAGTGAGGAGCCGTAGCCGGCGAACAGCGTCACACACCATGCGGCGTCGCCGAGCAGCACGACCCTGCCGGTGCTCCACCGGTCGACCACCATCTGGCTGATGTCGTCGAAGTAGACCGAGTCGGCCGTCTTCAGGCCCTCCAGAGCCTGGGGGACCAGCCAGCCCATGTCGCCGTAGAGCTCGCCCAGCTCCTCCAGCGACGCCCGCGCCCGGCCGCCGTCGGTGCGGTAGCCGAAGAAGGCGGCCGTGCGGCCGTCGCCGACGCTCATCATCGCGAACGTGCGGCCGCCCGAGCTGATCGAGCCGGTCGTTCCCGCGGGCAGCCCCTCCGGCCGCTGCTTCAGCATGTAGACCGCCACCCGGTGCCCCAGGTCGAGCCGGTAGTCCTCTTCCGGGCCGAACACCAGTGCCCGCGTCGCGGAGTGCAGCCCGTCGGCGCCGATGAGCAGGTCGGCCCGCTCGGTGCCACCGTCGCCGAGCGTGACGTGCACGGTGTCCGCGTCCTGCTCGACAGCCGTGATCGTGGTGCCGAACCGGATCGTCGTGTGATCGGCGACGGCCTCGTACAGCACCGCCTCGATGTCGCCGCGCAGGATGGTGAACGACTTCTTGCCCATGGTGGCCGCGATGGTCTCGCCGCTGAGCGCGAAGCGGCGTTCGCCGCCGGGCTTGCGGTAGACCAGCTCGCGCGTCACGAACGCGCGCCGCTTCAGCTCGGCCAGGACGCCCATCCGCTCGGCCCCGTCGTGGCCGATGCCGCCGAACGTCACCCCGTAGCCGCCGCCGCGCCGCTGCGGGGCCCGCTCGACCACCAAGGTTTCCCAGCCCGCCTGGTGCAGCCGCAGCGCTGCGGCGAGTCCGGCGATCCCCGCTCCGATGATGATGGCACGCATGTCCGCGCCCCCTTTCGTTGCGTCCATGAAAACAGATCGTAGATTTGTTTTCAAAGCCGCTGAGGCCACCTGCCGGGAGGGGTCAGCGCGCCAGGGTGCGGATCAGCTTCTTGTTGACGAACTCCTCGATGCCGGGGCGGCCGAGCTCGCGGCCGAAGCCGGAGCGTTTGACCCCGCCGAACGGCAGCTCCGCGCTCTCGGCCAGGACGCCGTTGACGAAGACCATGCCCGCCTCGATCCGGTCGGCGACGCGTTCGGCCTGCTCGGGATCGGTGGTGAAGACGTAGGAGCCGAGGCCGTAAGGGGTGTCGTTGGCGATCCGGACGGCGTGCTCCTCGTCGCTGGCCGCGAAGACCATGGCGACCGGGCCGAAGAGCTCCTGGTGGGCGACGTCGTGCTCGGTGGTGACCCCGGTCAGGACACCGGCCGGGAAGTACGCCCCCTGCCGCTGTCCCGCGCTGGTCAGGGTGGCGCCCTCGGCCACCGCGGCGTCGACCTGGCGGGCGAGGTGGTCGGCGGCGGCCCGGGAGGACAGGGGGGAGGCGGGTGAGCGGGCGAGCAGCCGGTCGGTGAACTTCGCGACGAAGTCCGCGTAGAGGGGCTCGGCGACGATGAACCGCTTGGCGGCGTTGCACGCCTGGCCGGTGTTGTCCAGGCGGGCGGCGACGGCCTGGTCCACGGTGGCGTCGAGATCGTCGGTGGACAGGACGATGAAGGGGTCGGAGCCGCCGAGTTCGAGCACGACCTTCTTGAGGTGGCGTCCCGCGATCTCGGCGACGGCGGCGCCGGCCCGTTCCGAGCCGGTGAGGGAGACGCCGCGCACCCGCGGGTCCGCGATCAGGCGGGCGATCTGCTCATGGGTGGCGTAGGCGTTGACGTACGCGCCTTCGGGGAAGCCCGCGTCCAGGAAGATCTGCTCCAGCGCGGCGGCGGAGGCGGGGCACTGCGGCGCGTGCTTGAGCAGCAGGGTGTTCCCGGCGGCGAGGTTGGGAGCGGCGAACCGGGCCACCTGGTAGGCGGGGAAGTTCCACGGCATGATCCCCAGCAGCACGCCGTACGGGCTGCGGCGCAGCACCGCGCTGCCCTGCCCGGCGCCGATGCCGATCGGCTCGTCGGCGAGGAAGGCGGCGGCGTGGTCGGCGTAGTAGGTGTAGATGTCGACGCAGAAGTCGATCTCGCCTTCGGCCTCCGCCAGGGGCTTGCCCATCTCCCGCACGATGGTCGCGGCGAGGTCGGCGCGGCGCTCGCGGTGCAGGTCCGCGACCTTGCGCAACAGGGCGGCGCGGTCGGCGACGGTGCCGGTACGGGCGCCCGCCCGATGGGCGGCGGCGAGCGCGTCCTCGATGCCGGCGTCGGTGGCGGTCGGATAGGTGGCGACCGTCTCGCCGGTGGCCGGATCGATGACGGCGTAGGTGATGTCCGGCATGTCAGGCTCCTTCGCGGGGGCGGGCCGCCATGAGGGTGACCAGGTCGTAGGCGACGTGGGAGGCGGCGACCGCGGTGATCTCGGCGTGGTCGTAGGCCGGCGCCACCTCGACGACGTCCGCGCCGACCAGGTCGGCGCCCGCCAGGCCGCGCAGGATCTCCAGCAGCTCCCGGCTGGTCAGGCCACCGGCCTCGGGGGTGCCGGTGCCGGGCGCGTGCGCCGGGTCGAGCACGTCGATGTCGATGGACACGTACAACGGCCGGTCGCCGATGCGCTGCCGCAGGGCGTCCACCACCTCGTCCACGCCACGGCGCATGACGTCCGCGCTGGTGACGATGCCGAAGCCCAGGCGCTTGTCCTCGTCGAGGTCGCTCTTGCCGTACAGCGGGCCGCGCGTGCCCACGTGACTGACCGCCTCGGTGTCGAGCAGGCCCTCCTCGACGGCTCGCCTGAAGGGCGTCCCGTGGGTGTACTCGGCGCCGAAGTAGGTGTCCCACGTGTCGAGGTGGGCGTCGAAGTGCAGCAGCGCGACCGGCCCGTGCCGGCGTGCGGCGGCGCGCAGCAGCGGCAGCGCGATCGTGTGGTCGCCGCCGATCGTGACCAGCCGGGTCCCGTCCGCGCCCAGGCCGGAGGCGGCCTCCTCGATGGTGGCCACGGCCTCGTCGATGGCGAACGGGTTGCACGCCACGTCGCCGCCGTCGGCGACCTGCTGGGCCGCGAACGGCGAGATGTCCAGGCCAGGGTGGTACGGCCGGAGCAGGCGGCTGGCCTCACGGACGGCCGAGGGGCCGAACCGCGCTCCGGGCCGGTAGGAGACGCCGCTGTCGAACGGCACGCCCACCACCGCGACGTCGGCGTGCCCGACCTCGTCCAGGCGGGGCAGCCGGGCGAAGGTCGCCGGTCCGGCGAAGCGCGGGACGCGGGAGGAGTCGACGGGCCCCCGAGGCTCGGTCATCTTCAGTCAGTCCTTCCGTAGGCACGCCGAGACTACGGGCGGCGGATTCGGCGTTCTTTGTGCGAAGTGTCCACCGGGGTTGTGCGAGTCGTTCATTTCGCCGGAAGCCCCGGTTCATAAGCTCGGAGACCCGTACGAGTGAAGGAGGGTCGTGGACGACACGATCGAGCAGGCCGGGCTGCCCGCCGCTTTCGCATGGTCCCCGAAGGGGTGGCCGTCCGAACGCGCGTTCGCGGCGCCGGATGCCGCCGAGGTCTGGTGCTACACCGACAAGTTCTCCTATTTCCCTGGAGAGACCGTACGGTTCCACCTCAGCGCGAGCGTCCCGTCCTTCGACCTGGAGGTGCTGCGCGACGGGCTGGAGCCGCAGGTCGTGTGGTCGCGCGAGGGCCTGTCCGCCGGACGTTTCGAGCCGCCGCACGACGCGCACGCCACGGGCTGCGGCTGGCCCGCCGGGCTGGAGCTGGAGATCCCGGCCGACTGGCGCAGCGGCTTCTACATCGTCACCGTACGCGCGACCACCCCTGCCGGCGAGCTGTGGGAACGCGAGCACTTCTTCGTCGTCAAGGCGCCCGCCGAGCGGCGCGCACGCGCCGCGCTGGTGCTGACCACCAGCACGATGCTGGCCTACAACGACTGGGGCGGCGCCAACCACTACCGGGGGCTCGGCGACGACCCCCGCGCCGACGCCGGCTCGCCGCTGGCCTCGACGCAGCGCCCCATCGCCCGCGGCATGATCCGCAAGCCGGCCGGGGCGCCGAGGGAGGCCAACACCGGCACGCTGCCGATGTACGGCGCCCCGCGCTACCCCTCCTACGAGTGGGCGCGGCTGTTCGGCTACAGCCGCCACCACGCGGACGCGTTCTGGGCCACCTACGAGCGGCACTTCGTGGTGTGGGCCGAGCGCAACGGCTACGAGCTGGACTACCTGACCCAGCACGACCTGCACTTCGACCCTCGGGCACTGGACGGGTACGCCTGCGCGATCGTGGTCGGCCACGACGAGTACTGGTCGTGGCGGATGCGCGACACCGTCGACGCCTTCGTGGACGCGGGCGGCAGGCTGGCCCGGTTCGGCGGCAACTACCAGTGGCAGGTCCGGCTCAGCGACGACGGCGCCACGCAGTACTGTTACCGGCTGCCCTCCGCCGACCCGGAGGCCGAGCGGGCGCCCCACCTGGCCACGACCGTGTGGGAGGCCAAGTCGGTCGGCCGGCCGGGCGCGACCACCATGGGGCTCAACGGCCTGGGCGGCATCTACAACCGCTACGGCGTGGCCGCCCCGCGTTCGTCGGGCGGTTTCACCGTGTACCGGCCGCACCACTGGGCCATGGAGGGGACCGACCTCTACTACGGCGACCTGCTCGGCGGCCCGCCGTCGTTCCTGGCCGCCTTCGAGCTCGACTCGGTGGAGTACACGTTCCGGCGCGGGCTGCCGTACCCGACGTTCGAGGACGGCGCGCCCGAGACGCTGGAGATCCTCGCGCTCGCGCCGGCGGTACGGGGCGAGGAGGACCGCTTCGGCGGGCGGGTGCCGATCGGCGGCCCCGAGGAGGAGGTCTACGCCTACAACGCCGACCTGGGCGACGATCTGCCCGCGTACGTGCACGAAGGCGAGATGCGCGGCGCCGGCATGATCGCGGCCTTCACCCGCGGCGACGGAGAGGTGTTCAACGGGGGCAGCACGGAGTGGGCGCACGTGCTCAGCCTGGGCGACCCGTTCGTGGAACGCATCACGCACAACGTGCTGCGCCGGTTCGGGGCCGTGAAAGGAGCGGCGGAATGAGCATCGACCAGGTACGCGCGATCCACGCCGGAGCCGGCACCAGGTTCGTGCCCCCGCTCGCCGACTACCACCTGCTGTCGGCCGCGTGGACCGAGGAGGAGTTCCGGGTCTTCGGCGGGGAGGCGACCTCCTACACCGGCGGCTACTGGACGGGGGAGCCGGGCGCGGTGCGCTTCGACTCCTGGCCGTACGACGAGATCTGCGTGATCCTGAAAGGCCGGGTCGCGGTGCGGGACGCGGAGGGACGCAGCAGGGAGTTCGGCGCGGGCGAGGCGTTCTACGTCCCGCAGGGTTTCCAGGGTGACTGGATCACCCTGGAGCCGAGCGAGAAGGTCTTCCTCGCCGTCACCAGGTGAGTCCGCCCTGGTCGGAGCAGCTCGGACGGACGGCTAGCGTGGCGCCATGGTGCCGCTGAGTCTGTTCGTCGCCCGGCTGGGGCTGCGGGTGCTCGCGGGCGCGGACCGTCTCGACGTCCCGATCCGCTGGGTGCACGTGAGCGAGCTGCCCGACCCGTCCCGGTTCCTGCAGGGTGGCGAGCTGCTGCTGCTGGCGGGCACCAGCCTGCGGCCCGACGCCTGCGCCGGCTATGTGGCGCGGGTCAAGGCGGCCGGCGTCGCCGCCCTGGGCTTCGGCGTGACGCCGGTCTTCGACCAGGTGCCGCCCGAACTCGTGGCGGCCTGCCAGGCGAACGACCTTCCCCTGCTGGAGGTCGCGCCCGCGGTGACGTTCGAGTCCTGCGCCGAGGTGCTCTACGGCGAGCTGCTGTCCGTCGAGCTGTCGGAGATCAGGCGGCTCACCGAGGCGCAGCGTGCCCTGATCAGGACCGCCGCGGGCCCGTCGCCGCTCATCAGGACGCTGGAGCTGCTGGCCGCGCACGTCGGAGGATGGGCGCTGCTGGCCGACCAGGCCAGGGGGAGGGAGTGGACCGGGGGCCGGCCCCGGTTCGGCGACGACGTGCGGGCCGCCCTGGGCCGCGTGTGCGCCAGCACGAGCCCCGCGAGCGCCACCATGAGCTCGGCCGACCAGCGGGTCATGATCCAATCGGTGGCGGGCCCGCTGCCGACCGGCTACGCGCTGGCGGTCGGCGCTCCGGTCATGGCCGGGATCACCGACCACGCCGTCATCACCACGGCGGCGTCCCTGCTGGGCCTGCTCCTGCCCGATCCGGTGGACCGCTGGCCCGCTCATCGGATCGGCCGGGTGGCGCTGGCCCAGGCGCTCGCCCCCGGCTCCTCCCGCTGGGACCGGCACGCGGCCGACGTCTTCGGGGTCGAGGACACCCGGTGGCGGATCGTCTGCGCCCGCGCCACCGGCGGTGGCCGGGCCGGGCTCGGCGAGCTGGCGTCGCTGCTGGGCTCCCCGTTCGTGGACCGGGACGGTGAGGTGTACGTCGCCCTGGTGCCGGAGTCCGAGCCGCTGACCACGCTCACCGACGATCTTGCGCGGGCGGGCTGGACGGCCGGGATCAGCTCTCCGTACCCGGCCGGGCGGCTGGGCGAGGCGCACGACGAGGCCGCGCGGCTCCTGCGCACCGCCCTGTTCCAGGGCTCGTCCGTCGTCAGCGGCGCCGAGGTCGACGGGCTCGCCGCCGCGCTGGACATGAGCCGCCTGCGCGACTACGCCGACCGCCGCTTCCGCCCCCTGCGCGAACGCCGTCAGCAGGACGCCGGCGACCTGCTCGCGACGTTGCGGATCTGGCTGCGGCACAACGGCCACTGGGACCGGGCCGCCGACGAGCTCGGCGTGCACCGCAACACCGTGCGCCACCGCATCGGCCAGATCGAGGCCGCTCTCGGCTGCCGGTTGGCCGACGCGGACACGCGGATGGAGCTCTATCTCGCGCTGCGCGCGATCGAGGAGCTCTGATCGGACGGGTTGTACGGAACGCACAGCGGCCATCGGGCCGCCTGGACGGATCGTCCCTCGTCCAGCCGCCGGGCCCCGCCGTAGGCTCCCCCCTTAATCAGCCGGCCCCCCTCAACCGCCCCGGATCAAGGAGCGCCATCATGCCAGCTCAGGCCACCGGCCAACGCGCGCACGCCCTCGCGGGCAACGCCATGGGGACCAAGGATCTGGTGTTCACCGTCCTGGCGGCGCTCGCGCCCCTGACGCTCATCGTCGCCGTCGCCCCGCTGCACTTCCTCAAGGGCGGCGCGGCCGTTCCCGGCGGCTACCTGGTCGCCGGGGTGGTCATGGCGCTCTTCGCCGTCGGTTTCATGACCATGAGCCGATATGTCCGTAATGCTGGAGCGTTCTATGCGACCATCTCGCGCGGGCTCGGCAAGCCGGTGGGCTCGGGAGCGGCGATGCTGGCGGTGGCCGCGTACAACGCCCTGCAGATCAGCACGTACGGCGCCCTGGGCGTCTACGCCAACACCACCTTCGCGCACTACTTCGGGCTGGACGTGCCCTGGTACGTCTTCGCCCTGGCCGGCCTGGTCTTCGTCGCCTGGCTCGGCTACCGCGGCATCCACACCAGCGCCCGCATCCTCGGCGTCCTGCTCGTCCTGGAGACCGCCGTCCTGGTGGTGCTGGCGGTGTACGTCCTGATCAAGGGGGGCAGCGGCGACTGGGCCGCCACGTCCTTCTCTCCCGCGACCGTGCTCGCCCCGGACAACGCCGCCATGTTCGCCCTCGTCGCCGGAGCCTTCATGGGCTTCGAGGCCACCGCGATCTTCAGCGAGGAGGCGCGCGGCGGCATCAGGACGGTCCGGCGGGCGACCTACATCGCCGTCGGCTTCATCGCCGTCTTCTACGCCTTCATCACCTGGATCGTCGTCATCGCCTACGGATCGGACAAGATCGCCGCCGCGGCCGAGGCCGACCCGGTCAACCTCGTGGTCACCGTCTTCACCCGCTACGTTCCCGCGCCGATCGTCGAAGTGATGAACGTGCTGCTGCTGACCAGCGCCTTCGCCGCCCTGCTGGCGCTGCACAACGCCGCCAACCGCTACTTCTTCGCCCTCGGCCGCGAAGGGCTGCTGCCGCGGGCGCTCGGGCGTACGCACCCGCGGACCAAGGCGCCCTGGCCGGCCGGGCTGCTGCAGACCGGCATCGCGGCGGTCGCCGTCGTCGCCTTCGCCGTCACCGGAAGCGACCCGTACCTGGGCCTGCTGCTGTGGGGGAGCGCCCTCGGGTTCCTCGGCATCATCGCCCTGTGGGCGCTGTGCAGCCTGGCCGTCATCCGGTTCCTGCGCCGCCAGGGCGCCGACGCCGGGATCTTCCGCACCACGATCGCCCCCGGGCTCAGCTTCGTGGCACTGACCGTGGTGCTCGTCCTCGTCCTGGCCAACCTGCCGCTGCTGACCGGCGCGGGAACCTTCACCAACGTCCTGATCATCGCGATCGCCGTGGTGGCGGTCATCGCGGGGGTGGCACGCGCGCTGCACCTGCGGTCGCACGCGCCGCACCTGTACGCCGAGCTGGCGCAGACCTCCGTGGACGAGCCGAAGTCCCTGGCGGGCGAGCATGCGTGACGGCCGCGGCTACGATCCGGTGGACCTGTCGGGGGTGTTCAACGCGCCGCGCTCCGTGCTCGACGACGGCGCGTCCTACCCGCTGGGGTCGCGCACGCTGTACGGCATCCCGTTCCTGTTCGGCGACGAGCGAGGCGACCGGGCCCTGCTGCGCGTGGAGTCGGCGACGGTCACCGTCCCCGTGGAACGCTCCTTCGAGTGGATGGTGATCGCCCACGCCCTGGAGTCCCCTGACCTGTTCGACGGCCAGAGCGTGGGCGACGTCCGCGCCCAGTACACGCTGGTCTACGAGGACGGGCACACCGAACAGCTGCCGATCCGCCAGCGGTTCGAGATCGGGCCCACCCCGCGGCTGTGGAGCGACCGGGCGATCCCGCTGGACTGGGGGCAGACGCCGTTCCTGGCCGTCCCCGACGCCCAGCACCAGCTCATGCCGCGCACCCACGGCCGTTACGACGCGGCCGGAGCGCGGTTCGTCGACATCGACGACCCGCAGGCCCGCTCGCCGTACGTGCTGCCCTACCGGTTCTACCTGTGGCCCTGCCGAAACCCGCGCCCCGGCGTGCCCGTACGCGCCCTGGAGTTCCGCTCGCTCGGGCCCGCCGTCCTCGTCGGCGCCGTGACCACCAGCGAGCTGGACGAGGACCCCTTCGGCCGCACCGTGTGGCGTGACGTGCTCATCGACCTCGCCCCGCAGGCCGGCCCGGTCACCGAGGACCTGTCGGTGAGCGTCGACCGCGGTTCGGCGACGTACCTCTATCGCCGGGCGGGCGAGGCCGGCGACGGCTGGGGGGCGCCGCCGGCCGTCGCCGGCTGGGGGGCGCCGCCGCAGGAGGACGGCCGCGCCTACGTACGCGTCGCCGCGACCCCCTCGGCCCGCCTCACCCTCAAGCGCGGCCCGTCCGAGATCGGCGCCTGCGACTGGGGCGCGCTGCTCGCCGCCGGACACCTCGATGACGGCACGGTCACCTGGCGGGTGCCCGACGCCGGACGGGCCTGGGTGCGGACAGTGGTCCGCGACGCGGCCACCGGCGAGCCGGTCCCGTGCCGCGTGCACTTCCGGTCCGCGGACGGGGTGCCGTACCCGCCGCACGGCCACCACGGGCACATCAACTCCGACGGCAACACCTGGAACCTCGACATCGGCGGCGACGTACGGCTCGGCGCCACCACCTACTCCTACATCGACGGCACCTGCGAGGGCTGGCTGCCGCTGGGCGAGGTCACGGTGGAGGCGGCGCGCGGCTTCGAGTACGAGCCGCTCCGCACCACCGTCACCATCCGGCCCGGCCAGGCCGAACTGGAGCTGACGCTGACCCGGCTGACCGACCTGGCCGCCACCGGCTGGTACAGCGGCGACACCCACGTGCACTTCGTCTCGACGCTCGGCGCCGAGCTCGAAGCGCGCGGCGAGGACGTCCGCGTCACCAACCTGCTGCTCAGCCAGTGGGGGCACCTGTTCACCAACACCGAGGAGTTCACCGGCCACCCGCACACCTCCGCCGACGGCCACACCCACGTCTTCGCCGGCCAGGAGAACCGCAGCGGCATGCTGGGCCACATCAACCTGCTCGGCCTGCGCCGCCCCGTCATGCCGTGGTGCACCGGCGGCGCCGAGGAGTCCGAGCTCGGCGGCGGCCTGGAGACCACCCTGTCCCACTGGGCCGACGAATGCCACGAGCAGGGCGGCACGGTCGTTCTCGCCCACTTCCCGGTGCCGAACGGGGAGGCCGCCGCCCTGCTCGCCACCGGGCGGCTGGACGCCGTCGAGATGATCGCCTATGACCCGTACAACATCCAGGAGTACTACCGCTACCTCGACGCCGGGTACCGGGTGACGCTGGTCGGCGGCACGGACAAGATGAGCAGCGAGGTGCCGATCGGCCTGATCCGCACCTACGCCCACGTGCCGCCGGAGGAGGAAATGGACTACTGGGCGTGGTGCCGGGCGGTGCGGGAGGGGGCCACCTTCGTGACCAGCGGGCCGCTGCTGAGCCTGGACATCGAGGGTCACCGGCCGGGCCAGGAGATCCAGGCGCCGGCCGGGGCGTCCCTCGACGTCACCGTACGCGCCGAGTCGATCTTCCCCATCGACCGCGTCGAGATCGTCGTCAACGGCCGCGTCGTCGCCGAGCACCGCACCCCGCGGCCGGAGCGTACGCTCGAACTGGCCGCCTCCGTGCCGGTCGGTGAGGACTCGTGGATCGCCGCACGATGCTACGGACCCGGCGCCGGCGTCGCCAGGCACCATGACGTCTGGGCGCGGCCGATCATGGCGCACACCTCGCCCGTCTACGTGCGTACCGGCGCGGTCTACGAACGCTTCGACGCACGTACCGTCGAGCACATGCTGAACCTCGTCGAAGGGTCGCTCGCCTACATCGACGAGCGGAGCCGGCGGCTGTGGCCGGGGCAGGTCTGCCATCGGCATGGACAGGAGGACCATCTGGCCTTCCTGCGGGCGCCCTTCCTGGAGGCGCGAGACCTGCTGGAACGCCGGCGGACCGCCGCGGCCCCGTCAGTCAGGTCGTGAGGGCCGTGAGGGCAGCCGCCGCTTCCCGGTAGATGACGCTCGGGTCCTCCGGCAGCCACGCCTTCACCTGGCGGCTCCAGGCGTCGGCGAGCACCTCGGGCTGATGCGCCTCGATGCCGTCCAGGGCCGCCGCGACGATCACCTCGGGGGCGGTCTTGTCGCCGTCGTACCAGGCCATCATGTCCGTGTCCGCGGCGCCCAGGTGCAGGCCCGTCACCAGGGTGCGCTGATGGGCCAGCTCCAGGCGGACGCTGTTGGTGAGCGCCCACTCGGCGGCTTTGGCCGCGTGGTAGGCGCCCGCGCCGTCGGTGGCGAGCCACGAGATCGCCGACAGCACGTTCATGATCGCGCCATCGGCCAGCTGGGGCGCGAAGGCGCGGATCACGCCGAGGGTGCCGTAGAAGTGGGTGTCCATCTCGCGGCGGATCGTGTCCAGGTCTCCGCTGATCAGGTTCGCGCCGCTGGAGATGCCCGCGTTGTTGATGACGATCTTGACGTCAGGTGCCGCCGCCGCGGCGGCGGCGACCGATGCCGGGTCGGTGATGTCGAGGCGCAGCGGGACGACCCCCGGTACGTCGATGAGGTCCGGGCGGCGGGCGGTGGCGTACACCTTGCCGGCGCCGCGCTCGATGAGAGACAGGACGAACTGCCGTCCCAGGCCGCGGTTGGCGCCGGTGACCAGCACATGTGCTCCGTTGATCTGCATGCCGCATACGCTAAAACCTGACATTGACGTCAGAGGCAAGTCTTGTGATGGAGGTCACGGTGCGGATCGGCGAGTTGGCGGCGCGGTCGGGCGTCAGCGTACGGGCCCTGCGCTACTACGAGGAGCAGGGGCTGCTGGAGGCGAACCGGAGCGGCTCCGGGCAGCGCCACTATCCCGAATCGGGGGTCGAGCGGGTTCACCTGATCCAGATGCTCTACGCGGCCGGTCTGTCCAGCCGGACCATCGCCGAGCTGCTGCCCTGCGTCGAGGCCAAGGTCAGCACTCCGGAGTCCCGGGCCCGGCTGTTCGCCGAACGCGATCGCATCGACGCCCAGATCGCCGGGCTGACCCGTACCCGTGACCGCCTCGACGCGGTCATCGCCTCGACCGGAAGCCCGGCCAGCGGCTGCACGTACATCGCCGACCGGGACGTCGCCACGCAAGCCAGCTCGCGGTGAGGGGTCTTGACGGGGTCCCTCAGCCTGCGCATCGGGCGCTCGCCCACGCTTCCGGTCGCCGTTCAAGCGGCAACGCCATCGTCGATATAAAAAAGGCTCACTGAGAAATCCGACACGGCGCCGGAACATTGGCCACGCTTCATCATGAGCTATACGCTCGGCGGCGATCGTGAACCGACCTGTCACTGAGCATCGGAGGCGGCCATGGGGCCTATGAGTAAAATCCTGATCCGGCTTGCCGCGGTCGTGACAATAACCGGGTCCAGCATGACGCTCACCGCCGCCGGCGCCGCGGCGGCACGACCGGTGCCCCAAGAGCCTTCCCCGTTGGCGCGCCTGGTGGGCGCGGACCTGGGCACCATCCTGTCGATGGTTCCGGCGGTCTTCTGCGGTAACCGGCTGGTCAACTACAACTCTCCTTCGCCCAACTCTCCCACGAAATGCGTCAACGGCGCAGAAAACAGCGGCAACTCCACCAACAGCGGGAATTACCATAGCGAAGGAGATCCCATCAACAGCGGCAACTTCTCGAACGTGAACGGCTCCACGAACAGCAACAACGCCACCGACAGCGGCAACAATGCCAACGGATCCCAGTCCCTGCGGTGACCAGGCGGGTGGAATGAGAGAGCACGTGCACATGACCGGCCTGGCCATCGCCGTTGCCGGCCTGGCGTTCGTCGCCGCGACAATCCCGGCCCTGCCCGCCGAATCGTCGACTCACGAGAAGGCGGCCTATGTCCCCGCGAAGGTGGACCGTTCCAAGAACAAGGGAAACACGCGAACGGTGGGCAATTACTGGAGCAAGGGCAAATCGATCGACAGCGGGAACTTCTCGAATGCGGTCAACTCCTGCAAGTCCAATAACCTGTCCGGGGGCAGCGGGAACAACGTCAACGGCCCGCAACGCCTCATCATAAAACGCAGATAGCGCTTGTCCTCTCGAACATGCTCACGCCTGTGAACAGTGAGCCTTTTCATCCTGGGTGACGGCCCTCTTCGACGAGCTGCGGCACGAGGATCGCCTGCACAAGCGTGGTCGCGCGATGCGGGCATGCGAGCGGTTGACCTCTCGCGGTCACGTCGTGAACGGCGCCCGGAAGCGCGGGTGAGGCCCACGCCAGCCGAGGCACGACAAGACAGCTGACCTGCGCGATCAGGTGGGAAAAGCCTCACTGCGTCACCCCAGCGGCACGAAGCCAGCCAGTGGAGGCTTGATCGCGATCCGCGCCAACGCCGCAGATCCGACGTGGTCGGCGTCGAGCTCGGCGGCGTCCTCGACTGCCGCTCGCCCCGGCGGCCGAGTGGGCTGCTGCTCGGCCGGTACGACCAGGCGGGACGGCTCCGCATGGTCGGCCGCTCGGGAACTGGCGGATCGTGCTGGGATTTCGGACCTGCATGCCAACTTTCCGGACAGACCGGTAGCGGCCCACGCCGGTCCATCCGCATGACGATCTACCGTCTCCGCAGATCGACACGAGAGGAGGGCGTCATGCGAGACCTTATCTGGACGTGATTTCCGGCTAGGGGGGCCGCCCGGAATCGCGACAGCCACTTGTAGTGATCCGGGCGACATGGCCACTCTCAGGCCCGGTCAGCCGGCACCGACGCCGCCAAGGCGCCGCGTGTCCGGTGGCCGGGCCTGCCCCCCGCCGGCCCCGTTCGCGCGCATTCACGCAATCCCGGAGGACCCTGTGACCTCATTGTCCATTTCATCGCTCGATCCGGCGTTCTTACCGCAAGCACCCGGTGACTACACCCACGGCACGGTGATCACCGGGGCGCGCCGGATGTTGTTCGTCAGCGGTCAGGTGCCCTGGGCGGAGAACGGGAAGGTGCCTGAGGACTTCGACACCCAGTGCAGGATGACCTGGCGCAACGTGCTCGCCGTACTGGCCGAGGCCGGGTTGGGGGTGCGCAACCTCGCCAAGGTGACCATCTACCTGGCTGATCGCCAATATCGTGAAGCGAACTCCCGTATCCGGACGGAGATACTCAAGGGCCATACACCCGCGCTTACCATCATCATCGCCGACATCTATGACGAAGCGTGGCTCCTGGAGATCGAGGCGATCGCTCTCGACGGATAGCCCCGGCATCGTACGGGCCCGAGCCGCCCACGCCGCCGAGTCCGGTTCGCCGGGCGGTTCCTGGCTCGCTAGTCCCCAACGGCACCGGCACGCACGTTCTCGCCGGAACCGGGGCCGGGCAGCACGTCGACGTCCGTGGCGCGCATCGGCTGCCCGCAGACCGAGCAGTGGAGTTCCACGTGGCCGATCTGGCCACAGGCGTGGTGGCGGTACAGGACGGGCGGCCCCGACGTCCCGGCCGTCCAGCGGTCGCCCCAGCGGGCCATCACCAGCAGCAGGTCGCACAGCTCCCGGCCTTTCTGGGTGAGGACGTACTCGTGGCGCGGCGGGCGTCGGGAGTACTCGCGGCGTTCCAGGACGTCGTGGTCGATGAGCCACTTCAGCCGGTCGCTGAGCACCTTGCTCGAGATGCCGAGGTCGCGCTGCAGCTCGTCGAAGCGGGCGATGCCGACGTAGACGTCGCGCAGGATCAGCGGGGACCAGGGCTCGCCGATGACGTCCAGCGTGCGGGCGATGGAGCAGGCCATTTCGTCGAACCGGGTGCGCTGCATGCGGTCAGCATAGCCAACTGACTTCCCTTAAGGAAGTTAGTCGGTTAGGGTGCGGACAGTCCCTTCCCTCAAGAAAGCCTCGTGAGGAGTGCCGGATGACCCGCCCCCCGATCGTCTCCGACCAGGAGTGGCGCAGCGCGCGGGATGCGCTGCCGGACAAGGAGAAGCGGCTCACGCGCGCCCTTGCCGCCGGACGCCGCCGCCTGCCGATGGGCGCTTTCAACCACGACATGGGGTCGGGCGACGGCTTCGCCCTGAACGTCTTCCTGCGCGACGGTGAGGACGTCTACCGCACCTGCACCACCACCGGCCGGGGCGTCGAACGCTCGGCAGAAACTGGACCGACCCGAAAGGGAGACCTCCGCCATGCCCGCACCGACCCCAGTCGCCGAACTGTTGTTCAGCGACGCCGACGCGACACCGATGAGCACCGACGCGACGACCGTGAAACCCTGGGCACAGGCCGTGGCCTGCCTGCGGCAGGCGCCGAAAGCCTGGCTGTCCACCGTACGGCCCGACGGACGCCCCCACGCCATGCCGCTGATGCCCGTCTGGGCCGATGAGAGCGTGTGCTTCACCACCCGGCCCGGCTCTCGCAAGGGCAGGAACCTCGCCCACAGCGGCCACTGCGTCCTCACCGTGGCCGGCCCGGACCTCGACCTCGTCCTCGAAGGCACGGCCGTCCCCGTCCTGGACCCGGCGCGGCAGCAGGAGGTGGCCGGCGCCTTCCTGACCAAGTACGGGTGGCCCTTGTCGCTGCGCGGCGGCCGCGTCCACGACGACGGCCTGCCCGGCTCCCCGGAGTACGGTTTCTACAGGATCACGCCGCTTCGTGCCTTTGGCTACGGCTCGGACGGCCTGACCGCGACCCGCTGGCGCTTCTGAAGCCGCCGGCGCGGCCAGGCCCATGAGTGCCGTACTACTCTGTCCCGACCGAAGGATGTGCACGCGGCAGGTGACCTTTGTGATGGCCGATGACGAGGACGCGTTCGGCCGGCTCGTCGAGCGGCACCAGCGCGAGATACAGGTGCACTGCTATCGGATGCTGGGCTCGTTCGAGGAGGCGCAGGACCTGACGCAGGAGACGTTCTTGCGGGCCTGGCGCGCCCGCGAGACGTTTCGAGGGCAGTCCACTGTGCGGGCGTGGCTCTACAGGATCGCCACGAACGCCTGCCTGGACTTTCTCGATCGCCAACGGCGCCGGCCCGTGGCCCGCGATCGGGTGGAGGGGCAGGAACCTCCGGCGGAGATTGCCTGGCTGCAGCCGTACCCGGACCACCTGCTGGCCTTCGGCGAGGAGCCGGAAGCCGCCGTGATCGGCAGGGAGACCATCGAACTGGCGTTTTTGGCCGCCATCCAGCATCTGTCCCCCCGGCAGCGGGCGGTACTGATCCTGCGCGACGTCCTCGGCTGGTCGGCCAAGGAGACCGCCGCGCAACTCGACAGCAGCGTCGAATCCGTCAAGAGCGCCCTGAAGCGGGCACGGTCCATCCTGCGCGACCAGCTTCCGCGGCAGCGGCTCGGGTGGTCGCCCTCAAGGGCTCTGACCGTGAGCGAGCGCGAACTGCTGCAACGCCTCATGGACGCCCATGACAGGACGGACGCCGCCGCCTTCGCGACGTTGCTGAGCGATGACGTGCGGATGACCATGCCGCCGCTGCCGTACTGGTTCGTCGGCCGGGACGCGGTCGCGGCGTTCGCCGCCCAGGCTTTCGGCCCCGGCTCGCCTTTGTCCGGCGGACAGTGGCGCGGTGTGATCACGGGAGCGAACCTTCAGCCCGCGCTGGCCGGCTATCTCCGCAGGCTGGGCGAGCGCGAGTACCGCGCCCAGGCGCTCAACGTGCTGAGGATCGAGCACGGGCGGATCGCCGAGATCACGGTCTTCGAGCCGAGGCTGTTCGCCGCTTTCGGGTTGCCCCCCGTATGGCCCGCGGACGGTGCCCCCTTCTCGAAGCCTTCTCCGTCTCAATAGGTGCCGACCGCGACGGGCGCGGTCCACCACGAGAGGAGTCTTCGCATGACGACCGACGACCAGCCGGATGTCATGAGCCTGCCGCAGGGCGATGTCCGCCTGCTGAACAGCCCGGTCGCGCAGCGCCTGCTCGCCTCGACCGAACTGGCGCGGGTGGCCTACGTCGCGGCCGACGGCACGCCCCGGGTGTTCCCCATGCTGTTCCACTGGACCGGCGCCGAGATCGTCCTGTCCACGTTCGCGGGGGCGCGGAAGATCGGGGCGCTTCGTGCCAGACCTGACATCGCCCTCACCATCGACAGGGCGTCCACGCCGCCCGAGACGCTCCTCATCCGCGGGCGGGCGGAGGTCACCGACGTCGACGGGATCGTGCCGGAGTACGTGCTGGCCCAGCACCGTTACGCCGGGCCCGAGCAAGGGGCCGCCAACGTGGCGGCGGTGGATCACCCTGGGACGCGGATGGCCCGCATCGCCGTGCGCCCCACGTGGGTCGGCGTCCTGGACTTCACCTCGCGCCTGCCGGGAGGCGTCAGCGTCGAGGAATTCGAACACCGCGGCCGTTCGTGAACATGTCCGTCTCCTGTGGAGGTTTTCGCATGACCACCTTCGTGCTGATTCCCGGTGCCGCGGCCGACTCCCGGTACTGGCGCCTGACGGCCGACGAGCTCGGCGCCCGTGGCCATGACGTCGTCACCCCCGATCTGCCCTGTGACGACGACTCGGCCACGCTGCACGACTACGCGGACACGGTGATCAAGGCCGTCGGCGTGCGTACCGATGTGATCGTCGTCGCGCACTCCTTCGGCGGCTTCACCGCGCCGCTCGTCTGTGAACGCGTTCCCGTCAGGCGACTCGTCCTGGTGGCCGGCATGGTGCCCGCTCCGGGCGAGCCCCCGGGTGAGTGGTGGACGAGCACCGGCTGGGAGGCGGCCCGGCGCGAGCAGGACGAGCGTGACGGCCGCGCCCCGGACGACGAGACCGCGCTGTTCTTCCACGATGTCCCGCCCGACCTCGCGGCCGAGGCACGACGGAATGTCCGCGACCAGTCCGCCACGCCCTTCGCCGAGCCGTGGCCGCTGGCCACGTGGCCGTCCACACCGACCTCTTTCCTGCTGTGCCGCGGCGATCGGTTCCTGCCGGCCACGTTCCTGCGTCGCGTTGTCCGTGAACGACTGGGTATCGTGCCGGACGAGATCGACGGGGGGCACAACGTCGCGCTCAGCCGTCCGCAAGCCCTTGCTGCCCGGCTGACCGGGGATTTTGCCGGCGGCGGACTTGATCACCATTGACGCACAACCGGTCCGCACGCTCGCGATGACTTCATGGCGACCGTGAGAAGACTTCTGGTACTCGCCTTCGCCGCGCTCATCGGCGGCCTGCTGTTACCCGGGCAGGCCGCCCATGCGACCCCCGTGCAGGGCTATCTGCCCTGGTCGATCCTGCTGTGCAAGTTCGCCGACCATCCCGAGGAACCCCAGCCGCCGTCGTACTTCGAGGAGCTGTTCCTGCCCGCGGGCAAGGCGGCCGTACGAGCATGACCGTGCAGCTGGCTCCGCTGGAGCGTCAGGATCTGCCGGGAGCGTTGCTGCTGCGCGTCCCGTTCGACCCGGCCGACCTGAACCACTACTACACCGTCGAGTTCCGCAAGAAGACGGGCGTGAGCGAGGCCATCCCCCTCATCCACGAGGTCAACAAAGGCCGGTCCATCCTGCTGCTCGACCTCGGCACCCGTTGGCCCGTGCGGTCGGTGAACGCCAACGGCGTCACCATCGCGATCAACGCGGTGAACGACGAGGTGGCCACCGTGACGGTGACCACCAGCATGCCTGACAAGTGCGTGGCCGGGTACGTCTTCCGCGACGCCGTACCGGGCGACCGGGTGTGCGTCACCCCCGCCACCCGCGACCAGGCCGCGGCCGACAACGCGGACGCGGGCAACTGGGAGGACGAGTACGGCAGGTGCATCCTGAACCGGACCTACCGCAAGGTCGTGCCGCACGACACGGTGTGCGTGTCCCAGCGCACCGCGCTGCAGGTCATCAGCGACAACAAGAACGCGGCCGGCCGGATCAACCCGACCAAGCACTTCTTCGGCCCGAACACCTGCAAGTCCGGCTACCTGTGGCGCGGCGCCGACGACAGTGACCACGTCTGCGTGACCCAGGAGACGTACGACCAGGTGCACGCGGACAACGCGGCCGCCCCCTCACGCTGGACCAACGGACCGTACGGGCCGCAGACCTGCATCGACGGCTACGTCTGGCGGGAGGCGTTCATCGGCGACAAGGTCTGCGTGACCCACGCGATCAGGGCGCAGACCCGCGAGGACACCAGAACCGCCGGGGACCGCGTCTACCCGCCCTGGAGCTGACCGCCGGAGGTGAAGGACCCCGCCAGGGAGTGGCGAGCGCGCGGACGGCGGCGGCCGCGCTCGCCCTGGTGGCACTCCCTGTGGCGGTGGCTCGGGTCTATTCGGCCCAGGCGCGCTCCAGCAGGGCGCCGAAGGTGGCGGGCTCCCGCCCGATCAGCTCGGCGAGCGTCGGGTCGACGGCGGTGAACTCGCCGTTCCGCGCCGCCGCGAAGATGCTCACCATCAGGTCGGCGATCGGGGCCGGGGCGCCGTGCGCCAGGAACTGCTCGTGGAAGGCGTCGTCGGTGACGACGGTGCGGGTGAAGGGCCGTCCGGTGGCCTGGGACGCGATCTCGGCGACGGCGCCGAAGTCGAGCGCCGCCGGGCCAGTGAGCGGCGGGGTGGGCCCCTCGAAGCGGCCCTCGTCGGCGAGGATCGCGGCGGTGGCCTCGGCGAGGTCGTCGTGGCCGGTCCAGGCGACGGGGCCGTCGGCGGGGAGGGCGATGTCGCCGGTGTGGCGGGCGGGCTCCAGGAAGTGCAGGGCGCTGGCCGCGTAGAAGCCGTTGCGCAGCGCGGTCCAGGGCAGGCCGGTGGCGCGCAGCAGGTCCTCGGTACGGGCGTGGTCGCGGCACGCCTGGAAGCGGGAGTCGTGGGCGGCGCCCATCTGGCTGGTGTAGAGGATGCGGCCGACGCCGGCCTTCACGGCGGCGTCGATGGCGGTGCGGTGGCCGGTGACGCACTCCTCGCCGACGCGGTCGAGGGAGACGAGGAGCAGCTGCTCGGCCCCCTCGAAGGAGTGCACGAGCGAGGCGGGATCGTCGAAGTCGCCCTGCCGGACGCGGACGCCGCGGTCGGCGAGGTCCTGGGCCTTGCGGGGATCGCGGACGCTGACGCCGACGCGGTCGGCGGGGACGCGCTCCAGGAGGCGTTCGACAGTGCTGCGGCCGAGCTTTCCGGTGGCTCCGGTCACGATGATCACAGTGTTCTCCCCACGCTGTTTCCAGTGGAATCACTGTGACGTTAACACTGGAATATCAGTGGAACCAAATCCTCGGTATCGTTGGTACATGGCTACCCGCGACACCACCGACAGCCCTCGTCGCCGCATCGTCGAGGCGGCCGTCGAGCTCCTGGAGAACGGCGGCCCGGACGCGGTGAGCACCCGCGCGGTCGCCGCGGCGGCCGGAATGCAGCCGCCGGCGATCTACCGTCTCTTCGGCGACAAGGAAGGGCTCCTGGAGGCCGTCGCCGAGCACGGCTACGCCCAGTTCCTGGAGAGCAAGCGCGCGCTGCTCGACCCCGAACCGCAGGACGCGGTGGAGGACCTGCGCCGCGGCTGGGACACGGTCGTGGAGTTCGGGATCTCCCGCCCCGAGCTGTTCACGGTGATGAACAGGGCCACCGGCCGGGGGGCGGACATGGCACACCGCGCGGGCCTGGAGATCCTCCATGGCCGGGTGCGCCGGCTGGCGGCCGGGGGGTGGCTGCGGGTCGACGAGGAACTGGCCGCCCAGATCATCCAGGCCACCGGCCGAGGCGCGGTCATCACCTGGCACTCCACCCCGCCGGAACGCCGCAATCCGGCGCTGCTGACCGTCCTCCGCGAGGCCATGGTCGCCGCCATCACCCGCGCCGAACCGACGGTCCCCGTCGCGGAGACCGGCCCCGCGGCGGCGGCCCGCGCGCTGCGCGCGGCTCTCCCCGATGAGGCCGATGTCCTGAGCGACGCCGAGCAGCACCTGCTGCGCGAGTGGCTCACCCGCCTGGCGGCGGACGGCGGCGCGAAGCCCCTGCCGCGGCCCGGCTGCGAGAATGGCTGAGCCACACCGCCAAGGAGACCCACAGTGACCCAGCCCGATCAGACGAAGATCGCCGTGACGGGAGCGACCGGCCACGTCGGCGGCCGGGTCGCCCGCAGACTCGCCGCGGCCGGGGTGCCGCAGCGTCTGGCGGTGCGCGACCCCGGCCGCGCCCCGGACCTGCCCGGCACGACCGCGGTCCGCTGCGCCTACGGCGAGCCCGGCGCGGCCGCCGCCCTGGAAGGCGTCGAGGTGCTCTTCATGGTCTCGGCCTCCGAGTCACCCGACCGCCTGGACCGGCAGCGGGCGTTCGTGGACGCCGCCGCGCAGGCAGGGGTCCGGCACGTGGTCTACCTGTCGTTCTTCGGTGCCGCGCCGGACGCCGTCTTCACCCTGGCACGTGACCACTGGGCCACCGAGCAGCACCTGCGCGGCAGCGGGATGTCCTTCACCTTCCTGCGCGACAACCTCTACGCCGACTTCATGCCCGCCCTGGTGGGCGAGGACGGCGTCATCCGCGGCCCGGCGGGGGAGGGCCGGGCCGCGGTCGTGGCTCAGGACGACATCGCCGACGCCGCCACCGCCGTACTGCTACGGCCGGACGAGCACGCCGGCCGCACGTACGACCTGACCGGCCCGCACGCGCTCACCCTGACGGAGGTCGCCGCGATCCTGTCGCGGGCGAGCGGCCGTACGATCACCTACCGGCCCGAGACGGTGGAGGAGGCCCATCGCTCCCGCGCCTCCTACGGCGCCCCGGGCTGGCAGGTCGACGCGTGGGTGTCCACCTACACCGCCATCGCGGCGGGGCAGCTCGACGGGGTGAGCGACGACGTGCCCCGCCTGACGGGTCACGCCGCCACCCCGCTCGCCGACGTCGTCAGCGCACCCTAGAAGGGGTAGTGGGCGTGCTGGGTCGCCAGGGTGATCCAGCGGGTGTTGGTGAACGCCTCGATGCCCCACCGGCCGCCGAAGCGTCCGTAGCCGGAGGACTTGAAGCCGCCGAACGGGGCCTGCGGCTCGTCGGCGACCGACTGGTCGTTGATGTGCACGATGCCGGTCTGCAGCCGGCGGGCCACGCGCAGCCCGTGGGTGCCGTTCTCGGTGATGATGCCGGCGGTCAGGCCGTGGTCGGTGTCGTTGGCCTTGGCGATCGCCTCCTCGTCGGTGGCGAAGGTGTCGATGACGCAGATCGGGCCGAAGCCTTCGCCGTAGTACAGGTCGGCGTCGCCGGGCACGCCGGTCAGGACGGTCGCCGGGTGGACCGCGCCCTCCGGCTCGCCTCCTCCGGTCACGACGGTGGCGCCCTTGGCGACGGCGTCGCTGACGAGGGCGGCCACGCGCCGCGCGGCGGCGGCCGAGACCAGCGGCCCGATGACCGTCGTGGGCTCGGCCGGGTCGCCGGCGGGCAGCGCGGCGACCTTGGCGGCGAACCTGGCCGTGAACTCCTCGGCCAGCGACTCGTGCACCAGGACGCGGTCGCCGGACATGCAGATCTGCCCGGCGTTCATGAACACGCCGAACGTCGCCGCGTCCACCGCGTAGTCCAGGTCGGCGTCGTCGAGCACGATGATGGCGTTCTTGCCGCCGAGCTCCAGCATGGCGGGCTTGAGGTGCCGGGCGGCGTGAGTGCCGATGATGCGGCCGACCTCGGTGGAGCCGGTGAAGTTGACGGCGCGGACGCGCGGGTCGGCGATGAGCGTCTCGGCGATCTGCGCGGCGTCGGCCGGGTCGTTGGTGACGACGTTGAGCACCCCGTCGGGGAGCCCGGCCTCGGCCAGCACGTCGGCGACGAACAGGCCGCAGGCGATCGGCGCGTCCTCGCTGGGCTTCATGACGACGGTGTTGCCGGCGGCGAGCGCGGCGGCCACCGAGCGGACGCCGAGGATGAGGGGCGCGTTCCAGGGGGAGAAGGCGGCGACCACGCCGACGGGCTCGCGTACGGCCAGGCCGAGCGCGCCTTCCTCCTGCGCGGTGAGCACGTCGCCGCGGGGGGCGGTGATCGCGGCGGCGGCCTCGCGCAGCATGTTCGCGGCCAGGCCGACGTTGAACAGGGCCCAGGGCCGGGTGCCGCCGACCTCGCCCGCCATGAGGGCGGCCGCCTGCTCGCCGCGTTCCTGGAGCAGGTCGGCGGCCTTGAGGAAGATCGCGCGGCGGGCGAAGGGGCTGAGCGCCGCCCAGTCGTCGAAGGCGGCCTGCGCCGCGTCCACGGCGAGGGTCACGTCCTCGGGGCCGGCCGCGGCCACGGTGGCGTACGGCTGTCCGGTGTAGGGGTTGAAGTCGGCGGTGGTACGGCCGGACCGCGCGGGCACGCTCTTGCCGCCGATGAGCAGTTCGCGGGTGATAGTCATGATTAATCCTTAATACGAAGGACGGGCTTGAGCACGTCGCCCCGGTGACTGTCTTCCAGTGCCGTCTCGATGTCGGCCAGGTCGTAGAAGCGGACCAGCCGGTCGAAGGGGAAGCGTCCCTGCCGGTGCAGCTCGATCAGGGTGGGGATGAGCGTCTCGCTGCGGCCGCTGCCGCCGAGGGTGCCGACGATGCGTTTGCCCCACAACGTCGTCAGGTGGTCGAGGGCGAACTCGGCGCCTGCCGGGGCGCCGCCGATGAGGACGCAGGTGCCCAGCATGCCGACGCTGTCGGCCGCCTGGCGTACGACGGGGATGACGCCGGTGCACTCCAGGGCGGCATCGGCGGGGCCGTCGCAGATGCGGTGCACGTCGGCGACGGGGTCGGTCCGCGAGGCGTCGATGGTGTGGGTGGCGCCGAACTCCTTCGCCAGTTCCAGCCGGGAGGGGTGCCGGTCCACCGCGATGATCTTCGTGGCGGGCGACAGCCTGGCCGCCATCACCGCGGCCAGGCCGACCGCGCCGGCCCCGTAGATCACCAGGCTGGATCCGGGGCCGGGCTTGACGGTGTTCAGCACCGCGCCCGCTCCGGTGGCGATGCCGCAGGCGAGCGGGCCGAGCAGCTCCAGCGGCGCGTCCCGGGGCACGACGACGAGGGCGTCCGCCCAGGTGAGCGCGTAGGTGGAGAACGACGACTGGCCGAAGAAGTGGCTGTGCACGGGCGATCCGTCCGGCCTGCGCAGCGCGCTCTGGCCGGCCCGCGGGCCCAGCAGGCGGCCGCCGCCGCACAGCGCCTCGCCGAGGCGGGCGCAGTAGCGGGGTTCGCCGTCGCGGCAGTTGCGGCAGGTGCCGCACGAGGGCCAGCCGATGACCACATGGTCGCCCGGCCGTACGGAGGTGACGCCGTCGCCGACCGCCACGACCTCGCCGGCGCCTTCGTGGCCGAGCACGGCAGGGAACGGCATCGGCAGGTCGCCGTGCCGGGTGATCGTGTCGGTGTGGCAGATGCCGGAGGCGACCACGCGTACCAGGGCTTCGCCCGGTCCCGGCTCGTCGAGGTCGAGTTCTTCGACGTGGAAGCGCCCGCCGAGCTCGTCGACGACCGCGGCCGTCACTCTCATCGTTGATCTCCTTCGCTACGGATGGCGGGGGGCGGCAGGCGAGGGGTGAGCCGCTGGACGAGGCGGGCCGCGGCCAGCACCGTCGGGTCGCGCAGCGGGCCGCCGGCGAGTTGCAGCCCGATCGGCAGGCCGCCGGCCAGGGCCACGGGCACCGTGATCGCCGGCAGGCCGGCCGCGTTGAACGGCGCGGTCAGCCGGGTCAGCACGAATTCGACGGGCCACTCGCGGCCGTCCACGGTGACGGTGTCCGCGCCGATCGGCGGGGCCGTCACCGGCACGGTGGCGCAGGCCAGCACGTCGCAGCCGTCGAGCGCGGAGCGCAGCGCGGCGACGATCCGGCCCAGCGCGGCCTCCTGCCGCTCCACCTGCTCGGCGGGCGGCGCGGGCAGCCGCATCAGCTCGGCGACGTCCGGCCCGAACAGCTCCGGACGCTCGGCGAAGGCGGCCCGGTGGTAGGTGCCGGCCTCGCGGACGATCCTGGCCAGCGGTGCCTCCGGCATCAGCGGCTCGTCCGGGACGGCGACGTCCACGACGGTCACTCCGGCGTCCTCCAGCCGGGCCCGTACGGCGTCGAGCGCCGCGCGCACCTCGGGCGCGAGCACCGCGCCGAACCAGCCGCCCAGCCAGCCGACCCGCAGCCGTTCCGGTGGTTCGCCTGGGAGAGGGCCGGCGAGTCCGTCCATGAGCAGCGCCGCGTCGTCCACGGTGCGGGCCAGGACGCCGAGGTGGTCCAGCGACGGGGCCAGCGGCAGCACGCCGTCCAGCGGGATCCGGCCGCGGCTCGGCTTGAGGCCGACGCAGCCGCTGAGCGCGGCGGGGATGCGTACGCTCCCGGCCGTGTCGGAGCCGAGCCCGCCCAGAGAGCTGCCGGCGGCGACCGAGGCCGCCGACCCGCCGGACGAGCCGCCGGGGATGCGGCCGCGCCGGTACGGGTTGTGCGTGGGGCCGAAGTACGCGCTGTCGGTACGCCCGCCCCAGGCCAGCTCGTGCGTGGTGTGCTTGCCGAGGATCACCGTCCCGGCCTCCAGCAGCCGGGTCACCGCCGTCGCGTCCCGGTCCGGAACGTGTCCGGCGAAGCGGGGCGAGCCGTAGCTGGTCCGTACGCCGGCCGTGTCGATGAGGTCCTTGACGCCGATCGGGATGCCGTGCAGCGGGCCGCGCGGCGGCTCGCCGGCGAGGGTCTTCGCGCGGGCGAGCGCGGCCTCGGCGGTGACGGTGGCGTAGGCGTGCAGCGCCGGTTCGGTGGCGGCGATCCGGTCCAGCAGGTGCTCGGTCAGCTCGACCGGCGACAGCTCGCCGCGCGCGATGGCCGCCGACGCCGCGGCGACGGTGTCAACGCGCATGGCCGGGGTCCCGTACGTGGTAGCCCACGGGGAACAGGCTCAGCCCGGTCCGGTCGCGTACCAGCCCCCAGAGCCCGCCCGGCAGCCACCGCGCGGCGGCGATGCCGACGGCGCCGAGAAGCACCAGGTACCACGAGCCGTAGTCGGCCAGCAGCTGCTGCAGCGCGAAGAACACCACCGCGCCCAGCAGCGGCCCCTCGACGAAGCCGATGCCGCCGATGACCACGATGAAGATCATGTACGCCGACCACTGCACGTTGAAGATCGCGTCCGGGTTGACGCTGAGCGAGCTGACCGTGATCACCCCGCCCGCCGCGCCGGTCCCGGCGGCCGCCACCAGGTACACGATCCGCTTGGCCCGCGTCACGTCGATGCCGGCGGCGCTCGCGGCGGTCTCCTCGTCGCGCACCGCCATCAGCGACAACCCCACCCGGCCGCGCAGCAGCAGGTAGCAGCCGCCGACGGTGGCGAGGGTGAGCGCCAGCGCCACCCAGTAGGTCAGCGCGCCGCGCAGCGCGGGGTCCAGGCCGGACAGCCCGGCCAGGCCCTTGCCGCTGGCGCCGCCCAGGGCGTCGACGCGCACCACCAGCAGCCGGTACACCTCGGCGATCACCCACGTGCCGACGGCGAAGTAGTCGCCGCGCAGCCGGAAGGCCAGCCACGAGGTGGGCACCGCGAACACCACGCAGGTGAGCGCGGCCAGCGGCACCGCCAGGTACGGCTGCACCCCCAGGTCGGCCAATGCGATCACGCTGTAGGCGCCGATCCCGACGAAGGCCTGCTGGCCGACCGAGACCAGGCCGCCGAACCCGGCCAGCAGGTTCCACATGCTCGCCAGCGCGACCAGCACGTAGAAGTTGACGAGCGTGTCGGTGATGTCGCTGAACACCACGTACGGCAGCGCCGCGAGCAGCACCACGACGGCGAGCATCGCCCCGCCCGACACCTTGGAGGTGCGGGCGGCGCGGCGCACGTCCACGGCGGCCGCCGCCCGCTCGGTCAGCAGATGGGAGAGGCTCATGTGGTCCGTCCGGCGAGCAGGCCCTGCGGCCGGAAGGCCAGCACGGCGAGGAAGACGAGGTGTCCGGCGAGCAGCGTCATCGCCGGGTCGATCTGGGAGCCGAGCGACTGGGTGACGCCCAGCACGATGCCGCCCAGCAGCGTCCCCCACAGCGAGCCGAGCCCGCCGATGACGACCGCCTCGAACGCGAAGATCAGCCGGGACGGGCCGGTGGCCGGGTCGAACGACGAGCGCACCGCGAACATCAGCCCGGCCAGCGCCACGGTGGCGAAGGCGATGGCGGTGGCGACGCCGTACACGTGCCGGCTGTCGGCGCCCACCAGGTTCGCGGTCTCGCGGTCGTCGGAGGAGGCGCGCAGCATCCTGCCGAGCCCGGTGCGCGTCAGGAACACCTGGATGCCGGCCAGCACGGCGCAGGCCAGCAGGAACGTGACCAGCGGCAGCCAGCCGACGGTGACGGAGTCCGCGAGCTGGAAGGAGGAGGTGGCGAACGAGCCGCCGTCCAGGGTCCGCGTGTCGGCGGAGAAGATCTCCAGCAGCACGTTCTGCAGCACGATCGACAGCCCGAACGTGACCAGCAGGGTGGCCAGCGGCCCCGACGAGAGGCTGCCCTGCAGCAGCACCCGCTGGGTGAGGTAGCCGAGCACCGCGAACAGCGGCACGGTCACCACGATGACCACCCACAGCGGCAGCCCGGTGCCGCCGACCAGGGCGAGGGCCAGGAACGAGGCGACGACGGCCAGGTCCCCGTGGGCGAGGTTGACGATCCGCATCACGCCGAACATCAGCGACAGGCCGGTCGCGAACAGCGCGTACAGGCCGCCGAGCAGCAGTCCCTGGACCACCGCGTTGAACCATTGCATGTCAGTCTTTCCCGTCCTGCGTGAGGTCGCCGATGCCGAAGTACGCGTGCTCGACCTGCTCCGCGGTGAGCTCCGCGGGCCGGCCCGCCAGCACCGAGCGGCCTTCCAGCAGGCAGTGCACCCGGTCGGCGACGCGCAGGGCCTGCGAGACGTCCTGCTCGACGACGAGCGCGGTGGTGCCGGCGGCGACGATCTCCGGCAGCGTCTCGTAGATGCGGCGCACGATGACCGGCGCCAGGCCCAGCGACAGCTCGTCGACGAGCAGCAGGTCGGGGTTGGTCAGCAGGGCCCGGCCGATGGCCACGGCCTGCTGCTCGCCGCCGGACAGCTGCGCCGCGTTCTGGCGCCGCCGCTCGGTCATCCACGGGAACAGCTCGTAGACCCGTTCCAGGGTCCAGGGGCCGCCGCGCTTGCGGTAGGTGCCGGTGAGCAGGTTCTCCTCGACGGTGAGGGAGCGGAACAGCCGCCGGCCCTCCGGGACCAGCGCGATCCCGGCCGAGACCCGCTGGTGGGCGGGGGAGCGGGTGATGTCGCGCCCCGCGAGGTGCACGGTCCCCGAGGTGGGGGTGTTGAGCCCGGCCAGGGCCCGCAGCAGCGTGGACTTGCCGGCGCCGTTGGCGCCGATGACGGCCAGGACCTCGCCGCGTTCCAGCTCCAGGCTGACGCCGTCCACGGCGCGCAGCAGGCCGTGGTGCACGGTGAGGTCGCGGATCGACAGCAGGGTCACGATCCCTCCTCCGCTGTGCCGGCCTCCGGGCCGCCGCCCAGGTACAGCTCGCGTACCTTGGCGTCGGCGAGCACCGCGACCGGCTCGCCGTCGGCGACGACGTCGCCGCCGGCCAGGCAGATCATCCGGGCGACGGTCTTGACCAGCGCGTGCACCACGTGCTCGATCCACACGATGCCGAGCCCGTCGGCGTGCAGCCGCCTGATGACCTCGACCAGCTCGGCCACCTCGGGCTCGGTGAGCCCGCCGGCGACCTCGTCGAGCAGCAGCAGCCGGGGGCCGGTGCCGAGCGCGCGGGCCACCTCCAGCCGCTTGCGCTGCAGCAGGGTGAGCCGCCCGGCGGCGGTGTTGGCCAGGTCGGCCAGCCCGGTGCGCTCCAGCACGTCCATGGCCTGCGACCAGGCCTGCTTGCCGTGCAGCCCGGCGCCCTGGTGCGCGCACACCAGGACGTTCTCGAACACGGTGAGGTGGGTGAACGGGCGCGGCACCTGGTAGGTGCGGCCGATGCCGGCGCGGGTGCGGGCGTGCGGCGGGACGCCGGTGACGTCGCGCCCGTCCAGCCAGACCGTGCCGGCGTCCGGGCGCAGGTCGCCGGAGATCATCGCGAACAGGCTGGACTTGCCGGCCCCGTTCGGCCCGACGATGCCCAGCGCCTCGCCCGGTCCCAGCGACAGGGCCAGGTCCCGGGCGACGGTCACCTGGCCGAAGCTCTTGGACAGGCTCTCCAGGCGCAGCAGCGGCGCGGTCATCATGCGCCGGTCGGCAGCAGGTCGCCCCCGATGGGCACGGCCTTGTTCGGGGTGTTGTCCACGATGGCCACGTCCCAGGGGAACTTGGTGCCCTTGCGCCACTGGCCGCCGACCGGGTGCTGGAGGGCGATGCCGGGCTTGGGGCCGGCGGTGAAGTCCAGGTCGCCGCTCATGCAGTTGATCTTCATGGTACGCAGTTTGTCGGCCACGTCGTCGCGGTCCTTGGGGTCGCCGGCGTTCTTGAACGCCTGTACGGCGATCTCGAACAGCGAGTAGACCGAGCCGAGCGCCTGGGTCCACTGCTTGCCGGTGGCGGCGAAGTCCTCGGCGAGCTGCTGGGCGGTCTTGCCGTCCAGGGTGGACGTGTACGGGTGCGCCGGGCTCCACCAGAAGTCGGTGGCGATGTTGCTGGCGAGCGGGCCGAGGGCCTCGGCCTCGGAGGGGAAGAGCATGACCTTGGCGACGGTGGCCAGCTTCGGCTTGAACCCCTGCTGGCGGGCCTGCTTCCAGAACGTCTGGAAGTCGGGCGGGATCGGGGTGCAGGTGAACAGCTCGGCCTCCGACGACTTGAACTTCGCGATCTGCGAGCTGAAGTCGGTGACGCCGTTCTGGTACGCGCCGCCGTCCACGACCTCGTAACCAGCCTTGGTGATCATCGGGCCGAGGCCCTGACGGAAGGCGTTGGCGTCGGTGTCGTTGGGCCACAGGGCCGCGACGTTCTTGTTGCCCACCTCCATGCGCTCCCACATGGGGAAGAAGCAGTCGGCGAACTCCTGCATGCCGAAGAAGAACAGCGTCGTGTACTTGAAGCCCTCGCCGTCCTTGCCGCCCCGGCCGTTCCACCACGCCTCCCAGGGGGCGATGGTGGTGACGTTCGGGATGCCGTTGGCCTCGCACTGGTCGGCCACCGGGTTGGTGGTGTCCGGCGTCGAGGAGCCGACGATGAGGTCCACCTTGTCGCTGTTGATGAGCTGGCGGGTCACCTCGGTGGCCCGGTTGGGGTTGGACTGGGTGTCCTTGACGATGATCTCGACGGTGCGCTTCTTCCCACCGGCGGTGAAGCCGTTGCGTAGCGCCTCGGTGACCTGCTTGACCACGAAGTTGTCGGCGGTGGCGAAGCCGGCCAGCGCGCCGGTCTGCGGGCTCACGTAGCCGATCTTGAGGACGTCGGAGGACGAGGCGCCGGTGCCCTTGAGGCCTCCGCAGGCGCTCAGCAGCGGCGCCCCGCCGATCGCGGCGGCGCCGAGGCCGACCGCGCTGAGGAAGGATCGGCGGTTCATGCCGCCGGGGGAAGCGTCGCTCACGCGAGGACTCCTTATGCCGGACGATGTCCCGTCCATGGCGATACGCGCCGAGGGGACATCTGGGGGTGCTCTTCGAGAAAAAGGGGTCGGCTGCCCGCCCGGTTCGTGGCCGTGGCGGGGCTCCGACCTGCGGAATGCCGTGAAGGTGACCCTGACCGTACGGCTCCGTTAACACCCGTGCAACAGGACGTCCGAAGGAATGGAACGCGAATTCACTGACTGGAACGCAGCTAGGCCGAGGGCCGGTAGCCGAGCCGCCGGGAGATCTCCGCGGCCGTGCGCCGCAGCGGCGCCTCCAGCCGCCCCGCCAGCGCCTCGACGGTGGTCGGGGCCATCGTCAGGTAGACCGCGATGTTGATCGCGGCCACCACGTCGCCCGAACGGTCGCGCAGCGGCGCGGAGAACGAGCGCAGGCCCGGGGCCAGCTCCTCGTCGTTGACCGCGATCCCGTTCTGGCGCACCTTGGCCAGCGCGGCCAGCAGCTGCTCCCGGTTGGTGATGGTCTTGGGCCCCCGGCGGGCCATGTCGGTGCGGTCCAGGACCTGCCGGAGCGCCGCCGGGTCCCGGTAGGCCAGCAGCACCTTGCCCATCGAGGTGCAGTAGGCCGGCAGCCGCGAGCCGACGTGCAGGTTGAGGTCCATGGCCAGGGACGTGCGCCTGGTGCTGCGCCGCCGGTCGACGTAGACGACGTCGGGCCCGTCGGCGACGGCCACGCTGGTGGTGAACCCCGTCTCGTCGGCCAGCGCCTGCAGCAGCGGCCCGGTGACGCGGGTGAGCTCCATCGAGTCGATCGCGGCGAAGCCCAGGTCGACGGCGCGCGGGCCGAGGAAGTACTTCTTCGTCTCCGGGTCCTGCTGCAGGTACTGCAGCGAGGTGAGCGTGGCGACGTAGCGGTGCGTGGTGCTCTTGTTCAGCCCCACGGCGCGGGCCAGGTCGGCGATCCCCAGCACCGAGCGGTCGCCGGTGAACGCGTCCAGGATGCTCAGCCCGCGCTCCAGCGACACCGAGTGGGACGCCGCGTGGGTCCGGGCGGACTCTTCATCGGTCACAGTGGTCAGCATATGATTCCACCGTTCTAGTCATCCGAATACTTCTGATCCGCATACGTCGAACGAGAGGACCACGGCACATGGCCCGAGCGGGGAGCGACTGGCGCAAGTCGCGATTCGGGCACTTCATCGGCGGCGAGTGGGTGGCCGCCGGCTCCGGCCGTACCTATCCCGACCACTCGCCGTGGTCCGGCGAGGTGCTCGCCGAGGTGGCCGCCGGCGACGCCGAGGACGCGCAGGCGGCCATCGCCGCCGCGCACGCGGCGTTCCCCGGCTGGTCGGCGCTGCCGCCCGGACGGCGCCAGCACGTCTTCCTGCGCGCCGCCGACATCGTGGACGCCAGGCGCGGCGAGATCCTCGACGCCCTGGCCGCCGAGACCGGGTGCGGCCGTTACTTCGGCGAGGTCCAGGTCGACTTCGCGCTCAAGCTGCTGCGTCAGGCCGCCCAGCTCGCCTACCAGCCGACCGGGAGCCTGCTGCCGTCCGACGTCGAGGGCATGCAGGCGATGGCGGTCCGCCGCCCGGTCGGCGTGGTCGGCGCCATCGCGCCGTGGAACGCCTCGCTCACCCTGTCGGGACGGGCCGTCGTCGGCCCGCTCGCCCTCGGCAACACCGTCGTGGTCAAGCCGTCGGAGGAGGCCCCGTACACCGGCGGCGCCCTGTGGGCCGAGGTGCTGCACGAGGCAGGGCTGCCGGCCGGCGCGCTCAACGTGGTCACGCACGCGCCGGGCGAGGCCGGCGGCGTGGCCGACGCGATGCTGGCCAGCCCGCTGGTCAAGCGCGTCAACTTCACCGGCTCCACCCCGACCGGCCGGCGCCTGGCCGAGAAGGCGGGCCGCCACCTCAAGCGGGTCGTGCTCCAGCTCAGCGGCCAGAACCCGCTCATCGTCACCCGCGACGCCGACCTCGCCTACGCGGTCAACGCCGCCACCTACGGCGCTTTCATCCACCAGGGCCAGGTGTGCATGTGCGCCCGGCGCATCTACGTGGAACGGCCGCTGGCCGACGAGTTCACCGCGCGGTTCGCGGCCAAGGTGGCGGCGCTGCCCACCGGCGACCCGCACGACCCGGCCACGGTGGTCGGCCCCGTGATCAACGAATGGGCGCTGGCGCTGCTGGACCGCCGGGTCAAGGAGGCCGTCGAGCTCGGCTCCCGCGTCCTGGCGGGCGGCGTGCCGCAGCCCCCGTGCTACCCCGCGACCGTGCTGACCGATGTCCCGGACGAGGCCGAGATCGCGCAGGGCGAGACGTTCGGTCCGGTCGTGGTCGTGGAGGCCGTCGACTCGGCCGAGGAGGCGGTGACCCGCGCCAACGCCTCCGACCTGGGCCTGGCCGCGTCGGTCATCACCGGCGACCCCCGTCACGGGCTGAAGCTGGCCTCCCGGCTGGAGGTCGGCATCGTGCACGTCAACGACCAGCCGGTGAACGACGAGCCGCACATGCCGTTCGGCGGCGTCAAGGACAGCGGCTGGGGGCGGTTCGGGCTCGGGTTCGCCGCCGAGGAGTTCAGCGAGCTGCAGTGGGTCACCGTCCGCGACCAGGACCGCGCCTTCCCCTTCTGAGCCGTCGTCTCATTCGTCGTAGCGGGTGTAGATCGCCGCCGTCGTCCCCGAAGGGTCCAGCCTGGCCAGGATGGCGTCGGCGATGGCGGCGAGCTGGTCGAGCTGCTCCGGGGTGAGGGGGTCGACGACGTGGTGGTGGACGGTGGCCACGTGGCCGGGGGCCGCCTGCCGTACCTTCTCCCATCCGTCGTCCGTGAGCCGGACGTGCGTCGTACGGCGGTCCTCCGGGAGGGAGAAACGCTCCACCAGCCCCCGCCCCTCCAGGCGGGTCACCACGTGGGAGAGCCGGGGGAGTGTGGCGTTGGTGCCCCAGGACAGCTCGGTCATGCGCGACGTCCGTCCGGGCGTCTCCGACAGCGTCGCCAGCACGTAGTACTCGAACTCTGTCAGGCCGGCGTCGCGGCGCAGCTGGGCGTCGAGCACGCCCGGGAGCAGTTCGAGCACCGCGCGCAGCCGGACCCAGGCGCGCAGCTGCGGCCGGTCGAGCCAGGGAGTGTCCAAAAGGATCCGTCCTCACCGGGAATGGTTGTCGCGACAAGTTTGCTACCCATGATGATCCTGCCTCATGAGCGGCCCGCCCACCGCCATGGCACACCGCAGTACCCCGGCCTTAGGAGCCCCGATGACCACGCCCGCCTCCTCCCCGACCGCCGCCGCCGACGCCCGCATCCCGGCCGGGCACCCCTTCGCCGCACACCTGCGCCGCGCCGCCGCCCTGGAGGCCGCCGACCCGCACCGGGCGTGGACGCCGCAGGACGGGCCGCTGCCCAGCCTCTACCTGTCCCACGGCGGCGGACCCCTGCCCTTCCAGAGCCCCGAGTGGCTCACTCCGCTGCACGACTGGGCCCGCTCCCTGCCCAAGCCGAAGGCGATCCTGGTCGTCTCCGCGCACTGGGAGTCCGCGCCGCTGTCGGTGAGCGCCGACCGCCCCGACGAGCTGGTGTACGACTTCGGCGGCTTCGACGCCCTCTACTACACCTTCCGCTACGACACCCCGGACGCCGGCGAGCTGTCCAGGCAGGTGACCGGCCTCATGCCCGACACCGAGCACGTGCACCGGCACGGCCGGCGCGGCCTCGACCACGGCGCCTGGGTGCCCCTCAAGATCATGTATCCGGCCGCCGACATCCCGGTTCTGCAGCTCAGCCTGCCCACCGAGGACCCCGACCGGCTGCTGGCCATCGGCGAGCGGCTGCGCCCGCTGCGCGACCAGGGCGTCCTGGTGATCGGCTCCGGGCACATGACCCACGGCCTGCCGTTCCTGACCAGGGAGATGTTCCAGGGGAACATGGTGCCCGGCTGGTCGTCCGACTTCGACGCCTGGGCCGCCGACGCCCTGGCCCGCGGCGACGTCGCCGAACTCGCCCGCTTCCGCACCGCCGCCCCCGGCATGCCGTACGCCCACCCGACCGTGGAGCACTTCACCCCGCTGTTCGTGACTCTCGGCGCGGCCACCAACCCGACGGCGCCGGTGGTGACCAGGCTCGACGGCTACGGCGTGGGCCTGTCCCGCCGCTCCTTCGAGGCAGCCTGACGGCCGCCGCCGCCCAGTCGTTCGATCACCGCCTTCGCTTGGGGTACGCCCATGGGCTCCAGGATGTCGAGCGCTTCGCGGAAGAGACTCCCGGCCTCGTCCCACTGGCCCAGAGCGTCATGGGCGTCGGCGACCGCGTAACGCGTGACCCCCTGGAGGTACCGGTCGGCGATGTCGTCGGCGATGTTCAGGGCGAGCCGATAGTGCGTCAGCGCCTCCTCGGCGTCGCCGACGGCGAGGTGGTGGTGGCCAAGATCGAGCAGGATGTCGCATTCGCTGGTGCGGTCGCCGTCCTGCCTGATCAGGGCGAGCGCGCGCAGGAGCCGATCAAGTGACTCGGCGAGACGACCCTGCTTGCGATGGACCCGGCCGAGGCCGTTGAGAGCCTGGGCTTCGATCCTGCGCTGGCCGATCTCGCTGTTCAGCTCCACGGCACGCTCGTAGGCGTCCAGAGCCTTCGCGGAGTCCCCCATGTCGTCATAGACGTCTCCGAGCAGCGCGAGCGTGTAGCCCTCGTCAGCCGGATTGCCGGCCGCGCGGTCGTAGTCAAGGCATCTGAGCACGCCGGACAGGGCGTCGTCCAGCCGCCCCACCCGGCGGTAGGCCATGCTCAGGGCGAAGGTCGCCAGGATCTCCCCCCGCTCGTTGTCCAGTCGCCGGTACAGGTCGATCGCTTGCAGGCTGTCGGAGATGGCCTGACGGAACTCGCCGGTCCAGAGACGGCTGTAGCCGATCCGGTAGGTCGCGTACGCCTCGCCCACGGCGTCTCCGACCGCACGGCTCAGGTCCAGGGCCTGCTGCTGGAACTCGATGCCTTCCCGCACTCGCCCCGCGAAGAGGCAGGCCATGCCGAGAGCGTTCAGTACGCGGCCTTCGCCTTCCCGGTCTCGCAGCTCCCGTGCCGCCTCCAGCGCCAGCCGGAGGCTCGCCAGCCAGTCGTCGATCCGGTTCCTGAGGTAGAAGAAGTAGTCGAGGGCGTCCACGAGCTCCCAGACATGCGCGTGGGAGCCGTGCTGCACGGCGTACTGGATCGTGGCCATGAGCATGGGGTATCTGAGGTCCAGCCACGCCGCGGCCGGGTCGAATCCGTCGAATACCGGCACTTCGTGCACGGGTTTCGCGCATTTGGGCTCGCCGGTGAGCTCAGCGTAAACCTGATGCATCGCCGCCCTGGTGGCGTACACGAGCCAGTCGAACAGCTGGGACAAGGCGTCGTTGCGAAGCCGTTCGCTGTCGTGGTCGTGGCTGAGCTCGCGCGCGAAGAGCCAGACGAGATCGTGCAGCACGTAGCGTCCGCTGCGGTTGCGGTAGACGAGGTGGGCGCTGATGAGCGCGTCGATCGCCGAGGCGATCTCTTCCCTGGACTCCCCGGTCATGGCGGCGATCTCGTCGGCGTCGATGTCCGGGCCAGGGTGCAGGCCCATCATCCGGAACGTCCTCCGGTGCGTCTCGGCGAGCCCTTGATAGGACAATGCGAACGCGTGCCGGACGCCGGCGCGAGGGTCGCCCTCGACGTTGAGCGCGGTCAGCCGGTCACGCCCGAGGAATCCGGCGACGAAGTCGGCGACGGGGAGATCCGGCTGGCCGGCCAGGTGGGCCGCGGCCAGGCGGAGCGCCAGCGGCAGGTGACCACAGAGGCGGGCCATCGACTCCGCGGCGGCTCGCTCGCGGGCGACCCGCTCGTCACCCAGGATCGCGCCGAGCAACGCCGTCGCCTCGTCGGGCGACAGCACATCGAGGGGCACGGCATGCACGTCGTGCGTGGCGACCAGCCCGCGGAGCGACTCCCGGCTGGTGATGATCACCTTGCAGTGCGCGGAGCCGGGCAGCAAGGGCCGGATCTGCTCGGCCCTGGCCGCGTTGTCGAGCACCACGAGAAGCCGCCGGTCGGCCAGCAGCGACCGGTACAGCGTTTCTCGTTCCCCCGCCCCAGGGGGGATCGCGTCCTGTGCCACGCCGAGCCCGTACAGGAGCTGGTGCAGGGCCTGCATGCTCGTCACCGGCTCGCCGGGCGAGTAACCGTGCAGGTCGATGTGGAGCTGGCCGTCCGGGAACAGGGACTTACGCAGGTGGCTCCAGCGCGTCGCCAGCGCGGTCTTGCCGACGCCCGGCGCGCCGGTGATGACGGCGATGCTCACCGAGGCGGCCTCGCCGGACAGCAGCCGATCCAGCTCACGGAGACTGTCCTCGCGCCCGGCGAAGCGGACGATGTCGGCGGGCAGCTGGCGTGGCCGCACAGCCGATGGAGGTGTCTGCTGGGGCCTTTCCTCGGGGGCGGCGGAGAGGATCGCCTGGTGCAGTGCGCTCAACTCCTCGCCCGGCTCCAGACCGAGCTCCTGCCGCAGGTGGCGCCGCCCGATCCGGTATTCCTCCAGCGCCTCCGCCGTCCGGCCGGAACGATGGAGCGCCGTCATCAGCTGGCCACGCAGCCGCTCCTGAAGGGGATATTCGGCCACGAGGTGCCGTAACTCGCCGATCAGGTCCGCATGGCGGTCGAGGGCGAGGTCGGCTTCGATCCGGTCCGCGAGCGCGGCGATGCGCAGCTCTTCGAGCGCGGCGCCGTCCGTGAGCAGGAGCTCGTCACGGGTGCCGGCCAAGGCATGGCCGCGCCACAGGGCCAGGGCCGCGCGGAACTGGTCGGCCGCCTGCCGTGCGTCGCCCGCGGCCAGGGAGGTGCGTGCCGCCCGTGTGCCGGCGCCGAAGACGTCGAGATCGGAACCACCCGGCGGTATGTGCAGCCGGTATCCCGCCGGGGTGCCCGACAGATGAGCGGGGATGCTCAGCGCCCGCCGCAGCGACCACAGATGGTTGTGCAGCAGTTTCCTGCCGGAGGCCGGGATCTCCGTCCCCCACAGCGCGTTCAGCAGCCGGTCGTGGGACACCACCTGATTGCCCTTGAGCACCAGGACCGCCAGCAGCGTCCGCTGCTTCTGGCCGACGATCGGGATCGATCTCCCATCGCGCCACAGATCCACTGGGCCCAGGATCCGGTATTCCACATGCCCTCCTCGCAACGCTCAAGCTGATCCCGACAGCGAAGGTCGTGCGCATTGCCGCCGCGGTGGGGCTCCCGGATCTCCGCAGCTCCAACCTTGGATATCAGATCGGTACGACAAGATCGAGAGTTGTCGAGGTCAAGATCAAGAGCGCTGGGCCGCATGCTGCCACCAACCCTTTACAACCTCCTGGATTGAGGTGTCAGTGAACCAATTAGTCAGATCGGCGAGGCGGACTCGGCCACCTCGCCGGCTAGCACTGGCCACGGCGCTCACGGTCACGGCGGCATTGCTCGTGGCCGGCACATCGGCCCCCGCCCAGGCCGATCCCGAGCCGGCCGCCAAGGCTGCTCCGACGGCGACCGCCTTCCCCGCCCCCAAGGATCCGGACGCGCCCTTGCGGGCAGCGCTCGCGGAAGCCAAGAAGCAGAACAAGCCGGTGGCCGTCGAAGAGATCTACACCGAGGCCTCCCGCACGTGGGCTCACCCCGACGGTCATCTGACGACCGAGTCGTACGCGGGACCTTCCCAGCTCAAGCAGCCCGACGGGACATGGGCCTGGCTCGACAGCACCCTGGTCGAACAGGACGGTGTGCTCAAGCCCAAGCTGGCCAAGGCGAAGATGGCGTTCTCGGCCGGTGGTGACGCACCGTTCGCCTCCATGGAACGCGCCGCGGGGCAGCGATTCGCGCTCACCTGGCCGACGAAGCTCCCCAAGCCGACGATCAACGGCAACGTCGCCGAGTACCGCGACGCGGCAGGCCCGGGAGCGGACCTGGTGGTGACCGCGCTGCCGACAGGGTTCCGCCACGACGTGGTGCTGCGTGAGCGGCCGGCCGGGCCCGTGGAATACCGCATCCCGGTGGAGACCAGCGGGCTGAGCTTCGCGGAGAGGAAGAACGGCGGCCTGCGGCTCAGCGACGCCAAGGGCAAGGTCGTGGCGGAGGCGCCCGAGCCGGTGATGTGGGACAGCAGCGGAACGTCCCCGCAGACGGGCGGCCCGCGGCAGGCGACGATTCCCACGGACGTGGTCAAGGAGAACGGGCAGAGCGTGCTCGTGCTGAAGCCGGACCCCGCCTGGCTGTCCGACCCGGCGACCACGTTCCCCGTCGTGGTGGACCCCACCTCGACGATCACGGTGACCACCGACACCGTGCTCAGTTCCCTGTGCGTCAACGCATGGGACAAACCAGGCTCGACGACGTTGAAAGTCGGCGGTCAGCGCGCGTCCTGCGGCACGGCTGACGGCTTCGACTACAGCCGGTCCTATCTCAAGTTCGACGTCAGCTCCTTCACGAACAAGCCCGTGCACTCGGCGTCCCTCCAGCTGTTCAAGTCGAACCACCTGGCCTGCCACCTGCGTGGCGAGGGTTCGGGCAAGGGCGTCATCTACGCCGGCTACATGCAGGACTCCTGGACTCCCGGCCGGATGCAATGGCCGAACAAGCCGGCCAACACCATCGAACTGACGAGCTCGGTCTGGGCGTCCGCCACGACGCAGACGATGAGCTGGCCGGTCACCAACTGGGTCAAGCGCTGGGCCGGCGGCGCGCCCAACAGCGGCATCGAGCTGCGCGGCACCACCGAGAGCCTGGTCAACAACTGGGACTCGTACTGGGCCGAGTTCCACTCCGCGGAGATGACCGGCACGGAGGCGAACCCGCCCAAGCTGATCGTGAACTACTTCCTGCCCCCAGAGATCCCCACGGTGACCGCCGAGTCGGTCGATTCGCTCGACGGGGACCACGCCATCGTCCGGACGAAGTCGGTCAAGATCGGCTACAAGTCCGCCTCGGTGGACGGCAGGAACATCGACTACTACGCCTCCGTGATCGACTCCACCGCGCCGATGCCCACGTGGACCACCGGCGGCGGGGCCACCGGCCAGTGGAGCTTCAACGAGTTCACCTACGGAACCGACTCCAGCGGCAAGGGCAACCCCCTCGTCTTCCCGCTCGGCACCTCTTCCGAGATCGACGGCAAGCAGGGCAAGGGCCTGTTGCTGACCCCCACGGGCGGCAACCTCGCCTTCGGATCCACTCAGAGGCCGGCCGTCGACACGGGCAAGAGCTACTCCGTGGCCGGCTGGGTGCGGCTGGACAGCCTCACCAACTCGGCCGACCTCTTCAGCCAGGACGGCACCCGCAACAGCGCCATGATCGTGGGCTACGACAGCGCGGCCCGCAAGTGGACCTTGGAGGCGTACCGCGCCGACACCGACGGCAGCGCCGCCAGCCGTGTCGCGTCGACGTCGGCGGCCCAGGCCGGGGTCTGGGCCCACGTGGCCGGGGTCTACGACACCGCGGCGAAGAAGGTGCGGCTGTACGTGAACGGGGCACTGGCCGGCGAGAGCGACCACACGGCCACGCCATGGAAGGCCACGGGGAGCTTCAACCTGAACCTCGGGCTCCGCGCCGGCTTCGTCATGTCCACCCGCAAGGTCTCCTACGACGAGGTTCGCGTCTATGACCGGGCTCTCAACGAGACCGAGGTGAAGTGGATGACGTCCCTCACCCCGCCGACCAACGCCAACCTTCCTTCGGGGCAGGCGGCTTCGCTGACGTACGACGTGGGCAACGTCGACTACTTCAGGATCTCCATCAGGGCCTGCCTGACCGGCGTCAATCCGCCCACCTGCAACGAGAGCCCGTACTACCGGATCTCGACGGACGCGCCGCTGCTTCCGACGGACACCGAGACGGGCACCGCCGACCCCATGCGGCCGATCCTGTCCGGAATGGTCAACCGCCCGTCCGGCGGAACCCTCACGGCCAAGTACTACCTGTACGACGGCAACGACGTCCCGGTGGGTGCCGTGCCGCTCGGTACGCGTACCGTCAAGGGCGGAGAGCGTGCCTCCTTCCAGATCCCTGCCGACACCGTCCGGCCGGGCGGCACGTACAAGTGGCAGATGACGGCCTGCGCGAGCGGCGAGACGGCGACGGACGAGATCTGCACCTCGAAAACCGCCCCGGTGTCCTTCACCGTCCCCGGCACGCCTCCGCCGCCTGCGGTGGAGGACCTGCGGCACCTGACGCTGGGCAAGGACAACTTCGTCATCAAGACCGCGAAGACCGACCCCACGGCGTGCGACGGGGCGCCCTGCCCGCTGACCGACAGCACCGCACTGCGGATCGGCGGCGCAGGCACCGACCAGGTGGCCGGCGTGATCGGCCTCCGACTGGACGAGGTCCCTGACGGGGCGGTCTTCACCGATGCGACACTCAATCTGGGCACGCCCGAATGTTCGGCCGGGACATGCGTTCCCGAGACGGTGGTGAAGGTCGCCGCGCTGAAGAGTGCGGTGACGGGATCGACCAGGGGATCGGACTTGGCCGCCGACGTCGATCCAGAGCAGGTCTACGACTTCCCCATCACAGCACCGGAGGGAGACATCGCCGACAGTGCCGCGATGTGGTACATGATCACCTCCACCCGCGATGAGGTGATCGATCTGGGCGGTACGGCCGCGGCTGAGCAGATATCACTGACCCTCACGTATCTCATGCCTGGCCCACCGAGCAAAGTGCTCGACCTGAGTGCCCAGGGTGGGGACGCCGGCGCCATTGCCAGCTGGGGCATCCCGGAATCCAATGGCAGTCTGGCGCTGCTCGACGGGTACGACGTGGAGGTGCTCGACGGTGACGGAGCCTCGGTCAAGACACTTGAGGTGAAGGATCCCTGGGTGGCCATCACCGGTTTGAGCAATGACGTGACGTACACGGTGCGGGTTCGCGCCAAGACCGCTGTAGGCGTCGGCGAATGGGAGGCCACAAGCTTCACCACGAAGGCGCTTCCCCCGCCGCCATCGCCGAACACCACTGGCGCGAGTATGGACTGTATTCCGCCACTCGACGGCGGCCGGGCAGCGGCTCCGCGGGGCACCACGCAGGCCACGTCCGGCGAATCTCGCACGCAGGCGTATCTTGACAGGGTCAAGCATTTCATCCAGGCCCAGGACGCGGTCCTGGAGGGGCGTGCTGCCACGGTCTGGGACGCGCCCGGTGTGCAGCCGACTTCGCCCAACACCGCCGGCCTCTCTCTGCTGAACGCGGCGCTCCTCTCGCAACGAGAGGTGATGGCTCAGAACGGAGAGAGCCGAAGCGGCTCCACCGTCACCTTGGACGATGCGGTGGTGTATCCGGGCCGCGACGGGTCGGTGTACGTCACCGCCAAGGTGGATCGCACATGGACCGTCAACTCCACATCTTCAAGTACGGCAACGCCGACAGCCCGGGCCGGCAGCACAAAAGCGACCGCCGCAGGCGGCATGGTCGAGGGCATTCCTCCCACCATCACGATCTTCGTGCTCGGTCCCTACTGTGGTGTCAAGACCATCGATGTCCCGATCGACTCCTACATGGACCAGAGCGATCAGATCGATCCAGAGGGCCTCGACAGTTGCGCGAGCGCAGCGAACAGCGCCGCGGCCGGGGCGGCGACGAGGGCCCAGCTTCTTGACGACAGCGCGTGCGACGCAGGGAAAATCGGCTCGAACAGCCGTGGCTGCGTGATAACTCACCCAGGCGGAAAGTCCGACCTCACCTTCGCGTCGCCGGGAGACACGTACCGCATCTGGGAGACCGACGTGATCCCTGAGAACGGGGACGGCACCGTAGTGAAGACGAAACTGCAGTGCGATGTCAAGAACCTTCTACCGGGCGCCAAAGGCTGGTACTGGACGACCAGGACAACCGCGATCTGGAGGCCCACCGAGAAAAGGGGGAGCCTCGGCCCGCAAATGCAGTGGAAGCTCGACTCTTTACGCAACCAGGTCTTCCTCACCTCCGCGAACAAGACATACGGGGTCGCCTACCACACGAACGGGACAATCGACTGGGCCAAATCCTCGAAGTTCGCCAAAGTCCTTCTTCTGGACAAGACGCCGGGCGGCAAGAACAACGGCCCCGGCGCCGTCGTCAAAGCCTCGAGCAAGGCATGCTTCAGGTGGGAGAAGGAAAGCTCGAGCTATGAGGCGCGTTTGGTGGTCGGCGGGACCTTCGGAGCGCCCGACGGAAAGATCACCGGGGAGTTCAACGTCGGGGGAGAGTGGGCCAAGCTTCTCAGCGGAACAACGGACAAAGACTGCGGCAGTTTCAATCCGACGCGGCGGCTGGAACGGAAGGCGATCTTCGACGACTCCAGCGAGGACGCGGAACTGGGTGGACAATGCTGGGCGGCCCAGGGTTATGAGAAGTGCCGAATCCTCACCTACAGCCAGCTCCTCGGCAGCTCCATGGACATCGACTACAACTTCACCCAGACGGTGAACAAGGTCACGAAGAATATTCATTACCAGTATCCAACCATGCGGCAATCCATGGGAATTCGGCTTCGCCGAACGTTCCGGGAGCATCTCATCGGGTGCGATCCCGCGCCGGGGAGCAAGTGCTACTGGAGCTATCCTGAGTGGGTGACGGTCGAAGATGTGTGCACCACCTCGACCGTAAGGCCGGCCTATAAGATCTAGATCTCCCGGAGAAACTAGAACAAGCAATGGTCCAGCAGAACGAAGTCAGCGGCGTTCTGCCGGGCCATTGCGGCCTGCTCTACCCGGTTCGACCCGAAAGAAGAGGAAGGCCGACTTGAACCGCCGCACACTGATATCGGTTTCGGTATTGGTCGCTGGAGCTTGCGCAGCATGGCTGGGTTGGCATTCGCTGACTCACCGCCAGGAATGGGACAGCAGTATAGGGAGCGAGCGGATCCGATACGTCCTACTGAACGCGCTCAGTGCGGCAAACCCCGACATCCGCATCGAATTCGACCAGCTGGCACAGAATGGCCACACCATATCCGAAGAGGTCGGAGAAGACGGAGTCATCGAAGTCGTGCTCGACTCGCGACACCTGCGGCGCGACGAGAGTTACCCGCAACACGACGCCATCCGCTTGCGGCAAGGCGGGCTCTTCGGAATACCCCCGATAGCCGGCGGACGGCTCAGCGGAGCACTGCAATACTTTGCCGGTGACAGGGATGAGGCTCTCCCCGGTCGAGCTGATCTCAAGCGCATGCTGTCCAGGCTGAGCGGTACCGACGTGCTACTGCAGGCAGTGGTGAAGCTGAAGCAGCCACTCCTTGAAAAGGATCTTCCGACCACCCCACCCTTACCGCAACCCCTCGACGTTGAAGCAGTTCTCCTCTCTCCGGGCACACCCGGGCAGAAGCCAATTTCCTGGGATGTCAACGACTGCGGACACAGGCTTCCGTCCGGGCCTTGTACACAGGGGTTATCCGCCCAGTTTCAAGCATGGGTGCGATCTCTCAGACCCGAGGATGCACAACCGCTGGAGCGGATCGGCCTCCATCACGAAGAACTCCAATTGCGCGCCCGAGAGCTGAAGACGTACGGGTTCATCGCAGAATCGACGCCGGAGGTGCTGGCGTGGCTCATGCGGCAGCCAGAGGTGGCGCGAGTCGAACTCACCGACATTGGCTTCCTCCATTCTCCGTGATACGTGAAGAACTGCGAAACACCTACGCTGGTTGTCGCTCCCCGGCAGAACAGGTGCGGCCGCTCACCGTCCCGGTAGATCACAACACGGGTCGGCCGGAGTCTTGCCGCGTACCGTCACCACCGGACGGGCCCCGTGCAGCTGAGGTGATCCCGGCTCCGGTAGAGGTCGATGGTGTCGGCCTTGAGCCGGCGCAGGCTTGCCTCGCACATCGCGCGCAGGCGTTCCGGCCGCGCGTCGATGTGCCACACGCCGCGTCCCGTACTGACGACGCCGCCCGACGCCGCCACCACCAGTTCGCCGGGGCCGTACCCGAGGCGCCGCACCCGCGACCATCAGCAGCCGCAGCTGCGTCTGACGACGAGCGGGGCCTGTGCGGCGGGCGCGTGGAAGGCGGGGTCGAACACGAGCTCGACGGCGTGCTCGGCCATCGCGCGCAGCGGCTGCCGGGTGACCGTCAGGGCCGGGGCCGTGTGAGCGCTTTCCGGGGTGCCGTCGAGGCTGATGAGGGCGAGCTCGTCCGGGACGGCGAGCCCGCAGGCCCAGGCCCCGGACAGGATTCCGATGGCCTGTTCGTCGGTGGCGGTGATCAGCGCGCGCGGCACGGTGTCGTCGGCGACGAGGCGGCGGATCAGCGCGTCGGCGTCGGCGCGGTTGTAGGCGCAGCGCAGGAGCAGGGCGTCGGGATCGTCGCCGGCGAGGGCCTGCCACGCGGCCCGGCGCCGGTCGACGGGACCCGCGTCGTGCGGGCCGGACAGGAAGGCGATGCGCGCGTGGCCGTGCCCGCGCAGGTGCGCGACCGCTTCCTGCGCGGCGTGCCGGTTGTCGGCCTCCACCAGGGGCGCGCGGCCGCCGTCCGGGCCGTGGTGCACATAGACGATGGGGACGCCCGCCGCCTCGGCCTGGGGGGTCACGTCCTCGCCGCCGTCGGCGGAGACGATCACTAGCGCGTCGACCTGGGCGGCCAGGAACCGGTCCACGAGCCGCCGCTGGCGCTCGGCGGAGTAGCCGGCGTTGCCGATCAGCACGAGCCGGTCGCGCTCGTCCAGCGCCCGCTCGACGTGGCGGGCGAGGTCGCCGAAGTAGGGGTTGGGCGAGTCGGCCAGGATCAGGCCGACCACCCCGGTCGTACGGGAGCGCAGCGCCCTGGCGATGCGGTTGGGGCGGTAGCCGAGCTCGGCCGCCGCGGCCAGGACGCGCTCCCGCGTCGCGGCGGCGACGGCCCGCGGACCGTCGTTCATCACGTAGCTCACCACCGCGGTCGAGGTGCCCGCCCTGCGGGCCACGTCAGCCACGGTGATCGTCGGCTTGTCTGCGCGTGGTGCCATAACGGTTTACATTCTCGCATCTAATCGGTTAGATAGGCCCCGCAAAGCACTCTAAACGATTAGATGAGGTTGATCGTGCCGGCTCTTCCCCTGGTCGTCGACACCGACACCGCCTCCGACGACGCCGTGGCGCTGCTGCTGGCCGCCGCCGGCGAGCTGGGCGACCTGCGCGCCGTGACCACGGTCGCAGGCAACGTCCCCGTCGAGGTGGGCACCCGCAACGCGCTCATCTCCCTGGAGGTGGCCGGGCGCCCCGACATTCCCGTCCATCCCGGCTGCGAACGCCCGATAACCCGCCCGCACGCCACCGCCCAGCAGGTGCACGGACAGGACGGGATGGGCGATCTCGGCCTGCCCGAGCCGTCCCGGGCGCCCGAGGCGGGGCACGCGGTCGACGTCCTGCTGTCCTGCCCGCGCCGGCACCCCGGCGAGCTCACCCTGGTCACGTTGGGCCCGCTCACCAACGTCGCCGCGGCGCTGCTGCGCGACCGCGACCTGTTCACCCGCTACCGGCACGTGTACTGCATGGCCGGAGCCGCCGACATGCGCGGCAACATCTCCGCCACCGCCGAGTACAACGTCTGGGCCGATCCGGAGGCCGCGCGGGTGGTGCTGCAGGCGGCCACGCCGGACAGGGTGACCTGGATCGGCTGGGACGTGTCCCGTACCGACGCCGTCATGACCCCCGAGGACCAGCAGCACCTGCGACAGCTCGGCACCCCCGCGGCGATCTTCGCCCACCGCGTCAACCGGACCGTCGCCGCGTGGGCCCGCGACGTCACCGGCCTGCCCGGCTACGACCTGCCCGACCCCGTCGCCATGGCGGTGGCCCTGCGGCCCGATCTGGTCGTCCAGCAGGAACAGGTGCACGCCGACGTCGCCCTCGGCGACGAGACGCGCGGCCAGCTGATCATCGACCGCCGCCGCACCGCCCCCGCGCCCAACGTGACGCTGGTACGCCGCGTCGACGAGACCGGCTTCAAGCACCTGCTCTTCCACACCCTTGCCCCGACCCACCTGGACGGACGCCGATGAGCCCCGCGCGCTACGAACTGCACTGCCACCTCGACGGGTCGGTACGGCCCGGCACGGTCGCCGACCTGGCCCGCCGCCAGGGAGTCCCCCTCGACGGGCCCGTCGAACGCCTGGTCATCGCCCCTGCCGACTGCGGCAGCCTGACCCGCTACCTGCCCTACATCGACCTGCCGCTCCAGGTGCTGCAGACCCCCGACGCGCTGCACCGCGCGGCACGGGAACTGGTCGAGGACTGGCATGCCGACGGCGTCGTCTACGGCGAGGTCCGCTTCGCCCCGCAGTTGCACACCCGCCGCGACATGAGCCAGGACGAGGCCGTCCAGGCGGTCGCGGCAGGGCTGGCGGCGGGACGGCGGGCCACCGGCGTCCGTACCGGGCTGCTGCTGTGCTGCCTGCGGCACCAGACGCCCGAGGAGAGCCTCGCCGTCGCCGAGACGGCGTTGCGGCACCGTGCCGAGGTGGCCGGGCTCGACCTCGCCGGCGACGAGCGCCTGTACGGCGCGGCGGCCCACCTTCCCGCCTTCGACCTCGCCCACCGGGCCGGGCTTCCGTGCACCGTCCACGCGGGCGAGGCGGCCGGCCCCGACAGCGTCTGGGAGGCGATCGACGTGCTCGGCGCCCGCAGAATCGGCCACGGCGTCCGGTGCGCGGACGACCAGGCGCTGCTCGAACGGCTACGGCGCGACGGCATCGCCCTGGAGATGTGCCCGACCAGCAACGTCCAGACGGGCGCGGTCGCCACGTGGGCGGCGCACCCCGCCGCCCGGCTCATGGACCAGGGCCTGAAGGTCACCATCAGCACCGACGCGCGCACCACCTCGGCGACCACGGTGCGCCAGGAGTTCGAGCGCCTGCGCGAGGCGGCCGGCTGGAGGAGCGAACAGGACGAGCTCGCCCAGGTTCACGCGGCCGGCGCGGCCTTCGACGACGTGGACGGTCCCTGACCCGATCCGCCGCCCGGCTCGGCGACGGTGACGAGGTCCTCCAGAGCCGCCGCATGGCAGGCGAAGCGCTGCCGTCCCCGCGGCGTCGGCTGTACGTAGGTATGGCTGTGGTGCAGCGCTTGGCGCTCGTGCACGCGGACGTAGCCGGCCTGGACCAGGAAGGAGAGCTCCCGCCGGAACCCCGCGTCATCGATGTCGACCAGGTCCCGCAGGAAGCCGGCCTCCACCCCGGTGGCGGCGCTCAGCGGCGCCATGATCGACAGCCGGGCCGGGACGCGCAGGATCTCGTCGAAGAACGCATTCATCGGCCGCGCCCACAGTTCCTGGTCACATCGCCGCCGGCGGGTCCGGAGGATCGCGGGGTACGCCGCGAGGCCGGCGACGATCGTCGCCACGGCGGCGACGGTGGCGGGAAACGGGAGACCGAGCGCCAAGGTGATGATCCGGAAGGCGACGAAGCCCCCGAGGACCCCCGCCACCCAGCTCAAGGCGATCACGAGGTCGGCGCGGGTGACGTCCCGCTGGACGGGCGGCGTGACCACGAGGGCCGGCGTCACCGCGAACACCACGCACGCGACGGTACGGGCGGCGATGCCCCAGACGCTCGGAAGATCGAATGACGTGAACAGGAGGAGGGCCGCCACCATCGCGGGGAGAACGTGACGAGGGGCGAAGCTGTGGCGGAGATGGCCGTCGACGATCTCGTCCTGCAGCCGGCGGATGTCGTGAAGTGCGGATCGGGCGTCATCGGGGATCATGACCGGTCCTCGCGGAGTGAGACGAAGGACGGCGGGCGTCCCACGGCTTCGTCATTATAGAGCACTCGCTCTGCAATTCTCGGGGGCGCGGCGTGCGCCTATGGTTCGGAGCGCCGCAAAGGCCTCACCGGGTGCGATCGTCCGCGAAAATGGCGGGATGCCCCAACCAGTCCCCGCCGACCTCCTGGGAATCGCCGAAGCACTGGTCCCCGACGCTGCTCTCGGCTCCGCACGCCTTGCCGAGCACGGGAACATGCACCACGTCGTGCTGTTCCCCGGCGTCGCCGCCGTACGTATCAGCAAGCGCCCCAGTGCCGCCGCCGACCTGCCGCGCCGGGTCGAGATCCTCCGGGCCGTCGCGGCGGCCGGCCTGCCTTTCGCCGTGCCGGAGCCGCTGACCGCGGTGACCACGTTCGGGGAACGCGCGGCCGTCGCGATCTCATGGATCGACGGCGAAGGGCTGCCGGAAGGCGTCGGGGACCCGGCGGCGTTCGGCCTGCTCCTGGAGGCACTGCGCGAGGTTGAGATCTCGCCCGAGCTCAAGGCCGTGCTCCACACGCCGCGCCGGTACGCCGATGGCCTGGGCTGGGCCGACATCCTCAACGACGAGATCATGCCGCGCCTGCCGGCGAAGTGGCGTGACGGAGTTCGGCGGCGGCTGGACACGCTGCTGGCGCTCGAGGAGGTCCCGGCCAGACTCGTCCACGGCGACCTCGGCGGCAGCAACGTCCACTTCGACGCGGACGGCAAGCTGACCGGCGTACTCGACTGGGACCTGGCGATCCTGTCCGACCCGGCGATCGACGCGGCACTCGTCGCGACCTGGCATGGCTGGGACGTTCTTCGCGCGGCCGGCGACGAGGAGACCTACCGACGTGCCTGGGCCTGGGACGACGCGGTCGGGGTCGGGCACCTCCATGCGGTGTTCGCCGGCGAACCCCTGTCGCACGTCGACGGTTTCGTCCGTTCCGTCATCGCCTGGTTGGAGGAGCGCGGCCCGTGAGCGGACATGTCAGCTCATAATTTCCCGGAAGAACCGCACCCGTACGGGCAATCAAGGGTGTGATCACTGCTCCCGACATCTTCGAGGCCGTCTTCGAAGCCCACTACGAGGAGATCCGGCGCTACATCGGGCGCAGGTTCGGCCCCGAGGTGGCCGAGGATCTCGCCGCGGAGACGTTCCTCATCGCCTTCAGACAACGTGAACGCTTCGACTCGGCCGTGGGCGGGATCAGGCCCTGGCTGTACGGCATCGCGACCAACCTCATCGGCCGCCACCGGCGCGCCGAGGTGCGCAGATACCGCGCCATGGCCAGGACGGGGCCGCCACCTGACGACGAAGGACACGACCAGCGGATCGTGGACAGGCTCAGCGCGAGCGTGACGGTCGACCGGCTGGCCGGAGCGCTGGCGCGGCTGTCCAAGGGGGAGCGCGACGTGGTGCTCCTCATCGCGTACGGCGGGCTGAGCTACGACGAGGTCGCGGCGGCGCTCAGGATCGCCCCGGGGACGGTTGCGTCCCGGTTGAACAGGGCCAGGACCAAGCTGCATGAGGTGTTGGGATGAACGAGTTCCAGATCATCGACTCGGTGATGCCCGATATGCCGCCCTCGTCGACCGACCAACTGGCGGCGGCGCGGGAGCGGGTGTTCGCAGGTACACGGAGACCTCCTGTGCGGGCGGGCAGGAGGCCGTGGAGGGGGACGGCGCTCGTCGCGGCGGCCGTCGCGCTCGTGGTCGGCGCGGTGGTGGCCCTCGTACCTCGACCTGCGGCGGAGCCGGCCGCAGTCACGCCCATGCAGAAACTGCAGGCTGCGGCCGCCAAGCTGGCGGCGACACCGGAGGCGAAGGGCCGCTACTGGCGGCGAGACACCGAGCAGGTCCAGCGGACGAAGAACGGCGACGCCTACCAGGTCGAGGAACGGGCCAGGGAAGTCCTCGCCTTCGGCCCTGACCGCGAGGTCTACGGCTGGCACGAGCCGATCTCGTCGAAGCCGTACACGGCCGAAGGCCTCGAAGCGTGGCGACAGGACGGCTCTCCTCGGCTGTGCCCCGCGCGGGGGTGCGACAAGAACATGCCCGCATACTCCTCGAAGGACCTGGATCTGGCGCTGGAGCTCGCCGATGGGCTGAAGCCCACGCTGACGGAGCTGCGGCACCTCCCCACGGAGCCGACGGCGCTCAGGGCACGGCTGCTGAAAAGCCACAACCCCCGGGTGGCCGCCGAGCGCGCGCCATGGCTCGTGGGGGCCGCCTCGCGGCTCATCGACTCTCCGGCGACGCCTGGCACCAGGGCTGCCGCCTACCTTCTCCTGGCGAATGCGCCAGGCATCGAGGTCGTTGACGACATTCCCGGAACGTTCGGACTCGACGGACTCGCCCTCCAATCCAAGGAGGGCCAGATCGTGATCGATCGCAGGACCGGCCAGTTGCTCGGGAGACAATGGCTGACTCCCGACGGCGTCGCCTGGAGCGCCGAGATCGTCAGGAAGGCGGGCTGGAGCGATGTGCGACCGGTGCCGCCTGCCAAATGTGTCCGCTGTACGACCCGGCTCTAGAGCACGCGGCTTGGATCGCGGCGCGCCGAGCATGGCTCACTGGTGGAATCGGGTGGTCTCTTCGAGGTCGGCGCGCCCGGTCAGTACGGCGCTGCCCGGTGTGTCGGGGTCCTGGTAACCGAAGGAGACGCCGAAGAGCAGCTTGCGGTCACGCACCCCGAGCTGCTCACGTACGGTGTCGGCGTAGAAGCTCAGCAGTCCTTGGGGGCAGCTCGCGATGCCGTACGCGGCGAGGGCGAGAAGCAGGGTCTGGCCGTACATGCCCAGGTCGGCCGCCATCCGGGCTTCGGCGTTCGACGGGAGGAAGAGCAGGGCGACGTGCGGGGCGCCGTAGAAGCGGAGGCTGTCGGTCTGGTAGGCGTCACGGGCCGCTTGGTCGCCGCGTTCGATGCCGAGGGCGCCGTACATCGTCGCGCCGAAGGCCTGGCGCCGGGCCGCGTGTACGTCGGTGTAGAGGTCGGCGCTGTAGGGGAAGTCGGTGGACAGCGCGCCGCGCGCGTGGGCCGCCAGCAGCGCCTCGCTGAGCGCGTCGCGGGCGGCTCCGCTCACGACCTCGATGCTCCACGGCTGGGTGTTGGAGTTCGACGGTGCCGCGCCGGCCAGCGAGAACACGGCACGAAGCACGTCGTCGGGCACGGGCTCGGGGCGGAACGCCCGGACCGAGCGCCGGTCCCGGATCAGCCGTTCGGCGTATTCGGGCAGCAGAACATCAGTGGACATTGTTCTCCTTACTGGTCGTGCGGCAGGTACGTGTCGAGGAGCCTGTCGACGGCGGTCACCAGGCCGGTGGCCGAGCGGTCGGGGTCGAAGATCTGGCTGGTGATGTGGGCGCCGTCGACCAGCATCTGGATGAGGTAGGCGACCTGCCCGGGATCGGCCACCGGGAGCGGCTTGACGAGTTCGGTGAAGAGTTCGAGATAGTGGTGCTTCTGTTCCTGGGCCGCCACGCGGACCGGATGCGCCCGGTCGGGGAACTCCACGACGACGTTCGCCAGCGGGCACCCGCGATGTCCGGGCGTGGTGATGGCCTCGGCGATCCCCGCGATCACGCGGCGCAGTTGTGCGCGCGGATCACCGGGGGAGGCCGCGCGGACCGCCTCGATGACCTCGCGCGGCGAGATGCCCCGTTCGCGCAGGTATGCCACCGCCAGCTCGTCCTTCGAGCCGAAGGCCCGGTAGATGCTCGGCTTGCCCACCCCGGACCGCTCGGCGATCTCCGCGACGCCGGTGCTGCGGACGCCCTCCTGGTAGAAGATCTCGCGGGCGGCGTCCCAGACGCGTTCCCCCGCCGGTGTCAGGCTCATCCCGGCCACTCCTCAATGCGTACCGATCGGTACGAGCACAGTACCGATCGGTACACTCCGACGTCAACGGCCATCTCACACGTTCGCGACCTCAGAGAGAGCCTGGCCTCGCCGTTCACGAATGGACGGGATGCGGCGGCCCGTCATCCAGCCGTACAGGCCGATCGTTCCGCGGCCGAGCCGGGGTGGCGCCCGGGACGCCAGACGTCAATCCCACGCGTTGAAGAGCGTCGCACCAAGGGTCTCCGGCTGCCAGTACTTGATCTCACGCCGCTCCCCGGCGGACAGAGCAGTAGTGTCCACCTCCGTGAGCGGTGACTTGAGCAGCGACCTGCTCAAGACGGTGAAGCCGCAGTCGTTGAGGGCGCCCGCCCAGGTAGGCGGGTCCTGGAACTCGTCGGTGTACCAGTAGTGTCGATCGTCCACGAAGGCGATCAGCGGATAGTGGGCGTGGAACAGCGCGACATGCGCTCCGCCCGCGGGCGGCCCGGGCTGCGGCGTAGCAGGTGGCACGACACACTCTGGGATCGATCTCTGGCAACGGCGGCTCCTTGAAGCGGCGGAATCCCGTCGAGCCCCGTTCCAGCCGGAAGGCGATCTGCGGGCCGTCCACCTTCGACCTCCTCCATAGCGGGACATCGGGAGCGGTACGGGCCCTGGCAGACCTCCTGCGAGCGACTCAAGCACCGAGAAGAGCGGTTCAGATTCTGTCGGCCAGGGTCTGGGCGAACAGGTCCGGGCGCTGCAGGGGTATGCCGTGGCCGCATTGCGGTACGGAGATCATCTGGCTGCCCGGGAGGGCGCCGTGGATGTTGCGTGCGGAGGTGTGCATGAGCTTTCGCTCCCGCTCTCCCACCATCACCAGTGCCGGGTTCTTGAAGTCGGCCCAGCCGGCGGGGAGGGTGAAGCGGATGTTCTCGCCGACGCCGGCGAGCAGAGTCTCGCGGCTTGTGCGAGCGCTGTCACGAACATAATCGGACAGGAGCTCGTCGGGGATGAACAGCTGCTTCGCCTGGAGCTTCGCGAACCACTGTTGTCGTGCGAGTGGTGCGGTCGCGGCGAGGAGCCCGAGGGTCGCCTGGGGGAAGCGAAGAGGCTTCGCCTGCGCGCTCACGACGACGGCACTCGTGACGAGATCGGGCCGGGTCGCGGCGAGGAGGATCGTGAGCTGCGCGCCCAACGAGAACCCCGCGACCATCGCGCCGTGCGGCGCGCGTTCGTCCAGGATTCGTGCCACGGCCTGGATGGTCATCTCGTGTGATCGATACGGTTCCGCCGCGCTCCGGCCGTGGCCGGGGAGATCGGGGATGATCACTCGGGCTTCCGTCCCGAGCTGCTCCAACGTCGGACGCCACATCCATCCCGCGACGCCGCCACCGTGCAGCAGCAGGAGGGGAGGAGCATGTGCGTTACCGGCCTCATGGACATACATGCCCCTCATCCTCCCACCGCTGACGAAGCCGGACGGGTGCCGCTTCTTGCAGCGACTGGAGCGATCGAACCGGGGGAGTGACGCTGCTGGAGAGCGACCGCCGGGGGCGAACGCGGGTGGCGGCGTTGACGCGCACGTGAACGCTTCCGGTGGGATGCACCTGAACCACGCTTCGCCGCCGATGACGCGAGCAGCCGGGCGGCCGTCGTGCGGTCGGTTTCCGGCGTCAGCCCGCTGTCAGTAACGCCGCCCTGCCGCTGCCGGCGGCCCAGCCGGGCACCCGGACGGTGCACATCGTCTGGCCGAGCCAGGACGCCGACGGCACCTTCCATGTGGCCTACTCGCGATCGGCGGACGGCGGGCAGACGTGGTCCAGCCCGGCCCGCGTGGACAAGACGCCCACGGGTTCGGCCGCCGTACCGGCTGTCGCCGTGTCCAGGACGGGCACCGTGGCGGTCACGTACTACGACTTCCGCGACAACACCCCCGACGCCGGCCTGCCCACGGACATGTGGGCCGTGACCTGCGCGAGCAGTTGCACGGAGGGTGGCTCGTGGCGCGAGCCGCACATCGCGAGCCCCTTCGACGCGCGCAAGGTCCCGCTGACCAGCGTGGGATGCCTGCTCGGTGACTACACGGGCCTGGTCTCGACCGGCGACTTCTTCACCGCCGTGTACGGCGTGACCACCGGCGACGCCGCCAATCCGGTGCATCTGCACAGCGCGATCTTCTCCCGCTGAGCGACGCCGCCCCCCTGATGACGGGGTTCCGATCACGCTCGCCGAAGCGGAAGGCGCGTAGGCCTACGGGAATTGTGTCCAAGCCTCGACGACGTGGCAGCCTTGGGGGTCGCCGGAGACGGTGGAAGCCGGGCCCGGCCGGCCGGAGACCTTGGTCACCCAGGGGCCGACGACCGTCCTCGTGTAGGGGTAGTGAGCCGAGTTGCATTTGGCGGCCACCCGGTAGCTGCCGAAGCCGCTGCTGCAGATCGTCCCCGCCACGTTCGTCGTCGTGTTGACGGAGGTGAAGCAGCCCCAGACTTCGGCGTGCGCGGGGGTGGCGAGTCCGGCGAGGACCATCGCGCCGCCCGCTGCCGCTGCCAGGATCTGTGTGAACCGTCGCATCGCGTCTCCTTGGTGCCTTTCGGCGTCGCTGACGCGCTTCATCCTTCAGCGGTCGCAGGTCTCGGCCCAGGGCGCGGGGAGGGCATCTACCGGACGTTGCGCGTCGACGTGAGCATCTGGGTCGGTGGAAGACCCTGGCCCCGGCAGCCCGGCGTCGTTCCGGAGCTGGCCGGGGGGTGCCGGCCGGCGCGGGATTCAGGCCGTGCGGATGACGCGGCTTCCGACGAGGGACGAGACGCCGAGGGTGACGCCGATCCCGATCATGATCGTGAGCGCGTACGGGAGGGGCGCGGCCGCCTGAAGCGGATTGCCCGTTTTGACGAGGGCGAAGGGGAGGACGCTGAGGAAGGCGCCCACGCTGCCGGCGGCGACGCTGACGGCCGTGGCCGCGGCCATCTCCCCGACCAGCATGCGGTGGGTCTGGGCGCGGGTCGAGCCGATGAGGGACATGACCGCGAACTCGGTACGCCGCTGGCTGATGGAGGCGACGAGGTTGTTGGTGAGGGCGATGGCCATGAACGCCGCGATCAGGGCGACGACGAAGTAGTTGATCGAGGCGAGGACCTGGCCCGTGCTGTCCGTCGTACCGGCCGAGTTCTCGATGCCCTGCATGCTGAGCGTGCCCGCGGCGACGCCGACGAAGAGGGTGAGGAAGGTGACGGTCGGGCGTACCCGGTCGGGGGCGGCGGAGAGGTTGATCGCGGCCAGGTGGGAGGAGACGGCGCCGTCCGTCCTGCGGAAGGCTCTGAGCGTGACGTTCGCCGCGGCGACCAGCTCGGGGGCGAGGACGCACAGGCCGACGGCGACGAGCACGCAGCCAGGGCCGGTCATCGCCGTCGTGAGCACGTCGGAGGGGTCCATGCCGAGCACCGCGGCCGAGGAGCCGAGACCGGCGACGATCGTGACGACGGCGGCGCCCCGGCGGCGGCCGCCGGGGCGCCGCCCCGTACGGCGGCGCGGGGGCGGGGCCGCGTCGGCGACGGGGCTGCGGCGGGCGAGGGCGCGGCTGCCGATCCAGGCGGCGAGCACGCTCGCGGCCAGCACGACGAGCACGCCGAGTACGGGCAGCAGCACCCCGGGCGCGTAGACCGAGGCCGGGTCGGTGAGCCCGGCGGAGCGGATGGCGCGCATGACGGCCCAGCCGACGAGGTGGCCGCCGGCCAGGCCGGGCAGGGCCGAGACGGCCGAGACGGCCGCCGTCTCGATGACGAGCAGGCGCTGGACCTGGTGCGGGCTCGCGCCGATGAGACGGATGCCGGCGATCTCCCCGGCACGCCCGCCGAGCGCCACGCTGATCGTCGAAACCATCGCGAACAGGACGATCGCGACTACCCAGCCGCCCATGATGAGCGGGAACTGCACCAGGAAGGCACGGTCGGCGGCGACCGTGCCGGTGGCCAGCCCCGTGCCCAGCAGGCTCATCATGCCCGTGACCAGGATCATGCCGACGAGCGCCACGAGGCCGGTGGCGACCGCGCCGGCGCGGTGATGTGCGAAGGAGCGGATGGCGAGCTTGAGCATCAGTTCACCGCCGCCTCGTTCGCCGCCTGCTCCGCCGACTCGACCAGGACGGCCATCCGGCCGGCGACCTGCTGCGCGCTGGGACGCGGGAGGTGGTCGACGATGCGGCCGTCGGCGAGGAAGAGGACGACGTCGGAGTAGGAGGCGGCGACCGGATCGTGCGTGACCATGATGATCGTCTGGCCCTTGTCCGCCAGCTCGCGCATGAGGCGGAGCACCTCTCTGGCGCTGCGGATGTCGAGGGCGCCGGTCGGCTCGTCGGCGAAGACGATGTCAGGGTCGGTGATCAGTGCCCGGGCGACCGCGACGCGCTGCTTCTGGCCGCCGGAGAGCTGATGGGGACGGTGGCCGCCCCGGTTGCCGAGCCCGACGCGGGTGAGGAGCCCGGTCGTGCGGGCCGGATCGGTCTTGCGGGCGTCCAGGCGGAGCGGGAGCTCGACGTTGTCGACGGTCGAGAGCGCGGGCAGCAGGTTGAACGACTGAAAGACGAACCCGACGCGGCGCCGGCGCAACTGGGCGAGCTGGGTCTGGTCGAGCCCGCGCAGGTCCTGCCCGTCGAGCTCGATGGCGCCCGAGGTCGGCCGCTGCAGCCCGGCGGCGCAGTGCAGGAGGGTGGTCTTGCCGGAGCCCGAGGGGCCCATGATCGCGATGAAGGACGACCTGGGGACGTCGAGGTCGATGCCGCGCAGGGCGTGGACGGGCCCGGCCTCTCCCGGATATTCGCAGCGTAGGCCGCGGATGCGGAGCACGGGCGGGGCGACGGTGGTCGGGGTGGAGTACGGGGTCATGGATCCTCTCCTGAGGATGTAAAAGATCGACTTAAATGAACGTTTCAAACGAACGTTTATTTGATACGGTAGAGGATGTGAGTGCCAAGGACAAGCTGCTGACGGCGGCCCGCGACTGTCTGCTGACGAAGGGATACGCGCACACGACCGTGCGCGACCTGGTCGCGGCGTCGGGGGCGAACCAGGCGTCGATCAACTACCACTTCGGCTCCAAGGAGCAGCTGCTCACCCGGGCTCTGCGCGATCTCAACGCGGAGTGGGGTGAGCTGCTGTTCGCGGTGCTCGCGGAGCCCGGGGGCGAGGAGGCCCTGTGGGGCCGGATCATCGAGTCGATCCAGGCCAACCGGTCGCTCTGGTTCGTGAACTTCGAGTCCGTCGCGTCGGCGCGGCAGGACGAGGAGATCCGGAGCATGATCGCCGGCGGGCAGGAGCTGGCCCGGGCGTCACTGGCGCGGGCGTTCGCGGGGCTCGGGCCGGAGAGCGATCCTACGCAGGTCCAGGCGGTCGGGTCGCATTACTATGCCCTGCTGGTGGGGCTCGCCGCGCAGTGGATCACCGATCCTGACCGAGCGCCGTCGGCGGCGCAGTTCGTCTCCCGGAGCTAGAAAGCCGGACATGCAGGTGTCGCGAGGCGATGGCCGTCTTGCCCGGCACTGGCTCACTACCCTGTGACACTGTATAGTGGTACTCGGTGCTACTGAGTACCTGAAGATCGAGAAGGGCGTGCGATGGACGGCCTGACGGAGATGCTGAAGGGCACGCTCGAAGGCTGCGTGCTCGAAATCATCGGCAGCGAGGAGACCTACGGGTACGCGATCACGCGCCGGCTGAACGAACTCGGCTTCGCCGACGTCGTCGAGGGGACGGTCTACACCATCCTGCTGCGGCTGGAGAAGAACGGGCTCGTCCAGGTGACGAAACGACCGTCCGGGGTGGGCCCGCCACGCAAGTTCTACGCGCTCAACGACGCGGGACGCGCGGAACTCGCGACCTTCTGGGCGAAATGGGAGTACATCACATCACGGCTCGACAAGCTCAAGGAGGGCGGGAGATGAACTTCTGGGACACGATCACCGGCAACGACATCACCAGGGACTGGAAGGCGTTCGAAGCCCGGGCCGCGGCGTTGCCGGCCGACCACCGGGCGGCGTGGGAAGAGATCAAGGGACATGTCTCCCTCTACTCGGACTTCACCGGCCGCAACCTGATGCCGATTCTCGACGGTGCTCTGGGGCTGCTCGAAGAGACCGCGGCCGATGGGCAGAGCATTCACGAGGTGCTGGGTGACGACATCGCGGGCTTCTGCGCGGCGCTGGCCGGCGGAAAGGGCGCCCGGAACTATCGCGACCGGTGGCGCGAGCAGTTGAACAGGAACGTCGCAAGGAAACTGGGCCGGCTGGGAGGCTGACGTGAGCATCCGGGACATCATCGAGGGCAAGAAGCAGTGGCGGGCGCACATGGCGCGCGTCAAGGCGCTCCCGCCGGACTACCAGGTCGTCTACAAGGAGATGCAGAGGTACTACTTCAAGGTCGGACCGGTCGATCTGCTCGACGGATCCCTGCTCTCCGGGATCGTCGACTTCTTCGAGGAGGGTGTCGCGGACGGCAAGGGAGTCCTGGAGCTCATCGGTGACGACGTCGCCGCCTTCGCCGACGAGCTGATCAAGGACTCACGCACGTACGCGGAGATCTATCAGGGGTCCATCAGCGGGAAGGCCGGCACGGCCGAGAAGTGACGCCCGTTGACGGCGCCCGCCACCGCCTCACGTCCCGTCGTCCTCGCCGGTGGCACGGCGGAAGGCGTCCGGCACCCCGTGCGGGTGGAGGTGGCGCACCGGTCCCGCGCCCGGATCCTCGCGCAGCTCCTTCACCAGCGCCACGCAGAGCAGGAGCATGACGACCACGAACGGCAGCGCGACCAGGATCGTGGCCTGCTGCAGCGCCTCCAGCCCGCCGGCCAGCAGCAGCACCAGTGCGATCGCCCCGACCAGCACCCCCCACATCACCACCAGGGGCCGGGGCGGGTGGAGCGAGCCCCGGCTGGAGAGCGAGCCGAGCACCAGGGAGGCCGAGTCCGCGCTGGTGACGAAGTAGAGCGCGATCAGGAGCGCGGTGATCGCGGTGGCGAGCGTGGCGAACGGCAGCTGGCCGAGGAGCGCGAACATCGCCGCCTCCGCTCCCTCCGCGATCTTCCCGGTGAAGTCCGCCGTCCCCGACAGCTGCATCCGTACGGCGCTCCCGCCGCTGATCGAGAACCAGAGCACGCTGGCGCCGGAGGGGATGAGCAGCACGCCGACGACGAACTCGCGGATCGTACGGCCCCGCGAGACCCGGGCGATGAAGGCGCCCACGAACGGCGCCCACGACATCCACCACGCCCAGTAGAAGATCGTCCATGTGCCGAGCCAGCTCTTGTCGACGAACGCCCCGGTCCGCGAGGCCATCGCGAGCAGGTCGTTCAGGTATCCGCCGAGCGAGGCGGGGATCAGGTCGAGCACCGCCACGGTCGGGCCGAAGACGAAGATGAACACGGCCAGCAGAGCGGCCAGATAGACGTTGAGTGTGCTGAGGACGCGCACGCCACGGTGCACCCCGCTGGCCGCCGAGACGACGAACCCGGCCGTCAGGACGATGATGACGATCACCTCCAGCCGCCGCCCGCCGAGCCCGAACAGCTCGTCGAGTCCGTACCTCACCTGGAGCGTCCCCAGCCCCAGGCTGGTGGCAGTGCCGAAGACCGTGGCCAGTACGGCCAGCAGATCCAGCATCCGCCCCACGACGGGCCTGGGCCGGCCCCCGAAAAGCGGGGCGAACGCCTCGCTGAACCGGTTGCCCCGCCCCTTGCGGAAGGTGGAGTAGGCCAGGGCCATGCCGCTGATCGCGTAGATCGCCCAGGGGTGCAGGGTCCAGTGGAACAGGGAGTACTCCATCGCGGTGCGCGCGGCCTGCGGCGAGCCCGCCACGAGACCCAGATCGGGCGGCGGGCTGAGCAGGTGGGTCAGAGGTTCGGCGACACCGTAGAACATCAGCCCGATGCCCATCCCGGAGCTGAACATCATCGCGGTCCAGGCGAGATTGCTGAACTCCGGGACGTCGTCGTCCGCGCCGAGGCGGATCCGGCCGAACCGGCTGAGCGCGAGCACGACGGCCAGCACCAGGAAGAAGTCGGCGGCCACGACGAACAGCCAGCCGAGGTTGCCCAGCACCCACCCGAGCGCGGCGCCTCCGGCTGTGGCGAGCGACTCGGTGAAGATCGCGCCCCACAGCATCACCGCCACCAGCAACCCCACGGCGACGGCCAGCAGGGGGAGGTCGGGTCTGGTCGGGCGCATCGTGCCTCCGGGATCACTACGGTAAGTGAGGTGAGTACTCCCCTGCGCGAATGCCCGTGAACCGCAGTCGCTTCCGGCCAGGCGGACGTGATCGAGGGCTCACGGCGCGTCCCGCCCGGTCAGTTCCCGCTTGCGGCGCAGCAGCGCGGCCCGGCGGACGTGAGCCCGTACGACGAGGACGGCGGACACGGCGGTGACGACCGTACCGGTCGCCAGAGCGGGAGCGAGGCCCGCGCCCCGCTGAACGGCCGCCACCACGATGATCACGCTGGTGGCGATCGACGCGGTCAGGGCGAACCACCCCGCGACCACCCGATCCAGCGCCAGCAGCGGTGTCCGCCGGGTGACCAGCCAGCCGCCGTACCCCGCCCAGGCCAGGCACACCAGGGTGAAGACGGCGAAGGCCAGGCGGGTACGGCCCGGCAGCGCGGCGGGCTCGGTCGCCCACAACGACCCCGCGCAGACGGCTCCGGCCAGCCCGCTCACCAGGGCCACGACACCGCGCAGACGCCGCCACGGCGACAGCACCGGCGACAGCCGGCCGATCATCTCCTCGGCGGACAGGTTCGGCTCGTCGTTCATCGCTTCGTTCCCTTCTCCGTCAGGTGGTCGCGCAGCAGGCGACGGGCGCGGTTGAGCCGTGACTTGACCGTGCCGACCGGGACGGCGCAGATCTCGGCGCAGTCCTCCAGCGACAGGTCCTCCAGGTAGAACAGCACCAGAACCTCCCGCTCCCGTACGGGCAGGCAGGACAGGGCGGCGATCAGCGCGGCGCGCTCCACCATGGCGCCGGCGGCGTCCTCGGTGACCGGCTCCTGGTGCGTGCCGACCTCGGCCACGCTGTACTCCTGGCGCAGCCGGTCGGTCACGGCCCGCCGGGCGATCGTGAACAACCAGGGCGCGAACCGGCCCGGCTCCCTCAGCCGCGGCAGCCCGCGGACCACCGCCAGCCAGACCTCCTGGGTCACGTCGTCGGCGCGTTCCGCGCCCAGCATCCCGCGTACGTAGGTCCGCACCGGCTCGTGCCAGGAGCGCACCAGCTCGGTGAGCGCGTCGTGCTCGCCGAGCTGGCAGCGCACGATCAACAGCTCGTCGGTCATCCCGTCCTCCCGTCGTCCACCGGTACAGTCGGGAAACCCCGCCGCCAGGTTCACGTCAGCAAGGCGGCCGGTACGCCGGGCCCGGCAGGTAGTGCCGTCATTCCGCCGGCGTGATCGCGGGGAACGCCGGCGCGCAGACGTCCCGCGCGGCCCGGTCCACCTCGGTGCCCCACAGTCGGACCGTCGAGTCCGCGCCGCCGGTGGCCAGGACCGTCCCGCCGCGGCGAACTCCTCGCGGGTGGTGATGAGGGCGGGAACGGGGGGATCGCCGGGCGGCGGGTGCTGCTGCATCGAGCGTCTCCTCAAGGTCCCCGCGGGGGCGGTGTACGGAGTTGTACGGGTAATCGGCGGCCGCTCCATCCGTCGCCGGACGCGTTATTCAATCTGGCATGACGACCTGTGGGCGAGGGTCAGGTACTTGGCTTCCGGCCATTCCCGGAAATGTCGCCGAAAGCAGACAAATGCCATTAGGGAAAGCGCGAAGAAAGCGAGCAACCATGGACATCGAGGTGCTGACCCTCGCCGGGGTCGTGGCCGAGGCTCTCGTACAGGCGATGGTCGCCGACGGCTGGACGGCCGCGCGCGCGAGGATCGCCCGCGTCCTGGGCGGCGGCGATCAGCAGCGGGTGCCCGCGGAGGAAGCGGCGCTGGAACGGTCCAGCCAGGCCCTGCGCGGCGACACGATTCCCGCGTCCGTACTGGCGGGCCACTGGCAGGGGCGCATCGTCGAGCTGCTGACGGAGCGGCCGGAACAGGCGGGCGAGATCGCGGCCCTGCTCCGCGAGCTCCAGGGCGGCGGCACGGGGACGGCGCAGGTGCGCTTCGGCGGCCACAACAACGGCAACGTCATGATCGGCGACCACAACACCGCGAACGTCCGCCCCTGACGTGCCGGTGGAAAGCGAGGAGAAGTGGCAGCGCCCAACGCCGGTCACGTGAGCTTCGGCGGCGACAACAACGGAGCCGTGTTCATCGGCGACCACAACACCGTCCACTACACCGAGGAACGTACGATCATCGCCGCGCGCGAGGGCGGCCCGGTGCCGGTGCGCAGGCGGGAGCACCCCGACCCGCGCTGGCTGCCACAAGGCGCCGCGGACCTCGTCGGCCGCGACCGCGAGCTGACCCGCATCCGCGACCTGCTCGCCGAGCGCGGCGCGCCCGTGCTGGTCAGCGGGCCGCCGGGCATCGGCAAGACAGCGGTGCTGAACCGAGTCGCACGCGACGTGGCCGACGCCGGCGAGGACGTCGTCTGCCTGTCGGCCGCCGGGCTGGAGACCGAGGACATCCTCCAGGAGCTGTTCGAAGCCTGCTACGACAGCCCCGGCTACCTGCCGCCGCCCGAACGGCTGCGCCGGCTCATGGGCAGGGTACGGGCGCTCGTCGTGATCGACGACTACGAGGGCTCGGCCGAGTCGCTGGAGCGACTGCTCGACGCCACCCCCGGCGTCGGCCTGCTTCTCGCCTCGACCCGGCGGCTCCTGGGCGCGGAGGGGTACGTCCTGCCGCTCGGCGGCCTGGCCGAGGCCGACGCCGTCGCCCTGATCACCGAAGAGGTGGCAGGCCCGGACGACGCCATGGCGGGGGAGGAGGCCGACGCCGTACGGGAGCTGTGCCGGGCGGCGAACGGCCATCCGCGCACGCTCCTCCAGGCGGCCGCCCTGATGCGGGCGTCCGGCGTGCTGTCCGTGGTGGCCGATCCCGAGACCGCCGCCCGCGCCCTGGTCGCGTCCCTGGACGGTGACGCGTCGGCGGCCCTTCACGCCCTGGCCGCGCTGCCCGGCGTACCGGTCGCCACGCCGGCGCTGGCCGCGCTGGCCGCCCTGCCCTCCCCGGACGAGGCGGAGGCGGCGCTCGCCGAACTGCGGCGGCTGCGGCTGGCCGAACCCGCGGGGCCCGGCCACCGCCTGCCGGACGGCGCGCCGGCGCCGCGTGCCAGGCGCGACGCCGCCGGCTACGCCACCCGGCTCGCCGCCTGGGTCAGGACGGCCTCTCGCGTCGAGGTGGCGGCGAGCGCCGCCGTCATCGTCGCCGTGCTGCGGGCGGCGGTGCGCGAGGAGGCGCACGACCCGGCGCGGACCCTCGCGCGGGCCGCGGCGCCCCTGCTCGGCCGCTGCCTGCGCTGGGGCGCATGGGGACATGTCCTCTCCCTCGGGCTGACGGCCGCGACGAACGCCGGCGCGGCCGAGGACGTGGCCTACTTCGAGGACGCCGACAAAGCACGCAAGCGCGCCCTCGGCCTGCTCCTGGGGCTCGGCACGGGCGGGCTCGGCGCCACGGGCCTGTTCGCGTTCCTGGGCAAGGGCGGATCCCTCCTCAGCGCGCAGACGGTGGTCATCGCGACCGCCACCGCCGTGGCAGTGACGGCGGCCGCCTTCGTCGGCCTCCGCCTCGCCAACCCGAGCATCGCCGACACGCCGGCCACGGCCGTCTCGGTCGAGCCGCAACGCCAGGTCGTCGGTGATCCGCCGACCCGCGCGGTCCGCAGCGACCCGCCCGGCCGGGACCGGAACCCCACCCGCGACGACTCCGGGCAGGACACCACGCGGGACCAGCGCCGCGATCCCGTCACCCCGCCTGCGGGGACTCCCGAACTCACCCTCTCGGACGACGACATCGTCAGCGGCGGCTCGGCCGACGCGCGCGCGAGCGGCTTCGAGCCCGGCGAACGGATCACGTTCTCGTGGACCGGACCGGGTGGCGGCGGCGACCTCGGCGCCCGGACCGCCGACGCCAAGGGCCGCGCGACGCTGCCCGACGCCGTCCCCGGCGATCTCGCGGCCGGGCGGTACACGCTCGCGGCCCAGGGGAGGGACCCCGGCCGGCGCGGCACCGCCACGCTCACCGTACGCGAGCGTCCCGCACCCCGGATCCGGTTCGACCGCGCGCCGTCGTCCGTGGTGGCCGGGACGGCGCTGGAGGTGGTCGCGGCCGGCTTCGACGCGGGCGAGACCGTACGGCTCACGCTCGGCGACACCACCGTCGCCACGGCCGCCGCCGGCGGCAGCGGTACGGTGACGCTGCGCGGCACGGCGCCCGCCGACACGGGCGTGTACCGCCTGACCGTCACGGGCCGCGCCGACGACCGCTTCGCGACGACGGAACTGACCGTCACCCCGAAGCCGCCCCCCGACCTGTCCGGCGGCTGGGGCGGATACCTGGACTTCCGTGACGTGGGCGGCGGCTCCTACGAGGGCACCCGGTCCGGGCCCGACTGGGTGGAGCCCAACAGCGGCTGCACCTACCCCTCTGGCGGCCCGGAGGTGCACCTGTCCGGGCGGTCGCCGGTCTACGAGGGCGAGATCCGCTGGATCTACGGCTCGGGCGGGGAGAACTGCGCGTTCGAGTGGGGCGCGGCCACCTTCACGCTCAGCGAGGACGGCGACAGCCTGCTGGTGCGTGCGGAGGACCCACGCGACCCCGGCCGGTGGATGTCCCAGACACTGCGCAGGAACTGATCGCCGATATTCTGACAACCTGTAAACAATCATGTTAAAGATCGCACCAGACGTCCCATCCACACCTCGTTGATCAGGAGCGGGCCGCCGCTATAGGCTGCGGCCACTCCTGGTTAGACGTCGTCCTCGCCACTGGTCCCACGTACGTGACAGGCCGACGCAGCTCTGCTCACGGAGGGCATGGGGCAGGTCGTATGACGGCGATCGGGAACGCGCAAGGCCGGTCCGCGCCCGAAAGCGGGCGTCCACCGGCGGGCGGGGCGGCGCGCTGGTACCGCCGCGATCCCCTGGGGTTCGTCGAGCACGCCTTCGCCGCCCACGGGCCGGTGTTCCGGCTGCCCGACGACGGGTCGCTGTGCGTGGCCGACCAGGGGGAGGCCCTGCGGGTGCTCCACGACCAGGAGGGCCACTACGACGAGATATCCGACTTCTTCCACGTACGCGGCGGACGACTGGAGCCGCGCGCCGCGCAGGTCGCGATCGGCCGGGCCGCCCGCGCCACGCTGCGCGCCCACCTCGCCACGCACGTGGAACGGCTGCCCGCCGTGGTGGCCGAGCTGGGGGAGACCAGCGTCTGGCCCGCCGCCGGGCACGCCGCCGTGCACCGGGTCCTGTCCGAGGCGCTGCTGCGGCCGGACAGTCCGGCCGACCTGCGGCAGCTCATGGCACTGGTGGTGCGTCGCGACGTGCTGATCCGTCCGGCCGGGCGATGGTCCCGGCTCCAGCGGGCGGCGTTATGGACGCGCGTCGTACGGGCCCTGGCCGTCGGAGGCCACCGCCCGCCGCGCCACCGCGCGAACCGCCGGACGGCCGGGTGACCTGCTGGACGCCGTACTGGAGGCCGCGCCGCCCGGCACGCCTCCCGGCCAGATCGCCCAGGTGTACCTGCTGCTGTTCCGGACCTCGGTGGCGCCCGTGGCCCACGTGGTCGCCTGGGCGCTGCTGGAGTCCGCCGCCCAGGGCGTCGACCTGGCGGCCGTGTCGCCGGAGTCGGCCGTACGGGAGTCGCTGCGGCTGTGGCCGGTGGCGTGGCTGCTGGGCCGCCCCGTGCTGCGCGCCCACGAGATCGGCGGCGTGCCGCTGGAACCGGGGGAGAGCGTGTCCGTCTGCCCCTACCTGCTGCACCGGGACGAACGGCACTGGCCGGACGCGGCCCGCTACCGGCCCGGCCGCTGGGACGGTCACGAACCCCGTGGGCCGTACCTGCCCTTCGGCGGCGGCGCGTTCACCTGTGCCGGGGCGGCCGTGGCCAACTCGCTGGCCGCCGGCCTGCTCGCCGCCCTGACCAGCGGCGCGCGGCTCCAGGTGCGCGGCGGCCTCGGCCGTCCCCACGTGGCGGGCATCATCACCCCTCCCGGCTTCGAGCTGCGACGGACCCCGTACCGGACCTGACCACCAGCGCTCGTCGGAAGGAGGTGAACTCTGTGAGGAAGCTGCTGCGTCGCGTCACCGGCCGCCGGATCAACCGGCAGGCGTGGTTCATCTGGTAAGTCCTGTTCGCGGCCGCGCCGGGCGCTCGCCCGGCGCGGCCTCCGGCGCAAGCGCGGGGAGGCGCTCGTGGATGAGACGCTGGCGGCGTACGAGGGCGTCGCCCACCGGTACGACGAGCTCAACGCCCGCATGGACACCGCGGCCCTGGTGGACCGCTTCGTGGAGGCCACGGACCGTTACGGCTCCGGCGGGCGGCGCCTGCTGGACGCCGGCTGCGGCACCGGCCGCAGCAGCCTGGCCTTCCTCAAGCACGGGTTCGACGTGACCGGCTACGACCTGTCCCCGGCCATGGTGGAGCAGGCGCGGCACCGGCCCGGCGCGGACGGGACGCGGTTCCTGGTGGGAAGCTTGCAGCAACCCCCGCCCGGCCTCACCGGCTTCGACGTGGTGGCCTGCGTGGACGTCCCGATGACCTATTTGACCAGCACCGACGACCTGCGCCGGGCGCTGGAGGCCGCGCGCGGCCAGCTCGCCGACGGCGGGGTGCTGCTGTTCGACCTCAACACCATCGGCTACTACCGGCGCACCTTCGCCGCCCCGATGGTGGCCGACCGCGGGGACCGGTACGTGGCCTGGTTCGCGCTCTCCGCCCCGATCGAGCCGGACGCGGCGGTGGTCACCCAGTTCGACCTCTTCGAACGCGACGGCACGACCTGGAACCGGCTGTCGATGCGGCACGTGCAGCACCACCACTCCGACCGCACGATCCGCCGGACGGCGGAGGCGGCGGGGCTGCGCGTGCTGGCCACGCACGGACTGGTGGGCACCTCGCTGCGAAACCCGCCCGACGAGGACGCCCACGATCGCATCCTGTACGTCGCCGGTGCGCGATGACCTTTCAGTCGAGAGCCTCGTGGTAGCGCACCCAGCCTTCGTCGAGGAGCCGGAACCCCGCGTCGATGGTTGATCCCGGATCCGCCTCATGGGTGGCGCTGAGCTGGATCTGCAGGGCGAAGCGGACGTAGAAGCGGATCTCGTCGTTCGGCTCCGTGAGCCCGAACTCCTCGGTGATCGCGGCGACCAGGGCGCCCTCATGGCGGAACCACATCTTCTCCGCGTAGTCGAGGAGGGCCGGCGTCTCCTCCATGAGGGTGAGGATCTGGCGTTGGGGTCCGGACCTCATCGCGGCGATTTCGGAGAGGTAGTGCGCCTTCAGCGCGTCGGAGATCGTGGTCCCCGGCGCGCGGCCGCTCACCGCGGCCACGAGGCGCTCATGCCGTTCGTCCTCGTCGCTGAAGACCAGCGCCTCCTTCTGCGGGAAGTGTGTGAAGACCGTCTTGGGTGAGACGTCCGCCTTGTCGGCGATCTCGCGGACGCTGACCCCGTCGAAGCCGCGTTCCAGGAACAGCTCCGTCGCCGCGTCCAGGATCGCCGCCCGCGTCGCCGCCTTCTTGCGTTCACGCCGTCCCACGGCTGTTCCGTCAACCATGGCCAGATCCTACTAGTGCCGGACTCCACCTACATTGACGGTAAAAGTAGTCTCGGTATAGTAAGTGTGTGAGTGAAGCCAACCGGCTCCGACTCCAGGAAGGACCATGACCATGACCATGACCAGCGACATCAACGCGCTTTCGCAGCGGCGGTCGGCAGGAGCATTACTCGTCGGAGGGCCGATGATCTTCTTGCTCGCCGAGTTCATCGCCGCCGCGGCCTGGACAGATCCGCCCTACAGCTACACGTACCACTTCATCAGCGATCTCGGAGTCCACGGGCCCTCGACGCTGTTCGGGCAGTACATGTACTCACCGCTGGCATGGGTGATGAACACCGGATTCTTCCTGTTCGGGCTCACCATCCTGGCCGGTGTGGCCGCACTGCGCGGCCTGCGGGGCCGGCACCGCTGGGCGGCGCTCGTGCCCGCGACGCTGCTGGCCGCGGGCGGCGTCCTGCTGGGCTTGTTCCCCGGATCCGGCGAGGCGATGAACGACGGCACCGGCGACTTCCATCTCCTGGGCGCCCTGGCGGGGTTCATCGGCGCCAACGTCCTGGCCATCGCGCTCGGGAGCATGCACCGACGTGTCGGACTTTCCCCGAAATTCGGGCGAACGCTGGTCACGGTCGGCGTGATCGGTCTGGTCTCGATGGTGGCGTACTTCGCCGATGTCATCTCGGGGGCCAACGTCCTCGTCGGCCTCCTCGAACGCGGCGCCGTCCATCCGTTCCTGCTCGGCCTCACCTGCGCGGGCGTTTCGATCTGGCAGGGGTGGAGCCGTCCCTCAGCGACTAGCTGATGATGAGATGAGCTGCGCGCAACTCCTCGACGGCGAGCGCGGCGTACTGATGGGCGCCGTACTCGGACAGGTGGGTGTTGTCGCCGTTGATGTCGGTGAGGTAGAGCGGCTTGGAGCCCTCAGGGCCGAGGGATTCGACGAGTTGCTCGGTGCGGGCGGTGAGATCGATGAGCGGGACGTTCTCGGCGGCGGCGACCGCTCTGGTCTCGGCGGGCAGGTTCACGCCGCCGTGGATGATGAGGCCGAGGTCGTTGAGCTGGGCACCCTGGAAGCGGCGGCGCACGATGGAGGTGACCAGCACGGGCCGGCCGCCCTGTTCGCGTACGCCGGCGACCATGGCCGAGAGGTTGGCGCGGAAGTCCTCGGCGGTGGTGGTCTTGTCGTTGTGGCCGAACTGGATGAGTACGAGGTCGCCGCGCTGGATGCGGGGCTTCATCGCGGGGAAGAACGCCTCGTCGTCGCGGAAGGTGACGCTGCTCTCGCCGCTGTCGGCGTGATTGACGACGGAGAGGCCGCGGCCGAGGAGGGAGGGCAGCGCCTGTCCCCATCCGTAGTAGGGGTAGCTGCTCTGGTCGCAGGCGGTGGAGTCGCCGGCGATGAAGATCTGGCGGAGCCGGCGGGCGGGGGCCAGCTTGATCTTGGCCACGTGCGGGGCGGGGCCGTCGAAGGTCAGCGTCAGGCCGGGCGTGCCGAGCGGGCCGGTGGGCTCGCCTTCGGGCTCGCGGACGTTGACGGCGAAGCTGTGGCGAGCGAACCTGCCCGGTTCTGTGGTGGTGAGCGGCACCATCGAGCGCCGGACCTCGGCATGTACGGAGGTCTGTGCGGCGACTCGGGCGTCGCCGAGCACGACCGTCACGTCGTAGTTGCCGGTCGGGACGTCGAACGTGCAGACGATGGGTGACGTCCCGGTGCAGTGGGACGTCAGATCTTCATCGGGCCGTTGGGGATGTCCGCCGGCGAGGGCGGGGGAGCCGATCAGTAAGGGGGTGAGCAGGGCGGCGATGGCGAGCAGAGGGCGGTGTCGTCTCACAAGGCTCCTTCGGGGCGCGGGGCTCGCGGCGGACACCCGGATTTAAACGGTTTCTCGGGGGTTGTGCAAGAAGGTGGTGTGAATCCAGAGGTGGCGCACGGGAGGGCGCCGCGCGGCTTCCTGGCGCCCGGATCGCGTTGAGGACCTGGTCATAAGGCGGTAGAGCGCTTCTCTGCGACGTGCTGGGGCCGGGATGCGCAGGGCGGCGTCAGGGTAAGGCTTGACTGGCGTTCCTGCCTATGGTCCGATGACAGCCATGTAAACGGTTCAACTCGGGAGAGTTTCGACGAGCCGCTCCATCTCCTCTGCACCGCACGCCCCGGTCCCCCCGGTCTCTCGGCCGGAGCGGTGACCGGCTCCCCCTCGTGACAAGGAGACGTTCATGCATGCCTTACGCCGACATCGAGCCGCCGTCCCCGCAGCCGTCGTCCTGCTCGCCTGTACGGCGCTGACCGCGCCCCCGGCGTCCGCGGACGCTTCGGCCCTCACCCGACAGGCGGCCGCACGTCCGATGGAGGACCTGGGCCGCGGCGTCGTGGCCGTGCGTTCCAGCAGCACGAACGTGCTGGTGACCTGGCGGCTGCTGGGGCTGGATCCTGACGGGATCGGCTTCAACGTCTACCGATCGACCGCCGGCGGCTCGTACGTCAAGCTCAATTCCTCCGTCCTGACCGGCGGCACCAACTACACCGACTCCACGGCCGACCTCACCAAGGCCAACAGCTACCGTGTCCGGCCGGTGATCAGCGGCGCCGAGCAGGCGCCGAGCGCCGCCTTCACGCTGACCGCCGGCCACGCGACCGAACCCGTCGTCCGCGTCCCCCTGCGCGCGGGCGGGCCGGTGAAGTTCGTCTGGGTGGGCGACCTCAACGGCGACGGGGAGTACGACTACGTGGTCGACCGTCAGACCTCACCCCAGACCATCGAGGCCTACCGCGGTGACGGCGCCTTCCTCTGGTCGGTGAATCTGGGGCCGAACAGCACCGACCAGGACAACATCGAGCCCGGCTCATCCGCAATCGACGTGGGCCACTGGGACGGCGTCACGGTCCACGACCTCGACAGCGACGGCCGGGCGGAGGTGGCGGTACGGATCGCGAACGGGGTGGTGTTCGGCAACGGCACGACGTACACCGGCTTGCCGAGCGACACCCACCAGGCCATCGCCATCCTCGACGGCCGGACCGGCGCGCTGCGGGCGAGCGCCCCCGTGCCCACCGACTATCTCGCCGACGGCCCCATGGGAGCCCGCTTCGGCGTCGGCTACCTGGACGGCATGACGCCGAGCCTGGTGGCGTACATGAAGAACCGGGTCGGCAACGGCGGCTTCAATCTCATGTACACCGCGTGGAAGCTCTCCGGGGGCACGCTGACCAGGCAGTGGAAGTGGCTGCGCGGCTCACAGGCCGCCCCCGACGGGCACAACACCCGCATCATCGACCTGGACCAGGACGGCGATGACGAGATCGCCGAGATCGGGTTCGCTCTCAACGGCGACGGCACCCTGCGCTACAGCCTGGCCGACGAGGGAGTCGTGCACGGCGACCGCTGGCACATCGCGGACATGGACCCCCGCCGGGCCGGCCTGGAGGGGTACGGCGTGCAGCAGGACAACCCCAGCGGCCTGCGCGAGTACTACTACGGCGCCAAGAACGGGAACATGCTCTGGCAGCACGTCGAGGACGGCGTCGGCGACGTCGGACGTGGCATGGCCGGCGACATCGACCCGCGCCACCTGGGCATGGAGGTCTGGTCGTTCTCCGGCGTCTACAACGCCCGCAGCAACACGCTCACCCAGGCCACCGGCCCCTGGCCGCATCTGAGCGTGCTCTGGGACGGCGACCTGACCACGGAGCTGTTCAACGACGGCCGGATCGAGAAGTGGGACCCCGCCACCGGCGGTGTGTCCCGGCAGGTGAGCACGTGGAACTTCGGCGCGGTCAACAACGGCACGCAGTATCCGGCGCTGATCGGCGACATCCTCGGCGACTGGCGTGAGGAGGTGGTGATGACCACTCCCGAGTACGACGAGCTGCTCGTCTTCACCACCGACAGGCCGACCACGACCCGGCTTTACACGCTGGCCCACAACCCGGCCTACCGCAACGACCTGACCGTCAAGGGCTACCTGCAGGACCACCACGTCGACTACTACCTCGGCGACGGCATGACCACGCCGCCCCGGCCGAACATCAGCTACGCCGGTAGCTGACCCCCGTCGTATCGAAGGAGTTTGATTCTCGTGGTTGACATCAGCCGACGGTCCATGCTGGCCACCACGGCGGCGGGCGCCGCGGCGGCGCTGGCCTTCCGCGGTGCGAGCCCCGCCACCGCGGAGGCCACCGCGCGGGCCACCCCGACGGCCGCGCCGGCGGATCTGCAAGGGCATGACCCGATCACCTTGACGTGGCTTGACGGCGGCGCCCCCGCCGAGGTGACCGGCGGCACGACGTGGGGCGTGCCGTGGCCGCGCGGCGCGTTCGCGCCCGAGCAGCAGTTCACGCTCACCACCGAGGCGGGTGCCCAGGTGCCGGTGCAGTCGTGGCCGATCGGCTTCTGGCCGGACGGCTCGGTGAAGTGGACCGCGCACGCGGTGAGCGGGGCCGAGCCGCGCGCGCGGACGTACCGGCTCGGCGCGGGAACGGCGGCGCAGCCCGCGAAGCCGGTGGTCGTCAAGACCAGCGGCGGCCAGGTCACCGTGGACACCGGGGTGATCACCGTGGCGTTCGGGCGCTCGGGCGAGCACCTCGTCAAGTCGATCACGCGGGGCGTGACGGTCGTCGCCAAGGACGGCCGCCTGATCGCCTCGCGCCAGGACAAGCCCGAGGAGCCCGGCAAGATCGAGTCATTCAGCAGCCACGTCTCCTCGGTGAAGGTCGAGCAGAGCGGCCCCGTCCGGGCGGTGGTCAAGGTGGAGGGCAAGCACAAGAAGGGGCGGCGCGAGTGGCTGCCGTTCACGGTGCGGTTCTACCTGTACGCGGGCTCGGACGCGATCCGCGTGGTGCACACCTTCGTCTACGACGGCGACGAGGGCAAGGACTTCGTCAGCGGCCTGGGCGTGCGCTTCGCCGTACCGATGCGGGGCGAACTGCACGACCGGCACGTCCGCTTCGCGGGCGAGGGCGACGGCGTGCTGGCCGAGGCCGTACGCGGCATCACCGGCCTGCGCCGCGACCCCGGTCAGACCGTCCGGCAGGCCCAGTACCAGGGCAAGGCCACCCCCGACCCGGCCACCTGGGACCAGCGCGTCACCACGCGCCTGCACTGGGTCCCGGCCTGGGGCGACCACCGGCTGAGCCAGCTCAACGCGCACGGCTTCGAGATCCACAAGCGCACCGAGGAAGGCCACTCGTGGGTGCGCGTGGACGGCGGGCGCCGGGCAGCCGGACTGGCCTACGTCGGCGGGCCGGCCGGCGGGCTGGCGTTCGGCATGCGGAACTTCTGGCAGCTCCACCCGACCGAGCTGGAGATCACCGGCGCCGCCTCCGACGAGGCTCAGGCCACGGTGTGGATGTGGTCGCCCCGGGCGGGCGCGATGGACCTGCGGTTCTACCACGACGGCATGGGCCAGGACACCTACCCGGAGCAGCTCGACGCCCTGGAGATCACCTACGAGGACTACGAGCCCGGCTTCGGCACCCCGTACGGCGTCGCGCGCACCACCGAGCTGACGTTCTGGGCGCTGGAGGCCACCCCGGCGAGCGAGCGCTTCGCCCGGCTCGCCGCCGCCAACGCCGCCCCGCCCCTGCTGATCAGCCCGCCGGCGCACAACCACGCGGCGGGGGTGTTCGGCTCCTGGTCGCCGGTGGACCGGTCGGTCCCGGCCAAGGCGGCGCTGGAGGACAAGCTCGACCTGATGCACAAGTACCACCGCGAGCAGGTGGACCAGCGTTCCTGGTACGGCTTCTGGGACTACGGCGACATCATGCACAGCTACGACGGCGACCGGCACGTGTGGAGCTACGACGTCGGCGGCTACGCCTGGGACAACTCCGAGCTGTCCACCGACCTGTGGCTCTGGTACCACTACCTGCGCACCGGGGACGCGCAGGCGTTCCGCTTCGCCGAGGCGATGACCCGCCACACCAGCGAGGTGGACATGTACCACCTCGGCAAGTGGCGCGGCCTCGGCACCCGGCACGGCGTCATGCACTGGGGCGACAGCGCCAAGCAGGTGCGCATCAGCAACGCCGGCTACAAGCGCGTCTACTACTTCCTGACGGCCGACGAGCGGATCGGCGACGTACTGCACGACCTGATCGACTCCGACCGCAGCTTCCTCGTGCTCGACCCCGTACGCAAGCTGGGCGGCGGGCCGTTCGAGCCGGACCCCAAGGCGCTCGGCGTCGGCACGACCACCGACTGGGGCTCCCTGGCGATGGCGTGGCTGACGGAGTGGGAGCGGGGCGGCGACCCGATCGCCAGGACCAAGCTGGTCAACGGCGCCACCACGATCGCCGCGCTGCCCAACGGCTGGGTGCAGGGCGGGGACGTCACGTACGACCTGGCCGACGGCCGCTTCGCCCCGATGACGGAGAAGTCGGTGAGCATCGGCAGCCTCAGCTCCGTCTTCGGGCTCATCGAGGTCATGACGGAGCTGCTCGGCCTGATCGACGACCAGGCCGTGAAGGCGAAGTGGGTGGAGTTCTGCCGCCTCTACAACGCGACCAAGGCCGAGCAGAAGGAGGTCACCGGCGCCGACTGGGGCAACCTCAACCTCCGGCAGGCCTATTCACGGGCCACCGCCTACGCGTCCGTGCAGCTGAACGACCAGGCCCTCGCCAAGCGTGCCTGGCAGGAGCTGCGCACCGGCCACGCCGGCTACCCCGACAACCATCCGTTCGCCTCCCGGCGGGTCGAGGGGTCGGCCGTGCTGAACCCCGTCGACGAGGCGAACCTGTCGACGAACGCCAGCGCGCAGTACGGCCTGGCCGTCTTCCAGTGCCTCGCCCTGGTCGGGGAGCACATCTGAGGTGATCGTGCCGCGCAGGCTCCAGGAGCACGCGCGGCAGACCTCAGTAGGATGGCGACTCATGATCACTGTGATGACCTGGAACGTTCTGCACCGCATCCACGCGGAGAACTGGGGTGCGGACATACCGGGGCGTTGGCCGGACGAGTCGGAGCGGATCGCCGCCGTCACGGCACGCATCGCCGGCCGTGCCGAGCAGGTCATCGCCTTGCAGGAGGTCAGCGGGGACCAGTTGGCAAGCCTCCGTCGTGCCCTGCCCGGCCGAACGGTCCATGTTCTGCCTTACCCGCGTGTCCCGGCACCACGCAACGGCCCCTGCCCCCTCGATGATCCGCGTGAATACCTGGTGCTGGCGGTGGACGGACCGGCCCGGCAGATCGCCGCCGAACCCTTCGAGGAAGATCCGGGCAAGGGTTTGCTCGCCGTACAGACCGCCGGGATTCTCGTGATCGCCGTCCACGTGAGCTCCGGTCAACGGTCCGCACGTCAGCTGGAACGCCTTGCCGAGCTGGCCGCCACCTCGCCGGAGCCGGTCGTTCTGCTCGGTGACTTCAACACCGACCGGGCCACCGTGGCCGCCGGCCTCGGCCCCACGTTCACCGTCGCGGACCTCCCGCCGGACGCGCTGCCGACACGACCTCGCACATCGGGCACGAAGTCACAGTTCATCGACCACGTGGTCGTACGCGGAGCCGAGGTCGGCGGCGCGGTCGTCGAGGACGCGGACGGCCTGTCGGACCACAACCTCGTGCATGCGACGGTGACCCTGTGAACAGCGCCGGGAGTCACTGCCGCGGTGGCGCGGGCTTCAGCGTGCGCACCGAGTCGCGGACGACGATGTGCGTGCCGAGCATGACGTGGCCCGTGCCGGCCTCGCCGGACCCGCGTTCCAAGGCCATGCGGACGGCCGTGCGGCCGAGCTCCTCGTGGGGCACGTGGACGGTGGTGAGGTCGATGTCGGCGGCCGTGGGGAGGTCGTCGAAGCCGACCATGGAGATGTCGTCGGGCACCCGCAGCCCGTGCTCGCGCAGCGCTTGCCGGGCGCCGGCGGCGAGGAGGTCGTTGCCGGCGAAGATCGCGGTGAAGTCGGCCGGTCCGGCCGCGAGGCGTTCCCTGATCATGCGGTAGCCCTCGCTGCGCTCCATGGTGCCGTCCAGCTCCAGGCCGGGGTCGTGGGGGACGCGGAAGTCGGACAGGGCCCGGCGGTAGCCGGCGACGCGGCTGTCGGGTGTGGTGTAGCCCTCGCGGCGGCCGAGGAACAGGATGCGCCGATGGCCGGCCGAGAGCAGATGGCTGGTGATGGCGTAGGCGCCGCCGGTGTTGTCGTACTCGACGACGAGGGCGGGCACGTCGGGGCCCAGCGTGGGGCGGCCGCACAGGACGAGCTGGGAGCCGGCGGCGGCCAGGGCCCGGGCGTAGTCGGCCATGCGCTCGCGGTAGGCGTCGTTGTTGACGACGTTGCCGACGAGGATCACGCATTCGGCCTGTTCCTGCCGCATGAGCTGGACCGTGGCGAGCTCTCGCTCGGGGTCGCCGCCGGTGGTGCCGACGATGCAGAGCTTGCCTTCGAGCGCGGCCTGCGTCTGGACGCCCTGGGCGACGTGCGCGTAGTGGGGCGACACGACGGAGGTGACGATGATGGCGACGCTGCGGCTGCGGGCTCCGGCCAGGCCGCGGGCGTTGGCGTTGGCCACGTAGTCGAGCTCGCGGACCGCCTTCATGACCTTGCTGCGGGTGGCGGGGGCGCTGGGGTAGGAGCCGGACAGGATGCGGGAGACCGTGGCGACGGACACGCCGGCATGGGCGGCCACGTCGCGGATCGTCACCGCCCGCCGGTCCTCACCCTCGGATGTCGCGCGCCGGGACATGCACCCTCACCTGTTTGGTCTGCGGCTGGTAAACCGGTTGCATCGATCGTTTCGCTCCCGTGTGGAGGTGTCAAATCGTACCTCTCCCGGTCCCGTGTGGAAGCGGTTGCACCCGGCCGCCCGGCGGGCGTCACTGGTTCGCCGCGTACTCCTCGGCCAGTTCCCTGGCCACCTGGTCGCCGCCGGTCTGCTTCCACTGGAGGACGACGTCCTTCCAGGCCGACAGCGGTTTGCGGCCGAAGGCGATGGCCGCGATGCCGTCCCCGAGGATCTGGTTCAGCTGGGCGCCCTTGCTCACCTGGGTGGCCGAACGCAGCCCCTGACCGGGATTGGCGACGCTCTTCGGCAAGGTCGCCTGCTGCCACTCATAGGTGGCCTTGGCCGTCTCCGGGTGGCCGGGGAGGTAGAGGACCGAGGGCGCGGCGCCGATGTAGCGGAAGGGGAGGGTGTTGTTGTTCTCGGTCTGGTAGAGGTCGGTGGTCTTGATGCCGCCGTCCTCCTTGGTGAAGTGCACGCCCTCGACGCCGTAGTTGGCCAGCTCGTACTCCTTGGTGCCGAACGGCGCGCTGAGGTAGTCGCTGATGCGCAGCAGCAGTCTGATCCGGTCGGCGGGGGCCTTCTTGAAGGTGACGTAGCCGAACATGCCGGCGCTCTGCCAGGGCGTGGCCTGCGGGCTGTACGGGCGGCCCAGGTCGAGCTCGTACCTGCCGTTGATCTTGGTGAGGGTGGTCAGCGTCAGCGACCCGAAGCCGTCCTGGGACGAGGCGACCGTGCCGTTGTAGAAGTAGCTCTGCATGTCGGTGGAGCTGACGGTGAGGCTGTCGGGATGCACCGACCCCGCCTCCACCAGCTTGCGCATGACGTCGACGGCCTGCTCGAACTGCGGGGTGGCGATCGTCGAGGTGAACTGGCCGCCCGAGACCGCCCAGGTGTTCGGCGCGCCGAACGCGCCGGCGTGGTAGGTGATGCACCCCAGACCGGTGAAGAGCGTCTTGTACCAGCCGAGCCCCCACTTGCGCTCGCCGCTGAGCTCCTTCATCGCCTCCAGGTACTGCTCGGCGGTCCAGTCCTTGGGGATGCCCGCCTCGTTCATGGCCGTGCGGTTGACGAACAGGCTGTTGGCCGGCATGGGCCGCTCCAGCGGGACGCCGTAGATCTTGCCGTTGATCCGTCCCATGCCCTTCCAGGCGTAGGTGGGGATGTTGGCCAGGTTCGGGTACTGCTTGACGGCGTCACCCGCGACGAACTCCGACAGATCGGCGCATCGGGCCTGGATGAACTCCAGGGAGTGCGGCAGCGCCAGGTTGGTGAACATGATGATGTCCGGCAGGTCGCTGCCCGAGGCCATCAAGGTGGTCATCTTCTGGCCGTACTCGGGGTCGGGGACGACCGTCACCTGCAGGTCGACGTTGAGTGCCTTGTTGATCGCCTGCCAGTACCGGTTCTGGGTGACGGGCGCGGGCGGCGGGCCGTACGTCACGACCAGCGCGGTCACCTTCGAACCGTCGCCGACGGTGTCGTTGACCGACTGCGTCAGCGTCTCCGGGTACTTCAGGTAGAGCGGCTGCACGCCGGTGTCGTCGCCGGGCGCGTCCGGCTTCGGCCCGGCGAAGGGCACGTAGGTCGGCCACGGCGCCAGTTGCTTGCCCGCGTTGGAGACGCTGCCGGTGCCCGCGCCGCCGCCGCTGCCGCCACAGGCGGACAGCAGGGGTGCGGCGGCCAGGCCGAGGGCTCCCGCGCCGGCCATCCTGAGCAGGCCGCGGCGGTTGATGATGTGGTCCATGACGGGGTTCCTTCGGGGGGTTCAGGCCTTGAGCGCGCCGGTGAGCACGCCCTTGGCGAAGTAGCGCTGCAGGAACGGGTACACGCACACGATCGGGAGGGTGGCCAGGATGACGACGGCCATCTGGACCGACTGCGGCGAGGCCGTGGCCATCTCGCCCGCGGTCTCCGACAGGGAGGCGCCGCCGGTGACGTACTGGCGCAGGACGGTGCCGATCGGCCACTTGCCCTGGTCGTTGAAGTAGATGATCGCCTCGAAGAAGCGGTTCCAGTACGAGACCGCGTAGAACAGGCCGATCACCGCGATGACCGCCTTGGACAGCGGCAGCACGACCTTGCGCAGGATCGCCAGTTCGCCGGCGCCGTCCATGCGGGCGGCGTCGATCAGCTCCTGCGGGATCGACTGGAAGAAGCCGCGCATCACGACCAGGTTGAACACGTTGATCAGGAACGGCAGGATCAGCGCCGCGTAGTCGTCCACCAGGCCGGCGCTCTGCACGACCAGGAACAGCGGCACCATGCCGGGCGGGAACAGGAACGTGAACAACACCAGCAGCAGCATCGGCTTGCCGCCGTAGACCTTGGGCCGGCTCAGCGTGTAGGCCAGCGCGATGGTGCAGACCAGGCTCAGAGCCGTGCCGACCAGGGTGATGCCGGTGCTGATGATCAGGGCGCGGGTGATGATGCCGCCGGCCAGGATGTCGCCGTAGGCGTCGAAGGAGAACTCCGTCGGCCAGATCACCCAGCCGCCGTTGTCGATGACGTTCTGCGGGCTCGCCAGGCTGGTGGCCAGCACCGTCCACAGCGGGAAGAGCACCAGCAGCACGACGACGGTCAGCGCGACCGCCTTGAGCGCGCGGACGGCGACGCTGGGGCGGCCCGTCCAGGCGGGCGCTCGCATGGTGCTCATGCCTTGTAAACCCCCTGCTCGCCGAGCCGGTGTGCCACTTTGTTGGCGGTGTAGATGAGGACGACGCCGATCGCGCCCTTGAACAGGCCGACGGCGGCGGCGTAGCCGAAGTCGCCGCCGGCGAAGGCGGTGAAGTAGACGAACGTCTCCAGCACCTCGCCGGTCTCCGGGCCGACCGACTGGCGTTGCAGGAAGAACTGCTCGAACCCGATCGACAGGAACTCGCCCAGGCGCAGCACCAGCAGCAGCACGATGACCGGGCGGATGGCGGGCAGGGTGACGTGCCACAGGCGGCGGCCCCAGCTCGCGCCGTCGATGGCGGCGGCCTCGTACTGCTGCTCGTCGACCTGCGACAGCGCGGCCAGGAAGATGATGGTGGCCCAGCCGCACTCCTTCCAGATGAGCTGGGCGACCACCAGCGGCCCGTACGCGTCCGGGTTCCCGATGATCGAGATGCCGCCCGCGCCCAGGTCGGACAGCCAGCCGTTGACCACGCCCGCGCCGCCGAGCATCTGCTGGAACAGCGCCAGCACGATCACCCACGACAGGAAGTGCGGCAGGTAGACCACGCTCTGCACGAACTTCCTGACCGTGTCGCCGACGATGCTGTGCAGCAGCAGGGCCAGAGCCAGCGGGGCCGGGAAGAAGAACACCAGTTGCAGGACGCCGATCGTCAGGGTGTTGCGCACCGCGTTCCAGAACTCGGGGTCGGTGAGCATGCGCTCGAAGTGCGCCAGGCCCACCCACTCGCTGCCCGAGATCCCGAGGAACGGGACATAGTTCATGAACGCCAGCACGTTGCCGAACAGCGCGCCGTAGTGGAAGACCAGGAAGTACACCAGGCCCGGCACCGCGATGAGCAGCAGCACGCGGTCGGCGCGGATGCGGCGCAGCGGGCCGAAGCGGGTGGCCGGCGTCCCTGTCCTCTCTGTGGGCGGGCTGGCCGCGCCCGTGTCGCTGCGGACCCGCGTCATGCTCACGTGCTACGCCTCTCTCGCGTGCCGGGCTCGAAACAGAATGTTCATCAACATAAAGCGGTTACATAGGACCGTCAATAGCGGTTCCAGGGAGTCTTCCTGGAGAAGGAGCGTTGTGATGGGGGACGTGATCTCGTACAGTGGCGGCGAACTGAGGAAGCGTTTACATGGATGTCCCACGTCTCATAGGAGCTGATCCGTGCTACGGCGACCCGTCGCGGTCTTCGCCATCGCCCCTTGGGCGTTCGGCGACGTCTTCCCGGCCGATCTGCTCACCCGGTTACGGCAACTGGCCGACATCGACCCGGCGACCACCTTCACCTCCTTCGACGGACCGGAGGCCGTCGCCGCCTTGGCGGAGGCGAACATCCTGCTCACCGGCTGGGGAGGCCCGCACATCGACGAGGCGGTGCTGGCGGCCGCGCCGCGGCTGCGGGCCGTCATCCACGCCGCCGGCACCGTCAAGTCCCGTGTCGCTCCCGCCGTGTTCGACAGGGGGATCGTCGTGTCCTCGGCGGCCGACGCCAATGCCGTCCCGGTGGCCGACTACGCCCTCGCCATGCTCGTCCTGGGCGCCAAGCGCGCGTTCAGCCGCGCCCGGCGCTACGCCGCCGCCCGCGAGGACAGCCCGAGGGACTGGCTCTCCGGCGACGGCACCGGCCTGCACGACTGCACGGTGGGCGTGATCGGCGCCTCCCGGATCGGCAGGCTGGTGCTGCGGCGTCTGCGGGCCTTCGACGTGGAGGTGCTGCTGTACGACCCCCACGTGAGCACGGCCGAAGCCGCGGCCCTCGGCGTCGAGCCGGTGAGCCTGGACGATCTCTGCCGCCGCAGTGACCTCGTCACCGTGCACGCCCCCGCCCTGCCCGAGACCCGCCGCATGCTCGACGCCCGCAGGCTCGCCCTGCTGCCGGACGGCGCCGTCGTCATCAACACCGCCCGCGGCTCGTTGATCGACACCGAGGCGCTGACCGCAGCGTGCGCCACCGGCCGGATCTCCGCCGTCCTCGACGTGACAGAGCCCGAACCGCTGCCACCCGGACATCCGCTCTTCGCCCTGCCCAACGTACTGATCACGCCGCACCTGGCCGGGGCGCAGGGTCGTGAGATGCGCAGGCTCGGCGAGTTCGCGGTGGCCGAGGTCGGCAGGTACGTCAACGGTGTGCCGCTCCTCGGACAGGTCGAACCAGCGCAACTGCCCTACATCGCCTGAGGTCAGCAGATGACGAAGAAGTTCACGTTCGGCGGGGGCAGTGTCGAGCTGGGCCCCGACGGAGCGCCGACGGCGTTCCGGCATCCCCGGGACCCCGGCCGGGTCTACCTCCTCAGCGAGACCCTGGAGGCATGGCATGGGCCCGATCACTCCTGGGGCTCCGGTTTCGTCATCACGCCGGAGGGGTCCGGCCGATGGCAGACGGCGAACTCGGTGGACCGGCACGCCGACGGCGTGACCGCGTGGCATCGGCCGCGTCCGGACCTGGAGCTGAGCATCGCCCGCCGCACCGACGGCGACCACTGGGCCGAGACCTACAGGTGGACGAACACCGGCGACCGCGCCGTCGAGATCACGGGGCTGGCGGTCAACGTGCCGGTACGTGACGTCTACGACGGGGCGAGGTCGGCGCTGGCCCGCGGTTGTCACGCGCACGTCTTCACCGGCGGAGCATGGTCATGGATCCTGGCCGAGCCGATGTCCGGGGCGTCGCCGCTGCTCGGGGTGATCGTGCGGGAGGGGAGCCTGTGGGCGTACTCGGTCGAGTCCCGCAACCGGCGCACCTCGTCGAACGCCCGAGGGCACCTCCTCGTTCACCCGACCGATCATGCCCGCAACCCCGAGGCTTTCGGCGGGCAGCCGATCCTGACGCTGGCCGCGGGGGAGAGCTACACCCTGTCGTGGGAACTCGGCTGGTACGACAGCCGCGAGGAGTTCCTCGCCGCCACGGACGCTCCGGCGCTGCTGCCCTCGCTGACCGCGCCGCTCGGCACGAACCTGGAGGTCGAGCTCGCCGCCGGAACGAAGCTCCTGCCCGGGGAGGCCGCCGTCCGCCACGGCGTCCGGCACCTCGACCTGGAGCGGGACGGGCGCATGAGCCGTACGGCGATCGCCTTCCTGGCTCCGGTCCGGCTCCTCACCGAGGCACGCGTCGAACGCATCCTCCACGACCATCGGCCGGCCGAGCGGCCGGCTCCTGAGCGGTACGCGTTCGTCCCTGTGGACACGCGCACCGGGTTACGGCAGACGGAGAACGGCTGGCCCGACTGGAGCGACGGCGCCGAGCGGATCGGGATGGCCGTGCTGCTGCAACAGGCGCGGCGGCGAGGCTGGGGCGATCGGCGGGCGATCGACGACGCGCTGCGGGGATTCGCCCGCTTCGCCCGAGAACGGCTCATCCAGCCGGACGGCTCCGTACACCGCAGCAGCCGCCCCGGCGCCGAGCCGTTGCGGCTCTACAACACGCCGTGGCTCGCGCACTTCTTCCTCGACGAGTTCGACCTCTACGGTGACGGCGCCGACCTGGACCTCGCCGCGTCCCTTCTGGAGTCCGGCTACGCGTTGGGCGCGGCCGACCAGCTCCTGATCGGACACCCCGAGGCCGTCGCCGCGGTCGCCGACGCTCTGGAGGGCCAGGGCCACCCGGAGCGGGCGGGCGCGCTGCGCGCGGCCCTGATCGACCACGCCGATCGCTTCGTGAACCTCGGCACCGACCTGCCGGCACACGAGGTCACGTACGAACAGTCGATGGTCGCGCCGCTGGTGAGCCTGTTCGCGACCGCGTACGCCCTGCGACCCGATGAGCGCTTCGTCGCCGCACTGCGTCCCGCGGTGACGTGGCTACGGGCTTTTGGCGGGCCGCAGCCGCACGTGCGGCTGCGTGACGTCGGCATCCGGCATTGGGACGGCTACTGGTTCGGCATCGACCGGCAGTGGGGCGACGTCTTCCCGCACTATTGGAGCGTCCTGACCGCGGTGGCCCTGCGCCGGCTCCCCGCGCAGCTGAGGACCGAGGAGAACCAGCGGACCGCGGACGCGATCTTCGCGGCCAACCTCGTCGACTTCACCCCGGACGGCCGCGCGACCTGCGCCTTCGTCCTGCCGAGCTGCGTGGACGGCCGCCCGGCCCATCGGCCGGACCCCCTGGCCAACGATCAGGACTGGGCTCTGGCGCTCCTGCTGCGAACGTCCGGGGCGTCGTTCACCTGACCTTCTTGACGGGCATGATGGCCGCGGCGGCCGCGACCGCGGTCAGCAGGGAGAGCACCCAGACCACGCCGTAGCCGCCGGTCAGGGCGACGAGCTGGCCGGCGACGACGGGGCCGACGGCCTGGCCGAAGCTGAAGCTCATGCTGCCCAGCCCCAGGTCGCGGCCGGCGGCCTGCTTGTCGGGCAGCACGTCGATCAGCAGGGCCCGGTCCACGGCCAGGTAGCAGCCGGCGGCCAGGCCGGCGATGACGTTCTGGACGAACAGCGACGCCAGCGTCGGCCACAGCAGCGGCACCAGCATGGAGACGGCGAACAGTGCCGAGGCGCCGATCACGAAGGGTTTGCGCCGCCCGATGCGGTCGGACAGCCGGCCGGTGACGAGCATCGCGACCAGGGTGCCCGGCAGGACGGTCAGGGACATCAGCGGGATGAGCCGGGTGGCCTCGGCGGCGCTGAGGGCGGGCTGGATGTAGCTCTGCATCATGTAGAGGCTGAAGGCGTTGGACGCGCCGTAGCTGAACATCATCGTCACCGACGCGACGCAGACCCACCGGAAGTCGGCCGAGCGCAGCGGGATGACGTACGACTTGAGCAGGGCCAGCCAGTTGGCCGGAGGAAGCCGCAGCCCGGTGGAGGAGCGGTCGCGGGCGATCAGTACGAACAGCAGGCCGGTGACGGCCAGGGCCAGGGCGAAGGGGAAGTAGGCGTCCAGGCCCATCGCGCCGAACAGGGTGCCTGCGGCGACCGAGCCGAGCAGCGCGCCGAACAGGGTGCCGATGCCGGACAGGGCGGAGACGGTGCCGAGCTTGTCGTGCGGGATGCGGTCGGGGACGGTGGTGCCCAGCGCTCCCTGGGCGGCGTTGATGGCGAGCTGGGCGAGGGCCCAGGTGGCGATGAGCAGGCCGATGCCGGCCGAGTACCGGGCTCCGATGATCAGGGCGGCGCCGAGGACGGCCCCGCCGGCGATCCACGGGGCGCGCCGGCCCCAGCGCGAGCGGGTGCGGTCCGACAGCAGCCCGGCGATGGACTGGACGAACATCGTGGCGATGGAGCCGACGGCGGTGACGATCGACAGGCTGCTCGCGCGGGCCGCCTCGTAGGAGGCGAGCAGGTCGAGCTGGTGTCGCTGCTGCGCGGTCGCGGTGGCGGCGCCGGCGTCGATCTGGGCCTTGAGGTTGGTGAGCTGCTGCAGGTTGGCGGTGGCGTCGGGGCCGGTGAACCAGTGGGCGAACTCGATGTCCTGGACCTGCAGGGGCAGGATGACGGCGCCGACGCCGCCGTACACCGCCGTGATGCCCGCCATCGCCAGGATGTAGAGAAGCAGGTAGCGGCGGAAGGGGGACCCACCGAGGTAGGTCATCGAGGTGCCGGGCACCGAGGGTTCGGCGATGTGCGGCTGGACGGGTCGGGTCGTGGTCATGGCAGCGTCTCCCATGGGGGGTGTGGAAGGTCAAAGAGCGCTGGTGAACGTGTGGGCGCCGCCGGTCACCGTGTGGCGGGCGCCGTCGGGCAGGACGACGTCCGCCTCGATCCCCTCCGGGACGTGGATCTCGACGTCGAAGCCCGCGTCCTGGCGGCGCCAGCCGCACGCGACGCGGCCGTGGGGGGGTGTCCAGGGTGCCGCGGGCCCAGTCGAGGCCCGGGCCGGGGGTGGGGCGCAGGAGGACGCGGGCGTAGCCGGGTTCGGCGGGGCGGATGCCGGCGACGCTCTTGTAGAGCCAGTCGACGACGGCGCCGAGTGCGTAGTGGTTGAAGCTGGTCATCTCGCCCGGGTTGACGGTGCCGTCGGGCAGCAGGGAGTCCCAGCGTTCCCAGATCGTGGTGGCGTCCATGGTGACGGCGTAGAGCCAGGACGGGCACCGCTCCTGGAGCAGGAGCCGGTAGGCGTCGTCGACGTGGCCGGTCTCGGTGAGCGCCCAGGTGACGTAGGGGGTGCCGGCGAAGCCGGTGGCGACGCGGTGATCGTCCTCCTGGACCAGGGCGGCGAGCCGGTCGCCGGCGGCCTGGCGCAGCTCGCCGTCCAGCAGCCCGAAATGGACGGCCAGCGCGTAGACCGTCTGCGCGTCGGAGCGGATGGTGCCGTCGTGGTGCACGTAGTGCTTCAGGAAGGCCTCGCGGGTGCGGCCCGCCAGGTCTCTCCAGCGGCGGGCGTCCTGATCCTCGCCCAGGACGCCGGCCGTGTCGGCGGCGAAGCGGGCGCTGCGGTACAGGCAGGCCGTCGCGACGACTCCTGGGTCGGCCTTCGCCTGGTGGGGCCGGTCGGGTGGTGCGGCCGGGTCGAGCCAGTCGCCGAACTGGAAGCCGGTGTCCCACAGTCCGGACGGGGAGAGCCTGGCTTCGGCTCCCTCCAGGTGCCGGACCATGGCGGGGTAGTGCTCGGCCAGCCGGTCGCGGTCGCCGTAGGCGTGCCACAGGCTCTCGGGCACCCAGACGGCGGCATCGCCCCAGATCGCGGTGGGCCCGAGCATGGGTTCGCTCTTCGCGCGGACCTCGGCGGGCGCGAGCTTGAGCACATTGGGCACCACGAACGGGACATGGCCGGAATGCTCGGTCTCCACGGCGAGGTCGAGCAGCCAGCCGTGCAGCACGTCGGCGCAGTCGAACTGGTAACAGGCGGCCGGCGCGTAGACGGCGATGTCACCGGTCCAGCCGAGGCGTTCGTCGCGTTGCGGGCAGTCGGTGGGCAGGTCGAGGAAGTTGCCCTTCTGACCCCAGACGGAGTTCTCGACCAGCCGGTTGACCAGCGGGTTCGAGCATTCGAACGTGCCAATGCGGCGCATGTCCGAGTGCACCACCACGGCTTCAAGGTCGCCGGGATGCCCGCTGATCTCGGCGTAGCGGAAGCCGTGGAAGGTGAGCGTGGGCTCGAAGACGTCCTCGGGGCCGCCGGACAGCACGAAGGTGTCGGTGGCGCGGGCGCCGCGCAGCGGACGGGTGGCCGGCTCCCCGTGTTCGAGGACTTCGGCGTGCCGGACGGTGATCTCCGTCCCGGCCGGGCCGGAGGCCCGCAGCCGGATCCAGCCGACGAGGTTCTGCCCGAAGTCGACGAGCGTCCTGCCGCTGGGCGAGGTCCACGTACGGACCGGCCGCAGGGTTTCGTGCCGGGTGATGGCCGGCTTGGTCTGCGTCACCAGCGTGGAGCGGTCGAAGTCGAGCACGCGGACGGGCAACTGCTCGCCGGACGGCGGGCGCACGTCGATGCGCGTTCCGTCGTACAGGCTGTTCTCGGTGACCTGAGAGCGGCGCGCGGTCCAGTGCGGCCCGGTCACCGCCACCTGGGTGGCGCGGTCGCGGTAGGTCACCTCCAGTTCGGCGATGAAGCCGATCGACGGGCCGTAGTCCAGGTTCAGGCCGGTGAAGCCGAGGCCGCCGCGCCACCACCCATTCCCCAGCAGCACCTCGACATCGACGAGGTCGGCCATCAGGTGGGTGACGTCGTACTCCTGCACCTGCAGCCGCCACTCGTAGGAGCTCCAGCCGGGGGAGAGGACGGCGTCGCTCACGGGACGCGCGCCGATGCGCGCTTCGTACGCGCCGTGGGCGGTCGCCCTGAGGGTCGCCCGTACCACCTGGGAGGCCGGTTGGGCGAGCGCGAGCCGGGTGCTGAGCAGGAGGGCGGCGCCGCGTTCCGCATCCGCCGTGATCATGAAGGCGTGGTCGAGCACGCTGATGGTTCCTTTCGTCACGCGTCGAGCACCGCTTTGAGCGCGGCGACGACCTGCGGCACGTCGCTCGTGGCCCGCATGCGGTTGGTGAGGTGGCCGAAACCGACGCGGTGGGCGGGATCGGCGAACCCGGCCTGGCCGCCCGCCCCGTCGTGGCCGAACGACGTGCCGGACAGCAACGGCAGAGCCTCGGACGACAGCTGCACGCCGGCGCCCCAGCGGTGGAACGGGCCGGGGCCGCCCGCGTCCATGAGACCGGGGCCGCTGCTGCGCTCGCGGGTGAGCAGGGCGAGGCCGCGCTCGGACAGCACGCGCCGCCCGCCGGTGGGCGTCACCGCCGAGGACCAGACCCGCGCGAGCCCGGACGCCGTCCCGAGGCCGCCGCCGCTGACCAGGCCGGCCTTCTGCACCCGCGGGTCGTTGAAGCCGCCGTCCTCCGTGACGAAGCCCAGCGGGAACGCGCCGCCGGTGGTGAGGAACCGCCTGCTCGCCTCGTCGGTCAGCAGCCGCTCCAGCATGCGGCCCTGCGCCTCGTACGCCGGCGAGACCGACAGGTGCGCGACCCGGGCGACCTCGGCGTCCGTCGCCTGCAACGTCACCTCCGCCGGTGCGAGTTCGCGGAACAGCTCGGGCAGCTCCCGCCCGGTCGCCCGGACCACCACCTCACGGATCAGCGGTCCCCAGGTGATCGCGTGGTACATGTGGCTTTCGCCGGGCGTCCACCGGGGCTGCTGCGCGGCGAGGCGGGCCGCGAACCCGTGGCCGTCCAGCGCCTCGCTCAGAGAGAGATCCGTGTCGGGTGAGATCAGGCCGGCCCGGTGCGCCAGCAGGTCCCCGACCGTGAGCGTGTCCTTGGCGTGTACGCCGAACTCCGGCCAGTACCGTGCCACGGGCGCGTCCAGGTCGATCCGGCCCTGCTCGGCGAGATGGGCGACGACCAGGGCCGCCAGCCCCTTCGTCGAGGAGAACAGCACGGTCATCGTCCGCTCGTCCCACGGCCGGCCGGTGCGGGCGTCGGCGGTGCCGCGCCACACGTTCACCACCTCGGCGCCGTCCTGCCAGATCGACAGCGCCGCACCACCCGACTCCGGCTCGGTCACGGTCTCGGCGAAGGCCGCCACCACCGGCTCGAACGGCGGCTCGAAGGTTCCGCCGATCTCACTCACCGGAGCCCCAGGCGGGCGGCCATGCGGTCGAGGGTGGCGTGCGCGACGTCGAGGCCGACCAGGTTGAGATGGCCGTGGAGCACGCCCGGCGAGGTGACCTGCTCGACCTCCACGCCGGCGGCGCGGAGCTGGTCGGCGAAGCGTTCGCCGCTGCCGCGCAGCTGGTCGAACTCGTCGTTGTCGAGGTAGGTGGGCGGAAAGCCGCGCAGGTCCTCGGCGTGGCCGGGGAACGCGTACGGCGAGGCCGTCTCGACCGGGGCGCCGTCCAGGTAGATGGCGAACACCTGGTCGATGAGATGGGCCGGGAAGCTCAGCGCGGCGGGCACCTCGGCCAGGGCGGCGGCCAGTTCGCCGGAGGGCTCGGGCAGCGGGGCGTGCACCAGTGGGTACAGCAGCAGCGCCTGCCAGGGCGTCTCGCCCTCGTCGCGCAGCCGCAGGGACGCCCCGGCGGCCAGGTTGCCGCCGGCGCTCGCGCCTCCCAGCGCGACCCGGGCCGGATCGACGCCGAGTTCGGCGGCGTGCTCCCGTACCCACCGGTAGGCGGTGACGACGTCGTCGACCGGAGCGGGGAAGTGCACGTTCTCGTCGCACAGCCGGTACGCGACGGAGACGACGACCGCGTCCGCCCGGCCGGCCACGCCCCGAGAGGTCTCGTGGGCCTCGGGCATGTCCAGGTCGCCGCCGACCCAGGCGCCGCCGTGCAGCCACACCAGGCACGGCCGGTCGGCCGCGTCGCTCACGGGGCGGTAGATCCGCAGCCGGAGCGCGCCACCTGGCCCCTCGATCTCGCGGTCCTCGATCCCGAGCTCCCATGTCTCGGGCGGGCCGAACGGCTCGCTCAGCAGCTCGGGTCCCGTCGAGTGCTCCATCCGGGCGGCAAGCTGCGGGTGAAAGCTCATGATTCCTCCTGTGCGGCGGCGGCGGCGAGTGCGGTGATCGCTTCCGGGGTGAGCCCGAGGACGGGCCCGGTGAACTTGCCGAGGGGGATCTGGGCCACGGCGGACAGCACCAGAGGATCGACGTCGCCGAGCTTGACGGCACCGGGATACGCGCTGAGCCGCTCGCGCAGGAGCTTCCCGCCGACCGGGTGATCGAGCCATTCGCCCAGCGAGGACGCGCCGGTCAGCTCGTCGGCGATGCCGTCCCCCGGCGTGTGCAGCTCGGCCCGCAGCCGGATGTCGCGGGAGGAGGCGCCCACCTCGACCGTGAACGCGCCCGGGTCGATGCGCCAGCCGCCCCGCTTCGTCGAGTACCACGCCAGGTCACGACCGGTGAGCCGGAACTCCGCCCGCGCCGAGGCCCCGGGCTCCAGCGGCAGCTTGGCGAAGCCGCGCAGCTCGTGCCGGGGCCGCGTGGGGTGCGGCTCGTCGAAGGCCACATAGAGCTGGACGACCTCCGCGCCGTGGCGGGCGCCGGTGTTGGTGACGGTGACGCGGACCGTCCAGGCGTTCTCGCCGGTCTCCTCCACCTCCAGGTCGTCGTAGGAGAAGGTGGTGTAGCTCAGCCCGTGCCCGAACGGGTACGCCACCGGCACGTCGAGAGTGTCGTAGTGGCGGTAGCCGACGTAACGGCCCTCGCCGTGCACGGTGCGGCCGTCCTGGCCGGGGAAGTGCAGGTAGGAGGGCACGTCCTGGAGCTGGAGCGGGATCGACTCGGTCAGCTTGCCCGACGGGCTGTGCGCGCCGAGGATCAGGTCGGCCAGCGCGGCGCCGCCCGCCTGGCCGCCGAGCCAGGTCTCCAGGATCGCCTGCGCGTCGTCCCGCCAGGTGCTCACCGACACCACCCCGCCGTTCGACAGCACGACCGCGACCCGGGGGCAGACGGCGGCCACCGCGCGCAGCAGGTCCACCTGGCAGCGGGGCAGGGAGAGGTCGGTGCGGTCCTGGCCCTCGGTCTCCGACTCCTCCGGAAGGCCGAGGAAGAGCAGCACGACGTCGGCCCGGGCCGCCTGGGCCACGGCCTCCTCCGGCGACGTGCCGGGGGAGAAGGTCAGCTCCATGTCCGGGCCGGCCGCCTGGCGCAGCGCGTCCCAGGCGCTGTCGAGACGGGTGGGGATCACGCGGGAGCTGCCGTGGCCCTGGTAGCGCGGGGTGCGGGCGAACTCGCCGATGACGGCCACCTTGAGCCGCGCCATCGGGTCGAGCGGCAGCAGATCGTCGTCGTTCTTCAGCAGCACCGCGCCCGCCCGGGCCGCCTCGCGGGCGAGCTCGTGGTGGGCGTCCACGTCCCAGTCGTCGAAACGGCGTGCCTGGTCCACGCGTTCCCGCAGCCGCAGGACGCGCCCGGCGGCGGTGGCGACGATCTCCTGGCTCAGGCGGCCCTCCTCGACCGCCGCCGTGACCTGGCGGTCGGTGCCGTCCGGCGGCATCTGCAGGTCGAGACCGGCGGCGAGAGAGGCGGCCCGGTCGTTGACCGCGCCCCAGTCGGACATCACCAGGCCGTCGAAGCCCCACTCCTCGCGCAGCACCCGCGTCAGCAGCCACCGGTTCTCGCACGCGTGCACGCCGTTGATCCGGTTGTAGGCGGCCATCACGGTGTACGGGCGGGCCTCGCGCACGATGTGCTCGAAGGCCGGCAGGTACAGCTCGCGCAGCGTGCGTTCGTCGACGTCCGCGCTGACGCGCATCCGGTCGGTCTCCTGGTTGTTGACGGCGAAGTGCTTGACGCAGGCGCCGATGCCCAGGGACTGGATGCCGTCCACGAGCGCGGCGCCCATGACGCCGCTGACGTGCGGGTCCTCGGAGAAGTACTCGAAGTTGCGTCCGCACAGCGGGCTGCGCTTGATGTTGACGCCGGGGCCGAGCACCACGTCCACGCCGAGGGCGGACGCCTCCCGCGCCAGGGCCGCGCCGATGCGGTGGACCAGCGCGGGGTCCCACGTCGAACCCGACGTGACCGCGGGCGGGAAGCAGGTGGCGGGCACGCCGGCCGACAGCAGCGACCCGTCCTGCGGCCGCCGCAGGCCGTGTGGGCCGTCCGACAGGCGCAGCGCCCGGACCACGTCGCCGACGGCCTTCGTGGTCCAGGCCGTGCCGCCCGAGGTGAGGGAGGCCTGCTCGGAGAGGGAGAGCTTCGCGAGCCGGTCGGAGGTCATGCCCACTGCGCCGCCTGCCCCTCGATGGCGGCGTGCCGCTCGACGTCACCCAGCAGGTCGCGGTCCATCCCGTTGACGAGCAGGCAGAACGACAGGCCGGTGGCCGGATCGGCCCAGGCCGACTGGCCGCCCGCCCCGCCGTGCCCGAAAGCTCGCGGTGACACGGCGCCGCCGAACGGCCGCAGCGGCACCTCGATGCCGAGCGAGGGGATCTTCAGCGCCGCGCCGTCGTCGGGTCCGGCGATGATCAGGCCGACGCTCCGGCCAGCGGTGGCCCCCGCGCGGATGGGATCGGGGAAGGTGTTGCGGATCTCGCCGGTGGCCGTGGCCAGGATGTCCGGCCGCCACAGCCCCGTCGTGTTGTGCAGCAGCTCCTGGTAGAACAGGGCCACGCTCGCCGCGTCGGAGAAGGCGCCCGCGCCGGGCACGCCCACGGCCACCAGCTCCGGGTCGTTGGCGACCGACAGGGTCCGCGCCGAGTCGGCGTCCAGGACGGCCTCGTCGACCGGCTGCCCGAACAGCGCCTCCAGCACCTCCATCGAGCGAGCCCCGGTCGCGGTGACCCGCTTGAGGTCCGCCTGCCGTTCCACCGGCACGCCCAGCTCCAGCCGGTCCAGGCCCAGCGGGTCGAGGACCCGGGCGCGCAGCGCCTGGCGGAAGTCCTGGCCGGTGACGCGGTGGACGACCTCGGCCAGCACCCAGTGCGCCGAGGTGGCGTGGTACTCGTAGCGGCTCCCGGGCGGCCATTCCAGCCGCCACGACTCCATCTCGGCGGCCCGCTCGTCGCGGGAGGTGACGGCGTCGCGGGAGATGGTCGCGTTGGGGAAGCCGCTGGTGTGCAGCAGCACCTGTTCGAGGGTGATCGTGTCCTTGCCGTGCGCGCCGAACTCGGGCCACACCTCGGCGACCCGGGTCTCCAAGGCGATCGATCCGGCGCCGACCAGCTGCCACACGAGCGAGGCCACGATCGGCTTGGTGGCCGAGAACAGGCAGAACCGGTCGCCGTCACGGGCGTCACCGAACGACTCGAACGCCAGGATCTCGCCGTGCCGGGCGACCGCGAACTGCGCGGCGGGCCAGACGCCGTCGTCGACCGCCTGCTGAACGCGGTCGCGAAGCACAGCGCGGCCGGTGGGGTTCATCACGTCTCCTCGCACACAGGGCATGCATGTCCGCACGGACTGTTACTTATACGTCTCAGTCCTCCTGGGAGAGCAACCTAACCCCGGGCGAACCGGAGGACAAGAGGTTGTTGAAACGTTTTTAGCCACATTCCGGAAACACTGGCGACACCTGCGATCCCAGGGCAGCCGGCCCAGCCATCGGGCGACCCACCCGGCCATCGCCGAGGTGGCCGTGACCGGACGGCCCGACGAACTGCGCGGCGAGGTCGTCGAAGCCTTCGTCGTCCTGGCCCCCGGGGTCGCGGGCTCGCCCGGACCGGCCGCCGAGCTGCAGGACGTCGTCCGTACCGGCTACTCCGCCAGGCCGACACACCCGGCGGGCCCTGACCCCGCACGAGCGCGCCCGGCGGTTCAGGCGGAGCGGCGGACCACCAAGGTCGCGTTGTCCGGCGGCGCGGAGCGGCGGGCGTCCGGTCTTTCCAGGCCCTTGAGCACGGCGCCGGCCAGTTCGGCGGCGACGGCTTCCATGTGCTGGTCGATGGTGGTCAAGGGCGGTTCGGCGAAGCGGGCCATGGGGATGTCGTCCACCCCGATGACGGCCAGGTCCGTGGGAGCCGACAGGCCGGCGGCCCGCACGCCCGCCAGCAGGGCGATGGCCACCTCGTCGTTGAAGGCGCACACGGCGGTGACGCCGTCCGCCCGCCAGGCCCGCGCCGCCGCACACGCGGCTTCCGCGTCCAGCACGACCTCCCGCACCGACGGCGGCGGCAGGCCGCGATCGGCGCAGCCCTGCCGCACGCCTGCCAACCGCGGATCGAAGAAGGCACGCACGCGGGAATCGGCCGGAGCGGCGTACCCGATCCGGACATGCCCCTGCGAGATCAGATGATCGGCCTGCATCCGCCCGATACGGATCTGCCCGCGGGTCATCACGTTCGGCTCGCCCTCGCTGTCGCCCCAGACGTTGACCACGTAGGTGCCCGCGGCGCGCATGTCCGCGCGGTTCTCCTTGGTCACGGGAGCGAAGGTGACCACGGCGGCCGGCGCCAGGTCCTTCCACAGCGAGGCGACCGTGCGTCCGCTCTCGATGCGCGTGATGACACTGAGGCCGTGCCGTTCCAGGTCGGCGGTGAGGTGCTCGATCAGCTCGATGGCCGTGGAGCCCAGCGGGACGTTCGCGATGAGCAGCAGCACGATGTCGCTGCGGCCCAGCCGCAGGGTCCTGGCCGCGGCCGAGGGGGTGTAGCCGAGCTTCTCGACGGCCGCGTGGACCCGTTGCCGGGTCTCCTCGGCGATCTTCTGATGCGACACGTTGTTGAGCACGTAGCTGACCGTGGCCTGCGAGACTCCGGCCTCCCTGGCCACGTCGACGGACGTGACCCGCCGTGCTCTGGCCAAACCGAGCCTCCCTCGTCTCGCCTGCGCGGGACTGAATCGTATCAGCGGCCTCGGACCCCTTCGTCGGTGTCCAGGCCTGCTCCGTTGGCGGCGGCCACCTTCCCCAGCCAGTGCAGGCTTGGCTTGGGGGTACGTTCGAAGGTCTCGCGGTCCACGCCGGCCAGGCCGAACGTCATGGCGTGGCCGGCGTGCCATTCCCAGTTGTCCAGCAGCGTCCAGTGCAGGTAGCCCAGCACGTCGGCGCCGTCGGCGATGGCCTCGCGCAGGCCGGTGAGGGCTTCGCGGGTGTAGGTGATGCGCAGGTCGTCGTCGGCGGTGGCGATGCCGTGCTCGGTGACCAGGACGGGCACGCCGGTGAAGCCGGCCGCGAGGCGGACGGCGTTGCCCAGGGCCTGGGGGTAGTACTCCCAGCCGGTCTGGAAGGTGCGCTCGGTGCGGAGCTGCTTGATCGGTCCGTCCGGGCCGAAAACCATCCGGGTGTAGGTCTGCACGCCGACGAAGTCGTCGTCCTTAGACAGCTCCAGGAACGGCTCCACGATCTGCCGCAGCATCTCGGCGGTCCTCTGCTCGCCGCCCTCGCCCGCCTGGAAGTCCTGGAGGGTGAGGGACCAGCCGACGCGGGCCTTCGGCTGGAGTTCCTTGACGGCGGTGCGGGCGCGGCGGTGTGCCTGACAGAGGTTCGCGATGCCTTCGGGGGTGGTGACGGGCAGGGCGACGGTCGCGGTGCCGGCCTCGCCGCCGACGCGGCGGGCGAACGCCTCCGCCGGGTCCTCCCGCGCGGCGTCGGCCGGTCCGCCGTAGGCGAGCAGCCCGGTCGAGGCCAGCAGTGCGCCCACGTTCGGCTCGTTCAGCGTGATCCACCAGGTGACCTCGCCGGCGAAGTGGGTGACGACCTGGCGGCAGTAGCGTTCGAACAGGTCGGGGGCCTCGGGCTGGTTCCAGGCTCCGTCGCGGGCGAACCAGGCGGGCACGGTGAAGTGGCTGAGCGTGACGACCGGGGTGAGCCCGCGGGCGTGGCAGGTGGCGGCCATCCGCAGGTAGTGGTCGAGCTCCGCGCGGGAGAAGCGGCCCTTCTCGGGTTCGACGCGCGACCATTCGACGCTGAAGCGGTAGGCGTTGAGACCGGCGTCGGCCAGCAGGTCGATGTCGTCGGGGTAGCGGTGGTAGCTGTCGCAGGCGTCGCCGGAGGGTTCGTGGAAGGCGCTGTTCGGCACGTGCTCCATCGCCCAGACGTCGCTGGCGGTGTTGTTGCCTTCGACCTGGTGTCCCGAGGTCGCGGCTCCCCACAGGAAGGAGTCGGGGAAGGCGGGCATGCGGTTCTCCATTCCTACGCGACCTTCTTGACCGGGACGATCGCCACGGTCGCCACCAGCGCGACCAGGATCGCCATCACCCAGACCATGCGATAACCGCCGGTCAGGCCGACGACCTGGCCGGCCAGGACGGGACCGATCGCCCCGCCGAGGCTGAACCCCATGCCGCCCAGGCCGAGGTCGCGGCCCGCGGCGCCGGTCCGGTCGGGCAGCACGTCGATCAGCAGGGCCCGGTCCACCGCCAGGTAACAGCCGATGGCCACCCCGCCGGCGACGGCCTGGACGAACAGGGCCGGCAGCGCCGGCCACAGCAGCGGCACCAGCATGGACGCGGCGAACAGGATCGAGGCGCCGATGACGAAGGGCTTGCGGCGGCCGGCCCGGTCGGACCACCTGCCGGTGACGAGCATCGAGACGAGCATGCCCGGAAGGGTGACGATGGACAGGACCGGCACGATGCGGGTGGCCTCGGCGGCGCTGAGCGCCGGCTGGATGTAGCTCTGCATCATGTAGAGGCCGAAGGCGTTCGACACGGCGTAACTGATCGCCATCGTCAGCGACGCGATCCAGACCCAGCGGAAGTCGGCCGAGCGCAGCGGGACCAGGAACGACTTCAGCAGGCCCGCCCCGTTCGCGTCGGGCACCTGGAGCGCGAGCGAGGACCGGTCGCGGGCGACCAGCACGAACAGCAGGCCCGTGACGGCCAGAGCCAGGGCGAAGGGGAAGTAGCTGTCCAGGCCCAGGATCCCGAAGACCAGGCCGGCGGCGACCGAGCCGAGCAGCGCGCCGACCGACGTGCCGATCCCGGACAGCGCGGAGACGGTGGCGAGCCTGTTCTCCGGGATCCGGTCGGGCACGGTCGTGTTCAGCGGCCCCTGCGCCAGGTTGATCGCCACCTGGGCGAGGGCCCACAGCGCGATCATCAGGCCGATGCCGGCCGAGTACCGCACCCCGATCAGCAGGGCGGCGCCGAGCACCGCGCCGCCGGCGACGTAGGGAGCGCGCCGCCCCCAGCGGGAGCGGGTACGGTCCGACAGCAGTCCGGCGACCGGCTGGACGAGCATGGTGGCGATGGCGCCGACGGCGGTGACGATCGACAGGCTGCTCGCCCGGGCCGCCTCATAGGAAGCCAGCAGGCCGAGCTGATGCTGCTCCTGAGCGGTCGCGGTGGCGACGCCCGCCTCGATCCGCGCCTTGAGGTTGGTCAGTCGCTGCAGGTCGGCGGTCGCGTCCGGCCCGGTGAACCAGTGGGCGAACTCGATGTCCTGGATGTGCAGCGGCAGGATGATGGCCCCGATGCCGCCGTAGGCCGCCGTGATGCCCGCCATCGCCAGGATGTACACGAACAGGTAGCGGCGGAAGGGCGGACCGCCGAGGTAGGTCATCGACGTGCCCGGGACAGCGGGTTCGGCGAGGTGAGGCGGGGCGGGTCGTGCTGTGGTCATCGCAGTGGCTCCTGAGGGTGGAGGTGGCCCGCCGTCACGCCAGTTCCGGCACCTGTGACTCGATAGCGAGGTGCCGTTGGAGATCGGCCACCACGTCGCGGTCCATCCCGCTGGTGACCAGGCAGAACGACAGGCCGGTCGCCGGGTCCGCCCAGGCGGACTGCCCGCCTCCTCCGCCGTGGCCGAACGCGCCGGGCGACACCCGCGAGCCGAACGGCCGCAGCGGCACCTCGATGTCGTGTGACGGGATCCTCAGGGCGGCGCCGTCGTCCGGGTCGGCGATGACGAGACCGATGCTGCGGTTGGCGGGGGCGCCCATCCGGATGGGGTCGGGGAGGGTGGTGCGGATCTCGCCGGTGGCCGTGGCCAGGATGTCCGGCCGCCACAGTCCCGTCGTGTTGTGCAGCAGCTCCTGGTAGAACAGGGCCACACTGGCCGCGTCGGAGAACCCGCCCGCGCCCGGCACGCCCACGGCGCGCAGCTCCGGATCGTTGACGATGGCGAGCACGTCCGCCAGTTCGGCCTCCGCGGCGGCCTCGTCGACCGGCTGCCCGAACAGCGCCTCGAACACGTCGATCGAGCGGGTCCCGGTGGCGGTGACCCGCTTGAGGTCCGCCTGCCGTTCCACCGGCACGCCCAGCTCCAGCCGGTCCAGGCCCAGCGGGTCGAGGACCCGGGCGCGCAGCGCCTGCCGGAAGTCCTGGCCGGTCAACCGGTGGATCACCTCCGTCAGCACCCAGTGGGCCGACATGCCGTGGTAGAAGAACCGGCTGCCCGGCTGCCACTCCAGCCGCCACGACTCCATCTCGGCGGCCCGCTGGTCGCGCGAGGTGATGGCGTCGCGGGAGATGGCCGCGGACGGGAAACCGCAGGTGTGCAGCAGCACCTGCTCCAGGGTGACCACGTCCTTGCCGTACGCGCCGAACTCGGGCCACACCTCGGCCACCCAGGTCTCCAGGCCGATCAGGCCCTCACCGAGCAACTGCCACACCAGCGAGGCCACGATCGGCTTGGTGGCCGAGAACAGGCAGAACCGGTCGCTGTCACGGGCGTCACCGAACGACTCGAACGCCAGGATCTCGCCGTGCCGCGCGACCGCGAACTGCGCGGCCGGCCAGACGCCGTCATCGACCGCTCTCCGCATGTGGTCACGCATGATCGTCAAAGGTCGGCTGCTGGTCATGTCCATTTGGCTCACGTCTCCTGGAAGGGGGCACTGCGAGGGCAGCGCTGGACACGCTCGATGGCGGCGCTGCTACTTATACGTCTCAGTGCTTCTGGGAGAGCAACTTAACCGCTGGTGACCCGGGCCACAAGAGGGTGTTGAAACGTTTTTAGACGAGCCGGGAGCGCGACGCTCGTCAGGGGTTCAGGGAGGCGAGGTCGAGGTTGTGAAAGGCGTTCTCGACGAAGCAGGCCGCGAGGTGCCGGGCGGCGTTCAGGTCGCCACCGCGGTCGATGGTGTGCTCGCAGACCTGGAGTGCGACGCCGACGCAGGCCGCGGCAAGGGTGTCCGCCGTGGAGCCGAGGTCGGGCCCGAACGTCTCCTGGCGGCGCCGGATGAGGCCGGTGAGCTGCTCGGTCACGTCGCCGACGACCTCGCGCCGCAGGGTCGCCGGCAGGTCGCCGGTCTTCTCGCCCCGGAAAAGCAGGTTGAAGCCTTCGGCCCGCTCGGCCGCGAAGCGGAAGAGCGGCTCCATGCCGACCTGGGACAGTTCCGCGAGGGGCAGGCGGGTGCCTCGTTCGTAGGCGTCGGCGACCCATCCCCGGAAGACCTCTGCCTCGCGTCGTACGACACGCAGGTAGATCTGCTCCTTGTTGCCCAGCCGCGCGTACAGAGTCGGCTTGGTCGTCCCGGCGCGCCTGGCGATGTCCGCGACCTGCGCGGCGGCGTATCCCTCGGCGTGGAAGACGGCTCGTGCCGCGTCGAGGAGGTCGTCCTCCTCGAAGCGGCGGCCGCTGAGACCGGCATGCGTGCGTGCGGACACCGGGCAAGTCTACGGACGGCCAAACCTTGACCTCAAGTAAAGGTCGGTCTAGCTTTACTTCGCGTTAACCTCCGTCGCCGCGATCGCGGCACGCCCTCGCACCCCCTGGAGGCATCCATGCGAAGGAACGTAGTCCGTCTCCTCGCTGTCCCCCTTCCTCTGCTGACCGCCGTCAGCCTGCTTGTCGCGCCGGTCCATGCGGCCACGTCCGCCTACGACTCCACCACCCGGTACGTGGCCATGGGGGACTCCTTCTCCTCCGGGCTCGGCGCGCCAGGAGCGTCCCTCGACTGCGGCCGCAGCCCACAGGGATACCCCACGCTGTGGGCCCAGGCCCACGGCATCACCGCGTTCACCGACGTCACCTGCGGCGGCGCGGTGACCGACGACGTGCTGGCCGAGCAGATCTCGGGACTGACGGCCGAGACCGACGTGGTGACCCTCACCATCGGCGGGAACGACGCCGGCTGGGGAGCGCAGGTGCTGACCTGCATGCAGTCCGGCGACGCCGCCTGCACCAACGCGGTCAACCAGGTCGTGGCCGGTCTGCCCGCCGTCGCGGCCAAGGTCGACACGACCTACGCCGCGATCCGCCAGGCGGCCCCGTCCGCGAAGGTCTACGTGCTCGGCTACCCGCTCCTGTTCGAGGAGAGCGCCGGCTGCAGCGCCTGGATCGTCCCCAACCAGTACCAGCGCAAGGAGCTCAACCGGTTCGGCCGGGCGCTCAACCAGAGCCTCGCCCAGAGCGCCGCCAAGGCCGGCTTCCAGTTCGTCGACGCCCAGGCGTTCTTCGCCGGCCACGCCGTCTGCTCCAGCCAGGCGTGGATCCACCCCGTGCTCAACCCCACCCCGCTGCACCCCAACGCCAACGGCTACCGGCTCGGCTACCTGGCCGCGCTCACCTCGGCCACCGGCTGATCCGGCACGCGTGCACGGCGGAGCGCCGGGGGAGCCGGGCTCCGCCGTCTGTCAGTAGGTGGCCCGGCCGCCGCTGATGTCGTAGACGGCGCCGGTGGAGAAGCTGACCTTGTCGGAAGCCAGCCAGGCGATGAGTTCGGCGACCTCCTCCGGCCTGCCGACGCGACGCATGGGAATGAGGCTGGTGATATGGGCCAGAGCCTCGGGGGCGGTGTCGGCGTTCATCGGGGTCTCGATCACGGCGGGGGCGACGGCGTTGACCAGCACGCCGCTGGTGGCCAGTTCCTTGCCGAGAGACTTCGTCAAGGCGATGACGGCGGCCTTGCTGGCGGAGTAGGGAGCCATGTTGGGGTTGCCGTCCTTGCCGGCCATGCTGGCGAGGTTGACGATACGGCCCCAGCCGCGCTCGCGCATGCCGGGGACGAAGGCGCGGCAGGTGTGGAAGGTGCCGTTGACGTTGACACCGAAGGTGCGCTGCCAGCCGTCGAGGGGGATCTCCCAGAGGGGCGCATTGGGGCCGACGATGCCGGCGGAGTTGACGAGGATGTCGACGGGGCCGATCTCGTCGGCGGCGGCCTGGACGGCTGCCGGGTCGGCGACGTCCACGACGAGGTCGGCGCCGTCGGCGACGTCGAGGGTGATGACGTCGACGCCGTCGGCTTCGAGGCGGACGGCGGCGGCCTTGCCCAGGCCGCTGACGCCGCCGGTGATGAGGGCGGTGCGGGACATGAGGGTCCTCTCAGTGGGATTCGCGGGGTACGGCGTCGCCGCTGGAGCCGATGAGGAAGTCGAGGTCCGCGCCGGTGTTGGCCTGCTGGACGGTGTCGACGTAGAGGCGCTGCCAGCCCCGCTCGGGGTGGGCGAACGCCCGGGTCATCTCCGGGGAAGGCTGCCGGGCGGCGAGTTCGTCGGCGGGGAGGTCGATGTCGAGGCGCCGGTTCTCGACGTCGAGGATGATCATGTCGCCGGTGCGGACGAGGCCGAGCGGCCCGCCGGCGGCGGCCTCGGGGGCGACGTGCAGGATGACGGTGCCGTAGGCGGTGCCGCTCATGCGGCCGTCGCAGATGCGGACCATGTCGCGTACGCCCTGGGCCAGCAGCTTGGGCGGCAGCGGCAGGTTGGACACCTCAGGCATGCCGGGATAGCCCTTGGGGCCGCAGCCGCGCAGGATCAGCACCGCGTCGGGCGTGACGTCGAGGTCGTCGAGGCGGGCGTGCAGGTCCTCGACGGAGTCGAACACGACGGCCGGGCCGCGGTGCTGGAGCAGGTGAGGTGAGGCGGCGGCGGGCTTGATGACCGCGCCGTCCGGGGCGAGGTTGCCGTACAGGACGGCGATTCCGGCGTCCTGCTGCAGCGGCTGCCGCCGGGAGCGGATCACCTCGCGGTCGTGCACCTTCGCGTCGCCGAGCGCCTCGACCAGAGGGCGTCCGGTGACGGTGATCGCGGCCGGGTCGAGCAGGTCACGCACCTCGTTCAGGACCGCGTGCAGGCCGCCGGCCCGGTAGAGGTCGTCCATGAGGTGGCGGCCGGCGGGCTGCAGGTCGGCGAGGAGGGGGACGCCGGAGCCGGTGCGGTCGAAGTCGTCCTGGGTCAGGTCGACGCCGAGCCGACCGGCGATGGCGAGCAGGTGGATGACGGCGTTGGTGGAGCCGCCGAGGGCGGCCAGCGCGACGATGGCGTTGAGGAACGAGCCGCGCGTCATGACGTGCGAGGGGCGGCGCCCGTCGGCGATCATCTCGACGACGAGGCGGCCGGTCTCGTGGGCGCCTTCGAGCAGGCGGCTGTCGGGGGCGGGAGTCCCCGCCAGGCCGGGCAGGGTCATGCCGAGCACCTCGGCCAGCAGGCCCATGGTGGAGGCGGTGCCCATCGTGTTGCAGTGACCCTTGCTGCGGATCATCGACGACTCCGAGCGGAGGAAGTCGGCCTGCGACAGTGTCCCGGCGCGTACCTCCTCGCTGAGCCTCCACACGTCGGTGCCGCACCCGAGCGGGACGCCGCGGAAGGTGCCGGTGAGCATCGGCCCGCCGGGCACCACCACGGCGGGCAGATCCACCGAAGAGGCGGCCATGAGCAGCGCGGGGATCGTCTTGTCGCAGCCACCGAGCAGCACCACGCCGTCGATCGGGTTGGCGCGCAGCATCTCCTCGACGGCCATCGCCGCCATGTTGCGCCAGAGCATCGCGGTGGGGCGGACGTTCGTCTCGCCGAGCGACACCACCGGCAGGTTCAGCGGCACGCCGCCCGCCTCCCACACGCCCCGCTTGACGTGCTCGGCGACCTCGTTCAGGTGCATGTTGCAGGGGGTCAGGTCGGAGGCGGTGTTGGCGATCGCGATGTGCGGCCGGCCGTCGAACGCGCCGGACGGCAGCCCGCGCCGCATCCACGCCCGATGGATGTAGGCGTTGCGGTCGCTGCCTGCGTACCACTGAGCGCTGCGGCTCCTCGACATGAAGACAACCACGCTTTCCGGTGACGAGGGCGGGGATCCTTCGGGGAAGGGCTACACATACGTATAAGTGGTGAAGCCGCCTGTGAGGCTAGTCGAACTCCGGCACGGCGGGAAGCCCTACCTAGGACATACTTCTACTTTTCGGAATCAAGGTCTACTATCCGGAAAATGAGCGACTCGGACCGGCATCCCGACGGAATCGGGCTGGAGGAGATGGCACGCTCAGTGACAAGCCCCAAAGCGACCGCGCATCGAGCGTTGGCGGCGCTTCCTGGGGTCCACTGCGTCGCGGTCGCGGCGTTCCTCACCTCTCCCAGCATGCCGAGCGGCGCTATCAGCATCACCGGCCTGGCCTACCGCACCTCGCTGCGGACGCTCATCGACGACCTGCCCGGCATCCGCGCGATCGTCGACGGAGCGAACCCCTCGTGAAGGTCACCACCGTCCCGGCCCCAGCCGAGGCATACGCCCACGAAGGCCGGCGGCCGCGGCCTGCCCGTTCCTTACTGGCCCAAGGAGAACCTCCCTTGCACGTGATGCGCATCGGCGCGCCCGGCGCCGACAAGCCGGCCGTCCGCGTGGACGACACCCACTCCATCGACGTCTCCGACCTCACCCCCGACTCCGACGAGCGGCTCTTCGCCGCAGAAAGGGCCGCGTCGCCGGCCGAGCCGATACTCGGCACTCGACGTCAGCACGTCGCCGGGGCCCTCGCCGGGGCCCGGTAGATGCGCGCCCTCGTGCTGACCGGCCCCGGCAAGGCCGAGGTCCAGGACGTTCCCGCGCCGGTGGCCGCCGCCGGACAGGTCATCGTGGACGTCGAACAGGTCGGCGTGTGCGGCACGGACGTCGAACTGTTCACCGGTGAGATGAGCTACCTGCACACAGGCGCCTCCTCCTACCCGCTCCGGCCAGGTCACGAGTGGGCCGGCGTCGTCTCGTCCACCGGCGAGGGCGTGGACGCGGCCTGGGTCGGGCGGCGGGTGACCGGCGACACGATGATCGGCTGCGGCCGGTGCCGCCGCTGCCTGAGCGGCCGGCATCACGTGTGCCCCGACCGGCACGAGCTCGGCATCCGCGACGGGCTGCCCGGAGCGCTGGCCGAACAGCTCGCCGTCCCGGTCACGTCCTTGCACGCCCTGCCGGACACCATGGATGCCACCCTCGGCGCCCTCGTCGAACCCGGCGGAAACGCCCTGCGCAGCGTCAACGCCGCCGCTCCGGCCCCCGGCGAGCGGCTGCTGATTCTCGGCACCGGCGCCATCGGGATGCTGGCCGCCCTCTTCGCCCGCGCCGCCGGCGCCCGGGTGCACCTCATGGGCCACGACCCCACACAATTGCACCTGGCCGCCTCCTTCGGCGTCGACGGAGTCTGGACCCGTGACACCTTGCCGGCCCTGCCATGGGACGCGGTCATCGACGCCTCCAACTCCCCGGCACTGCCCGCCCTCGCCCTGGACCTGGTCGAACCGGCCGGCCGCGTCGTCTACATCGGCCTGGCCGGAACGCCCAGCACGGTCGACACCCGCGACATCGTGCTGAAAGACGTCACCACGATCGGCATCCTCGGCGCGTCCGCGGGCTTGCCAGGCGCCATCGCCGCCTACGCGGACGGCTCGGTCGATCCGCGCCCCCTGGTCGCAGCGACGATCGCCCTGGAGGACGTGGCCGCCGTGCTGGGCGGACACCTCCCGGACCGCAGAGGGCCAGGCCCGAAGTTCCTGGTGGCTCCGCAACGGGAGCGGCCAGACGTGACGCCGTAGCAGGCTCCCACCACCCGTCCGTGGCGCTTGCGACCAAAACTTGACCGCTGCTCGCAGGCTCGGCGTCGCCGAAGTCGGCAGGTTGTGGCCTCGACGAGGGGGCGGCCGGGGGAGCCGATGAGCAGGATCCGGCGGCTCCCGTAGCAGGGTGCAGACTTCAACGTCGAAGTGCGGCAAGGCCCGATCGAGCCAGCGGGCGCGTTCCTTCGTCATGTCCGCGTCAAGGCGAGGGGAGCGGCATATACCCGGCCTGCAGTCCTAACTTGACATAAGAGATGTTATCGAGCAAATTTCTAGAAGCTGCAACCGGCAACCGTACGAATAGGACGTTGTGCGCTGGCGTTCCTACGTGTCGCCTTCCACCCGCAGCCCAAAGAACCGAGTGCCGGTCCAATGTCTGGCTGCGGCCCGGAAACCCGCTCACGCCAGCGAAGCGGGCCAGGGGCGATGAGACCGTTCTTGTCTTGGATCAGATGCAGCGAGACGACCTGACAAGGGAAAGTACAAAGCTACTTATATCGGACAGAAGGCGAATTCTGTCTGGTGTGACATCAATCCCGTAATGTCGCCAAATGTCCGCTTGTGCAATCAGCGTACGAGAAGGTGCTCCGTACGCCGCGCGCCGGCCGCGCAACGGCATGGCCTGGGCAGGCCAGCCGGCCGATGCTTCGGCATCCCGCCGGAATGCCCCATAGCGGGCACGCCCATGCATCCGGACCTGACTGGTGATTTCCCCGATGCCCGGGGGGCGGCCCCCGGTGGAGACTGGCGGCTGTTCCCCGCCGGCCTCCGAGGAGGAGATCCAGCATGTTCGAACGACTTCGTCACGGCCTCTCGCGGGCCATGGCCATCTTGGGGGCGGCGGTCGTCCTGCTGCCCGCCGCCCCGGCGCGGGCGGAAGCGGCGGCGGTGAGCGTCGCCGAGATCCCGGCCGGCGCGGGCCAGGGCAGGATCGTCGGGGCCACCGTGGTCGACCTCGCCGCCCGCGGGTACGAGGAGCGCGAGTTCCTGATGAGCGGCAGCGCCGACACCTTCCAGAAGACCGGCACCTGGTACACCAACGGCCAGTGGGGTGCCCGCCGCAGCGGCGCCGTCCAGGCGTACACCACTCGGCTGCTGGTCGAGCGGCCGGTCGATCCGGCCAGGTTCAACGGCACCGTGGTCGTGGAGTGGCTGAACGTCAGCTTCGGGGTGGACATCGGTGTGGAGTGGTCGCAGTCGCACGAGTTGTTCACCCGCGCCGGGTACGCCTACGTCGGCGTCACCGCGCAGAAGGTCGGCGCCGACAAGCTCGGGAGCCTCGACCCCGTCCGCTACGGGCAGGTCTCGCTGGCCTCGGACGCGTTGTCGTACTCGATCTTCGCGCAGGCCGCCGAGGCGGTGCGGGCGCACGGGCAGGCGCTGCTGGGGACGGGCGCGCCGGTGAAGGTCCTGGCCGCGGGCCATTCGCAGTCCGCCGGACGCCTGGCCACCTTCGTCAACGCGATCCAGCCGATCATCCCCGCCTATGACGGGTTCCTCATCCACGGACGGGGCGCCGGCGCCGCGCCCATCGGGGACGGGGTCATCGCCCTGCCCCTCACCGCCCGGATCCGCGCCGACACCGCCGTCCCCGTCTTCCAGGTCGAGTCCGAGACCGACGTCAGGACGTTCGCCGACGTCCGCCAGCCCGATGGCGCCCGGATCCGGACGTGGGAGGTCGCCGGTACCGCGCACGCCGACGCGTACGGACTGGCGCAGTACAACGCCCAGAACGCGCGCGACCGCGCCATCAACGACGGGCGTCCCATCTCCTGTGACCGGCCGGTCAACGCCATGACCTGGCGGTACGCGTCCAACGCCGCCTATCACCACCTGGACCGGTGGGTGCGCGGGCTGGGCGCGCCGCCTGCGGGGCCGCAGATCAGCCTGCTGCTCGGCAGCATCCGGCGCGACGGTGACGGCAACGCGCTGGGCGGTGTGCGGCTGCCCGATCTGGACGCGCCGGTGGCCGTCTACGGGCCGACCAACAGCGGCGGCGAGATCACGGGCGCGTGTCTGCTGCTCGGTTCCACCGCCCCGTTGAGCGGTGCCCGGTTGCTCCAGCTCTATCCCACGCGGCAGGACTACGTCACCGCCTTCACCCGGGCCGCCGACCGGGCCCTCGCCGCCGGCCACCTCCTGCCTGCCGACCACGCCGAGGCCGTCGCGCGGGCCCGTGCCACCCCGATCCCCTGACGGCTCCGAGTCGGCGGCCGCTTGCGCAGAAGCTTCGTGCTGCTCCCCCGCGTCGGGCCTGCTCTGGATGATCGGCCTCTGCTCCGTGGACCCGCCCGTGCCTGGTCGCAGGCACGGGCGGGTCCGTGGGTCAGCGGCTGTAACGGGCCACCGTGATCTTGTCGATCACCGGTGCGTACTGGGAGCGCAGGAGCACTCCGGGGAACGTCTGTGACGCGTACGTCGTGCCGTCGAAGTTCGGCAGTTCCTGGCTGGAGAACCGGACGGTGTTGTCTCCCTTCTTCAGGGTCACCGGCACGGTGAGCTCCCAGAAGTTGTTCTCGTGGAAGGTGTGGGGGAACAGCACGCGCTGCGGGGCGGCGCCGTTCACCGTGATGTCGGCGTGCCGGGCCAGCGGGTCGGGGTTGTAGTGGGTGGCGGGTGACTGTTCGGGGTTGGAGTAGCGCACGCGCATGGCGTACGTGCCGGGGGTGTCGGCCCGTACCGTGAAGGTCAGGGTGTTGGCGTTGCCCGGCGTGCCGCCGACTCCGGTGACCGCGGACTTGCCGCTGGCCAGGGTGAGCGGCTTGGCGGCCGCGGTGCCCGCGAGCTGGGCCGACTCCGCCTCGTAGACGGTGGCCGGCAGCGCGTCGGGGGCGGGGCGGACGTCGAGGCGGTCGATGATGGTCGTGGCCGATCGGCCGGTGACCGTGACCTTGTTGACGCCGCCGGACAGCGACACGGTCGCGGTGGAGTCGCCGCGCCGGGCGTCGTCCAGCACCTCCAGGCCGTTGACGGCCAGCTTCGCCTTGCCGGATCCGAACAGCTTGAGGTCCAGGACGGCCGCGGCGTCCTTGGCCGAGTAGACCCAGAACGTCACCGACTGGCCTTTGGAGGCGGTCGCCGCGCCGGAGCCGGAGATTCCGGCGCCCTTGACGTCGTAGGCCGTTCGTGCGCCGTGCAGCTCGGCCAGTTCGGCCTCGTAGCGCGAGGTGGCCGCCGCCGGGTTCGGCAGTGACAGGCGGATGCGGTCGACGATCGCGTCACCCTTGGTGGCCTTGGAGCCGTCGAGGCTGCGCGCGGCGAGCGAGATGACGTGCGTGCCGGCCGTCAGCTGCACGGTGGTGTCGGCGTGGTCCCAGACCACCCACTTGTAGCCGAGGGGCAGGTGCAGTTCCTGCTCCGCTCCCCCGTCCACGCGGACGAAGACGTTGGTCGGTCCCTGCTCGCGCACCTGGTCGTAGGTGTTGAGCGAGTTGGCGAACACGCTCAGGTCGTAGCGGCCGGTCTGCGGCACCTCGACGGTGAAGTCGAGCTTGACGTCCGAGCCGGTACGCAGTCCGCCGACGTCGTAGCGGCCGGAGGTGTAGAACTTCGACACGTCCGACGGTGAGCCTTCGGGCCCGTTGCGGCTGTAGCCGCCGCCGGTGTACTTCGCGTCCTCCGCCTCGTACGACCGCTCCCACAGGTGCGGCGCCGAGGCCGTCTCGGTGCCGGTCCCCGCGGGGGACAGGACGATCTCGTACGCCGACGACTCCTCCAGCGCGGGCAGGTCGAAGACGACGGCTCCGTTCTCGACGGTGATGTCACGTTCGGCGACGATCCCGGGCTGCGGCGAGTCGCCGATCTGCCCGGTCCACGGGATCTCCCTGAGCCAGGCGTGGACCTTGCGGCCGAGGACGTTCGCGGGGACGTTCTCGAAGCGGATGTGGCCGGCGCCGCTCGCGCCGCCGAAGATCGTGCGGGCCTGCTTCTTGGCGGGGTCGAGGGTGGCGAGGCCCTGCAGGCTGTAGTTCTTGCCGGGGTAGGGTGGCGTGACCTGGACGGTGTGGCCGCTCATCTGGCCGTAGGCGTGCAGCAGCCACCATTGGCCGTTGCCCCGGTTGGCCTGGACGGCGGAGTCGGAGAGGTTGCCGTCGATGTTCCAGTACGCGATGTCGGCGTCCACCTTGGACTCCTCGATGGCCGACACCCACTGGATCATCTGGCCGGGCACGGAGGTGTGGTAGTTGAAGGCGTACTCGTTGATGTTGATGGGGAGCTTCTTGCCCGCGTAGGGGGTGCCGGCGAAGACCTCGGCCTCCATCTCGCGGTAGCGCTTGACGCTGGTGCGGACCTGCTCGGGGTGGCTGAGCTCGTGCCAGGTCATCACCTCGGGGACCGTGCCGGCCTCGACCGTGTGCTGCAGGTAGCCCTTGACCTGGGAGTACAGCACGCTGGTGTTGGGCCCGGCGATGCGGGCGTCGGGCATCTTGCCCTTGATGAGCGCGTGGACCTCGTCCCATGCCTTGAAGTAGTGCCGTGGGTCGGTGAGCCAGCTCACCCGGTTGTAGCTCCACTCCCCGGTGCCGAACATGTTGCCTTCGGGCTCGTTGAACGGGACGAACACGATGTTATCGCGATATTTCGCGTCGAGCTGCAGGACCTGGTCCACCTGCTTGGCGATCTTCTGCTTGAACAGGTCGAGCTTCTCCTCCGGCGTGCTGCCCGGCCACTGGTACGGGAAGCCGCGATGGATGTCGGTCATGTAGATGTACACGTCGCCGTCGGTGCTGTCGGCCAGCGGCTTGACCACCTCAAGGGCGTCCGCCCCCGGATGCTGCGGGCCGTCCTGGGCCTTGGTCGAGACCGTGCGCAGCTTCATGCCCTCGATGAGGTTGTTCGTCGGCACCCCGGGCCCGTACAGGCCGTAGAGCGTGCCGGACGCGCCGCCGTGGAAGGCGCCGGTGTCCTTGGCCAGGTCGATGACGAGCTGGCCCTCGCGGATCACCGTGACCTGGGCGGTGACCGGGCGGCCGCCTGCCGTGCCCGCGACGGTGAACGTCCCGGCGGTGGCGTACTTCGCCGGGTCCACGGCCGGCCAGGTGATGGGCAGGTCGCGGTCGTAGCCGTCGGAGAAGGTGGCGCGGACGGCGGGCGGAAGGGCGGGCGCGGTGCCGACGGACGTCCGCACGTCGAAGGCGTTCTGACTGAGGCCGGCGGGCGTCGGCGGTGTGCCGCCCGCCACCTCGGCGACTTGCTCGGGCGTGAGCGCCGCGGCGTAGACGCGGAAGTCGTCGATCGCGCCGTCGAACAGCGGGTCGGCGTAGAACGAGCGCCCGATGAACCCGGCGGAGGTCGTCGAGGCGTCGATCAGCTGCTTGGCGGTGATCGTCGTGGGGGCGGAGGCGACGGCGGCCCCGTCGAGGTAGGTCGTGATCCGGCCGGCCGCCGTGTCGAGGGTGACGGTCAGCGTCTTCCAGGCGTTCGCGGGAAGCGGGGCGTAGCCGGTGACCTGCGCCTCCGCGCCGCCGCCCGACGTGGTGACCGCCGTGCGCAGTTTCCCGTCGCCGTTGTACGGGGTGCTGAACAGGTACCGGGTGTTGTCCTTGCCCAGCGCGTAGATCCACTGCCAGGGGGACGTGGTGCCGTCCCACTTGACCCGCGCGGACACGGTCAGGTCGGTCCTGTCCTTGATCGCGGCCAGCGGCAGCCTGACGTAGGCGCCGCCGGAGGTCGGGGCGCCGCCGGGCAGGCTCAGTGCGTGCCCGCCCGCCGCGCCGTCCACCAGCGCCGCGGTGGCCGCGTTGACCAGCTCGCCGTGCAGGCCGTTGCCGAAGGAGTCGGTGATGGAGGCGGTGGTGACGTCGTCGGTGTCGAACTCGTAGACGAGCACGGGGGCCGGAGCAGCGGCGGCGGCCGCGATCCCCGTGGTCAGCGAAAGGGTGAGTGCCGCGGGAAGGAGTCCTGCGCACAAGGCTCTGGTGATGCTCGGGAATGCCATTGCGATGTCCCTGAGATGTGAGCGCTAACAAGGCGGTGGGAGCAGAGCAGCGACGCAACCGAGGGTTTCGCGTAGGTTACGTAGCTCCGCTCCGCCCGTCAATGGGGTGATCCTCCGGTGTTTCCGACAAATCACGATTCGGTATCGCCGGTTGTGGGCGGTCTTGACGTCCCGCCTGCGGGGAGCGACAGTCGAGCGACATCGTTGAACCGGTTCGCTCGCTCCGGTGATCGCAGGATGCCGTCGGCGTGACGTAAGCCTGCCCATCTCCAGGAAGAAGGCGACTTCGGGGCGATGATGCAAGGGAGCAGTGCAACGCAATCGTCGAACCGGTTCGAACGATCAGGAGGTGAGAGTGGCGACGATCGGAGACGTGGCCCGGGAGGCCGGGGTGAGCCGCAGCACGGCGTCGTACGCGCTGTCGGGCAAGCGGCCCATCTCGGAGGAGGTGCGCCGGCGGGTGCTGGCCGCCGCCGAGGCGCTCGCATACACGCCGAACGCCGGCGCCCGCGCGCTCGCCACCGCCCAGACCAAGGTCCTCGGTCTGCTCGCCCAGTTCCACGAAGACGAGTTCGCGCCCGCGATGTTGCAGTACATCCTGGGCGTCACGAACACCGCCCGCGACCTGGGCTATGACACGCTGCTGGTCACCGAGGCCGACGGGGTGCGGGCGCTGCGGCGCATCACCGACTCCCGGATGGTCGACGGCGTCGTGCTCATGAACATCGCCCAGGACGACGCCAGGCTGCCCATCCTGCGCGCCGCGCCGCAGCCGGGCGCGCTGGTCGGGCTGCCCGGCGACTGCTCGGGGCTCGACGTGTTCGACCTGGACTTCGAGGAGGCCGGGCGGGTGATGGTGGACCACCTTCACCGGCTCGGCCACCGCGAGCTCATCCTGATCTCCCATCCGGAGCACGTGGTCGAGCGGGGCGGCGCGTACGTGTGGCGCCTGCGCGACGCCGCGCTCGACCGCGCCCGTCAGCTCGGCCTCACCCTGCACGCCGTCTACGGCGAGTCCCGGCAACCCGCCGTGGGACGCCTGCTCAACGGCCTGCTCGACGCCTACCCGGCGGCGACGGGCCTGCTGATCAACAACGAGGCGGTCGCGGCGGCGCTGCCCTCGGTCACCTACCAGCGAGGGCAGCGGGTGCCGGAGGACCTGTCGGTCATCGGCCGCTACTCCGCCGACTTCGCCGCGACCTTCTCCCTGCCCTACTCGTTCATCGAGAGCGCACCCGACCGCCTCGGCTCCATGGCCGTGCGCCAGCTCGTGCGCCGCGTGGAGTCCACGGCGGCCAGGAAGGAGCCGTTCGTGGTGCGCTTCATCTCGCCCGAACTGGCCGATCGGGGCAGCACCGCTCCCCCGAGGCCGCACTCCCGCTAGCACCGCCCCCTGACCCCCCACACGTACCGCACGCTCGCAATGGGAGCGTTAACATTGGAGCAATCGATGAACCGTCCGTCGGTGTCCACGAGGGCGGCGGTCTTCGGAACCGCCGTCCTGGCCCTGGCCGCCTGTGCCTCCACGCCGCCACAGAGCGGCGCCTCCTCCGCCACCGCCGCCGCCGCGAGCGGCGCGTACACCTGGTGGGACCCGTACCCGCAGCACGACGCGAACTCCGCCTGGGCCAAGCGGGTCGACACCTGCGGCCGGCAGGCGGGCGTCACCATCCAGCGCACCGCCTACGACACGACCGCCCTCACCAACCAGGCGCTCCTGGCCGGTCAGGAAGGCAACGCGCCCGACGTCATCCTCCTGGACAACCCGGCCGTCTCGACGCTGGCCGACGCCGGGATGCTCACCGCGATGGCCGACTTCGGCCTCGACACCTCCAGGTTCGACAAGAACCTCATCGCCGCCGGCGAACTGGACGGCAAGACGTACGGCATCCCCATCGGCGCGAACACCCTCGCCCTCTACTACAACAAGAAGATCCTGGACGAGGCGGGCGTCGACCCGGCCACGATCAAGGACTGGGCCTCGTTCGACGCGGCGCTGAAGAAGGTCAAGGCGGCGGGCAAGAAGCCGATCACCTTCGCCGCCATCGGCACGGAGGAGGGCTCCTTCCAGTTCCTGCCGTGGTTCTGGGGCGCCGGCGCGCAGCTCACCCAGCTCGACTCGCCCCAGGCCGTCGAGGCGCTGACGTTGTGGACCTCGTGGGTCAAGGACGGCATCGCCCCCAACTCGGTCATCAGCAACTCGCAGAACACCACCTGGGAGGAGTTCCTGACCGGCGAGTTCGCCTTCGCCGAGAACGGCACCTGGCAGATCAACAGCGCCGCGAAGGCGGACTTCCCGACCGGCGTCGTGCAGATCCCCGGCAAGGACGGCGGCGTCGCCCCCACGCCCACGGGCGGCGAGTTCATCACCGTCCCCGTGCAGAAGGACACCGCCAGGTACGCCGTCACCAAGAAGGTCCTCGAATGCATGACGACGCCCGAGGGCCTGGTGGAGACCGGAACCACGTTCGCGTACTACATCCCCTCGACGGCCGCCGGCCAGGAGGCCATCCTCGCCAAGGAGGCCACGCTCAAGCCGTGGGTGGAGGCCGTGCGCAGCGCCAAGGGCCGGACCAGTGACAACCTCGGCACCGACTACCCGAAGATCTCCGAGGCGCTGTGGACCGGCGTGCAGAAGTCACTGAGCGGCTCGGCGAGCCCCGCCGACGCGCTCAAGGAGGCGCAGGCGCAGGCGAAGCAGGCCACCGGGAACTGATCCCATGACGTCACTTCGCACCGGGACGGTCGCGGCGAGGGGAGCCGTGCGGGCAGCTCCCCCGCGCGGGCGGGCACACGGGCGGGCACAGCGGTGGACGGCCGCCGCCTTCCTCGCCCCGCTCGTCGTCTACCTGCTCCTCTTCTACGCCTATCCGCTCTACCGCAACATCGAGCTGAGCGTGCACGACTACACGCCGCGCGCCTTCATCCAGGGCGACCCGGAGTTCACCGGCCTGGAGAACTACGTCAGGATCCTCTCCGACGACGCGTTCCTGAGCGCGCTCGGCAACACGGCGCTGTTCACGCTGGGCTCCATCGCCGCCCAGTACGCCATCGGGCTGGCGCTCGCGGTCTTCTTCCACCGCAACTTCCGCCTCTCGGCGGCGCTGCGCGCGATGTTCCTCGTGCCGTGGCTGCTGCCGCTGATCGTGTCCGCGTCCACCTGGTCGTGGATGCTCAACAGCGAGAACGGCATCGTCAACGCGGCGCTGCGGGCCTTCGGCATCGGGCAGATCAACTGGCTGACCTCCCCGGACACCTCGCTGCTGGCGGTCACCATCGCCAACATCTGGCTCGGCGTCCCGTTCAACCTGGTGATCCTGTACGCCGGGCTGCAGAACATCCCCGCCGACCTGTACGAGGCGGCCGGGCTGGACGGGGCCGGGGCATGGCAGCGGTTCCGCCGCATCACGTTCCCGCTGCTGCGGCCGGTGTCGATGATCACGCTGCTGCTCGGGCTGATCTACACGCTCAAGGTCGTGGACATCATCTGGATCATGACCAGGGGCGGCCCCGCGGACGCCTCCACGACGCTGGCCATCTGGTCGTACCGCGAGGCGTTCGGCACCGGCCAGCCCGACTTCTCCCCGGCGGCGGCCGTCGGCAACCTGCTCATCCTCATCGCCTTCGCCGCCGGGCTCGCCCACGTGCGCCTGCAGGAGGAGACGGCATGAGAGCGTGGAGAACCGTCGTGGGCGTCGTCCTGGTGGGCGTGATGCTCTTTCCCGTCTACTGGATGTTCAACGTCTCGCTCACCAAGACCAGTGACATGCGGGCCGACCCGCCCCACTGGTTCCCGTGGGACCCCACGTTCGAGGGGTACGCCGCCGCGTTCGGCCAGCAGCTGCCCGCCCTGGCCACCAGCCTCTTCATCGGCCTCGGCACGGTCGCGCTCACGCTCGCGGTGTCCCTGCCCGCCGGGTTCGCCCTGGCCAAGCTGCGCCCGCGCGGCGGGCGGACGATCGACTTCCTGCTGCTGGTCGCGCAGATGATCCCCGGCGTCGTCATGGCCATGGGCTTCTACGCGATCTACATCAGGCTGGGGCTGCTCAACACCGTACCCGGCCTGATCGTGGCCGACTCGACGCTGGCCGTGCCGTTCGGGGTGCTGCTGTTCAGGGCGTTCATGGCGGGCATTCCCGCCGAGGTCATGGCGGCGGCGCAGATCGACGGGGCGAGCACCTGGCGGACGTTCGTGTCGATCGTGCTGCCGCTCAGCCGCAACTCGGTGATCACCGTGTCGCTCTTCGCCTTCCTGTGGGCGTGGTCGGACTTCATCTTCGCCTCGACGCTCAACCGCAACAGCGACGTCATCCCGATCACGCTCGGCATCTTCCGCTACATCGGCAACAACACCACGCAATGGAACTCGATCATGGCGACCGCCGTGATCGCGTCGCTTCCCGCGGCCTTCCTTCTCGTCCTCGCGCAGCGCTACATCGCCGCCGGGGTCACCGCGGGCGCCGTGAAGGACTGAAAGAAAGGGTTTTCACCATATGACCAGCCCCGTGCTGCCGTCACACGGCCGGGCACGCCCCCTCGGGCTCGCGCAGGTCACGCTCACCGGCGGGTTCTGGGGCGAGCGGCAGGCCGTGAACGCCACGGCGACGCTCGCCCACTGCGAAGCGTGGATGGAGCGCCTCGGCTGGCTGGCCAACTTCGACCGGGTCGCCGACGGGACCACCGGGCCCGGCCGTCCCGGCTGGTCGTTCTCCGACTCGGAGGTCTACAAGCTGCTGGAGGCCCTGGCCTGGGAGAGCGCCAGGACCGGCGACCCGGAGGCGGAGGCGGCGATCAAGCGGCTCACCGCCCGCGTCGCCCGCGCCCAGGACCCGGACGGGTACCTCAACACCTGCTTCGGCCACGGTGACCAGCCGCCGCGCTACAGCGACCTGGAGATGGGCCACGAGCTGTACAACACCGGGCATCTGCTCCAGGCCGCCGTCGCCCGGCTGCGCACCCGCGGCGAGGACGACCTGGTACGGATCGCGCGGCGGGCCGCCGACCACGTGTGCCGTGCCTTCGGCCCCGGCGGCATCGACGGGATCTGCGGCCATCCGGAGATCGAGGTCGGCCTGGCCGAGTTCGGCCGCGCCCTGGGAGACGAGCGCTACGTCGAGCAGGCCCGCCTGTTCCTCGACCGCCGCGGTCACGGCAGGCTGAGGGACATCCCGCTGGGGCGGGCGTACTTCCAGGACGACGTCCCGATCAGGCAGGCGGAGGTGTGGCGCGGCCACGCCGTCCGCGCGCTCTACCTGGCCGCCGCGGCGGTCGACGTCGCGGTCGAGCGCGGCGACGACGAGCTGCTGCGCGCCGTGGAACGCCAGTGGGAGCACTCGGTCGCCCGCCGCACCTACATCACCGGCGGCATGGGCTCGCGCCACCAGGACGAAGGCTTCGGCGAGGACTGGGAGCTGCCTCCCGACCGGGCCTACTGCGAGACCTGCGCCGGAGTCGCCTCCATCATGGTCTCCTGGCGGCTGCACCTCGCCACCGGCGACGTACGCTACACCGACCTCATCGAGCGCACGCTCTACAACGTCGTCGCGACCTCCCCGAGCGCCGACGGCCGGGCCTTCTTCTACGCCAACCCCCTCCACCAGCGGGTTCCCGGCAGGCCGGCCGATCCTGACGAGGTGAGCCCGCGCGCCGAAGGGGGTGTGCGGGCCGCCTGGTTCGACGTCTCCTGCTGCCCGACGAACGTCGCCCGCACCCTGGCCGGCCTGCACGGTTACCTCGCCACCAGCGACGACGACGGCCTGCGGATCCACCAGTACGCGCCCTGCGAGATCCGCGCCGAACTGCCGGACGGGCGGCCGGTGTCCGTGGACGTCGAGACCGCCTATCCCGAGAGCGGGACCGTCCGCGTCAGGATCGCGGCCGACGCCGGCACGCCCTGGACGCTCACCCTGCGCGTCCCCGCCTGGGCCGCGGGAGCCACTCTGACCGAGGGCGGCCGGGCCCGCCCGGCCGAGCCCGGCCTGGTGAGCGTGCGACGGGCCTTCCGCGCCGGCGACGAGATCGTCCTCGACCTGCCCATGGAGCCCCGCTTCACCTGGCCCGACCCGCGCATCGACGCCGTACGGGGGTGCGTGGCGGTGGAACGCGGGCCCGAGGTGCTGTGTCTGGAGTCCCGCGACCTGCCCGATCCCGGCGGGCTCGACTCCCTGGTCGTCGATCCCCGTGCCGTTCCCCGGGCCGTTCCCGGTGGCGCGGTGGTCCGTGGCCGGGTGCTCGACCTCGCCGCCAGGCCCTGGCCCTATCCCCCGGGCCCGGCCGGGCCCGCCCCCGGCGAGTGGTTCGACGTACGGCTGGCGCCCTACCACGGGTGGGCGCGGCGCGGGCCGTCGAGCATGCGCCTCTTCCTGCCCGTCTCCTCTGCTCAGCCCCCCACACAAGGAGAGTGACGTCCATGTCCCGCACCCGAGTGCTCGCCTTAGCCCTGGTCACCACGGCCGCCACCGTGGTGGCCGGCCTGGTGACCGGCACACCCCCGGCCGCGGCGGCCGGGGCGACGCTGACCGTCAACGTCGCCCAGCCCTTCCGCCCGGTCACCCACGCCGCCTCCGGCGGCCTCTACGGCCTCGCGGAGAACTCCCGCCCGGCCGACTCCACCCTCCTGCCGATCAAGGTCAACTCGCTCACCCAGCCCGCCCCCGGCGTCGGCCAGCGGCCCAACGGCCAGCCGCCGGGCGGCGACTCGCTGCTGATCGCCCCGCAGGCCGACCGCGTCGGCGCCGGCCAGTACATCCGCATGCCCGACATCTACCCCGACTTCCCCTACCGCTGGGTGAGCTGGAACGACTGGCTGGCCAAGGTCGACACCATGGTCAGGGCCCGGCTGGCGGCCACCACCGTCACGAACGTCCTCGGCTGGGAGCTCTGGAACGAGCCCGACTACACCTGGAACACCGCCGCCGCCGGCAACTTCAACGACGGCTGGGTCCGTACGCACCAGGCGGTCCGCGCGCTCGACCCGCTCACGCCGATCGTCGGCCCCAGCACGGCGACGTACAACCGGTCGTGGATGCAGGCGTTCCTGACCCGCGCCCGCGACACCGGCACGCTGCCCGACATCATCTGCTGGCACGAACTGAGCAACCCCGACCGGATCGCCGCCGACATCGCCGACTACCGCAACCTGGAGTCCTCGCTCGGCATCAGCCCGCGCCGCATCTCCATCAACGAGTACGCCGCCCCCGCCGAAGTGGACGTCCCCGGCCGGATCGCCAGCTACGTGGCCAAACTCGAACGCGGCGGCGTCGAGTCCGCGCACCGCGCCTTCTGGTACGAGTACGGCACCATGAACGGCCTCGTCGTCAACAACAACCAGCCGACCGGCACCTGGTGGCTGTACAAGTGGTACGGCGACATGGCCGGCTCCATGGTCACCACGACCACGAACTCGACCTCCCTGGACGGCTTCGCCGCCTACGACGCCACCCGCAGGATCGTCAACGTCGTCTTCGGCAACGAGGCGGGCACCAACACCGTCAACCTCACCGGCCTCGGCGCGCTCGGCTCCAGCGTCCGCGTCACCCTGCTGTCCACCCCGTCCAGCGGCCGTTTCACCGCCGTGACCGCGCCCGCCACGGTCTCCACCACGACCCGTACGGTCAGCAACGGGCAGCTCAGCGTGTCCGTGCCGAACATGGTCGCCACCAGCGCCTACCAGCTCCTCGTCGAGCCGGTCTCCGGCGTCCCGGCGTACCAGCAGCGCTACGAGGCCGAGAACGCCTCGGTGTTCCGCGCCCAGCGGCTGACCTCCTCCAGCGCGTCGGGCGGCGGATACGTCGGCCGCATCGACAACTCCGGCACCCCGCGCACCGACAGCTACGTCGACTTCGTCGTCAACGTGCCGGCCGCCCGCGCGTACACGATGACCATCGGCTACGCGAACGCCACCGGCGCCACCGCCACCCAGGGCCTGGCCTACAACGGCGGCGCCTGGACCACCGTCAGCTACCCGCCGACCGCCGCGTGGGGCCAGTTCGGCGCCACGGTCAGCACCACGGTGAACCTGCGGGCGGGCTACAACGTCATCCGCCTGGCCAAGGGGTCGCCGCACTTCGCGGGCGGCACCGGCTACGCCGAGCTGGACTACATCCACCTCACCTGACCCGAAAGGACCTCGGCTCCATGACCGTCGCCGCCTCAGGCCCGGTGTTCTCCCTGTGGGAGATCCCGTTCAGCTACCACGGATCGTGGTTCGGCTTCTCGCCCGTGGTGGCGGAAGGGACCTACGCGGAGGAGGTGCATCTGGTCTCGCACCAGACCGGCATGCACGCGGTCATGAAGCTGATGCCCGAGACCGCCGCCGCCATCACGGCCACCCCCCATCGGCTCACCTGGCGAGACGGTGAGCGCCTGATCGAGCTCGCCTACGAGAGCGTGGACACGGTGCGGGTGCGCGGCCGCGGCGCCGTGCTGCGCGTGCTGGCCGCGGACCCGGTCCTGACGCCGTTCAGCGGCCCGTACTTCTACCAGGACCCCGTGGACGGCTCGTACGTCTTCACCCTCTACCAGACCGGCCGCCGCTACCGGATCACCCTGCTCGGCGGGCGGGCCGAGCACCTGGGCGCGCAGGTGCTCGGCGCCGCCGAGCGGGGAATCCGCCTGAGCGGCGACTGGGAGATCGCCATCGAGGAGTACGAGACCGCCCGCGCCCCCTACACCGCCAAGGACCCCTTCGACCAGGTGGTCAAGGCGGCACGGGCGGAGTTCGACGCGTTCGCGCAGGCGGTCGCGCCGTGGCGCGGCGACCGGACGCCCGCCGCCGAACTGGCCGCCTACGTGTTGTGGTCGGCGACCGTGCGCCCCGCCGGGTTCGTCACCCGCCCGGCGGTGCTGATGTCGAAGCACTGGATGGACAAGGTGTGGAGCTGGGACCACTGCTTCAACGCCATCGCCGTCGCCGGGGGTCTGCCCGGCCTGGCCTGGGACCAGTACCGCCTCCCCTTCGACCACCAGGATGCCTCCGGCGCGCTCCCCGACTCCGTCACCCACTCCGAGATCCTCTACAACTTCGTCAAACCCCCCATCCACGGCTGGGCCCTGCGGCACCTTCCCGCGGCGCCGGACGTCTACCCGCTGCTGGAACGCTGGACCACCTTCTGGCTCACCGCCCGCCGCGTCCCCGGTCACGAGCTGCCGCACTACCAGCACGGCAACGACAGCGGCTGGGACAACGCCACCACCTTCGACCCCGAACGCGTCGTGCAGAGCGCCGACCTGGCCGCCTTCCTCATCCTCCAGCTGCGCGAACTGGCCCGCCTGGCCCCCGGCCCGGACGCCTCCGCCCGGTGGAGCGCGCAGGCCGACCGGATGCGCGACGCGCTGCTCGCCGAGCTGTGGGACGGCGAACGGTTCGTCGCCCGTGGCGTGCTGTCGGGACGTACCTGGTCCAGCTCCAGCCTGCTCGACCTCATGCCGATCGTGCTGGGAGAGGAGCTGCCGCGTCCCGTCCGCGCGGCGCTGGCCGCCGCGATCGAGCGGCACCTGACCGCGTACGGGCTGGCGACCGAGCTGCCGGACTCGCCGCACTACCTGGACGACGGCTACTGGCGCGGCCCCATCTGGGCGCCCTCGACCGTACTGATCGAGGACGGGCTGCGCCGCGCCGGATACCCGGACCTGGCCGACGAGATCAGCGCCCGCTTCCGCGCGCTGTGCGAGCGGTCGGGGTTCGCCGAGAACTTCGACGCCCGCACCGGCCAGGGCCTGCGCGATCGCGCCTACACGTGGACGGCCGCCGCCTACCTCCACCTGGCCGCCGCCCACGAGAGGCGAACCGCGTCCTCACCTCATGCGTGATGCGGGGGTCCGGCGACGCCTGACGCGGTGAAGTAGGCGGCGCTGCCGGCGTCCGCCGGGTAGTACGACTCGATCGAGACCTCGTCCAGGGTGATGTCCATCGGGGTGCCGAACGTGGTCGTCGTCGAGAACAGCCGCAGCTCCCGCCCGCCGAAGCGGAAGATCATCGGGATGGCGATCTCGGAGTCGACCGGCTGACTCGCGTCCCCCGCGTGCGGGGCCAGGAACTCCTCGTAGAGCGCGGTGAGCCCGGGATCGGGAGCCGTGGCGAGCTGCCGCGCGATCCGGGTACGCAGCAGCGCACGCACCTGCGCCAGGTTGACGAGGTGCGGGGCCAGCCCGCGCGGGTCCAGCCCGATCCGCACCATGTTGACCGGCGGGGCCAGCAGGTCGGGGGCGACGCCGGCGAGGAACGGGTCGATGGCGCGATTGCTCATCACGATGTTCCACCGGCGATCGACGGCCAGCGCCGGATACGGCTCGTGCGCGCGCAGCACCCGTTCGATCGCGCCCCAGGCCGCCGCCAGCGCCTCCTCGTCGAGAGGCCGCTCGGCGTAGCGGGGCGCGAAACCGGCGGCCAGCAGCAGCCGGTTGCGCTCGCGCAACGGCACGTCGAGCTGCTCGGCCAAGCGCACGATCATCTCGGCGCTCGGGCGGGACTTGCCGGTCTCCACCAGGCTGACGTGACGAGCCGACACGTCGGCGGCGATCGCGAGATCCAGCTGGCTGAGGCACCGGCGATGCCGCCACTGCCGCAGCAACTCCCCCACCGTGTCCATGGGTCACGATGCTACTCATCAACGGACCGAACGCCATGAAATGCGATTTCATCGACAAATATCCCGGCGCTGGAAACACTGCTGCCCGTGACCACACAGAACGTGACCCATGACAACAAGAGCCGCGACAACAAGAGCCACGACAACAAGAGCATCGTCCAGCAAGCGCTGACCGCCCTGGTCGCCACCGGCGACGTCGACGCGCTCGCGCCGTTGCTGAGCGACGACTTCCTCCACCACCGCCCGGACGCGACCTCCCAGACGAAGCTGGAATGGCTGGCCGCCGTGAGCGCCGCGCTCGTCCCGACCGCCGGGATGCAGGTCGAGATCCAGCACGTGCTGGCCGACGGCGACCACGTCGTGATGCATTCGCGGCGCCGGCTGCCCGGCGGCGGGCCGGAGATCACGGTCGTCGACGTCTGGCGGCTCGACGACGGCCTGATCGCCGAGGCATGGGAGATCATCGAGCCGGCGTCCCAGGCGGCCGCCAACCTCACATGGTGGGAGATTCGCTGACCAGTGGGGCCCTGCGACCCCGGTCGCAGACCGGTCGCAGGAGGTCATACCGAGGTCGCGCACAACTTTCCGCATCGGGGCCGATGTCCGGCTGAGGTCACTCCGGCACGGTGATCACCATGACTGTGACCGTATTCTTCGGCCTGTCCCTCGCCGAGCTCTTCGCCTTGGCGGCCGCCGTCGTGCTGGTGCTGGCCCGCTGGCTGCCGCCCGGCGCGCGCCGGCCCTCGACGTGGGCCGGCGCGGCGGCCCTCGCGGTGTCCGCGATCGTGCTGGCCGTGCTCGGAATCCGCTGGCAACTCGTACCCGTCCTCGCGGGCGGGGCCATCGCGCTGACGTTCGCCGCTCCCTCCCTGCTGAGGCGGCGTGCCGGGCGGCCCGCGCGGCGGGCTCGGTGGTGGCAGGCCCTGCCGGCGTCGGCGGCATGTCTGGCGCTGATTCTCGCGGGCGCGGCGGCGGCGTGGGCGTTGCCCCGGCCCGTGTTCCCCGAGCCATCGGGCGCCTACGCCGCCGGCACCACCGTCGTGCAGTGGACCGACCCCGGCCGAGCGGAAACCGCCACGTCCCGGACCGATGACAAGCGGACGGTCGTCGTCCAGCTCTGGTACCCCACGCAGCGCGACCCTGCCGCCCGGCGGGCGTGGTACCTGGGCCGTACCGCGCAGGAGGCACGGCTCGTCGCCCGCGGCGAGGCCGACTACCTTGGCCTTCCGCGCTTCGTTCTCGACGAGGCGGCACGCGCCCACACGCGCTCCGTGCCCGATGCCCCAGTGGCCGCCGGAGGCGGCCGGTTCCCCGTGGTGCTGTTCTCGCCCGGGCTCGGCGGCGTGCGCACCCAAAGCACCGCCTGGGCCGAGGAACTGGCCGGCCGCGGCTACGTCGTGGCGGCCCTCGACCACCCGTACGACTCGGCCGTCGTCACCCTCACGGACGGCCGGACGATCCGCACCCGTGTCGCGTCCACCGGCGACCAGGCGGAGGACGACAGGCGCGCGGCCGGCTGGACAGCGGTCAGGGCCGCCGACCTCAGCTTCGTCCTCACCCAGCTCGGCCGCCTGGACCGGGGTGAGATCCCGGGCCTGCTGACCGGGCGGCTCGACATCCACCGGGCCGCGGCGACCGGCCACTCCCTCGGGGGCGCCGCCGCCCTGCAGGCGGCCCGCCAGGACCCCCGGTTCGCAGCCGTCATCGACATCGACGGCTTCCCGCGAGACCCCGCACCGCAACCGTTCGACCAGCCCGTGCTCGCGCTCACCCACGACGTGAAGCCGGGCGAGGAGCCGGACTACATCCCTCGCCTCACGCGGGTGCTCCAGCTCAGCACCGCGACGGGTTACCGGCTCACCGTCCCCGGTTCGGCACACCTCACCTTCACCGACGCTCCGCTCTTCCTGCCGCCGCTGCCCACGCTCGTCGGCTCCCTCGGCCGGACCGCCGGGCCACGCATCACCGCGGAGGCCACCGCCGCCTTCCTCGACGCCGCACTCCGCGGCGCATCCGGCGACCTGGCCGCGGCCCTGTCCAGGTACGGCCATCTGACCGTCCTGTGAGCGGCCACGTTCCGGGGGTCTAGCGGGCGGTCTGGTCCCGATGCAGGTCCCGCCCCGTCTCGGGCGGGAAAGTCTGGCAGCAGCGCAGCCCGCCAGGCGATGGCGTGAACACCGCGGTGAGCCACCGGTCCACAGCGGTGAGCACCTCGATCTGCGCCACCACCGAGTAGGCGATCTCGCCGCTGACCGTCTCCCCCGCCGAGACCAGCGCCCGCATCCCGGTGGTGCTCATCGGGATCTCGCGCGCGTCGGTCAGCCGCAAGCGCCACCCCGCGGTGCTCGTGCCCATGCCGAAGGCGGAAAGGCTCACCAGCGTCCTGGTCAGCTCCGTGCGGCGCGAGCTGGCCCGTTCGGCCTCCACGCCGGGAGAGAGCGGGCCCACGGGCAGCTCCAGCGTCGCGCGCAGCGCGCCGGACCGTTCGGTGACGACTGTCTCCTGCTCCTGGATCTCCATCGGCTCCAGCTCACGCAGCACGGCACCGGGCAGGCTCAGCGAGAGCTCCGCGGAGCGGAAGCGGCAGCCCTCATCGGGCAGCAGGGTCAGGTCGAGCTCAAGCGACCACTCGCCGGCGCCCTTCGCGGTCCAGCGCGGCACGCCGAGAGCGATGCGGTTGCGCTTGCGGCGCGCGGTCTGCCATACCTGCTCGGCGGCCCACGAGCGGCGGCCCCGGGTGTCGAGCGGGGCCAGGTCGAAGGTGGCGAACAGCGGTTCCTCTGCGGTCATGGGGCGCCTTCCTTGGCAAGGTCGAGCAAAGGCCAGCCGATCAGTTTGAAGCCCGCCCAGTCGTAGAGCGGGAGACTCTCGCGCGCCCGCGCCTGAGCCGCCGCGAGCGCCGCGGCCACGTCGACGCGGCCGCGCTCGCGGCGCTGCCGCGCCATCTGGCGGTAGAGGTCGAGGATGAGCGCCTGGGTGCGGGTGTCGTCGACCGGCCACAACGTGGCCAGCACGGCCCTGGCCCCCGCCGCCAGCATCCCCCGGCTGAGCCCGAGGAAGTCACTGGGCACCACCTGGCCCAGCCCTGTCTCGCAGGCGCTGAGCACGACCAGGTCGGCGTGCAGCCGCCAGTCGGCCAGGTCGCGCAGGGAGAGGATCTCCTCGCGTACCGGATCCTGCGTGACCCGTAACAACAGGCCGGAGTCGGTGAAGTTCTGGGTGTCGAAGTAACCGTGACAGGCGAAATGCACGACGGCCGCCTCCGCCACGGCCTCGCGTACGTCCTCCTTGCTCAAGTGCCGGCCGGACATGCACCTGCCGCCTTCGAAGGTCAGTGCCACCGCCCTGGCCTCGTCCGGGAAGGCGACGCCCACCGTCACCAGCGGGACGGCGGAGGTGCGGGGCGGGCGGGCCCTGGCCAGGGCGAGGGTGGCGAAGCTGGGCGCGTAGAAGGCGGGAGCCCCTTCGAGCACGGCGTGCAGCGGGAGCCGCTGGAGATCGCCCTCGGCCATGAAGAGCACCTGCTCGCCGGATGCGAGCTCCTCCAGCGCGGGACGCAGCAGGTGCCGCAACGTTCGCGGCCAGGTCTGCGCGCCGTGCCCGCCGTACCCGACCAGTTCCTGGTCGAAGTCGGCGAGGAGCCGGGTCACCTCGGCCAGGCCGAGCGGGCTGTCCACGAAACGGGGAGCCGGGTCGCCGGCGCGAAGGAGACCGAGGACGAGCCGGTCGCCGAGGTGGTCGAGGGAGACGGCGAGAGTGGGGACAGGCAGCTCCCCGAGCAACGCCTTCGCCTGAATCGGTGGGACGTCGTCCGTAAGGCGGGTGGCCAGCAGATCGGCCAGAGCGAGCGCCCGCGACTGGTCAAGAGCCTGCGCGGCGCGGCCGAACTCCTCTTCGTCGAGGTAGTACGCGGCGGCTGCCTTGGTCAGGCCGGCCGCCTCGGCGGCCAGGGACACCCGGTCGCGGTCGGTGCGCAGGCTCCGCCGCAGGCGGGTCCAGCGGGCGGTCAGCGAGCCGAGGTGCTTCTCGACGGAGGAGGCGTCGCGACGGGCCAGGGCCAGACGGAGCAGCTCGCTCTCGGCGTCGGCGGCGAGCGTCTCCTGGCCGATGGATCGGGCGATCTCCAGCGCGGCACGGGCGTCGGCGAGCGCCACCTCCGGCCGGTACGGGCCGAGCAGGCCTGCGCGGTTGAGCAGGGCCCTCGCCTCGTTGTAGCGGTCGCGGCCACGGTGGACCTCGATCGCCTGTCCCATGGCGTGCTCGACGCCGGCGATGTCTCCCTCGTCCAGCAGCCGGAGCGCCCGGTCACTCCAGCTCCAGCCGAGCAGCAGCGGATCCGACGACTGGGCGGCGCCCTCCCGCAGGGCCTGGACGATCCTGGGCGGCAGCTCGTCCGCTGAGCTCAGGTACGTGGCGAGCAGGGTCAGCGTGCGCAGTGCCCACTCCCGCTCACCCAGCAGCTCGAACTCCCCCAGCGCGTCGGCCGCCGTCGCCATCGCCTGAGCGCGGCGGCCGAGCAGGAAGAGCGCCGAGGCCAGGTTCATCTGGTTCGTCGCGAGGCCCAGCGCACGGTCGTAACGTCGCAGCAGGTCGCAGGCGCGCTCGTAGGCCGCTACCGCCTCGTCCAGCCGGTCCGCGTAGCGCAGGACGATCCCGAGCCTGCCGGATATATCGGCGATCTGTAGTTCTTCCCCGAAGCGCTCGGCCACCCGCAGGGCCGCCTCGTAGTGCTCGATCGCCTCGTCATAGCGGCCCGTCCAACGGTAGGCCGTGCCCAGCGCGATCCTGGCGGCCATCTCGTCGTCGGCGTCCGCCCAGTCGCCGCTCGAGGCCAGCTCGATCGCCAGGCGGAGAGGTTCCTCGGCGAGCTCCGGCCGGTTCAGGTCGATGGCGGCCATGCCGACGGTCACCGCGGCCCGCCGCCGCACGCCCGGGGAGCTCATCGTCTCCAGCTCGGCGGTCATGCGGGCCAGGGCCGCCTCCGGGTCCGCCGCCTCCCGCAGAGCGCTCTCGGCAGGGCTCGGCTCCCCCGCCAGATGGGCCTGCAGGCGTACGACACGGCCGTAATGGTGCACGGCCGCGTCGGGATCGACGTCGAGGAGCAGCTCGCTCAAGGACTGCCGGACGGCGAGCTCAAGCTGCGGATCATCGACGCGGATCGCCTCGGCCAGCGCGCGCCGCAGGTCCGCTTCGGCCGGCTCGTGCCGGTCGTGCAGGCGGGCGAGCTGGAGGTGGATGGTGGCGCGTTCCCGCCCCCGGTGAGCGGGCAGCGATGAGAGCAGCTCCGTCAGAATCTCGCGAGCCTCGTCGTTCCTGCCCTGGTCGACGAGGGACAAGGCGCTGTCCCACAGTGCCTCGGACGCCTCGCCGGGCTCGGCCGGCGTGCCGGCGATCCAGGCCAGGAGCTGGTCGAAGTCGGCCGCCGCCCAGCCGGGTGCGGCCATCGCGGCCCCTTCGGCGGCGACCTCACGCGCGAGCTCGGGCTGCCCGCTCGCGCCGAGGCTCACCGCGAGGTTGTAGCGGCTGCGCAGGCGCCTGTCCAGGTCGCCGGAGCGGTCGGCCTCCTCGACATAGCGCTGCAGGGTGGCCACGGCGCGGTGCTCGTGCCCGCGTTCGTGCTGGACGCGGCTGAGCAGGTCCAGGGCGGACAGCAAGGTCTCGCCCGGCTCGGCCTCCTCGGCGACGATGACGGCCGTCCGCTCCGCGGCGATCAGGTCGCCGCTGTCCCGCCAGGCCTCGGCGGTGATCAGCAGGGCGGCCAGCGCGTCGGGGGTCAGCTCGTACGCGCCGAGCGCCGCGGCCACCACCCGGGCGAGCGGGAGCCCAGTCACGGGATCGACGCCGACGAACCGGCGCACCAGGGCGAGCAGCAGATCCGGTACGCCTACCGGAGCTTCCGCCGCCGCGGCGGCCAGTGCCTGCTCCTCGTCCCACTCCTGGGCGTGCAGCCGCTCGGCCGCCTCCAGGAGCCTTCGCCACCCGCTGGAGGTCACCGCCGTGAACAGCTCGCTCCCGTCCTCTCCCACCAGCAGGTCACCCACCGCACGGAGCCTGGCCGAGAGCGAGAAGTCGCCGGCCTCCTGCCTGGCCCTGATCAGCGCGACGACCGGATCCACCAGGTCGGTGCGTACGGAATCGCCGAGAGCGGCCGTCGCGGCGGTCAGCTCGCCGGCGTCAGCCGAGTGCGCCAGGCCCAGGAGCCTGCGGACCGGCTCCGCCAGCTCACCCAGGCCGCTCAGGTCGAGCTCGTCCAGCCAGTGCCGTTCTCTGTGCCGGTCGATCGGATGGTCCTCCAGGTCCTCCCGCCGCATGACCTCCAGATAGCCGGGATCGAGCTCGACGGTCGGGTCGATACGTTTGGCCAGGTGGTAGTGAAGCCGGGCCTCCTCGTCAGCGCCGCGCCGCCGCAGCACGCGGGCCAGGTGAGCGTGCAGGTCGGCCCAGAAGGGCGACTGGTCGTACACGGCGATGGGGTGGTGGCGAGTCTGGTAGGTGACGTCCCGCTCCAGGACGGCGCGTAACTCCAGCTCGGCACGTTCCAGATCCCCCATGCCCTCGTGACAGAGAGCGATCTGGGCGTGGATGCCGCCCGGCGGGTCCTCGTGGACCGCGTGCAGGTGCTCCAGCGCCTCGGCGTAGCGTTCGAGACCCAGCAGCGAGTTGCCGGCCAGAGCCCGGGCGCCGCGGTGGGCCGGGTCCAGCGCGATGGCTCGCCGGGCCCAGTCGAGGCCGGCAGCATGGTCGGCGCGATGTGAGGCGACACAGCCCAGGCTGTAGAGCGCCTCGGCCGAGCCCGGGTCGGCGGTCAGTGCCTGGTGGTATGCGGCTTCGGCCCCATCGAGATCGCCCTGCTCCAGCAGGGCGTCGCCGCGCGAGATGGCCTGACTCGCACTGTCCCCGGCCATGGCGCCTCCCTGCGGGTCGCCTCCCTCGGGTCATCGCCATTGTGGCAAGCCGGCGCGCCGCGGACAACGATGAGCGCGGCTGGGACCGCTCCGGGGCCAGGGCCGGGACCGATCGTCCGGCTTCAGCGGCCGACCATCTTCAGGTGCGCCTCGCCGTACCGATCCCCGGAAACGCCGACGCGCGCGGCCAGAACGTCCAGGTCGGCCCGCTCGTCGGCGGACAGCGCCACCTCGGTGGCGGCGGCGTTCTCCCGCAGGCGGGACAGGCGGCGGGTGCCGGGGATGGGCACGATCCAGGGCTGCTGGGCCAGCAGCCAGGCCAGCGCGAGCTGCCCCGGCGTGACGCCCTTGGCCTCGGCCAGCGCGCGCACGTGATCCACCAGGGCCTGGTTGGCGGGCAGGTGCTCGGCGTCGAAGCGCGGGATCGTCGCCCGGATGTCCCCCTCGCTGAAGGAGGCGTGCGCGTCGACCGTGCCGGTCAGGAACCCCTTGCCCAGCGGGCTGAACGGTACGAAGCCGATCCCCAGCTCGGCGCAGGCGGGCAGCACCTCGGGTTCGGGGTCGCGGGTCCACAACGAGTACTCGGACTGCACCGCGGTGACCGGGTGCACGGCGTGAGCCTTGCGGATGGTGGCGGCCGAGGCCTCGGACAGGCCGAAATGCCGGACCTTGCCCGCCCGTACCAGCTCGCCCACGGCGCCGGCGACGTCCTCGATCGGCACGGCCGGGTCGACGCGGTGCTGGTAGAACAGGTCGATACGGTCGGTGCCGAGGCGCCGCAGCGAGGCGTCGGCGACCTTGCGGATCTGCTCGGGCCGGGAGTTCAGGCCGACTGACCTGCCGCCCTGGATGTCCCAGCCGAACTTGGTGGCGACCTGCACCCGGTCCCGGATCGGGGCGATGGCCTCGCCCACGAGTTCCTCGTTGTGGTACGGGCCGTAGACCTCCGCGGTGTCGAGGAAGGTCACCCCGGCGTCCAGGGCGGAGCGGATCACGCCGATCATGTCGTCGCGGGTGCCCGGATTCGGGCCGTAGCTCTGGGACATGCCCATGCAGCCGAGCCCGACGGCCGACACCTGCAGGTCCTGTCCGAGTGTCCTGGTGTGCATGGTCACCTCTCAGTCGGTGAGGCGGATGTTGCCGAGCCGGCCGGCCACGGCCGGGTCTCGGTGGTCGAGGAACAGCGAGGCGGGGCGGGTCAGCTCGGGTCCGGGGCCGCCGGCTGGACCTCGGCGAGGTCCTGGGTGGCCGCCCAGCTGGCGAGCAGCTTCAGGCCGTCGGCGGTGGGGGTGCCGCGGGCCGCGGTGTAGACGTTCAGATTCAGGCCGGGATCGGACGGCAGCTCCATCGACTCGAAGTCCAGATCGAGCCGGCCGACCACCGGGTGGCGCAGCCGCTTCATGCCGCTGCGGTGGTACTGCACGTCGTGGGAGGCCCAGCGCCGCCGGAACAGCTCGCTGCGCGTCGACAGCTCGCCGACCAGCTCGATCAGCGCCCGGTCCTGCGGGTTGCGGCCGGCCTCCAGGCGGAGCATCGCGGCGGCGTCGTTGGCGATCCGGTCCCAGTCGACGAAGAACTCGCGCGCGGCCTCGTCGAGGTAGAGGAACCGGGTGGTGTTGGCCGGGCGGCGCGGGTCGGCCAGGACGGGCGCGTACAGGGCGCGGGCCAGCCGGTTCATCGCGACGATGTCGTGGCGGCCGTTGCGTACCCAGGCCGGGGCTTCGGTGATGGCGTCCAGCACCTGCTGGACCACCGGCCGCACCCTGGTCGGGGTCGCGCGGCGGCGCCGACCCGGCCCGGCCGCCCTGGCCAGAGCGAACAGGTGCTCACGCTCGGCCTCGTCCAGCTGCAGCGCGCGCGCCAACGCGTCCAGCACGCTGTCGGAGGCGCCGGACAGGTTCCCGCGTTCCAGCCGGACGTAGTAGTCGATGGAGACGCCGGCGAGCATCGCGACCTCTTCACGCCGCAGTCCCTTCACCCGGCGGTTGCCGCCATAGGCGGGCAGTCCCGCCTGCTCGGGAGTGATGCGCGCCCGCCGCGAGCTGAGGAACTCGCGGACCTCGGCACGATGGTCGATCTGGCTCATGACCCCAGGGTAGGCAGCGCGGCAGCGGTGAAGGAGGTAAGGCGAGTACCCGGGACGAGGGTCCCTCCCCCACCCGCCCGGTCCGATGCAGGGTCAAGACCATCTTCCCCTTATTGCGGTATTAGTGTTGTTGCATATAACTTGCAACTACGGCGCACGAGGGGACAGACCGATGGGTCATTACTCACTGCCTGACATGCCCTACGACTACGCAGCCCTGGAACCCGCCATCACCGGCGAGATCCTGGAACTGCACCACGCCAAGCACCACGCCGCCTACGTCAAGGGCGCCAACGACACCCTGGAGAGGCTCGCCGAGGCCCGCGACAAGGGCGAGTTCGGCGGCCTCGTGGGCCTGGAGAAGACCTACGCCTTCAATCTCTCCGGCCACGTGCTGCATACGATCTTCTGGCAGAACCTGTCGCCCGACGGCGGCGACCGCCCTGACGGCGAGCTCGGCGATGCCATCGTCGAGCACTTCGGCTCCTTCGAGGCCTTCCAGAAGCAGCTCACCACGGCGACCACGACCGTGCAGGGCTCCGGGTGGGGCGTGCTGGCCTGGGAACCGCTCGGCCGCCGCCTGGTCGTCGAGCAGGTCTACGACCATCACGGCAACGTCGGCATGAACACCACCCCGCTGCTGGTCTTCGACGCCTGGGAGCACGCCTATTACCTGCAGTACCGCAACGTGCGCCCGGACTACGTGGAAAAGCTGTGGGGCCTGATCAACTGGAACGACGTCATCGCCCGCTACCACGCGGCCAAGGGCGCCTGACCTCATGACTTCGGCGCCCGCCCGCCATCAGCTTGGTCGCCAGGGCGGAGCGGGCGCCGAGATCCACCGCCGCGGCCGCGCTCCGGGGCCGGCGTGCACGGGCGGAAGGGGGTGGAGCTTGTCCCCCCGATAAACCCGACCTCCCAGACGCGAGACGGAGCCGGTTTCCTGGGCGTTGTCAGCAAAGCAATGCCCGGGCAGCGGCCATTCTCCGCTGATGCGGGGACCGTCCGGGCCGTTCCCGGGAAGCCGAGGGGATTCGAGGAGGGAGACGCGGATGCCGAACGGAGCTCAGGCCATGTTCAACGAGCTGCCCTTCCACCGCGCGCTCCAGCACCCGCCGCTGAGACAAATAGTGAAGGAGAGACCACCATGCGTGGAGCAGTTCTTTACGCCCCGGGCGACGTCCGCGTCGAGGACCGCCCGGACCCGCGGATCATCGAGCCGACTGACGCGATCATCCGCCTGAGCGCGACCTGCGTCTGCGGCTCGGACCTGTGGCCCTACCGCGGCGTGGAAAAGACCGACGGGCCGACGCCGATGGGCCACGAGTACGTCGGCGTCGTGGAGGAGGTCGGCAGCGAGGTCCGGACCCTCAGGCCGGGCCAGTTCGTGGTCGGCTCGTTCTGGGCCTCCGACAACACCTGCGAGATCTGCCGATCCGGCTACCAGTGCGCATGCGTGCAGCGGGTGCTGATGGGCACCATCGGCACCCAGTCGGAACTGGCGCGGATCCCGCTGGCCGACGGCACGCTGGTGGCGACGCCCGGCATGCCGGACCCCGGCCTGGTGCCCAGCCTGCTGGCCGCCTCCGACGTGCTGGGCACGGGCTGGTTCGCCGCCGTCGCCGCCGCGGCCGGGCCCGGCAAGACCGTCGCCGTCGTCGGTGACGGCGCCGTCGGCCTGTGCGGCGTACTGGCCGCCGGGCAGCTCGGCGCCGAACGCATCATCGCGATGAGCCGCCACGCCCCGCGGCAGGAGCTGGCCCGCTCCTTCGGCGCCACCGACATCGTCACCGAACGCGGCGACGAGGGCGTGGAGAAGATCAAGGAGCTGACGAACGGGCTCGGCGCGCACAGCGTCATCGAGGCGGTCGGCACCCAGGAGTCGATGCTGCAGGCCATCCGCTCCACCCGCCCTGGCGGCCACGTCGGCTTCGTCGGCGTCTCGCATGATGTCGCGCTGCCGGGCGACGAGCTGTTCTTCTCCCTGGTGCACCTGCACGGAGGCCCCGCACCGGTACGCCAGTACCTGCCACAGCTGATCGAGCTGATCTGCGACGGCACCATCGACCCCGGCAAGGTCTTCGACCTGACCCTGCCGCTGGAGCAGGCGGCCGAGGGCTACCGGGCGATGGACGAACGTCGCGCCATCAAGACCCTGCTCCGCCCCTGACCGCCCGCCGAGGAGAAACCACGCCATGAATCCCGTCTACGACTTCACGGGGCAGGTCGCCTTCGTCACCGGAGCCGGCTCCGGGATGGGGCTGGCCACGGCCCGCGCCTTCGCCGAGTCCGGGGCCGCCGTCGCCCTCACCGACGTCGACGCGCGGGCGCTGGACGCCGCGGCGAAGGACCTCGCCGGCGCCGGTCACCGGGTTCTGGCCCTCCACTGCGACGTCGGCGACGAGGAGCAGGTCGCCGCCGCCGTCGACCGGACCGTCGAGACTTTCGGCCGTCTCGACATGGCGTACAACAACGCCGGCATCCAGATCCCGCCCTGTGACGCCGCCGACGAGCCGGTCGAGGTGTTCGACCGGGTCAACGCCGTCAACCTGCGCGGCGTCTGGGCGAGCATGAAGCACGAGCTGCGGCACATGCGCGCCCGAGGCAGCGGCGCCATCGTCAACTGCTCCTCGCTCGGCGGGCTCGTCGGCCTCCCCGGCCGGGCCTCGTACCACGCCACCAAGCACGGCGTCATCGGACTCACCAAGAGCGCCGCCATCGAGTACGCGCCGCGCGGCATCCGCATCAACGCCGTCTGCCCCGGCACCATCGACACCCCCATGGTCAGCGACATGATCGCCAAGGGTGAGCTCGACCGTGCGGAAGCCGAAGCGAACCAGCCCATCAACCGGCTCGGCACCGCCGAGGAGATCGCCCAGGCCGTCCTGTGGCTGTGCAGCCCCGGAGCCGGGTTCGTGGTCGGCGTCGCCCTGCCCGTCGACGGCGGCTACGTCGCCCGCTGACCGCGCCCGCTCGTGCGGTCGAGAGCGGTCCGGGGTCGCTCCCCACGCGCGCAGCCTACAGCTGATCAACCGAAGACCCCTGGCCCGCCTGGAGGTAGGCGAGGACGGCCATGACGCGGCGGTTGTGGTCGTCGGAGGGCGGCAGGCCGAGTTTGGCGAAGATGTTGTTGGTGTGCTTGCCGATCGCCTTGTCCGTGACGCCGAAGCGGGCCGCGATCGCCAGGTTGGACAGGCCCTCCGCCATCAGGGCGAGGACCTCGCGCTCCCTGGCGGTGAGCTCGGCCAGGGGTTCGTCCCTCGACCGGCGGGTCAGGAGCTGTGAGATCACCTCCGCGTCCATGGCGGTGCCGCCGCCGGCGACCCTGCGTACCGACTCGACGAACTCCGCCACATCGCCGATGCGGTCCTTCAGGAGGTATCCGATGCCGCCCGACCGGTCCGAGAGGAGTTCGCGGGCGTAGAGCTGCTCGACGTACTGCGACAGGATCAGCACCGGGAGCCCCGGCCGGCGGCGCCGGGCCTCCAGGGCGGTGCGCAGGCCCTCGTCGGTGAAGGTGGGCGGGAGCCGTACGTCGATGACGGCCACGTCGGGGGTCCGCTCCACGAGAGCCGTCAGGAGCATGGGGCCGTTGTCCACCGCCTCGACGACCTCGAAGCCGTGCGCCGACAGGAGCCGGATCAGGCCGTCGCGGAGCAGGGCGAGATCCTCGGCGATCACAACGCGCACGGCAGCTCCATGGTGAGAATGGTCGGTCCGCCCGGCGGGCTCTGCACGGTCAGCGTGCCGTCGAAGGCGGACAGGCGTTCCGCGATCCCGCGCAGCCCGGTGCCCGCCGCCGGGTCCGCGCCGCCGTGCCCGTCGTCGCCGACGACCAGGCGGAGGCCGTGGCCGGTGTGGCGCAGGCGTACCCATGCACGGGTGGCCTGGCTGTGCTTGGTGACGTTGGACATGGCCTCGGCCGCGGCGAAGTAGAGCGCGGACTCGACCGGCGGCTCGGGGCGGCCGGTCAGGACGAGGTCCGTGGCGACCGGGACGGGGCAGAGGAGGGCGGCCGCTTCGATCGCGCCCGTCAGGCCGCGGTCGGCGAGCACGGGCGGGTGGATGCCGCGCACCAGATCGCGCAGGTCGGCGAGGGCCTGTCCGGCCGACTCCCAGGCCTCCTCGATCAGCTCGCGGGCCTGCGCAGGGTCGTCGGCGCTCCTGGCCAGGCCGAGGCTCATCCGTACGGCGATGAGCCTGGCCTGGGCGCCGTCGTGCAGGTCGCGCTCGATCCGGCGCAGTTCGGCGGCCCGCGCGTCGACGGCGGCGGCCCTGGAGGCGGTCAGCTCCCGTACCCGCTGGGCCAGCGAGCCATCCCTGCCGAGGAGCAGTTCGGCGAGCCTGGCCTCGGCCAGTCCCATGAGCGCGGCAACGACCAGGGCGAGTGCCGAGAGGGTGAGCAGCGCCAGGCTGAGCGTGAAGGCCACGCTCGGCCCGTTGACGGCGGGCCGCAGGGAGAGGATGACACCCAGGGTGTTCACCAGGGCGGCCACCGCCATCAGGAGGGCCGGGCCGACGACGGCGTTGATCACCAGCCAGGCCGGCACCCGCAGGCCGCCGGGCTCACGCGCGGGGACGGCCCGGCCCAGCGCCGCTCCCGCCCACGCTCGCTCCAGCGAGACGAGAGCCGCGCGGACGGCCGGCACCCAGACGAGGACCACAGCCACACCCGTGATCGCGTTCAGCGGCACCCCGGCCGCGGCGATCAACCCCCTCCTGACTCTGCTCACCCCGCCAGTCTGCCTGCCGATCATCGGTCACACGGTAGGCCCAGCCCTACCTTCGCGGGCGGGAAATCCCACCTCGGGTGCGGGGTGCAGGCGGATGGAGGGCGCCCGCACCCGCGGCGAGGCTGGAGCCCATGATCGAAGTCAACGACCTCACCGTCAGGTACGGCGAGACCACCGCGGTGGACGCGCTCACCTTCGCCGCGAAACCGGGCCAGGTGACCGGTTTCCTCGGACCCAACGGCGCCGGGAAGTCCACCACGATGCGAGCCGTCCTCGGCCTGGAAGCCCCGCAGGCCGGCACCGCCCTGGTCGCGGGGCGGCCCTACGCCTTGCTCAAGCGCCCGCTGCTGACGCTCGGGGCGCTGCTGGACGCCGGAGCCGTCCACGGTGGCCGTACCGCACGGGCGCACGTGGCGTGCGTGGCGCGCAGCAACGGCATCGGCCTGGGCCGGGTGGACGAGGTGATCGACCGGGTGGGGCTGACGTCCGCGGCTGGCAGGCGGATCGCGCGGTTCTCCCTGGGCATGAAGCAGCGGCTCGGGATCGCGGTGGCGCTGCTGGGCGACCCGGAGGCGCTGATGTTCGACGAACCGGTCAACGGACTGGACCCGGAGGGCGTGCGGTGGATCCGCGAGCTGATGCGCGCGCTGGCCGCGGAGGGCCGGACGGTGCTCGTCTCCAGCCACCTGATGGCCGAGATGGCCGTGACCGCCGACCACGTCGTGGTGGTGGGGCGCGGCCGCCTGATCGCCGACACGCCCATGGCGGCCCTCGCCGAGCGGCACCGGCGCGACGTGCTCGTCCACGCCGCCGACCCGGCGGCGCTGGCGACGGTTCTGCGGGCCAACGGGGGCGTCGTCCGGGCGGAGGACGGGCTGGCGGTGACCGGGCTCGAAGCCAGGCGCATCGGCGAGCTGGCCTTCGCCCACGGCATCGCGCTGTACGAGCTCACGCCGCGCGAGGCCTCCCTGGAGGAGGCGTTCATGGAGCTGACCGGCGACAGCAGGGAGTACGTGGCGCGATGAAGGACGCGATCGCGGCGGAGTGGCTGAAGTTCAGAACGCTCCGCTCCAACCTCTGCCTGCTGCTCTCCGCGCTGATCGCGGTGGGCCTCAGCGCGGGCGTGGCCTTCCTGGTCACGCGCGGTTTCGACGCCCAGCGGGGCGCGGAGCAGCGCCGCTTCGGCAGCCTGGGCGACGGGCTGGGCACCGGCTTGCCCTTCGCCCACCTCGTGATGGGCGCGCTCGGCGCGCTGTCCATCACCACCGAGTACGGCACGGGCCACATCAGCACGAGCCTGACGGCCGTCCCGGCCCGCCGCACCTTCCTCCTCGCGAAGATCCCGGTCCTGGTGGCCGTGAGCCTGGTCGCGGGGCAGGTGCTGGTCTTCGGCATGTACGCCGCCACCATGGCGGTCCTCGGCGCCAGAGCCGGCACGGTGCTGCTGGACGGCGAGACGCTCGGCGCCTCCCTGTCCGAGCCGGGCGTCCTCGCGGGGCTGCTGATCACCGGCGCCTCGATGCCGCTGGTCGCGCTCATGGGGCTGGGACTCGGCACGGCGATCCGTTCCACGGCGGGCACGCTGGTCACGCTGATGGTCCTGCTGCTGATCCTGCCGGTCGCCGCGCAGACCCTGCCGCGTCCGCTCGGCGACCAGATCGGCGCGCACCTCATCGGGGCGCTGCCCGGCCAGATCGCGGCCGACGGCCTGCTCACCCCGCTCGCCGCGGGCGCGTTGCTGGCCGCGTACACCGTGGCCGCCATGGCCGCCGCGGCGGTCGCCATCGCGCTGCGCGGGCACCGCCTCCGGCCGCTGCTCGCCGGTTCGGCCGCCACGATCCTCCTGGTGGGCGCCGCGCCCGTGTCCGCCGCCGCTGCTCCCGCGTCCACCCTGACGTGGAAGCCCTGCGACAAGCTGCTCTGCAGCGAGATCCGCGTCCCCGTCGACTGGGCCGAACCCCGGGGCCGTACGATCACGCTCCCCCTCGCGATGCTGCCCCACACCGGCAGGCGCCACCGCATCGGCGTGCTGTTCTCCATCCCCGGCGGGCCGGGCGGCTCCGGAGTGGAGGACCTGGAGCGGCGCGCGGGCAGCTTCGCCCAGATCCGGGACCGCTTCGACGTCGTCAGCCTCCTGCCGCGCAACGGCATCGAGCTGGGCGTCCTCGACCAGGACTGCCTCACCACCGGCCCGTGGATCACTCCGCCGGGCGACGAGCGCGAGTGGGCCGCGCTGGCCCGCTCGAACCGGGCCGCCGCCGAGCGCTGCCGCGCCGCCGACCCTGAGCTGTTCGGTCACCTCGACTCCGTCTCCTTCGCGCGCGACATCGAGGCGATCCGTTCGGCGATGGGCGAGCGGCAGTTCACCTTCATGGCGACCTCCTACGGCGGCGTTCCCGGGCTCGCCTACGCCGGGCTCTTCCCGAGCCGGGTACGAGCGATGTACCTGGATGGGACCGTCAACACGCTCCGGGACAAGAGCGAGGAGGACCGAGCGCGATACGCCCTCATGGAAGCGCAGTTCACCCGCTTCAGCCAATGGTGCGCGACCGACTCCGCCTGCGCCCTGCACGGACGTGACGTCGGCACGGTGTGGAACGACCTCCGCTCGGCGGCCGACCGCTCCCCCGTACCGGCCGAGAAGGGAGTCGCCTACAGCGGCTTCGACATCGCCGTGGCCGCCATGCCCGACCTCGTCACGCCCGGCACGGACCACGCACGGTGGAAGGAGCTGGCCCAGGCGATCAGGCGGGCAGAGAAGGGGGACGCCACCGGATTCTCCGACTACGTCAAGGCGGGAACGCTGGGCAGCCTGAAGCCACCCTCGTCCGTCGGGATGAACATGACCCATTGCCCGGACGGGATCGGCTATCGCGACTACGCGGAGTACCGCCGTCTGCGAGCCCTGGGCGACCGGATCGCACCGCACCTGTCCGGCACCGAGCTGTGGCACCCGCTGGGCTGCGTGGGCTGGCCCGAACCGGTACGCACTCCCACCGCTCCCCTTCCCGTGAACCAGTTGCCGCCGTTCGTCGGCGCGGGAACGTGGACCGACTACGCGGACACCGCCGACCTCGCCCTCCGGGTGCCGGGATCGGGCACGATCCGCTTCGAGGGGCACGGGCACGGGCTCTACCACACGGGCGACCCGTGCACGATCGCGCACGCCAACCGGTACTTCATCGACCTCCGCGTCCCGCCCACGAACACCGTCTGTGCCGGCGGCGATCAAACCGGCGCCGAAGGTCCTGACGTACGGGTGCCGCGCAGGTGAGGCATGCCGGCGACGAGGAGCAGACCCGGCGGGATCACCAGCACGAGCCCCGCCGCGGCCAGGAGGACGGCACCGCTGCCGGCCAGGTCCGTCAGCGGCCCCGTCAGGGCCTGGCCGAACGGCATGAGGCCGAACGTGCTGAGCCAGGCCAGCGAGGTGATCCGGCCGATCAGGTGGTCGGGCACCTCGCGGTACATCGCCACATCCCAGCACAACGCGTAGGTCTCGACGCCGAACCCGGCCACGAGGTAGCAGCAGAACAGGATCCACATCGAAGGGGCGTACAACAGGCCGAGCGGGACGAGGGCATACAACGCCATCGCGCACATGGCCACGACTCCCGGGCGTCGTGGCCGCCAGGCCATCATCGTGACGCTGCTGATCAGCCCGTCGGCGCCGTAGCAGGCCAGGGCCGTGCCGTACGCCGTGTAGGAGCCGAACGTGTCCCGGCTCAGCACGGGCAGCAGCACCTGGCTGGGCGCGATCACGAACATGAGGCTGATCGGGGAGAACAGCAGGAGCGCCGTCAGCCACGGCCGCCGCCCGGCGTCGGCGAACCCCGCCATCGCCTCCCTGAGCAGGGAACGGCGGGCCGCCGGCGTCCACGACGGCTCGGCGAGCCGCCGGAAGGCGAACGCGCTCGCCGCGAACACCAGCGCCGCCAGCACGAAGGGAAAGGCCATGCTCCCACCGGCGAGCAGCGTGCCGGCCACCGGACCGGCGACGACCCCGAGCCGGGTGCAGATGTTGACCAGGGCCCGGCCGGAGACCCGCTGGTCCTCCCCCAGCACACCCGCCAGGACGGCGTTGAGCGCGGGCCGGATGAACGCCTCCGCCGCGCCGAGCACGAACATGACGGCGGCCAGCGAGAGGCTCCCGGTCACCAGCAGGGGGACACCCGCCGTGATCGCGTCGACCACGAGCATGACGGTCAGGATCCGCCGCCGGGGCAGCCGATCCGACCAGACTCCCCCGAGCAGGAGCAGGCACAACGACGCGACGCCCTTGGCGGCGAGCACGACGCCGACCGTGGCCGCATCGCCTCCGGCACCGAGCACCGAAACGGTGACGGCCACCACCAGGACCTGCTCGCCCAGCACGAACCCGAGCTGCGCCAGCGCGATCAGCCGGAAGGCAGGACTGCGCAGTGCCGTCAGATCGACGCTCGGCGGTACGAATCGCACGACCGGCCTCCCGGGTGGCAGCCTCTGATCGCCCTCAGCGGCGTACTTGGCCAGGGTTCCACCGGTCCAGACCGCCTCGTCGTCCGGATGCGCATGCACGCCGCAAAGCAGCGGCCGTTGCCGCAGGCCTTCCCAGCCGAGCGCGGCTCAGACGGGCTGGCCGACCGGCCGGATGGTCAGGGTGTTGAGGTCGACGCCGGCCGGCTGGCCGAGGGCGAAGCAGATGGCCTCGGCGACGGGCTCGGGGGACAGGGCGAACGGCGGGACGCCGCCCTGCCAGAAGGCCGTGTCGGTCATGCCGGGGTTGATGAGGGTGACCCCGATGCCGCGGCTGGTGGCGTACATCCGCAGGTTCTCGGCCATGCCGGTGACGGCCCACTTGGTGGCGGAGTAGAGGTTGGCGGGGCTGTTCTTCAGTCCGGCGACGCTGCCGATGAGCACCAGCCGCCCGCCCGTGGTCTCGAGATGGGGCAGGGCGGCGTTGGCCAGCAGGGCGGGGCCGAGGACGTTGGTGAGGACCATGGGCGCCCACAGCTCCGGGTCGCCGTCGGCGATGGTGCGCGGGTGGTCGGCGGGGATGAAGCCGGCGTTGGCCACCGCGGCGTGCAGGGCGCCGAAGTGTGCCACGGTGCGGGTCACGGCGGCTTGGGTGGCAGGCCAGTCGGCGGCGTCGGCGATGATGCCGAGCAGCCGGTCGGGGTGGCCGGCCTCGTCGAGGAAGGACTTGAGTTTGGTCTCGTCGCGGCCGGTGACGGCCACGCGGTGGCCGCGGTCGAGGAGCAACCGTGCGGTGTGGGCGCCGATGCCGCTGGTCGCGCCGGTGATCAGTACGGTCTTGCCGGTCATGGTCATGCTCCCGGGTGTTGGCGGTCCTGTTGATCCCAGGAAACCCGCCTGGCCGCGTACGAGGCAGAGCGCGTTCATAGGGGGGACAAGCTCAACCCCTCTGCCACCGCCACTTGCGCGAACCCTGCCGTTACCGTGGACGGCATGGACGACCGGCCCGACAACCGCGCCCAGATCCGGGATTTCCTCGCCACCCGGCGCGCGAAGCTGACCCCAGAGCAGGTCGGGCTGCCCACCAGCGGCCGGCGCCGGGTCCCCGGGCTGCGCCGCGAGGAAGTCGCGGTGCTGGCCGGTGTGAGCACCGAGTGGTACACCCGGCTGGAGAAGGGCCACATCAGCGGCGTGTCGGAAGAGGTGCTCGACGCGGTGGCCCAGGCCCTGCGCCTGGACCAGGACGAACGCACCTATCTGTTCGATCTGGCCCACGCCGCCCGCCGCGCGCCTTCGCGCCGCAAGGACGTCCAGGTCCCGCCGCCGGTCCAGTGGATGCTGGACTCCATGACGATGTCGGCGGCGTTCGTACGCAACGGCCGCCAGGACATCGTCACCTGCAATGCGCTGGCCCGCGCCCTGCTCGCGCCGGTCTTCGACAGCCCTGTCACCACGCGGTACGGCCGCGCCAACATCGCCCGCTACGTCTTCCTCGACCCGGGCTCGCAGCAGTTCTTCGTCGACTGGGACGAGGCCGCCGTCGTCAGCGCCGCGCTGCTGCGCGCCGAGGCCGGACGCGAGCCCCACGACCGGGCCCTGCGCGACCTCGTCGGTGAGCTGTCCACGCTCAGCACCGAGTTCCGCGGCCAGTGGGCCGTCCACGGCGTGCGGATCCGCCATGAGGGCAGCAAGCAGCTGTGGCATCCGCAGGTCGGCGACCTGAAGCTGACCTACCGGTCCCTCGACCTGCCCGTGTCCGGCCGGACGGTGTACGGCCTCACCATCTACACCGCCGAACCGGGCAGCACCTCCGAAGAGCGGCTCAAGCTCCTGGCCAGCCTGGCAGCCACCCAGCCGGCACTCGGGGGACAGCGGGCTCGCGGCCGGGGCTGAGGAGGAGGATCCTCTGGATCTCCGACTTATGATCATGCGCATATGAGCGACATCACCGAACCCCCGATCGCCCGGGTGGACGTCGTGCGCGAGACCCTCCACGGCATCACGCTCGAGGATCCCTACCGGTGGATGGAAACCCGAGGCGAGGAGTTCCACCACTGGCTGGACGGCCAGGCCAGGCACGCCCGCGAGCACCTGGACGCCCTGCCGCACCGCGCCGGCCTGCTGACCCGGATCCGCGAACTGGGCAGCGCGCTCACGCGGTACTTCGGCCTCGCGATGGCAGCCGACCGGGTCTTCGCCCTGGTACGCGAGCCGGACGCGCGCGTGCCGGTGCTGACGGTGACCGAGGCCGGCGGAGCGAGCAGGCTCCTGTTCGACCCCGGCACGCTGCCCGGCGACGGCCACCACGCCATCGACTGGTACGTGCCCTCCCCCGACGGCCGTCACGTCGCCTGCGCCGTCTCCGCCTCCGGGTCCGAGGACAGCTCCCTCCACGTGATCGACGCCGACTCCGGAGCCCTGCGGGAGACGATCCCGCCCACGACGCGTTTCGCCTTCCTGAGCTGGCTGGAGGACAGCCGCTCGTTCGTCTATCACCGCTACGCGGAGCGGCACCGCCTGGACAGCCGCTCCTTCCTGCACCACCTGGGCGCCGACCCGGCGCAGGACACGGTGGTGCTGGCCCGCGGCCTCAACCCCCACGTCGAGCTGACCCCGCAGGACCGGCCCTTCCTGGTGGTGCCGCCGCACGGCGTGTGGATGCTGGCGATCATCTCCCACGGCGCGCTCAGCCCCTGGCCCTGGACCGGCGACCAGCTGAGCGACTGCACGCTGTACGTGGCGCCGCGGACCGGGCTGTCCGACCCGGCCGCCTGCCCGTGGCGGAAGGTCGCGGGCGCAGCGGACGGCGTGACCGCCTTCGCCACCAGCCACGACACCCTCTACCTGGTCTCCCACCGGGACGCGCCGCGCTCCCGCGTGCTGGCCGTTCCGCTTGCCGCACCAGATCTGTCCCGAGCCCAGGTGGTCGTGCCCGCGGGTGAGCGGGTGGTGGAGACGGTGCGGGTGGTGGGCGACCGGCTGCTGGTGCGCGATCTCGACGGTGGCGTCAGCCGGGTACGGCATGCGCCCCTGTCCGGTGGCGAGCCCGCCGACCTCCCGATGCCGGCGGACGGCGCCGTCCTGGAGTGGACCACCCACCCCGAGCGGCCCGAAGCCCTGCTGCTGATGGCCGGCTGGACCGACGCGCCACGGCTCTACCGCTACGACGGCCAGTCCCTCCAGGACACCGGGCTGGCGCCCCGATCGCCGGTGGACTTCGGCGACGTGCACGCCCGTACCCTGCACGTGCCCGCGAGGGACGGGACGCCGATCCCGCTCACGGTCATCCATCACAAGGACCTGGAGCTGGACGGCGACAACCCGGCCGTGCTCACCGGCTACGGCTCCTCCGGGATGACCGACCTGCCGGAGTTCCAGCCCGAGATGCTCGCCTGGTACGAGCTCGGCGGCGTCTACGCCGTCGCGCACCTGCGCGGCGGCGGCGCCTACGGCCGCGCATGGCACGAGGCCGGGCGCGGCGAGCGCAAGGAGGCCACCATCACGGACTTCATCGACTGCGCCGAGCATCTCATCGCCCTCGGCTACACCCGCCCGGGGCGGCTGGCCGGCAAGGGCGTCAGCGCCGGCGGCATCCCCACCGGCGGCGCGCTGGTGCGCCGCCCCGATCTGTGGGCGGCCATGGCGATCCAGGTGCCGACGGTGAACGCCACGCGCAACGAGTTCGGCGAGAGCGGGCCGATCAACGTGCCGGAGTTCGGCAGCGTCACGACTGAGGAGGGCCTGCGTGCCCTGCTGATCATCGACGCCTACCTGCGGGTTCGGGACGGCGTGCCGTACCCGGCGGTGCTGCTGACCACCGGCCTGCGCGACTCGCGGGTGCCGCCGTGGCAGCCGGCGAAACTGGCCGCCCGCCTGCGGGCGAGCACGGCCTCCGGCCGGCCGGTGCTGCTGCGCGTCGAGGAGCACGGCGGCCACGGCGCCGGCTCGACCAGAGACCAGGAGCAGGCACTGCTCGCCGATGTGCTGGCCTTCATCCTGCACGCGTCCGACTAGAAATCGCCAAGGTAAAGGCGGCTCAGGCGAGGCTTTCGAGCGCGGCGGCGGCGCGGCCGCGTTCGTCCTCGTCGCCGGTCTCGGTGGCGATCTCCAGCGCCAGCCGGTGCCGCTGCGCCGCCTCGGCGTCACGGCCCATGGTGTGCAGCGTCTCACCGATGGCGTTGAGGACACTGGCCTCGCCGTACCGGTGCCTGGTCGAGCGGAAGATCTCCAGGGCCTGCTCCAGGTGGCACAGGGACTCGTCGAATTTGGTCTGGCGGCACAGGGCGGTGCCGAGGTTGCTCAGGGCGGTCGCTTCCCCGTCACGGTGTTCGAGCTCGCGGAACAGGCTCAGGGCCTCGCGCAGTTTCGCGACGGCGAACGTGTCCTCGCCCAGCGAGGTGTAGATCTGGCCGAGGTTGCACAGGGCGATGGCCTGTCCGGAACGTTCGCCGAGCGTGGCGAAGATGTCGTGCGCGGCCAGGAGGTGCTGTGCCGCCCCGGTGAGCTCGCCGATCGACTCTTCGAGGTTGCCGAGGTTGGTGAGCGCCGCCGCCTGGCCGAAGGGGTCGTCGATGTCGCGGTAGAGCGTGACGGCCTCGCTGTGCCGGGCGGCGGAGGAGGCGAACTCGCCGAGGCGTTCTTCGATGATGCCCAGGTTGGACAGGGCGCGGGCCTGGCCGTGGCGGTTGCCGGTGCGCCGGCACAGCTCCAGTGCCTGGCTGAGTTCTTCGACGGCCGGGGCGTACCGGCCGAGCAGCCGCAGGACGACTCCGGCGTTGGTGCGCAGGTGCGCCTCGCCCTGCGGGTCTGCCATCTGCCGGGCGGCGTCGATGGCGCAGGCGTAGATGGACAGGGCTTCGGTGCCGTGGCCCGCTTCCAGGTAGCGGTGCAGGGCGGCGGCGAGGGTGACGGCCCGTTCCGGCCGTCCGTTTCGGACCGCGAACTGGCAGATCGTGCCGAACGAGGCCAGTTCGCTGTCCAGCCAGGACAGTGCGGCGTCCGGTGAGAGGGTGACGCCGCTGGGCTTGAGTGTGAGCCCGGCGTGCCGTCTGCTTCCGCTCCAGCCGGGGTAGAGGGCGTCGCCGGCTTCGACGGCGGTCTCGCAGTAGTGGTCCAGCAGTCTGTCGGTGGCGGCCTGCCGTTCGGCCTCGCCGTCGGTGGCTAGGCTCAGCTCGGCGGCGTACGCGCGCAGCAGGTCGTGGAATCCGTAGCGTCCGAGGGCGTCGCATCGCAGCAGGTGTGCCGAGGTGAGGCGGTGCAGGAGCCGGGCCGCGACGAACTCGTCGAGGTCGGCGAGCGCCGCGACGCAGGCCGGTGTGGAGTGGGGTGCGGGGTTCAGGCTCAGCAGCCGGAACAGGCGTTGCGTCTCGGCGTCGAGCAGCCGGTAGGAGCAGCCGAAGACGTGCCGGATGGCCGCCGCGCCGCCCCAGTCGAGCAGGTCGAGTGGTCCGGCGCGGTGCAGGCGGGTGACCACGCCGGCGAGCGGCAGGTGGGCCTGTGCTGCGGCGTACTCGGCGGCCAGGCGCAGTGCCAGCGGCAGACGGGCGCAGATGGTGGCGAGCGAGTCGACGCTGCCGGGGTCGGTGCCCGCCCGTTCGCCGAGCAGGCGGCGGAGCAGGTGGGCGGCGTCGGTGTGGGGCAGCAGGTCCAGTTCGATGCGGTGTGCGCCGTGCAGGGCGGCCAGGGTGGCCAGTCTGTCGCGGCTGGTGATCAGGATGAGGGGGTCGTGGGTGCCGGGCAGCAGCGGTCGTACCTGGTCGGCCGTGGCCGCGTTGTCCAGCAGGACGAGCAGCCTGCGGCCGTCGGTCTCGGTGCGCCAGCGCGCGGCTCGTGAGTGGGCGTCGGCTGGGATGTCGTGGTCGGGCACGCCGACGGCGGTCAGGAGGCGGCCGAGGGCTTCGTGCGGGGACAGCGCGTGTTGGGCGTCGTCGCCGCGCAGGTCGAGGTGGATGCGTCCGTCGGGGAACAGTTCGCGGTTGCGGTGGGCCCAGTGGACGGCGAGCGCGGTCTTGCCGACGCCCGCGGTGCCGCAGATGAGGGCGATCGCTGGTGGGCGGCGGGTGTGGGCGGTGTCGAGCCGGGCGAGTTCGTCGGTGCGTCCGGTGAAGTCCGGCACCGGCGCCGGGAGTTGGCGCGGGATCGCCGGCGCGTCGCGGCTTTCCTGCTCCTCGAGCAGTTGCCGGTGTGCCTGGCGGAGTTCGCCGCTCGGTTCGACGCCCAGTTCGTCGGCGAGGGCGCGGCAGGTGGCTTCGTAGTGTTCGAAGGCGATCGCTCGCTGGCCCGTCGCCTGGTAGGCGCGGATCAGGGTGGCCTGTACGGCTTCGTCGAGCGGGTTCGCCGCGCCCTGTACGGCCAGCGCGGCGATGATCTCAGCGGCGTTGCCGGCGCGCAGCATCAGGTCCCAGTAGGACAGTTGGGCGCGGCGGCGCTCGGTCTTGAGGCCCCACACTTTGGGGTGGCCTTCGAGGGCCGGCAGGTCGCACAGGGGGTCGTCGTCCTCCCACAGCCGCAGGGCCTCGCGGAAGAGCGCGGCGGCTCGTGCCGGGTCGCCGCAGTTCTCTGCCTGCTGGGCGGCTGCCACCGTACGCCGGAAGCGCAGCAGGTCGAGGGCGTCCTCCGGCAGGCGCAGCAGGTAGCCGTCGCCGACGGTGGAGAGGACGCCGTCCTGGCCGCGCGGGCTGTGGCGGGGGTCGAGCAGGCGGCGCAGGTGTTTGGTGTGGGTGTGGAGCACGTTGACCGCGCTTGAGGGCGGCCGTTCGCCCCACAGCGACTCGATCAGCTCCCGGCGGGTGGTCAGCCGTCCGGCGTTGAGCGCCAGGACCCCCAGCATCAGGCGGCGGGCGGGCGGCCCGGCGTCGACCTCGCGATCATCGTGCCACACCCGAAGGCGGCCGAGCACTTGGACGACCAGCACCGCCACAGTGTTCAGCAAACACCCAGAGCCTGTCCAGAGGCCGGGGTTCTCCTTCGCCTGACGTCTCTTTTTACGAGGGGAGTAACCCGTGGTCAGATGGAAAGCGGGGACGGCAAGTGAAAGCCGGCGCGTCGAAGACCTCCAAGGCCGAGGCCGGGATCGCCGCCGACATCTGCGGCGGGAGCCCCACCCTGAGCCGGACGGCGAACTGCGTGTGCTTCGTCTACGCAGAGCCGGAATGCCTGGCCAGCTGCACGGTGTCCAGCAGCGGGCTGGTCGGCGGGTCCGCGCTTCCTGGCCGCACCCATTCGCTGGTTCGCCAACGCGGCGTGGGTCAACCCGACGACGATCCCCTCGATCACGGCGCCGGCGGTGCATCGCTGCGACGACGCGCTGCCCGGGTATCCGATGGGCTGCGTCTACGACTCCGTCCGTCCGGTGCACGACGTGCTGTCGTCGCGCTATCCGTCGTACGCCCGCCACCTCCAGCTCGCCATCAACCATTTCAGGATGCCGAGCATCCTGACCAGGACCCAGAACCAGACCCTGATGGACAACAACTACAACACGGCCTGCCCGCCGGGGCACCCCAAACCCACGGCTCCGGGGACCTGGTCGTGTGACGAGTACCCGTTCAAGTCCACCTACAACGGCGCGTACTCCCAGCCCTACGGCCGCACCATCCTCATCATCAACTGGAACACCGGGGCCGGGTTCAGCTGCAACGCGAACTGGCTGCCCGTTCGCGCCCCCAACGACTCCGGCGGCTACAGCGCCTGCATGATCCCCTTGGCGGAGAACACTCTCGGCGGCGCCGACCTGGGCGCCTTCTACTACAAGTCCCGCGTGCTGGACGGGGACCAGTTCCAGGTCCGCGTCATCTGACCGCGTGGGGCGCGTGTTGCCAGGCGAACCACAGCATTTACATAAACTGTGAATATAAAAATGTTATGCTTCGAGCGTGAGTCGTCAAGACACCGCTCCTGGCGCGGCCGCCGCCATCGGGGCAGCCCTCTACGGCCTGGCCACCAGGGCCGTGAGACGCCTGCCCCGTGACATGAGCCTGACGTCCGCCGCCACCCTGGCCACCCTGGACCGGACCGGCCCGCGGCGCATCACCGACCTGGCCGCGGTCGAGGGCGTCACCCAGCCCGCGATGACCGCCCTGGTGCGGGTGATGGAGGAGTCCGGCCTGGTCGAGCGGCGGGGCGACGCGTCCGACAAGCGGGTCACGCTGGTGTGCCTGACCGAGGCCGGCGCCTCCTATGTCCGGAAGCGGCGCCAGGCGGGCGTCCACGCGTTCGAGCGGTTGATCGGCGAGCTCACCGGCGACGAGGTCGAGGCGCTGGTGGCGGCCCTTCCGGCGCTGAAGCATCTGGCAGAGCTCGAAAGCCAGGACCGCGAAGGGCCGAAGCAGTGATGACTGGGCAGCCGGCCGCGGGGTCGCGGTGAAGGCATTCCCGGTGGCGCGTACCGAGGCGCGGCTGCTCGTCCCCGCCCTGATGTTCATCGCTCTGGTCGTGGCGGCGGTCGCCAGCCTCGGGACGCCGCTCATCACCAGCGTGGCGACCTCGTTCCGCGTCTCGCTCGGCAGCGCGCAGTGGACGCTGACCGTCGCGCTGCTCAGCGGCGCCGTCGCCACGCCGGTCCTGGGCCGGCTCGGGGCCGGCCCGCACCGGCGGGCCGCGATCCTCGCCACGCTGACGGTCGTCGTCGCCGGCAGCGCGCTCACCGTGCTGCCGCTGCCGTTCGCGTGGCTGCTGGCCGGCAGGGCGGCTCAGGGCGTCGGGCTCGGGCTGACGGCGCTGATGATGGGCGTGGCCCGGGACCACCTGCCCGAGGAGCGCAGCGCGTCCGTGATCGCCCTGATCTCGGTGGTGTCGATCATCGGGGCCGGCGTCGGCTACCCGCTGGCCGCACTGCTCGCCGAGCTCGGCGGGGTACGGGCCGCCTACGGCTTCGGCCTGGTCGTCACCGCCGCCGCCCTCCTGACCGCGTGGCGCTCCATGCCCGAAGCCCCCGAAGGCCGCTCCGCCCACGTGGACGTGGCAGGCGCGGTCGTCCTGGCCGCCGCGCTGCTCCTGGTGCTGTTCCTCGCCGGCGAACGGAGTCTGTGGAGCCGGCACCTCGCCGTGGCGGCGGGCCTCGCCGTGGTCGCGGTGGTGCTGCTCTGCGTCTGGGCCGTCATCGAGCTGCGCAGCACGACGCCCCTGGTCGATGTGCGGGCGGTGCGGCACCCGGCGGTCGCCGGGGCGAACCTCGCCATGTTCGTCGGCGGGATCGGCATGTACCTCCTGCTCACGCTCATCACCCGGTACGCGCAGACGCCGCACGGCGCCGGCTACGGCTTCGGGCTGACGACCTTCGTCGCCGGGCTGGTCCTCATCCCGTTCTCGGTGCTGGGGTTCGTCGCCGGCAAGCTCACGCCGCGGGTCCGGACGCGGATCGCCGACCCCCTGCTCCTGGCCGGCAGCGCCGTCGTGGTCGGGGGCGGGTTCGCCCTGTTCGCGGCGGCCCGGTCGGACCTGGCCGAACTGTTCGTGGCGATGGGCGTGCTCGGCTTCGGCGTCGGCGGCTTCTCGGCCGCGATGCCCGGGGTCATCCTGGCCGTCACCCCCAAGAGCGAGACGTCGAGCGCCATGAGCTTCAACTACGTCGTCCGCAGCGTCGGATACTCCCTGGGCAGCGCCGTCGGCGGCCTGATCCTCGCCGCGGGCACCGGCCCCGGCCACCTCTTCCCCGAGGACAGCGCCTACACCACCGCGGCGCTGATCGGCATCGGCGCCATGGCGATCACGACACTGACAAGCCTCGCTCTCGCCCGCCGACGCCCGTCCGAGACCAACCCGTAGCCAGATGCACTCATCCCGAGACTAGGACGCCGATGCCCAGGCCCGCCCGAAGGCCCATGCTTTGCGCTATGAAAGCGCCCAGGTAGCCGACGGCGGCCAGCGCGAACCAGGCGGGGTGGTCCAGGGCGGCGCGCAGCGACAAGGTGGCGGTCGCCTCCAGGGCGATCGCCGCCACCAGCGGCAGCCACTTGTTCATGAGTTCTCTCTCAGCACTTCGCGGGCCACGGCGAGGAGTTGCGCGCGGTCGCGGTAAGAGATCGGAAAAACGCCGGTGGCCGCGGCGGTCCAGTAGCCGTCGGTCATGAGCCGGGCTGCGGTCAGGCGGCCGTGTTCGGCGGCGGGAAGGTCGTGCGCTGAGCACCGAGCTGGAGGTGCGTACTCCCATCGGCCGGGGGCCCGGACGCGCCTGGCGGGCTGGTCCGGGGGAAGGCGAGGCGACGGTGGCCGCTGTCAAGCCGACCCGGGTCGGCTACGCCCGCTGCCGCACCGCGCGGCAGGAGTTGGACAGCCGACTCGACGCCCCGAGGGCGGTTGGCCGTGAACCGCCCGCACCATCAAGCAGGCCGTTCCGCATCAGTAAGTGATCTTCACAGCGCACAAGATGAAGCGGCTGGGCCGCGGTCCCGCCGGGTCCACGCCGTCAAGCCGTAGCTTGGACGCCGGATTCCGTTCCCTACGGTCGGCGTACCTCGATGGTGACGGTGGCCGGTGGGAGATCGTCGGCGCGGACGGTGACCGTGAGGAGTCCTTCCGCGCCGGTGGGACGCAGCACGGCCAGGGCGTGACCTTCGTACGTCGTGCACGAGGTCGCCTGGAAGGACTCCTCCGTGGACGGCCTCGCCGTTCCCAGAGCCTGCAGGATCGCCGGGCCGTCGAGGTCCACGGTCACGGTGCGGTCGCTGATCGGATTGATCGTTTCGTGCTCGTCGACGACGCGGATGTCGAGGTAGGCCAGGTCCTGCGGGTCGGTGCCGAGGTGCGGCCGGTCAGGGGAGAGCAGCAGCCGCGCGGGCGCGTCCGCGGTGCGCAGGAGGCAGCGGCCGGTCTCGGCGCCGTCCCGGTAGGCCACCGCCTCCAGCGTGCCGGGCCGGTACGGCACCTCGGCCGTGGCCAGGTACGCCTTCCCGGCCCCGACGGGCACTTTGGCCATGGTGGCGCCGTTGAGCACGAACTCGATCTCGTCGGCGTCGGCGTAGGCCTCCACGATGACCGGGGTGCCGGCCGGGATGTCCCAGGTCCAGCCGGCGATGGAGTCGCTCCAGGCCCAGCCCTTGGGCTGGAAGGGGAACTCGCGGTGCTCGGGGCGTTGCACGGCCAGGTACGGGGTGCGGCGCAGGCCGTAGACGGTCTCGCGGTAGTAGGAGACGGGACGACGCCGGCCGGTGATGTCCAGGTCGCCGGTGGAGGCGGTGAGCCACGGGTACGGAGCGGCGAACGCGGGGCCCTCGCCGGGATAGGTGGGGCGGCCGATGCCGCTTTCGCCCAGGTAGTCCCAGCCGGTCCAGGTGAAGTCGCCGATGATGTGGCCGTGCTCGGTGACGAGCTTCCAGTAGTGGTCGATCTGGGTGGGGAAGGTCTCCGAGCCGACCATGACCCGGTTGGGATGGGTCTGGTGGTCGGTGAGGTAGCGGGAGTCGCCGTAGTTGAGCCCGACGACGTCCAGCACCGCGGCCGACTCGGCGATGCGCTCGCCGACCTCGGGCAGGGCGGCGAGCGCGCCCATGCCCTCCAGCAGGTCGTTGAAGCCCGGCGCGCCACTCCCCTGAGCCGGCGCGTCGTTCGCCTCGGCCGGCGCGCCGTCCGCTCGGGCGGCCTGGGCCATGAGCGCGGGGATCTGGTCCATGATCGCCATCATCCCGTTGAGCGCGTTCGTGACGAGCCGCGTCGGGTCCTGGGCCCGGATGCGCTCGGCGAGCAGCCGTCCCCAGCGGGCGCCGTGCGGGTTGCCCACCTCGAGGATCTCGTTGCCGATCGAGTAGAAGATCACGCTGGGATGGTTGAAGTCCTTGGCCACCAGGGCGTCCACGTCTCGCTCCCACCACTGCGGGAACCGCCGCGCGTAGTCGTCGTCGGTCTTCGAGACCGTCCACATGTCGAACGTCTCGTCCATGACCAGCATGCCGAGCCGGTCGCAGGCCTCCAGCATGGCGGTGCTGAGCGGGTTGTGCGCGGAGCGGATGGCGTTGAAGCCGGCCTCCTTGAGCAGCCGTACGCGCCGTTCCTCCGCGCGGGCGATGGCGGCGGAGCCGAGCGGCCCGTTGTCGTGGTGCACGCACGCGCCGCGCAGCTTGACGGGGACGCCGTTGATGCGCAGGCCCCGGATCGGGTCCACCGACACGCTGCGGACACCGAACGTCGTGCGGGCCTCGTCGACCTGCCCGCCCGCGTCGGAAAGCCGGACGGTCGCGGTGTACAGGTTCGGCTCCTCCACGCTCCACAGGGCGGGACGGCGCAGGTAGGCGCGCTGGCGCACGGTCGCCCGCTCCCCCGCCAGCACGGTCAGCGGGACGCGGTCGGTGGCCACCACCTCGCCGTCGCCGTCACACACCTCCAGCAGCACCTCGACGGTACGGGTGCCGGTGCCCTCGTTGACCACCTCGGTGGCGACCGCGGCGACGGCCAGCTCGTCGTCGATCTGCGGGGTGCTCACCCGCAGGCCGGTCGGGGTGATGTGCAGCAGGTCGCCGATGAGCAGGTGCACCGGGCGGTGGATGCCGCCGCCGCTGTACCAGCGCGAGTCCTTGTACGCCTGCGCCTCCACCCGGATGGTGTTGGTCCGGCCGTAGCGCAGGTACGGGTCGGCGGCGATGTGGAAGGTGGAGTATCCGTTGGCCCACTGGCCGGCGAAGACGTCGTTGATGTAGACCATGGCGTCGCGGTACACGCCCTCGAACTCGATGCTCACCCGCTTGGCCGCCCACCAGGCGGGCGCCTCGAAGTCCTTGTCGTAGCGCCAGGCGCCCGGCCGGTGGTAGCCGGTGTGCGAGCCGTCCGACCCCTCGGCCGACCTGCCGCCGGCGAGCATGGCGTCGTGCGGCAGCGTCACGGCGACCGGCTCGGCGCCGGCGCCCGGCATGAACTGCTCGAAGATGGACGTACGGCCGCCGACACGCCAGCCGTCGTTGAAGGGTTCACGGATCATGGAGGTGCTCCTCGTGGCAGTCGGCGGACGCCAGCAATATATTCACGCGCGTGATTCACGCGCGTGAATCGAGAGCGTAGGGGCTGGGCAGGGGTTTCGTCTAGCATCTATCCGGGGCGAACGGGCCCCAAGGCGGACAGGGGTGCCGATGAGGGTCAGCAGCGAAGACGTCGCCCAGCGCGCGGGCGTGTCTCGCTCGACGGTGAGCTACATCCTCAACGGGCACGGCGACCGCTTCAGCCAGGCAACCCGCGAGGCCGTCGAACGCGCCGTGGCCGAACTCGGTTACCGTCCGCACTCGGCCGGGCGCGCGCTCGCGCGCGGGCAGAGTGACTTGGTCCTCCTCGTGTTGCCGATCTCCCCGAACAGCCAGTTCAGCCAGATGGCCGACCGGTTGACCGAGGCGCTGGCCGAGCACGGCCTGTCCTTGCTCATGTGCTCGTCCACCGCCTCCGCGCGCTCCTTCGCCGCCGTCCTGACCACCGCCCGGCCCCGCGCGGTCATCGCCCTGTCGCAGCTGAGCGAGAGCAAGCGAACCGTCCTGCGTTCGGCGGGCGTGCGCGCCATCGACATCGCCCACGCGATCTCGCAGCCCGGCGGGCCCAACTGGAGCGTGGGACGGATGCAGGCCGAGCACCTCATGCGGCGCGGATACCGCCGCATCGCCTACGGCCGCCTCACCGAAGCTCGCGACGACGTGCTGCTGGGTGCTCGCGAGCAGGGCGTACGCGAGGCGTGTCAGGCCGCCGGCATGGGCGAGCCCCAAGTGATCACCGTCGCGCTGCGCGCGGACGCCGACCTGGACGCCATCGGATCACTGCCTCTCGGCACGGGCCTGGCCTGCTACAACGACGACACCGCAGCGGCGGCGCTGGCGGCCGCCCGGGTCATCGGCCGCGCGGTGCCGGAGGATCTGGGCGTGGTGGGCGTGGACGACACCCCGGTGGCGGCCCAGACCAGCCCACGGCTCACCACCATCGGCTTCGACCTGCCCGTGTCCTATGATCGCCTGGCCCAGCTCCTGCTCCACCACGATCCCGCTGACACCGAATTCGCTGACATGGGCGAATGCCGGCTCATCCAGGGCGAATCGACGTGATCCAGCGCCCGGGGCCGGCCCGTGGACCGGCATCCGGGCGTTCGGAGTGGACTTTTTCGCTTACCCGATCAGATCGGTCAACGGCGCACCCGATAGCGCAGGTGAAGCACCCGGTTGCCCTGAATCACCACGTCGGGATCCTCCAGCAGGTGCTGCGCCTGGACCGACCCGAAGTAGCGCTTGCCGGACCCGAACACGACGGGTACGACGTCCATCCGCACCTCGTCGACCAGACCCGCGGCAAGCACCTGGCCACCGACGTCGCCGGCGGCGACTTCGATCAAGCGGTCACCCGCAAGCTCCCGCGCCTTGGCCACGGCTGCCTCGACGCCGCCGACGAAGTGAAACGGCGCCTCGTGGTCCCAGCCCTCGGGCTGCGGCCGGTGCGTCACGACGACCACGTGGTCGATGCCGCTCGGCGGCTTGCCGCCCCAGCCGTCCGTCAGGTCGAAGACGTGGCGGCCGACGATCGTGACGCCGATCTGGTCCCAGTACGCCCGGGTGTAGTCGTAGGACGTCTGCGACACCTTCAGCTCGCCGCTCTCGTCCAACGGGACGTCACCGCTGGACAACCAGTCGAACAGCGGTCCGGGCTGGTCGTTCTCGTCCGCGACGAAGCCGTCCACCGACACCGAGCTGTACATGACCACCTTGCCCACGGGCTCTCCTCTGCATTGGGGTGCCCCAAATTAGCGTCTCGTGAGCCGGCGCTCTTGTAAGAAATCAATCGGCCGGCAGCGGCCAGCCGTCCATCACGTGGCCGGGATGTTCGCGCAGGAACCGCCGCCGGACTTCGACGTACCGGGTCGGCGTGAGCCCGGTGAACGCCCGGAACTCGTGGCCGAAGTGGGCCTGGTCGAAGTAGCCTGCGCCACCGGCGAGCTCGCCCCAGTCGATCGGTCCGGCGGGGTCGATCGCGAACACGGTGGCGGTGAAGCGGTAGGTGCGGGCCAGCCGCTTCGGCGTGACGCCGATGAGCTCCTTGAACCGCTGTGCCAGATGAGTGCTGCTGACATCGGCCGCCACGCTCAGGTCGCCGATCGCCACCGCACCGCCGGCCGCCGCGATGACGCTGCTCGTATGGCGGACCAGCCCCAGGCCGGCGGTCTCGCGCAGCCGCCGCATCAGCTCCTGCTCGAGCAGCGTCAGCATCTCGTGCGGTCCGTCCGCCGCGGCCAGCCGGTCCCGCAGCTCGGCGACGGCGGGCCGGCCCCAGACCTGCTCCACCGTCACCGGCCGGTCGCACAGCTCGGCCGCGGGCATCGGCAGGAACGGCGCCAGCCCCCACGGCTTGAAGTGCACGCCGACGGACCGGGTCCGGAGTGGGTAGCCGAACTCAGACGCGCGGGTGGGCATGGTGACCACGCAGCCGTCGGCGTACTCGGCCGTCTCGATGTCGGTGCCGGCGCGGATGCGGAACGGCGGCCCGAGGTTGACGATGAGCAACGCCGCCGGCATCGGCGGCAGCGTCAGCCGGGCGTACGGCGGCGCGCCCTCCAGGTAGTAAAGGTCGTCGATCAGCCCGTCCAGCGGCGGTCGCGGCACTCTGGACACGTACTTCACGGCCACAGTATCGCCGACGCCCCGCCGGCATCGAGCGCCGGCGTCACGCAGCCGGCAGCGGCGCGCGAATTCCCCCGGGATCGAATCGACGCGGCACATGAACAACCGACGGCAGGGGCGAGCTTTACGGGAACATTTGCCATTGCCTGGCGCTCATCGTCGTTCTGCGGGCAATATCACCGGTGATGCTCGCGACACGAACGACCCGTTCCCGCCGTCAGGCCGATTCCGGCGCCTGTCGGCTGCTGGCGCGCGTGGTGTTCGCCGTCGCGATGGTGATCGGCGCGGTGTTCGCGCATGGTGGCGCCTGTGCCGCCCTGGAGATGGCGGAGTCGGCCGATCACAGCGCCGGGGTGCGCGCGGCAGAGCCGCCCGACACCGCGCGCCATGCCGTACACAACGCCGTCTGCCTGCATCGGGGCCTGCCGCCGCGCCACCAGCACGGGACCGAACTGGACTGTTCGGCGACCGGTCCGGCCGCCGCGCCGGTTCCCTCGACCCTGCAGGCGAGCGCCGTCCTGCCCTTCGCCCAGACCTGCGCCGGGCCGTTGCCCGTCAAGGCAAGGAGCCACCCTTCGCCCGGACCTCATTCGGAAAGTCTCTGTGTGATGCGCGTATAGGCCGACGATTGTCAATCGTCGGCCATTGCCCACTTCAGTGCGCGGTCATCCCAGCATGCCGCGAATTGTACGTATCACTAGGGAACAATTTCCATGTCACCACACGCGACTTTCGCGCGCCTGCATGAGGGGGCTTCGCCGGGATATCCCGCGCTCTCCCTCACGGTCGGCAATACGCCGCTGGTCCAGCTGCCTGTGTCTCCCGTATCCGGCATCGGCGGTTTCTGGGCGAAGCTCGAAGGCTTCAATCCCGGCGGCATCAAGGACCGGCCCGCCCTGCACATGGTGCGCCAGGCCCGAGCCCGGGGCGAGCTCCGGCCCGGAGCCACCATCGTCGAATCGACCAGCGGAACCCTGGGGCTCGGCCTGGCCCTGGCCGGAATCGTCTTCGGCCATCCGGTCGTCCTGGTGAGCGATCCCGGCATGGAGCCGCTGATGTGCCGGCTTCTCACGGGTCACGGCGTCCACGTGGAGACCGTGACCGAACCCCATCCGGCCGGCGGCTGGCAGCAGGCCCGCCGGGAACGCGTCCAGCACCTGCTGGCCGACATCCCCGGCGCCTACTGCCCGGACCAGTACCACAACCCCGACAACGTCGAGGCCTACGCCGGGCTCGCGCACGAACTCATGAGGCAACTCCCCCACATCGACACGCTGGTGTGCTCGGTCGGCACCGGCGGGCACAGCGCCGGCATCCACGCCGTGCTGCGCCGGCACTTCCCCGGCCTGCGGCTGGTCGGCGTCGACACGGTGGGCTCGACCATCTTCGGCCAGCCCGCCCGCACCCGGCTGATGCGCGGGCTCGGCTCCAGCATCCACCCGCGCAACGTCGCCTACGACGCCTTCAGCGAGGTGCACTGGGTCAGCCCCGCCGAGGCGGTCTGGGCCTGCCGCACGCTGGCCGAGCGGCACTACGTCTCGGGCGGCTGGAGCACCGGCGCGGTCGCGCTGGTGGCGGGCTGGCTGGCCCGCACCGCTCCCGGCCGGACCACCGTCGCGATCTTCCCCGACGGGCCGTGGCGGTACTCCAGCACCATCTTCGACGACGACTACTGCCACGCCCACGGCCTGCTCGGCACCGTACCTGCGCAGGAGCCGGACGTGCTGGCGGCGCCACACGAACGGGAGGTGCACCGCTGGACCCGCTGCGCCACCGTGACCGATCCTCTGGCGGGCACCCGATGAGGGCCACGCTGCGCGAGTTCCGCTCCTTCGGCCGGCCCGTCCAGCTGCTGCAGCTCAACCAGGCGGGCATCAACCTCGGCTTCTACATGCTGATGCCGTACCTGGCCCAGCACCTGTCGGGTGCCGGGCTGGCCGCGTGGACGATCGGGCTCGTCCTGGGCCTGCGCAACGCCGGCCAGCAGGGCATGTTCCTGATCGGCGGCAGCCTGGCCGACCGGCTCGGCTGCAAGCCGCTGATCATGACCGGGTGCGCGTTGCGGACGATCGGCTTCGCCCTGTTCGGCCTGTCCACCACGGTGCCGCTGCTCATCGCGGCGGCGGTGGTGACCGGACTGGCCGGGGCGCTGTTCAACCCGGCCGCCCGCGCCTACCTGGCGGCCGAGGCCGGGGAGCGCAAGGCCGCGGCGTTCGCCGTGTTCAACGTGTTCTACCAGGGCGGCATCCTGGCCGGCCCGCTCGCCGGGCTCGCGCTGCTGCGCGGCGGCTTCACCGTGGTGTGCCTGGCGGCCGCGGCCATCTTCGCGGTACTGACCGTGCTGCAGGGCCTGTGCCTGCCGGCCCGGCGCGTGGCCGCCGGACCGCGGCCGCCGGTGCTGCGCGAGTGGTGCCGGGCGTTCACGGACCGTGCCTTCGTCGCCTTCTCGGCGGCGATGATCGCCTCCTACGCGCTGTCGTTCCAGATGTATCTGGCGCTGCCGCTGCAGGTGCAGCACCTGGGCGGCGGCCCGGCGGCGGTGACGGCGCTGTACGCGCTGTCGGCGCTGCTGGGCATCACCGCCCAGGTGCGGTTGACCGCCTGGTGCACGGCCCGGTGGAGCCGCGGCCAGGCGATCAGCCGCGGCCTGGCCCTGATGGGCCTGGCCTTCGTGCCGCTCGCGGCCACGGCGCACCTGCCGCTGCCTGCGGGCTGGGGGCTGGCCCCGGTGGTGGTGTGCACGCTGCTGCTCACTCTCGGCACCCTGGTGGCCTTCCCGTTCGAGATGGCCACCATCGCCGACATGGCCGGAAAGGGGCTGGTCGGCACCTACTACGGGCTGTACAACCTGGCGTGCGGCGCCGGCATCCTGGCCGGGAACCTGCTGGCCGGCGCCCTGGTGGACGTCGCCCGCGCCGACGGCCTGGCCGCGCTGCCGTGGCTGCTGCTGACCGCGGCCGGGCTGGCCTCCGCCGCGGCCGTCAGCCGCCTGTACCGGCGCGAGCGGCTGCGCGGCCCCGGTCAGGAGGCGGCCGCCACCTGACCAGCGGCAAGGAGATCACGCTGAGGCGGTCGTGATCAGGCCCCGCCGATGCTGTCGTCCTTGCCGATGAATTGAGGCCCGACTGATTCCCGCAATCGAACCCGTGACAAAAGGGGCTGACAGGCGCTTGAATGGCGCTCGAACATGAAGAGTTATATCGGGGACATGCCGGGGCTGGTCGGCCGGAGCGCGGAGCTGGAGCGGCTGCTGGCGGTCGTCGTCCATCCGCCCGCTCTGGCCGTCGTCGAAGGTGAGGCGGGCATCGGCAAAACCCGCCTGGTCTCTGAGCTGGCCTCTCGTGTCGGCCGGGCGATGTTCTGGGGACGGTGCGCGCACATCCGAGAGCCCTTTCCTCTCGGCCCGCTCCTCGACGCGCTGCGCGACATCGGCACCGGCATCAGTGCGGGCGGGCCGCTGTCGCCTGTCACCGGTGCGTTACGGCCCTTGCTGCCGGAGCTGGCCGGGCAGTTGCCGCCCGCTCCCGAACCGCTGGAGGAGCGGGCGGCTGAGCGGCACCGGGTCTTCCGCGCGCTGTCGGAGCTGCTGGGCTCTCTGGGTGAGGCCGTACTCGTACTGGAGGACTTGCACTGGGCCGATGAGCAGACCCTGGCCTTCCTCGGATACCTCATGGGCGACCCGCCGCCCAGGCTGTCGGTGGTGCTCACGTTCCGGGGCGAAGAGGTTGCGCTGGACGCCAGGACGATCGCGGCGCGGGCGGCTCCTTCGGTGTCGCGGGCCCAGGTGAGACTTGAGCCGCTCGACGTGGCCGAGACCCGGGAGCTGATGACCGAGATCCTCGGGTCAGAAGGGGTGTCGGAGGAGTTCGCCGCGTATCTGTGCGAGCGGACGTCGGGGCTGCCCTTCGCGATCCAGGAGATGGTGGCGCTGCTGCGGGAGCGCGGGACGCTGATCCGGCGTGGGCGAGGATGGGCGCGTAAGGCCATCGACGAGCTCAACGTCCCAAGGGCGTTACGCGACTCGGTGCTGGAGCGAGTGGCGCGGCTGCCCGCTGAAGCGCGAGCCATGGTGGAGGCGGCGGCGGTGCTGCAGGTGCCCGTGCCCGTGCAAGTGCTGGTGGCGATCTGCGGCCTGGAGCGCGAGCCCGCGCTGGCCGGGCTGGAGGAGGCACTGCGCTCTGGGCTGTTGAGCGAGCACACCGCGCTCTCGCGCGGCGCCCCCGAGGGTTCTGCGCGCCTGCCCGGTGCCCTCAACAGCTCGGGGCGCCCGGCAGGTGTGGGGTTCAGGCACATGCTGGCCCTGCAGGCGGTGTACGAGAGCATCGCGCTGCCGCGGCGCCAGGTGCTGCACGGGCGGGCGGCCGAGGCGGTCGAGCGGTTGCGGCCGGTGCCGATGGGGCAGGTCGCGCACCACCTGCAGCACGCCGGGATGATGGAGGAGTGGGCCCTGGCGGCCGACCGGGCCGCGGCCGAGGCGGGCAGGCACGGCGACGACAGCGAGGCGGCCCGCCTGCTCGGCGACGTCCTGCGCGACGCCCCGCCCGAAGGGGAGCTGCTGGAGCGCATGGCGGTGCGGTTCGGCTGGGCCTGCGTCCAGGGTCTGCACGCGCAGCCCGGCTTCGGCCAGATGGACGAACTGCTGAGCCGCGATCTGGCTCCAGGCGTGCGCGGCGAACTGCACTTCCTGTACGGCCTGCTGCTGGAACGAGCGGGCGCCGCCCCTGAACTCCGGCGAGAGCAGTTCGCCACAGCGGTGCGCCACCTCGGCGACCGCCCGGAGCTGGCGGCCTGGGCGATGGTGGGACTCGGCGTGCCGACCTCGGCCGGGGTACCGCCGGCCGAGCACGTGTACTGGCTCGACCGCGCCCTGGATGCCGCCGAACGGCTCGGCGACACTCCGTCGCTGCAGCTGTCGGTGCTCGGCAAGGTGGCGATGGTGCTCACCACCATGGGCGACCCCCGCTGGACCTCGCTGACCGAGCGGATGACCCGCCTGGCCGGCGGCCGTCCCGAATCCCGGCAAGAGGTTGTCGCCTTCTGGTCGGTCGGCGAAGAGACGTCTTACGCGGGCCACTACGAGGTGAGCGAGCGGCTGCTGGACGCCGCGCTGCGCGGAGGGCTGAAGATCGACAGCAGCCGGCGGCTGGAGTACCTCATCCGTTCCTCCCTGGCGGTGCTGCGCTATTTCCGCGGACAGTGGACTGGACTGGGCGAGGAGATCGCCCTGCTGCTGGACGCGCTGGACGAACAACCGCACCAGCGCGTCACGGCCGAGCTGGTCGCCCATTGCCTGGCCGTGGCGCGCGGTGAGGCCGAGGAGGGGGCACGCAAGCTCCGCGCCGCCGTGGGAAGGGCGGTCGAGGTCGGCGCGGTGGACGCGCTGCCGCTGGCGGCCGAGATGCTGCTGCGGCTGTGCAGGGTCCGCGGGGAGCCACCGGCTGAAGACCTGACCGGCATGCTGGCAGGTTGGCGGGCCAAAGGGCTGCAACCGCTGGCCGTACGCATGCTGCCGGCCCTGGCCGGTGTCCTGGCCGCGGACGGACGAGCGGCCGCAGCCGGACGGTTGTGCGAGGAGCTCGAGCGGGAGCTGGCCGGGCTGGACGCGCCGCTGGCACCAGCGGCGCTGGCCCACGCGCAGGGATTCGTCACGGGGGATCCGGCACGCTTCCTGGCGGCCGCTCACGCCTACGACGCGCTGGGGAGCAGGTACGAGGCGGCCCAGTGCCGCGAGCTTGCCGCGACCGCTCTCCTCGGCGGCGGCGACGATCCAGAGCGGGCCGGAACGCTGCTGCGGGCCGCCATCGCGGTCTTCGAGGAGCTGGAGGCCCGGTGGGATCTCGACCGGGCCGCGAGCACGGCTCGGCGGCACGGCGTGGCGGGGCCCGTCCGGTACAGAGGCGGCACGCGCGGTTACGGTGACGCTTTGTCTCCACGCGAGGCCGAAGTGGCCCAGCTTGCCGCCACCGGGCTGAGCAACAGGGAGATCGCCAAGAAGCTGTTCCTGTCGCCGAAGACGGTGGACAAGCATCTGAGCGCGGTACTGCGCAAGCTGGGGTTGCGCTCGCGTGCCGGGCTCGGGCAGCGCATGGGCGGATCCGGCTGACCCACCCCAACGAATGGGGACTTTTCCCCATAGCTGGCGGTGTACCCCTTTAATCACGCTTGCCTCATGGACAACCCGGACGAATCCCTTGAGACCGGTCCCGCTGAGGGCGAGGACGCCGGAGAGCCGATCCCGGCCCCGGACGACCACGGAAATCCCCCTGACGACGACGGCTGGGTCGAGGCGTGACCTCACGACGAGCACAGGAGCCCGCATGAGCACCTTCAGGCCGCGCCTTCGGGCGACGGTGATCAGCGTGACCGCAGCGCTGGTCGCCGGACTGGGCCTGACCGGCTCGATGGCCGGCGCGGTGACCGGCGAGCCGGCCCCCGAACCCGTCATCCCGTACGAAGCCCCCCTGCCCCTCACTCAGGCGCGACCCGCGAATCCTCCACGGCAGACCACCGTCACCCTCGTCACCGGCGAGCGAGTACGCCTGGACGTGGACGAGCAGGGCCGGCAGAGCACCACTGTCGTCTCCCCCGGCGGCGCGGAGGCCGGCGGCACGTACCTGAGGTTCGGCTGGCAGGGCGACCAGTACGTCATCCCGAGCGCAGCCGTGCCGTTCCTGGACCGGCTCCTGGACCCGCGCCTGTTCAACGTCAGCTACCTGGCCAGGACGGGCAACCGTCCCGTCCCGGTCAAGGCCACGTCGGGCAGGCTCGCCGCGCTCGGCGCCACGATCACCCCGGACGAGGCTCCGGCCCTCGGCCGCGCGCTCGCCGAGGAGTGGCGCGCGGGCCGCGGCGGGACGCTGGAAGGCGTCGAGCGCATCACCGTGCCGGATGACGCGCCGGTCTCGCCGTTCCACCGGCCCGCGACCGCGAAGGCGGCGGCCGGCGCCTACCACACGCTCTCCATCGACAGCATCGACCTGGACGGCAAGCCGGGCGCGGTCGTCGCCTACGTGCACAGCGTCGACGACACCGACCTCGGCTTCTACACGATCGATTACCCCGGTGAGACCGGCGAGGTCGCCTACAGCGTGCCGGAGGGCACCTACGCCGTCGAGGCGAGCGTGTTCACCGGACCGGCCGACGACCTGACCAGCCGCGCGGCGTTCGTCGTCCAGCCGGAGTTCAGGGTCGCCGGCGATCTGAAGATCACGCTGGACGCGCGCACCGCCGTGCCGTACGACGTCGAGGTGCAACAGCCCACCGAGGGCATGTACCGGCAGGACATGTTCGCCTTCGTCAGGAAGAGCGAGGCGGGCAACTCGGCCGCGGTGGACGCGTGGGGGCTCGGGGCGTTCCAGCTAGTCGCGTTCCGGATCGTGTCCAACCCGGAATTCGGCAGCCAGCCGCTGTACGCGACGCCGACCAGGCCGGTGCGCAAGGGCAGCTTCAGCTTCGCCGCCTACACCCAGCTCACCGAGACCGCGTCCGGCTCGCCCGGCAAGCCCACCTACCGGCTCGTCCTCCCGTACGCCAAGGGCGTGCCCGCGAGCCTGACCCGCACGGTGCGGAACTCGGAGCTGACCACCGTCCGCTCCACGATCCTGCGCAGCCCGTACGGGCAGCAGGACCGCTTCGACCTGTTCCCCGAAGTCTTCCTGCCCTGGACGCAGAGCGCGCTCGGCGTCGGCTCCTCCGTACTGCCGGGCGAGCGCACCGACTACCTGTTCAGCAGCTCCCCCGACATCACCGTCTGGCACACCGCGTTCAACTCCGACGACGGCGCGCGGCACTACAACCAGCGCCGCACCCTCAAACCGGGTTCGGTGGTGCGCGAGCTGTGGAACAAGGCGCCAGGCGTGCCGTCGCGCACCGCGCCGTACCGGCAGGAGTCCACGATCGGCTTCGGCGGCGACTCGCCCCTCGTCGACGATCCGTTCGCGACCCTCTGTGTGGCCTGCCGTCAGGGAGATCTGGGCATGATCTATCCACAGCGGTTCGCGGACTCGACGCCGGGCCACTACACGACGGGCACGAGCTGGGACGACCACTCCGGCCTGGACTTCTACCGCAACGGCGAGCTGGCCTTCACCTCCGACAACCGCATCACCGGCAACCTCGGCGCCCAGGCGGCCGACCTGCCGATGCTGCCCGAGCAGGCCGACTACCGGCTGGTGTGGAAGCAGGACCAGCGCGGCGAGCTGGCCGGCACGCCGGTCACGACCGACTGGACGTTCCGCTCGGCCCCCTCCGACCAGCGGGCCAAGCTGCCGGAGAGCGCGTCGTGCGTGCCCGACGCCACGCGGGAGTGCTCGTTCCTGCCGCTGCTGTTCCTCCGCTACGACCTGCCGCTCGACGCCGGGTCGAAGGCGAAGGCCGGGCCGTTCGAGGTGGCGTTCGCGGTGGAGAACCAGGAGCACATGGCCGCGCCGAAGGGCGTCGAGGCCACGGTCGCGGTCTCCTACGACGACGGCGCCACCTGGAGCGAGCCGCTGACGGCGGGCAGGCGGGCCGACGGCCTGTTCGCCGCCACGATCCGGCACCCGGACTCCGGCGGGTTCGTCTCCCTGCGGGTCAGCGCGCACGACCGGCAGGGCAACGCCGTCGAGCAGACCGTCGTCCGCGCCTACGGCCTGACGAGCTGAAGGAGCTCATCATGGTGAAACTCATCGCGGCGGCCGCGGCCGCCCTGCTCCTCGCCGGGCCCGCCGTTCCGGCCCAGGCCGATCCCGCGCGGCCCTGCCCGGCCGCGCGGGCCGGGTCCGCCGGCTGCCTGCTGACCGCCCGACCGGCCGCGGAGGCCAAGGCGGCCGGGCTGCCTCAGCCGTTCTCGGCCGCCGACCTGCAGCAGGCCTACCGGCTGCCGTCGGCACGGCTGGGCGGCGGTCAGACGATCGCGGTCATCGTGCCGTACCACAACCCGAACGCGGGCAACGATCTCGCCGTCTACCGCAAGGCGAACGGGCTACCCCCCTGCGAGGGCGAGTTCGCCTGCTTCCGCCAGGTCAACCAGCGCGGCGGCGACGAGCCGCCGGGCGCCAATCCGGACTGGTCGCTGAACAGCAGCGCCGCGCTCGACATCGCCGCGGCCGCCTGCCCCAACTGCAGGCTGCTGCTGGTCGAGGCCGACGACGCCGACGCCGAGAACCTCGGCCTGGCCGTAGACCAGGCCGTCAAGCAGGGGGCCACGGTCGTCACCACGCCGTACGGCCTGCCGGAGTACGCCGGCGAGCTGGCACATGCCGCCCACTACGCGCACCCCGGCGTGCCCATCACCGCGCCGAGCGGCGACAGCGGGTTCCCCGCCAGGACGGGCAAGCAGCTCGTGCCGGCGGCGTACGGGACGGTCACGGCCGTCGGCGGCACCACGCTGTACCGTCAGGCAGGCACGCGCGGCTGGGGCGAGACCGCCTGGTCCGGATCCGGTTCGGGCTGCTCCGTCTACGTCTCGCGGCCCGCCTGGCAGCCGAAGGGGGCATGCGGCGCCAAGCGCACCGTCGCCGACACGGCCGCCGTGGCCGACCTGCGCACGCCCGTCGCCGTCTACGACAGCTACTCCTACGGAGGCTGGGTCGCGGTCGGCGGCACCCCGATCGCCGCCGCGCTCGTGGCCGGTGTGTACGCGCTGGCCGGCAACGGCGACCTGATCACGCCGGGCAGGCAGCTGCAGGCGGGCAAGGGCCACCTGTTCGACATCACGGCAGGCAAGACCGGCACCTGCGCCGCGCCCGAACTCTGCAACGCCCGCCCCGGCTACGACGGCCCGACCGGCTACGGCAGCCCCAACGGCATCGGCGCCTTCTAGGAGAGCCCATGAAGACCCTCATTGCCGGCGCACTGCTGGCGAGCACCCTCACCACGCCCTCGGCCGCACCGGGAGGCTGCGTACCGTCCTGGAACGTCGTCGACACCTCCGCGATCAGCCCGGCCGGCACCTACCCGCAGGACGTCACCGTCTTCTCCGACCGGGAGGCCCTGTTCACCGGCTCCTCCTCCAACGGCTCGCCGACGGCCTGGAGCGGCGACCTGCGCGGCGGGCGGCCACGCGACAACACCCGCCCGCCCGTCCCGCCGTACACCAGGCAGAGCGCCGAGGCCAGTTCCTTCCACTCCCCCAGCGGCGGCTGGCTACTGCTCGACCACATGGGCACCGGCGCCGACACCACGCAGGCCGCCCGCTGGGACGGCCGGCGGTGGACGCTCCACCCCACGGCCGTCTCGCCCGCCGCGGCCACGACGGGCCTCTACCTGGCCGACGTCGCCTCGGTGTCGAAGAACGACGCCTGGGCCGTCGGCTACACCTACGGGGCCAAGAAGGGCGACCTGAACCCGCCCACCGCCGCGCTGATCGAGCACTGGGACGGCCGGCGCTGGTCGATCGTCGAGAACCCGGCCTCCGGACGCCCGGAGTCGATCCTGCGCGCCGTCACCGCCGTCTCGCCCGACGACGTGTGGGCCGTGGGCAACCAGCGCGACGCCGACGGCGTCATCAGCCCGCTCGTCCAGCACTTCGACGGCACGCGGTGGACGGAAGTGCCGGCCACGCACCCGACGGGCGCACTCTTCGCCGTCTCCGGCACCGGCCCCGACGACGTGTGGGCGGTCGGCAGCCGGCGCCGCGACGGAACCGACAACCAGGCGACCGCCCTGGTCATGCACTGGGACGGCACTGCGTGGAACAGCGTGACGACCCTGCCCGACCTGGGCAACAGCCGCCTCGACAGCGTCTACGCCGCCGCCCCCGGCAGCGTCTGGGCCGTCGGTGACGTCGGCCCCGGCCAGGAGGAGGAGTTCCTGCACTGGGACGGCTCGGCCTGGACGACGATCTCCCACCCCGGCCCGCGCATGAACGGCCTGACCTACAACTTCCTGGACGTGCACGGCAGCGGGCCGGACAACGTGTGGGCCGTGGGCGTGACGGTCTCCGAGGTCGCCCAGGAGGTGCGGCCGATGGCCGCCAGACTCACCTGCGGAAAGGGCTGACATGCGATTCCGGGCCTTACTCCCCGTCCTCACCCTCCTGGCGGGACTGACCGCGGCCCTGCCCGCCCAAGCGGCGCCGGGCGACGTCTGGGTGATCCTCAAGCCGGAGGCCAACCTGTCGGCCGCCCCCAAGGCGCGCTCCAGGACCGCGCGCGGCCAGCTCGTCGTGGACGCGCTGAAGGACACTGCCGTCCGCACCCAGTCGGACGTCAGGAAGTACCTCAAGGACGAGAAGCTGGACAGCGAGTCGTTCTGGGTCACCAACGCGATCCTGGTCAAGGACGCGACCCCGGCCCAGGTCAAGAAGCTGACCGCGATGGGCGGCGTGCAGCAGGTGCGGCCCCCGAAGACGTACACGCTGGCAGAGCCGGTGCGGCGCGCCGCCACCACCGCGGCCGGCTCCGGCCTGGAGTGGGGCGTGGCCGACATCAACGCCGACGACGTCTGGAAGGAGTACGGCAGGCGCGGCGAGGACATCGTGATCGCCAACATCGACACCGGCGTGCAGTTCGACCACCCCGCCCTGCGCGCCTCCTACCGTGGCACGAACGCCGACGGCACCGTCACCCATGACTACAACTGGCTGGACACCTCGGGCCACTGCGCGGGCGGTGCTCCCTGTGACACGCACGGGCACGGCACCCACACCATGGGCACCATGGTGGGCGACGACGGCCAGGGCAACCAGATCGGCGTCGCCCCCGGCGTGAAGTGGATCACTGCGAACGGCTGCCAGACGTGCAGCGAGGAGGACCTCGTCGCGGCCGCCCAGTGGATGCTGGCCCCCACCGACAGCCACGGCCAGAACCCGGACGTCAGCAAGCGGCCGCACATCATCAACAACTCGTGGAGCTCGACGGAGCCGACCGACGAGCCGATCATCGAGGACATCCTGGAGGCGTGGGCCGCCTCCGGCATCATGGGCGTCTGGGCCAACGGCAACAGCGGCCCGTCGTGCAGGACGAGCGGCTCGCCCGGCAGCCGTACGCTCAACTACTCCGTCGGCGCGTACGACGTGCACAACGCGATCGCCTCCTTCTCCAGCCGCGGCCCCGGCCAGAACGGCGAGACCAAGCCGAACATCGCGGCCCCGGGCGTCGACGTGCGCTCGGCGCTGCCCGGCGGCTCCTACGGCCTGATGTCGGGCACCTCCATGGCGGCGCCGCACGCGGCCGGCGCTGTCGCACTGCTGTGGTCCGCCTTCCCCGACCTGGTACGCGACCTCGACGGCACCAGGGCGCTGCTGGACGCGTCCGCGATCGACATGGCCGACGCCCAGTGCGGGGGCCCTGCCGAGGACAACAACGTGTTCGGCGAGGGCCGGCTGGACGCCTCGGCGTTACTGGCCGTCGCAAAGGTCGGGCTCGGCACGCTGTCCGGAACCGTCACCGACGCGGAGACGGGCGAGCCGGTTCCCGGCGCCACCGTCTCGGTCACCGGCCGGCGCTCCCGCGACGCCGTGACCGGCGAGGCGGGCGACTACTCGCTGCGGCTGATCGGCGGCGACTACCAGGTGAAGGTCACGGCGTTCGGCTACACCGACGCCACGCAGACCGCCACGATCGCCAAGGACGGCACGGTCGCACTCGACGTCCGGCTCGTCCCGACCGTGCGGGTCCAGGTCGGCGGCACCGTGCGGGACGGTTCCGGCCAGGGCTGGCCTTTGGCGGCCACAGTGACGGCCTCCGACGGCGCCGGACACACCTGGACGGCGAAGTCCGACGCCGAGACCGGTGCGTACCGGCTGGAGCTGCTGCCCGGTACGACGTACACGCTGGAGGCGGCGGCGGTGCCGCGCGGCTACACCCCGGCCGCCAGGCAGGTGACGGTCGGCACGACGCCGCTCACCGAGGACTTCGCGCTGACGGTCACGCTCGCTTGCGAGGCTCCCGGCTACGCGCCGGTCCTGAACGGTGTCACGGAACGGCTGGACTCGGGGCTGCCGCGTGGGTGGAGTGTCACCAACACCGATCCCGGCTTTCCCGGGTACGCCCACGAGCCCGGCTGGGTGCTGAACGATCCGGGTGGCCGTACCAACAGGACGGGTGGGAAGGACGGGTTCGCGATCGTGGACTCCGACCACTACGGCCTGCACCACGTGCAGGAGACCACGCTGACGTCGGCGGCCGTGGATCTGTCGAAAGCCGCGGCCCCTGCCCTGCAGTTCGCCTCCGACCTGGAGCCGAGGGTGAACGGCACCGCGCTCGTGGACGTCAGCCTCGACGGCGGGCAGACGTGGGCGAACATCTGGAAGAAGGCCGGCTACCCCGGGGCTCGCGGGCCCGAACTGCAGGTCGTGGAGCTGCCTCAGGCGGTCGGCCGGACCGCGGTGCGTGTCCGCTTCACCTTCCTCGGCCAGCTGTCCGGGTGGTGGGGAATCGACGACGTCTTCCTCGGCCACCGCACCTGCGAGAAGAAGTAGCGCCTTCGGGGCCTGTCCGAGGACGGGCCCCGAAGGACAAGGCGGCGTGATCAGCCCAGGTCACGACTGCAGCCTGACCTGATCAGGTGCGGATGTGAGGGCGGCGACGGTGAGCGTCAGGTGGTGGGTCAGTACCTCGGTGGCGATGTCGGCGTCACGGGCCAGCGCCGCTTCTTCCAGGCGGCGGTGTTCCGCGGCGCCGTCGCGGTCGGGTGTGCGCTGCGCCGACCAGCGGCGGGCCAGCTCGCCGGCCGTCCATAGCCGGTCGAAGGTGTCCAGCAGCACGGGGTTGCCGCACCCGTCCAGCAGGGTCCGGTGGAAGACGCGGTGTGCCTCCGACCAGGCGCTGGTGTAGTACTCGCCTTCCTCCGGCTCGTACGGCGGCGTACGGGTCAGGCGGTGGTGGGCCGCGCGCACCCGTGCCTCCCAGTCGAGGTCGCCGCGCTCGATCGCCAGGCGCAGCATGACGGGCTCGATCGTACGGCGAGCCTCGGCGATCTGTTGCCACTGCCGGTCGGAGAAGTCGGGGACGGCGAAGCCGCGGTTGGGCAGCCGCACCGCGATGCCCTCGCCCACCAGCCGCACCAGGGCCTCGCGGACGACGGCCAGGCTGACCTGGTGCTGCTGGGCCAGTTGCTGCGGCTTGAGCGCCTCACCCGGCGCGTACTCGCCCCTCATGATCGCTTCCTGAAGCCGGGTGTGAACACGCTCGGAGAGCATCTGTTTCGTCGAGGGGTCGGCCGTCATGCCCTCAGGCTAGACCATCTGGCAAATAATCGATTATTCGTGTTACAGTCGATGATGTGTGAACGGCGCCCCCGATGGCGCTGCCCGCGTCTGCCGACCCATCGGCCGACACCCTCACCACCTGTTCGAAGGACCAGACATGAACAACCCCTTTGCCCGCCTGCCCCAGGTGCCCTCCTTCACCCTCACCAGCACCACGCTGGCCGACGGCGCCCCCTGGCCCGCCGAACAGATGTCCGCAAGCCTCCCGGGAGGCAAGGACATCTCGCCACAACTGTCGTGGAGCGGCGCCCCCGAGGGGACGAAGAGCTACGCCGTCACGGTGTACGACCCGGACGCGCCGACCGGCTCCGGGTTCTGGCACTGGGCCGTGGCCGACATCCCCGCCACCGTCACCGAACTGCCCGAAGGCGCGGGCGACGACACCGGAACCGGCCTCCCCCACGGCGCCTACCAGCTGCCCAACGACGCTCGCGTGCCGCGCTACCTCGGCGCGGCCCCGCCGGCGGGGCACGGCCCGCACCGCTACTTCGTGGTGGTGCACGCCCTCGACACCGAGACCATCGGCGTCCCGGCCACTGCCACCCCCGCCTACCTCGGCTTCACCATCGCCGGCCACCTCCTCGGCCGCGCGGTCCTGACCGCCACCGCCGAGACCCCATGACCGTGACTCCGATCGAGCTCTCCGCGTCCGGCATCCAGCTGTCCCGGGGCGGCAGGATCCGCGTGGGCGCCCGGCCGGCGGACGCCGGGCGCGATGGCTGGCACCTGAAGGCATTCCACGCCAGGACCGGTGCCGACGTCCACGCCGACCACTGGCACGTGAACACCGAGGCCGACGAGATCGTGTCCTGCATCATCGGCAAGATCCGCCTCTACCTGCGTCCACAACCGCCGGGACGGCAAGGGGAAGGTGAGGAAGAGATCAGGCTGACGGCCGGCACCGCCGCCATCGTCCCGCGCGGACGGTGGCACCGGATCCAGCTCGACATCCCCAGCACCGTCATGACCATCACCGCGCCATGTGGTGGCAGTTCGGAGAGACGCGCCGACCCCCTCTGACGGCGCCTGCTCTCCGACGGCGCACCTTCTGGCGACCGACACCCTCCAATGCCGTCCCTACTTGCCTAACCACCCCAGACAACTTGTCAGGCATGTTTGGTCGAGGCTCCCCTGCCACACATGCCTGACGCTTTGAGAGCACCCCAGACAACGTTGGCGTCCGGCTCGAGCGACGGTGAGGTCGACGTCCAGATCGCCTGGCTGCCGGTCAAGGAGGCCGACCTCACCGTGGGGCCGGTCGTCCGCGTCGAGCCCGTCGTCCTCGCCGTCCGAGCCGGACACCGGCTGGCCCAGTCGCGCTCGTGCACTTCCACGCCATCCGGTACCATTCCCGGCCCGACATCGCCTACGTGCCTGTCCACGACGCGCCTCCGGCGCGATGGGCGTTGCTGTGGCGTACCGCCGCAGGAAGGGTGTACGACGTGACCATGCATGACGACCAAGTGGACGTGCCGGCCGAGGTGGTCGCCCGTCTGGTCGCGGAGCAGTTCCCGCAGTGGAGGGGTCTGGAGATCCGGCCGGTGCGATCGACGGGAACGGTCAACACGATCTTCCGAATCGGGGACGACCTCGCGGCGCGCTTCCCCTTACGCCTGGCCGACGCCGGCGCCGTTCGATCGGCTCTGGAGCGGGAAGCCCGCGCGAGCGCCGAGCTGGCGCGGATCTCGCCGTTCCCCACGCCCGAGCCGGTGGCCTTGGGAGAGCCGGGCGACGGTTACCCCATGCCGTGGTCGGTGCAGACGTGGCTACGGGGAACGCCCGCCACGGACACCGACCCGAGCGGGTCGGAGGACTTCGTCGGCGATCTGGCGGCCTTCATCGCCGCCCTGCGAAAGGCCGGGACCAGAGGCCGGCGCTTCAGCGGCTCAGGGCGCGGCGGTGAGCTCACCCGCCACGACGCCTGGATGGAGGAGTGCTTCCGGGAGAGCGAGGCGCTGCTGGACGTGCCGCGGCTGCGCCGCCTCTGGAGCCGGCTGCGGGAGCTGCCGCGCGACGGCGACGACGTGATGAGCCACGGCGACCTGATCTCGGGGAACGTGCTGGTCTCGGCCGGCCGCCTGAGCGGCGTCCTCGACGGCGGCGGCTTCGGCCCGGCCGATCCCGCGCTGGACCTGGTCGCCGCCTGGCACCTGCTGCGACCACGTCCGCGCGAGGTGCTGCGGCGGAGCCTGGACTGCGACGACCTGGAGTGGGAACGCGGCATGGCCTGGGGCTTCGTCCAGGCCATGGGGCTGGTCTGGTACTACGCCGACAGCAATCCGCCGATGAGCGCGATGGGGCGCACCACACTCGACCGCATCGTGGCAGCGGCCCGGTGACCCACTGGGTTCCAGTAGCTTGCTCACCCGGGGTGCGGGCCTTCGGCCGAAGACGAGCAGCGTGAAGTGTGTGCCTCGGAACAGATAGAACAGCCTCACCTGCTCCTCACTCGCCGGATCGGTGCAGTGGGCGTCGCCCCTTCCCTACCTCGGCAGCCATGCCGCAGTTCGGGCCTCAGGAGCGAAAGATCTTGTCGGGCATGGGATTCTCCGTTTCCTGTCGTGGCAGGCGCTCCGTAGGAGGAATCATGCGGGGACGCGATCGGGAATGGCGTCTCGTCGATGGCCTGCTGCAGAAGTTGCGGAGAGGTGGGGGCGGGACGCTGCTGGTGGACGGCGAGCCGGGGTCGGGGAAGAGCCGGCTGCTGGCCGAAGCCGTCGCCGAGGCGTCCGAACGCGGGATCGGGGTCGTGCAGGGCAGGGTGGAGGAGCTGGGCGAGCTCGCTCCGTTCAGCATGTTGCTGAAGGCCCTCGGCCTGCGGTCCGAGCCGGAGGGCGGCGACGGCTCCACCCGCTCCGGCCCGCTGGTCCTGGAGCGGTTGCGGGTGGGCCTCGAGCGGCTGGCGACGGGGCCTGTGCTGGTCGTGCTCGACGACCTGCAGCGGGCGGACCCGGCGACGCTGAGGATGTTGCACACCCTGCATGTCCTGCTGGCCGACCGGCCCATCAGCTGGCTGATGTCCCGCTCGACCGCGCCGGTCGCGTGCCAGGCCGTGTCGCTGTTCGACGTCCTGGAGCGGGAGGGGGCCGAGAGGGTGACGCTCGCGCCGTTGTCGCCGGCCGCGGTCGCCGCGCTGACGGCGGACATTCTCGGGAGGCCGTCCGACCCCGCGACGCGGGCGCTGGTGGCGGGAGCCGGCGGCAATCCGCTGCTGATCACCGAGCTGATCGTGGGGCTGCGCGATGAGGGACCGCTGCGGGACGCGGTGCGTGCCCGCGCGCCCGGTCGGCTGCGGATCGTGGTGCGGGGCTGGATCGACACCCTGAGCGCGAAGGCCAGGAGCCTGGTGGAGACGATCGCGGTGCTCGGCCGCTCGTTGTCGCTGGAGCACGCCGCGTCGCTGCTCGACACCACGCCGGCCGCGCTGCTCGCGGTCACGGAGGAGGCCACGGCGGCGGGCATCCTGATCGTGACCGAGAACGGTCTGGCCTTCCGTCACGAACTGGTCGCAGGCATCGTGGCCGCGGGCATCCCTCCATCGGTGCGGCAGTCCCTGCTCGACCAGTCCGGTGTGTTTCCCTGGGCTCCGAGAGGGCGGGGTCTGCTCACCGGCCCGGCCTCTGGCGGCATAGACACGGCGATCGCCAGCGGGCGGCTGCACGAGGCCGAGCAGATGGTACGGAGCCGCCTCGCCGAGCACGGCTCCGTGCACGGTTCGGCCGAACTGCGCTGCCTGCTGGCGGACACGATGTACCTGACGGGCAGGGGAGACGAAGCGATCCACGAGGCCGAGACGGTGCTGGTGGTCCCGGGTCTGCCCGGCCACCTACGCGAGCGGGCGACCCTGGTCCAGCTGTACGCCACGGCGCGCCTGCGGGACGACGGCACCGCGCGGGCGTACGCGCAGGAGGTCATCGACGGGAAGGGCCGCTACGGTCCCGCGGTCAGGAGCGCCGCGCTGGTCGCCCTGGCCACCGCGGAGCGGCACGAGGGCAGGCTTTCCAGCGCGCTGGCCATGGCGGAGAGCGCCGGCCGGCCGGCCGGGGCCGGTTCTCCGAAGGAACGCCGCTACGAGGCCTGCCTGATCGCGGCCGGTGTGCTCGTCGACGTCCAGCGGCTGGACGAGGCGCGGGCGATGCTGCGCCAGGCGCGTAAGGACATGTTCGGCTACGGTCATCTGGCCTGGGCCGCGGACGCCTCGGCGCTGGAGGCCCGCCTGGAGCTGCTCGCGGGCCGTTTCGACGACGCGGTCACCGAGGCGAGGCGGGCCCTGGACCTGGCCGGCGCGCTCGACACGCCGCTGTCGGTCGCGGCGGCCTGCGCGGTGCTTGCCGCCGTCGCGCTGCGGCGCGGCGACCTGCAGGGAGCGGCGCATCATCTCGGGGAACAGCCGGGGGGAACGCCCGAGGCACGCTTGCGGCACGCCCTGCTGGCCGCGCAGGTCGCGGAGGCCCGCGACGGGCCGCGCAGTGCGATGAGCCTGCTCGCCGAGTTGCCCCGCCCGCTGATGCTCACCATCGAGCCCGCGGCCGGCCCGTGGATGGCCCGGGTCGCCCTGGACGCGGAGGACCGGGCGGCGGCCGAGTTCGTGGTCGCCGCCGCAGAGGCGCTCGGCGGGGCCAACCATGAGTTTCCGGCGTTGGGCGCCGCCGCCGCGCATGCCCGGGGCCTGCTCGAGCGGGATTGCGACGCCCTCGCCCTGGCCGCCGGGCGGGCCGAGGACGTGTGGGCGCGAGCCTCCGCCGAGGAGGACCTCGGCAAGGTGCTCGCCGCCGAAGGCCGGCGCGTGGAGGCCACGGAGAGGTTGGAGCGCGCCCTGGGCACGTACGACGACATCGGCTCAGTGCGGGACGCCGCGCGCGTCCGCTGGAGGCTGCGCGGCATGGGGGTGCGCCACCGGCACTGGAGCTACGCCGAACGGCCGGTCTCCGGTTGGGACAGCCTGACCGAGACCGAGCACGCTGTCTCGTCGCTCGCGGCGGAGGGCTGCACCAACCCGCAGATCGCCGAACAGATGTTCATCAGCGTGCACACGGTCGCGTTCCACCTGAGGCAGGTCTTCCGCAAGCTGAGCATCAGGTCCCGGGTCGAGCTCGCGCGGCTCGCGGCGGAGCAGACACGGGATGGCCTCGACCCACCGCCCGGCGGGAGGCGTGCCTGAACCGCGCCGGTACGGGGCCGCGGCGACGACTACCCACCTGGGGGATGTGGCCCCGAAGAGCGTGCGAAAGCCTGGAAGGAATGGAGCGTCATCACCGTGCCCCAGGCCGCCGAGCCCGGCCCATCGTGGTCTCAGGGGGTCCCGGCCTGAGGAGGTAAGGAGGAGCGCCGTGTCCGTCGCGCCGTCCGGCCCCATCATGACCCACCGCGAACCGATCGGAAGTTACGGCAGCTACGAGGAGGCGCAAAAGGTCGTCGACTACCTGTCCGATCACGGGTTCCCCGTAGGCGGCACGCTCATCGTCGGCACCGGCCTGCACTCGCTGGAGCGGGTCATCGCGCGCATGACCCATCTGCGGGCAGCCGGCTGGGGTGCGGCGGGCGGAGCGTGGTTCGGGTTCCTCATCGGCCTGTTCCTGGCGATCTTCTCCACCACCGTCGCAGCCGGGTTGCCCCTGATGTTGTGGGGGCTGCTGTGGGGCGCGGTGGCAGGAGCGGTCTTCGGCCTGATCTCACACGCGATGCTGCGCGGTCAGCGGGACTTCGTCTCCGAAAGCACCCTCGTCGCTGACAAGTACGAGGTCCTCGTCGAGTCGGAGCAGGCGGCCAAAGCCCATGAACTGCTCCGAGGAATGACCAGATAGAGCCCGAAAAGGAGTACGAGGGGGAGCGAGAAATGGCGAAGGCAGTCGGCATCGATCTCGGTACCACCAACTCGGTGATCGCCGCCACGGTGGACGGTCACCCCACGGTGATACCCAACGCTGAAGGCTCCCGGACGACGCCGTCCGTGGTGGCGTTCACCGATCAGGGCGAACGGCTGGTCGGCCAGCTGGCCCGCCGCCAGGCCATCCTCAACCCGAAAGGAACGATCTATTCCGCCAAACGTTTCATCGGCCGCCGCTACGACGAGATCCAGAGCGAGCAGCACGCCGTCTCCTTCGACGTTGTGGAGGGGCCCCAGGGAGCCGTGCGCTTCCAGGTCGGTGACAAGCAGTACGCGCCGGAGGAGGTCTCCGCGCTGGTGCTGCGCAAGCTGGCCGCGGACGCGGCGAAGTACCTCGGCGAGAAGGTGACCGAGGCGGTCATCACCGTCCCGGCGTACTTCAACGACGCCCAGCGCCAGGCGACCAAGGACGCGGGGCGCATCGCGGGGCTGGAGGTCCTGCGGATCATCAACGAGCCGACGGCGGCGGCGCTCGCGTACGGGCTGGACAAGAAGGCCAACGAGACCGTGCTGGTCTTCGACCTGGGCGGTGGCACCTTCGACGTCAGCATCCTGGACATCGGCGAAGGCGTGGTCGAGGTCCGCGCCACCTCCGGGGACGGACATCTCGGCGGTGACGACTTCGACCGCCGGATCGTCGACCACCTGGCCGACGAGTTCCAGCGGGACCAGGGCATCGACCTGCGCAACGACCCGCAGGCCCTGCAGCGCCTGTTCGAGGCGGCGGAGAAGGCCAAGGTCGAGCTCTCCGAAGTCACCCAGACCACGATCAGCCTGCCGTTCGTCACGGCGGACGCCTCGGGGCCGAAGCACCTCAACACCACGCTCATGCGCTCCACGTTCGAGCAGATCACCGCCGATCTGGTCCAGCGCTGCGTCCATCCCGTCGAGCAGGCGATGGAGGACGCCAAGCTCAGGCCCGCGGACATCGACGAGGTGATTCTCGTCGGGGGGTCGACCCGGATACCCGCTGTGCAGAATCTCGTGCGCCGGCTGACCGACGGCAAGGACCCCAACATGACGGTGAACCCGGACGAGGTGGTCGCCATCGGCGCGGCGATCCAGGCCGGGATCATCAAGGGTGAGGTGCAGGACGTCGTCCTGCTCGACGTCACGCCTCTGTCGCTGGGCGTGGAGACCCTCGGCGGCCTGATGACCAAGGTCATCGAGCGCAACACGACGATCCCGGCGCGCCGCACCGAGGTCTTCAGCACGGCCGAGGACAACCAGACCGCCGTCGACATCGTCATCCTGCAAGGGGAGCGGGAGCGCGCGGCCGACAACCGGGTGCTCGGGCGCTTCCGGCTGGAGAACATCCGGCCGGCGCCGCGAGGAGTGCCGCAGATCGAGGTCACCTTCGACATCGACGCCAACGGCATACTCAACGTCTCCGCCCGGGACAAGGACACCGGTGCCGAGCAGCGGATCACCATCAGCGAGAGCTCCAACCTGGACAAGCAGGAGATCGAGCGGATGGTCGCCGACGCCGAGCAGCACCGTACGGAGGATCTCAGACTCCGGGAGGCCGTTGACGCGCGCAACGAGCTGGACTCGGTCGCCTACCAGGTGGAACGCCGTCTGGAGGAACTCGGCGATGCCGTACCCGTGCACGAGAAGGCGCGGGCGGAGCAGCTCGTTCAGGAGGCCAGGCAGGCCATCAAGGAAGAGGTGCCGGTGGAACGGCTGCGCGAGCTCAGCGGAGAGCTGCAGCAGGTCTATCACGGACTCGGGGCCGCCGCGGGCGGCGGGCCGAGCGTGCCGCCGCAGGCCAGGACGGAGAGCGCTCCCGCCGGCAGTGACGAGGACGTGATCGACGCCGAATTCACCACCTCGGAGCCCAAGTGACATGAACGAGCACAGATCCGACGCCCAGGACCAGGCCGGCATGCCCACCACGCGGAGCGAACAGGCACTCGCGGAAGAAGCGGCGCCGGCGGAGACTGACGCGAAGCTGGCGGAGCTGGAGGATCGGTGGCTGCGGTCGGTCGCGGAGCTGGACAACGTGCGCAAGCGCATCGCACGCGACGCCGAGCGGATCAGGGCCGAAGAGAGGTCCAAGGTGGCGGCCGAGTGGCTGCCCGTCCTGGACAACCTGGAGCTCGCGCTGAGCCACGCAGCCCGTGGTGACGGTGGCGGGGACGCCGTGCTTGAAGGGGTACGAGCGGTACGGGACCAGGCGGTCACCCTGCTCGGCAAGCTCGGCTACCCCCGTCACGACGAGACCGGTGTGCCCTTCGACCCCGCCCGCCACGAGGCGGTGACGACAGTCGAACGCGAAGACGTCGATCCAGGCACCGTGGTGGAGGTGCTCAGGCCCGGCTACGGCGACGGCGAGCGGCAGCTCAGGCCGGCGATCGTGGCCGTCGCGAAGAAGGTGGAGTGATGGCCGAACGCCGGGACTTCTACAAGGTGCTCGGCGTCGACCGGAACGCCGACGCCGACGAGATCCAGCGGGCCTACCGCAAGCTCGTGCGCGCCCACCACCCCGACGTCAACAAGGATCCCGGCGCCGAGGACAGGTTCAAGGAGATCTCGGAGGCCTACAGCGTGCTCTCCGACCCCGAGACGCGTCGCCGCTACGACGCGTTCGGACCCGATTTCCGCCAGGTGCCGCCCGACGTCGATCCCGCGGAGTGGGCCCGCGCGCGCAGCCGAGCGGGCGCGGGTGCACGGCCCGGCGCAGGGGCCGGCGCAGGGGGTGGCCGGTGGCGCGGTGCCGAGGGCTTCGGCTTCGGCGCGGACGAGGGCGTCGACCTGGAGGACCTGCTGGGCGGCATGTTCGGTGGCCGGGGCAGGCGGCAGTGGGGACCGGTGCCCGGCGCCGACCAGGAGGCGGAGCTGACGCTGACCGTGGAGGAGGCGTACCACGGCGGACGCCGCAGCATCACGCTGCCCGGGGGCAGGCGAGTGGATGTCACGATCCCGCCCGGTGTGACGAACGGGCAGCGGATCAGGCTCGCCGGCCAGGGCGGGCAGGGCAGTGAGGGAGCCCGGCCAGGTGACCTCTACCTCATCGTGCGGATCGCCGGCCATCCCCGCTATCGCGTGGAGGGCCGCGACATCTACGCCCCGCTGCCGCTGACTCCTTGGGAGGCGGCCCTCGGCGCCACGGTCGCCGTCGACACGCCGGGCGGCGAGGCGAAGGTGAAAGTGCCGCCGGGCACATCCACAGGCCGCCGCCTGCGCCTGAAAGGCCGCGGCATGCCCCATCCGCGCGGGGCCGCGGGCGACTTCTACGCCGAGTCCCGGATCATGGTGCCGTCTGGGCTCACCGACGAGGAGCGGCGCCTGTTCGAGCAGCTCGCCGCCGTCTCGGACTTCGACCCCAGGAGGCGCTCATGAGCTACGCGCTCGTTCGCCAGGTCCGGCTCGACCCCGACGCCTACGCGCGGGCCACGGGCCTGCACCCGCAGGTCGTGGGCCGGCTGGTGGCGCTCGGCCTGCTGGAGCCGGTCAGGAACGCCAGGGGGGAGCTGTGCTTCATGCCCGCCCAGGTGGCGGCGGCGGCCCGCATCCAGCGGTTGCACGAAGGACTGTCCATCAACTACGCCGCGATCGGCGTGGTGATCGACCTCCTCGACCGGATCGGGGAGCTGGAGGCCGCCCTGCGCGACCGTCCCACGACCACGCAAGGGGACTGAAGTGGACCCGAACAGGATGACGCAGAAGTCGCAGGAAGCCCTGCACGACGCCCAGACCAAGGCCTTGCGCTTCGGCCACACCGAGGTCGACGGCGAGCACCTCCTGCTGGCCCTGCTCGACCAGCCCGAGGGGCTGGCGCCCAGGCTGCTGGAGCAGGCCGGCGCCGATCCACGGCGCTTGCGGGCCGACCTGGAGGACGAGCTGTCGCGACGGCCCAAGGTCAGCGGCCCGGGCGCCGCGCCCGGCCAGGTGTTCGTCACCCAGCGCCTGTCGAGGCTGCTCGACGCCGCCGACCGGGAGGCACGCCGGCTCAAGGACGAGTACGTCTCCGTCGAGCACCTGCTGCTGGCCCTCATCGAAGAAGGATCCACGACCGCGTCCGGACGTCTCATGCACGGCCAGGGCCTGAGCAGGGATCGATTCCTGGAGGCGCTCACCGCCGTGCGGGGCAATCAGCGCGTCACCTCAGCCATGCCGGAAGTGGCCTACGAGGCGTTGGAGAAGTACGGGCGCGACCTGGTCGCCGACGCCAGGGCGGACAAGCTCGATCCGGTCATCGGCCGCGACGAGGAGATCCGGCGGGTGATCCAGATCCTCTCCCGCAAGACCAAGAACAACCCGGTCCTGATCGGCGATCCCGGAGTCGGCAAGACGGCGGTCGTCGAGGGACTGGCCCAGCGCATCGTCCGCGGCGATGTCCCCGAGGGACTGCGCGACAAGACCATCTTCAGCTTGGACATGGGCTCGCTCGTGGCCGGTGCCAAGTACCGCGGGGAGTTCGAGGAGCGCCTCAAGGCCGTACTGAACGAGGTGCAGGCGGCGGAGGGACGAATCCTGCTGTTCGTGGACGAGCTCCACACGGTGGTCGGAGCCGGGGCGACCGAGGGCGCGATGGACGCCGGCAACATGCTCAAGCCGATGCTGGCACGTGGCGAGCTGCACATGATCGGCGCGACCACGGTGGACGAATACCGCAAGCACATCGAGAAGGACGCCGCCCTGGAGCGCAGGTTCCAGCCGGTGCTGATCGACGAGCCCTCGGTGGAGGACGCCATCTCGATCCTGCGCGGCCTGCGTGAACGCCTGGAGGTCTTCCACGGCGTGAAGATCCAGGACAGCGCGCTCGTCGCCGCCGTGACGCTGAGCCACCGCTACATCTCCGACCGGTTCCTGCCGGACAAGGCGATCGACCTGGTGGACGAGGCGTGCGCGATGATCCGGACGGAGATCGACTCCATGCCGGCCGAGCTGGACGCCCTCACCAGGCGGGTGATGCGGCTGGAGATCGAGGAGGCCGCGCTGGCCAAGGAGGACGACCCGGCCAGCAGGGAGCGTCTCGCCGAGCTGCGCGAGGAACTGGCGGCCACGCGGGCCGAGGCCGAGGCGATGCGGGCACAGTGGGAGGCCGAGCGCTCCGCCCTGCGCAAGGTCCAGAGCCTGCGGCAGGAGATCGAGGCCGTGCGCAGGGAGGCTGAGCAGGCCGAACGCGACTACGACCTCAACCGCGCCGCCGAACTGCGCCACGGCAGGTTGCCCGAGCTGGAGCGCCGGCTGCAGGCCGAGGAGGAGCGGCTGGGCACCCGGCAGAGCGGCCACCGGCTGCTGCGCGAGGTGGTGACCGAAAGGGAGATCGCGGACATCGTCTCCCGCTGGACCGGCATCCCGGTGGCCCGGCTGCAGGAGGCCGAACGGGACAAGCTGCTCAAGCTCGACCAGATCCTGCACGAGCGCGTCGTCGGACAGGAGGAGGCCGTGCGGCTGGTGGCCGACGCCATCATCCGCGCCCGCTCGGGCATCAAGGACCCCAAGCGTCCCATCGGGTCGTTCCTCTTCCTCGGGCCGACCGGCGTCGGCAAGACCGAGCTGGCCAGGTCCCTCGCGGAGGCCCTGTTCGACACCGAGGACAACATGGTCCGCATCGACATGAGCGAGTACCAGGAACGCCACACGGTCAGCCGCCTCGTCGGCGCACCTCCCGGCTATGTCGGCTACGAGGAGGGCGGGCAGCTCACGGAGGCGGTGCGGCGCAAGCCGTACTCGGTGGTGCTCTTCGACGAGATCGAGAAGGCCCACGCGGACGTCTTCAACGCGCTGCTGCAGGTCCTGGACGACGGCCGGCTGACCGACGCGCAGGGCCGCACGGTCGACTTCCGCAACACCGTGATCATCATGACCTCGAACATCGGCTCCCAGCACCTCCTCGACGGGATCACCTCCGACGGCGAGATCAAGCCCGAGGCTCACGACGGCGTGATGGCAGAGCTGCGCCGGCACTTCCGGCCCGAGTTCCTCAACAGGATCGACGACATCGTGCTGTTCAAGCCGCTGACCGAGGCGGAGATCGAGCGGATCGTCGAGCTGATGTTCACCGACATCAGGCAGCGGCTGGCCGACCGGCGGCTCACCCTGGAGGTCACCGAGGAGGCCCGCAAGCTCATCGCCAACCAGGGGTACGACCCGGTCTACGGTGCCCGGCCGCTGCGCCGGTTCATCGCGCGCGAGGTCGAGACCAGGATCGGCCGGGCCCTGCTCGCCGGAGACATCCCCGACGGCGCGACCATCGTGGTCGGCGCCGACAAGGGCGAACTGAACGTCACCTTCTACGCCCCGGAGAGCTGACATGCACACTGTGCGCTGCGCCAACTGCGGAAGGCCGAACCGGGTTCCGGACGCCGCCTCGGGAACGCCCCGCTGCGGCAACTGCCACCAGCCGCTGCCGTGGATCGCCGAGGCCGGCGACGACACCTTCGCGGAGGTCGTCGAACGGGCCGACCTGCCGGTACTCGTCGACTTCTGGGCGGAATGGTGCGGGCCGTGCCGGATGGTCACGCCCGCGCTCGAACAAGTCGCCCAAGAGATGGCGGGACGTGTGAAGCTCGTCAAGATCGACGTGGACCGCTCGCCGGCCCTCTCGCAGCGCTTCACGATCACGGGCGTCCCGGCGCTCATGATGCTCAACGAGGGCCGCGTCGTGGCGCAACGCGTCGGCGCGGCCCCGGCACCCCAGTTGCGCGAATGGGTCGAGGACACGCTGAGGACGCCGTCATGACGCGGTCGCCGGCCACCCTGCCCGAGACGCCGGACCTGTACGGGGCCTATCCCCGGCTGGATGAGCGGCGCATCGAGGACCTGTCGCGGCACGGCGAGCGCAGGTCCGTGTCGCCCGGCGAGGTCCTCTACCGGGAGGGCGAGCCTGCCGGCGAGTTCATCGTGATCCTGCGCGGCAAGGTGGCCACCGTCGAGGGATACGGCAGCGCGGAGGAGCGGACGATCGCCGTTCACGGCCCCGGGCGTTTCCTCGGCGAGCTGGGCCTGCTCACCCGCCAGGTCGGGTTCCTGACCGCGGTCGTGCGGGAGACCGGCGAAATCCTGGCCGTCCGGGCCGACCAGGTGCGCACGCTGGTGGACGGTGACCCCGCGTTCGGGGACCTCGTCCTGCGCGCCTACCTGACCCGCCGTACCCTGCTGATCGGCATGGACGCCGGGTTCCGCATCATCGGCTCCCGCTACTCGCCCGACACCCGCCGGCTGCGCGAGTTCGCCGCCCGTAACAGGCTTCCGCACCGGTGGATCGACCTGGAGAAGGACAAGGAGGCGGAGGCGCTGCTGCGCCAGCTCAACATCTCCCCGCAGGAGACGCCGGTCGTGATCTGGCGCGGAGACCAGGTGCTGCGCAACCCGACCGTCGCCACGCTGGCCAAGACCATCGGCCTGCCCGTACCACGGCCCGGCGACGGCGTGAGCGACCTGATCGTCGTGGGTGCGGGCCCCGCGGGCCTGGCCGCGAGCGTGTACGCGGCCTCGGAGGGCCTGACCACGGTCGTGCTCGACGCGGTCGCCGCGGGCGGCCAGGCGAGCACCTCCTCCCGCATCGAGAACTATCTGGGCTTCCCGTCGGGCATCTCGGGCGCCGAGCTCGCCGAACGCGCCGTCGTCCAGGCGGCCAAGTTCGGCGCCCGGCTGACCGTACCGGCCGAGGCGACCGGGCTGGAGTCCGACAACGGCCACTACAGCGTGCTCGTCGAGGGCGGGCCCGCTGCGCAGGGCCACGCCGTGCTCATCGCCACCGGCGCTCGCTACCGCAAACTCAACGTTCCCGACCTGGAGAAGTACGAAGGCTGCGGCGTCTACTACGCGGCGACGCCGTTCGAGCTGCGCATGTGCCGGCAGGCGCCGGTGGTCCTCGTCGGCGGCGGCAACTCCGCGGGCCAGGCGGCACTTTACCTGGCCGGGAACGCCTCGTCGGTGCACATGCTCGTCCGCGGCGGAGATCTCAGCGAGAGCATGTCCCGCTACCTCATCGACGCGATCAGCCGGACGCCCAGCATCGAGATCATGTTCCACACCGAGGTACGCGAACTGGTCGGGGACGGCTCCCTGCGGGCCGTCCGCGCCCAGAACAACCAGACGGGGCAGCCCATCGAGATCGAGACCAACGCGATGTTCGTGTTCATCGGCGCGGATCCGCACACCGGCTGGCTGGCGGGCGCCGTCGCGCTGGACGACCGGGGCTTCGTCATCACGAATCACGGCGCGTCACACGGGGAGGCCCTTCCCCTGGAGACCGGGCGGCCGGGCGTGTTCGCCGTGGGAGACGTTCGCAGCGGGTCGGTCAAACGGGTCGCGTCCGCGGTCGGGGAGGGCGCCATGGCCGTACGCCTGTTGCACGAAAGATTCTCCATGACAGGGCATCGACAGCAAGGACGGTGATCCAGATGCCAGTGATCGCGGTTTCCAGGTTCGAGCACTTCTTCCGCGCCGCTGCGGGACTGGACGTGGACAAGTCCGACCTCAAGCAATACAGCGACTTCATCAACCGAAAGCTGCACGACATGCTCGTCGTCGCCGAGGCCGCCGCGAAGTCGAACGGGCGCGACATCATCCAGCCCTGGGACCTGCCCATCACCAAAGGACTGCAGGAGAGCATGCACGACTTCCGGGACCTGGACGAGGTACTGGACCTGTCATCGATCCTGGCGGACCTCGCGGCACTGCCTCCGCTGGATCTGTCGCTCGGCGAAGAAACCGAGGCCCGGCTGCCGGCCGTGGCGGGTGGACTCTCCGTGGCGCTCGCCAGGGCGATGAGAGCCATGGAGCCTGATCGCAAGAACCCGGCGAGCAAGGAGTGGGCACGCACCATCCGCGTCTTCGACCTGCTGCTATGACGAGATTCGGCGCCACACCGGCGGCGCCGGGGTGGAAGCTACGTGTCCTTCTCGTCCCGCCAGCCGCCGGGTTCGGGATGGTAGCCGTAAGCGGCGGCCCGCACCGTGTCCTCGTCCTCCAGCCCGGAGCCGATCGTGCCGCCGACGGTGGCCAGCGAGCTGATGATCCAGGCCAGGGTCAGGTAGTCGGTGAGGTCGACCGGCCGCTGCAGGTCCTGCTCCAGCACGGAGGTGTCGATCAGCAGCGCCGCGGCGAGTGTCGTTCCGGCGAACAGCACCACATAGGACGCCACGGCGGCCAGGGTGAGGGTGAGGATCGTGCCCAGGTTGAACAGCCGGGCCAGCTCGGCCGGTGTGTCCCGGTCTGGTTTCTCCCACAGGTCGTGCGCGATGATCAGCCAGGTCACCAGCGCGGTCAGTCCGAGAATCATGATCACGGTGAGGCGGAGTCCGCCGAGCGCGACACCCATCTCCCAGATGGTGTTGGTGGTGAGCGCGAACGCGGCCGTGGCGAAGGCGCCGGCCAGCAGTTTGGACAGGCCCAGCAGGGCGCGCCCCGGGCGGTTGGCCCGGACCATTCCGATCAGGAGCCGCACCCTGCCCGCCAGCCGCGAGGCGACGTAGCCCAGTTCCCCGGCAGCGGCCTCGCCGACCACTCGGTGAATGGCGGCGACCTGGCCGGTCAGCTCGGCCGGCGGCCGGCCGGCCGGCGGCACCCGCTCCTCGGACGTGTCAGTGAGCAGCCGGCTCACGAGACCCGGGACGGCGGCGCGGAGCGCTCGCAGCTGACGCAGCCCCAGCGCGGGCAAGGACACCATCGCGACCCGGCGCCGGACGGACGTCTGCGCCACCAGCGGCACCCGCTCGGTGTGCAGCGGCAGGTCGGTCAGGCAGATCGCGACGTCCCACCCGGCGTCGGCGCGCCGGCGGGCGAGATCGTCGAGCAGCGCCTCGACGCCGCCGTCGCGGCGCGGAGCCACTTCACCCCAGCCTGCCCGGACGATCCACCGCACGTCCGGGTCCACCCGCTCGGCGAGCAGGGCGGCCAGTTCGACGGCGAGCCGCGCGACCACCTGCGCCGGATAGTCCGGCGGGGTCGCCACGAGCCCGACGACGATCTCCGGCCGATGCTGCTCACTGTTGGCCATGGGCGCTCCTCGCCGGTAGCCGGGCGGAATCCCGGCATGGACTACCCGCAGTGGCGCGACCGATGCGTCCCGTATGAGGAGCGCGATTCGCCCGCTGATGGCGATCGACGGCTCGTCGCCGTTCCGAACTCTCGCTTATGTGACGGTTAGTGCTCGTCTGGACACTAAACGCGGCTGGCTGTGGGTTCGGGGGGGTTTTCTGGGGGTATCGGCCTGGGGGGCCGCCCATGGGGAGGGAGGCACCTGCGACGGGGGGATCTTCATGAAGGCAGTGGTGTACGAGGGGCCGCGGCAGATCAGCGTGAAGGACGTGCCGGACGCGCGGATCGAGCGGCCGACCGACGTCCTGGTCCGGATCACGTCGGCGAACATCTGCGGCTCGGACCTGCACATGTACGAGGGCCGGACCGACTTCGAGCCCGGCCGCTGGTTCGGGCACGAGAACCTGGGTCAGGTGGTCGAGGTCGGCGACGGGGTGGACAAGGTCCAGGTGGGCGACTGGGTCGTCGTGCCGTTCAACATCGCGTGCGGGCACTGCAAGAACTGCGAGCGTCAGCTGACGAACTACTGCCTGACCGCTCAGCCCGAGCCGAACATGGCCGGCGCCGCCTACGGATTCGCCGACATGGGCCCGTACGGCGGCGGACAGGCCGAGCTGTTGCGCGTGCCCTGGGGCGACTTCAACTGCCTGCGGCTGGGCGAGGACGCCGAGCAGCGCCAGGCCGACTACGTGATGCTCGCCGACATCTTCCCGACCGGCTACCACGCCACCGAGATGGCCGGCGTGCAGCCCGGCGACCAGACGGTCATCTACGGTGCGGGCCCGGTCGGGCTGATGGCCGCCCTCTCGGCGACCATCCGAGGGGCGAGCAAGGTGATGGTCGTCGACCGGCACCCCGACCGGCTGCGGCTGGCCGAATCGATCGGCGCGATCGCCATCGACGACTCCAAGGTCGACCCGGTACAGGTCGTGCTGGACGAGACGAAGGGGCTGGGCGCGGACAACGGCTGCGAGTGCGTCGGCTATCAGGCGCACGAGCCCGACGGCCGGGAGCAGCCCAACCTGACGATGAACCGGTTGGTCGCCTCGGTGCGCTTCACCGGGAGGATCGGCTGTGTCGGCGTCTTCATCCCGCAGGACCCCGGGGCCAGCGACGAGCTGGCCAAGCAGGGCAAACTCGCCTTCGACTACGGCATGTTCTGGTTCAAGGGCCAGTACATCGGCAGCGGCCAGGCCCCGGTCAAGAAGTACAACCGGCAGCTGCGCGACCTGATCGTCGCGGGCAAGGCCGAACCGTCCTTCATCGTCAGCCACCATCTGCCCCTCGACCGCGCGCCTGAGGCGTATGAGCACTTCGACCAGCGAGACGAGGGCTGGACGAAGGTCGTCCTGCACCCGGCGATGGCGGGTGCCTGACATGGCCGGCGAGCTGAACGGACGCCGGGTCGCCATCCTCGCGGCCGACGGGGTGGAGCGAGTCGAGCTGGAGCGGCCGCGGCAGGCGCTGGACGACGCCGGCGCCCGCACCGTCGTGGTCTCCATCACCAGCGGCGAGATCCAGGCGCGTGACCATGACCTCGAAGACGCCGGCACCTTCACGGTGGACCGGCTGGTCGGCGAGGTGTCGGTCGACGACTACGAGGCGCTGCTCCTGCCGGGCGGGACGGTGAACCCGGACAAGTTGCGGATGGAACCCGCTGCGGTGCGGTTCGTCCGGGACTTCGTCCAGTCGGGCAAGCCGGTCGCGTCGATCTGCCACGGCCCGTGGAACTTCGTCGAGGCCGACGTCGCGCGGGGCCGCCGGCTGACCTCGTGGCCGAGCGTGCGCACCGACCTGCGCAACGCCGGGGCCGAGGTGGTCGACGAGCCGGTCGTCACCGACGGCAACATCACCACGAGCCGGTCGCCCGACGACCTGCCGGCCTTCTGCGAGCGCATCGTGCAGGAGTTCGCCAAAGCCCCGAAGGCCGCCGCCGCTGAACGCCGGGCGTGACCTCGTCGCTCACGAACGTGCAACCGATCGCTGTCCGCGCCGGCACCGCGTTCGGGGGTGGGCGCCCGCGTGCGCGCTGCGAGGCCGGCCCGGTACCAGATGGAGTAGTCCTGCCGGTCGATGCCGATGCCTTAATCCGATGATGTCACCCGTTTTGCCAGGGGCAAGGGACGGAAGACGCGGGGGCGTCAGCAGACCGAGGGCCGCCCGCGGCGTATGCACATACCACCAGAACCTGCGTTAGGACGCATGATGACCGACAAATTCGCCCGTGTGCTCGGGTGGACCAGCCTCGCGCTGGGCGCGGCGCAACTGGCGGCACCCCGGGCCGTGACCCGCCTGTGCGGCGTCGACGACGCGCCAGGGGCCACGACCGTCGCCAGGCTCGTCGGCGGGCGCGAGCTGCTGCACGCCGCGCTGCTGCTCGGCGCCAAGAACCCTGCCCAGTGGGCGTGGACCAGGGTCGCCGGCGACACGATGGACCTCGGCGTCCTGGGCAGGGCCGCCGCCGGCCGCACCGGCGCCCGCCGCACCCGCGCGCTGGCCGCGCTCGGCGCCGTCGCCGGGCTCACCGCCCTGGACACCGCCTGCGCCCGGGGCGGCACCGCCAAGACCAAGGGCCCGCTGAAGGTGCGCGCCTCCATCACCATCAACAAGCCCCGCGAGGACGTCTACCGTTTCTGGCGCGACCTGGAGAACCTGCCCACGTTCATGATCCACCTGGACTCGGTGCGCACCCTCGGCGGGGGCCGCTCCCGCTGGAAGGCCAAGGGCCCGATCGGTGCCCTGGAATGGGAGGCCGAGATCATCGACGAGCGCGTCGGCGACCTCATCGCCTGGCGCTCGGTGCCCGGCACCGGCATCGCCACCGCCGGCCTGGTCAGCTTCACCGACGGGCCCGCGGGCCGCGGCACGGTCGTGGACGTCTCCCTGGAGTACGGCGCGCCCGGCCGCAAGCTCGCCGCCGCCGTCGCCCGCATGTTCGGCGAGCACCCCGAGCAGCAGGTCCGCGACGACCTGCGCCGCTTCAAGCAGGTCATGGAGACCGGCGAGGTCGTCCGCTCGGAGGGCAGTCCCGAGGGCCCCAGCGCCCGGCGCCAGCTCCGCCAGCGTCCCGCACAACCGATCGGAGCACGCGCATGAAGGCCAACGTGTGGACCGGCCGCAACAGCGTCGAGGTCCAGAACGTCCCGGACCCGCAGATCCTCAACGCGCGTGACGCGATCGTCCGCGTGTCCTCGACCGCGATCTGCGGCTCCGACCTGCATCTGGTGGACGGTTACATCCCGACCGTGAAGAGGGGCGACATCCTCGGCCACGAGTTCATGGGCGAGGTCGTCGAGGTCGGCCCCGGCGTGCGCAATCTGCACGTCGGGGACCGCGTGGTGGTGCCGTTCCCGATCGCCTGCGGGGCCTGCTTCGCCTGCGAGGCCGAGCTGTACTCGGTGTGCGAGAACTCCAACCCCAACGCGGGCATGGCCGAGAAGCTGATGGGCCACGCGCCCGCCGGGATCTTCGGCTACTCGCACATGCTGGGGGGCTTCCCCGGCGGGCAGGCCGAGTACGTGCGCGTCCCGTTCGCCGACGTCGGCCCCATCAAGATCGAGGACGACCTGCCGGACGAGAAGGTGCTGTTCCTGTCCGACATCTTCCCCACCGGCTTCATGGGCGCGGAGATGTGCGAGATCAAGCCGGGCCAGACGATCGCGATCTGGGGCGCGGGTCCGGTCGGGCAGTTCGCCGCGGCCAGCGCGTTCCTGCTCGGCGCGGACCGGGTCATCGTCATCGACCGGTTCCCGTACCGGCTCAAGCGGGTCCAGCGGACCGGCGCCGAGGTGCTCAACTACGAGGAGGTGAACGTGCTGGACGCGCTGCGCGACATGACCGGCGGGCGCGGCCCCGACGCCTGCATCGACGCCGTCGGCATGGAGGCGCACCACCCGACTCCGGCCATGTACGCCTACGACCGCACCAAGCAGGCCGCCCGGATGGAGACCGAGCGCCCGTACGCGCTGCGCGAGGCCATCATGGCCTGCCGCAACGGCGGCGTGGTGTCGGTGATCGGCGTCTACGGCGGGTTCGTCGACAAGTTCCCGATGGGCACCGTCATGAACCGGTCGCTGACCATCCGGACCGGCCAGTGCCACGTGCAGCGCTACACCGAGCCGCTACTGCAGCGGATCCGCGCGGGCGAGATCGACCCGAGCTTCGTCATCTCGCACCGCATGCCGCTCAGCGAGGCGCCGCGCGGCTTCGAGCTGTTCAAGAACAAGCAGGACGAGTGCAACAAGGTGGTCCTTACTCCGTAAGCCTGCCTTCGCGGCCCGGAGCCGGTTCCACTCGATCTCCTCGGTGGCCCGCCGCTCCGCCAAGGTGGCGGAGCGGCACCCGCAGCGACGGTGAGCGGCGCAGGAAGTCCTCGCGTACGGAGACCTGCCCCACGACCTCGCCCTCGCCGGCCGTCGATGAACAGCTTGAGGTGATGGCGGTACAGGTCCGGGTCGGTGTCCCGGGTCGCGTCAATGATCGCGGCCAGTGCGACCTGGATGTAGGTGAGCACCGCCGGCCGAGTCACCCGACCGTCGTCAGCACCCGGTTTCTCAACCCTGCGGCTGGGCCCGGGTTCGTAACACCTCTACGAACACCCCGACCCGGGGGTTGCCGCAGCTGAGAAGGTGTCTAAACCCCTTCTGCTGGATCTTGCAGGAACGAAATCGGTCTTGGTCAAGACGGACAAACGATTACAAATCCTGCCTTGACCTCAAGTAAGGTTGATAGTGCAAGATCATCGCTATGACGGAACGCAAGACCTCTGACCATCAGATTGCTGTGATCGGCGCGGGTGCCATCGGCAGTGCGGTCGCACGTCGCTTGCTCGCCTATGGTCACGACGTGGTGGTGTGGAACCGTACACCGAGTCGCCTCGACCCGTTGGCCGCCGCCGGGGCACGGCCGGCCGGGTCGGTGAGAGAAGCGTTGTCCTCTGCCACGCTGGCCCTTTTCACCCTCACCGACTACGTCGCCGTGCAGCAGTGCCTCGCCGAACTGGATGGAGACCTGTCCGGACGAACGATCGTCGCGATGTGCACCGGAACCCCTGACGACGCGGAACGTGCCGCCCAGCGGGTGGCCGCCCTGGGGGCGTCCTATCTCGATGCGGGGATCCAGACCTCGCCGGAGATGATCGGCACCGACGCGGCGACCATCCTGTACGGCGGCTCACGGTCGGCGTTTCAGCGACACCGCGCGCTCCTGGGCCTGCTGAGCACGCCGCAGTTCGTGGGAGAGGCACCACAAGCGGCCGCTATCTGGGATCTCACCCTCTTCGGCCTCTGGTACGACGCCCAACTCGGCCTGCTGAGAGCCCTCGACACCGTGCGGGCGGCAGGCATCGACGTCGCCGAGTTCACCGACACCGCAGTCAAGCAACTCGGACACGTGGTCACCGGAGCGCCTGGCACGGCCTCCGAACTGCTGAAGGCCACCTATCCGGGAGGGCCCGCCACCCTCGCTGAGCACCTCACCGTCATCCGCCACCTCACCCGGCTGCGGGACGGCCAAACGCTCGGCGACGGCGGACTGCCGGCGGTGGCAGCCAGAATAGAAACGCTCATCGCACAGCGTCGTGAAAGCGAAGGCCTGACCGCCACGATCGCTGCTGAACAAGGTCTTTAGGACGAAATCACCGACCAAGCAAGGAGCGTCGGCGTCAGGATCACGCAAGGCCCGCCGCCCGCCACCCAGCTGCGCACGCTGGAAGGAACAGCGGCCGTGCACGTTGATGTGCCGCCTGATGAAACCCCGTTAACGCCGGATTCCGCTTCAAATCTCTCTGAGCCCCGGCTCCTGGAGCCGTACAGGTCCGGGGCCGTGGTCGCGCAGGGCGTCGTCGGGATTGAGCAGCAGGCAGGCTTTCATCGACAGGCAGCCGCAGCCGATGCAGCCCGTGAGCTCGTGTTCGAGCTGCTCGATGGCTCGGCGGCGTTCTTCGAGTTGTTTCTTCCACGTACGGGAGACCCGCTGCCAGTCCTTGTGGGTGGGGGCGCGGTCGGTGGGGAGGGTGGCAAGGATCTCTGCGACGTCCGACAGCGGGATGTGCAGGCGCTTGGCCACGATGATGAGGGAGATCCGGCGGAGCATGTGCCGGGAGAAGATGCGTTGGTTGCCGCCGTCGCGTTCGCTGAAGATCAGGCCCTTGCGTTCGTAGAAGTGCAGGGCGGAGGCGGGCACGCCGGTCCGGCGGACGATGTCACCGATCGTGAGGTGGTCCTCTGGGCTGGCACGCACGGCGGCTCCTTGCGGTGAGGCGGTGTCAGGCGGTGTGTCGGGACCTGGCGCGGCTGTGGATGAGGACGGCCACGACGATGGACAGCACGAGGCAGAGCAGCCCGGTGCCGAGCTGGGTGAGCTGCCAGGACCAGGTGAAGGCGTCCAGTTCCGCGGACTCGGCACCGGAGGTGAGGCGCCCGGCGCCGACCTCGGCGGCACGGGTCGGGTCGCCGAGCCTGGCCGCGAGGAGGCCGGTCAGGGAGGCGCTGAAGGCGGCGATCACCATGGCCTCCGCCGCGCCGCGCAGCGTGTTGAGGAATCCGGCCGCCATACCGCTCGCGTCGGCCGGGACCAGGGCCATGGCCTGTCCGTCGGTGATGCCGAAGGATGCTCCCATGCCGAGGCCGATCATCAGCAGCGGTGCAGCGGCTGCCGCGACCGGATTGTCGGCGTTCAGTCCCATCAGCCACAGGTTCCCTGCCACCACCAGGGCCAGCGCGATCATCATGACCAGCCGGGCCGGAACTCCCTTGTTGACCAGGGTGACGGCGGCCATGGGCGTGATCAGCACGGGAGCAGTGAGCAGCAGCATGGCCGCTCCCGCGGCGGCGGGCAAGAGTCCCGCGGCCGCCTGCAGGTAGGTCGGCAGGAAGACCAGAACGCCGAGGAACCCGATCGAGGTGGTCAGCGTCGCGAGGCTCCAGCCCAGAAAGGCGCGGTTGGCGATCAGGAAGGGAGCCAGGACGGGGGCGGCGCTGCGCCGCTGGGACAGGCCGAACCACACCAGCGCGACCAGCCCGGCAACGGTGGTGACCAGGATGAGCGGATGGGTCCAGCCGAACGTGGGCGCCTCCAGCAACACGAACATCAACAGGGTCAGCGCAGCCACGAACAGTGCACTGCCCATGCGGTCGATCGGGCCCGTGCCGGTCGACCGGGATTCTCGGGTGCGGGTCGCGCCCAGGGCGACCAGCAGGCCGATGACCGCGAAGACCGCGAAGCTCTCCCGCCACCCAGTGGCCGAGATCAGCAGGCCCGACAGGGTGGGGCCGACGGCGATGCCGACGCCGGCCATGGTGCCCATCAGGGCGAAGGCGCGGTTGCGGGCCGCGCCGTCGTAGCTCGAGGCGAGGATGGCGCCGCCGGCCGCCATGATCCCGGCTGCGCCGACGCCGGAGAGGATACGGGCGACGTCGGTGATGATGATCGCCTGGCTCAGCGCGGTTGCGAGGAATCCGGTCACGAAGATCAGCGCCGCGGCGATGAACACCCGGCGGCGGCCGATCCGGTCGGCGGCCGAGCCCGCGACGAGCGTCATGGCCGCGAAGGCCAGGTTGTATCCCGCGACGACCCAGTGCAGCAGGGATCCGGACACGTCGAGGTCGCGGCTGATGCTCGGCAGCGCCACCGCGGTGCCCGAGATGGACATGGCCACCAGCAGGATGCCGACCAAGATCACCGGAAGCGTCAACGGAGAGGGCCGATCCACCGCGGTGGAATGTTCGGATGGTGGTGTGGAGGTGTCCATGCTGTTCGCTTTCTCTGGTCCGGAGGCGGGCGGCGAACAGCCCATCAGCTCAACCTAAGTTGAGGTCAAATGCGCTGGTGAGCGCCCTGCTCGGCAGAGGGCAGCGCTGGACCTGCCACCTCACACCTCGGCCCCGAGGTCGCCGCCGCCCTGAACGAGCGTTTCATCCAGCCCCAGATGGCCGACACCCTGGCCCGACTCACGGCCGCCAAGGAGCAGGGGCAGGTCGCGCCCGACTTCGACCTGGACCTGGCCTTCGAGATCCTCTCGGGACCGCTGTACTTCCGGCTGCTGATCACACACCAGCCCACGCGTGCTCCAGGCGGTCTTCGCCGGCGTGGGCCCTCGATCACAATCCTGAGAGACGAGCGGCTCGCGCCGTGCCGTGGAGGCGCCCCGGCGGGAGCTTGCGGCCGTAGGTGACCAGGAGGAGGTCCTGGGCGGCGCCGGTCAGGACCGCGCCGCTGCCGAAGGACCAGTCGAGGTCGTCGGCGCGCAGCTCGATGCCGTCGAGATCGGCTCCGAAGAACTTGAGGGTACGGGGAGTGACCTGCTCCAGGAGGAGGCGCACGCGGTCCTCCGGGACGCGGCGGTCGAGGCCGAGGGCGACGGTGATGTCCAGGCCGTGGATCACGTCGTGGCCCAGGGCGGCCGTGATGCCACCCACCGGCGGCTTCCAGGGGTGGCTCGCGTTGTCGCGGATGGCGCTGACCAGCTCGGCCGTGGACAGTGCGGCCGCGTCCTGGCGGGCCCGCCGATCGGCCATCCGGTTGATGTCACCCCGCGCCTTGACGAGTTCGAGCACCATCCTGGGCAGCGGAAAGCGGAACCCCAACGACATGTGAGCCGCGACCTCTCGTACGCGCCATCCCGCGCACAAGGTCGGTGCGTCCCACTGGGCGGGTGTCAGGCTCTCCAGCATCGCCGCCAGTTCCCGGCGTTCGCCGGCGATCGCGGTGGCTACGTCCATGGTGCGGCTCCTGTACTCGGCAGTGTTCATAACGAGATTACGGTAATAATTGGATTATGAGAAAGACGAGGACCGAGGCCAAGGAGCACAACCGGCGGGCCCTGCTGGCCGCCGCGCGCCTGATCGTCGCCCGCGACGGCCACCGGGCCAAGCTGGAGGAGATCGCCGAGCAGGCCGGGCTGACCACGGGCGCGGTCTACTCGCTGTTCGGCAGCAAGAACGGACTGCTGATCGCCCTGGTCACCGACTACCTCACCCCGCACTACGGCGGCATCGAGCAGACCGTCCCCGACGGCATGGGCCTCGTGGAGGCGGTGGAGGTCTTCGCCCGCCACTACCGCAGCCTGTGCGACGACCCCGACGCGCTGCGCCACCTGTCGTTCGAGATCAGCCTGCAGGACCTGGCCCTGCGCGATCCCGAGCTGGCGCCCAGGCTCGCCGCCTCCGTCCGGGCGCACGAGGAACGCCTGACCGCGCTGCTGTCCGGCAGGGTCCACGACGGGAGCGCCGTCACGCCGCGGCAGGCGCAGCGCCTGGCCACGGCGCTGCGCGCGCTCATGGTCGGCCTCAGCCAAGGTGTCACCCTCGGCCTCGCCGACGCCGCCTCCGGGGACTATTTCGCGGCCACCGCCCGCGCCCTGATCACCCCGGACGTGCTCGGACCGCCCTGATCCATCGGGACGGTCTTCAGAGGGGCGCGCCCGCCCAGCGCCGGCAGATCGTCAGCATCTGCTCCTCGGTGGGCCTCTCCACCAGCGGCGACCTGCCCGGTGCGGCGCGCAGCCCGTCGAGCATGACCTGCAGATAGCGCCGGTACAGCCCCGGGCGGACCTGGACGGAGTGCTGCGCCAGGTCGGTCACCAGCCACAGGATCATCACCACGTCGTCGTCGCCGACGCCGTCACGCAGGTCGCCCTCGGCCCGCGCCCGGTCGAGCAGGTGCTGCAGCACCTCCGCGACGCGTTCGACGGTGGGCCTGCCGAGCCGCCATCCGCCGCCACCGAGCGCGACGTCCCGCAGTCCGAGGTTGTCCACCAGGAGCTCGGTGATGCTTCCCAGGAGGAGTTCGAGGCCGTCCCAGGCCCGCTCGGCCTCACCCGCGCGCTGCGCGACCTCCGCCAGCTCGCCCAGCGGCTCCTCCAGGGCCGCGCGAATGAGCTCCTCCTTGTCGGCGAAGCGCCGGTAGACGGTGCCGACGCCGACGCCGGCGTGGTGAGCGACCTCGTTGAAGCCGACGGCGAGGCCGCGCTCGGCGAAGAGTTCGCGGGCGGCGCGCACGATGCGGTCCCGGTTGCGTTCCGCGTCCCGGCGCAGGCTGCCACGCCGCGTGGGCTCATCGGCGGCAGCGGGTCGCGGTTTCACGTGTCGAAGCGTACCCCCGGGCGGATCGATGGGATCAACGTCACAGCCCGCATCTCCGACGAACCGGATGAGGGCTATCCGCTTCTCACTAGACTTGCGGAATCGGATAGGTCTTATCCGGTTACTCGAACCCCACGTGAGAAGCGGAAAGTGAGTGCTCGATGGCCGAACTGCTCTACCGGCTGGGCCGGTTCACCGCCCGGCGGGCCTGGTGGGTGATCGCCGCCTGGGTCGTCGTGCTCGCCCTGGCCGTCGGAGCCTTCCTGGCCTTCGGCGGGACCATGAGCTCGACGATGACCATCCCCGGCACGCCCACGGCGCAGGTGACCGACCGCCTCAAGACCGAGCTGCCCGTGGCCAGCGGGGGCACCGGGCAGGTCGTCATCCACTCCGGCAGCGGTGAGGAGCTCACGGCCGCCCAGCGCGAGGGCGTCAGCGCGGCGCTGCGCAAGGTCGCCGACCTCGACGGCGTGGACCAGGTGGCCGACCCGTTCACCTCCACCGACACGCGCGCGGAGCAGGCGAAGAAGGTCACGGATGGTCTGGCGCAGGTCGAGGACGGCCGCGACCGGCTCGACAAGGGCCAGAAGCAGCTCGACCAGGCCCGCTCACAGACCGAGGCGGGCATCGAGCAAGCCGAGACGGCCCTCCGGCAGGCCGGCTCGAACCCGCGGCTCGAAGCGACACTCACCCAGCTCAAGGCGACCCTCGCCCAGCTCGGCAAGCAGCAGGCCGAGCTCGACGAGCAGCGTACGACCCTGGAGAAGTCCGAGCGGCAGCTGCTCACCGGACGCGACCTGCTGGCCATCGCGCAGGACATCCGCATGGTCTCCTCCGACGGCTCGACCGCGACCGCGACCATCGTCTTCGACCTGCCGCAGCAGGAGATCACCCCGGAGACCAAGGAAGCCGTCACCGAGACCCTCGACGCCGCGCTCCCCGACGGCGTCACCGCCGACTACTCCGCCGAGATCGCGCAGGGCGAGATCCAGCTGGGCGGCGTCGGCGAGGCGGTCGGCCTCGTCGTCGCGGCCATCGTGCTCATCATCATGACGGGCACCCTCGTGGCCGCCGGGCTGCCGATCCTCAACGCGCTCTTCGGCGTGGGGGTGGCCGTCGCGGGCGCCATGGCCCTGTCGGGCAGCATCGAGATGACGTCGGTGACCCCCATCCTGGGCGCCATGCTCGGCCTGGCCGTCGGCATCGACTACGCGCTGTTCATCCTCCACCGTCACCGCCGCCAGCTGAAGGCGGGCATGACCGTGGAAGAGTCCATCGGGCTGGCCAACGGCACCAGCGGCAACGCCGTGGTCTTCGCGGGCAGCACCGTGCTCATCGCGCTGCTGGCGCTCAACGTCACGGGCATCCCGTTCCTCGCCCTGATGGGAACCGTCGGCGCCGTCGCCATCGCCGTCGCGGTGCTCCTCACCGTGACCATGACCCCGGCGCTGCTCGGCCTGCTCGGGCACCGGCTCCTCCCCCGGCGTGACAGGAAGGCGGCCGTGCGGGTGACCGGGCAGGCCGCGCCCATGGCGGAGCCCGGGCACGTGCAGCCGATGACCATCGGCAGCGCCGTCCTGCGGATCGTGATCGGCGTCGGCGCGCTGGCCCTCATCGCGGTGCCCGCCGCCTCGATGCGCCTCGGCCTGCCCACGGGCGCCTCCGAGGCCGCCGACTCCACGCAGTACCGCGCCTACACCGCCATCACCGAGAAGTTCGGCGCCGGCGCCAACGGGCCGCTGGTCGTCGTCGCCGACCTCGGCCACGGCGTGACCGGGGACGACCTCACGGCGGCCCAGGCCGGCCTCGGCAAGCAGCTCATGGATGTCGGCGGCGTGACCGCGGTCGCTCCCATCGGCGCCAACGACCGGGGCACCGTGCTGGTCTTCCAGGTCGTACCGACGGGCGGGCCGACGTCGGAGTCCACCGAGGACCTCGTCCACGACCTGCGCGGCCGTACCCTTGAACTCGGCTCCGACGAGGTGTCCCTGTCCGTCGCGGGCAGCGCCAGCGCCAACCTCGACATCTCCGAGAAGCTCGCCGACGCCCTGCCGACCTACCTCGCCCTCGTCGTCGGCCTGTCGCTGCTGATCCTGATCGTCGTGTTCCGCTCGATCCTGGTGCCCCTCATCGCCACCGGCGGCTTCGTCCTGTCGCTGTTCGCGGCGCTCGGCGGCGTCACGGCCGTCTACCAGTGGGGCTGGCTCGGCGGCCTCTTCGGCGTCACCGACCCCGCGCCGATCCTCAACTTCCTGCCGACCCTGCTGGTGGGCATCCTGTTCGGGCTCGCCATGGACTACCAGCTCTTCCTCACCTCGGGGATGCGCGAGGCGTACGCGCACGGCTCCCCCGCCCGGCAGGCCGTCACCGAGGGCGTACGGGCGGGCAGGGCCGTCGTCACCGCCGCCGCGATCATCATGATCTCGGTCTTCGGCGGGTTCATGTTCTCCCACATGACGATGATCCGGCCGGTCGGCTTCGCGCTGGCCTTCGGCGTGCTCGTCGACGCCTTCGTGGTGCGCATGCTGATCATTCCGGCGGTCATGCATCTGGCGGGCGACAAGGCGTGGTGGCTGCCGCGCTGGCTCGACCGGGTCCTGCCCGACGTGGACGTCGAGGGCGCCAAGCTGGAACGCCACCACCAGGCCCCGCCGGTACGGGTCCCCGAGACCGCCGCACGCTGACGGCAGCTGCTTGGCGTACGCGGGCCGGCCGGTCACGGGATCACGACGAGTGGCCTGCCCTCCATGGGTGGGCTGTCAAGGGCCCGTTGCCGTGAAGCCCAGCAGCAGTTTGCTGGTCGTCTCGGGCGCTTCCATCATGGGGAGGTGCCCGACGCCGGGCAGCAGCTCGACCCGTGCGTTCGGCACCGCGTCGTACTGGTGCGCCGACGACGGCTCCCAACGGGGGTCGGCAGAGCCGAAGATCACCTGAACGGGGACCTGGAGGGCGGCCAGACGCTCGGGCAAGCTCCGTTCGGCGATGTAGGCGGTGTTCCGGCGCAGCACCGTTCTCATCACGCGGTAGGTGATGCTCCGTACGTCGGCGACCACGTCGTCCGGGAGGTCCACCGGGCGAGCGGCCATCGCGCTGATCCCCTTGCGGATCATCGCACCCGAACGCCTCGGCCACAGGAGCGGGCCCAAAGGCGGGGCCAACAGGAGCCGAAGGATGAACGGCTGCCGAAGGAGCGCATCCGGGCTCGGGCCGCTACTGATCAGTGCAAGCGAACCCACGAGGTCGGGACGTTGTTCGGCGAGCGCGGTGGCGACGTAGCCGCCGCTGGAGTGCCCGACCACGGCGACGTGACGAAGGCCGAGGTCGTCCAGCAGCGCCGCCACCTGGCCCGCCTGCGCAGGCACGTCGTACGACGGCGCGGGCGGGGACTGGCCGCAGCCCGGAAGGTCGACCCGGATGAGGTGATGGTGGGCGGCCAGTGCCGGGACCATCGGGCTCCAGAAGCCGCCCGAGGCCCCCGATCCGTGGATGAGCAACAACGGCTGCGCCTGCCGCGGGCCGTCATGGACCACGTGCATCCCATGGGAGTGCTCAATGTCGTACTCACTCATGCGGAGACTATGCACGGGCGGTCGGCTATCAATCTTGGACAAATGTTCCCGCAGAGTTGAAGACCGACGGCCTGTCACCATCAACGGTTGTACCGATGTCCCCCAAGGCCGGAAAACGGGCCTGGCGGATCGCCCGATACTCCGGCTCATTTCCGCGCAGCGGGAGCCATGGAGGTGTTCCAGAAGTCGGCGTAGCGGCCACCGGAGAACCTGCGCCGCCCGGGACACCGCCTTCACCAGGCTCTCCACGCCCATGGTGTGGGTTTGGCGTATGTGGGCTGACCCCTATCTCACGCTGGGTGCATCGCACGCTGTGCATCTATCGAGTATCGTCGATTAACGATGGACGAGAACAGAGGGCCACTGCCGCGCGCGGAGGCCGAGGAATACGCGAGCTGGTTCAAGGCCCTGGCCGACGCCACGCGGCTGCAGATCGTGTCGCTGCTGGCCCGGAGGGGCGCGCCGATGAGCGTGGGAGAGATCGTGGCCGCGTCCGGGGTGGGCCAGTCCACGGTGTCGCACCACTTGAAGATCCTGGCTGAGGTGCGGTTCGTGCTGGTCGAAAGGCAGGGGACCTCTGGCCTGTACCGGATCAACGAGAACTGCGTGAGCTGCTTCCCGACGGCCGCCGACGTGGTGATGGGCAAGCCGGTCCCGGCCGCGCCCACCTGTGAGTGAAGGAGCATTCCATGGCGCAGGACGAGGTTGTGGCGCGCTATTCGAGTCTGGCGCGGGCCGCACTGGACGGGCAGGACGTCGCCGACTGCTCGGCGGCCGAGTTCGAACGGGGCTGTTTCGGCGCCACCGGCTACGGCGACACCGGCACGCTGCCCGTGGCGGCGGTACGGGCCAGCCTGGGCTGCGGCAATCCGGTGGCCGTGGCCGAGCTGCGCGACGAGGAGACGGTGCTCGATCTGGGCTCGGGCGGCGGCCTCGACGTGCTGCTCTCGGCCCGCCGGGTCGGCCCGCAGGGCAGGGTGTACGGGCTGGACGCCAGCGCCGACATGCTGGAACTGGCCCGGCGCAACGCCGAGCAGGCCGGCGCGGCCAACGTGGAGTTCCTGCACGGCACGATCGAGCGGGTGCCGCTGCCGGATCGCTGGGTGGACGTGGTCATCTCCAACTGCGTGATCAATCTGTCCGACGACAAGGCGGCGGTGCTGGCCGAGGCGTTCCGGGTGCTGCGGCCGGGCGGCCGCTTCGGGGTCAGTGACGTGGTGGTGGACGGCGAGCCCGATCCGGAGCGCCGTCAGGCTGCCGAGCAGCGCGTCGGCTGCGTGGCCGGGGCGCTGCCGGTGGCCGTCTACCGCGAGCTGTTGGCGGCGGCCGGGTTCGTCGGCGTGCGGATCGCGCTGACCGCCGATCACGGCGACGGGGTGCGCTCGGCGATCGTACAAGCGGTCAAACCCGCTGCTGGGGAGGGCCTGGAGATCCGGCCGATGCGCGCATCCGACGCGGACCAGGTGCTGGCCATCTACCAGGCCGGCCTTGACACCGGACAGGCCAGCTTCGAGACCGTCGCGCCGAGCTGGGAGGGTTTCACCGCCGCCCGGCTGCCGCACCTGCGTTACGTGGCCGCCGACACCGGCACCGGCCAGGTGGTCGGCTGGGTGGCCGCGTCGGCGGTGTCGTCCCGGCCCGTCTACGCCGGGGTGGTGGAGCACAGCATCTACGTCCATCCCGGCTGCCAGGCGCACGGCATCGGCCGCGCGCTGCTGAGCGCGTTCATCGCGGCCGGCGAGGACGCCGGAGTCTGGACGATCCAGTCCGGCGTCTTCCCCGAGAACGTCGCCAGCCTGGCCCTGCACCAGGCGCTCGGCTTCCGCGTGGTCGGCACCCGCCGACGTATCGGGTGCCACCACGGCGTCTGGCGGGACGTGCTGATGATCGAACGCCGCAGCACCGTGGCCGGCATCTGAGCCGCCTCTCGGACTCGCCGCCGGGGACATCGGCTGTGCCCAGAACTTCGACATGTGTCAATATAGACAGGAGCCGATATCGATAATCATCTATACGGAGCACGTGTGGAACCCTTGGGGATCTTGGAGTGCAGCCCGCCGCTGACGCGCGAGCCGCTGGACGCCGAGCAGGCGGCCGGGGTGGCGCGGGTGTTCAAGGCGTTGGGCGATCCGGTGCGGCTGCGCATCCTGTCGATCGTGGCCAGCCGCGCCGGTGGTGAGGTGTGCGTGTGCGACATCACCGGCGCGTTCGAGCTCTCCCAGCCGACCATCAGCCACCACCTGAAGGTGCTCAAGGAGGTCGGCCTCCTGACCTCGGAGCGGCGGGCCTCCTGGGTGTACTACCGGCTGGTGCCCGAGACGCTGGGCGAGCTGTCGGCCCTGCTCACTCTGCCCGCCACCCAGGCGCCGGCGGCCGCGCGGTGACGGCCACGCGACCGGCACAGGCCACCGCGCCGTCCGTCGGCGTGATCGGCGCCCTGTCGAGGCTGGACCGGTTCCTGCCCTTGTGGATCATTGCGGCCATGGCCGCCGGGCTGCTCCTGGGCCGTCTGGTGCCCGGCCTGAACACCGTGCTGGACGCCGTCAAGGTCGGCGAGATCTCGCTGCCGATCGCGCTCGGCCTGCTGCTGATGATGTACCCGGTGCTGGCCAAGGTCCGCTACGACCGCCTCGGCACCGTGACCGGCGACCGCCGGCTGCTGATCTCCTCACTGCTGCTCAACTGGGTGCTCGGCCCGGCGCTGATGTTCGCCCTGGCCTGGGTCTTCCTGCCGGACCTGCCCGAGTACCGCACCGGCCTGATCATCGTGGGGCTGGCCCGGTGCATCGCCATGGTGCTCATCTGGAACGACCTGGCCTGCGGCGACCGCGAGGCCGCCGCCGTGCTGGTCGCGCTCAACTCCCTCTTCCAGGTGATCGCCTTCGGCGCCCTGGGCTGGTTCTACCTGGAGGTGCTGCCCGGCTGGCTAGGCCTGCCCCAGTCGGCGCTCGCCGTGTCAGCCTGGGACATCGCCTTCTACGTGCTCGTCTTCCTCGGCATCCCCCTGCTCGCGGGCTACGCCTCGCGACGGCTCGGAGAGCGCGCCAAAGACAGGGCCTGGTACGAGCAGCGCTTCCTGCCGCGCGTCGGCCCGATCGCCCTGTACGGGCTGCTGTTCACCATCGTCATCCTGTTCGCTCTGCAAGGCGGCACCATCACCTCCCAGCCGGCCGAGGTCGCCCGCATCGCGCTGCCGCTGCTGGCCTACTTCGCGCTCATGTGGGGCGGCGGCTTCCTGGTCGGCAAGGCGATCGGCCTGCCCTACGACAAGACGACCACGCTCGCCTTCACCGCCGCCGGCAACAACTTCGAACTCGCGATCGCCGTCGCGGTCGGCGTCTTCGGCGTCACCTCCGGCCAGGCCCTGGCCGGAGTGGTCGGCCCGCTCATCGAGGTCCCCGTCCTGGTCGCCCTGGTCTACGTCAGCCTGGCCGGCCGCCGCCTGTTCGCCGCCAAGGAGTCCACCCGTGCCTGAGAGCGCCACCAGTAAGCCGTCCGTCCTGTTCGTCTGCGTGCACAACGCCGGACGCTCCCAGATGGCCGCCGGATGGCTCACCCATCTGGCCGGCGATCGGATCGAGGTCCGCTCCGCCGGGTCCGCGCCCGCCGATCAGGTCAATCCGGTCGCGGTCGAGGCCATGCGCGAGGTGGGCATCGACATCACCGGCGAGCAGCCCAAGTTGCTCACCATCGACGCGGTCGAGGTCTCCGACGCCGTCATCACCATGGGCTGCGGCGACGCCTGCCCGATCTTTCTCGGCAAACGCTACGAGGACTGGAAGCTCGCCGACCCTGCCGGGCAGGGTATCGGCGCCGTGCGGGTGATCCGGGACGAGATCAAGGCGCGCGTCGGCGAACTGATCGCCGAGCTGCTGCCGGCCTGACGCCGACAAACAGCAGGATCTGCGGCGGCGGCCCAGAGCGGTGACAGCCTTCGTCTGCTGCCCTTACCGCGCAGGAAGGCGCGCTGCCGAACGGCTGATGGGCGGGCTCAGGCGTGGGCGGGGTCGGCCAACGGGGTGAACAGCGTCCCGAGCCGGGCGACGTGGTCGGGGATGATCCAGTAGTAGACCCAGGTGCCGCGCCGCTCGCTGCCGATGCGACCGGCGGTGCGCAGCACTTTCAGGTGGTGGCTGATGGTGGGGGCGGTCAGTTCGAAGGCCTCGGTGAGGTCGCACACGCACGCCTCGCCACCGGCGTGGGAGCCGATCATGGACAGCAGCCGCAGCCGGACCGGGTCGGCCACCGCCTTCAGCAGCACGGCCAGTTCGGCCGCCTCGCCTTCGCTGAGCGGCCGGCGGGCGATCGGCGCGCAGCACACCGCGTCCTGCGCGTCCTTGCTTCTCGGGACGAGGGGCAGGGCGGTGGCCGTCATGCGGGAGCCTCCGGAACTGGCGGGTGGTTCGACGTTCGTCCAAATGATAGGCGGTGGTAGCCGATCAGCGAGGCGGTGGGCATCAGGCAGGTCAGCGCGACGGTGGCCACGGCCCGCAGGGCGAAGGTCGCCGACAGGGCGGTCCGGCTGGGTAAGGGGCCGCTCTCGCCGCCGGTCGAGGCGGCGAGAGGATCGACGGCGGGTACGAGGTTCTCCTTCAGCGTTGCGCGGGTCAGCCGCAGCAGCCGCCGCCCTGGGGCGCCCCCGCGGTGGCCAGCGGCAGCGGGGTGCCGAGCAGTCCGCCGCTGATCCCGGTGGCCAGGCCGACCCGCTGCTCCTGGGCCTCGGCCAGGCTGGAGGAGCACACGCCGGTCTCGGGCAGGTCCAGCTGCACGTCCCGGGCGGCCTCCCAGTCGCCGGCCAGCGCGGCGACGACGGAGCGGGCCTGCTCGTAGCCCGTGGCGAGCAGGAAGGTGGGGGCGCGGCCGTAACTCTTGACCCCGACGGCGTAGTAGCCGTCCTCGGGGTGCGCGAGCTCCTCGGCCCCGTGCGGCGGCACCGTGCCGCAGGAGTGCGCGTTCGGGTCGATCAACGGTGCGAGGGCGCGGGTGGAGCCGAGGATCGGGTCGAGGTCGAGGCGCAGCTCGCCGGCGATGGCGTGGTCGGGGCGGTAACCGGTCGCGCTGACGATCTGGTCCACGGTCACGCTCTGCTCGTGGCCGGACGGGTCGCGGCTGATGACCCGTACCTGCTCGCCGTCGCGTTCGATGGCGTGGGTGAAGAACCCGGTCACCAGGCGGATGCGGCCGCTTTCGACGTGGGCGTGCAGGCGGGTGCCGAGCGCGCCACGGGCGGGCAGCGCGTCGGCCTCGCCGCCGCCGTACGTACGGGCAGCGTTGCCCGCGCGGATCGCCCAGGTGATCGGGGTGTCCTCCAGCTGGGCCAGGGCGAGCAGCGTGGTGGCGGCCGAGTGGCCGGCGCCGACGACCAGGACGTGCTTGCCGGCGTAGCGGTCGCGGTCGGCGCCGAGCACGTCGGGCAGCGCGTGGTCGACCAGCTCCGCCGCGTCGCTCTCGCCGTGGGCGGGCAGACCGGAGGCGCCGAGCACGTTGGGGGTGGCGTAGGTGCCGGAGGCGTCGATGACGGCGCGGGCGTGCAGCTCACTGCCGTCGGCCAGCCGGATCAGGAACGGCGCCTGCTCGCGCCCCGCGGTGCGGACCCGGTCGTAGCCGAGCCTGCTGATCGCTGTCACCTTCGCGCCGGTGCGGACCCGGTCGCCGAACAGTTTGGCCAGTGGGGCGAGGTAGTCGCCGATGAGCTCGGCGCCGGTGGGCAGCCACCCGGCGTCCGGCGCGCTCCAGCCGTCGGCTTCCAGCAGGCGGCGGGCGGCGGCGTCGATGTTGTACTTCCACGGGCTGAACACCCGGACGTGTCCCCACTGGGCCACCGATGCGCCTGCCTGCTCCCCCGCTTCCAGCACCACGAAGTCGAGACCTCGTTCCGTGAGGTGGGCCGCCGCGGCCAGGCCGACCGGGCCGGCGCCGATGACCACGATGGGCAGGTCGCCAGGCTGTGGGGCCTGGCGGCTGGGCTCGAGTTCGACGGCGGTGGGGCCGCAGCATCCGCTCATGGTGCTTCTCCTCGTCGTTGCGCGGGCCGCGCCGGTCCGCTCTGTTTTGAAGGCTGTCTAAGTAGCTTCAGCGGCAGGATGCCCGACGACTTAGAGGCTTGTCAAATTAGAGTTACATCTAATCAGCGGGCCGCGTGGAAGGAGGGGGTGTGCTGCCACTCCGGGCCCAGGTGGCTCAGCACCCCGGCGCAGTCCCCCACTACGGGACTCCGGCGGCGGGGGCTTCTCCGGTGAAGTGGCGCAGGTGCGGGCTGAGTGCGGCCACGGCGGCGGTCAGGCCGAGCAGGCCGCCCAGGACGACGAGCGTCGCCGCGCCGCCCAGCGCAGCGGCCATCGTCCCGCCGAGGACCGGCCCGAGGGGCTTGAGCGCCATTCCGCTCATGCTCAGGACCGCGCCCGTCCGGCCGAGCATCGCCTCCGGCACCATGCGTGCGATCACCACGTTCAGCACCACGTTCAGCGAGGGCGTCGACAAGGTGATGAACACCAGCGGAACCATCGGCCACCACGCCCCCCACGGCAGCGCCGTGGCCGCCAGTGCGGCGCCGAAGACCGTCACGACGGCTATCAGCAGCCTGCCAGGAGGCAGGAGCCTGCTGATACGGCCCGACAGCAGCGCGCCGGCCAGGCCGCCGATGCCGAGACCGGCCAGGACCGTGCCGGTGACGCGCGCGTCGCCGCCGCGTTCGCCGACGAGCACGATCAGCGGGATGAGGAACGCTCCGCCCAGCAGGTTGAGGACCATCACCGCTGCGGTGGCCTCCCGCAGGCCGTGCCGGCGCCACAGCCACGCGACGGCCTCGGCCGCTTCCCGGCGCATGCCCCGCCGCTCCTCGCCGTGGTCCCGTGCCGAGGTCCGTGGCTCGTCCGCCGGGCGGCGTGGCACCTTCGCGAGAGCGTAGAAGAGCGTGGCGGCGAGGAAGGTGAGGGTGTCGACGACGAACGGCACCGCCCGCCCCAGGCCGTACAACAATCCACCGAGCGGCGGGCCGATGAGGCCGGCCGCGTGGGTGCGGGCCTCCTCCTGCGCGTAGGCGGTGTGCAGCTGGCCCGGGGGGACGATGCCGCGGATCGCCGTGTCCTGGACGGGACCGACGAACGCGGCGCACAGCCCGTCCAGCACCGCCAGCGTGACGAACTGCCAGACCTGTACGTCACCGGTGATGACGAGCGCCGTGAGCAGCGCGGACACGACGGCCTGGAGGCCCTGGGCGGTGATGAGCGTGCGGCGGCGGTCCCACCGGTCCACCCAGACGCCGGCCGGGATCTGGACCGCGAGGGAGGCGACGGTGCGGGCTCCGGCGACGACGCCCGCCAGGCCGGGCGAGCCGGTGAGCGCCAGCACCAGCAGCGGCATGGCGAGCCTGGTGAGCTCCGACCCCAGCTCGGAGACCGCGCTGCCGACCCACAGCAGTTGGAAGCGCGCGTTCTTGCGCAGCGGGACGAGGTCGGTCACGAGGCGGCTTCCTTCGCTGCGGGGGGCGGTCACCTGGCCTGGGGCGCCGCTTTCGGTGGCGAAAGGGCACGCCGTTTCGGTTCCGGGCAGGTCGGGCGGGACCCGGAGAAGATACTCAGCCGAGGTGACGCTGTCCAGCTCGCACGCTTTCCGAGAGGTAAGCTCCTGCTTCGAGGAGGTTCGCATGGCGAAAGTGGCCCTGGTCGGCGCGGGCAACGTCGAACTGACCCGCAAGATCCTCTCCGACCTGATGTCCAGCCCCGAACTGGCCGGCAGCCTGCGGGTGGCGCTGCACGACATCGACCCCGGCCGCCTGGCGACCGCCGAGCTGTTGTCCCGCCGCCTGAACGCCGAGACGGGCGCGGGCGCGACGATCGAGGCCGGCGCCGACCGTGAAGTGGCGCTGACCGGCGCCGATTTCGTCGTCTGCCAGATCGACGTGGGCGGCTACGAGGCGGCGCGGGCGGACTTCGAGATCCCCCACCGGTACGGCGTGCGCCAGACCGTCGGCGACACGCTCGGTCTCGGCGGCATCTTCCGCGGCCTGCGCGCCATCCCCGTCCTGCTCGATCTGGCGCGCGACATGGTACGGCTGTGCTCCCACGCCTGGCTGCTCACCTACACCGACCCCCTGGCCATGTTGTGCGGAGCCGTGCTCGCGGGCACGCCGCTGCGCCGGGTGGCCGGGCTGTGCCATTCGGTCCGTGACACCCACGCGCTGCTCGCCGACCTGATCGGCCGCGAGCTCGACGACATCGACTTCCTCACCGCCGGGCTGAACCACCAGGCGTTCGTGCTCCGTTTCGAAAGCGGCGGACTGTCGCTCTACAAGGAGCTCGACCTCGTGATGGCCGCCGACGCGGAGCTGCGCGGGCACGTGCGCGCCGAGATGTACCGGCGTCTCGGCTACTTCCCGACCGAGTCCAGTGAGCACGCGGCCGAGTACGTGCCCTGGTTCCTGCCCCACGACAAGGAAGTGCGCCGACTCAACCCGCCGCTGAACGAGGGCCTGCGGCGCCGGCTGCGCAAACACGACGCCGACGAGCGGCTGCGCGCGGCGCTGGCGGCGGGCGAGCCGGTGCTGGCCCGGTGGAAGCACTTCGAGATGGCCTCCGAAGTGATCCACTCGATGCTCACCGGCACGCCGCGCGAGGTGCAGCTCACTCTGCCCAACGACGGGCTGATCGACAACCTGCCGGCCGGCGCCTGCGTGGAGGTGCCCGCCCTGGTGGACGGCGCGGGGATCCATCCCAGGCCGGTCGGCGCCCTGCCCGTCCAGCTCATGGCGCTCAACCGGTCGTTCCTGAATGTGGTGGAATTGACCACGACAGCGGTCCTGGAAGAGCGACGATCGGCGGTGTACCAGGCGGCCATGCTCGACCCCAACACCTCGGCGACCCTCCCACCGGCCGACATCCAGGCGGTGTGCGACGACATCATCGCGGCTCAGGCGGCATATCTGCCCGCCGGGATCACGCGCGGCGGGGCGGGCCGATGAAGGACCCGGCGCCCTCGGCGCCTCCCGCCGGCGACTCCGGGGCGCCGTTGCGGCGCGAACGCATCGTGGCGCTGGTGCTGGAGCACGGGTTCGTCCGGGTCACCGACCTGGCGGAGACGTTCGGCGTGTCCAGTGTGACGATCCGCGGCGATCTGGAGGTGCTCGGCCGTCAGGGCGCGCTGCGCCGGGTGCGCGGCGGGGCGATGCACGTCAAGGCCGCGCCGTCGCCCGGCGAGGCGCCGTACGGCACGGCGGTGGACCGGCTGGCGCTGGAGAAGCTGCAGCTCGCCCGGCACGCCGCCGCGCTGGTGGCCGACGGCGAGAACATCATCATCGATTCCGGCACCACGGCCACGTCTCTGGCCCGCGAGCTGGTGGCCCGCGGCGACCTGACCGACGTCGTGATCTTCACCAACAGCCTGCGGGTCGCGGCGGAGCTGGAGCCCGCCATTCCGCGGTTCTCCGTCCTCGTCACCGGTGGAACGCTTCGACCGGCCACGCACGCGCTCGTCGATCCGCTCGGCGCGGCCATGCTGGAGCGCATCCACGCCGATACGGTGTTCCTCGGGTGCCACGGTGTCCATCTGGAGTCCGGTGTCACCGGCGCGAACCTGCTGGAGGCCGAGCTGAGACAGCGCATGATCCATGCCTCCCGGCGCCGGGTCGTGCTGGCCGACTCCACGAAGCTGGGCCGGATCGGGCTGGCGCCGATCTGCGCGCTGTCGGAGGTGAACCTCCTCGTCAGCGACGCGGGCGCGGCGCCCAGCTTCGTCAGCGCCGTACGGGAGCGGGGCGTCGGCGTCGAGCTGGCGACATGACGCCCGAGTCGCTCAGGCGGGGAGGGCGGGGAGGGCGGGCATCCCGTCGGTGAACAGCCGGGCGTCGACCTGGTCCAGGGCGACGCGCAGCGCGCCGAGTGCGACGCTGTCGGCGCCGAGGTCGGAGGCCCGGATCTCGGGGACGCGCAGGCAGAGGCGGCCGAGCTCCCGTTCGAAGGGCTCGATGAGCAGGTCGGCGGAGCGGGAGTAGCCGCCGCCGAGGATGACGACCTGCGGGTCGAGCGCGAGCACGAGAGCCGCGGCGCCCACGGCCAGGTCCTTGACGTAGCGGCGCAGCGCCTGGCGGGCGTGGCGGTCGCCCTCACGGGCGCGTTCGAAGACCCAGGCGGCCTTGTCGTTGGGGTGGATGCCCTCGGGCACCCCCGGGCAATTTTCGATGTGGGAGGGCGCCGAGAGCCAGCGGACCGCCTTGAGCGCGCCGATCTCGCCGGCCGCTCCCGCGTAGCCGCGCCGCAGTGTGCCGTCGAGGATGAGGCCGGCGCCGGTGCGCATGCCCGCCAGCACGTAGACGATGTCGTCGGCGTCCTGCGCGGCGCCCTTCCAGCGTTCGGCGACGGCGGCGAGCTTGCAGTCGTTCTCGACCAGGATCGGGCAGGTGAAGCGGGCCGACAGATGCTCGGCGGGCGAGACGCTCGCCCAGCCGGGCAGCGGGGTGAACAGCGTGGTGCGGCCCGTGGCGTCGACCGGGCCGGTCACGCCGACCGTCACCGCCCAGATCTGGCCGGGCGGCATCCCGGCGTCCGCCAGGCACTGGGTGATGGCGGTGTCGAGGGCCTGGAGCCGCGCGGCGGGGTCGGCGTCCGGCTCGACCGGGAGCCGGTGGCTGTGCAGCACCTGCCCTTCGAGGTCGGCGAGCAGGACGAGGATCTTGTGGACGCCGACGTCGACGCCGAGCACGTGCCCGGCGCCGGCGTTGAAGCGGTAGCGGCGGGCGGGGCGGCCGACGCTGCTGCCGTCGGGTTCGACGACCTGCACCCATCCGTCGGTGACCAGTCCGCGGACCACGACGTCGGTGCCGGGCCGGGACAGGCCGGTGCGGTGGGCGAGCTCGGTGACGGTGACGGGTGGCTGGCCGCGCATCGCCCGCAGGATGCTGAGCGAGTTGATCTCGCGCAGCTTGCTGACGTCCGCTCCGGCCGTCTCCGGCACCCCTGCACCCCCGATTATGCTTCGATTCAGCGTAATTCTAGCGCTCCGTCAGGAGATCGGATACTGCTGCCCCGGTCCCAGGGCGGCGGCGAAGTCCACGGTACGGCCGCCGATGACGAAACTGTAGCGGCCCGTCCGGACGATCTCCGGCTGCTCGGCCAGGTAGGCCGTCAGGTGCGCGAGCTCGTCCGCGCTGAGCCACGACGGCGGGTCGGAGACCGCCTTGAAGCCGCAGATCGCGGCCAGGTCCTGCAGCCAGCCCATCTGCGTCTCGGTGAGCAGGTTGAGCCGGCTGCGGAAGTACACGATGTCCGGGTCGACCTGGAGCAGGCGTGACTGCCACAGCCGGTGCAAGGTGTTGACCACGGCGTTGTAGGCCATGGCGTCCGACGGGTCGTCGGTGGCGTAGTTGGTCCACAGCGGGGCGACGTCGGGGCCGCTGCGCAGCCCGTCGGCCAGGCCGAGCGAGGGCAGCAGCAGGGCGCCGCTGCCGAGCAGGTAGACCTCCGGACCCGCGACGCGCCGGATCAGGGCGAGCGCGTCCCGGTAGGCCTGCTCGCGGGGCGCGCCGGAGTGCCGGACGCCGGGGACCGCTCCGGCGTTGATGAAGTCGAGCTTGAGGTAGGTGAAGCCCCACTCGTGCACGACCTTGTGGATCAGCTCGGTGAGGTGGTCCTGGACGCCGGGATGGGTGAGGTCCAGGGCCCAGTAGGAGGTCCCCCAGTTGTGCCCGGCGACGACCGGCTGCCCATCGGCGTCACGCAGCAGGAACTCGGGGTGCTCGCGGGCGGTCCGCGACGTGGGCAGCACGATGAACGGGGCCAGCCACAGGCCCGCCCTCATGCCGGCGGCGGCGATGCGCTCGGTCAGGGCGCGCATGCCGGAGGGGAACTTGTGGTTGGGCTCCCAGTCCCCGACGGCCACCTCCCAGCCGTCGTCGATCTGGGCGACGTCGTACGGCAGGCCCGCCAGCGCGGCGAGATCCTTGTTCAGCACCTGCTCGCTGACGCCCTCGTAGTAGGCGTACCAGGTGCACCAGACGTTGCCGGCCTGCCGGTCGCTGCTGCCGAGGCGGGCCGCGAGCTGGTCGGTGTAGCGGGCGAAGACCTCCTGTTCGGGGCCGTAGGCCAGGAACCAGGGGGCGCCGTCGTCCTCGTACCAGCCGGCCAGCGTGTCGTGGTCGGCGGACAGGCGGGGGGTGCCCAGCCCGAGCGAGCCCAGCAGGAGCACCTGCCCGTCGTCGCCCTGCAGCGCGGCCACGGCCGAGGAGTGGTGGCGGGCGGGGTCGTCCCAGATCGTGTCGTCCGCGGTCAGGCGCCGCTGCGGGTTGGCGATCCGCAAAGGGGGTTCGCTGAGCCGGCGCCACCCGCATGGGCTCCAGGAGTTCTGGCCATGCCGGTAGAACAGGGCGTCGGCGAGACCGTGCAGGATCGCGACCCGTCCGGACGGCAGGACGAGACCGCCGGCGACGGGCGTCGGGGGCTCGGAACCGGTGAGCTCGATCGCGAATGCACGACCGGCCAGGTCGACGAGCAGGGGCATGGTTCTCCTTCGAGCAGCGGTGTTCGAGCGGCGGGGCAGGTTGCGGAACGGTCAGGCGAACAGGGCGTTGACCTGCTGGTTGGCCTTCTTCAGCGCCTCGGCGGGCTCGATCTGGCCGAGGATGACCGCCTGCAGGGCGTCCTGGACGATCTGGCTGATCTCGGTGCCGTGGTCGGTGATCGGCAGGAGGAACGTGCCGCCAGGCGTCTTGGTGTAGCCCACGTACACCTGCACGTCACGGCCCTTGGCCTGGTGGGCGGCCAGCGCCTTCTCGGCCGAGGTCTTGATGGCGGGGAACACGACGGCGTTGGCGGCCACGACGTCCTGGCAGGCGGCCGAGCCGAGGTACTTCACCCACTTCCACGCGGCGTCCTTGTGCTCGGTGCCCGCCCAGATGGCGTCCGAGAGCCCGTTGATGGCGCTCTTGCGGGTCCCGACCGGGCCGACGGGCAGCGGCGCGAGCGCGAACTTGTGCTGGGCGCCGTCACCCATGTACGTGTTGATGGTCCAGGAGCCGGCGATCGTGAGCGCGGCCTTGCCGGAGTTCATCACGGCGTCGATGCCGAGCGTCGACTGCTTGTCGAAGCGGGGCGCGTACCCCTTGTCGGTCATCGCCTTGTACCAGCTGATGGTCTCGATCAGCTTGGGGTCGTCGTACTTGTACTGGGTGCCCCACGGGTTCTTGTCGAGGTAGGTGAAGCCGTTGGCGGCGGCCAGCTCGCCCCAGCCGTTCTGGCCCTGGGAGCCGTCGTTCCATTCCGGCTGGTATCCGTGGACGGCGACGTTGTTCTTGTCGAAGTCCGGGTCCAGGCCGTTGCGGCCCTTGTCGTCGACGGTGAGCTTGGCGATGACCTGCTCGAAGGTGCCGCCGTCGGTGGGGTTCCAGGTCAGGTCGGCCAGTTCCTCGGGCTTGACGCCGGCCTTGGCGAGCAGGTCGGCGTTGTAGACAATCGCCTCGGTGTCCCAGTCCTTGGGCAGGCCGTAGCGCTGCCCGTCCTTGGTCCACAGGTCGGCGAGGCCGTCCTGGTACTGCGTCAGGTCGATCTTGTCGGACTCGACGTACGGCTGGATGTCGAGGATCTGCCGGCTGGAGACGAACTGCGGGTAGTACGACACCTGGTTGGTCCACACGTCGGGGGCCTCGCCGGCGGCCAGCTGCGTGGTCAGGTTCTGCCAGTACTGCGCCCAGGCCGTCTGGGTGATCTTGATGGTGATGTTCGGGTTCGCCTTCTGGAAGGCGTCGGCGCAGGCCTGGTAGGAGGCCAGCTGGTTGTCGTCCCACAGCCAGTAGTCGAGTGTGACCTGGCCGCCCCCGTCGCCGCCCGCCTGCTCGCCCGTCTCCGAACCGCCGCAGGCGGTGAGCGTGGTACCCGCCAGCAGCGCGCACAGCGCCGCTCCTGCCAGCTTCTTGTTGATCATGGGAGGTGCCTCTTCCTGGGGGTGGGGCCGAGGGCCCAGAAGTTGCCTCTTGCCTTGGTAGCTCTCTCGAATAATGATGTGGCTCATCAAATATTTGTCAAGGCCGCCTCATAAATGCCTTGGCGATCGTCCTGTGGAGGCTTCGATGGTCCACTCCCCCACCGGCCGGCCCGCCCGGATGGCGCTCGTCGCCCTCCTGGCCGCGACCGTCACGGCGCTGCCCGCCCCGACCCCGGCCTCGGCCGCCGCACCGGGCTGGCGCACCCTGGAGGCAGGGCAGGCCCCGGACGCCAACCCGCTGAAGGGCTTCATCCCGTACGCCGGCGCCTACACGACGTTCCCGCACTCGATGGAGTGGTTCTACCTGCCGCTCAACGCGGTGATGACCGGCGCGCACCGCTTCGACTGGCGGGCGCTCGACGAGCAACTGGACGCGATCGCCGGCCGGGGCCACCAGGCGGCGTTCCGCTTCTACCTGGACTATCCGGGCAAGCCCAGCGGCATCCCGCGGTTCCTGCTCGACCAGGGCCTGCTGACCCGGCCGTACGACGACTTCGGCAACGACGGGCAGAGCGTGTCGCCCGACTACGACGACCCGAACCTGGCCGCCGCGCTCGACCGGTTCATCGCCGCGCTCGGCCGCCGCTACGACGGCGACCCGCGGATCGGGTTCGTCCAGCTCGGCCTGCTGGGCTTCTGGGGCGAATGGCACACCTGGCCGCACAACGGCGACCCCGGCACCGAGAACTGGTTCGCCTCCCAGGCCGGGCAGCTCAGGGTGCTGAACGCCTACGACGACGCCTTCGACCGGACCAGGCTCATGGTCCGCTACCCCGGCGCCGACAACAAGGCGCACGACCTGGGCTACCACGACGACTCCTTCGCGTACTCCACCCTGCCGGGCCCCGGCTGGCACTTCATGGACCTGATGCGGCAGGCCGGCGCCACCGACAAGTGGCGTACCAACCCCAACGGCGGCGAGCTGCGGCCCGAGCTGCAGGGCTGCCTGTTCAACACGCCGATGGACTGCCCCGGCGACGGGGACAAGGACTTCGCGACGAGCGTCGCCCAGACGCACGCCACCTGGCTGCTCAACCACCACGCCTTCAGCCCCGGATACACCGGCGCCGCCTACGAGCAGGCGCTGAAGAGCGCGAAGTCGCTGGGTTACGAGCTGAGGGTCACGGCGGTGCGGACCGAGCAGCGGGGCCGCGGCCTCGACCTCGCCGTACGGATCGGCAACGACGGCGTCGCCCCGTTCCCCTACGACTGGCCCGTCCAGGTGGCCGCGACCGGCCGGGACGGGCGGATCGCCCGGACCTGGACGACCTCATGGAAGCTGACCCGGGTCATGCCCGGCGAGCCCGCCGAGCTCAGCGCGTCCCTGCCGCTCGGGCTGCCGAAGGGCGACTACACGCTGGTCCTGCGGGCCGCCAACCCGCTGAGGAACGGCGTGCCGCTGCGCTTCGCCAACGCGGGCCAGGACACGACCGTTCCCGGCTGGCTGACCCTCGGGCGGATCCGGGTCTCCTGACGCGAGGGGCGCGGCTCCGGCCGCACCCCCCGTCACTTGATGCCGGAGAAGTTCATCGACTGCACCAGCCGCTTGCCCAGGAAGACGAGCAGGATGAGCACCGGGATGACGGACAGCACCGACCCGGCCATGATGCCGGTCCAGTCCGGCCCCCGGTTCGGCGACTGCTGGAGGAACACGCCCAGCCCGACGGTGAGCACGCGGGTGGCCTCGCCCTTGCCCACCAGCAGCGGCCACAGGTAGTCCTTCCAGCTCCACACGACCGTGGTGAGCCCGATGGTGATCAGCGGGCCGCGGCTCATGGGCAGCACGATCTTCCAGAACATCCCCCACCGGCCGATGCCCTCCAGCGTCGCGGCCTCCTCCACGTCCCGGGGAATGGACAGGAAGAACTGGCGCAGGAAGAACACCGCGAACGGCGTCATCAGCAGGCTGGGCAGGACCAGCCCCGGGATGGTGTTGAGCAGGTCCAGCTGCTTGACCAGCACGAAGTTGGGCAGAATCGTGAAGATCGGCGGCACCATCAGCGCGGCGATGATGACGGCGAAGGCCAGGTCCCTGCCGGGGAAGCGCAGCCGCGCGAAGGCGTAGCCGGCCATGGCGCAGCAGAAGGTCTGCACGACGGCGATCAGGCCGCTGTAGATGAGCGAGTTCATCGTGTACAGCAGGAAGTTCAGCTGCGCGCCCGACCCGCCCGCGGCTCTGGCCGTCTCGGCGTCGACCAGCCCCAGCACCCGCGCGAAGTTGATCAGGGTGGGGTTGCCGGGCCACAGCCCGATCGAGTCGGTGTAGAGGTCGCCCGCCGGGGTCAGGGCGGTGCGGACCATCCAGTAGAAGGGGAAGACGGTGAGCACGACCGCGACGAGGAGGGCGAGCCAGGCGGCCCTCCTGCCGATCTTCATGCCGGAGAACATCCGAAGCTCCTTAGCCCAGGTCCGAACGCGACGCGCGCAGCATCCGCAACTGCAGGGTCGTCAGCACGCCGAGGATGACCACGAGGACCATCGCCAGGGCGGAGGCGTATCCCATGTCGAAGTAGGTGAAGGCCCGCTGGTAGATGTAGTAGTAGATGACCCGGGTCTCCGGGATCGGAGCCTTGCCGCCGTAGACGACCGCGACCGTGTCGAAGATCTGGAACGAGCCGATCAGCGACACCACCAGCACCAGGGCCAGGATCGGCCGCAGGAGCGGCAGCGTGATCGAGCGGAACATGCGCCATTCGCCCGCGCCGTCCATCGCCGCGCCCTCGTACAGGTGCGGCGGGATCTGCAACATCCCCGCGTAGAGCAGCAGTGCCGTGTAGCCCGTGAAGGTCCAGGTGTTGACCAGGGCCACCAGGGGCATCGCCCAGTCCGGCGAGTTGAAGGACAGGGTCGTGTCGAGGCCGGTCAGGCCGATGAGATGGTTGACGAACCCGAGATCGGGGTCCAGCAGCCAGGCCCACAGCAGGCCGATCGTCACGTTCGGCACCAGCCAGGGCACCAGCAGCGTCGCGCGCAGGACGACCGACCGGGTCAGCCGGTGCATCAGCGCGGCCAGCCCGAGCGCGAGCAGCGTCTGTGAGGCGATGTTCACGACGACGTAGTAGCCCGTGACCTTGAGGGCGTTCCAGAACTGGCCGTCGCTGACCAGCCGGCGGTAGTTGTCGGCGCCGACGTACTCCGGATCGGCGAGCAGGCTGTAGTCCGTGAACGAGTACCAGACGCCCCGGGCCGTCGGGTAGGCGTAGAAGACCGCGAAACCGACGAGCACCGGCAGCAGGAACAACCACGCGACACGGCGGTCGTCCCGTCGTCGGCGCGGCGCGCGGCCAGGCCGGCCGAGCAGCCCTTGCCGCTGGTCGGTCCCGGCATCGAGTCGTGTCCCCACCGCTTGCATGGACGCTCCCTGTCGACTGCCGCTGGCCGGCGTTCCGCGCGGCCGGTATGGGTAATAATGATGCGTCCCATCGATATTTTGTCAAGGGCTCATCATATTGGCGGAAGCGCCGACTGGCTTGCGATAGCAAAAGTTGGACCTGGCGTAAGCGAAGGCTCCGTGCTTTCATTCGTTACGCCCAGGTTTCGCTGTGGCAACCAACCCCCCTTCGCGAGGTCTCATGAAGATCAGACGTCGGCTCGCCTCCCTCCTCGCCTCCCTCTTCGCCGTCACGACCCTGCTGTCCGGCACGGCGCTCCCCGCGTCGGCCGCCCCCGCCGGCCCACCCGCCCGGCCGCCCGCCGGGCCGCCCCCGGACACGACGCTGACCACCCACACCTACGCGTACGCCCCCACGCCGGTGGGGCAGCCGCTGAAAGGATTCGCCCCCTACCTGTTCCCGGGCGACAACTACGACGCCAAGTACCCCGGCGGCGTCATGTGGACCTACTTCGCCCTCAACGAGATCATGACGAACCCCTCGGACTGCAACGCCTTCGACTGGACCCTCTTCGAGAGGGCGCTGGACGAGGCCGCCGTGTGGGGCCGCCAGGTCGCCTTCCGGTTCTACGTGGAGTATCCGGGCGGCTCCGGCTCCCACCCGGGCAACGGGATCCCGCCGTGTCTCAACGGGAAGACGGCGCTGCGCACCAACGGCTTCTGGGGCACCGTCAGCCCCGACTACGACGACCCCGACGTCATCGCCGCCTTCGTCACCTTCATCAACGCCTTCGCCGCCCGCTACGACAAGGCGGGGCCGGCGGGCACGGCCGATCCCCGTATCGGGTTCATGTCCCTCGGACTGGTCGGGCTGTGGGGCGAATGGCACACCTGGCCCTACGACCGGGACACCGCCGACGGCTACCCCGACCTGATGCCGACCGACGCCACCATCCGCACCCTCATCGCGGCCTACGACGCCGCGTTCGACAACATCCAGCTCGAGGTCCGCTACCCGGGCCTGGCCGGCACGCAGACGGCCGACATCGGCTTCCACGACGACTCCTGGCCCTACAAGGAGTCGCGCGGCGGCCAGCTCAAGAGCATGACCCTGCCCCGCTCCATGAACGGCTGGGACGACGCGTTCACCCAGATCATGCTGGACAACGGCACCGAGAACCGCTGGACGAGGCAGTCGATCGGCGGCGAGGCCAGGCCGGAGATCCAGGGCACCCTGTACGCGAACTACCCCGCCGGCGGCGGCCAGGTCGACGACGTGCTCGCCGCCACCGAGCTCACCCACATCAGCTGGATGATCAACCAGACGGGCGCGGGAGGGTACAGCGTCACCGATCCGAAGGTCGCCGCCGGCGTCCGCAAGATGGGCTACAACCTGCACATCCCGCAGGCCAACTTCAACGCCGCCGCCGGCGGCACCTTCAAGGTCGGCGTCACCGTCCAGAACGACGGGGTGGCGCCCTTCTACTATCCGTGGAAGTTCGTCCTCGGGCTGCGCGACTCCGGCGGCAACGTGGTCAAGACCTGGGACACCGACTGGGACATCCGCACCGTCCAGCCGCTCAAGATCCGCGCCTTCCCCGACTGGAACGCCGGCGCCGACCCCACCTACCTCGACTACGGCCGCCCGGTGAACTTCTCGGCCAACCTCAACGCCGCGGGCGTGCCCGCCGGCGGCTACCAGCTCGTGCTGCGGGTGCGCAACCCCCTCGAAACCATCACGAAGGACGTACTGCGCAGCCGCCCGGCGTCCGTACGGCTCACCGACTGGATCATCGACAGATGGCGGCCCGCCTATCCGCTGTCGTTCGCCAACGCCAACCAGGGCGCCGACGGCTGGGTGGACCTGGGCACGGTCAGCACCACCGGCACCTGCGGCGGTGACTGCGCCGCGCCGTCCACCCCGTCCGGTCTGGCCGTCACCGCGCGCACCGACACCAGCGTCTCGCTGTCCTGGTCCGCCTCGACCGACACCGGCGGCAGCGGCCTGCGCGGCTACGACGTCTACCGGTCGGGCACCAAGGTCACCGCGACCCCGGTCACCGGCACCGCGTTCACCGACACAGGGCTGACCGCCGGCCGCACTTACCAGTACACCGTCGAGGCGGTCGACAACGCCGGCAACGTCTCAGGCCGCTCGGCCGCCGTGAGCGCCACCACGACCGGATGCGCCGGGGACTGCGCCGCGCCCACCGCACCCACGCTGACCTCGACGGGCAAGACCGCCACGTCGGTGTCGCTGTCGTGGAGCGGGGCCACCGACAACGTCGGGGTCACCGGCTACGAGGTGTACCGGGGTGGAACGAAGATCGCCTCGCCCACCGGCACCGCCCACACCGACGAGGGCCTGAGCCCGGCGACCACCTACACCTACACGGTCAAGGCCAGGGACGCCGCGGGCAACCTGTCGCCGTCGAGCGCCCCGCTGACCGTCGTCACGGAGCCGGCCTCCGGCGGCACCGGCCTGGTGCTGGACGACTTCGACGGCAGCCCGCCCTACCCGTCGGGCGCCAAGAACGACCTCGGCAAGTGGACGGGCGGCAACTGCTTCCTCGACGGCGGCGGCTCCGGCGTCGTCACGGGCGGCGCGCTGTCCCTGCGCTACGACAACTGCGGCTGGTTCGGCAGCGACGTCGGCGTCGACCTCGGCTCGAAGACCCACCTGGTGCTCCGCGTCAAGGGCGCCGCGGGCGGCGAGCAGACCCACTTCAACCTCGGCCTGGGCGGCACCACCAAGGTCCTCGCCGACTACGTCCTGGACGGCGGGGCGCACCCCGCCATCACCACCGCCTACCAGACCATCAGGATCCCGATGGCCGCCAACGGCATCAACCGCGGCTCCCCCGGCCAGCTCGCCATGGGCTTCTGGTACGGCGGCGCCTCCACCGTCACCATCGACGAGATCCGCTTCGAATAGGACCGCCGGGGAAACCGCCAGAGAGCCGCTGCCCGTCACGGAAGGAGCGGTCAGCGGCCTCTGCGCGGGTCCGGCCCGCCGCGCGGGTCAGCGGGCGGCGGGCGTGATGAACCCGCGGGCGACCAGGTCGGTCGTGACCAGCACGGCCAGCGCCTCGGCGGCCAGCAGCGCCACCAGCACCACGAGCTGTACGACCCCCGCCTCGATCGGGCTCGCCCCGCCCAGCAGCATCCCGACGAAGGAGCCGGGCAGCGTGACCAGGCCCACGGTCCTCGTCTGGTCCAGGGCGGGCACCAGGGCCTGGCTCGCCGCCGACCGGCAGATCTCCAGCGCCGCGTCCCTCGGCAGGAGGCCGAGCGCGAGCGCCGCCTCCACCTCTCCCCTGCGCTGCTCCAGCTCGTCCAGGGCCCGCCGTCCCGCGAGCGCGGTGGCGGTCATGCAGCCGCCCAGCAGGATGCCCGCGATGGGGATCACCACGATCGACTCCATGTCGATCACGCCCGTGGCGGCCAGCAGGGCGAGGACCGGCGCGGTGCCCGCGGCGATCGGCACCGCCGCCCACCAGCCGGCCCTGCCGGGCGTGATGCGCCGGCCCGCGGTGAAGGCGGCGACGGCGTACATGAGCAGGATGAAGCCCGTCGTCGCGGCGAAGGAGGCGATCACCCAGGTGATCAGGAGGGAGACCGCGCCGAGCTGCACGACCGCCCGCAGGCAGGCGGTCAGCACCGCCCGCCCGTGGCCGAGGCGGCCCAGCCAGGCCACCAGCGCCCCCAGGGCGGCGAGAGCCACCAGCGCGACGGGCAGGACCGGGGTGAGGGAGATCAAAGAGGAGGAGCGCACAGGAGTCAGCGGTTCGGTTCTCGTGTTCCGTCGAGGGCCTTGCGGAGCAGGGTGACCAGTTGGTCCTGTTCGTGGGCGGTCAGGTTGGCGACGGCGGACCGGGCGAACGCGAAGGACTTCTCGAAGGCGGCGTAGAGGGCGATTCCCTCGTCGGTCCGGACGATCTGCCGGGAGCGGCGGTCGTTGGGGTGCGGGCGGCGGCGGACGAGATCGCGCGCCTCAAGCCTGCTGATGATCTGGGTGATGTTGGAGGCGTCGCAGCCGAGCTCGTCGGCCAGTTCCCGCATCCCGATCTCCCGGGTGAGCCGCCCCAGCACGCAGGCCTGCGCCACGCTCAGGCCCTGCTCCAGGGCGGCGGTCTCGTAGGCGCGGTCGTAGGCGTCAACGAAGTCGAACATCGCCCGTTCGGCATCGGTCGAGGCGGTGACGGGCCCCGTCGGTACGGCCATGGAGCCACTCTACCAAGAACTTGATGCACTCAAGTATGTGTGCCAGGATGCATGCTTGATTGGATCAAGTATCTGAGGAAGGGATGTCCCGATGACGGTCACCAGCAAGGGACGGGCCCGCGAGTGGCACCTGACACGACGGCCGCGGGCGAAGGCGTCAACCGACGACTTCGCGCTGGTCGAAGCCCCGATTCCCGAATTGCGGCCCGGCCAGGTCCTGATTCGCAACACACACCTGTCGGTGGACCCGTACATGCGTGGCCGGATGGACGACCGCCCGTCCTACATCCCCCCGTTCCCGCTCAACGCTCCGCTGGAGGGCGGAGCGGTCGGCGTGGTCGCCGAGTCCCGCGCCGACGGCGTCAAGCCGGGCCAGGTGGTCGAGCACTTCCTGGGCCTGCGCGAGGCCGCCGTGATCGACGCGTCCGGGATCGTCCCGCTCGACACCGGCGATCTGCCCGCCGAGATCTTTCTCGGCGTGCTCGGTGTGACGGGCCTGACGGCATGGCTGGGCATCATGCAGGTGGCGGCGGTGCGACCCGGCGACACGGTGTTCGTCACGGGAGCGGCCGGCGCGGTCGGGAGCATCGCCGGCCAGCTCGCCAGGCTGCGGGGCGCCAAACGGGTGATCGGCAGCGCGGGATCGTCCGCCAAGGTACGCCATCTGGTGGACGACCTCGGTTTCGACGCCGCCTTCGACCATCACGACGGCGCGGCCGGTGAGCACCTCGCACAGGCCGCGCCGGACGGCATCGACGTGGTGTTCGACAACGTCGGCGGCGCCCAGCTGGAGGCCGCGATCGGCCACCTCCGGGTCGGCGCCCGGCTGGCCCTGTGCGGAATGGCCAGCCAGTACGACGGCCGGGAGCCGCACGGCGTGCGGAACCTGTACGAACTGGTCACCAAGCGGGCGACCGCGCGCGGGTTCCTGGTCACCGATCACCAGGACCAGATGCCCGCCTTCCGCGCCGAGGTGGGTGCCTGGGTGCGCTCGGGCGAGATCGTCCACCGGCAGACGGTGCTGGACGGCATCGAGCGGGTGCCCGAAGCCCTGCTGGGTCTGCTGCACAGCGGAGCGCCCACGATCGGCAAGGCCGTCGTCCGGCTCCAGGATCAGGCCTGACCCGCAGTTCGTCCACCGCCCGCTCAGGCTCTATGCCGTGAAGAAGTCAACGAGTGCGCGTGCGACCTGGCCGGGCGCGTTCTCCGTGGGGATGTGTCCTGCGTCCGGGACCCGTACGAGTGTGGTGTGCGGGATCTCCGAGGCGAACCGCTCGGCGTACTCCACCTTCTGAAAGCCGTCGTCCTCGCCCCAGATCAGCAGCTTGGGCGTGGCGTTCTGCCGCAGGGCGGGGACGATGTCCCGGGTGTAGCGGTTGTCGGCCGCGCCCACCATGGCCATCCAGGAGCGGCGGACCCGGGCATCGGTCCACGGGGTCAGATAGTCCCTGATCCGCTGCTCCGTGGCGGCACCGGCCAGCGCCTCTGTCACGGCTTTCCGACGGGCGGCGAGAATCTCGTCGGCGGTGATCGCAGCGACGACCACCGGGTCCCGGAACCGGGCCACGCTGGAGACCGGCCAGGAGTCGTAGGTCACCGAGTTGACCAATGCCAGCCGCGGCACCTCAAGCCGATCCTGGACCAGGAGGTGCTGAGCGACGGCACCGCCGATGTCATGACCCGCAACGGCGATCGGCCCGGAGAGCTTCAGCGCGGCGGCGAAGCGCGCCACCCAGGCCGCGAGGGCCGGGACCGTGCCCGTTTCCAGGGTGAGTTCACCTCCCGAGCGCCCAAGTCCGGGAAGGTCGACCGCGATGGGCCGTAGCCCCGCCGCGCCCAGACGGTCCATCACCGGAAGCCAGACCCGGCTCCAGTAGGTCCCGTGGAGCAGGAGCACGGCCGGGCCGTCCTGCTCCACGGTCAAGTAGCTGGCCGGCTCGCCGTCGACCTGGATCTCGGTCCGCAGCACCGTCGATTCGATGATTTCGTTCATGGCCCCCACTGTGGCCGAGGCCGGCCTCCCGGCCGAGAGTCTGGAATGACACCCTTGGCTACATTCTTGCCATGTCGCTTCATCGCGTGGTGGCCCTGCTCACCCCGCCGCAGTCGCCCTTCGAGCTGGCCTGCGCCTCCGAGGTCTTCGGGACCGCCCCGCCCGACGCGCCGCCCCGCTACAGCTTCCGGGTCTGCGCCGAGCACCCTGGACTTCTGCCGACCGGCGCCGGCTATGCGATGCTCGTCGAGGCGGGGCTGTCCGCGCTGGCGGAGGCGGACACCGTGGTCGTCCCCGGCCGCCAGCCTCCCGACGCGCCTGTGTCGCCGGACGTCATCGAGGCCCTGCGCGGCGCCCACCGGCGCGGGGCGAGGATCGTCGCGATCTGCACGGGGGCGTTCGTCCTGGCTCAGGCCGGGCTGCTCGACGGCCGCCGCGCCACCACCCACTGGCGCAGCGCCGCCCGGCTCGCCGCCGCCTTCCCCGAGGTGCACGTGGATCCGGACGTGCTCTTCGTGGACCACGGCGACGTGGCAACCAGTGCCGGGACCGGCGCGGGCATCGATCTGTGCCTGCATCTGGTGCGCTGCGACCACGGCGCGGCGTACGCCGCGCAGATCGCCCGGCGCATGGTCCTGCCGCCGCACCGCGAGGGAAGCCAGCTCCAGTACGCCGCACAGCCCGCACCGGCCAGGACGGACGAGTCGCTGGCGCCACTGCTGGAGTGGGCCACCTCCCACCTCGACGCCAGGCTGACCCTCGACCACCTCGCCGAGCGCGCCGGCCTGTCCAGCCGAACCCTCGCCCGGCGGTTCACCGAACAGCTCGGCACCAGCCCGGGACAGTGGCTGCTCGGCCGGCGCCTCGATGCGGCACGGATACTGCTGGAACAGACCGACCTTCCGGTGGAAGCCATCGCCACCCGGGTCGGACTCGCCTCGGCGGCCAACCTGCGCCGCCGGTTCCGGGCACATCTCGGCACCACACCCGGCGCCTACCGGCGGACTTTTCGCCACATCTAAGGGCGCCGGCGGGTCGCGTCCAGATCGCGGGCTTCGAGCTCGGCCAAGGACCACTCGTCGTCGGTGAGGTCGCCCCGGGGCGTGTCGAAGACGGTGTAGGCATCGCCGCTGCCGGCCCTCGTCGCCGGCCTCCAGGAAGCCCACGCCTGCGGCGACCCCCCGCGCGAGTGCGAGTTCGCGGACCGCGGCGACGGACGGGCCGTCCACCGGCTCGGCCCGCCCGCAGCGCCGCCGGCGCATCGGCCCGCCGTTCGACGGCCGCCAGGGGCGGATGTCAGTCGAACATGTCGGTGTCGGAGCGGACGATCTGGTCGTACAGCGGCTGGAAGTTGACCCAGCCGACCAGGTCGTTGCCGATCTGGCCGTGGGTGAGCTTGGCCTGGTCGTGATCGATGGACACGGTCGGGCCTGCCGCCTTGGCCAGCAGCTGGGCCTGGCAGGAGCGCTCCATCGTGATGAACCACCAGGCGGCGGCGTCGACGGAGTCGCCCACGGTGAGCAGGCCGTGGTTACGCAGGATGACGGCCTTGTGGGAGCCCAGCGCGGCGGCGATACGGCGCCCTTCCTCGGTCTCCAGCACCACACCCGTGTAGTCGTCGAACAGGCCGTGGTCCTCGTAGAAGGCGCAGGCGTCCTGGGTCAGTGGCTCCAGCGGGGTGCCGAGGGAGGACAGCGCCTTGCCGTACACGGAGTGGGAGTGGGCGGCGGCGACCGCGTCGGGGCGCGCCTGGTGGATCATCGAGTGGATGGCGAAGGCGGCCTGGTTGACGTGGTACCTGCCGTGGACGACCTGACCCTCGTGGTTGACCAGGATCAGGTCGCTGACCTTGATGTGCTTGAAGCTCATGCCGAACGGGTTGACCCAGAAGTGGTCGGGGTGCTCAGGGTCGCGGGCCGTGATGTGCCCGGCCACGCCCTCCTCGAAGCCGAACCTGCCGAACAGCCGTAGCGCGGCGACCAGCCGCTCCTGGCGGTGCCGCCGCTCGGCCTCGACGTCGTCGAACGCGGGCGGCAGGCGGAACGTCAGCTGGTCCGGGGGAATGGGATCGAGGTTCACGTCATCTCCGCGGTCATCGGGGCCGTGGTGCGCACGCACCACGGCCGGGTCACATCGTCCTCGGTACGGGCTGGGACGCGATTCCAGACTCTCGCTTCCAGGCGGGCCCGGCAACGTCGCGGGTGCGGTCGCGTTCTCGCGACGGCACGCCGTACGGACCGGGACCAGTCCCGGCGTTGTCATTTGTTGCCGCGTTTCGACGTGCTCTTGCGTCTGGGGTTGCGCCGGGGAAATGTGATGTGCACCTTGCTGGGAGGGCCGCCCTCCTCGTCGCTCTCGTGCCGTCGTTTGCGGGAGGTCTCCTTGAACTCGTCGCCGCTCGAATCCTGGGAGGAGTCCAGGTCCCCGAAGATGTAGTCGAGATCCGCCGCGGGCGTCGACGTCGTGGTCTTCTTCTTCTGCGTGCCGGCGGCACTCCGCTTGGGCTTGACCGGGTCGGGTGACAGCGGCTTCGGCGCCATGTCCGGGTAGGTCGCGTACATGTCCTCGGGCTCCTCCTCGCTGGAGTAGTAGCCCCGCGCGATCGATCCGGTGTCCTTCGAGAAGGTGTTGATCGCCTTGACCACCGCCGCCCGCTTCTTCTCGTCGTCGATGTACGCGGCGAGCTCGTCAGTGTCGTCGATGTCCAGGAACGCTTTGAGCACCTTGGGGGAGACGGCGAGGGAGGTCGGCATGTCCCACTTGTAGACGGTGTTGTGGGTGCCCGTGACGTTCAGTTCCACGTCCTCCGCCCCCGCCGCGTCCATCAGGTGCCAGCATTTGAAGCAGCACAGCTTGGAGATGCCGAGGGCGATGGAGACGGCCTCCAGCTGGACGAGGATGCCTTGGGCCACCTCGGTCACCTCCTCCCCCTCCTCCGCCAGCGTGGCCTGGATGCTCTCCATGTCCTTGAGCAGCCTGGCCCGGGCGTCCGTGAGGGTCGAGGCCCCCTTGGCCTCGGCATGCACCTTGGGTTCTTTCCTGCCGTGGTACCTCGCCGTGTAGGCGGTCGCGCGCACCGCCTCCCATTGCTCCTGAAGCTCGCCGAGGTACTGGATGGTCTTGACGAGGCGCCGCTTGGCGACGTTGTAGTCGCGGTCGGTGGGAAGCGACTTCCGCTTGTCGAGCTTGGACCCGCTCAGCGGCTGCCACAGCAGGTCGAAGACGGCGGCGACGTCGCCCGCCGCCTTGCCGGTCGCGAGCCGGGCGGCCTGGAGCAGCGTGGCCAGGTGTTGTTGCATCTCGGGGTCCGGATGGTTGGCCCACGCCGCCAGGATCCCCTCGGACTCGGCGACGGCCACGCACTCCCGGGCGTCCTTGAGAAACGTGAGCACCCAGGCCAGTCTGTCTCTGGCCCGCTGCTCCTTGCTCGTCTTCTTGAGCTCCGCGGCGCGGTAGTCCTTCGTCGCGCCCGGCTGGGAGCCCACCTGGGCGCGGAAACCCTTCTGCTTGGCGTCGAGGTTCTTCTTGACCAGCCGCTTGATCTCGGCTTCATCGGTCGGCGTCAGGTCCGAGGCCTCGTCCGGCAGCAGGACGTCCTGCTGGCCGCTGTACTCGATCAGCCGCAGCGGGTTCAGGTTCCCGCCGAACTCGGCGTAGCGGGTGATCACTTCCCTGCGGGAGGCGTCGTCAGGAAGGCTGTAGTAGATCTCCCGTACGAGGTCGGGATCCCCGTACTCCCCGCGGGCCAGGGCGAGGTCGGCGAGGATGTCGGGCATCTCGTCGTACCCGCTCTGCAGGACCGAGCCCAGCACTTTCCAGACCGTGGGGTTCAATCTGCTCGGGGCGATCTCGATCGCCGCGGAGAGGACCTCGAACGGCGACGCGCCCGGGACGATGCGCTTGCTGGTCCTGATCCAGAAGTATGCCAGCGCGCCGAAGTCGACGACCCCCTGCCTGTTGGCGCCAGTGGTCGTCTTCACCATCCAGTTGAGCCACTGGGGGGTCGCCTTGTTCAGGGCGAACAGGCTCGTGAACTCGTCGAACGACAGGAACTGCAGGATCGCCCGCCGCACATCGACCGGCAGGCTGTGCAGGAACGCTCCGTCGCGGACGAACGGCCCCTCGGCGACGGGCCGCGCCTGATCATCCATCGTCCTGACCAACGGGATGATCTCCATGTTCTCCGGCGAGGTGGACGGCGCGCCCGGTTCACCGGGCTCTCGCCCCGGACCGGCGCCGTCCGTGCTCTGGCCGGACCCTGCGTCCTGCGGAGGGGTTTCCTGCTTCTTCTCCTGCTGCTTCTCCGTCTTCTTGCGGTTGTTCGCCTTCGAGGTGACCTTGGTCCGTGCCATCGACGCGATCTCCTGTTCTCGGGGAGGTGCCGGTCAGCGGACCCCGGCTTTGTAGGTCAGCACCAGGCCGATGTTCTTCAGCGCGGCCTTGTCTCCGTCCACGACGAGCGTCCAGTCGCCGTCGGCGCTGAGACCGGGCGTCGCCAGGTACACGCCGTCGTTCAGCACGAGGCGGCCGTCCCCGCCGATCGTCGCCCGTGCCGTGCCGCGCCCGTCCAGTGCGTACGCCGCCGTCACGCCGCTGATCTGGGGCCCGGCCATGTCCGGGAACATGTCCGGCGTGAAGGGCAGCACGAGCCGGCTGTCCCCGTTGCCGGCGAACGCCGCCCACTGCTCGGGGAACTCGGCGGCGACGTCGAAGTATCGGGCCGCCGGGTAGGGCTTGAGCAGGCCCTTGACCGTGTTGGCGAAGACCTCGTCCCCCTCCCGTGCCGTGTACCTGACGGTGATCACCACGTCCTGCAGCTCGTCCGCGTGCTCCGACCGCCGCCGGCCGGTGAGCTCCAGCCGCCAGGTGGAGACCGCGCCGGTCCCCTCGAACGGCAGATAACGCTCGTCGTCGTAGCGCAGCTCGAACAGGCCGTTGCCGTCCTGGCCCTGCTCGACGTGGGACAGGGCGATGCGCTGGCTCGGCCGCCAGTCGTGGCGGAGCGAGGCCGGGGCCGGGCCCTTGGGGTCGAGCAGGTGCTTGACGGCCTTGGCGTCGGCGGCCAGCACGGTCCGGTGCCCCGTCTGCCGCAGCGTCGCGTTGAGCGGCAGCCGGCCGTCCGGGCCCTCGAAGGCGACACTGACCGTCTTGATCTGCCGCCGGTAGTGGCCGGGGAAGTCATGGTCGAACAGCGTCTCGGTCAGGGCGAACTCGCACGTCCTGGCGCTCTTGAGCGCGAGCAGCGCGACCGGGTCGAGCTCGCGCAGCGACACCCGCTTGGTGATCTCCAGCCCGCGCTCGTCGCCGTCCTGGTACGCCTTGCCCAGCCGGTCGAGGTCCAGCCCCAGGCTCTCTCCCGCGAGCAGCCCGTTGCGCCGGCTCTCCCAGTACACCGGCCGGATGTAGGCGACCTCGCCCTCGGGCACGCCGCGTTCGAACTGGAAGGCCCGCTCGGCCGACCGGGCCGTCTCGTACGCCAGGTCGTAAGCCTGGTAGTACAGCCCCGCCAGCCGCCCGGCCAGCCACCGGTAGAGCTCGGCCCCGCCGAACTTCTCCTTCATGAACCGGGTGACCGCCTCCTGGTGCGCGCTCTCCTTGTCGAGGATCTCCAGCTCCCGCTGCGCCACGGCCAGCTCGTCGGCCGCGGCGGCCAGCTGGTGCCCGGCCTGGACCAGGTCGTTCTGGGCCGTCCTGAGCTGCAGTTGCCAGTCCTCCTGCGCGCGCTCGTGCTCGGCGCGTACGCCCAGCAGCTCGCCGAGCACGCTCAGGCCCTCGCCGAGTGCCTCGGCGGCCCCCGCGGTCTGGTCCAGGGCGTCGCCGACCTGGTCGCCGCCGTACTTGACGCCGGTGATGAACGGGCCGAGCAGCACCCCGGGCGCGCCGTACGCGATAGCGGCGCCGACCTTGAGGCCGCCGCCCGTCAGGTGCGTGGCCGAGGCCAGGGACATCATGGAGATCTGGGCTTCCTGCAACGGTGAGAGCCCGTCGGCGATCAGCTGCTGGAAGTGGTCGATCCGGTCGTTGACCGCGTCGCGGCCGGCCTCGGCCTCCTTGAGGTGCTGGGCGGCGATGCGGACCTGCGCCTCCCTGACGGCCCGCGTCATGCCGAGGACGGCCTCCTCGTGCGTGGCGTGCAGCAGGGCGAGCTCCTCGGCGTCGCGCCGGTCGAGCGTGTCGAGCAGCGCGGCGCCGAACGAGCGCACCTTCTCGGCCAGCTCCTGGGCCCGGCGGTGGACGGCGGCGAAGCGGTGATGGGGCACCGGCAGCGGCCGCTCGGCGGCCACCCTGCCCGGCTCCAGACCGGCGGCGACCCCTTGGACCAGCAGCGCCGGGTCGATCGGCGGCTCGAACAGCGGCACCGGCCGGCTGACGCCCATGATGTCCAGGGACTGCCTGATCTTCCGCAGCCGGTCGGCCACCCGGTCCCAGTAGCCGGCGAACAGCTCGTTGACCGGGATGTGGAAGTAGGGCACGGTCACGCCCTCGTGCACGACCCCGGCGCCAGTCAGCAGCGCGCCGTCGACGGTGATCTCGCGTACCTGCTCGCCCGTGTCCCCGCCCTCGCCCGGCCAGACCAGCCCGGCGTAACTGTGCCCGGCCGGCCTCGGCAGGATGCCGAGGCTCTCGGCGCGCTCGCCGAGCAGGTCGTGGGCGAGGATGTACAACATCCGCGCCTCGTCCACGCTCTCCGCCGTGTACTGGCGGAACAGCAGGTCGCCCCAGTCCAGCAGGTTGTCGACGTACGCCATCACCACCGCGCGCCGGTAGGCGACCGGCCGGAGCCGGGCGATGGCGTGCGGGTCGAACGGATCGTCCAGGTAGGCGCGCAGCAGCCCGTCGGAGTCGCCGGAAAGGTCGTACTGCCGCCCGAGCCCCTCGATCATGAGCAGCCGCTCGCGCAGGCCGTCGACCGCCGGCCGGGCCGCGGCGGAGGTGATCGCGTCCAGTGCGGCCCCGATCTGCCCGACCGGCTCCGAACCGGCCAGGCCCTTGAGGTAGGCGATGTCGTCGCCGATCAGCCGCCGGGCGCGGAAGGCCGGCGCCAGGCCGGTCAGCCGCGTCAGGATCGGGCCGAGCGGCGCGGTCAGGCCCCCGGTGTCGATCTCCAGGGCGGCCAGCTCGGCCACGTGCGCCGCGCACGCCTCGGCCAGCGCCGCCGTGTCGACCGCCAGGAACGGCAGGAACCGCCAGTACGACACCGGGTCGCCCGGGTCGAAGACGTGCTCGTACCACTGCCGCGCGTCGTCGAAGCGCTGGGCGTTGTTCAGCGCCTGGGCGATGAGCAGCGGCGCGTGGCAGAAGATCTCCCAGTAGTAGACGCTGTTGGCGCTCTGGAAGTCCAGGTAGGAGCTGGTGGGCATGCGCTCCACCTTCTCCGCGTTCACCCGCACGGTCGTGGCGTCGGACCGGTCGGTGGCGAAGGCGGGCAGCTCGTCGGTCTCCTGCGTGGCCGGGTCGAGCAGCGCCGCCACCCCGCCGGTCAGCAGCCGCTGGTTCAGCTTGTACGCGGTGCTCGTGGTCAGCCGGACGATCTCGTGCTGAAGCGACTCGTACGTGTAGGGCCGGGGCGACTCGGCGTCATGGGGGTGCCGGTAGAAGGCGCCGGGCCGGAACACGTACAGGTCGGATCCGGTGTCGAGCATGCCGGTGAAGTCACCGGGCAGCTCGCCCCAGTTCCCGGCGGTCGGCGTGTAGCCCGTCGCCGCGTCCAGCTCCTGGCCGGCGTCGAGGACGGTGTACAGGCCCTCGGCGAACACGTACTGCCGGCCACCGCGCTGGAACACGGCCTTGACGGGCCGCTCCATCGGCTTGGGATAGCCCTCGTCGACCACCTCCGGCACCGACCGGCTGCGGCCGACGGTGTAGCGGACGAACTCCTTGCCGCTGGTGAGGTACAGGTACACCGTGTCGTCGGCCTCGCGCAGGAAGGCCGCGTCGATCGTGCGCCAGTGGGTGCCGAGGTCCGTGAGCAGGCCGGACTCCTGCCGGCCCTGCGGCGAGACGCGCACGTGGACGGTGCCGGTGAAGAGGTAGGTGTCCTCCCCGACGTCCAGGGCCGCCCGTACGTCGCGCGTCTCCCCCTCGTGGTCGAACGGGTTGCCCTCGCCGAGGGTGTCGTAGCGGTCGCCGGTGTAGCGCAGGAATTGATTGCGGAAGACCAGGTAGGTGTCGCCGCCCCGGACGTAGGCCGCGCGCAGGTCGGCCACGGTGTAGTCGTCGCCGCCGGACCTGCGCGGCAGCGCCCAGCCGTCGCGCAGCGTGCGCTCGGCCGTCAGCGCCCCCGACCGGACGAACCTGTTCCGCTCGGCGGAGAAGAAGTACTCCACGCCGCCCGGGGTGGCGAACGCGGCGTCCACGTACTTCCATTGCGGCAGGTCGTCCTGGTTGCCGAGGATCGCCTTGGGGTAGCCGGGGTCCACCGGGCCGAACGGCTCGCCCGAGAAGCGGAAGTACTGGTCGCCGGACAGGACGAAGGTGTGTCCCGCGCGCCGCAGCACCCCGGTGACGAGGCCGCGCTGGGTCAGGTTGTTCCGTGGCCGGCCCCACCGCTGGATGGGCCGCTGCGCGGGGACGGCCGTCCTGCTCATGCTGCGCTGCATGGCGGCCCAGCGCCCGCCCTCGTTGTCGAAGAAGTACCGGGTGCCGGTGCTGGGCAGCTCGAAGGCCGCGTCGATCCGCGGCCACGCGGGAATCTGCACCGCCTCCTCGGTGTCCAGCGGCACCGGCCCGGCGTCCGGGTCGGGCGCGGGGATGAGCGGGCGGGACAGGAAGCTGCCGCCCTTGTGGTCGATGCTGAGCCACTGCCCGTCGGGCGAGCCGCCGGGCCGGTTGACGTGCACCACGCCGCTCGCCTCCACCGTGGCGGCCTCGTCGGCGGCCAGCGTGCCGGCCACGCCGTCGAGCCCGGCGGCCCGCGGCGGCTCCCCGGTCACGGGGAGGGCGTACAGCTCGGGGGTGAGCGCGAAGGCGGTGGTCACCGGCGGGGCGGCCGGGTCGGCCGCGGGCAGCGCGTACGACACCACGATGACGTCGTCCTCGCCGCCGTCCTCAGCGTCGGCGGGCCCGCCGGGCCGCGGCGCGGACCTGACCGACAGCACGACGGCCTCGGCCCCGCCGTCCCCGAGCTCGCCCGTCCCGAGCACCTGGGCGGCCGTCCACTCCTGGTTGAGGTTCTGGAACGAGTAGCAGATCCTGGCCTTGCGGCGGATCTCCGACTCCGACTCAGGGACCGCCTCGGCCACCACCCAGAAGACGAACACCCGGCCGAAGGCGTGGATCGGATACACCTTGTCCGCGTCGATCTGCACCTGCACCTTCAGCCACGGTCCCCAGGAGCCCGACAGCCGCTCCCCCGCGCCGAACTCGGCCCGCCGGAAGTAGAACCGGCGCGGCGTCGTCCTGGTCCGGCCGAACAGCACCAGGTTCCTGGCGCCGGTGTCGGCCCCTGCGGGCGGGTATACGTAGCCACCCGCGATGGCCAGCCGCGAGACCTCGGTGTACTCGTCCAGGTAACGCTTGTAGGCGCGCTGCGCCGCCTCGGGGGTGATCTCGCCCTGCAGCAGGTCGTCCTCCAGCTCCGCGAACGCGGGCGTCTTGGTGTCGCGCAGCTCGGGCCGCAGGTAGTTCTCCGGGTACAGGAACACCTTGCGGTTGGCCTCCCACACCCGGTACGTCCGCATCCAGCCCCACCGGCCCTTCAACCGCCGCCGGAGCTCCCCGGCCGGCTCGGCCCGGCGCGGCGCCGCCGGTTCCAGGTCGAGGAAGTAGCGGTGCAGGTAGAGCTGGGTGGCGGCGATGGCCTCGCGGACCCGGGAGGTGCTGCCCTGGGCGCCCATGTCCACGTCCACCAGCAGGTGGCCGAACAGGTCTCGGGAGGTGCGCAGGTCCGGCTCGCCGTCGGCGGCGGGCCGGCTGAGCACCGCCGTGACGAGGGCGTCGCGCTTCCGCACATTGAGCTCGTCGTGCAACCGCCGGGCCACGCCGGGCCGGTCCTGCGGATCGTGCCGGCCGACGACCAGGTCGTGCAGCACGTCGGCGGCCCTGGCCAGCTCGGCGGCGCGGGCGGCGCCCGCGGCGGGGCCGTGCACACGCGACCACACCTGCCGGTGCAGGGCCGACGGTCCGGCGCCGAGCTTCCCGGCCGCCGCGAACAGCTCCACGAGCCGCAGGATCAGCTCGATCTCGAACCGGTCGCCGGCCTCCCCCGGGGGCGCCAGGACGCCGGTGCGCCTGACCCACCTGACCTCCTCGGCGTCCCAGCCGAACAGGTCCGACAGGTGCCGGTAGGGGTCCTCGACGACGCCCGGCCCGGCGGCCAGGAACGCCGCCAGACCGCCGGCGCCCGGCCGGTGGGCGCGGGCCAGCGCGGCGAAGCGGGAGATCAGGTGCACGTCGTCGAGCCGGTAGTCGGCGGCCTCGGCCCACCGGTCGCGCAGCGGCTGCGGGAAGGTGCGGTCCACGGTGTCGTAGCGGCCGGAGTAGCGCACGTACCGGTCGCCTTTGAGCAGGTACGTCCGGCCCTCGAAGACGAACGCGCCGTCGATGCCCGGTTCGAAGTCCGCCGGCAGGTCACCCCAGTCGTCCTTGATCGTACGGGGATATCCCTCCTCGGCGTATTCCAGCTCGCCCGGCCGGTAGCGGACGTACTGGCCGCCCTTGAAGGCGTACAGCTCGCCGGTCGGCGCGGCGAAGGCGGCGTCGAGCGCGCGGCCGTCCTCGAACGTGTTGTCCACCCGCCCCCAGGACCCGGCGACCGGCAGGGTCCGGCCGGCGTGGTGGTGACTCCTGCCCCGGAACAGGTGGACGCCGTCCCGCCCGCGGAAGGCCGCGTCGATGCCGTCGTGGAACTCCGGGGGAAGCGGCTGCCGCAGCCCGAGGTCGTCGGCCAGCGAGCCGGCGATCGTGCGCGGGTAGCCCTCGTCGACGTACAGGTGGTCGCGGCCGGAGTAGCGCACGTACTGGTCGCCCGAGAACAGGTAGGCCGTCGTGCCGTCCACCAGCGCCGCGTCCACCCTGCCGCGCTCGGCGACGGCGTTGCGCACCCGGCCCACGAGGCCCAGGTCGTACGTGGCCGCCGCCTCCTGGGAGACGGCGTGCACCTCCCCGCCGACCAGCAGATGCACCGTGCGGTCGGTGGCCACGACCGCGTCGATCAGCCGGGCGGAGCCGGCCGCGACCCGGTCGGCCAGCGCGTCCTCGAACGACTCCGCCAGGTTGGCGAAGGGCTCCTCCCGGCGCAGGTTCCCGGCGATCGGCCGGGGATAGCCATCGTCGGCGTAGCGGTACTCGGTGCCCGTGTAGCGGACGTAACGGTCACCGGAGAACAGGTACGTCGTCTTGCCCCGGTGCACGAAGGCGGCGTCCACCCGGCCGCGCGCGCTCAGCCCGGAGAAGCCGGTCCTGGACCGCCCCCAGCCCTCGCCGACCGGGGCCCGCGCCGAGAAGGCCCCGTCGCGGCAGACCGCGTACTCCTCGGTGAAGAAGAAGTACGTGCCGCCGTCCCGGCCGGTGAAGGCCGTCCGGAGCGCGTCGCCCGCCTCCAGGCCGTCCTCGAAGCCGGGCCACACCCGCTCGATGGGCCGCGGATAGGACCAGCGGCCGGTCACCTCGTCGCGCGGCAGGCACAGCTCGCCCCGCAGCAGCAGCATGCTGCCGCCCTCGAACAGCACGGCGTCCGGCATCCCGAACCCCTCGGCCCGGTACTCCTCCGGCACGCCCCAGAACCCGGCGTCGGTGCTGCGCGGGTAGCCGGGATCGGGGCTGAGGTAGTCGGTGCCCGAGTACACCAGGTAGCGGATCGAGCCGTCCGCCCCGGCGTGCTCGAACACGTACGTCCTGCCCTCCCTGACGTAGGCCAGCGCCACGCTCGCCAGCCCGCCCCAGTGCTCGGCGATCCGGCGCGGCTCCCCGTCGGCCTCGGCGTAGGAGACGCCGCCGTAGGTGACGAACTGGTCGCCGCTGAACAGGTACGTCCGGCCGTCCACGCCCACGAGCGCGGCGTCCACGGCGTTGTGGTGGTAGACGTTGTCGCGCGGCCGGCCCCACTCCTCCAGCAGCGGGTAGGCGCGGTTCAGCCGGACGTTGAAGCAGCGGTCGCCCTTGAAGAGGTAGGTGTTGTCGTCCGCGCCCCGCAGCACGGCGTCCAGCCCGTCGCGGAACTCGGCCGGCACGCCCCGCAGCACCCGCGGCACGGCGGCGGTCGTGCTCACCCGCGGGCCCTCCAGCGCGCTCAGCCGCGCCCATCCGCCCGGGGTCTGCGCCAGCACCGCCCCGTCCTCGGTGAACGCGCAGCTGATCGGCGGCAGGCCGAGGTCGTCGTAGCGCCGGTACAGGGTGTCGGACACGGCGTGGCAGCTCGTGCCCCGGAACAGGTAGACGGTGCGCCGGTCGGCGTAGGCGGCGTCCACGCCGTCGAGGGTGACGGGCAGGTTGCGCAGCCGCGGCTCCCCGGCCAGCTCCGACAGCGGGCGCGGGTAGCCGTCCTGGACGCGGGTGTAGTCGTGGTTCTCGTAGCGGACGTACTGGTCGCCGGAGAACAGGTACGTGTGCGTCCGGACGACCTCCGTGCCGTCCACCTTCTCGGTGAAGCCGGCCACCAGCGCCGCGTCCACCCGCCCGGTACGGGCGATGGAGTTGGCCACCTTGCCCCACAGGGAGCCGACGGGGGCCGGGTACCGGTCGTCCAGGCGGGTGTAGTCGGCGGTCGAGTAGCGCGCGTACTCGGCGCCGGAGAACAGGTACGTCCGCCCGTCCAGGCCGACGAAGGCGGCGTCGACCTGCTTGAAGGGCAGGCTGTCCCAGTGCCCGGCCAGCGTCCTGGGCTCCGACCACCAGCGGTGCCGGGCGTCGAAGACGATGAAGGAGCCGCCGCGGAACAGGTAGGTGCGCCCGTCGGCGCCGGTGAACATGGCGTCGACGGTGGTGAAGCCGGCCTCCACCGGCAGGTTCCACCAGTTGCCCGCCAGCGGGCGCGGATGGCCGGCGTCGGGCGTGGTGTAGTCCCTGGTCGCGTACCTGACGTGGAAGGTGGCCGGGGCGTCCGCGGCGACCTCCACGACGATGCGGTCCGGCTCCCGCCTGGGGGTGAGGACGAGGCGGACGTCCTGCTCGGCCGTGACGTGCCAGCGCTGGTCGCGGGCCTCCACCCGGACGCCGGCGCCGAAGGAGACGCCGTGCTCCAGGAAACGGCGGCGCAGCTCGGGCCCCAGCCGGCCGGCGTCCAGGTCGGCCGCGTGCACGATCGGCACCTCGAACAGCCGCCCGGCGGCGCCGAACAGGTGCGTCTCGCCGTCCAGGACGAACGCGGCGTCGACGCGCCGCAGCCCGCCCCAGTCGCCGTCGATCGCGCGCGGGTACCCGGCGTCGGCCACGGAGTAGTCCGCGCTCGAGTACCGCAGGTAGCGCTCGCCGCTGAACAGGTACGTCCGGCCGTCCATGCCGGTGAACGCGGCGTCCACGCGGCCGCCGAGCACGTCGCCCAGCAGCCCCCAGCGCTCGGCCGTGGGCACCACGGGCCCCGGCCCCTGCGGGCCGAGCGTGACGGTCCTGCCGTCCTTGAACAGGTGGATCTCGCCGGGACGGCCGGCGAACGCGGCCTCCAGCGAGCCCTCGAACTCCGCCGGGACGCCCGGGAAGTGCGTCGCGACGCGCCTCGGGTAGCCGTCGGCGACGTGGACGCCGTCCGTCTCGACGTTGTCGGTGTAGGCGACGACCTGGTCGCCGCGGAAGAGGTAGACGCCCGCCCCGTCGGCGTAGGCGGCGTCGAGCCGCTCGGCGCCCGCCACGGAGTTGCGCACCACGCCCCAGGTGCCGGCGATCGGCCGGTCGCCGGCGGGGTCGCCGACGGTCACGAAACGGTCGCCGGAGAACAGATGGGTGCGCCCGTCGCGGTCCTGGAAGCCCGCGTCGATCGTCCTGCGGAAGGCCGGCGGCAGCGGGACACCGGCCTCGCCCTCCCACCACTCGCCGATCCGGCGCGGGTAGCCCTCGTCCACGACGTCGTAGCCGGCGCCGGAGTAGCGGACGTACTGGTCGCCGCAGAACAGGTACGTGCGGCCCGCGTCGTCCACGAACGCGCCGTCGATCCTCGCCGGGTCGGCGAAGTTGTTCCTGACCTTGCCCCAGACCTGCTCCCTGGCCGCCCAGCGGAGGCTGCCGGGCTCCTTGACGAAGGCCCGCGAGCGGCCGCCGGCGTCGTGGCCGACGATCCATTCCGCGCCGCGCGCGTCGGTGAAGGCGGCGTCCACCCTCAGCCCGGCCAGCCGGGGCGACAGGTCCGTCAGCGGCTTGGCTGCGGGGTCCGCGAGCGCGTACGTCAGGGCCGAGTAGACCCAGTAGTGCTCCCCGCGGAACAGGTACAGCTTGCCGTCGGAGCCGGACAGCAGGGCGTCGAAACGGTCCACGCCGGGCGGCAGCGCCAGCGGCTCGGCGAACCTGCCGGTCAGGTCCTGGTCGTGGAAGGCCACGCCGACCTCGGTGGCGTCCAGGCCGAGCTTGGCGGCCAGCCGGGCGAAGCGGCGGATCCGCCGGTAGGCGTGGCGGAAGCGCGGGTCGGCGGGCACCTCGACGGGCCGGTCGTGCTCGGCGGCGTCGCCGGCCGCGAGCACCGGCGCCAGCAGGACGTCCATCGTCTCGGCCGGGCCGCCGGTGATCGCGGTGCAGATCGCCTCGGCCGTCTCGGCGGGCACGCCGAAGGCGTCCTGGAGGACCGCGTACAGCGTCCGGGACTGCTGCTCCGCCAGGGCGGCCAGCGCGGCGGCGACTTCCTCGACGCCCTCCGACATCCGCACCGCCGCCGCGTGCAGCAGGTAGAAGAGGTCGGCGCTGTAGTCGGCCAGCCCGGGCAGGGCGAAGCCGAGCGCGTTGGCCGGGTTGGCGAAAAACGCCAGCCGGTCCACGGGCACGGTCAGCCGCGCATCGAGGTGCCCGGCCGCGACGAGCTGCCCGGCGAGCTGCATGATCTCGCCGTCCCGGAAGCCCAGCTCGCCCAGCGTGGCCACATCCAGCCGGTACGGCAGCGCCTCCATCTCCACAGCGGTCAGCCGGCCGGCCACGACGGCGCGCTCGTCGTCGGTGAACCAGGGGCCGAGCAGGCCGGCGTCGGCGGCCTCGGAGCGGGTGGTCCCCAGCTCGTCGAGCACCCGCCGCGCGACCGCGTCGTCGGCGATGTCCTGGAAGTCCTCGGGCAGGAAGGTGTACAGCTCCGTCCGGAACTCCTCGACCTGGCGCCGCATCGCGGCCAGCACGCCGTGCCGGTAGGGGCGGAACTCCGGCGCCAGGCCGAAGGCGTCGGGGGTCAGCGTCGTCAGTGCCGCCTTATCGGCGTAGCGGCCGTCGCGGTCGAGGCAGCCGGTGAAGCGCAGGTTGTCCAGCAGGGCGGCGCGGCGCGGCGCGTCCAGCGGGAGGCCGGCGAAGATCTCGGGGTCCAGGGCGAGCGGCTCGCCGCGGAACCGGCTCACCCGTTCGCGCAGGCGGTCCAGCACGGCGGGGGCCAGGTCGCCGAGGTCGGCGTCGACCTCGAAGCCGTCGAGCTCGTCCGGCGCACGCAGGATCTCGCCGTCCTGGCTCAGGTAGCCCTGGTAGATCAGGTTGTCGTACAGTTCGGCCCGCTCGCTCTCGCCGAGGCCGGGCAGCGCCTCCAAGGTGGAGGGGTAGAGCGTGGTCCGCGCGCCGAGCAGCGCGAAGACCGCCTCGCGATGCGCGCGGAGGTCGTGCGACAGCCGCAACTCCGCTCCCGGCCCCGGCAGGCGGGCCTCGTCGAGCAGGCCGTCGGGGCCGAGCTGCCCGGTGAGCGACAGCCCCGTGAAGATCTTCCTCGTCAGCCGCTCGTCCAGCCCGAGCCCCAGGAAGTCCTCCGGCGCCAGCACCGACAGGTCGCTCAGCGCGTCGTGCGCCGCCCCGGCCACCTCCTCGGGGTCCAGCCGCAGCACCCGGCTGTCGCGGGGCGAGACGACACCCTCGTCGTACCTCGCCAGCATGTTGTGCAGGACCTCCGCGGCGCGCTCGCCGAACCGTCCCGAGGCGAACAGGCCGGGCCCGAACTCCACCGCCTCGAACTCCCGGTACAGGTCCGTCATGACGGTCACCTGCTCCGCGGCGTCCTCCGGGCCACCGGGGCCGAGCACGCCGAGCAGGTCAGGGCCGCTGAGCCCGCTCTCCGCCAGCCACCCGCCGACCGCGAACAGCGTCTGCACCAGCCACAGGCTCGCCCGGGGGTCACCGGCCTCCAGCATCCGCAAGCAGTCCCGCGCGGGCGGATCCGCGTCCGCCCGGGTGTCCACCGGGATGCGGAACCCGGCGTACCGGTTCGGCGCGGGATCGCTCTCCAGCGTCAGCAGCACGTCGAACAGCTCGCTCACCGGCATGCCGAGCGCCGTGGCGAGCCGGGCCACGCGGTGCAGCAGCGACAGCGCGGGCAGCCCGATCTCGGCCTGGTCGAACGGGCTCGGCTGCAGCGGCGTGGCGGCGTACCTGGCGCGGTACCGCGTGACGATCCCGGCCAGGTCGTCCTCCGCCAGGGAGAGCGCGACCGCCACCCGGCGGCGGTACTCGCGGTTGTGGGCGGCCAGGATGTCGCCCGGGCAGCGCAGCGGCTGCCGCCCGTCCGGCGGGGAGCCCGGCCACGGCCAGATCACCGTGCTCTGCCCGTCGTCGAAGGTGCGGCTGAACAGATCCTGGGCCGGCTCGGCGCCGCCGGTCTCCATGTCCGCGACCAGGCTGCAGATGACGTCGATCGGCAGGTCATGCGTGCGGTGCAGGTGGACGACGGCGGCCACGGCCCGCAGCGCCGGGCGGTCCAGCCGGTCGGCCGCGCAGTCCCGCAGGATCCGGTGCAGGTCCGTCAGGGCCAGCCCGGTGCCGCGCGCCAGCCGCAGGAACCGGTTGACCTCCTCGAACCACGCGAACGGCACCTCCCCTCGCTGCTCGCCCCGGACGAGCTCGTCCTCCTCCGCGTCGACGCCCACCGCGCCGTCCCCGAGGGACAGCAGCTCGCGCAGCTCGGCCACGGTGAGCATGGTCGCCCGGCGGAAGCGGCCGACGTCCCGCAGCACCGTCAGGGCCTCGCCGCCCAGGCCGTAGCGCTCCCGCAGCGCGGCCTCGCTCGTCAGCGGGGTGGTCAGGGCGGCAGCCTCCTCGGCGGTCAGGCCCAGCACTTCCCTGGCCACGGTGTCGGCGTCCACCGTCGCGGCGAACAGGCGGTAGAACTCCTCGGGCGCGATCCCCGCCTGCGCCAGCAGCCGCCGCAGCCGCTCGTCCTGGAGGGAGAACGGCTTGTCGAAGGGGAAGGCCAGCGTCCTGAGCGACTCGTACGGGTCCGCGCCCATCAGGCGCTCCAGCACCTCCACCACGATGTCGAGGTACGGCGACTCCGCGTAGGTGTTCTCGGCGTCGAGGACGACGTCCGCCAAGTCCGGGCGGCGCCGCAGGAGCGAGGGGGACTCGAAGTTGTCCTCGAGGAGGCGGAGCAGGTCAGCCAGGTACGCGGCCGGCGAGCTCACCGAACGTGACTCGTCTTCTCGGCGGAAGTCCAGCTCGCCGAAGAGCCGCTCGTAGCTGGGCAGGACGGTGTCGTCGCGCAAGAGATCCTCCATGGTGGATCCGCGGGGAGCGCGCGCACGTCGTGAAGATCGAGGCTTCGGATGCCGGTCCAGTGCGCGTCAGGTTAGAGGCTCCGCGCACCCGTTCAACGTTCGATTGACGCCCGATAACAGACGTGCAGGCCCTGACCAGGGCATTGATCAGCGATCTCGGTCGTCAGGCGCGGTCACCGTTGTGACAGCCAGTCGGCGATGTCGGTGACCACGGCGACATCCACGTGCTGGGGTTTGTCGTAGTCCGCGGGCGTCGACGGGCCCGAGCCGGGAAAGAACAGGTGGTCGTCGGCGTCGTAGACGCGGACAGTGACGTCCGTACGGTGGGCGAGGCCTGCCTGCCAGGCCGCGAGGTCGTCGGCGACGGTCACCTGGTAGTCGCGGCCGCCCTGGAGGATGAGCATCGGCCTGTCCAGCGCGGCCGCGGTCGCGACCGGGTCGTAGCCGCGCAGGTCGAGCCAGTAGGCCCCGGAGTAGCCGAACGGCAGCTCCGCGGCGGGCGTCTCGGCCGACAGCTGCGGGCTGTCGACACGTGCGGCCTGCCGCGTGATCGTCTCGACTGCGGCCTGCGCGCCGGGATCGAGCGAGGCGAGGTGGCGGACGACGCGGACGGCGGCCTGGTGCATGGGCTGGGTGTCACCGGCCAGGAGCACCAGTCCGGCCACCGACGGCTCGGCGGCGGCGACCCTTGGTGCCACCTTGCCGCCCATGCTGTGGCCCGCGACATGTACCCGCGCGGCGTCGACGGCCGGGTGGCGCTGGAGCAGACGGATGGCCGCGACGGCGTGCGGGACGTACTCATCGCTCATCGTGAAGTCCGGGATCGCCGCCACCTGGGCGGCGTGGGTGTGGGTCACCTTGTCGAAGCGCAGCACCGCCACGCCGCGGCCGGCCAGCCCCCAGGCCAGGTCCTTGAGGGGCTTGTTGGGGCCGCTGGTGGCGTCCCGGTCGAACGGCCCGCCACCGCTGAGCAGCACCACCGCGGGCCACGGGCCGCGCCCGCGCGGCAGGCTCAACGTGCCGGGTACGGCCAGCGCGCCGGAGCCCACGGTGACCTCATGCTCGTCGAACCTCTCGCGGCGGGCGTACGACGGCGGCGTCCACGGCTCGGTCAGCGGAGGTGCGAGCTGAAAGCCCTGCAGCAAACCGTCCTCGTCGACGGACATGACGACCGTCAGCCCGCCGCGCTCGTACGTCACCGGGACGCTCACCTTGACCAGGTCCGCCTTGCCCGTTGCGGTCACCCAGCTCTCGGGGGCCGGCTCGCTGATCGGCGTCCCGACCGCGGAGATCGCCCCGATCCTGGCAAGCTGACTCTCCCAGCCGACCTGCAGTGTCTCAGCGGAGACCACCGCCCGCAGCGGAGGGGCGAACAATGTCGCAATCTCCGCAAAGCTTCCCTTCCGTGCCATCTCGACGACGGCCGCGGCGATCGCCGCCGGATTCGTTTCCCTGGTCATTCCGGCACCATCCTGTCTATGGTTTTGCGAACGGTAGCACATCATGAGACTGTTGCATCGTGGACACTTTGGAGCTACTGGCGCATCCGGTGCGGCTGCGGATCGTGCACGCGATGCGCGGAGAGCGGGAACTCACCACCGGCCAACTGTGCGCACGGATCCCCGACACCTCGAAGGCCATGGTGTACAGGCATGTCGACCTGCTCGCGGCCGGCGGGATCCTGGAAGTAGCGGGCGAGAGGCGAGTGCGCGGCGCGGTGGAGCGCCGCTACCGGCTACGCCACGACCGCGCCGTCCTCGACGCCGACGCACTCACCGCCATGACCCCCGACGACCACCGGCGCGCCTTCGCCACCTCGATGGCCGTCCTGGTCGCAGAATTCAACGCCTACCTCGACCGCGAGGGGGCCGATCCGGTGGCGGACCTCATCGGCTACCGGCAGCACGCCGTCTGGCTCACGCGAGGTGAGCTGGAAGAGATGATCATCGAACTCCGCCGCGTGATCCTGCCCCTGCTGACCAACCAGCCAACGCCGGACCGCACCCAGCACCTGCTCAGCCCGATCTTCTTCCCGGTCGAACAGCCACCCACCGACTCAGAACCGGGCCCGGATCGTCCTGCCCCACGTACGTGAGCGAGTCGCGCACCGATTAGGGTTCCGCGCCGCGCCCGTCTGTACGTGTGAGATCGACTCACGAGAGCTGGCACGATGCGGAAACTGACCTTCGGCATGAACGTGACCCTGGACGCCGGGCGCCGAGCTTTTCCAGTGGTGGTCCGACCGGGTGGCCGCGACGGGCCTGGCGCTGTACGGGCGCAAGCTGTGGGAGGCGATGAGCCCCCACTGGCCGACCGCCGACCAGCAGCCTGCTCGGCTCGTAAGGCCCCCGCCGGCAACGCCGGCGGGGCGGTCGTGGTCGCGGTGCCGCGTCGGGGTTCAGCTACTCGTCGACGATGGGGTCTTTGGCTGATGACAGTGTCGGGGGCAGGTCCAGCCAGGGTTTGTCGGTGGCGTCGAATCCGGTGAGCTCGGCGATCTTCCCGTCGACGATGTGCAGGACCGCGATGTTGAACAGCCGGTATTCCGGGTCGCCGGGGGCGCGGAGGTACAGCGCGGCGGCCGGCATGCGGTTGACCGTCGTGGCGATGCAGCGCCAGTCGTCGTAGCCGCGCTGGAAGAGCCCATGGGTGACCCAGCCGTCCACCGCGTCCTTGGCCGTGACGATCAAGGTGCCCGGATCGGGCAGCATCGCGAAGCGCAGGTCGTCGCGCAGCAGGGCCGTCAGCCCGTCGAGGTCGTTGCGCTCATGGGCGTCCATGTACGACTTCACCACGCCGCGCTCGTCATCCGACAGCTCGTGCGTGGCAGGGCTCCGCCAGTCGAGGCGGCGGCCAGGCAGCTGCTCGCGCATCGTCACGCGCGCCCGCTGCAGCGCGCTGGTCACCGATGCGACGGTCAGCTCCAGGGCGTCCGCGGCCTTCGACGCCGGCCAGCCGAGGACGTCGCGCAAGATGAACACCGCCCGCTGCCGGGGCGGCAGGTGCTGGACGGCGACGATGAACGCCAGCTCGATCGTCTCCCGCGCCACCACCGATTCCTGCGGGTCCTCCGGGAGCATCCGGTCCGGGTAGGGCTGCAGGTAGCCCACTTCCGAGCCCTCGGTCGGCAGCTCGGCGGGCACGGGTGTGCGGTCGTTGCGCTTCTCCAGGAAGTCGAGGCAGGCGTTCGTCGCGATCCGGTACAACCAGGTCCGCAGCGCGGCGTTGCCCTTGAACGACTCCCGCTTGTTCCACACCCGCAGGAACGTCTCCTGCGTCATGTCCTGGGCGTCCTCGTAGTTCGCGAGCATCCGGTAGCAGTGCACCTGCAGCTCACGCCGGTAGCGCTCCGTGATGAGCGCGAACCGTGCCGCGTCATGTGAGCGGGCCGCCGCGATGAACGCGGCCTCGTCGTCGTCGGGCCGTCTGGCGTCGGTCATGGTCGTCAATCCTTCCGCAGGTGGCGAGGGGCTACCAGAACTGACGACGTGGCGGAGGATTTCTGAGCGGTGAGGCCGCTGAAGCCTTGGATCGACAGTTATCGTAGAGGTGGTGCGATTCCAGGTGCGGCGGTGACAGCCCGCCGGTTCCTCCCGGCGGAGGAACGATCCGGTGCGACCCCGGAGCCATGCGGTGAGACCCCGCCCCTTCTCGGACCCCGATGACGGTCCCTGACGCCACCGGCCGCGGCGGACGCGGCCGGCGCCAAGACGAAGGGGACGGCCATGTTCACCGGCAGAATTCACGAGATCGGCATGATCGAGTCCGTGGGCGCGAACGACATCAGCATACGGGCGGCCAAGTGCGCGGGACGGCTGGTGCCCGGCGGCTCGCTGAACGTGGCGGGGGTCCGCATGACCGCCGAGCACGTGGAGCACGGCCTGGTCCGCATGTCGGTCAGCACCGAGACCCGGCGCCGGACGACGTTCGACCAGCTGGGGGCTCCCGGACGGCGGGTGAACCTGGAGACACCCCTGATCGTCGGAGACCCTCTCGACGGGCATCTGGTGCAGGGCCACGTGGACGGTGTCGGCAAGGTCGTCCGGGTCGACGACGATCCCGGGCTGGGGCGGCGGTTGTGGATCCGTCCGCAGGAACGGTTCATGGGCAAGATCGCCGCCAAGGGTTCCGTCGCGGTCGACGGCGTGAGCCTGACCGTGGCCGAGATCGTCAAAGACCGGTTCTCGGTGGCGCTGATCCCCTCCACGCTCGCCGGCACGACCCTGGCCGGGCTGTCCGTGGGCGACCGCGTCAACATCGAGTCCGACGTGGTGAGCCGTCTGGCGGCGGCCGGCCCCGCCTCCGCGGGCGCGCACGTCGCGCGCGCGGTCGCCGCGCTGGGCTGGGCCGGGCACCTGTCGGGGCGGGTCGGGGTGGAGAAGGCCGTGCGGCAGCTCGCCGCCGGGGGCGCGGTCATGGTGTGGGATCCCGATCGCGAGGCCGAGGGCGACGTCGTCTTCGCCGGCGCGGGCCTGCGCCCGGCCGCCTTCACGTTCCTGCTGACCGAGGTGTACGGCTACCCGTGCGTCCCGTGCGCCCCGGAGATCCTGGAGCGGCTGGAGATCCCGGCCCTGGCGGGTGCGGGAGACCGCCAGGGCACGGCCTTCCACACCCCTGTCGATCTGGCCGCTGCCACGGGCACCGGGGTCAGCGCCGCCGAGCGCGCCGCGACCGTCCGGCAGCTCGCCCGCCCCGAGTCCAGGCCCGCCGACTTCACCTCGCCCGGCCACGTCATCCCGATCGCGGCCCGGCCCGGTCTGCTGCGGGAGCGGGCCGGTCATACCGAATCGACGGTCGCGCTGTGCCTGGCCGCGGGCCTGCCAGGGGTGGGTGTGTGCTGCGAGGTAATGAAACGCGACGGCACCATGGCCGGTGCGGCCGATCTGGAGGCGTCCGCTCTGCGCTGGGGGCTGCCGCTGGTCGACATCGACGACCTGCGTACGTGGTTGTGAGGCGCTACCGCCATGACGACGGCGCTCCGGGCTACGCGTCGCCGAGCTGGACGCCACCGTGCGAAGAGCCGAGTTCAGGACAGCACGGTGCCCACCCGCTTGACCGTGCGGATCACGGGCGCGGTCTCCAGCTCGCGCACCCCGTGCAGCGGCGCCACCCGCTCGGTGAGATAGCGGTAGAGGTCGCGCGTGTCACGGCAGGTCACCCCGGCCATCAGGTTGGTGGGGCCGGTCGTGGCGGCCACCACGTCGGCCTCGGGGTGGGCGGCCATGGCTTCGCCGACCGAGACCAGGGCCGACGGCTCGACCTTCATCCACAACCAGGCCTCGGCATGGTAGCCCAGGACCTGCGAGGGGATCTCCACGTCGAACCTGAGCGCGTCACCGGAACGCAGTTCGCCGAGGCGACGTCGCACCGTCGTCGGCGACCATCCGCTGGCCGCCGCCAGCTCGCCGATCCCGGCCCGCCCGTCCTGGGCCAGCACGCGCACCAGGGCGTGGTCCTGCGCGCTCAGCGACACCTCCTTCTCGTACGGCAGCGCGGGCCGGATCCGCTCGGCCTGCTCGCCGGTGAGCACCGCGACCCGGCTGCGCCATCCGGCGAACATGTGCAGGGTCGCGTGCGCGGACATGGCCACGATGCGCGGGGTCCGCGGCAGCTTCTTCAGCAGCAGGGCGTCGCCGTCCTGGTCGTCGCCCGCCTGGACGCCGCAGGCGATCTCGGTGCCGCCGGACAGCAGGCGGACCCAGACGGTGTCGTCGCGCCGGGCGATGGCCTCGGCCACCCGGCCCGCCGCGTCGGGCGTGCACACCAGGCGTACCGACCAGGAGGTGCGGCCGAAGCGCTCGCCGTTGAGCCAGCCGGCCACGCGGAGGATGCCGTGCGCGCGCAGCCTCCGGTAGCGACGGGCGACGGTGTGCTCGGAGACGTCGAGCGCGTCGGCGATCGTACGGAAGGAGGCCCGGCCGTCGAGCTGGAGCGCGTGCACGAGAGCAAGGTCCATCGCGTCCAATGCGCTAGTTCTCGCCATGCTTCAGTAGTAGACGCTATTTATCGCCACAAGGTGGCGCGTGAAGTGCGTGGCCGCCGCGGCGACGCGATTCTTCCCCTATGAGCACTTACCTGGTTTTCGGCGCGACCGGCACCGTGGGCAGAAGGATGGCCGAGCGGCTGGCCTCGCTCAAGCGCCGCGTCCGCCACATCGTCTTCATGACCGGTGGCGGCGCACCGCCCGGAGCCGCGCCCGAGGAGCAGCCCAACCCGGTGGCCCGCTGGCAAGCCACCGTCGAGCGGGACTGCGTCCGCGGGGTCTTCGGCTCACTGACGACGCTGTCGGCGTGGGCGGCCGAGCACGCCGCCGACTTCGGGGGTGACCAGCGATGAAGGTGATCGTGGCCGGAGCCGGCCTCGGCGGGCTGGCCCTGGCCAACGGACTGCGCGGGGCCGGGATCGACGTGGCCGTCCACGAGCGCGACCGGTCGCCGCTCGTCCGCCGCCAGGGCTACCGCCTGCACCTCAGCGACGTGGGCATCGACGCGCTGACCAGCGTGATGGCACCGGAACGGCGAGCGGCCCTCCTCGCCACCGCCCACACACCCGCGCCCCGCTTCGTCCGCTTCGACCCCACGCTCAAGGAGTTGGACGTCCTCGAACACGACGGGCTTCACCTGTCGGTCGACCGGCAGACGCTCCGCGACGCCCTGCTGGCCGGCGTGGCGGAGACGATCGTGTACGGCACGCGGCTGGCCGGCTTCCAGGCCGCGGTCGGCCACGTGACGGCGCGCTTCGACGACGGCACCACCGTCACGGGCGACGTCCTGGTCGGCGCCGACGGCATCAACTCAGCGGTCCGCCGCCAGTACCTGCCGCACGCCCGCGTCGTCAGCACCGGCCTCGTCCAGCTCTACGGCAAGATCCCGGCCGAGCCGGCCGCGAGCATGGACAACGTGTTCACCGCGATCACCGGTCCGGGCCATCGCACCGTGGGCGTCGCGTACACCCGCGACTACGCCACCTGCTCCTTCGGCGCCCGCGCCGAGGACCTCCCATCCGGCCTGCACGCGATGACGCAGGACCAGCTCAGGTCGCTCGTCCTGGACATGACGGACGGCTGGCACCCCCTCATCCGGCGGATGATCGCTCAGTGGCACGACGTCTTCCCGCTGGAGCTGCGCACCAGCGTCCCGATCCCGCCCTGGCCGACCACCCGCGTCACGTTGCTCGGCGACGCCGTCCATGCCATGAGCCCGGCGGCCGGGGCCGGGGCCAACCTCGCCCTGCGCGACGCGGCGGCGCTCAGCGCGGCACTCGCCCACGGGGGCCCGCTCATCCCGGCGCTGCGCTCCTACGAGCAGGAGATGATCGACTCCGGGTTCGCCGCGGTCCGCGTCTCCGCCGCCAACGGCGCCCGCTTTCTCGGCCAGGACCCCCTGCCCTCCGGTTAGGTCCTCTGGCAGGCTGATCAGGTGACAGGGAGTGCACCGGATCCCGGCGAACGGTTCCGGGATCGGCGCGAACGGAAGTACGCGTACGACTTCGTCGACGAGGTGCTGGTGCGCTGTCCCCGATGCGACGGGTGCGCGGTCGTCCTGGCACATCCGGAGGCCCTTGAGGACGCCGGGATCACAGATCTCCGCCGGCGCCTGCGCTGCGGGGCATGTGGCTACGTCAAGGACGAGACGGTCGCCTCCGCCGTCGTCGGCGGCCCTGTCGATCCCTTCTTCCGGCGACCGCTCTGGTTGCGGGCGAGTTGCTGCGGACATGTGCTGTGGGCCTACAACGTCCGGCATCTCGACCTCTTGGAGTCGTACGTGGCCGCGAAGCTGCGCGAACGTGGCGATGTCGTGGCCGGGGCTCCGGCCAGCCTGGTCGAGCGCCTGCCCACGTGGCTCAAGACCGCCAAGAACCGGGCCGAGATCCTGCGGACGATCGGGCGCCTGCGGGATGGCCGGCAAACGGTCGATCTGTAGTGCCCGGGGTATGACGTTGACAACTGCTGTCCATTCTCAGGCGGAAACTTCAGAGTCGGAGTTGATGCATGGTGGAACGACGTATGTCGGTTGCGACGCACTGGGGCAGTTATGTCGCCGTAGTCGATTCCGGCCGCCTGGTGCGAATCGAGCCGAGGGACGACGACCCCGTGCCATCGCCGATCGGCCCCGGAATGGTGACAGCCGCAGACGACAGCGCTCGCGTGTTGCGCCCCGCGGTGCGCAAGGGCTGGCTGAACGGCGAGCGGCGCGCCGGTGACACGGCCAGAGGTACGGACGCCTTCGTGGAGGTGAGCTGGGACGATGCGATCACGCTGGTGAGCGATGAGCTCCGTCGGGTCCGTTCACAGCACGGGGACAGCGCGGTGTTCGGCGGGTCCTACGGCTGGGCGAGCGCGGGTAGGTTTCACCACGCGCAGGGTCAGCTCCACCGGTTCCTGGCGCTGGGAGGGGGATACACCGACTCTCGCAACACCTACAGCACCGCGGCGTTGGAGGTCATCCTCCCTCACGTGATCGGCGGCCATCCGTGGAGCTACCAGTACCGGATGCCGATGTGGGGTGAGATAGCCGAGAACTGTGAGCTTGTGGTGGCGTTCGGAGGGCTTGCCCTCAAGAACAGCCAGATCAACCCCGGTGGCCTGGCCAGGCACCAGACGCAGAACCTGCAACGCCAGTGCCGTGAGGCCGGGGTGCGGTTCGTGAACATCAGCCCCATCCGGAGCGACACCGCCGGCTTCCTCGACGCCGAATGGTTGCCCGTCATCCCCAACACCGACACCGCCGCGATGCTCGGCATCGCACACACGATGCTGGTCAACGGGTGGCACGATGAGGACTTCCTTCGCCGATGCTGCGTCGGGTTCGATCGCTTCGCCGCCTACCTGGCCGGCGAGCTCGACGGCATCCCGAAGGACGCTGCCTGGGCAGCGAAGATCACGGGCATCAGCCGCGACGCGATCATCGACCTCGCCGGCCGTCTCACCACCCGGCGTTCTCTCATCATGGTCAACTACGCGGTGCAACGGGCAGACCATGGTGAACAACCGATCTGGATGTCTGTCGTACTGGCCGCCATGGCGGGCTCGATGGGTCGGCCTGGCTGTGGCTGGGGCGCAGGGTACGCGACGATGGACGCCACAGGCGTCGCCCCAGATCGCCCCTTCGTGGGGACGATACCCGAGGCATCCAACCCTGTTCCGGATTTCATCCCAGTGGCGAGGATCGCCGATGCCCTGCTGCATCCGGGCAAGACCATCGACTACGACGGCCGGCGCCTCACGTTGCCTGAGCTTCGCCTGATCTACTGGTGTGGAGGGAACCCGTTCCACCACCACCAAGACCTCCATCGGTTGGCGCGCGCCTGGCAGAGCCCTGACACGGTGGTGGTGCACGAAGCCTGGTGGAACACCACGGCCAAGTTCGCGGACATCGTGCTGCCCGTCGCCACCAGCCTGGAGCGCGACGACTTCGCCGCCGGATTCTCGGACCCCCACATCGTCGCGATGCCGAAGGTCCGCGAGCCGGCGGGCGAGTCGCGTACCGATCACCACATCTTCGCCGCCTTGGCCTCCCGGCTCGGGTACGAGCGGGAGTTCACGGAGTCGCGCTCCGAGATCGAGTGGGTCCGACACCTTTACGAGCAGACGAGGGCCAAGCTCGGCGGCGATGCCGCCCTGCCGAGCTTCGACGACTTCTGGCGCAGCTCCACCGCTGAGCTGCCGGCGGTGACCGGACCGTTCCCCGGCAGTTTCGAGGACCTCCGCTCAGATCCGCGGCGTTTTCCCCTGCCGACGCCGTCGGGCCGGATCGAGATCTTCTCCGAGGAGATCGACTCGTTCGGCTATGACGACTGCGCCGGGCATCCGAAGTGGTTCGAACCAGTGGAGTGGCTTCGTGCCGATTTGTCAGGCCGATTCCCGCTGCACCTGATCTCGAATCAGCCGGCCTCACGCTTGCACAGTCAGTACGACAACGGTGGCCGCAGTCTCAGTTCGAAGATCGACGGTCGTGAGCCCGTGACGATGAATCCGTTGGACGCCGCGTCGCGCGGCATCGAGAGCGGCATGATCGTGCGCGTCTACAACGATCGAGGCAGCTGTCTCGCGGGCGCGATCCTGTCGGACGACGTCATGCCGGGCGTCGTGCAACTGTCCACGGGGGCGTGGTGGGATCCGGTCCAGCCAGGCCTGAACGGAACGTTGGACCGCCACGGTAATCCGAACGTTCTCACCGCGGATCGGCCGTGCTCGCGCCTGTCCCAAGGACCGAGTGCTCTCAGCGCGCTGGTCGACGTCGAGCGCTACGACAGCTCCCTTCCCGAGGTGCTCGCCTTTTCACCCCCAAGCCTTGAGCATTGATACGGACGGAGGTCTCCTCAGCCAGGCGAACGTAGCCGGGGCGCGGTGCGCCCGGGGCGAGATGTCGGAGCGCGCTGGGGATGGCGCGGTTCCAGGTGGCGGCCTTCTGTCTGGGTACTCATGCCTCACCACCACGCCATTTCACAATGTGTATCCAGTAAATTACTTTCGGCTAGCGTCTTGGTGTTGATCATTCGAGCCCGCGGAACGGCGAAGGCGAGCCCTCGCAGGAAGGAACCACACCATGTCTGACTCATTCGCAGCTCACGCAGACATGACCACTCTTCAAGATCGTAAGTACCGCCAGTGGTTCAGGGGCGCCGACGTCGACGGCGACGGGGTCATCACCCGGCAGGACGTCCTGCTGATGGCCGAGCGCTACATCACCGCTCGTGCCGCGTCACAGTCCCCGACCGCCCATCGCCTCACCCACGAGCTGGACGCGTTCTGGACTCAAGTGATCGCCCCGATGGATCAGGACGGCGACGGGAAGATCGACCTGCGAGAGATGACCGAAGGGTTCCGGCGGGCCCTGACCGACCCCGGCCTGTACCCGCAGCAGATCCAGCTGGTGGCCGACTGCTATTTCGACCTCATCGATCTCGACGGCGACGACAGGATCGACCAAGAGGAGTTCCAGCAGATCTTCGGCCTGGCCGGCAACATCTCCTTCGAGCACTGCGCCGAGGTTTTCACCGCCCTGGACCTGAACGGCTCGGGCACGCTGGATCGCGCCGAGTTCCACCAGGCGCTCGCGGAGTATTTCTACGGCAACGACCCGGACGCCCCCGCCAACCACCTGTTCGGCAGAGTCGCGGACTGACGGCCCCTCGCCGTGCGGGCGAGGGGCCGTCAGGGCCGTGTTCCAGGAGCGCGGGACGGTCATGATCGCCCGGCTCCGCGTACAGCTCCTTCGTCACCAGCCCGTCCACGTACACCGGCAGCGCGACCAACCTCACGTCGGCACGCCCGTCCGCCACCTCCCCCGCGATCCCCCGCCCCAGGTCAGGCACGATTCGTACGGTCACCGTCCCTTCGGATACCGCTGCCCGAACCGCACCAGCACCCTGGGCAGCAGGTGGAAGGCGGCACTGCTGAAGGCCGCCACCCGGATCGTCCCCATGACATCACCCCGCGCCGCCGTACGGGGGACGGCCGGACCAGGGCAGAAAGGGATCACGGTCTGATGGTTGATCGTTAGGGTGATCGGCGTCGGGTTGGCGGTGGTCCTGGGGGTTGCGGGGAGGGCGGTCGTCCGGTGCTGCGCCGCCGCAAGGGCGCCGAGCGGCGGCCCTCGGCGCTGGCGCTGGAGGCGGCGATCCACGACCGGTTGCAGGCGGATCGCCTACCGGCACGTCTCCAACACCTACATCGCGCTGTTCTCCCACTTCATCCCGTGCGGGGTGTGGGAGGCGGTCTACATCGTCGACGGGTGCCACCGGAATACGGCAGAAACGGGCCGCGTGCTGAGGAAGTTGCTGGTTAGCGGACGTTTTCTCGACGGCGGCTACGATGTACGACAAGCTCAACAAGGAATGACCCCTGCTGTCGGGCCTCGTGGTACGCAAGGGCCGGGCGCTGATGGTCTACGACGGCGATCAGGCCGAGCTCGGCTACGGGCGGCGGCAGGTCATCAAGACCTTGCGGAAGAGCGCTGCCGGAGTCTGCTGGCGCTGAGGGGCGACGGGCAATGGCCGCAACTGCACCAGCCCAGCGCCCTCACTCGCCGACCGGCTCATCGTCGCGCCCCGGCCGTAGGGCGCCCGCGCGCACGGCAGCGAGCGTGACGCGCACCGCCTGGTCGGCGGTCGTCTCGTCGACGGGTTCGGCGGTGATGAGCAGGCGCAGGTAGATCGGCGCGGCCAGGGTCTTCAGCACCTCGGCGGGATCGGTGTCCCCGGGGAGCTGGCCGCGCTCGATGGCACGCCTCAGCACCGGCTCGGCTCTGGCGAGCCGGTCGTCGAACACCTGCCGGCGGGCTGCGGCGATCTCCGGAAGATGGGCCGCCCCCGTGAACATGGCAACCAGGATGGCCTGCCCGGCCGGGCTGGTGAACGCCTGGACGATCGAGCGCGCCAGCGCCCGCAGGTCAGTCTCGATCGCGCCGGTGTCGGGTACGGGGATGTCCGTCGCCATGTGTTCGGCCAGGGCGTCGGTGAGCAGGCTCTCGCGATCTTTCCACCGGCGGTACACCGTCGTCTTGTGGACCCCGGCGCGCTGGGCGACGTTCTCGACGGTCAGCGCGGCGTAGCCCTTGTCGACGAGTTCGGCGAGGGTGGCGGCGTGGACGGCGGCGCGTACTTTGGCGCCGCGGCCGACCGGCCTGGCAGGGGGCTGACCAGATCGCATTGCAACTCCAAGTTGCGATATTCAAGAGCGAATGACAGGATCAATCTATCGCAACTCAAAGTTGCGATGCGTTGGTTCCCATTCCTCTGAGGTGGCATATTATGCACAGCCCTCCCGCCTGGACCTTCGACGCCATCCCCGACCAGAGCGGCCGTGTCGTGGTGGTGACAGGGGCCAACAGCGGCATCGGGTACATCACCGCCCGCGAACTGGCCCGCCGCGGCGCGCAGGTCATCCTGGCCTGTCGCGACCCCGAACGGGGCTGGCTCGCGCTGACCCGCATGCAAGGCGAGGTGCCTGGCGCCCGCCTGGAACTTCGCCAGGTGGACCTGGGCAGCCTGGCCTCCGTCCGCGAGTTCGCCGCTGGCTGGGACCGGGGCCGGCTCGATCTGCTAGTGAATAACGCCGGTATAGCGATGGTGCCGTACGCCCGGACCGCCGACGGGTTTGAGTCGCAGTTCGGCATCAACCACCTGGGCACCTTCGCCCTGACCGGCCTGCTGCTGCCGCACCTGCTCGCCGCGCCCGACCCGCGGGTGATAACCGTCAGCAGCGAAGGCCAGCGCTTCGCCCGCTTCGACCTGCGCAACCTCAACGCCGAGCGCAGATATCGCACGGCGTTCGCCTACGTGCAGTCCAAGCGGGCCAACCTCTACTTCGCCATGGAGTTGCAGCGCCGGGCCGACGCTGCCGGGCTGCGGCTGCGCAGCGTGGCCGTCGCCCCCGGGCTCACCCGCACCAACGTGCTCACCGGCGGCGCCAACAGCGGCAGAGGACGACTGTACGCGACTCTTACGCGCCTGCTGGTGCACGCAGCCTTCCGCCCGACGCCGGAAGGGGCGAAGACCTCGCTGTACGCCGCGACGGTACCGGACCTGTCCGGCGGCAGCTACATCGTTCCCGACGGGCCGCTGCAACTGCGCGGCGAGCCCATTCGCCGCACCCGCGAACGCGCCATCCGCGACACCGATACGGCCGCTCACCTGTGGCAACTGTCCGAACGCCTGACCGGAGTCACCTACGCCTTACGAGCGCGCACGGCGACAAGCCTGCCCAAGCGTTCATCGCCTACGAGTTGAGGAACCGGTGGGCAGCCGTTGTCGACGAGAACGATCTTGCTGGGCCAACGAAGGGCAGAAGCGGGATGCGGGTGGGATAGCTGCTGGTCAGCGTCCCGCGAGCACCGCGTAGGCAGTGGAGCGGCCGATTTTGAGGGTGCGGGCAGCCTCGGTGACCGAGACACCAGCGTCGACCAGGCGGCGCAGCGTGGCCAGCTCGGCGGGGCCGATCACGCGCGGCCGGCCGTCACCAGGGGCCGTAGCTGCTCCCTGAAACCGCTCGGCTGCGCTGTCGCCTGCCGGAGCCGAGGCAGCCCTGCCAGTCGAGTTGGTGGTCAGCTTCTCCGATTAGTTGCTACCCGCCGCGGTATCGGGCCGTGCTGGGGCGAGCGCGGGTCGCGGGAGGACGCCCTCCATAAGCAGTTCGAGGGCGCGGTCGGCGCACAGCGGGGCGGCTCGGGTGGCGGCGGTCAGGAACGTGAGCAACTCCGCGATGCCGATGTCGGGTCGCACCGCACCGGCGTCCTGGGCGCGGGCCAAGAGCGGCGCGGCGGCCTCGAAGAGCGAATCGTGCCAGGCGGTCGCTTGCGGCGGCTCGACGTCAGCGGGGCCCGGGTGGTCGGCCAGGAACGCCTCCCTGAGTAGTCGGCTGTTGGTGACGTGCGCGGCGACAAACCGCAGCCACGCCGTTAGCGCCGCACCGGGGTCCGGGGCCGCCGCGGAGCCACGTGCACTGTCACACAGGTCCTGGATCCGCTGCTCGTACACGGCCTCAATCAGCCGCCCCCGGGTCGGGAAATGCCGGTAGAGCGTGGCATTGCCGACCCCCGCGAGCTTGGCGATCTCGTCCAGCGACGCGGCCGCGCCGTGGCTGTTCAACACGATGTCAGCGGCCGCGAGCAGCCGCTCGCGGTTGCGTGCGGCGTCGGCGCGACGCGGCGGTGGCTGCATACCGGGCCTCCTTGTCAACCGGGGGGCAGTCCCCGTATTGTTCCACACGCAAAACGGGGACCGATCCCCGTTTCATCGGAGGTGAGTCGATTGGACACAGTGAAGGGACCGGGCGACGTCGTCCAGGCGATAATCAGGGCTCGTGCCGAGGGTGACGTTGACGGCGCCATCGGGCTGATCGCTCCGGAGTCCCGCGACCAGGGACGGGTGGTCAGCCACGCGGACTGGCGGCGGAAATGGGAAGGTCTGCTGGCGTCCGGCCTGGAGATCGTCACCGAGCGGACCGTGGAGGACGGCGAGTGGGTTGCCAACCTCTACCGACTGCGCGGAGCCCCGGGCTCGGGCGGTGCCGAGACCCGCGGCGTGGACATGGTCCGAGTCGTCGACGGCCGGCTCGTCGAGCACTGGTTCTTCGTCGAGCCTGATCCCGCCTGAACCGGGTACTGTCCGGCACTACGGCGCTCGATATCAACGAATGGGACTCGTCGATACCCACGCTGGCATCGAGGTCGTCGCGCCCCCGGAGAGACGACAGGCTGCAGATCGTGGACCTGCCGCTCCTCGAGCAGACAGCGCTGGAATGCCCTCCCAACCGCGATCCCCCACCGGAACACCCGCCGGCCAGGATGGCCGCCCAGGTCGAGGTGTTCCGTAAGAGTGTTCCGCGAACCGTTCCGGTGACGGAGCCCTATCCGGAACGCTGAAGGGCATGACGCCGTCAACGCCTCGGCGGCCGCGATCCGGGTCGGCTACGCCCGCTGCTCCACCGACGAGCAGGACGTCGTCGTCCAGACCGAGCAGCTCCTCGGTCTCGGCGTCCCGGCCGATCGGATCTACATCGACCGAGGCCTCTCCGGGACCACCCGCCGCAACCGCGGCGGCCTGGACCAGGCCCTCGCGGCGGTGTGGCCGGCCAGCGTGTTCACCGTGACCAAGTTCGACCGGTTCACCCGCAATATGGCCGAGGCCAACCAGATCCTCACCGACCTGTCCGACCGCGGCGTGCTGTTCGGGCTGGGCGGGCCGATCTACGACAGGAACGACCCGTTCGGCCGGCTGTTCCTGCAGATCCTGGCGATGGTCGCCGAGTTCGAAGCCAATTTCGGCCACCTGCGCACCCGCGAGGGCATGGCACTGGCCAAGAAGAACGGCAAGCTCAAAGGCAAGCAGCCCAAACTGCCCGAGCCCGCGCGGCGTTCCATCCGCCGCCGCTACGCCGAAGGCAAGGTGTCGCTCGCCGACCTGGCGACCGAGTACAGCGTCGGACGCTCCCTGTTCCGGCCGCTCCCCACCGTCATCCTTGCAGTGGCATGCATCATGACCTCGATCCTGAGGCAACCGAGTCCGAACGGGAGCCGCTTGCTCGCTTTGCCTCGTACTCCCTTCCGTGATCTCCCCTCGCCTCGGAACTTCCTCGATGGCTCCCGGAGTCACAGCAGCCTCAGGAGGCCCTGGTGACCGGTGGAGCGCAGGAGATCGAGGTCAAGTACCGGGTGTTCGACCTGGGCGCGCTGGTGAGCGCCCTCGCGGCCCGTGGCGCAGCCCTGTCGCCGCCCGTCCGGCAGGACGCTCAGGCATATGCGCAGCCGGGCTGGGACTACGGGCAGTCCAAGATCGGGATCGTGTTCGCGCGGCTGCGGACGCAGGACGGCCGTCACCTGTTCAAGCCCGAGGCTAAATCACAGGCATGCCCACTTGGTCAGCTGCTTGCGCTGGAGTAACCGCGTACGCCCAGGCGCCAGTAGAGGTGCAGGGCCGCGACGGCTGCCACGCACATCGCGACACCGCCGAGTACAGGCAGCCAGCCGACCCCGTCCGTCAGCGCCTCGATGGGGAAGCTGGTGGCGAAACCCACGGGAAAGGCGAAGGTCAGGAAGGCGCGCGCGGCCGCCGGATAGTACGCCAGGGGGTAGCGGCCCGCCTCCATGAAGGCGTCGAAGACCGCGGTGATCGGCCCGGCGCCCTGCGTCCAGAACGCCAGATAGACCAGCGCCGACCAGGCGCACGTCAGCAGGACCAGCCCGCAGCAGCCGACCACGATCGCCTGGACGACCTCGATCGGGCCCGGGCGCGCGCCCGCAGCCGCCAGCCCGGAGCAGAGCGTGACCAGGCCGGTGGCGGACTTGCCCAGCTCGGCGGGCCTGATCCAGCGGAAGGTCAGGTAGAACTGCGCCGAGACCGGCCGGACCAGGACCAGGTCGAGTTCGCCCTTGGTGATGTAGGCGGTCATCCGGGTGAGGTTGGGCGCGACGAAGGTTGCCAGCATGCCCGTCGTGATCTGGTACGCGCCGACGAGGGCGACAACCTCGGCGCCCGTCCAGCCGTTGACCTCGTCGGCGTGGCCGTACAGGAACCAGACGGGCAGCAGCCCGACGAGCAGTTCGGCGAGTCCGACGGTCAGCGTGGCGACGAAGTGGGCGCGGTAGTGCGTCTCGCGCACCAGCGCCTGGATGAGGAAACGGCGCATCAGCCGCAGGTGGGCACTCATGCGCCCACCGCCGCATACGCGCGCAGCCCGGCCCGCCACACCGCGCGCGCCACCAGCACCGCGATCGCGGTGTAGGCGACCTGAAGGGCGAGGCCCGCGGCTAGGGCGGGCGCGCCCATGGCGATCTCCAGCGGGAAGGAGAGCATGAAGCGGTACGGCAGCGCCGACGTCCACTCCGGCATCAGCGCCAGCGGCACCACCCCGCCCGAGAGCACCCGGGCCAACAGCGCGTTGGCCGAGATGAGGCCGCCCACGTCGTCGAACCAGAACGCGAGCGAGCCGATCAGGTGGTCGACGGCGTAGACGAGGATCGCGGCCAGCGCCACACTCACCGCGACGAGAGCCCAGCGGGCGTCGGGCAGTCTTACGTCGAGCAACCACCAGAGCAGCGCGATAGCCGGAGCCTGCCAGCAGAGCTTGAGCAGCTTCTCCACGAGGTTGTTGGCGATGCCGTCCAGCGGGCTGGGCACGGGCCTGACCAGCCAGACCGACAGCTCGCCGCGCCGGATGGAGGCCGCCAGGTACGGGGCGAGCCAGGATGAGGTGAGCATCTGCACTACGCCCATGAGCACGAAGTACGTGGTCAGGTACGTCTCGTCCACAGGCAGGCGGGCGCCCGAGCGCAGGGCGGCGCGCCAGATCAGCAGCGAGACGACCGGGGCGGCCAGCCCGCCGAGCACGTGGAAGGCGAACTCGCCGCGGTACGCCATCGCCAGGCCAAGGTTGAGCCCGAGCAGGCGGCGCAGCACGCGCAGTGTGGCCCTCATTGGGCACCGTCGTAGGCGATCCGGCCCTGCTCGATGACGACGATCCGCTGGCAGAGCGCCTCAATGTCGCCCATGTCGTGGCTGGTGAGCACGATCGTGGTGCCGCGTTCCTTATTGAGGGTGGCCAGGAAGCCGCGTACACGCGCCTTGGCCTCGACGTCGAGGCCGATCGTGGGCTCGTCCAGGAACAACAGCTGGGGCCGGTGCAGCAACGCGGCCAGCAGCTCCAGCCGCATGCGCTCGCCGAGGGAGGTCTTGCGCACCTGTACGGCCAGCAGGTCCGTCACCCCGAGCAGCTCGGCAAGTTCGGCCACCGAGTCCCGGAAGTCCTTGTCGGACATTCCATACATGTCCTTGTGCAGCAGCAGGCTGTCCATGGCGGGCACGTCCCACCACAGCATGCTCTTCTGCCCCATCACCATGGAGATCCGGCGCAGATGGTCACGCTCGCGCCTGGCGGGGATGCGGCCCAGCACGTTCAGCTCGCCCGAGGTGGGGTGGAGCAGCCCGCACAACATCTTCAGGGTGGTGGTCTTGCCTGCTCCGTTGGGGCCGAGCAGCCCGAGGAACTCGCCGCGCTCGACGGTGAAGCTGATGCGGTCGACGGCGAGCCGGGTTTCGTAGCGGCGCCGTACGACGCTCTTCAAGGCGCCGAGGACTCCTGCGCCCTGCTGGTGGAATCGGTAGGTCTTGGTGAGATCACGGATCGTTATGACTGCGGGCATGCGCAACTTCGCCTTCACGGCCGGGGGGAGGTTGGTGACGTGGGGGCACACGGCACGCCCGGCGGGGCTCGTGGCGCAACCGCTAGGCGGACCTAACGGCAGTTATCTCGCATGATCTGGATGCTACAAGGAATCGCCCACCTCGCTCGACCGATTTTGGCTCCCACCCGTGGCCGGCTCCGGCGATGGCGCGCACCGTGTCGGGGTAGATGTCGAAGTTCCACGCCTCAAGGGAGAAGGTCGCGGGTACGCGGTCGCTCAACATCTCCAGGATGGCGGGAAACTGGTGCACGACGCTGTGATGGCGGCCGACGGGAGCTCGCTCGGGCCAGGACGCCCGCAGGGAGCCCGAGGCTGTGAAGGCGGCGCCCAGGTCCAAGCCCTCCTCGGCCATGCATCGACACGTCAGCCCGGTACTTCCGAGAAGGCTCAGGAATTGCATCTGGTGGCTGAGAAATCGCAGGTCACGAGGTAACGGAGGTGTCGGAATAGCGCACCGGGCCTTCGGTTAGCCAGGGACCTCTCCAGCGCGAGCCCGTTTGACGCAGGACCCGCTCATCAGAAGGGGCCACGGCCGACCCGTTCGGCCGGCCCGCGAGGGCATGGCACCGGCCGAGAAGAACGGCAAGCGGGGCGTGCTCGCCCTCACCAGCGGTGGCTTCGCCACCAAGGCGCTGGTCACGGACCCGGTCGAGATCCCCGAAGACCTGCCCGCGGGCGCCGCGCTCGCCCTGCTGGTCCAGGGCTTGACCGCCTGGCACCTGCTGCGTACGGCGGCGCGGATCGTCCCCGGTGAAACCGTCGTCGTCTATGCCGCAGCCGGAGGCGTCGGCCACCTGGCGATCCTCGACGCCGTCGGCGGCCCGGTCTTCGAGGCAGCCCCTCATGCGCTGCCCCCTTCGGCCGCCTGATCACCTACGGCACCTCCGGCGGGATCGACCCCGCTCCCTTCGACCCCGTGGTTCTCGGCGAGCGCAACATCGCCGTCGGCGGCTACTGGCTGGGCGCCCACCTCCGCCTCCCCGGCAGCCGTGCCGCCGAACCGCTCCACGACCTGCTCGCCCTGGCCGCCTCGGAACGCATCCAGCCCATGGCAGGCGCCGAATACCCTCTCGACCAGGCCGCTACCGCCCTCACCGATCTGATCAGCCGCCGCACCACCGGCAAGGTCATCCTCCGCGCGACGTGAGGCCCCTTCCCCGCCCTAGCCGGGATTCAGAACCTCATCGTCGGCGTGCGCGCCGAACTCGGCGACGCGGACCTCCGCGATGTGCTCGTACCGGCTGATCCGGTCGGTCCACTCCGTGTCGACGCCGAAGGCCACCTGCGCGAAGCCCACCCCCCTGACGGCCTCGGCCAGGCCCGGATCGCCAGGTGCCAGCAGCCGCACCGGCGCGTCGAGCGCCACGGTGTGCGGCGGCACGAAGTACTCGTCCGGCAGGACGGTGCGCGCGTGGACGAGCGCGCCGACGGCGACGACCGAACCGGCCCCCAACCGTGCGCGCTGCAGGACCGTCGCCGCGGTCGCCACATAGACGCACCTGCCGACCTCGCAGCCCAGCAGCGTGGCCTGCGGTCCCACGAAGACGTGGTCGCCGACGAGCACCGGCTGATCGCCGGCGACCGCGGATCCGCGCAACACCGCGTTCTCGCAGATCACCGCCGCTTCCCCGACCTCGATCCGAGACCCCTCGGCATCGAGCACGGCACCGTACATCACCCGCGCTCTCGGCCCCACGCGGACATCACCGACGAGCGTGGCCGTCGGGGCGACGTAGGCGGTGGGGTGGACCTGCGGTTCACACCCGCGGTGCCGGATGCGGATTCCCTGCGCTGCAGCGATCACGAGCGATTCTCACCCGACCGGCCGCGGACATGCTGGCGGATTTCAGACGTCGCGTTCGCGTCAGCACGTACGAGCCCCGTCAGTCGAGGACGTGAGCGTGCAGGGCGCGCAGCACCGCGTTGGTACGGTCGCGGGCGCCGAGCTTGAGCAGCACGGTCGAGACGTGGTTCTTGACCGTGCCCTCCGCCAGGAACAGCGCCCGCGCGATCTCGCGGTTGCTGTAGCCCTCGGCGACCAGCCGGAGAACCTCCAGCTCGCGCCCTGTGAGCGGCTGGATCTCCGGCAGCTCGGCCTCGTCGGGCGGCCGGCGGCGGTGCACCGCGAGCAGCAGCCGCTCGGTGATCGACGGCGAGATCAGCGTCCCGCCGCCGGCCAGGACACGGATGGCCCGGGTCAGCCGCTCCAGCGTCACGTCCTTCAGCAGGTAGCCGGAGGCTCCCGCGAGCATCGCGTCCAGCACCAGCGTGTCGTTGTCGAACGTGGTCAGGACCAGCACCGGCGGCGCGTCGCCCGCCTGCCCCCGCAACGCGTCGAGCGTCCAGATGCCGTCGTGACGCGGCATGCGCAGGTCGAGCAGGACGACGTCGGGCGAGTGCTCCTCGATCGCCGCCAGCGCCGCCATCCCGTCCTCGGCCTCGGCCACCACCTCGATGTCGTCCGCCAGACCGAGCAGGCTGCGGATGCCCTGCCGTACGAGGGTCTGGTCGTCGACGACGATCACCCGGATCATCGGGCGGGCACCGTGGCGGTCACGCGGAACCCGTCGCTGCCGTCCAGCCGGACGTCGCCGCCGATCGCGGCGACGCGCTCCCTCAGACCGCTCAGCCCGTTGCCCAGTCGCAGCTCGTCGCTGCCGCGCCCGTCGTCGGCGGCACTGAGCCGTACGGACCCGTCAGGGAGGCTCTCGATGCGGATGCGCAGCGAGGCCGCCGCGGCGTGGCGGAGGGTGTTGGTGACGATCTCCTGGACGGCGCGGACGAGCGCCAGGGTCACGTCCTCCGGCGGGCGGACGTTCTCGCCGATCCACAGGTCGACGTCGAGGCCGGGGATGTCACGCACCACGGCGCTCACGGCCTCGCGCAGGTCGGGCGCGTCGGCGCGAAGCTGGCCGACGGTCGTACGTACGTCACGCAACAGGTGGCGGGCCACCTGGTCGGCGCGTTCGACGTGCTCGCGCGCGCCCGGTTCGGCACGGTGCCTGGCCACCTCCAGCTCCAGCGTGAGTGCCGTGAGCTGGTGGCCCATGAGGTCGTGCAGCTCGCGGGCGATGCGCAGGCGCTCGTGCGCGCGTGCGGTGTCGGCCAGGATGACGCTCGCCGCCCGCAGCTCCACGTGCGCCTCGGCCAGCTCGCGGCGCATCCGCTGCTCGCGGATGATCGCCAGCGAGCTGAGCAGCGCCGCCGTCTGGATCAGCAGGTAGAGCAACGTGTTGAGACCCGCCCCCGTGAAGCCGGCGCCGGAGAGGCCGGCGCCGGCGGCGATGACGAGCGTGTTCAGCGCGATCACCACCGGACCCACCCAGCGCGGCGCGACGTAGGCGCTCAGCGTCGAGGTGATGACCAGCAGGATGGCCAGCCACCCGGTCCCCGGCGCGGTCAGCACCGTCAGCCAGCCCAGCACGACCGACCCGCCGTAGCAGGTCCGCGCCCATCTCGGCCGCGGCTCGTCCCAGACGACGGCGGCCAGCGACGTGGTCAGCAGGGCCGCGAAGATCAGACCCCACAGGGGCAGGGGCACCCGCGTCCCGGTGACGCCGAGCAGGGTCGGCGTGCCCACCGCGACGCAGACCAGCAGCATGGCCAGCCCCGCCCAGATGTCCGGCCCAAGTCGGCGCATGCCCCCACTGTAACGGCGCTTCGTGGCCGCGCCGGGGTGCCGAAAGTCACGGATGCCGGTGCTGACCATCGGCACAGGCGCCGGGCGCCCGCCGCTTCCTAACGTCGTAGGCATGTCACCAGCTGCCGCCGTCGTGGCGGAACGCCTGCACAAGCGCTACCGCGCCAAGGTCGCCGTCGAGGACGTCAGCCTGTCGGTCGCCGCCGGGGAGATCTTCGGCATCCTGGGACGCAACGGGGCAGGCAAGACGACCACGATCGAGATGATCGCCGGGCTCAGGCGGCCCGACCGCGGCACCGTCCACGTGCTCGGCCTCGACGTCCGGCACGACCGGGCCCGGCTGCGCCAGGTCCTCGGCGTCCAACTGCAGGAAGCCACCCTGCACGGCTCGCTCACCGTCACCGAACTGATCCGCCTGTACGCCACCTTCTATCCGCACCCGTTGCCGATCGGCGAACTGATCGAGTCGGTGGGCCTGACCGACTCCGCCAGGACCCGGTTCGTGAACCTGTCCGGCGGCCAGCAGCAGCGGTTGTCGATCGCGCTGGCCCTCGTCGGACGGCCCCGCGTGGTGATCCTCGACGAGCTGACCACCGGGCTCGACCCCGAGGCCCGCCGCCACATGTGGGCGACCGTCGAACGGCTGCGCGAGTCCGGCGTGACCATCCTGCTCGTCAGCCACGCCATGGAGGAGGTCGAGCGGCTGTGCGACCGGGTCGCGCTGCTCGACGCGGGCCGGGTCGTCGCCCTCGACACGCCGTCGGGACTCGTCGAGCGGGCCGGCTTCGCGCAACAGGTCACCTTCCGCGCGGCCTCGCCCGTACCGGACGGGCTGCTGGAAGGGCTCCCCGAGGTCGAGCGGGTGCGGGCCGACGGCGACCGGGTTCTCGTGGAAGGCCACGGCGACCTGCTGGCGGCGGTCAGCGTCGCGCTCGTACGGGCCGGCGTCGTGGCCACAGAGACCCGCGGCCGGCAGGCCGGCCTGGACGACGCGTTCGTGGCCCTGACCGGGCACCGGCTCGACACCGAGGAGGAGAAGATCCGATGACGGACGTCCCGCCGCACCGCCCCGGCCCGCGCGCCTGGGGCGAGATGTTGCTCTGCGAGCTCAAGATGGTCGCCCGCGACACCTCCGGGCTGATCGTGCCGATCGGCCTGCCCATGATCATTCTGGTGACGAACGCCTCGGGTGCCGGGCAGGAGGTCGTCGCCCATGGTCGCACCGCGCTCGACGTCTTCGTGCTGCCCCTGGTGTTCACCATGGTCGCCGCCACCACGGGGATCGTGAACATGCCCAGCTTCCTGGCCTACTACCGGCGCAGCGGCATCCTGCGCCGGCTCGGCGTGACGCCGGCCTCGCCCATCATGGTGCTGATCGCCCAGGCGGCCGTCGGGGTGCTGCAGATCGCCGTGGGCATCGCGGCGGCGTGGATCGTGGCCATGCTGATGTTCGGGGCCCAGCCGCCGGTGCACGTCGGCGCCGCGCTCGGCGCGCTGGCGCTGACGGTGGCCGCCATGTACGCCATGGGCCTGATCGTCGCCGCGCTGTCACCCACCCCGAACTCCTCCGTGGCGATCGGCCTGAGCCTGTTCTTCCTGCTGGGGGCCACCGGCGGCATGTTCGGCGGGCTCGCCGGGCTGCCGTCGTTCATCGGCGCCATCGGCGAGTGGCTGCCGTTCGGCGCCGGGGTTCAGGCGCTCTCGGCCGCCTGGACGGGCGCACCCGTCGAGACCTCCTCCCTGGTCGGCCTGTCGGCCGCCGTGGTGCTCGGCACGACGGTCGCGGCGCTGTTCTTCCGCTGGGAGTGACCGCGCGGCTCAGCCGCCGAACACTAGCCGTTCATGAGCTGGGCCAGGCGGTCCCAGGCCGGGGATGAGGCCCCGGGCTGGGATTGCGCGGCCAGTCGCGCGAGGGCCGGGTTGTGGACGGGGCGGACCTCGGTCAGGCTGTCGTGATGGCTGAACCAGTCCCGGGTACGGTCCGCGAGGGCGGGGAGGCGGGGATCGTCCGGCGACCAGTCGTAGGCGGTGTCATGTTCGAGGTAGAGGGCCCGGAACTCGGGATCGGTCATGAGCTGGCGTTTTTCGGCGATCCACAGGCAGGCGTCTTCGGGTGAGGCTGTTTGCATGAGAATCCAGCCGTCGCGTTCCAGGTGGATCTGCCGCTCGCTGGCGCCGAGTTCGCGCAGTTCGTCGAGATAGTCGGCGACTTCCGGGGAGACGAAAAGCCGGTCGCCGCCGTGCAGCTGGGCGAGTTGATCGCGGGTTCGCCGCAGCTGCGCGATGCGGTCCTGGAGGTCGTGGTCGATCTCGGCGATGGCTGCCGTGAGCGTGTCCGGGTCGGCGTCAAGGAGGTCCTTGATGCGGGCCAGCGGCACTCCCGCATGGGCGAGGGTCCTGATCTTGACGAGGTCGACGGCGTCTTTGGCGGTGTAGCGCCGGTAGCCGGAGGAGTCGCGGTCCGGCTCGGGGAGCAGACCGCGCTCGTGATAGTGGCGGATGGCCTTAATGGTCACTCCGGCGTAGTCCGCGAGCTGCCCGATCGTGATCATGTTGGGCATCCTTCCACGCGGCGGTCAGGCCCGTCGGGCCAGGCGGCCGCCGCCGTTGCGGAAGCGCGCCCGGCCGTCGCGGACGTCGTGGTAGGAGACGAGCAGCAGGCGCAGGTATCCGTCGAACGTCTCCAGCGGATATCCGGCGGGCGCGAACAGGCCGGGCCGGATCGGCACATAACGCTGCGGCGGGGCGGAGGTCGTGCCGCCGGCGAACGCCGTGAAGATCTGCTCCTGCGCCTCGTCCGCCGGTTCGTAGGTCGTACGCTCCTCAAGCTGGCCGTCGACGATGCTGACGTCGATGCGGAGCTGGTCGGAGCGGTAGGTGCCCACGTATGGGGTGAGGTCGACGTCCCGCTCCACCTCGGTGACCACAGCGGGGATCTGGACGCCCAGATGGTCGCTCAGGAGCCACTGGAGGATCTGGTCCTGCAGCATGATCGCCCCTGAGGTGTTGCCGAAGGCGGCGAAGACCAGGTCGTGTTCGGGTACGACGCACAGGATGGACACGCCGCCGGGCGACGCGCCCGACATGGCCAGGACGGTCGTGTCGCCGAACGGGTACCGCACCCAGCCCAGGGCCATCGGCGGGACGTTCGGGGTCGCCATGTCGTACGAGACCTCCTGCATCAGCGCGGTCGACTCGGCCGACAGGACGCGGGTGCCGGAGGGGGACACGCCGCCGGCGAGGTGGGTGCGTCCGAAGGTGAGCAGGTCGGCGACGGTGCCGATCGGCGTGCCGCCGGCCGGCCCCCAGGTGTCGGGCAGCTTGAACATGCCTGTCGGCTCGGCCGCCATGGTCTCGGGGTCCAGGAAGTGGCCGACTGCCGTGCCGCGCAGGATGGCCTGCTCGGCCGAGGTGCTGGAGTCCTTCATGCCGACGGGTGCGTAGACGTCGCGCTCGAGCAGGTCGGGGAAGGGCGTGCCGGTGACCACTTCCAGCAGGCGGCCCGCGACGATCATGCCGCCGTTGGAGTAGCTGAGCTGCTCGCCGGGTTCGAACAGGGTGCCGCAGTTGCCGGCGAGGCCGTGGACGTAGGTCTTCAGGGCGTCGCGGCCCTCGGCGTCGGGGAAGAACAGGTCCGCGTCGATTCCGTTGGTGTGGGAGAGCAGATGCCGGACCAGGATCTTGTCCGCCGCACCCGGCACGGTCAGGGCGAATTCGGGGAGGTACTTCACCACCGGCGTGTCGAGGTCGAGCAGTCCACGGTTGACCTGCTGCAGGACCAGCACGGTGGTCAGGACCTTGGTGACGGAGCCGAAGAGGAATCCGGTGTCTTCACGCATCGGTGCGCCGGTGGTGACGTTCGCGGTGCCGTGGGCGACGACGATCTGCTCGCCCGCGTGGTGGACGCCGGCGACGAACCCGGGGACGTTGGTGGACTCGCAGTAGGCGGCGGCCTGCTCGCGGATCTGGGCTTCGACGGTGCGCAGTGCGTTGTTGTTCATGCAGAGCATCGTCGAACCCTGCCCCTGGGGCAAGGTCAAGCTGTTCGTCACTTGCACCTCGCCCCTAACGCTGTTAGGTTACCTAACAGCGTTAGGTGAAGGTGGACATGGCCCCACGACCCCTGAGCCCTGCGCTGATCCTCGAGACGGCGCTGGACATCCTTGACCACGAAGGCGGTGCCGGGCTGTCGATGCGCGCCATCGCGGCCCGCCTCGATGTCAAGGCGGCTTCGCTCTACTACCACGTACGCAACAAGGACGCCCTGCTCCAGGCACTCGTCGACCACGTCGCGCATGAGCTGCTCGGCGACGCCGACCTGACCGCCCCATGGCGGGAGTTGCTCACCACGATGGCCGTGCGCCTGCGCGGCGTCCTGCGTACGCATCCCGGCGCCGCCGCCGTGGTCGCCACGAAGAACGTCTCGCCAGAGGTCGCACAGCAGATCGCCGACCGCCTCGGACCGCCCCTGGCCGCCAGCCTGAACACCACGACGGACCGGGCGCTGCTGCTGGCCCAGTCTCTCTTCGTCCTCGTCGCCGGGCTGGCACTGGCCGAGTTCGGCGACGTGCCCCACGAGCCCGTCGCCCCCCGCGCGTTCTACGACGCGTGGTTCGACCTCGCCGTCGGCACCTTCCTCGACGGCATCGACCCCCCTTAGGAGACAGCGATGTTCGCCGCCGCACTCACGCTTCTGCTGCTGGCCGTCGGCTACTTCGTGCTGACGACGCTGGTCGACCTCGCCCCGCTCAACAACGTCACCGCGGCCACCCGCCGCGAGAAGACCATCGAGGTCTCGGTCAACGCGCCCGTCATGACGTTACCCGCCGTCCTCGTGCTCGTCGCGGCCGCGCTGCACGCCTCCGTCCCCGCGTACGCCGCCGCCGGCCTCGAAATGCTCATCCTTCTCGGCGGACTGGCCCTGTGGTGGCTGCCCTACCTGGCCGGCGTCACCGTTCCGTGGGCGACCGCCGGCACCGGCGAGACCTGGGCCCAGCTGCACGCCCGCACGTACGCCAAGACGATCATCGTGCTGCCCCGGATCGGCGATCGGCCCCGGCCCAACCTCGAGCACATGATCCTGCACTCGCTCATCCTCGCGGCGGCCGTGATCACGATGGCGTACGCGGTGAGCCTGTGACGTACGCCACTTTCCGTCGGGATCGAGAACCCTGCAGGGAGGTGCGGGAGACAGCAGGGTGACCGACCGACCTTAAGGAGGGCCGTTGACCGTTGAGACGGCCGAGATCGACGACGCCGAGCTGATCAGGCGCTCCGCGAGCGATCCGGAGCAGTTCGCCACGCTGTTCGACCGGTACGCGCGGCAGATCCACCTCTACGCCGCGCGGCGGATCGGCACGCAGGCCGCCGACGACATCGTGGCCGAGACGTTCCTGGCCGCGTTCCGGCGGCGTGGATCGTACGACCTGTCGTTCCCGCTGGCGCGTCCCTGGCTGTACGGCATCGCCACCACCCTCATCGCCCGGCACAGGCGCCAGGAGGAGCGGATGCTGCGGGCGCTGAGCCGTACCGGCGTGGACCCGTTGCCGGAGCCGATGGCCGACATCGTGCTCAGCAGGGTCGCCGCGCGGGACAAGGAACGCGAGCTGGCGGGGGCGCTGGCGGCACTGTCGCGCGGCGACCGTGACGTGCTGCTGCTGGTGGCGTGGGAGGGCCTCAGCTACGAAGAGGTCGCCCAGGCGCTGGACATTCCGTTGGGGACCGTGCGGTCGAGGCTCCACCGGGCCAAGAAGAAGGCGCGGGCCGCGCTGGGAGACGAGGAGCTGTGATGAGCACGATCAAGGACTTCAGGCGTGACACCCCGCCGATGACGGCGCAGGCGGAGAACGCCGCCCGGGCGCGGCTGCTGGCGGCGGCTCGCGGTCCCGAGCCCCGCCGCGCACCGCGACCGGTCAGGCGGCTCGGCCGGCAGGCCGCGCTCGCGGGCGCGCTGGCGGTGGCGATCGGCACCGGCGTGGTGGTGGCACGCGATCAGCCGCACGTCGTCCAGGTGGCGAACGTGCGGGAGCTGGGCGAACGGGCCGCGCAGGCCGCCTACGACGACCACGGGCAGGTGCCGGGCCCCGGCCAGTGGCTGTACATCAGGGAGCGCCAGGCGCCGCAGTCCGGGGACGGCGGCTACGGCGTGGACGTCTCCCGGCGCGTCGTCTGGGAGCAGTGGACCAGCGTCGACGGCAAGCAGGTGGCCGCCATGGTCAACGGGAAGTTGCTCGTGCAGGGCAACCACCCGGGGCTCGGCGCCGCCGATCTGGCCCGGCAGCCGATCACCCCGGAGGGCGTGCTCGCGAGGATCCGCCAGAGCCTGGAGGACATGCACATGGTCTGGGGGGGATCGGAGCCGCCTCCCAGCATGGACGAGCGGCTCTTCCAGGCCGTTTACCAGCTCATGGGAACCCAGGCGTTGCCGCCGGAGGTGCGGGCGGCGCTGTTCCGCGGCCTGGCCACGATCCCCGGCGTGAGCTTCACCGAGGACGTCGTGGACGCCGACGGCAGGCGGGGGGTCGCGTTCAGCCACACCGGTCACTGGGCCCGCTACGACCTCATCCTCGACCCCGTCGACTTCCACTTCCTCGGCACGTACGGCGTCCAGACCACGGAGTACGACGACCCCTCGTCGTCCGTCATCAAGGCGGGCACGCCCCTCACGCTGACGGCCCGGCTGGATGCCAAGGTGGTGGACGGCCCCGGCCGGAGATGACCCTTCCGGCGGGTGCGGACCGGGGACTCGGATCCGGCGGCTTCGAGGTCAGGCGGGCCGCAGGGCGGCCGCGGCCTTACGGGTCTCGATCATCATCAGCAGGCCGGTGGCCGCCATCAGCGTCGCGGTCAGGGCGTGGACGCCGAGCGCGGTGGCCACGGAGCCGTGGTGGGCCAGCACGGTGGTCATGTCGCCGTACGCGGCGAGGGACTCCACCAGCAGCACCCAGCCGAGCGCCCGGCGGTGTCCTGTCACCAGCAGGACGGCCAGGACCAGGGCCAGGACGACGTCGCGGATCCCCTTGACGATCAGGAAGCCGCCGCCGTCGCCGGACGGCCAGCTCGGCAGGCCGAACCCCGGCGCCACCGTCTCCGGGCTCAGGATGAAATCCGTCCCGAACCAGAGGATGAAGAGGATGAAGGCGGTGGTCAGGACGGTGTTGATCTTCTTCAGTGACATCGTTCTTCTCCTTTGCGGTCAGGTGTTCAGGCTGCTCCCGGGCGTTTGGAGGGGACTTGGAGCCGGTTTGGAGCCGTCCCCGTACGATGTGCGGATCATGGTTTTCATCCGGGTGCTGGGCTCGTTCGCGAGCGAGGTGAACGGTGCGGCCGTTCACCTCGGCGGGCCGCGGCAGCGGGGCGTGCTGGCGTTGCTGGTGGCGGCGCGCGGGCAGGTCGTCCCGGTCGACCGGATGATCGAGGATCTGTGGCGCGGTGAGCCGCCCGCGCGGGCGCTGATGTCCTTGCAGGCGTACGTGTCCAACCTGCGCCGGCTGCTGGAGCCCGGACGCCCGCCGCGCACGTCGGCCCGGCTGCTGGTGAGCGCGTCGCCCGGCTACGCGCTGCGGCTGCCGCCGGAGTCGGTGGACGCGTGGCGGTTCGAAGACCTGCTCGACCAGGCCCGGGCGGTCACCGACCCGCGTGCCGCCCGGGCCCTGTTCGCCGAGGCGTTGGGGCTGTGGCAAGGACCGGCGTTCGCCGAGGTCGCCGACGAGCCGTGGGCCGCCGCCGAGACGGCCCGGCTGAACGAGCTGCGCCTGGTCGCCACCGAGCTGCACGTCGCGGCGGGCCTGCGGATGGGCGACGCCGCCGCGGTGGTTCCCGAGGCCGAGCGGCTCACCCGCGACGAGCCGCTGCGCGAGGAGGGCTGGCGGCTGCACGCCCTGGCCCTGTGGAGCAGCGGTCGCCAGGCCGACGCGCTGGCGACGCTCCGCCGCGCCCGCGGCATCTTCGCCGAGGAGCTCGGGCTCGACCCCGGCCCGGACCTGACGGCGCTGGAGGAGGCGATCCTCACCCGGCGCACGGACATCCTGCGCGAGACCGTGCCCCCGCCACCGGCACCGCCACCGTTCCCGCCCCCGCCACCGCTCCCGCCACCGCCACCGCCGGCTCCGGTCACCGAGGCGCCGTTCGTCGGACGCGAGGCGGAACTGTCGGCACTGGTCACGGCCGCCACCGAGGCCGCCGCCGACGGCGCCCGCATCGCCCTGGTGACCGGCGAGGCCGGGCTCGGCAAGTCGACGCTGCTGGAACACCTGGGCAGGCGGCTCGAACGTGACGGATGGCTGGTCGCCGTCGGCCACTGCCCCGAAGTGGACGGTGCGCCGCCCGCGTGGGCCTGGACCGAGGCGCTGAGCGCCGTCGCCGCGGCCACGTCCCCGGGCGAGTTCGCCGGCGACCTCGCGCCGCTGCTCACCGACGCCGAGCCGGTGGACGCCGACGCCACCGCGGGACAGTTCCGCCTGCGCCAGGCCGTGTGGAAATGGCTCGCGACGGTCGCCGCGCGGCGCCCGGTCGCCGTCGTGCTGGACGACCTGCACTGGGCGGACGCCGCCACGCTGGAGCTGCTCGGCGGCGGCCTCGGCCTGCGGGCCCCGATCCTGGTCGTCGCCGCGTACCGCGCGGACGAGAGCGGGCACCTCACCGAGACGCTGGCCTCCCTCGCGCGCGCCACTCCCCTGCGCCTGGCGCTGCCGGGGCTGGACGACGCGGCCGTGGCGGAGCTCGTACGGACCGAATGCGAGGCCGACGAGCAGACCATCGCGGGGATCGCAGAACGCACCGGCGGCAACCCGTTCTACGTGCGCGAGAGCGCCCGGCTGCTGAACGGCGAAGGCGCGCTGGTCGCGCTCTCCGAGGTCCCCGAAGGCGTACGGGACGTCCTGCGCCGCCGGTTCGCGCGCCTGCCCGAGGGAGGCGTGTCCATCCTCCGGCTGGCCGCGGTCGCCGGCCGGGAGAGCTCGGTGGACGTCCTCGTGAAAGCCGCCGACGCCGACGAGGACGGCGTGATGGACGCGCTGGACGCGGGCGTCATCGCCGGGCTGCTGAACGAGCCCGCCCCCGGACGCGTCCGCTTCGTCCACGCCCTCGTCAGGGACACGCTCATCGCCGACCTCAGCCGCCTGCGCACCGCCCGCATGCACGCCAGGATCGCCGCCGCGCTCGAAGGCGGCGACGACATCGCGGCGCTGGCCCACCACTACGCGCGCGCCGGCTCACCGAAGGCCGTCGGCTACTGCGTCCAGGCCGCCGAGCTCGCCGAGGCCCGCTACGCCCACGACGTGGCGGCCGCCCTCCTCACCGACGCCGTCGCCAACGCGACCGGACCGGACGAACGCGTCGAACTGCTCGGCAGGCTGCTGCGCGCGCAGGTCCGCGCGGGAGCCGTCGCCGCCGCCCGCGAGACCCGCCGTGAAGCGGTGGAGTACGCCGAGTCCCTGGGCCGCGACGACCTGATGATCGCCGCGTTCACCGCGTGGACGGAGCCGACCCCCTGGCAGGCCCGCATGTACGGCACGGTGGACCGGCCCGTCGTCGACCGCCTGAGCCGCCTGCTGAAGCGCGACCTGACCCCTTCGGTGCGGTGCCGGCTCCTGATCGCGTACGTGGACGAACTGGCCGGCGAGGACGACCCGGCCGTTCTGGACGCGGCGCGGGAGGCGCTCGACCTCGCCAACGGACCCCGGCTGCGGGCCGCGGCACTCCAGAGCCTGGCCCGGGTCCACGGCGACGCCGAGCTCTGCCGCGAGCTCGTGGCGATCGGCACCGAGCACGACCTGCCCGTCTACCGCGTCACCGGGCTGATCAACCTCGCCGCCGTCGCGGCCGCGGCCAACGATCCGGTGACGATGCGCCGGGCGGCCACCGAGGCCCTGGACCTCGCGCGCGCCTACCGGATGCGCGGGGCGATCCCCGTCGCCGAGATCACGCTGGCGACCCTGGCGCTCGTCGAAGGCCGGTTCACCGACGCCGAACTCCTCTACGTCAAGGCCGACGAGGGCATGCGGCGCGCCGGCTCGGTGCACGCCACGGGCTTCCTCCCGCTCGCCCTGGCCACGATCCGGCTGAACGACGGCACGCTCGGCGCGCACCTGGACGACGTGCGCGCCCTGCACGCCACGCTCGGCGCCATGACCTCCGACCTGCTCGCCCTCGCCCTCCACGCGGGCGGCCTGGACGCCGAAGCCCGCGAGGTCCGCGCGTCGGCCGGCCCGATCCGCCCCGACTTCTTCTTCACCTTCCTCATGACGTTGCGCGCGATGGCCGCCGTCGCACTGAACGACCGCGACGCCGCCGAGGAGGTCTACGCGGCGCTGCTCCCGCACCGCGACGGCCCCCCGGCGGGCGCCGCGAACCTGGCGGTGGCGCTGCGCCCGGTCGCCCACACCCTCGGCGAGCTGGCCCTCCTCCTGGGCCGCGCCGAGGCCGCCGCCCACTTCACCCGTGCCGCCACCATCGCCGACCGGTGGAACGCACCCCACTGGGCCGCCGAGGCCCGCCTGCGCTCGACCACCTAGCCCCTGCCTGTGACGGGGGTGAAGAAGTTGACGAGGTTCCCGTCGGGGTCGCGGAACAGCAGCGAGCGGTTGCCCCAGGGCATCGTCGTGGGCTCGTTGACGAAGTCCGCCACGAAGCCGGTCAGGTTCCGGTGGACGCCGTCCACGTCGTCGACCAGGAACTCGATGATCACGCTGTGGTTGTCGGCCGGGCGGGCGGAGCCGGGCGCGAACAGCGGAACAGTGCGCGTGCCGGCGATCGCGAGCGTGGCCGAGGCGGTCGTGAGCTCGGCGAAGTCCTCGTTGGCCCAGCTCGCCCGCGCCCCGGTGGCGCGCTCGTAGAAGTCGACGAGCCGGGCCACGTCGGCGGTGATGATGCGGATCGAGACGAAGTTCATGAGGTCCTCTCCAGGAAGGTCGGTGCTTCTGACCTCACGCTACGAGTAATACTGGGCAGAAACCGCCCGGTATTTCGCACACCATCGAGGAACATGTCCCGGCCCACTGCCCGTGTGCTCGCCCTGCTGGAACTCCTCCAGGCGGGAGGCGTCCGGACCGTCGCCGAACTCGCCGACCGGCTCGGCGTCGACGAGCGCACGGTGCGGCGCTACGCTGCCCACCTCATCGACCTCGACGTGCCCGTCGAGTCCGTACGCGGACGCTACGGCGGCTACCGGCTGGCCCCCGGCTACCGCATGCCGCCGCTCATGCTGACCGACGACGAAGCGCTCGCCGTGCTGCTCGGGCTGGTCGCGGGCCGGCGGGCCGGCCTGATGACGGCCATGGGCGCGGCGGGCGAGACGGCGGCGGCCAAGCTCCGGCGGGTGCTGCCGGCGCCGCTGGCCCACAGACTCGACGCCGTGCTCGGCTCCCTCGCCTTCACGACCCCGCCCGGCGAGCCGGCCGCCCCTGAGAGCGGGGTCCTGCTCGCGATCGCCGACGCGGTCAGCCGTCACCGGCCGATCTCGCTCAGGTACGCCGCGGCCGACGGCAGGCACAGCGAACGTACGCTGCACCCGTACGGGCTCGTGGCCCATGCGGGCAGGTGGTACGTGACGGGCGCGGATCCCGCGATCGGCGAGGACCGGACGTTCCGGCTGGATCGCATCACCGGCGTGACGACCCTGCCGGGTGGGTTCGAGCCACCCGCCGGGCTCGACCCGGCGGGACGCGTGCTCACCGGACTCGCCACCGCCCCTTACCGGTACGAGGTGACCCTGCTGGTCCAGGGGACGGCCGAGCAGATCCACACCTGGCTGCCGCCCGGCCTGGCGATCGTGGGAGAGCCGGACACCGGCGGCTGGTCCCGCGTCGAGCTACGGGCGGAACGGCTCGACTGGCTGCCCGGCGTCCTCGCGTCGCTGGACCTGCCGTTCGCCGTCGAGCGGCCGGACGCGCTGCGCGACCTCATCGAAGAGCACGCCGACCGGCTCCTGCGATCGGCCCGGCGACGTCCGCCGCGCGAATGAGCCTTCCCTGCCTCCTGCTCGGCTTCTTGGTTTCCTCGCCGTCGGCGTGGGGATGCGGGTGAGGTACGGGGAGGTGCCAGGGGGGCAGGTACGCCGATGTTCGCTGATCGTCATGATGCGGGTGTGCGTCTGGCCGAGCGTCTGACCGGGATGGTCACCGAGGAGAACGTGGTCGTCCTCGGGCTGCCCAGAGGCGGGGTGCCTGTGGCGTTCGAGGTGGCCCAGGCCCTGGGCGCGCCGCTGGATGTGATCGTGGTCCGCAAGCTGGGCGTGCCGTTCCAGCCCGAGCTCGGGTTCGGTGCGGTCGGGGAGGGCGGCATAAGCGTGATCAATCCCGAGGTCGTCCGGACGGCGGCCGTGACCCCGGCGGAGATGGCAACGGTGGAGAGGGGTGAGCGGGCCGAGGTGCTGCGCCGGGCGCGGCGCTTCCGCGGTGACAGCGCGCCGGTCGACCTCTCCGGCCGTACGGTCATCGTCGTGGACGACGGGATAGCGACCGGTGGCACGGCTCGCGCCGCCTGCCAGGTGGTTCGTGCGCGGGGCGCCGCACGAGTGATCCTGGCGGTCCCGGTCGGCGCGCCCGACACGGTCGCGAGCCTCCGCCAGGACGCCGACGAGGTGATCTGCCTGGAGACGCCTGACGCCCTGTGGGCCATCGGCGTCTGGTACGCCGATTTCACGCAGACCACCGACGAGCAGGTGGTCAAGCTGCTGCGACGGGCCGCCGGAGGCGCGGTCAGCGGGAAGGACGGCGTGGTGACGTCCGATCAGCCGGAGCGTGCCGACGAGGTGGTGGTGAATGTCGGTGAGGTCCGCCTGCCGGGGCGACTCGTCGTCCCCGAGGAGGCCGCGGGGGTGGTGGTCTTCGTGCACGGCAGCGGCAGCAGCCGGCACAGTCCACGCAACCGGTACGTGGCCTCGATGCTCAACCGGGCCGGCCTGGCCACCTTGCTGTTCGACCTGCTCACGGTCGAGGAGGAATACGACCGCGGCAACGTGTTCGACATCGAGCTGCTGGCCGGAAGGCTGTCGCAGGTGACGCGCTGGCTGAGCGATCAGCCTCAGGCCGCGGGGCTGCCGGTCGGCTACTTCGGAGCCAGCACCGGAGCGGCGGCCGCGCTGTGGGCGGCCGCGGACCTGGGCGGCCAGGTGGCCGCCGTCGTCTCCCGCGGCGGGCGCCCGGATCTGGCCGGGCCGCGCCTGTCCGCGGTACGAGCGGCGACCCTGTTGATCGTGGGCAGCCGGGACGAGCTGGTGCTCGGCCTCAACGAGACGGCGCAACAGCAGTTGCGCTGCGAGAACCACCTGGAGATCATCCCTGACGCCACCCACCTGTTCGAAGAGCCTGGGGCCCTCGAAACCGTCGCCGACCTGGCACGCGACTGGTTCACCGACCATCTCCCAACAGGCGTGAGCTGAGAGGCCCGCGCGATGGGGGCGAAAACGGAACACGCGATCCAGCTCGTCGAGGAGACGCCCTACCGCTTCCGCATCGAGCGGCAGGGATCGATGCGCGTGCCTGGCGTCGTCCTGGCCTCCCGCATGCTGCTTCCGGAGGACCAGGCGCTGCAGCAGGTCGTCAACGTGGCCACCCTGCCGGGCATCGTCCGAGCCTCCTACGCCATGCCCGACCTGCACTGGGGGTACGGATTCCCGATCGGCGGGGTGGCCGCCACCGACATCGCGGCCGGGGGCGTGGTCTCCCCGGGCGGGGTCGGCTTCGACATCTCCTGTGGAGTACGGCTGCTCGCGGCCGACCTCGACCGTGACCACCTGGCGCCCCGGATGAACCGGCTCCTGGATCGCCTCGATCACGTCGTCCCGCGGGGCACCCGGCGAGGCGCCGTCTGGCACCTGGCCGGGCCGACACAGCTGGAGCAGGTCCTGTGCGGCGGCGCCCGGTACGCGGTCGAGCAGGGCCACGGCGTGGCGCGGGACCTGGAACGCTGCGAGGACTTCGGCGCCGTCGCCGACGCCGATGTCTCCCAGGTCGGTTCCCACGCGATGGAGCGAGGGCTGAACCAGGTGGGCAGCCTCGGCTCCGGCAATCACTTCCTGGAGATCCAGTCGGTGGAGGAGGTGTACGACGAGGCGGTGGCGGCCGTGTTCGGCCTGCACCGCGGCCAGGTGTGCGTGATGATCCACTGCGGATCGCGCGGGCTCGGCCACCAGATCTGCACCGACCACGTACGCGTGATGGAGAAGGCGATGCCGCGTCACGGCATCACGGTGCCCGACCGGCAGCTCGCCTGTGCCCCGGTCGATTCTCCTGAGGGCCGCGCGTACCTCGGGGCCATGGCCGCCGCGGCGAACTACGGCCGGGCCAACCGGCAACTGCTCGGCGAGGCCGTACGGCAGGCCTTCGCGGACCTCGCCGATGGCGGCCTGGATCTGGTGTACGACGTCTCGCACAACTTGGCCAAGATCGAGACACATGACGGCGTGCGATTGTGCGTCCATCGCAAAGGGGCCACCCGGGCGCTGCCGCCGCACCATCCCGATCTACCGGCCGATCTGGCGCCGGCGGGCCAGCCCGTGCTGATCCCGGGCACCATGGGCACCGCCTCCTACGTGCTCACAGGAGTTCCCGGCGGCGAGGCGTTCCACTCCACCTGCCACGGCGCCGGCCGTACCCAGAGCCGCCACCAGGCGGCGCGGTCCACAACCGGCCGGCGACTGCACGAGCAGTTGGAGGCTCAGGGCGTCGTCGTCCGCGGTGCGACCTGGCGAGGGCTGGCCGAGGAGACGCCGTCGGCCTACAAGGACATCGACGCCGTGGTCACAGCCAGCGAAGGAGCAGGGCTGTGCCGGAAGGTCGCCCGCCTGGTGCCGCTCGGCGTCGTCAAAGGCTGAACGAGCGGAAGGAATCGCCGATGACCGCCGCGGCCGGGCACCGCCCCCTCCCCCACACCGCCGACACCCGCATCCAGGCCTGGGCGCCGACGGTCGGGGAATGCATCGCCCAGGCCGTGCTCGGCATGGCGGAGAGCTTCCTCGACCTGGATGGTGCCGCCGTCATCGGTGAGCGGGATCTCGACGTCGAACCCGGCGAACCTCAAGATCAGTTGGTGGCCGTCCTCGACGAGGTCATCTACCTGATGGACACCACGGGACAGATCCCGATCAGAGCGGAGGCCGAACACGGCCGGCACGGTCTGCGCCTCCACCTGGCCATGGCGGACGTGACGGCCGTGTCCCAGACCGGAGCGGTGCCCAAAGCCGTCGCCCTGCACCAGCTGACCTTCGAACACCACGCGGACCGGTGGACCTGCACGGCGACCCTGGACGTATGACGCTGCCCAGGTGCTCGCCTCGTGATCATCGCGTCGGGATATTCGGGTGCGCGGTGGGCGCGGCCGGTGTTACATGCTGCAGGTGATCGACGAACCGCTGGAACGGCTCCGCGCCGCCGCCCGACGTACCCGTGAGCTGGCTCTGAGCAGGGAGAGGACCGGCCTCGGCCAAGAGGACGCCGACGACGAGGCCGGCACGATCGGCACGGACGACGCCCTCGGATTCGATCCGTTCCCGCTGTTCGAAGCCCTCCACCGGCACGGCGTCCGAGCCGTGGTGATCGGGCAGGTCGCCGGAATCATGCATGGGTCCACCGAGCTGACCGGCGATCTGGACCTGCTCTGGGACGGCGCACCGGCGCACGCCCCTGCCCTGGCGGAGGCCTTCGCCGCGGCCGACGCCCGGCTGATCGACGAGAGAGGCGACCGGGTGGCCGCTCGCCCTGACCTCCTTCTCCGCCCCAAGGTGCCGTTCGTCTCGCCCGGGGCTGCGGGTGACTGCTGCACGCCGACGTTGCCCTGGGGCGGTCTGCAGGTCGGGGAGTTCCTCGACCGCGCGGTCACCGCGGTCGGTCCGGATGGCCTGGAGGTGCGCTACGTCTCCAGGGAAGACCTGATCAGCATGCGCCGCGCCCTCGGCCGTCCCAAGGACCTGCGCCGCGCGGCCGAGCTCGTCGGCCTGGTAGGGGGGAGAACCGAGGGGTAAGTGCCGGGGTCGTGCCGTACTTCGGGTACGCCCGTCAGGACCGTCGTGGCCGGGCCGGGCAGGCGATCGGGGTCCACGTCGTCGCCGGCGCGCTCGCCTCGGCCGGGACCCAGCGCCTGATCGTCGTGGATCCCCACACGGTCGCGCTGGAGGCCATCTGCTCTGTTCCGATGGAGATGCTCACGGCCGTGCCATCCCTCGCCCAGGCACTCGAAGGGCAGCTGCCGGACGGAGCCGTGGTGGTCGCCCCTGATCTCGGCGCGGTCAAGCTGGCCGAGCGTTTCGGCGCCTTGCTGTCACGGACCGTGGCGGTGGTGCGCAAGACCCGGCTGAGCGGGACGAGGGTGGTCGCCGAGGAACTGGTGGGGAACGTCCGTAATCGTCAGGTGGTCATCGTCGACGACATGATCAGTACCGGCGGCACGATCGAGGCCGCCGCGAAGGTCGTGGCCGACCATGGCGCGGCGCCGGAGATCGTCGTGGTCGCGACCCATGGGTTGTTCGTGGAGTCGGCGGCCGAACGCCTCGGCCGCGCCCCGATCCGGCGGGTTCTGGTCACCGACACCCTCGCACAGCCGGCCGCGCCGGCGATGCCCCTCAGCGTGTGCTCGGTGGCTCCACTGCTGGCCGATGCCATCGGCCGCCTGCACCGTGACGAGCCGCTGGACGACCTGCCGGCCCGGTCCTGACTGTGCCGACGCCGCGCAAGCCGTCCTGGTGAGCGAGGGCGCCGCGGCCGTGACCATGCGGCGGATGGCCGACATGGTCGGCGTGTCCCCCATGGCCGCCTACAAGCACTACCCGAACCGCCAGGCGCTGCTCGACGAGGTGGCCGAACGGGCGTTCCGCACCCTGAGCGAGGCCTGGGGCATCCGGGTTCCTGACGGCCCTTGGGAGGCGCGGGTGCTCGCCCTCCTGACGGACTTCCTGGACTTCGCCCTGGGACAGCCGCATCTGTACACGTTCCTGATGACCGATCAGCGCGAGCGGGCCCGGCGCTTCCCCGACGACTTCGAGAGCGGCGGGTCGCCGTTCCACAAGCTGGTCGCGCTGGCCGAGGAAGGCATGCGCGACGGGCTCATGCGCGAGGACGACCCGCTGGAGGTGACCCTGGCGCTGACCTCGTCCGTCCAGGGGCTCGTGCAGCTCTACCTCGGCGGCCGCATCGGCCTGGAGGAGGACGCCTTTCGCGAGCTGTGCAGGCGTACGGTGCGGAGGATCTTCGATGGCGTCCGGACGTGAGCGGCGCGGGAAGCGACGGGCGTGGAACGCGGGCCTGGCCGTCGTCGTCATCCTGGCCGCGGCGGCGGGAGCCGGAGCCTGGTACGGCAGCGACCAATCGATCAAGGTCGTGCATTACGGCACGAGCAACACCCAGGTGCTCGCCGTCCACGGCGACACGGTGACGCTGACGCGGACGCCGCAATCGGCCAAGTCGGGCACGTACTGGCTGGAGTGGAGCGGCACGTACTCGATGCTCGGAGACGTCGTGTCCGACGCGCCCGGCGGGATCACCCGCAAGGTGCTGCGCGGCCCGCCCCCTTCGGTGGGCACCCCCGGCTTCTTCGGCAACGTGCCCCCCGGTGACCCAAAGGTCGCCTGGGGAATCGACTACACCGAGATCATGGTGCCCACCGAGCTCGGACCCGCCCCTGCCTGGTACGTGCCGGGCGACAGCACCACGTGGGTCGTCGCCGTGCACGGGCAGAACGGACGGCGCAAGGCCGAGCTGAAGATCCTGCCCGTCGTGCACCGCCTGGGGCTGCCCTTCCTGGACATCACCTACCGCAACGACGAAGGCGCCCCGCCCTCCTCCGACGGCCTGCTGCACCTGGGCGACGCGGAGTGGCGCGACCTGGAGGCCGCCCTGCGCCAGGCACAGACCATGGGAGCGCGCCGGTTCATCCTGTACGGCACCTCGATGGGCGGCCAGATCGTCGGGCAGTTCCTCGGCCGCTCGCCGCTCGCCGGCCTGGTCGACCGGGTCGTCATGGACGCACCCATGATCGACGTACGGATGACCGCGGAACAGGGCGCCAGGAACCTCCACCTGCCCGCCTTCGTGGCAGGGCTGGCCGGCCAGGTCACCGAGTGGCGCACCGGCATCGACACCGACCGGCTCAGCCTGATCCGCCATCCGCCCCGGGTCAGGCCGCCCCTCCTGCTGATCCACACCGTCCCCGACACCGACCACCCGATCCAGGAGGCGCACGACCTCGTCGCCACGGGCAGGCGCCTGGGGTGGGAGATCCAGTTCGAGCCGTTCGCGCAGGGCGAGCACACGGAGGCCTGGAACGTGGACCGCGCCCGCTACGATCACCTCGTCAACCGCTTCCTGTCCCAGAACGCCCCGTGAGCACGCGGCGGACGGGGACGGCAGCCACGTCGACGGGGGCCATGATGATCGGGCGTGTGGCGGCGGCTCTGGCCGCATTACTGTTCCTGCCAGCCCTGGGCGCGTGTTCCGCGCCGCCTGACGACCCGCTGCTCAAGGACCCGGCGCGATGGCCGCTGACCGGGCTGAGAGGGCTCATCGATCACCACGAGCTGCCCGACGGAGGCGAGCGGGCGCTGGCGCAGATCAAGGTCGGCTCCGTCGACCTGCTCGCCTGGATCAACTCCGCGGGCCGGTGCGGCCTGTCCGGCTCCGACTGGAGCATGTACGTCGACCTGACCGAGTCCTCCGGGCACCCGAGCCGGGACGACGGGTTCTCCGGGCCGATGGAGCCGGCGGCCGGGGTGTCGAGCGAGAGCAAGGTCAGCCTGTTCTGCACCCCCACCAGGATGCTGATCAGGGTCACCGGGGAGACGGCGCAGCCCTTCGTCTCCGGTGACGCGGTGGCGCAGCTCTTTCGCGGCGGGCTCAACGCCGTCGTCGGCTCCCGGCAGGCTCGGCAGGAGTCGCTTCCCGGCGCGACCGTGACGCCGGGCGGATAGCGCCCGCTTCGAAGCCGGCGGCAGTCCTGCACGAATGTGATCTCACCCTCCTCTTCATCGGCGCCGTGCAACCTGGGACGACCTCCCGATCGTCTCGGAATAGCGAGTGATCATCGCCGACGGATTCGGAATGGGAGAAGACGGAGTGCGAAAGACGACGACGAGAGCGGCGGGCGCGTTCCTGCTGGTCGCCGCATCCATCATCGTGTTACCCGCCGCTCACGCGAGCGCCGGGGCAGCGGGGAACGCCCGCAGTGTCACCCTGATCACCGGCGACCGGGTGGTCCTCGCACCGGACGGAAGTCCCCTGATCACGCCGGGCGAGGGAAGGGAAGGCATCGACTTCCACACCTTCGGCAGCGGCGAGCGGTTGCGGGTCGTGCCGGGTGACGCGATCGAGCTCCTGCGGCAGGGGCGCCTGGATCCGCGCCTGTTCGAGGTGAGCGCGCTGGCCGAGTCCGGCTACGACGACCGGAGCCGGCACCTGGCGCTCGTCGTAGCCGGTGCGCCCGCGCCCAGATCGTTGCGCGGCGGGGCGGGGCTGCGGGCGCTGGCCGCCGTCGGCGGCTTCGCCGTGCGGCAGGACAGGGCGCAGGCCGTCCGGTCCTGGCAGGACCTGCGGAACGTCGGGGGCAAGATCTGGCTCGACGCGCGCGTCAAGCTGTCCCTCGACACCAGCGTCAAGCAGATCGGCGCTCCCGCGGCCTGGGCGAAGGGGCTCACCGGCGCGGGAGTCAAGGTGGCGGTGCTGGACACCGGCATCGACAGTGCCCATCCGGACCTGGCCGGGAAGGTGGTCGCGCGGGCGGACTTCACCGAGACGCCCGACGAGCGCGATGTGGAGGGGCACGGCACGCACGTGGCGTCCACCATCGCGGGCACCGGAGCGTCCTCCGGCGGCAGATACCGCGGGGCGGCGCCGGACGCCCAACTGCTGGACGGCAAGGTGTGCGAACCGGGTTTCTGCACCTACTCCGCCGTCCTGGCCGGGATGCAGTGGGCCGCCGACCAGGGCGCCCGGGTGGTCAACCTGAGCCTGGGCGGCCCGGACGAGCCCGGTCTCGACCCGTTGGAGGAGGCCGTTCAGCGATTGAGCGAGAGCCACGGCACGCTGTTCGTGGTCGCGGCGGGCAACGTCGGGGCTGACCGTTCGGTCAGCTCCCCCGCAAGCGCGGACGCCGCCCTGGCCGTGGGGGCCGTGGACAGGACGGACCGGCTGGCGGACTTCTCCAGCAAGGGCCCGCGCGCGGGCGACCACGGGCTGAAGCCGGAGATCACCGCGCCGGGCGTGCAGATCACCGCCGCGCGGAGCAAGGACAGCGCGGGCAGCGGGCCGTACGTGGCCATGTCGGGGACCTCGATGGCGACCCCGCACGTCGCGGGAACGGCCGCGCTGCTGGCGGGCGCGCACGCGAGCTGGAAGGCGGCGGAGCTGAAGGCCGCGCTCATGGGCTCGGCCAGGCCCCATCCGCAGACGGGGGTGTTCGCCCAGGGAGCGGGACGCGTGGACGCCGAGCGGGCGGCCACCCAGACGGTGACCGCGGACCCGCCCGGCCTGGGGTTCGGCCTGCAGCGCTGGCCGCATGCCGACGACGAGGTGCTCACCAGGAAGCTCACCTACCGCAACCACGGTGATGCGCCGGTCACCCTCGACCTCGGCGTCACCTCGGGCACGACCTTCTCGGTGAGCCCGGCCACGCTGACGGTGCCCGCGGGCGGACAGGCGGAGGCGACGGTGACGGCGGACACGCGCACCGGCGAGCCCGACGGCTTCCTCGGCGCTTTCGTCGAGGCCAAGGGGCCGGGCGGCGTCGTGGTGAGCACGCCCGCCGCGGTGGAGAAGGAGATCGAGAGCTACGACCTGACCGTCAACCAGACCGACCGGTCGGGCAGGCCGACGGTCGACTATCAGATGGTGATCTGGCGGCTGGACGCCGCGGAACCGTCGCCCCAGGTGTTCTGGCCGACCGAGAGCTCGATGACCTTCCGCCTCCCCAGGGGCGAGTACCTGCTGGACTCCACCGTCCTGAGCGAGGACGGCGTGGCGCTGCTGGTGCAGCCACGCCTGCGCCTGGACAGGGCGTGGACCGTCGAGGCGGACGCCCGGCTGGGCCGGCCCACGTCGATCCGCCCGCCCACGCCCGGCGCGGAGCTGAAGGAGGGCAGCGTCGCGTACTCGTTCAGGACGCCCGGCCGGTTGAACGTCAGGGGCTGGTACCCGAGGAGCTTCGCCAGGGCGTTCACCGCGCAGCTCGGCCCCGAGCAGACGGAACAGGGCATGATCACCCGGGTGAGCGCGCACTACCAGGCGGGTCAGGACAGTTACCGGCTCGCCTGGTTCGAGCGGGACCGCATGATCACCGGCTATGACCGGGCGGTGGACCCCAAGGATCTGGCGCGCGTACGTGTCGACGTCGCGGAGCAGCTGCCGGGCGCGAGCGTGCTGATCAGCCGTCAGGCCACGCCGAGCCAGGGCGTCATGCTGACGCATGGCAGCCTGAACGAACTCACCCCGCCGTCGACGTTCAACGAGTACGTCAACACCGACGACGGCATCCGCTGGTACGCCACCATGGCGGAGTACGGAACCGACGACCAGCTCACCACGTTCTCGTCCGCGCCCGTGCGGTTGCGGCCGGGCAGCGTCAGCACGGAGTTGTGGAACCGTGGCGTGTTCGGCCCCTCGCTCCCGTCGGGGGACCAGCCGCGCGAGCCCGCGAGCCGCACCGGCGACGTGATCGCGGTGAATCTGCCGATGTTCGGCGACGGGCGCGGGTCGATCGGGGATTCCTGGCCGGCCGCCGAGCACGTCTCCCTCTACCGCGACGGCGAACTCGTCGGCGAGAGCGACGGGCTGATGGAGAGTTTCACCGTACCGGCGGGCCGGGGAACGTACCGGCTGGTCGCCGGCGCGGAGCGGGGAGAGTCCGCGGTGTTGTCCACGCGCAGCTCGGCGACGTGGACGTTCCGGTCGGAGAGTACGAGCTCGCCGACCCGGCTGCCGCTGTCCGTGGTGCGGTTCACCCCGGACCTCGACGTGCGGAACTCCGCTCCGGCCGGGCGGCGCTTCGTGGTGCCGTTCACCGTGCAGCGGCTGGCCGGCAGCGCGGCGGGCCCGGCGCGTGAGGTGGTCGTGGAGGTGTCCTACGACGACGGGGTGACCTGGAGCCGGGCGAAGGCCGCCGGGTCCAAGGTTGTCGTGGACCATCCCGGGCGCAGCGGGTTCGTGTCACTTCGGGCAAGTTTGTCCGACATTCACGGCAACACGGTGGAGCAGGCCGTGATCCGCGCCTACCGGATCACCGCTCCGTAGCGGCACGTTCGTTCCCGGCGGTCCCCGGCGGGTCGCCGGGAGCGGCTTTGTCGGCCTTCGAGGAGTCTGAGTGCAGGAAGTGGCGGTGGCGATGATCACGGGGTTGCTCTCACAGCAGCCATTCGGCATCCACGCCTTACGGCCGTTGTCGCTGCGATGCCCGGCCTCGGATGGCTCGCCGCGTAGGTAGGTGGGAAACCGCCGTCGTCGCCTGCCAGTGCGGCCAGGTAGTCGCCGATGCGCACCAGCAGCTCACGATGGCCTGGTAAGGCGCAGCGGGCCAGAGCCAGACCCGCCACGCCGGTCATGAACAGGGTGTGGTCGGCGATGAAGGGCAGGCAACCGCCGAGGTTGCGCACCTTCAGCAAGGCGTCGACGCCGTCGGCGATGAGCCGGTCAACGGGGTCGACGGTGTGCAGGGCGAGCAGGGCCAGAGTGTGGGCGCCGATGTTGCCCTCCCCTACCTCGCGCCGGCTCGCGGTCAGCCGGGCGGTGACGAAGCGATGGTCTTCGGCAGCGGGTGGGCGGCCGAGGCCGTGGCGGGTGAGGATCTTCATGGCGCAGCCGGTCAGTTCCCTCCAGGACGTGTGGCCCCGGTAGTCCAGATGGGCGGCCCGCCGCGCAGGCCAGCACGGCCTCTGAGGAGGATCCGAACGACCAGTAGCGACATCGGGTCGGTGTTGGTCCCGGTTCGGTGACTCGGGCTGTCTGCGCTGCTCAGCGGCCCCTGCGTTCCGGGTCATGCCAGTTGATGTCCTGTCTGACGACCAGGTCTCCCGCTACGGCCGGTTCGCGGCCGAGCCGACGCCGAGCGAGTTGGAGCAGTTCTTCCGCCTGCCGGCCCGGGCGATGGAGCACGACTCGCCCAGCTTGTTGTCCCAGCTGGCGCGTGAGCATCTGATCTCCTCGCGGGTGATCCGGCCGGGAGACGCACGGCCGGGTCGCGCACCTGCTGACCTCCGCTCTGGTGGCCGAGTTGGACAGCTTGCTTGTTGGTCGGTGCGGAGGTCGGCCGGCCTGGCACGACCATCGACACGTTGTCCGTGTCGCCAGAGCGAGCGACCTGGCCCTCTCCTCCTGTTCCATCGAGTCGCGACACCAAGTTAGTCACTCTGAGTATGTTAGTGAACGCATAGAGTGAGGGTAAAGAGATCGCAGAGTCCCACCACCGACAGGAGACCCCCGTGCGTTCCCTCGCCCTGCTTGCGGTCCTGACCGCCGGCGCCATCCTCGCCCCCGCCGCGCCCGCCACGGCCCGCGCCCTTCACGCTGCTGACCCGCGCTGCCCCGACGATGCGGTCTGCTTCTGGACCGAGCCCGAATTCGAAGGCGAGCGGCAGGTCGTCCTCCCCGTCTCCGGCTCGCGTCCGTGCATTCCCACGCCCGAGGCTCATGCGGAATCGGCCATCAATAACACCCGCTTCTCACGGCTGCTGTACCTCGACCCCGGCTGCTCCAACAAGCCTGTCGGGTTCATCCCGGCAGGTGAGAACATTCCCTTCCTCGATCCTCCCATCGCCGCTTGGCGGTGACCTGCCATCCGGCCAAGGGACGCGGCCTGACGCCACGCGCTGGATCGCGCGAACCGAGGTCACCCGATCTCTGGCGCGCGAACGCGCCGCTGCCCACACCGCCGGCCCGCCGACCCACCCACTGCCGCGCCCTGTCTCACTACCGGCGCGCCGCTGTCTCTCGCACCTGCGAGCCGAGGTCCTACCGGCCGTTCCCCCCTGCAGGGGGGAACGCCTTCCCTCATGACCCGAGGAGGTCATCCGCGATGAACATCGCCCGCCGTACTGCGGCCACCTTCGCGCCCCTGGCCGGCGCCCTGACCTTCGCCCTGGCCGCCAGCATCGCCCAACCGGCCGCAGCACATGCCGCAGCCGACTTCGCCTGCCCGCCCGTGCTGGGCATCTGCGCCTACGACGTGGATGAAAACCTCAGAGTGCTCTATGACGACGAAGCCGACATCATCCCGCCCATCGTCCGGGCGGCCAACTACAGCGACGACTCCTGGTGCTTCTACAACTGGTTCGGCTACGGCGGTGCCAGCCGAGAGCTCGCCCCGGGCCAGGCCGCCGACGACTTCGGCTTCGTCGTCCGCGCCGCTCGACGCGGATCGTGTGACTAGCTGACGGACGCGGCGGCCCAAGGCATCCGGCCCGAGCGCCGACGCCGCCATCTTCAGCAGGCTGAGCGTCGGTGCGCTCGCACGTCGGCGAGCGGGGTGGGACCGGCCTGTTCAGGCGACGACGGGTTCGCCGATCAGTGCGACACCGGCCCGACGTAGCTCGTCCAGCGCGGTGCGCGTGGTGTCGGCGGCGACGCCGGCGGTGTAGTCGAGCAGGACCTGAACGGTGAAGCCCGCGCGCGCTCCGTCCAGCGCGGTGGCCTTCACACAGTGATCAGTCGCGATGCCGACGACATCGAGGTCAGTGACGTCACGGGCCTTCAGCCAGGCCGACAGCCTCTCGCCTTCCTGAGTGAAGCCCTCGAAACCGCTCTTTGAGGCGGAGTGAGCGCCCTTGTAGAACACCTCGTCGACGTGCCCGGAGTCGACGGCGGGCGCGAAACCCGGATGGAACTCCCCTCCCTCGCTGCCGACGACGCAGTGCACGGGAAAGGAGTCCTGGAAGTCGGGAGTGTCGGAGAAGTGGGCGCCCGGATCGATGTGGTGGTCACGAGTGGCCACGACGAAGGCATACTGCCCATCGGCGCGCCGGAGCAGGTCAGCGATAGCAGCGGCCCGATCCGCACCACCCTTCACCGGAACGCTGCCGCCCTCGCAGAAGTCCTTCTGCACATCGACGACGATCAGTGCACGGCTCACGGACGATCCCCTTTCTCCAGGCGTAGCCAACAGTTACCTTAAGTGTAAACCTCATCACTATAAGTGCTCGACGTGAAGGAACAGCAGGGGACGGAGTCCTGGCCGTATCGGCGGCCGATCTACAAGACCTTGCGTGTGCTGGCGTGGATCGCGGCGGTCAGCTCGGGTCGCCGGTATCGAAGGGCCGCAGCCCGTCTCCAGCCTCTGTACCGGCGAAGGCGTAACGGCCCAGGAAGTTGATGTGGTCGTAGGCGATCGACGACAGCCGGGCGCACATCTCGTCGGTGACGGGAAAGCCCTGCTCACGCGGCTGGGTGACGGCGGCGTCAAGATAGAGGCTGTTCCACCACACCACCGCGTTCAGCGCAAGGCCCAGAGCATCGAGCTGGTCTTCCCTGCCCTCGCGGTAACGCTGGCGCAGCTGGCCACGGTTTCCGAAAGCAATCTTCCGCGCGAGCCGATGCCGGGCCTCCTGCACGTTAGGCTGAGCGCCGACCAGCACGCTGATGCCCGGCAGCAGGATGCACTCCTTCAGCAAGTGCACCCGTGCCCGGTCGAACAGTGCCCTCGGCCCTTCCACCGAGGCCCACGCCCCACGCCCCGCGCCCCGCGCCGCCACCGGGCGCCGGCCGTAGTCGGCCAGGCAGGCAGGATCGAGGCCGAGCTGCTCGGCGTCGCCGGGCGGCGCTTGTTCGCCAGGGCGTCCCGGGCCGCGTGTCGGGGAAGCGTCCGTAGCGGGCGACCTGCTCATCGGAGAGGAATCCGAAAGGCATGGCCCTGGAACGTAGGCCCGCCAACCAGGACAAACGAGAGCAGTCACTGAACCGAAACGAAGATCACGTCCCTAGCGCCAATTTCGGCACTCAGACTCCTCGAAGGCCTGTCCCGGCTTCCTGGTCGACGTAGTCGTCAGTGCCGGACATCCGGAGCGGGCCGATCGGCGAGCTCAGTCGTCGGTGAAGACAGGGAGCACGGGCGGGGCGAAGCGGGCGCCGGCCTCCGGGTCGCCGGTCGACTGGGTCAGCAGCAGCCGCGTCGTCTCCAGGAGGTGATCACGCATGGCCTGGGCCGCGCCCTGGTCGTCCCGGGCCTGGATGCGCTCGAGAATGCGTTCGTGCACCCGCCAGATGTCCCACAGGGTCCGCGTCTGCGTCGTGGACAGGCCGCGCGCGGCCATCTGCGCCCGCATCGTCGCGACGGACTGGGTCACCCGCGTGTTGCCCGCGGCCTCCAGGATCATCTCGTGGAAGGCCACGTCCTCTTCCTGGAACAGCCGCTCGTCCCCGCTCTCGCAGGCCTGCCGCATCCGCTCTAGCGCCTTGGAGAAAGGCGCCATCTGGGCTTCGGTCATCATGGTCGCGGCGCGGTACGCCGAGGGGACCTCGAGCAGGTAGCGCAGCGTGTAGATCTCCTCGATGTCGCGCGTGTCTATCTTGAGGATCCGCACCCCCCGGCTCCGCTCGAACCTGACTACGCCGTGCGTGGCGAGCTGCAGCAGGGCCTCACGGACGGGCGTCCGCGAGACCCCCAGCTGGGCGGCGATCTCCACGACGGAGTGCAGTGAGCCAGGTGCCAGCTCACCCGTGACGATGGCCCGGCGGACCGCCTCGAAGGTCTGGGCCGCCAGCGACGTCTGGTCCGTCGAGATCTGCTCCATATGGACGTGGCTCCCGGTCAGTCGGTCCGCGCAGCGCCAGAACGCCTTGGTCGGCCGAGACGATATCACTCAGAACGAAGATGTGGCATGTGGCATGCAATGCCCCCGGTCAGAGGGCCGCCGGTCAGAGGAACGACAGGTCCGCGCCCTCGCTCGCCGGCAGGACCGTCTGCGCGTACAACCTCCGCCACCCCCGCGCGGGCAGCTCGGGCGGGACGAAGTCCGCGCGACGGCGCTCCAGCTCGTCCTCGTCCACGAGGAGGTCGAGCCGCCGCGCCGCGACGTCCAGCCTGATGAGGTCGCCGTCGCGGACGAGCGCGATCGGTCCTCCGGCGGCGCTCTCCGGGTCGCAGTGCAGCACCACGGTGCCGTACGAGGTGCCGCTCATCCGCGCGTCGGAGACCCGCACCATGTCCCTGATCCCGGCCTGGGCCAGCTTGGCGGGGATGGGCAGGGCGCCCGCCTCGGGCATGCCCGCCGCGATCGGCCCCGCGTTGCGCAGCACCAGGACGTGGTCCGGGGTGACGTCCAGATCCGGGTCGTCGAGGATCCGCTGGGCGTCCTGGGCCGACTCGATGACCAGGGCCGGTCCGGTGTGGTTCATCAGGTGCGGGCTCGCGGCCGCCGACTTGATGACCGCTCCCCTCGGAGCGAGCGTGCCCTGGAGCACCGCCAGGCTGCCCGCCGCGCCGAGCGGGTCCTCCAGCGGGCGGATCGTCGTCTGCCAGTCCTCGCGCGCGGGGCTCTCGTCGATCAGCGAGCCGAGTGACTTCCCGGAGACGCCGACGGTCTCCCGTTCGAGCAGCGGTTCGAGGACCTTCAGCAGGGCCGGCAGACCGCCCGATCGGTGGAAGTCCTCCAGATATCCCGATCCGGCGGGCTTGCAGTCGACCAGGAACGGCACGTCGGCGCCGATCACGTCGAAGTCCTTGAGCGTGAGGTCCACTCCGGCCCGCCGCGCGACGGCGATCAGGTGGACCAGCGCGTTCGTCGATCCGCTCATCGCGGAAAGCACCCGGATGGCGTTGCGGAACGCGGCCGGGGTGAGGATCTCGCGGGGGACGGGGCCTCCCGATCGGGCCAGTTCGACGGCGCGGCGGCCGGTCTCGGCGCCGTGCCGCAGGCGGGCGCCGGTGGCGGCCGGAGGGGTGGCGCCGCCGGGCAGCATCATGCCGAGGGTCTCGGTGATGCAGGCCATGGTGGACGCGGTGCCCATGACCGCGCACGTGCCCGCGGTCGACACGAGTTCGTTACGGACGCTGGTGATCTCGGACTCGTCGAGCTCGCCGCCGCGGTGCCTGCCCCAGAAGCGGCGGCAGTCGGTGCAGGCTCCGAGGCGCTCGCCCCGCCAGCTGCCGGTCATCATCGGCCCGACCACTTCGAGCAGGACCGGCTTGTCGGAGGAGGCGGCGGCCATGAGCTGGGCCGGCACCGTCTTGTCGCAGCCGCCGAGGAGGACCGCGGCGTCCATCGGCAGGGCGCGGATCATCTCCTCGGTGTCCATCGCGAGCAGGTTGCGGAACAACATCGTCGTCGGGGAGGTCAGGATCTCCCCGAGCGAGATGGTCGGGAAGTCCATGGGCAGGCCGCCGGCCTCCAGGACGCCGCGTCTGACGGCATCGAGCAGGGCCGGCATGTCACGATGGCAGGTGTTGTAGTCGGACTTGGTCACCGCGATGCCGACGATCGGCCGGTCCAGCGCCTCGTCGTCGTACCCGCTGGAGGCCAGGAAAGCACGCCGCAGGTAGGTGCTGAAACCGTCGTCGCCGTAGGACGTACGGCTCCGGTCGATGGCCGACTCAGTCGGTCGGGCGGGCATGGGGACCTCCGGGGGTATGGCTGGTAAGGAAGAAGAAGGCCGGCAGTGTCACGGGCGCAGTGTCATGGGCCCAATGTCATGGGCGCAGTGTCATGAGCGCAGTGGCATCGCGAGCGGGCGCATCGGGGCGCCGGTCGCGCCGCGCAGCTTCATGGCGGCGGCGACGAAGGCGAACTCGTAGAGCCGTTCGGCCGAGATCTGCTCGCAGTCGACCACCTCCATGATGGGGACGCCCGCCTCCCCCAGGAGATAGGTGTGGACGACCTGCCAGTTCTCCTCGTCCGCGCCGGGCATCTGCTCCAGGGCGAGAGTGTCTCCGCCGATGACGGACGCGCCCATCCGGGCGAGGAACTCGGCCCCTTCCAGGTTCAGCCCGGGGCTGTTGTCGATGTAGGCGTCGATCGCGGGCCAGGCGCGCATCCGGCCGGTACGGACCAGCGCCACGTCACCCGGCCGGAACTCGACGTTCTGCCGCCGCATGGCCTCGCGCAGATCGTCGGCGCCGATCCCGTGGTTGTCGGGCAGGATGTCGGTGTCGTACAGGGCGGCGATGTCGAACAGCACCCCGCGGGCGATGATCGGAGGGATCTTGTCCGCGCCGCACTTGGTCCAGTGCCGGGAGCTGATGTGCTCCTCGGCGGAGAACCCGTTCCAGATCTTGCCGTTGTACCCGAAGTGGTTGAGGGTGTCGATGTGCGTTCCGCAGTGGGTGTACATCGAGATCGCGTCGCCCGAGTAGGAGACCAGTTCGTTCTGCTCGCGGCCCACTCCGGTGATGTCGTCGAGGACCGTGCCGGCGGGGGTGTGCGTCATCCACTGCTGGAAGTTCGGGTCGCCGGCCTTCGTCCATGAGGGCATGCCGACGAAGTAGTCGACCGACAGGTCGATGACGCTGCCGCCGTCCGCCCGGCGCAGCACCTCACGCGACGCCTCGGGGGTGATCAGGTTGAGCATGCCGATCTCGTCGTCGGGACCGAACGGGCTCCGGGTGACCTCGCGGAACTTCGCGCAGTACGCCGCGATCCTGTCCCTGGTCGCTTCGCTGATGAGCGCTGGTCCACACATGGTGATGTCGGCCTTCCTCTTGGATCCGGTTACTGGCCCGTGGCCATCAGGCGGGTGAGCTCGCCGTACATCTCGGGGCGGCGCCCGGAGAAAACCGGCAGCTCGAACTCGCCCGGCTTCTTGATCAGCCGCTTCGTGCGGGCGGCCCGGACGTCGATCGACGCCCCGAACAGCCCCTCCTCCTGGCCCGCGTCGGCCAGCACCTCTCCTGAGGGGGCGATGATCTGGCTCCTGCCCATGAAGCGGGTGCCGGCCTCGGCGTCGGCGCGGTCGGCGACCGCGAGATAGACGAGGTTCTCCAGCGCGCGCACCCGCGTCATGTGGTCGGCGAGCATGTCCGACCCCATCGGCCAGTTGGTGGGCATCGCGATGACGTCGGCGCCCTGGAGCGCGAGCTCGCGGGCCGATTCGGGGAAGCGCAGGTCGAAGCAGATCATCACGCCGACCCGGCCGAAGGGGGTGTCGGCCACCCGGGGCGCCGCGTCGGCGCCCGGGTCGACGAACCGGTCCGCGCCGAGGTAGGGCAGGTGCTGCTTGCGGTAGCGGCCGATGATCCCCGAGGGTCCGAGCACCAGGGCCGAGTTGTGGACCTGCCCGTCCGCCTCCTCCAGCAGGCCCACCACCGCGTGTACGGAGTTCTCCGCGCAGGCCCGCACGATGCGGGCGATCCTGGGGTCGCCGGTGCCGATCGCGGCGGCGCGCGTCTCGGCGCGGGAGCCGAACAGGTAGCCGGTGAGCACGCACTCGGGGAAGACCACGAGCTGATGCCCGCTCGCCGCGCCGGCCCGCAGGGTCTCGATGACCCGATCGACGTTGGCGGCCACGTCTGCCCGGTCGACGCTGATCTGAGCGACCCCGACCTGGACGCCGCTTGCGGTAGGTGAGCCGGTCAACGTGCCATCCCTCGGGTCCGGTGGTGAGTGAGTAACCGGCAGAGTGGCATGCAGCATGCAGCACGTCAAGTCGTTGACATGCTGCACGCTGCATGCAATGGTGACCCGACTAATCGGACATTCCGCAGGAGAGAGGCTGAGTTGTGCCAGAAGTAGTGATCGTCAGCGGTGCCGGAGGCGGTATCGGCGCCGCGACAGCACGCGAGTGCGCGGCGGCCGGCACGTCCGTTCTCCTGACGGATCAACGCGTCGAACACGTGGAACGGCTCGCCGCCGAACTCCGCGCCGGCGGACACGACGCCCTGGCACACGGGCTGGACGTCACCGACGAGGACGCGGTCGCCGCCGCCGTCAAGGTCGCCACCGACCGGTGGGGCCACCTCGACGGCCTGGTCAACTGCGCCGCCACGATCGTGGCGAAACCCCTGGTCGACACCACCCTCGACGACTGGAACCGGGTCATGACGGTCAACGCGACCGGCACCTTCCTGCTGTGCAGGCACGCGGTGGCCGCGATGCTCGCCCAGGGGACGCCCGGGTCGATCGTCAACCTCTCCTCGATCTCCGGCACGGTCGGCCTGCCCGGCCAGGCCGCCTACTGCGCCTCCAAGGGAGCGGTGCTGCAGCTGTCCCGCCAGATCGCCGTCGACTACGCCGCCGCCGGGATCCGGTGCAACGTGGTCAGCCCCGGATCGGTCGCCACCGAACAGCTGGCCACCTACCTCGGATCCCAGCCCGATCCCGACTCCGCCCGGCAGCGGCTCATCGCCGGCCACCCGATCGCCCGCCTGGCGGACCCCCACGAGGTGGCCAAGGTGGTCACCTTCCTGCTGAGCTCCGCCGCCGGCTTCATGACCGGCGCGGACGTGGCCGTGGACGGCGGCTACACCGCCATCTGAGCACGGACCCGCGCACCCCCGCAGATTTCCAGAGAGGTACTCGTAAATGTCTCGGCGTACGACCTCGCCGCCGGCCAAGCGCGCCGGACCTGGTGGACTGATCGATCTGCGTCGCCTCAGGGCCGGTCGCTTCTCCTCCATCTGGCTGATCACGCTGCTGCTCTTCGCCGCCAGCCCGCTCATCTCACCCGGCAGCCTGTCCGGATCCGCAGTGCTGTCCATGCTCCCGTTCGCGGCGGTGATGGCGATCGCCGCGCTCGGGCAGACCCTCGTCGTCGCCCACGGCGGCATCGACCTGTCGGTGCCCGGCGGGATGGCGCTGGCCGCCGTGCTCGCCACCAAACTCCCCGCCGCATCGGGGGTCCCGGTCTGGGCGGCCGTCGGGCTCGCGCTGGTCGTGGGCGCCCTGGGCGGGCTGATCATCGGTTTCGCCGTGGTCCGGTTGTCCATCGCGGCGTTCGTGGCGTCCCTGGCGGTCAACTCCATCCTCATCGGCGTGGTCCTGCAGGTCTCCAGCGGCTTCCCCGCCTCGGCCAGCGCCGCGCTGAGCGCGTTCGCCGTCGGATCGGTGGCGGGCATCCCCAACCTGCTGCTGGTCGCGGTCGTCGTGGTCGGGCTCGCGCACTGGATCATCCGCCACACGGTGCTCGGCCGGCGATTCATCGCCGTCGGCGCCGGACGGCCCGCGGCGCGGCTGCTCGGCCTGCCCACCGGCTCCTACGAGATGGGCGCGTACGTGGCGGCGGGAATCTGCTACTCGCTGGCCGGCGTCCTGCTCGCCGGCTACCTGCGGACTCCGGACATCCTGCTCGGCAACACCTACCTGCTCCCCACCATCGCGGCCGTCGTCCTCGGCGGAAGCCTGCTGTCCGGCGGCATCACCAACCTGGCCGCCACCGCCGTCGCCGCGCTCTTCCTCACCCAGCTCGACCAGGTGGTCCTCGCCGCCGGCGCGTCCACCGCCACCCAGCTCCTCGTCCAGGCCGCCGTACTCGCGCTGAGCGTGGTGGCCCGCGGCGTGCCGTGGAGCGCCGTCCGCGCGCGGCTGACGACCCGCGCCCCCGACCCCGCCGCCACGCTGCCGTCGCGCTAGCCGACCAGGCCCCCAAGTGTCCCCCAGACAGGAGAGCCCCATGACCTCCACCAGAGCCCGCTTCCGGGCCCGCGGCTCGGCCGCCGTCCTCGCCCTCGCCCTCGGCGTGACGGCCTGCGCCGGCGGGCCGGGCGCCGCGAACAACGCCACCGAGGGCGGTGTCGAGGCCGTCTACGACAACGCGGCCAAGATCGGAGACGTTTCCCAGCTCCGTCCCATGTCCGACTTCTGCGGCACCAAGCCGGTCAAGGTCGCGCTCGCGGACGGCACCGGCGACAACGCCTTCCGCAAGACGGCCCGCGCCGAGTTCGAGGACGAGGCCGCCAAGTGCCCCAACATCACCGTGCTGCCGTACGCCGACGGCCAGAACAACCCGCAGAAGGCGATCAGCGACATCAAGGCCCTGGTCGCCCAGGGCGTCGAAGCCCTCGTGGTCTTCCCCGACGCCGGCGAGGCGCTGCTGCCGACGCTGCGTGAGGCGTACAAGGCCGGCGTGCAGGTGGTGCCGTGGACGGCGAACCCCGGCGGCAAGCCGGGCGTGGACTACACCGCGTTCGTCGGCCACAACACGGTCAACGACGGCGTGACCTGGACCCGCTGGATGTGCGAGTCGCTCGGCGACAAGGGCGGCAACGTCGTCTTCCTCGGCGGCACCCCGGGCAACACGCAGAGCATCACCGAGATGGTCGGCATCGAGAAGGAGCTCAAGGAGAACTCCGCCTGCGCGAACGTCAAGCTGCTGAACGAGCCGGGCAAGCCGATCGACACCAACTGGAACCCCGCCCAGATGCAGAAGGTCGTGGCCGGGCTGCTCACCAAGTACCCGACCATCGACGGCGTGATCACCGACTCGGGCGACGCGTCGCTCGGCGGCATCCGCGCCTTCCTCCAGGCCGGCCGGCCGCTGCCGAAGTGGACCGCCAACGACAACAACGGGTTCGCGTGCGCCTGGAAGGAGAACGCGGACAAGAACCCGACCTTCCAGACCGTGACCGTGTCGGCGCGTACCTGGATCATCCGTCTCGCGCTGCGCAAGGCCGTCGCCGCGCACCAGGGGATCAAGAACGACGAGCCGGAGATCATCAACATCCCGATCTTCGAGAACACGCTCGACAAGACGAAGCTCCCGAAGTGTGACCCCGACCTTCCCGCCAGCGCTGTCCTGTCCTCCGAGCTCACGCCGGAGCAGCTCAAGCAGGCCTACAGCTGATCACTTGTCGCCTTCCGCCGGGCACGCGCCCGGCGGAAGCGATGAGCCGAGTGAGGAGTGATCCTTCGCATGGTCGATTCGACAGCCGGACTGGTTCTCCGCGGGGTGACCAAACGTTTCCCCGGCGTCGTCGCGCTCGACGCGGTCGACTTCGAGGTGCGCCCCGGCGAGATACACGCCCTGGTGGGAGGGAACGGCGCCGGGAAGTCCACGCTCATGGCGGTGGCGTCCGGAGCGCTGGCCCCCGACGCGGGCACCATCGAGATCGCGGGCGAGCCGATGCGGCACATCTCCCCGATCGCCGCCCGAGAGCAGGGCCTCGCCATCGCCTTCCAGCACCCGGCGCTTCTCCCCGACCTCACCGTCACCGAGAACCTCCTGCTGAGCGTGCCGAAGCGGCTGCGGCCGTCGTTCGGCGACGCCCAGGACTGGGCCAGGGAACGACTGCTCCCCATGGGGATGGACATCGACCCGGCCGCCGTGGCCGGCCGGTTGACCCTGGCCGAGAAGCAGGCGCTGGAGATCTGCGGGGCCCTCGCCTGCGAACCCAGCGTCCTGATCCTCGACGAGCCCACCGAGCCGTTCATGGTGGCCGAGATCGACAGGCTGTTCGAGCAGGTGCGCAAGGCCGCCGCCGGCGGGATGGCCGTGGTCTACATCAGCCACCGGCTCCCCGACGTGATGGCCCTGTCCGACCGCCTCACCGTGCTCCGCGACGGGCAGATCCGCGGCACCTTCCTCGCCTCGGAGGTGACCGAGGAGGAGATCATCACCCGCATCGCGGGCCGGGAGATCGACGCGCTGTTCCCGCCGCGGCCCTCCTCCGTCGGCGACGTCGTGATGGAAGTACGCGATCTGCGCTCGGACCGGCTCCGGGGGATCACCACCACCCTCGCCCGCAACGAGGTCCTCGGCCTGGCCGGCGTGGAAGGCAACGGGCAGCGCGAGTTCATCCGCGCGCTCGGCGGAGCCGACCCGGTCACCGGCGGCGGCGTCACCGTCGCCGGCCGGCCCGTGGAGCTCGGCAGCCCCCGCCGCGCCCGGCGGGCCGGCGTGGTCCTCATGCCCCAGGAGCGGCACGTCGAAGGCGTCGCGACCGTGCTCTCGGTCAAGGAGAACCTCGGCGTCGCCGCCACGAACCGGACCGCCTCGGCCGGGGTCGTCAAGGGATCGGCCGAGAACGCGCTGGTGGCCGAGGAGATCCGGCAACTCGGCATCAAGGTGGCCTCGCCCGACTCCGCCGTGGAGCACCTGTCAGGCGGAAACCAGCAGAAGGTGGTGCTCGGCCGCTCCCTGCTGTCCGACCCCAAAGTGCTGCTGTGCGACGAACCCACCCAGGGGATCGACGTCGGCGTACGGTCCGACATCTACCACCGGCTCCGCTCCACCGCCGAGTCGGGGACGCCGGTGGTCGTGCTCAGCTCCGACAACGTCGAACTCGCCGGGCTGTGCGACCGCGTGCTCGTGTTCTCCCGAGGGCGGGTCGTCCGCGAGCTGACCGGCGACGAGATCTCCGAGCACGCCATCACCGAGGCGTCCCTCACGGCGGCGACCTCGGACCAGAGCCCGGAGGCCGCCGGACCGGACCGGCGTACGGGCCCGCTCGGCAGGTTCCGCCGCCTGCTCTCCAGCGAGCAGGCGCCCAGCCTGTTCCTCGCGGCCGCGATCGTGCTCCTGGCCCTGGTGAGCGCCACCAGGAGCGACCGCTTCCTGTCCGAGTTCAACATCGCCAGCATGCTCGGCCTGGCGGCGCCGGTGCTCTTCCTCGCCGCCGGGCAGCTCATCGTCATGCTCACCGGAGGAATCGACCTGTCGGTCGGCCCCCTGAGCGGGACCCTCGTGGTCATCGCCTCGTTCTACGTCCTCGACGGGTACGGAGCCGGGTGGTGGATCGTCGGACTGGTGCTGATGTTCCTCGCGGCGGCCGCCGTGGGGCTGGGCAACGGGATGATGGTCAGATACGCCCGGGTGACACCGGTGGTCGCCACCTTGGTCACCTACACCGCGCTCCAGGGACTCTCCCTGGTCATGCGCGACTCGCCCGGAGGATCGATCGCCAGCACCGTCACCGAAGTGCTCGGGGCGCGCATCGGCCCGATCCCCTACGCGGTCATCGTCGGCGCGGCCGTCCTCATCGCGCTGGAAGTGATGTCCCGGCGTTCGATGACGGGGCTCCGGCTCCGGGGCACCGGCTCGTCCGAGCATGCCGCACGGAACCGGGGAATCCCGGTGGCCCGCGTCCACCTTGCCGTCTACGTCGCCAGCGCGCTGCTCACCATGCTCGGCGCGCTGCTGCTGATGGCGCAGATCGGCGTGGGCGACCCCACCGCCGGCGTCAGCTACACGATGGCCAGCATCACCGCCGTCGTCCTCGGCGGAGCCTCGATCTTCGGCGGCCGGGGCAGCTTCATCGGCGTCCTGTTCGGAGTCGTGCTTCTGCAGGTCATCCAGAACACCACCGTGTTCCTCGGCCTCTCGCAGGCATGGCAGTACTGGATGCTCGGCCTCATGGCGCTGGCCGCGACGGCCATCTACTCGCAGGTCCGCGCCGCACGAGCGTAAGGAGCGCCGGGCCCATCGTCCTCGGCTACCGGCACCCCGGGGTCGAGGCGGCCGTGGACGAGGCCGGCGGCGACCACGCGATGGTCAGCTGGGCATGACCGGCGCCCCGGCGTCGACCATGTGCTGGGTGAGGTGATGCAGGCGCATTGCCTTCTCACGGTCGAACGCGGCGCTGCCGAGGGAGAGACGGCGCTTGGTGAAGTAGGCGCTGAAGGCCTCGGCCGGCGGATCTTCCAGCAAGGTCGTCATGGGAATGACGGCTTTGGCGACGGAGGTGGCGACCAGCGGGAAGGTCGCCTGCACCGCAGCACGCAGCGGCGCCGGCAGGTGGGCGGGCATTCCGGTCGAGACGACGCCGGGGTTGTAGCCGATGTAGCGGATCTCGCCGCCGTACAACTCGCCGAAGGCCACGCCGAGAAGGTCGTTGGCGCGGAACGACTGCAAGGTGGCCTTGGTGCCGTTGTAGCGACGGGTCAGTTGCAGGTCGTCCCAGTGAATGCGGCCCAGGGGGACGCCCGGCGTGCCGACGTTCATGACGACGGGCCGGGGCGCGGGCATCATCAGGTCCCGCAGGCCGTGGCTGAGGATGTGCCTGCTGAGGTAGGCGAGGGCGAAGCTGTGCTCGAAGCCCTCGCCCGTGGTGGTGCGGGGGCCGAAGAGCCGGTAGCGCTGGGCGCAGAGGATGAGCGTGTCCAGCGAAGTGCACGTGCGATGGAGGGTGGCGAGGAGTTCCTTGGTCGCCGCGATCGAGGTGAGATCGGCGCGCAGGAAGGTGGCGTTCTCGCTCGCGGCTTCGGCCAGGAAGGACTCGCCCTTGGCGGGGGTGCTGCCGACGGCCACGACGCGTGCGCCCTGGCGCAGGTAGTGCAGGGCGAGGCCCTTGCCGATCCCGTCGGTGCCTCCGGTGATGACGACGGTCCTCATGCCTTGCCTCCCAGGGTCTGCAGCCTCAACGAGGTGCACAGGTTCCAGACGGCGTTGCGGTTGCGCGGCTGGCTGAACGTCCAGCCCATGAAGCGCTTCTCCGCCTGCGGATCGGTGCGCTCGGCGATCCGGGAGGCCGGCTTGGCCATGGCAGAAGCGCCTCGTACGGCGAGACCACGGGCGATCTCCTTGCCGATCCCGCCGGTGCTCCCCGTGATCACGGCAGTCGTTGCGTACATGACATCTCCATCCATTTCTGTCACTCAGTGCCAGACTATACATTGAATGCCAATGGATACACTCAGTCGTGTGACGGGATTGAGAGAACGCACCAGGCGAGCGGTCACCATGCAGCTCGCCGACGTGGCCATGGAGCTGTTCAGCTCGCGCGGGTTCGAGGAGACCACGGTCGAGGACATCGCCAAGGCGGCGGGCATCTCCAAACGGAGCTTCTTTCGCTACTTCCCGACCAAGGAGGACGTGGTCTTCGAGGGCGTCCAGGCACTGGGCGACGACATCGTCGAGGAACTGGCGGAACGGCCCGAGAGCGAAGGGCCGTGGGAGGCACTGCGTGTCGTCCTGCGGGACTGGAGCCAGGAGATCACCGACGAACGCCACCGTTTGATCGCGTCCACTCCCGCCCTGCGCGCCCGCTTCCATGAGACGCGCGACGGCGTTCGCCGGCAGTTCGCCGAGATCGTCCAGCGCAGATTCGGGCTCGACGCCTTCACCGCCGAACTCGTCACGGCCTGCGCGGCCGCCGCCCTTGACTCCGCCTCGCAGGAGTGGCACCGCCTGGGCGGCAAGAAAGATCGCGCCGAACTCGTCGACCAGGCCTTCGACCTTGCCCGACCGGCCTGCTGCCCGCCGCCGGTCTCCGGCGGCTGATCTGCCGCTGGAACAGGCCGGCCTCGCGGTGCGCCGGCTGCGCGAAGGACGCGCCACGCTACCGGTTCGTGCTGGGCCGGAGTTGCATTGCCCCGGCATCGAGTGTTAGCGTCACCGCCGTCCGGTTGATCACCGCCGGACCGTCCGCATCCTAGCGATCCATCGGGAGCCTCGAGAACAGACGAACACCACGGAGAACCTTGATCGATGACCCCGCAACCGGGGTGGATCAGGGTTGAGAGGGCCGATCAGGCCGGTTCGCGTCAGGTTCACACCTGACCAATCCCATCTCCATCGCCCTTCAGGGCCGATGTTCTTCTCCCGTTCGTTCGCAGGCTCCCGCTGCGGAGCTTGCTTCCCTGATCGCAAGGATGTTCGTGACCTCCCGTTCTCCCGTGACCGCGCCAGCCGGTGCCACCGGCATCGTGGTCCTCTTGCTGGCAGCGGTCTTCCTGTCCCTGCTCGACGCGCAGATCGTCGCCACCGCGCTCCCCCGCATCGTCGCCGACCTCGGCGGACTGGACCGGTTCGCCTGGGTCACCACCGGTTACCTCATCGCCGGCAGCGTCGCCGTGCCCGTCCACGGCAAGCTCGGTGACCTGTACGGCCGCAAGCGCGTCCTCCTCATCTCGATCCTGGTCTTCCTGGCCGGCTCGGCCGCCTGCGGCCTGGCCCAGACCATGACGCAGCTGATCGCCTTCCGCGTCGTCCAGGGCGTCGGCAGCGGCGGCCTGTTCATCTCGGTCCTGTCCGTCCTCGGCGAGATGTTCACTCCTCGGCAGGGCGCCCGCTACTACGGCTGGTTCTCCCTGACCTTCGGCGCCGCGTCCCTGACCGGCCCGACCATCGGCGGCCTGCTCACCGACCTGGCCGGCTGGCGCTCGATCTTCCTGGTCAACCTGCCCCTCGGCGCGCTCGTCGTGGCCGCCGTCGCGATCCGGTTGCACCTGCCCGTCCGGCGCGGACACGCCCGGATCGACCACCTCGGCGTCATCCTCCTGGCCGCCGCGATCGTCGCGGTGAACCTGCTCACCACCTGGGCCGGCACCGCTCATGCCTGGACCTCCCCGGTCACCCTCGGCCTGGCCGCCGCCTGCGTGCTGCTGCCGGTGCTGTTCGTGCTCGCCCAGCGCCGCGCGGCGGACCCGGTCATCCCGTTGCGGCTGTTCCGCGACCGTACGTTCGCCATCGTCGTGGCGGTCGGCTTCCTCGCCGGGTTCCTCGGCCTGGGCATCGTCAACTACCTGGTGCTCTGGCTGCAGGCCGTCCTGTCCCTCGGCGTCCGGACCTCCGGCTACCTGCTCACCGCGATGATGCTCGGCGTCGTGCTCACCTCCTACGCCTCCACCAAGCTGATCGCCCGCACCGGCTCCTACCGCCGCCATCCCGTCGCGAGCATGGCCCTGTTCGCGCTGACCGGGCTGCTGTGCGTGGTCATCGACGCCGGCCCGGTGCTCGCCACCATGTTCCTGCTGCTGTACGGCATCGCCGGCGGACTCAACTCCCAGGCCCTGACCCTGGCCGCCCGCAACGCCGCCGGCCGTGACGACATCGGCGCCGTCCAGGGCACCGCCACCATGGCCAGGCAGACGGGCACCGCGCTGGGCACCTCCTTCTTCGCCGCCCTCGTGACCAGCGAGCTCCCGGCCCAGCCCGGCCCGGCCGCCTACGCCGACGCGCTGCACCTGGTCTTCCTCGCCGTCATCCCGATCGCGCTGATCGGGCTGGCGCTGTCCCTGTTCCTCCCCGACACCCAGCTGTCCCGTTCCTGAAGGGCCTCGCATGATCCTCGTCACCGGTGCCACCGGCACCGTCGGTTCCGAACTCCTCCCCCTGCTCGCCGCCCGGAACATCCCCGTCCGCGCCATGACCCGCGATCCCGCCAAGGCCGCGTTCCCCGCCGGCGTCGAGGTCGCCACCGGCGACTTCGACCGGCCCGACAGCCTCGACGCCGCCCTCGACGGCGTCGACAAGGTCTTCGTCCTGCCGCCCGGCTACGGCCCCGACGGCCCCGTCCAGGAACGCAACCTGGCCGCCGCGGCGGCCAGGGCCGGGGTCTCTCACCTGGTCAAGCTGTCCACCAGCGGCGTCACCTTCGCCGCCACCGACCCCATCAGCACCGGCCATCGGCTCGGCGAACAGGTCGTCATGCGCTCCGGCCTGCCGTGGACGATGCTGCGCCCCGGCACCTTCATGGTCTATCTGTACGGCTACGCCTCGACCATCGCCGCCGAACACACCATGTACGTCACCGAAGGCGACCCCGTCTCCGCGATGATCCACCCCCGCGACATCGCCGCCGTCGCCGCACACGTCCTCACCACCCCCGGCCACGACGGCCGGGCCTACACCCTCACCGGCGGCCAAGCCCTCTCGCCCCGGGACCAGGCCGGCGTCGTCGGCCAGATCCTCGGCCGGCCGATCAAGCTCATCGAACGCAGCCGAGCCGAGACCCGGGCGGAATTCGACCGGCTCGGCTGGTCCGGACCTCGCCTGGAGGCGCTGCTGGAGCTCAAGCGCCAATCGGCCGCCTGGGACTGGAAGATCTTCGACACCGTCGAGAGGCTCACCGGCAGGCCGCCGCTGACCCTCCGCGACTGGGTCCGCGAGAACGTCCACCACTTCCGGTGACGAAACCGGCCTGATCCTAGAGCACCCGCCGGTTGGCGAGGGCCGCGATCAGCAGCGGCACGACGGCCCAGGCGCCCAGGACGGCGAAGGGAGCCAGCACCATCACCACCACGAGCATGAGCGTGCCGCCGCCGATCACCGTTCACGCTCCGGCGGGCGGAAGTGTGGGGCGGAAGCCGGCGGCCACCGCGCGTCCGTACAGGTAGCCGGGGATCGCGATGAGCAGCGAGGCGGCGACGGCGATCCCGGCCAGCACGGACGCCTTGGCGAGCAGCACCCGTGAGCGGGACGGCACGGCCACGAAGGGGCGACCGGACGCAGCTGCCCGGGCCGTACGCCTACGCCTACTACAGCTACCAGGGCGAGACGGTCGACATCTCCCGTCAGAACCTGTCCCTGCTCGTCGGCGTCGGTGACCTGATCTCCACCACCCAGGATCTGACCACGTTCTTCTCCGCGCTGAACGGTGGCAGGCTGCTGCCTGCGGCACCGTCTACCAGCACAACGGCAGCCCGCCCCATGGCTACGGCGCGCTGATGTACAGCTCGCCCGATGGCAGGACGACCCTGACCGGCTCGGTGACCTGGGTCGACTCGGCCACCCGGGGACCGGTGAAGGACTTCCAGAAGCTGCTGGACGGGCTGGTCAAGGAAGTGTTCTGCGGCACGCCGGCCGGGTAGGCCGACTGCCTGCGACCCTCATCCGGTGGTGTGGGTGGCGACGATGTCGAGGATCGCTCGCAGGGCGCTGCGGACGGCGGGGATCTGCTCGGCCTCGCGGTGGTGCAGGACGTACAGGGCTCGGGGCCGTACGTTCAGGGCCGGCCGCACGGCGACGCGCGGGTCGCGGGCGGCGTCCAGGGCCAGCTGGGGAAGCAGCCCGACGGCCAGGCCGCGGGCGATGAGCGCCTGGGTCAGGACGTAGTCGTCGGTGCCGTGGCGGATGTCGGGGGTGAAGCCGGCCAGCTCGCAGGTCTGGAGCAGGTGGGCCGTGCAGCGTTCGCAGCCGCCGATCCAGCTGTCGCCCGCCAGCTCACGCAGGTCCAGCGGCGTGTCCGGCGGGCCGGCGCTGGGGTGGGTGAGGGGCAGGACCAGCCGGAGCGGGTCCTGCCCGGCCGGGATCCGGGTCAGCTCGCCGCTGCCGGGCGGCGTCTGGCCGGCGTGGGTGAAGGTGATGGCCAGGTCCACCTCGCCGGCGTCGAGCTGGGCGATGGCCTGCGGGGGCTCGGCCGCGCGCAGGCGTACGTCGAGGCCGGGGTGGCGTTCGGCGAGCAGGCTCATCGCGGCGGGGATGAGGGTGGCGCCCGCGGAGGGGAAGGCGGCCAGCCGTACGGTTCCGGCGCGGAGCTGGACCATCGCCTCCAGGTCGGCGGTCGCGGCCTGGATGCGGGTGGCGATGGCGTCGGCGTGCCGCAGCAGGGCCCGCCCGGCCTCGGTGAGCTGGACGCCGCGCGGCCGCCGCAGCACCAGGGGCGTGCCCGCCTGACGCTCCAGGTGGCGCAGGTGCTGGCTGACGGCCGGCTGCGTCCAGCCGAGGGCGCGGGCGGCGCCCGCGATCGACCCGGTACGGGAGATCTCCCGAAAAATCAGCATCCGCTGCACGTCCATGCCATAAGTATGGCTTGGGGGTCAGCCCAAAAGTGCAGGGCTGCCTATGAGCGAGCGTCGTACGGCAGACGGCCCATGCCGGGCAGGAAGCGCCCCACACGGGAGGCGTACTGCCGGTAGGCGGGGCCGTGAACCCGCAGGAGGTACGGCTCCTCGACGGCGCGGACCTGCAGTTCGATCGACACCACGGCCACCAGCAGCGCGACCAGGGATATCGCGTTGGGGACCATGGCGGCCAATCCGGCGGCGGTGACGATCATCGCGGTGAAGATGGGATTGCGCGCGAGGGCGAAGGCGCCGGTGGTGACCAGGGCGGTGGTCTCGCTCTCCGCCACCCCGATGCGCCAGGACGCTCCCATCGAGGTCTGCGCGGCCAGCGTGGCCGCTACCCCGGCCAGGGCCAGCACCGTACCGGCGGCCTGCACGAGCGGCCGGTCGGTGCCGGGCAGTGCCGGAACCCCGGCCAGCCCGGCGATCGGACCGGCCACGCCGGCGACCAGGGCCGCGACGAACAGGATCCGCGCCCACCACTGCAGGCCGCCGCGGGCGAGCCCGGCGCCACGGAAGCCGGCGTCTCCGGTGCGGCGCCACTGGACCCAGCTGCGCAGCCCGAAGGCCAGCAGCGTCCAGACGAGATAAACGATCAGCGCGGTGAGGGCCATGTCATCCTCCTGGCGCGCATATCTGAATAGCTATTCACATGTGCAAGCTAAGAGGTAGTCTTCATGGCGTGTCAAGAGCGTTCAGGGCTACGCGAGCATCCTCTCGGCGATCGTGTCCGGCGCGGCGGCCAGGCGGTGCCTGCGCTTGGGCATGCCGTACGTGGGGTGCGAGGTGGCCCACAGCGACATCGCGAGAATGCCCGCCTTGATCCGCGCGGGCTGCCGGCCGCCCAGGTGCTTCGGCTTCGCCCGCCCTTCGTCGTCGATCAGCTGCAGGATCGCGTCCCTCCGTCCGAGGCTGATGTGGTTGTAGCTGTAGACCAGCTTGGTGTTCGCGATCGTGCGCCCGGTCAGCCGTCCCACGATCGCCTCGATGGCCTGCCGGCCGGTGTAGCCGGCCGACGCGCAGGACATCGGCAGCGGCCGGCCGTTGTCGCCGATGGCGTGGGCGCTGTCACCGATGGCGTAGACGTTCGGGTGCGAGACCGACCGCATGGTGCGATCGACGACGATCTGGCCGTTCTCGGTGACCTCCAGCCCGCCGGCGGCGGCGATGGGGCTGACCGCGAACCCGGCCGTCCACACGGTCGCGTCGGACGCCAGGGCGGTGCCGTCGGCGCACCGCACCCGCGTCGCCTCGACGGCTTCCACGCTGGTGTGCTCCAGGACGGAGAGGCCCAGCCGGTCGCAGGCCCGGCGCAGATGGCCGCGGGCTCCGGCGGAGAGCCGGGAGCCCAGCTCGCCGCGGGCGATGAGCGCCACCGACAGGCCGGGCCGGGACTCGGCGATCTCCGTGGCGGCCTCGATGCCGGTCAACCCGTCACCGACGACCAGCACCCTCGCGCCTTCGCCCAGACCGTCCAGGCGCTCGCGCAGGCGCAGCGCCGACGGCCTGGCGGCGACGTCGAAGGCGTGCTCGGCCGCGCCGGGGACGACGTGGTCGGCGCCGTGACTGCCGAGCGCGTAGACGAGCGTGTCGTAGCCGAGTTCGTCACCGTCAGTGACGGCGACGACCTGGCGCTCGGGGTCGACGGCGGTGACGCGGGCCAGGCGCAGCCGTATCGCCGTGCCCGCGAAGACGTCGGCCAGCCGCGGAGCCTCGATGTCCCGGCCGGCCGCGAGCTGGTGCAGCCGCATGCGCTGGACGAACTCCGGCACGGCGTTGACCACGGTGATCTCGATGTCCTCCGGTGACAGCCGGCGGGCCAGGTTCCCGGCCGTGAACGCCCCGGCATAGCCGGCGCCGAGGACGACGATGCGGTGCTTCATGCGTTCTCCTGACCGAGGGTGCCGTGAGCCTGCGCCGAGAGGTCCTGCCAGTCGGCCCAGGTCTTGAGCCGGTCGGCGTAGACCTGCTGGAGCAGGGGGTAGAAGCCCAGACCGAACAGCACCCGCAGGGGCGGGTTGTCGGAGTCGACGAGCTTGAGCAGCGCCTGGGCCGCGGCGGCCGGGTCACCGGCGGGCTGGTTCCCCGCGAACGCGGCGATGCGCCGGCGAAGGCCGTCGTAGGCCGGGTCGGGCTCGGCCATGTGACCGTTGTTGAGGGGGTCGGGGTTCTTGCCGGAGCGGGTGGCGAAGCCGCCGGGCTCGATCACGGTCACCTTGATGCCGAAGCCGGCGACCTCTTGGGCGAGGGATTCGTTCAGGGCTTCCAGGGCCCATTTGGAGGCGCTGTACGCGCCGCTGAGCGGCATCGCCACGAGCCCGGCGGCCGAGGACAGCTGGATGATGTGTCCCGAGCCCTGCTCGCGCAGGTAGGGCAGCGCGGCCTGGATCACCCGCAGCGCGCCGAACAGGTTGGTCTCCAGCTGGTCGCGCAACTGCTGCTCGGTCGTCTCCTCGACCGCGCCGACCTGGGCGTAGCCGGCGTTGTTCACGATGACGTCGAGGCGGCCGAAGTGCTCCCTGGCCCGCTTCACGCTCTCGATGACGGCGGCCTTGTCGGTGACGTCCATCGCCAGCGGAAGCACCGCCTCGCCGTGGGCGGCGACCAGGTCGTCAAGGCTCGCGGCGGTCCGCGCGGTCGCGGCCACCTTGTCGCCGCGCGACAGTGCGGCCTCGACGAAGGCGCGGCCCAGGCCGCGGGACGAACCGGTGACGAACCAGACCTTGCTCATCATGGTGTTCCGTTCTTTCTGGGATGACGGCCGCTCCGCGACGCGTCCTGACGACCATGCGGCGTCGGCGCCCCGAGTTTTGTGACAGCTCCGGCCATGTGACGTGTGTCACCGCGTACGGGTGTCACACGGCGGCGCGCTCCGACGCCTTGTGCATGGAGCAGGATTTGCGGTGAACAGGCAGGAGCCAGGCATGAACGAGCCCAAGGGAACAACCGAGCCGATCGCTCACGACAGCCGGACGGACCCGGCGACCGAGGGCTTCCTCGCCCACCGCAACCTGCTGTTCACCGTCGCCTACGAGATGCTCGGCTCGGCCGCCGACGCCGAGGACGCCCTGCAGGAGACCTGGCTGCGGTGGGTCAAGGTCGACCTTGAGCAGGTGTCCGACCAGCGCGCCTACCTGGTGCGGATCGTCACCCGGCGCGCGCTGGACCGGCTGCGCAGCATGAAGCGCCGCAAGGAGGAGTACGTCGGCTCGTGGCTGCCCGAGCCGCTGCTCACCACGCCGGACGTGGCCGAGGACGTCGAGCTCGCCGAGAGCGTGTCGATGGCGCTGATGCTCGTCCTGGAGACGTTGTCGCCGACCGAGCGCGCCGTCTTCGTGCTGCGCGAGGTCTTCGACGTCGGCTACGACGAGATCGCGGCCGCCGTCGGCAAGGCCCCGGCGACCGTACGCCAGATCGCCCACCGGGCCCGCCGGCACGTCGACGCCCGGCGGCCTCGCGAGGCGGTCTCCCCCAGTCAGGCCCGGGCGGCTCTGGCGTCGTTCCAGCGCGCGCTCGAAACCAGGGACCTGCAGGGCCTGCTCGACGTGCTCGCCCCTGAGGTCGTCCTGGTGAGCGACGGCGGCGGCGTCAAGCAGGCCGTGCCGCGGCCGGTCATCGGCGCCGGCAAGGTGGCCCGCATGATCGTCAGCGGCCTCGGCAAGGCCCAGGTCACGCTCACCAGCGAGCCGACCGTGGTGAACGGCAACCCGGCACTCCTCCTCCGCATGGACGGCGAGATCGACGGCGTCATAGCGGCCCGTGTCGAGGACGCCCGCATCACCGGCCTCTACTACGTACGCAACCCGCGCAAGCTGACCCGCATCGCCTCCGAGACCCCGCTCACCTTGAGGTAGTCACGGCCGTTCAGAGACAATCATCACCGTGGCCGAGGCAGTCGTGCTGCTCACCGCCTTCGCCGGGCCGCCGGAGCCCTCCCCCTACGGCCTGGCCGTGGCGGCCGGCCAACAGCGGCCCGGTCGCCCCCTGGAGTCACTGCTCGGATCGGCAGATCTGTCTAGATACCCGTCACGCGTTCCGCCACCGTGATGGCGTTGCGGAACAGCATCGCGACCGTGGTGGGGCCCACGCCGCCCACGCGCGGTGTGATCGCGCCCGCTACGCTCTCGACCGACTCGTCGACATCTGGTAGCAGGCGGCGGCCCGCGTAACGGACCCCGCCGCCGACCACGACCGCGCCGGGCCTGACGTGCTCGGGCCGGATGATGCCGGGCACGCCCGCCGCGGCTATGAGAATGTCGGCCCTTCGGGTATGGCACGCCCAGTCGGGCACACCGGTATGGACCACGGTGACGGCGGCGTTGGCAGTCGGACGCTTCTGGCTGAGCAACATGGCAAGCGGCCGTCCAAGGGTGGCGCCACGGCCCAGGATGACGACCTCCCGCCCGGACACAGGGATGTCGTAGTACGCGAGCAGCGCCTCGATGCCCGCCGGCGTGCACGGCAACGGGCCGGGCATGCCGAGGGCCAAGCGGCCCATGTTGAGCGGGTGCATACCGTCGACGTCCTTGTCCGGGTCCATGGCCTGCAGCGCGGCGTCATAGTCGAGGTGCTCGGGCACCGGGTACTGCACCAGCAGTCCATGCACTGCCGGGTCATCGTTGTAGGTCGCGATGGCGGCGTGCAGCTCGGCCTGAGTGGCACCGGCGGGCAGGTGCGTGTGCGGCGAATCGAAGCCGAGCTCGGTGGCCTGACGCTGCTTGATACGGATATATCCGGCACTGGCGTCATCGTCGCCGACGAGGATCGTGGCCAGCGACGGAGTGACGCCCTTCTCGGTGAGTACGGCGGCACGGACGGCCACGTCGTTGAGTACGCTCTCGGCGACCGGGCCGCCGGGCAGCATGCGTGCGCTGGACATGCGTCTCCTCGGGAGTGGTCGCCCAGGCGGTCGGCTTCCACGACGAGCTCCCCGATGGTCGATTCCATCCCTTTGCCGCCAGTCGCGCTCTCTCCAGGATGCCCGGCATTCGAGCAAACTGCGACGGCTCGGTGCTTCCAACGGCATCCGTATCAACGCTGCTGCTTGACGGCTCAGCCCTGCGGGATGTCTTCGGGAGTACTTACCAACAGCCCGCGCGGCCAGCTGATCAGGCGGCCAGGCATTCCTGGTCGATCTCCGGCGGTGATGGGCCACACCTCAGCGACCAGGGCGCGTACCACGTCCATCAGCTCCAGGGCGTTGTGGGCGAACACGCAGTTGTTGCCGAACCCGGGCCACTGGGAGAAACCGTTGTAGGTCTCGACCTTGTTGGTCGCCGCCGTCACCCGGGAGCGCAAGCCCGGATCGGCGAGGTAGCGCAGCCGCCGCATGAGCGTGGCCGAGCTCAGCTGGTTCTCACTGATGGAGATCGCCGCCTGCATCAGATCCCGCCAGCGCCGTTCGATCAGCTCCCAGTCGACCACGTTGCGGCCCCGGTCGCCGTTGCCTGGCCTCCTGGCTGTTCGGCCCGGACGCCCCTCGGCGTCCGGGCGCGGTCAGCCACAGGCCGGTGAACAGGGCGCAGGCCAGCGTCACGGCACCCGCCGTGAGGAAGGCGCTGTTGAGGGCCGATTCGAAGGAGGCGCCGCCGGTCTCCCGCGTGTGGACGATCGCCCCGAGCACCGCCACGCCGAGCACGGCGCCGATCTGCCGGGTGGTGCTGCTGACGCCCGAGGCGAGGCCTCCCTCCTGCGGGCTGACCGCCTGGATGGCGGCCCCGGTCAGCGGCGACATGGCGAGAGCGAACCCGACGCCGACGACCGCCAGCCGCCACCACACGTTCCCGTAGCCGGTGTCGGCGTGGACGAAGCCCAGCGCCAGCAGCCCCAGCCCGGCCAGCGCCAGGCCGACGCCGGCGATGACGCGGAAGCCGTACCTGGCCGCGAACCGGCCCGCGTACGGGCTGACGATCACCATGGCCAGCGTGCCGGGCAGGGTCCGCAGCCCGGCGACCAGGATCGACGTGCCCTGGACATAGACGAAGAACTGGGAGAAGAAGAACGACGAACCCATCAGCGCGAACCCGACCACGACCATCGCCGTGTTGGACGCCGTGAACAGCCGCTGACGGAACAGCCGCAGCGGCAGCATCGGCGTCGGCACCCGACCCTCGACCACGACGAACGCGGCCAGGAGCGCCAGCCCGGCGGCGAAGCTGCCCAGGATCAGCGGCGAGGTCCACCCTCGGGAACCGCCCTCGATCAGGCCGTAGGTCACAGCGCCCACGCCCGCGACGGACAGGACCGTGCCGGGGACGTCGATCGGCGGCGCGCTCGGGTTGCGGGACTCCCGCAGCACGCGCAGCCCGGCCACCAGCAGGACCGCACCGATGGGCACGTTGACCAGGAAGATGGCGGGCCAGCCGAAGGACTCCACCAGGATCCCGCCCGCCAGCGGCCCGGCGGCCAGGCCGATGCCGCTGAACCCGGCCCACAACCCGATCGCCCTGACGCGCTCCTTCGGTGCGGGATACGCGGCGACGAGCAGCGCCAGCGAGGCGGGGCTCAGCGCCGCGGCCCCGACGCCCTGCAGCACCCGCCCGGCGATCAGCCAGCCGATCGAGGGCGCGAGCGAACACACCACCGACGCGACCGTGAACACCACCACCCCGGCCAGGAACACCCGCCTGCGGCCGAACCGGTCGGCGAAGACGCCGCCCGGCAGCAGCAGCATGGCCACCAGCAGCACGTAGGCGTCGACGATCCACTGCAGGCCGGTCAGCCCGGTGTGGAGCCGCTGCTGCATGTCGGGCAGGGCGGCGCCGACGATCGTGTTGTCGAGCAGCACCATGAACTGACCCGCACAGGTCAGGGTGAGCAACGCTCTCACGTACATCTCTCCTAAAAGCAGTTAGTGACTGCGTTAACGTAGACCCTCGCGGACTCTAACGCAAGTCCCAACTGCGTTAGTGTGGACGTATGGATGAGCAGGGGCGGGCCAGGCGGCCCGGCGGGCGCAGCGCCCGGGTCCGCGCGGCGGTGCATCAAGCCGTTACCGAGCTGGTCAGGGAGCGCGGCTACGGACATTTCACGGTCGGCGACATCGCGGCCCGCGCGGGCGTGGCCGACACCAGCCTCTACCGCCGGTGGGGCAACCTTCAGGCCCTGCTCGGCGATGTGCTGCTGACCCGGCTCAACGCGCAGTCGCCGATGCCCGACACCGGCAGCCTGGCCGGCGACCTGCGGACCCACGCCGCCAACGTGGCCCGCGAGGTCACCGGCCCCGACGGCCTGGCGCTGGTGCGGCTGACCCTCGCGCTGTCAGGCGAGGGCCAGCAGGGCCTGCAGGCGCGCGACGAGCTTCTGGCCGACCGCACCAGCCAGCTGCAGGCCCTGCTCGACCGCGCCCGCAACCGCGGCGAGAACCCGCCTGACGTACTGGAGGTGCTGGACCATCTCCTGGCGCCGATCTACATGCGCGTCCTGTTCAACGCGGGGCCGCTCACCCCTGACTACCTCGACGGGCTGGTCGACCGGTTGCTCGCCTGATCCGGTCCGGCGCGGACGCGTGACCGCTCTGCGACCTGGATCAGCGGCATCCATGCATGGCTTCCTTTGATCGTCAGAGTGGGTGGTCAGGGTGTTCCGAACCATCTGGAGAGCGCTTCGCGCAGCGCGGGCGCGGCGCTGTCGGCGGGTTCGTCGATGGTCGCGGCCCAGGCGATGTGCGCGTCCGGGCGGATCAGCAGCATGTCGGCCGGCCGCTCGCCGGTCTTGGCGGTGTGGATGTCGACGCGCCGCCGCCAGTCTCGGGCGGTCTCGTGGAGATCCTCGCGGTCGGCGAGGTCGAGCAGGACGGGCCGGGCGGGATGCAGGAGTTCGGCGACGCTGGTGATGCCCCGATCGGTGTGCAGGGTGAGATCCGGGGCGAACGTGCCGGTCAGCGGGTGATGGCCGGTGCCGGGCATCGGGTGGCGAATGTCCGTGCCGGCGACCAGCGCTCCCATCCGGCGCAACGGTTGTTCGTCGGCGAGCAGTTCGGTGAATACCTCCCGCAGCGCCTCGGCGGCCACATCGTGGCCGCGCCGCAACGCCACCTGAGCCCGGGTGTGCAACATGGTGCGGGCGCCGGCGAGGTGGCGTTCGTCGTGGTAGGTGTCCAGCAGGCCGGCCGGTGCCCAGCCGTGCAGGTCGGCGGCCAGCTTCCAGGCCAGGTTGACCGCGTCCAGCATGCCGGCGTTGATGGCCACGCCGGTGGCCGGGAACAGATGCGCCGCATCCCCGGCCACCATGATGCGCCCGGCCCGGTAGCGTTCGGCCTGGCGGGCTTTGAAGGTGAAGCGGGACAGCCGGGTCGATCCGGCCAGGGGCAGGCGCGCGCCGAGCACGCGGTGGATGCTGTCCTGGAGTTCGGTCAACGTCATCGGGACGTCGTCGTCGTACTCGGTGCTCTCGTCCTCGATCGTGTAGAGGGAGACGCTCGTGGCGCCGGGTGAGGAGCCGAGGCCGAACAGGCCGTGGTCGGTGCGGGTGAAACCGGCGCGGATGGTGCCGTAGCCGGGGACGTCGAGATCGCCGTTGCCGAGTACGGTCACCGTGCCGGGCAGGGTGACCTGGGCCAGCCGGTTGACCTCGGGGTAGACGGTGCCGGGGAAGCCGATGCCGGCCCAGTCACGGACGCGGCTGCGGGCGCCGTCGCAGCCCACCAGGTAGCGGGCGCGCACCCGGTACGGCCCGTCCGGGCCGCGTACGTCCACGATCACCGCGGCGTCGTCCTGGCTGATGCCGGTCACCTCGTGCCCGCGCAGGACGTCCACCTCAAGTTCGGCGGCGCGCTCGTCGAGCAGGCGCTCCAGGTGCTGCTGCGGCAGCGGCAGGGCGTGCAGGGGCGGGTCGGCCATTCGGGTGAAGTCCAGGTGCACGCCGCCGAAGGGGAACCGGGGCGCCGGGGCCGGGCCAGGGCAGGCGGCTTCGAAACGTTCCAGCAGGCCGCGGTAGCGCAGCAGTTCCAAGATCTGCCCGCCCAGACCACCGGCCTTGGGAGTGTCACGGCGGTGCGGGTGCCGCTCCAGCACCAGCGGCCGTACCCCGGCCAGGCGCAGCTCATTCGCCAGCATGAGACCGGTCGGGCCGGCTCCCACAATGATCATGTCAGCGTCCAGCATGGTTCACTCTCCTCGTGGGTCTCGTCGTGTCCTGGCGCGATCTGATCGTCAGCAACATGTTCAAAGGTTCTGGCCTCGGTGTGGCCGGGCCGGGATGGTGAAGCCGCATGTCGTGGTCCCTAGTGCGTGATGTCGGCGACGGTGGAGGTCGGAGTGGTCAGGACGGCGTCGAACGCGTCCAGGACGGGCGTGTGCAGGTAGGCGCTCTGGATCCGGTAGCGGTCAGGGCTTGGAGTGTCGCGAGGCGCCCGGCGGAGGTCGGCGAGGCTCAGCCCGAGGCCGGCGTCGGCGAAGGCGGCTTCGATGCTGCCCGGCTCGGGCGGCTGCAGCGGGACGTCGTCAACGGCGAAGCCGAAACGGGCGTTCTCGTCGGGGCGCATGTCGGCGGTGTGCCCCGTGATGCTGGTCAGGGCGAGGGCGAGGTAGTCGTCGCCGAGCCAGTTGTGCAGGTGCTGGCCCATGGGGAGCCCGGTGAGGTGGCCGTTGAAGGAGACGGACGTCTTTTGGATGTGGGCGTTGTGGGCGGGCAGCACGATGCGGGTGCCGGGGTCGGAGCGTTGCAGGTGCCACAGGACGGACTCGGCCATGTAGACGTCTCGGGCTGAGGTGTCGGCGGTCCAGCCGGTGCCCGCGTACAGGCCGGCCATGGCGCGGAAACCGTAGTCGGCGTGGCAGGCGGCCTCCAGGCGGCGCAGGGCGACGTCGTAGCTGGGCCGGTCGCCGCGGGAGACGTACAGGACCTCGACGGCGCGGAAGCGGACACGCAGCCGCATCAGGATCGCGCTGAGCGCGTCCTGCTCGGCGGCGGGCAGACGGGTCCAGGCCGGCGCCGCCGAGGCGGCGGAGGCGCTCGCGAATGATCCGGCGATCCGCATCGCCTGCTCGATGGCCGGCAGGGTCTCGGGGTCGATGTCGCGCAGGTAGTCGGCGACGGGGGCCAGGGCGGGCAGCAGGGAGCCGCCGGCGGCCGGGATGTCGATGCCGGCGAAACGCAGCGGCGTCGCGGCGGTGGCGTTGTGCCGGCGCATCCAGCGCAGCGGCTCCTCGACGCCCACCGGGATGGCCGTGGCGAGCTGGGCCGCCAGGTCGTCGTCGATGCCCTGGCCCTGCGCCCAGGCGTCCAGGCCGAAGCCCTCGCTGAAGCCGTACTCGAAGGCCAGGACGGTGAAGCCGCAGCGTTCGGCCAGGAAGCGCAGGATGCGCTGGCGCAGGTTGGAGAACTCGGTGATGAAGTGGGAGTTCTCACCGATCGCCACGACCCGCGCGTCGCCGACGAGCTCGCGCAGCGGCCCCAGGTCGTCGAGCGGCGCCTCGGGGTCGAGGTGGGTGAGCGGGAGGGCGTGGTCGCGGAGCCAGTCGGTGAACTGGTCGGAATGGGGCGGAGCAGGCATGCTGATGAACCGATTCTGTTGTGCTTGATCAGGGTTACGGGAGCGCGGAGGCCGCTCGCTCCAGGTCGTCGACGCTGCCGGACATGACCGTGCGCAGGTGGGTGGTGAGGTGCTCCAGCGGCCAGTCCCACCACGCCAGCGCGAGGAGGCGGTCGATGTCGGCGTCGCTGTGGCGGCGGCGGATGAGCCGGGCCGGGTTGCCGCCGACGATGCCGTAGTCGGGGACGTCATCCACGACCACCGCGCCCGAGGCGATGATCGCGCCGTGGCCGATGCGCACGCCCGGCATCACTATGGACCGGTAGCCGAACCACACGTCGTGGCCCACCACGGTGTCACCTCGTCCGGGCAGGCCGGTGATGAGGTCGAAGTGCTCGGCCCAGGAACCACCCATGATCGGGAAAGGGAACGTGGAGGGGCCGTCCATGCGGTGGTTGGCGCCGTTCATGATGAACCGCACGCCCTCCCCCAAAGCGCAGAACTTGCCGATGACTAGCTTCTCGGGCCCGTAGTGGTAGAGCACGTTGCGGGTCTCGAAGGCGGTCGGATCATCGGGGTCGTCGTAGTAGGAGAACTCGCCGACTTCGATCAGCGGCGAGGTGACCAGCGGCTTGAGCAGCACGACGCGGGGCTGCCCGGGCATCGGATGCACCACGGTCGGCTCGGGGGGAACAGGCATCACGCAATCGTCTTCTTCCATGAGGAGTGCACACCCCGCTTGTAGTCCTTGCGGATGGTGGTGACCTGGCCGTTCTCATCGGCACGGAACGACCCGTGCCGATAGGATGATGTCCAAGAGGGGCCTCTGGTGTCAAGTACGGCACGTGCCGTACCGTTAAGCTGCGTGTCCGACACGCCCCACCGTCGCGGTGCCGACCGGACCGAGGCGACTGACATGTACCGCGCCGAACAGAGCGCTCACCGCCCCCACTTCTACTTTCCGGAGGACCTGTGCTTTTCCGTCCCACGGTCGAGGCCGAACTCGACCGCTTGCTCGGCTGCGTCGTGGATGAGTCCATCAGCTGGGCTCATCCTGAGCGGCTGCTGTCCTTCCTCGAATCCGGCAACTACCGCCACGCGTGGATCTGGGTCGCCGAGGAGAACGGCGAGATCATGGCCCGCGCCGTGTGGTGGGGCTCGCCCGACGCAGGCAGGCCTCTCGCGCTGGACTGCCTCTACGTTCACCCCTCGGTCGACGACCCCGTCGGCCTGGCCGCCGACCTGCTCGCTCACGCCCACGCCGCCTACGACGACAAGCCCGCCTACCACGTGTTCGTCTCCAACGGCTGGCGCGACGACCCGAAGACCGCGGCCGCGATCGCCTGGCGCCGGACGGCCGCGGGCCGCGCGGGACTGACCGAGGAACTGGAACGGCTGCGCTACGAGTGGACCGCAGAAACCGAGGTGCCCAAGCCGTCGGGCCGGCTGGAGTTCCGCGGCGAGGACGACGACGAGGTGTTCGTCGAGGCGTTCCGCCGGGTGGCCGTCGGCACGCTCGACCACCACACCCGCGAAGCCCTGCTCACCATGGACCCGGTCGCGCAGGCTCGCGAGGACGTCGCCGGCTACCGCTCCATGCCCGGCGACCGCTCCTGGTGGCGCCTGGCCTACCTTGGGGACGGCGAGCTGGCCGGGGTCGCGCTGCCGTCGGCGAACAGCGGCGGCCCGGTGGTCGGCTACCTCGGCGTGGTGCCCGAGCACCGCGGCCGCGGCTACGTCGACGACCTGCTCGGCGAGATCACCCGCAGCCACGCAGAACGCGGCGTGCAGCGGATCGTCGCCGACACGGACGCGGGCAACGTCTCGATGGCCCGCGCCTTCGAACGCGCCGGCTACCGCAATTTCGCCATCCGCCTGGTCCTGTCCCCACTCCCGTCCCACACCTGACCAACTGTCCGGCGCCTGACCGACTGCCCGGCGCCGGACGTGCCCAACGGACCCGCATCACCGGGTCCGTGCGGCGTGTCGGCGGCGGTGGCCGGCTCGGGCAGCGCTGAGACATGCCTGCCCTCCTCCAGCGCCGCCGTCATCCGCGCTGACCTTCAGGTCGTGTTCTCCGGCCCTGGGCAATCGCGTGCGCAGAGATCATCCCTGGTCAGCCATTCGGAGGGAAGGGTGGGCACGGCCGCCCGTGCTCACTCCAGAGTTTGGCCTCCGACTCGGCACGGAACGTGTCGTACCGATAAGGTGTCGGCATGACTGACACGCCCCACCGCCGCGGTGCCGACCGGACCGAGGCCATCATGCGAACCACACTGGAGCTGGGCCAGGAGATCGGCTACGCCAAACTCAGCATCGAAGCGGTGGCGGCCCGCGCCGGGGCCGGCAAGCACACCATCTATCGCCGATGGCCGTCCAAGGGAGCCCTGCTGCTCGACTCGCTGCTGTCACTGCACGAGTCCGACCTGGACTACCCCGACACCGGCGACATCATCGCCGATCTGCGCCAGCAGACCTACGCGGCCATCGATCTCATGGGCAGGCCCCCCTTCGGCCCCCTGTATCAGGCTCTGGTCGGCGAGGCCCAGTACGACCCCCAGCTCGCCGCCGCGCTCAACGAGCGCTTCATCACCCCCCAGGCCAACAAGACCGTCGCCCGGCTGAAGAGAGCCCAGGACCAGGGTCAACTGGCGCCCGGGTTCAATCTGGACCTCGCGATGGCGATCCTGTCCGGTCCGCTGTACTTCCAGTTCCTCATCACACATGAACCGCTGACTCATGAGTATGTCGACCAGATCCTCGACGCCCTCTTCGCCGGCATGGGCCCAGGCGAGGCACGTGTGCGTCCCGCACCAGGCCGCTGAGCTCATCTGTCCGGCATGTTTCTCACCGGCCGGGGCAGGGTGGCCGCCCAGTACCACACCGCCAGGTTCCCGGCTCGTGCCGTCCCTGGCCAAGGTGCTCAACGTGCCGGCCCCGGCGCTGCGCAAACCCGGGACCGCGTGGGGTGGAACTGCCCCGCCGCCAGCCTCCGGGCCCACTTGATTTTCAGGACGCAGGTTCCGGAAGCCCTGGTCGCTTCGGTGTCCTGTCGGTTCCTGTAGGGCGATCGCCCCGTCGTTGTCGGAGACGTCGTCCGCATTAATCCGTTTGTGTGTCATCACAGCCCGCTGTCAGTATGAGGGCCCATGCGTCACCCCCTTGACACGCTGGACTGGCCGATTTCCACCGAGCGGCTGCTGTTGCGCCGGGCTGCCCCCGACGACCTGGACGCGACCTGGGCCTTCCGGCAGCTGCCGGAGACTCACGAATGGATCGCGGCCGCCACAGAGACCTACGACGACTACCGTGAGCGTTTCCTCCGCGAGGAGCGGCTCGTAGACCTGCTCATCGTCGAACTGGACGGCCGGGTGATCGGCGACCTGACACTGAAGGTCCAGGACGGTTGGGCCCAGGAAGAGGTCGCTGACCAGGCGAAAAGCGTCCAAGGAGAGCTCGGGTGGACGCTTGATCCCGCCTACGGCGGCAAGGGCTACGCCACCGAAGCGGTACGCGCCCTCATCGACATCTCCTTCAAGAGTCTTGGCCTGCGCCGCCTGCACGCGGACTGCTTCTACGACAACGAATCCTCGTGGCGGCTGATGGAGCGGGTCGGGATGCGCCGCGAACAGCACACGGTGAGAGACTCACTCCACCGCACCAAGGGTTGGCTCGACGGTCTCTCATACGCGCTCCTGGCCGAGGAATGGCCCGCTCACGAGTGATTACGGCGGAGACGCTGGGGAGCCCTCGCCGGGACGAAGATCACGCTGTCACTCATACACGCGGCCGCTCTCCTGCCGGCGCTGCGGCTGGCTGACAGCGGCTCTCGACAAGCGCCGCCTCGGTCAGGCCCGGGCCGATCAGGGCAACCCAGCCGGTGACCCGTCACCACTCGGCGAAGGAGCCGTCGGCGTGCCGCCACAGCGGGCTGCGCCAGCGGTGGCCCTGCCGCGCCATCCGCTCCACCTCCGCCTCGTCGATCTCGATGCCGAGGCCGGGGCGGGTGGTGCGGGTGGCGTACCCGCCGGGGAAGGTCAGCGGGGCGGGGTCGGCGAGATAGTCCAGGACGTCGTTGCTCTCGTTGTAGTGGATGCCGACGCTCTGCTCCTGGATGAGGAAGTTGGGGATGGCGAAGGCCAGTTGCAGGCTGGCGGCCAGCGAGATGGGACCGAGCGGGCAGTGCGGGGCCATGGTCACGTCGTAGGTCTCGGCCATCGAGGCGATCCGGCGGACCTCCGAAATTCCGCCGGCATGGCTGACGTCCGGCTGGGCCACGGCGATGCCGTGCCCGATGACCTCGCGGAAGTCCCACCGCGAGAACAGCCGCTCACCGGTCGCGAGCGGGATCGACGTGCTCGCGGCGAGCGCCGCCAGGTTGCGCGAGTGCTCGGGCAGCACCGCCTCCTCCACGAACAACGGCAGGTACGGCTCCAGCAGCGGCAGCAGCCGCCGGGCCATGGCGGTGGAGGCCCGTCCGTGCAGGTCCACCACCAGGTCGTGGTGCTCGCCGATGGCCTCGCGCACGGCGGCGACGCGCTGGACGACCTCCATGGTGCGGGCCGGGGTGTCGATGGCGGTCAGCTCGGCGGAGCCGTTCATCTTGACGGCGGTGAACCCGGCCTCGATCTGGGTCGCGGCGAGCTCGGCCACCTCGGCGGGGCGGTCGCCGCCGATCCAGGCGTACATGCGGACCTTCTCCCGCACCGGGCCGCCGAGCAGCTGGTGGACGGGCAGCCCGGCGGCTTTGCCGGCGATGTCCCACAACGCCTGGTCGATCCCGGCGACCGCGCTGGACAGCACCGGCCCGCCCCGGTAGAAGCCGCCCTTGGTCAGGACCTGCCAGTGGTCCTCGATCCGGAGCGGGTCCTCGCCGATCAGGTAGTCGGCCAGCTCGGCGACGGCGGCCCGGACGGTCTCGGCCCGGCCCTCGACGACCGGCTCGCCCCAGCCGGTGACGCCCTCGTCGGTGCGGATGCGCAGGAACAGCCAGCGCGGCGGGACGAGAAAGGTGTCCATGGAGACGATTTTCATGGGGGGTCCGTTCTAGGAGGAGGTGGTGGAGATGCTCCAGCCGCCGTCGACGTTGAGGCAGGCGCCGGTGATGAAGCCGGCCTCCGGCGCGGCCAGGAAGGCGACGGCCGCGGCCACCTCGTCGGGGGTGCCGAAGCGGCCTGCCGGGGTTTCCGCGATGGTGGCGGCGCGGCCCTGCTCGTCGATGCCGTCCCAGGCGGGGCTCATGATCGGTCCGGGGACGACCGCGTTGACGCGCACGCGGGGGGCGTACTCGACGGCGAGCTGCCGGGTCAGCGACTGCAGGCCGCCCTTGGCGGCGGCGTACGGCGCGCAGCCCGGGATGCCGGTCTGGGCGTGCACCGAGGAGGTGATGACCAGGGCGCCCGAGGTCTCGGCCAAAAGCGGGCAGAACGTACGCGCCGCCAGGTAGGCGGCCTTGAGCGAGACGTCGATCTGCAGGTCCCAGTCCGACTCCGGCATCTCGTGCGCGGGACGGGCAGGCACGACCCGGCCGGGCCCGTTGGCGTGCAGCACGTCCAGGCGGCCGAACCGGTCACGTACCTCGTCGAAACAGGCGGCCCAGTCGCGGGCGGAGGAGACGTCCAGGTGCACGAAGGCGGCCCGCTCCCCGATCGCGGCGGCGACCTCGCGGCCCTGCTCGTCGGCGATGTCGGCCAGCAGCACCCGCGCCCCCTCGGCGGCCAGGCGGCGGGCGGTGGCCGCGCCGATGCCCGAGGCGGCGCCGGTGACCAGGGCTGTCCTGGCCTCGAAGCGGCCGTTCACCGCTCCCCCGTGAACAGCGCGTTGGCGGTGACCTGCAGGTCGACGTCGGCCCACATCGGGTGGTGGGGGGCCGCGTTCGAGCAGACCACGGTGCCCCACGCGCCGACGTCCCGGGCGTGCTGGACGGCGTCCAGGCAGATCCCGGCTCCTACGGGCCCTCCCTCGAAGGTGCCGTGCAGCGGGGTGTAGCCGACCCAGCCCTCGCCGAACACCAGGGGCAGGTCGCGGGCGGCGGCCCAGTCGGCGGCCACCTCGATCCAGATGCGCAGCCTCTCGGCCATGCCGTATCGGTACCCGGCGTGCCGGTCGTACAGCCAGCGGTCGAACCGGGCCGGATCGCACCAGTCGTGGAGGTACACCTCGCGGGGCGGCACCACCGTGGCCGCGCTGCGCCACTGCTGCTCGGGATACCAGTCCGCGAGGTCGGGGGCGTCCGGGCGGAGCAGCTCCCGCCGGGCGCGCTCCTGCGGGAACGGCACGGTGGTGTCGCGCAGCGCGAAGGTGTCGATGAGCTCGTCCAGGACGCCGTGGACGTAGGGGTGGAAGACGGCGACGTCGATGTTGGCGGGGATGCCGCGCATCTCGGCGTGCGGCACCCGGGCGTAGTTCACCGTCACGGGAGTGTCCGGGTGCCGGGTCTTGAACGTGTCGACGGCCTTCTCCAGGTACGGCCGCAGGCCGAGCACCGGGGACTCGCCGGGCGCGAGCGCCTCGGTGAGCCAGGTCGCCTGGATCTCGTTGTGCAGCTCGACGAACGCGATCTGCTCGGCCAGGCCGTGCCCGGCCACGAAGTCCACCAGGTCGGCGAGGGCCTCGGCCAGCGCGTTCGCGCGCCGCTCGGCCGGCACCGCGCGCAGCGCCTCGTGCCAGGCGGGGTCGGCCAGGAAGCTGGAGCTCTGCTGGTACTCCCAGGAGGAGACGATCACCTGGCAGCCGTGCCGCCGGGCGGCCTGGAACAGCGCCAGCAGGTGGGCGCGGCCGTCCAGCGTGGTGCTCTCGCGGACGTCGTACCAGCGGGTGCCGAGGCCGTAGCCGCGGCCGAACGGGGCGAAGGTCAGCGCGGAGGTGTCCAGCCCGGATCCGAACAGCAGGTACGGCATGGCGCAGACGCGCACCGTGTTGTACCCGCGCGCCACCGCCTCGGTGAAGGCACGGTCCAGGTCCTCGAACGGCTCTCCGGGGCCGGTCCTGGTGTACCAGGTGAAGTCCCAGAGCGTGATGGTCAGCTTGGACAAGAGGTCCACTCCCTCAGGATTTGACGGCGCCCGCGGTCAGGCCGTCGAGCAGCTGCTTGCGCAGCACGATGAACATGATCAGGCTGGGGATGGCGGCGAGCACGCTGCCGGCCAGCACCAGGTCGACCTGGCGGGCCTCGGCGGCGTACAACGACTGGATGCCCAGTGGCAGCGTGTACTGAGCCGGGTCGGAGACCACGATGAGCGGCCAGAGGAAGCTGTTGTAGCTGTTGAGGAAGCCCCACACCGCCAGCGCGCCCAGCGCGGGACGCAGCAGCGGCAGCACCACGCGGGTGAACAGCCCGAACTCCGAGGCGCCGTCGATGCGGGCCGCCTCCAGGACCGAGTCGGGCACGGCCTGCTCGGCGTACTGGCGCATCATGAAGATCCCGAACGCGGGCGCCACCCACGGCACGATCAGGCTGAAGTAGACGTTGGTGACGCCGGCCTTGACGAGCATGACGAACAGCGGCACGACGATCACCGCGAACGGCACGGCCATGGAGCTGAACATCACGTCGAACAGCAGCCGCTTGCCGCGGAAGCGGTATTTGGCGAAGGCGAACCCGGCCAGCGCGCACACGAACACCGACACCGCGGTGGAGACCACGGCCACGACGGTGCTGGTCGCGAACCAGCCCCAGAACGGCTGCGTCTCCAGCAGGCGGGTGTAGTTCTCCAGCGTGAACGGCGACGGCAGCGGCTGCGGCGGGTAGGTGAAGATGTCGCCGCGATGCTTGAACGACGAGCTGAGCGCCCACAGCAGCGGCACCCCGAACATCACCACGAGCGCGATCAGCAGGACATACACCAGCCGGGGCCCGCGGCTCGCCGAGCTGCGGCTCATTTCTCCCTCCCCACCCCGAGCACCGCGTTGGCGGCGCGCCCGATGAGGAAGACGATGACGAACATCACGACGCCGGCCGCGGCCGCGTAGCCGAGCTGCTGGCGGGTGAACGCCTCGCGGTAGATGAACATCGCCACCGACAGCGTCGCCTCGCCCGGCCCGCCCTTGGTCAGCAGCATCGGCTCCTCCAGGATCTGCGCGGTGCCGACCATGACGGTGACGGCGACGAACGCGGTGACGGGCTTGAGCATGGGAAGGGTGACGTTGAAGAAGCTGTGCACCCGGCCGGCGCCGTCGATGCTGGCGGCCTCGTACAGCTCGCGCGGGATGTTCTTCAGCCCGGCCAGGAAGAAGATCGTCAGGTAGCCGGTCCAGCGCCACAGCACCAGCAGCATCACGCTGACCTTCGCCCAGGAGGGCTCGCCCAGCCAGTCGATGCCGCCCCAGCCGAAGAACCCCCGGAGCGCGGCGTTGAACAGGCCGTACTCGCGGTCGTAGAACAGCGTGAAGACCAGCGCGATGATGATCGGCGACAGCACGACGGGGACGAAGAACGTCAGCCGGAAGAAGTCACGGCCGCGCAGGCCGCGCGCGTTGAGCGCCTGGGCGATCAGCAGCGCGGCCGGCACCACGACGCACACCGAGAAGAACACGTACAGCACCGTGTTGACGACCGCGGTCAGGAAGCTGCCGTCGCCGAACAGCCGGGTGTAGTTGTCCAGCCCCACCCACAGCGGAGTGCCGAGCCCGGCCCACTCGGTCAGGCTCAGGTAGCCGCCGATGCCGATCGGGACGACCAGGAACAGCGCGTACAGCAGGTAGAACGGGGAGATGAACGCGTAGGGCGCGAGCGCTCGCCGGGAAGCGACGGACGGCACCTCAGTTGCCCTTCTTGCTGGTGTAGGCGGCCGTCGCCTCCTTGATCGCCTCGGCGGGCTTCTTCTTGCCCTGCAGCGTCTCCAGCATGGGGCCGCCGAGCGCTTCGATGAGCACGTTCAGCTGGGCGTTCTGGTAGAAGACCGGGCTGTCCTGGGAGGCGGGGATGTAGACGTCGAACAGGCGCTGCCCGCCCAGGTATTCGTCCTCGAAGCCGAGGAAGTCCTTGTCCTGGTACAGCGACTTGAGCGTGGGCAGGAAGCCGCCCTGCTGGAAGCGCAGCAGCTGCCCTTCCCTGGTCAGGTAGGTCTGCTTGAGCAGCTCGGTGGCGGCCGCGGTGTTGGGCTTGTCCTTGAGCACGGCGAAGCCGGTGCCGCCGAGCGCGGAGGAGATGTGGCCGCCACCCGCGAACTTGGGCAGGGTGCGCATGCGCCACTTGCCCTTCTGCTCGGGCACGTTGGTCTGCAGGCCGTAGACGTTGTACCAGTTCGGCATCACGGTGGCGATGAGCTTGTCGTTCTTGAGCGCGGCGGTGTTCGGCGCGCCGTACGGGTCGGGCAGGGTCAGCAGGAAGCCGCTGGCGACGCCCTTGGCCATGAAGTCGAGCACCTCGACGGCCTCCGGGGAGTCCAGGACGAGGTTGCCGCCCTGGTCGAAGTAGCCGCCGCCACGCTGCAGCAGCAACTGCAGGAACATGTCCGTGATGGAGGTGTTGTCGCCTGTGCCGATCATGCCCAGCGACTGTCCGGTCTTATGGTGCAGCCGGGCGCCGATCTCCGCCAGCTCCTCCCAGGTGCCAACGTCCTCCGGGATGCCGTTCTTCCTGAACTCGTCCTCGCGGTAGTACAGGACGCTGAGACAGGTGTCGGACTCCAGCGCGTACAGCTTGCCGTCGATGGTGTACGGGGCGGTGCGCAGCAGGTCGTCCTTGACGGGGGCGACGAGGCTGTCCAGGTCGAGCAGGAGCTGCTTGCCGATGCCGCCGGTCATGACCCGCGGGAAGACGATGATGACGATGCCGATCATGTCAGGGGTCCCGGTGCCGGCCGCGCCCTGGGAGACCATCTTGGTGACCAGGGCCTCGCTGTCGGCCTGGGTGGTCTTCAGCGTGTAGTCGAAGGCGCCGCCCGGCGCGTCGCTGAGCCGCTTGGCCGAGGCCGTGAAGGTCTTCACGTAGCCGGGGTCGTGCGTCCAGAAGCCGATCGTCACGGCCCCCGACGTGACCGCCTGGCCACCGCCGCTCCCGCCGCCGCAGGCGCCGAGCATCGGCGCGGCGAGCAGACCACCGCCGATCAGACCGGTCCGACGCAGGAAGGCCCGCCGCGTCACGTCGCTCATCGTCGACTCCTTCGTTGGGGGTGTGATGTGCCCGGATACGGGACTTGACGAGCAGAATGCCGTTCCACCTCGCCGAAGTCAACAATAAATACGATTACTTTTTACACTAGTATGCTCAGAGGTGATGTAAGTGATCTATGGGAACGGCGGCAGGGCGTGCGGGCGTGGCATGATTCCGCCATGACGGAGATCGGGAGAGCCGGCGCGCACGACCGGGTGGTCAACAGCCTGGGCGCGGCCATCGTCAACGGCGACATCTCCCCTGACGACGACCTCGACATGGCGGCCCTGCAGGAGCGCTTCTCCGTGAGCAGGACCGCCGTGCGCGAGGCGCTGCGCGTGCTGGCCGCCAAGGGCCTGGTCGGAGCCCGGCCCAGGCGAGGCACCTTCGTGGCGCCGCGTGAGCACTGGGCGCTCCTGGACGCCGACGTGCTGCGCTGGCGCTTCGCCGACCGGGTGGACGAGACGTTCCTCGACGAACTGGGCGAGGTACGCCTGACCGTCGAGCCCGCCGTCGCGCGCATGGCGGCGCAGCGCCGCACCGACCGCGACCTGGCCGACCTCGAAGACGCGCTGGCCGCCATGCGGACCGCGGCGGGCAGACCGGCCGTCGATCACGTGGAGGCCGATCTGGTCTTCCACCACGCCCTGCTGCGCGCCGCGCACAACGAACTGATGGCGCAGATGGCCACCGCGATCGAGGCGGGGCTGCGGCTGCGTGACCAGTTCGTGCACGCGACGCTCACCAGCGAATCCGCCGACAAGCACGCCGAGGTGCTGCTCGCCGTGCGCAAGCAGCGGCCGAAGGCGGCCGAGGCCGCGATGCGGGCGCTCATCGAGCGCTCGATCGCGGACGTCGAGCTGGCCAAGAAGGTGCACGGAGCACAGGCCGGACCTTGATCGCCCGGCCCCGGGCCCGTCAGCGGGCCACACCGTCACCCGCCGCCAGCAGGTCCAGCTCGCGCCGCCGCGGCAGCCCCTCCCAGTCGCCCCACGTCGCCACGGCGAACGCGCCGCACGTCACGCCGAGCTCCGCGCGGCCGGCCAGGCCGAGCCCGTCCAGCCGCCCGGACAGGTAGCCCGCGACGAAAGCGTCGCCCGCCCCGACCGGGTCCACCTCGCTGACCTGGCGGGCGGGCACCCGCAGTGCCTCGTTCCCATCGGTGACGTACGCGCCCTCGCGCCCCAGCTTGATGACGACCTCGCGCGGCCCCAGCTCCAGCAGCAGCCGGGCCGGCACGGCCGGGTCGTCCCCCGCCGGTGGCCCGTTCGCGACGAGCCGCGCCTCCTCCAGGCCGGCGAACACCACCTCCGCCCGGCCGACGAGCCGCCGCAGCACCTCACCGGCCCGTTCGGGCGGCCACAGCAGGGCGCGGTAGTTGACGTCGAAGCTGACCGGCACGCCCACCTGTTCGGCGACCGCCAGGGCCCGCTCCACGGCGGCCGCGGGTCCGGGGCCGAGCGCCGGCGTGATGCCCGTCAGGTGCAGCACGTCCGCCGAACTGATCGCCTCGGCGGAGATGTCGCCGGGCGAGAGCCGCACCCCGGCACCGTCCTTGCGGTGGTAGGAGACCACCACCCGGTCGGCGGTCCGCCGGTAGCGCGTCATCTGCCCGGTGGGCCGGTCGTCGTCGCGCACCGTACGGGAGACGTCGACGCCCTCGCCCCGCAGCGAGGTGAGGATCATGTCCGCCGCCGCGTCCTGGCCGAGCCGCCCCAGCCAGGTGGCGCGATGTCCCAGCCTGGCCACCCCGATCGCGACGGTCGCCTCCGCGCCGGCGTACGACAGCGTGGCCGCGGCGCCGGGTGACGGCGGGCCGATGCCGGACACCCGCGTCACCGCCATCGCCTCGCCCAGGGTGACCAGCTCACCCATCCGAGCCCCTGACGACCTCGACCAGTCGCCCGGCGCGGGCGGCCAGCGCCGCCGTGTCGCCGTCCGTGCACGCGTCGCCCACCAGCGGCGAGCCCATCCCCACGGCCCGCGCCCCGGCCCGCAGGTAGGCCGGCACTTCCCCGATGCCGATGCCTCCCGTCGGCACCAGCGGGATGTGCGGCAACGGGGCCCGTACGTCCTTGATGTAGCCGGGGCCGCCCGCCGCGCCCGCGGGGAAGACCTTGACCATGGTCGCCCCTTGGGACCACGCCTGTACGATCTCCGTCGGCGTGAACGCCCCCGGCAGGACGGGGACGCCGAGCCGCCGGCCTTCCCCGATCACCTCGGGCAGCACGGCCGGGGTGATCAGGTAACCGGCGCCGGCGTCCACGGCCTGGCGTGCCGAGTCCGCGTCGAGCACGGTGCCCGCCCCGATCGCCACTCCAGGAAGCCCGCCCCCGGCCGCCCATCGGATGGCCTCGGCCGCGCCGGGAGTCGTCATGGTGACCTCCATGGCGCGGACGCCGGCGCCGGCGAGGGTCTCCAGCACGGCGTTGAGGTGGCGGGAGGCGGCGGCTCTGATGATGGCGATGACGGGCAGAGCGGCCAGCGCCTCGTCCAGCGTCGTCATCGCCCGTCCTAGGTGATCACGGTGCGGGGCACCGGGGTGAGGGTGACCGAGCGCAGCTCCAGGACGGAGCCGCCGGGGTAAGCGGTGGGCCGCGCCTTGGGCGAGATGAACACGGGGGCGTCCTCGCTCAGCGGCAGCAGCCGCACCTCGATCCCGTGCTCCAGGATCTCCTCGCGGAAGCGGCGCAGCCCGATCTCCCAGGCGGGGCCGTACCAGAACTGGTCGGCCACCAGCCGGCCGCCGACGTAGGCCCGGCCCACGTCACCGACCCAGTCCAGCCGCAGCAGCACCTCGTCCTCGCCCGTGAAAGCCTCCACGGGGACGGTGATCCGGTACACCGCGGCCTGCTCGAAGTCCGCGTCGGTGGGCGCGGAGGCCCGTCCGGAGGCGGCGTCGATCACCGGTCGCCGTGCCGGGCCCGCCTGCCTGACCTCCTCCACCTTCGCCTCGGGCACCTGGCCGGCGGCGGCGGGCACCGGCAGCAGGCCGAACGCGCCGTCGGTCCGCGTCGCGAAGTCCGGAGCGGGGAAGATTCGCACGTCGGAGGAGCCCTGGCCGTACACCACCAGGCGGCCATCCTCGATCACCACCGGCCGCTCGCTCAGCACCAGCCGGTCGGCCCCCCAGAGCGGCCCCCGGGCCGCGGTCAGGGCCGTGGCGGCGTCCAGGACGAGGACGGCCGCGCGGGCGCCGGACGCGTCGCGCACCCGCACCAGGCAGCCGGTGCCCGGCACGAGATCGGCGACCACGAGGCGGTCGGCCTCGTGCCGCACCGTCGCGGGACCCTCGACCTCGGCGACCGTGGCGGCGTCGAAGACGAGTTCCACCGGGATGCCGGCGGTCTGACAGAAGACGTGGACGGGCTCGTCGGCGTCCAGCACCCCCATGGGCTGCGCGGTGCCGGTCAGCAGCAGGCTGCCGCCGACCGGACGCGCGAGCGGCCAGACGAAGTACGCCCCGGACGGCACCGTCACCGGCTCACGCGGCACGACGAGTTCGCGGCCGTCCAGCTCGACCGCGAACCGCACCTCCTCGTGGGCGGGCAGGGTCTCGACCGGCTGGTGATTGTTGACGAACAGGAATCCCGAACGGCCGTCGGAGCGTACGCACCAGCGCAGCGTCTCCCGGTCGGCGGTGTCGTCGGGGGCGTCCGGCGGCATCACCAGCGTCATGGTGGCGAGGTCCGGGCCGTCGGCGGCCAGCCACAGATGCTGCAGCCGCAAGTGGTGGAAGGAGTCGCGGAACTGGCCGTACTCGCCGAGCGGCGCCTGGAAGTCGTAGCTGATGACCGGGCAGTCGTTGGGGTAGCCGGTGGCGTGCGACTCCTGCAGCGTGGACAGCGCGCCGATCTTCTGGGATGCCCCGTGGTACATGTAGTAGCCCTGCCACACCGACCCGCTGCCCAGCTTCACCAGCCCCAGCGCGGCGATGTCGGGGGCCTCGACGATCGGCCGGCGGTGGTAGGAGGTGTACATCCCGCCGCCCAGCTCGCAGGTGGCGAACGGGTAGCGCGCCAGGTGGCTCTCGTCCGAGCCGGTCACCTCGGTGGTGCGCAGGTCCGAGCCGATGGAGTCGTCGTCCCGGCCGGGCCCGAAGAAGTAGTGGGCCCGGCTCTGCTGCGGCCAGCCGTCATGGGCGGTGTCCCATGCGGCCTCCGAGTAGCCGCCGAACAGCGGGATCAATTCGTCCGGCGGCAGCTGCGCGTGCCCCCAGCCGGTCGCCGTCCACAGCGGCGCGTCGATGCCCGCCGCCTTCGCGGTGCGCTTGAGCGTGACGAGATGGTCCGGCTGGTCGTACAGCTCGTTCTCCACCTGCACCGCCACCACCGGGCCGCCGTGCTCGCGGGTCAGGCCGGCGAGCTGGGCGCCGATCTGCTCGTACAGCGGCCGGACCAGCTCCAGGTAACGGGGGTCGTCGGTGCGCGGCACACAGTCGGCCTCCAGGACCCAGTCGGGAAAGCCGCCGTTGCGCGACTCCCCGTGCCCCCACGGTCCGATCCGCACCACCACGTCGAGCCCCAGCTCGGCACAGGTGGTCACGAAACGGCGCAGGTCGCGGTCGCCGCTCCAGTCGAAGACGCCGCGCCGCTCCTCGTGCAGGTTCCAGAAGACGTACGTGGCGACGACCGTCACCCCGCCCGCCCGTACCTTCAGCAGCTCTTCCCGCCATTCGGCCGCCGGGTAGCGGCCGTAGTGGAACTCTCCCATGATCGGGAACCACGGTCTGCCGCTCCGGCTCAAGTGCCGGGAGTTCACGGTGATCGCGTCGGGTCGGTCGAGGAGATCGCCCAGCCGCAGGTGGCCTTGGAGCGGCGGGGGGATCTGGCTCGGGATGTCGAGTCGTCGCACAAGCTGCACAGTACTATGACTCTTGGAATAAATACTACTAGTTGGGAACGGTCAGGCTGGGCCGAACCAGGTGGAGAGCGCTTCTCGCCGCGCGGACGTGGCCGCTCCGGCGGGTTCGTCGACGGGCGCGACCCAGGCGACGTGGGCGTCCGGGCGGATCAGCAGGGCGTCGGCCGGACGGTCGTCGGTTTCAGGGAGCGGCGCGGAGGAATCGTACGGTGATGGACAGGCCGCCCTCGGGGCGTGCCTCGGTGACGAGGGTGGCGCGGTGAGCCCGCGCGACGGCGTTGACGATGGCGAGGCCGAGGCCGTAGCCGTCGCGGTGGCCGTGCCGATCGGGCGACAGCCTCTGGAAGGGGTGGAAGAGGCGCTGGATCTGGTCCTCGGGGATGACCGGCCCGCTGTTGGCGACCGTGAGGGCCACCTGCGTGCCGACGGTCCGCGTGGTGACCTGCACGTGCCCGCCCGCGTGGTTGTGACGGACGGCGTTGTCGATGAGGTTGGCGACGAGGCTTTCGACCAGTCCCGGGTCTCCTGCGGTCACGGCGGGCGTCAGGTGTTCGGCGAGGTCGATGCCCTTCTCGGTGGCATGGTCGCGGCGGGTGGCGAGCGCTCCTTCGACGACGTGGGCGAGGTCGAGGGTGTCCCGGCGGGTGACGCCGCGCTCGCTGACGGCCAGGGCGAGCAGCGCTTCGACCAGCCGCTCCTGGTGCCCGCCGAGAGCCAGGGCCTCCTGGCAGGCCGCGCGCAGGTCGGCGGCGTCGGCGTCGGGGTCGGCGAGGGCGACTTCGAGGAGGGTACGCAGACCGGCGAGTGGCGTGCGCAGCTCGTGGGAGGCGTTGGCGACGAAGTGACGCTGGGCGTCGAAGGACGCCTCCAGGCGGGCGAACAGGTCGTCGAGGGTGCGGCCGAGCGCGGTCAGCTCGTCCACAGGCTCGCCGAGGTCCAGGCGCCGGTGGAGGTTTCCGGCGGAGATGACTTCGGCGGTGGCGGTGATGGCGCGCAGCGGCTGCAGGAACCGGCCGGCGACGTACCAGCCGAGGGCCAGCGCGACCGGGATCAGGAGGACCAGGGCGACGGCGGACCCCACGAGGAGCTGGGGAAGGCTGATGCCGGGCCCGGTCGCGGCGGCCGCGCTCGCCGAGGAGTGGCCCGCGGGTCTGGTCGCCTGGACGGTGGCGAGCGGGAGGTCGACGACGACGAGCACGAGGACTCCGGCGGCGTAGACGCCCGCCGCGTAGGCGAGGGCGAGCCGCTTCCGCAGGGACCTTCTGGCGAGCCGGGTCATGACGGCCCGATGCGGTAGCCGCCCTCGCGGACGGTCTCGATCACGGGCGGGTCGCCGAGCTTGGCCCGCAGCCGGTGCACGGTGTGCTTGACGGCGCTGCTGAAGGGGTCGGCGGCCTCGTCCCAGACGCGCTCCAGCAGTTCCTCGGCCGAGATGACCAGGCCGGGCACGGCCAGCAGGCAGGCGAGCAGGCCGAACTCCCGGGGGCTCAGCTCAAGACGCCGGCCGTCCCGGAACGCGGTACGGCGGGCCGGATCGAGAGTGATGTCCCCGTACGCCAGGGTGGGCGGCAGCGGCGGGGTGGCGCGGCGGGCCAGCGCGCGGACGCGGGCGACCAGCTCGGCGAACGCGAACGGCTTGGGCAGGTAGTCGTCGGCGCCGAGGCCGAGCCCGGCGACGCGGTCCTCGATCGTGCCGGAGGCGGTGAGCATCAGCACGCGGCTCTCGCAACGACCGTGGGCGAGCCGCCGGCAGATCTCGTCCCCGTGGACGCCGGGCAGGTCGCGGTCGAGGATCACCACGTCGTAGCGGGTGACGGCCAGCCGGTCGAGGGCGGCGCTCCCGTCCAGGACGACGTCCACGGCCATGCCCTCGCGGCGCAGCCCGGTGCCGATGGAGCGGGCGAGGACCTCGAAGTCCTCCACGACGAGGACCCTCACCGCCCGCCGCCGAACCTCGTGCGGGCGGACCGTCCGGTGGGTGGAGGAGCCATGCGCCAACGATGCCAGATGCCGGGTTCCGGCCGGGTCGCAGCCGCTGCGACCCGGCCGGAACCGGACGCCGCGTACAACCGTCGCCATGAGATCATCCACGGCCGGACAGGACGGCTTCTCCCAGGCGCTGCGCGCGGAGTGGGCCAGGTTCCGCTCCTCGCGCGGCCTGCTGCTCGCCATGGCGGCCTCCGTGCTGGTCACCGTGTCGCTCGGACTGCTGATCGCCGGGGGCGTCCGCAGCACCTGCGTGACCGGGAAGGGCGAAGGCCCCTGCCCCGCGCCGCTGCTGGGACCCGACGGCACGGCGGTGAAGGACAAGTACTACTTCGTGCACCAGCCGCTCAAGGGGAACGGCGCCATCACCGCCCGCGTGGCGGGCCTGACCGGGCAGATGCGGCTGCCGGACGCCGTGCCCGGGGTGCGCAACGTCACGGAAGGAGTGGTGCCCTGGGCCAAGGCCGGGCTCCTCGTCAGGCAGAGCCTCAAGCAGGGCACACCGTACGCCGCCGTCATGCTCACCGGAGATCACGGCGTGCGGATGCAGCACAACTACATCCACGACATTCCCGGCGGTCCTCACAACGGCCCGCAGTGGCTGCGGCTGACCAGGTCGGGCGACACCGTCAGCGGCTACGAGTCGGACGACGGCAGGACGTGGACCGAGATCGGCACGGTCAAGCTGGCCGGGCTGCCGGAGACGGTCGAGATCGGGCTGTTCGCCACCTCACCGGGCGCGCTGTGGGGCATGGCGAAAGCCTTCGCCCAGGCCACCGCCACCTTCGACCGGATCACGCTGCGGGGCGCGAACGGTTCGTGGCGGCACGACGACGTCGGCGTCGGCCTGGAGTCCGACGGCAGGACCCCGCATCACCCGGGCGGGGTCGCCGAGTCCGGCGACCAGCTCATCGTGACCGGCGGCGGCGACATCGGGCCCGCCACGGTGGAGGGCGGCATCCGCGCCGACCTCTTGCTGATCGGCGGGGCCGTGGGGCTGATCCCGGTGCTCGCGGCGGCGGTGACGTTCTGCACGCACCGGCGCGGGCGGAGCCCGAGCGGCCTGCCTGCCGGGCCGCACTCGGCGCGGCAACTGGTGGCCCAGGCCGCGGTGCTCGGCGCGGTCGCGTTCGTGGCGGGGCTGGTGACCTCGGGGGTCGTGGTCCCCGCCGGTCTGGCGCTGTTGCGCGCCCATCAGAACCCGATCCAGCCGATCACTCTGGGCACCGGGCTCCGGGTGGTCGCCGGCTACGCGGCGCTGACCGCGGCCGCCGCCGTGCTGGCTCTGGGCCTGGCCGCGCTGGTCAGGCGGGGGGTCGTCGCCGCCGGGCTGTCCGTCGCGCTGGTCGTGGTGCCGTACGTGCTGGCGACCGCGGGCCTGGCGCCGTGGCTGCTGGTGGTCACCCCTGCCGCCGGGTTCGCGATCACGCAGAGCGTCCCCACGTTCGCGCACGTGGATGTCGGCCCGTCACTGCTCGAAGGCTACTACCCGCTCCCGCCGTGGGCGGGTTTGACCGTGACGTGCGGATTTGCCGCCTTCGCCCTCGCGGCGGCGATGGTCACCCACAGCAGGAAAGCATCGGCGTGAACTCGATTCCCGGCTCAGGTGAAAGACGGGCGACACTACTTCCTTGCAAAGGCCCGACCACATGTCGCTCAGCACGACCCTGTCCGACGCCGACCTGATCGAACGGTCATGGCGAGATCCCGAGGATTTCGCCTTGCTGTTCGACAGACACGCGGGACACATCCACCGATACGTGGCCCGCCGGCTCGGCGACGACGCGGCCGACGACGTCGTCTCCGAGACGTTCCTCGCCGCGTTCCGGCAGCGCCGCGACTACGACACCGCCCGGCCGGAGGCCCTTCCCTGGCTGTACGGCTTCGCGACCAACTTCATCCGCCGCCATCGGCGCGCCGAGACACACCGCTACAAGGCGTACGCGAAGGTGGGCGCGCTCCCCGACGCCGGCGACGCCGCCGAACAAGCCCTTGAGCGGGCGAGCGCGCACGCCGTACGCCGCCCGCTCGCCCAGGCGCTCGCCTCGCTCAAGAGCCGCGACCGCGACGTCCTCTTACTCGTGGCCTGGGCCGACCTCACTTACGAGGAGGTCGCCGACGCCCTGTCCATCCCCATCGGGACAGTGCGTTCCCGCCTCAACCGCGCGCGGGCCATCGTCCGCGACGTCCTCGGCAGCACCGACCCCACGACGGAGCACACCTCATGAACGAACGGACCGACCTGGCCGAACTGCGCGACCTGTTCGCCGGCCAGCCGCACCCCACGGCGGAGCGCCTCGCCCCCGCCCGTACCGCCCTGCTGGCCGAAGCCCGTACGAAGCGGCGGCCGGTCCGGCTGCGGCGGGTGTCGCCGGCGGGCGGACTGGTCGCGGCGATGGCCGCGGGAGTGGTCGCCGTGCAGACGTTCGGCTCCGCCGCGCCCGCGAGCGCCGCCGAGGTCCTGCGACTGGCGGCCGAGGCCGCGACCGCCACCCCGTGGCCGGAGCCCCGCGACGACCAGTACCTCCACTACGAGCGCATCGCCGAGACGCGCAGCGAGAAGGGGGTCCCCAATGTCGGCCCGCGCCACATCACGGGCGAGGTCTGGGAGTCCGCCGACGGCTCCCGCCCGGGACTCCTCTGGCACAAACCGTCGAAATCCAGGCCGCAGAGCCCCGAGTACCAGGAAATCCTGACCCGCTGCCCCGAACGCGGCGCCGGGCGGCCCGCCTACGCCGACCTCCGGAAGTGGCCGACCGACCAGGAGCAGCTCCGGCACAAGCTGGCCGAATACCGGATGACCCCCGGCAAGGACGCCGCGACCCGGACCTGGAACGCCGTCATCGACATCCTCGGCAGCCCGGTCCCGCCCGAGCAGCAGGCGGCCATCTTCAAGATCGCCGCGACCCTGCCCGGCATCGAGACGGAAGAGCTCAAGGACGCCACCGGCAGATCGGGCATCGCGGTGACCCGGGTGGACAACCTGGGCCCCGGGGGTGCCGTCTCCCGCGAATCCCTCATCTTCGACAAGACCTCCTACGTCCTCCTGGGCGGCCAGGAACTCGTGCCGGGGCACGGGCGCGAAGTCTGGTCCCTCACCCGTCCGCAGCTCACCGACGTACTCCCGGCCTGGTCCACGTCCGTGAAGCGGAAACGCTGCGTCTAGTCGCGCGAGGCCAGGCCGTGCTCGTAGGCGTAGATGACGGCGCGCACCCGGGAGGGCAGCCCGAGTTTGCGCAGAATGCTGGCGACGTGGGTCTTGACCGTGCCCTCCTCGATGATGAGGGCACGGGCGATCTCCGCATTGCTGAGTCCCCGTGCCAGTTGGCGGAGCACCTCCAGCTCACGGGCGGTCAGCCGCTGCCGCGCGTCGGCGGCGGACGCGGGCGACAGCCGCGCGAAGCGGTGGATGAGCCGCGTGGTGACCTTCGGGTCCACCAGTCCGTGCCCGCCGTGCAGCGCCCGTACGGCCTCCAGCAGCAACTCGGGGTCGCTGTCCTTGAGCAGGAACCCCGAGGCCCCCGACTGGAGCGCCCCGAACAGGTACTCGTCGGTGTCGAACGTCGTCAGCGCCAGCACCCTCGGCGGCGCCTCCACCTCGGCGAGCTGCCGGATCGCGGCGATCCCGTCGACGTAGGGCATGCGCAGGTCCATCACGACCACGTCGGGCCGCCGCCACAGCGCCAGGTGCACGGCCTCGGCCCCGTCGGCCGCTTCACCGACCACCTCGATGTCGGGCTCGCCGTCCAGCGTCAGGTGCAGGGCTTCGCGTACGGCCGGCTGGTCGTCGGCGATCAACACCCGAATGGTCACGCCACTTCCTCCTTCACAGCTGCGATGATGCCTCGATCGGGACGGTGGCCTCGACCAGCCAGCCGTGCCGCGGACCCGGGCCCGCCGTGAGCGTGCCGCCGTGCCGCCGCGCACGTTCGCGCATGCCTCTGATGCCGCGCCCCTCCGCTCCGGCGCGGGCGTGGCCGTTGTCGGAGATCGACACCGCCACCGCGGTACGGCTGCGCCGGACCCGCACGTCCACCTCGGTGGCTCCCGAGTGGCGGGCGGCGTTGGTGAGCGCCTCCTGCACGATGCGGTAGACCGTACGGCCCACGCCGGGCGGCAGCGGGGAGCTCAGGCCCGCCCGGTGGACCGTGATCCGCAGATGCGGAGTGGAGAGCCGGCCGGCCAGCTCTTCGAGGTCGTCCTGGTCCGGTTCGGCGGACGTCTCGCGCAGGGTGTCGAGGAGGGCGCGTACCTCTTCCAGCGCCGAGGACGACAGGTCGGCGATGGTGCCCAATGCCTTGTCGGCGGCCGGCGTCCGGCCGCGCAGGGCCCGGCGGGTGGCCGTGGCCTGGACGCGGATCGCGGTGAGGTGGTGGCCGACGCTGTCGTGCACGTCCCGGGCGAGCCCGGCGCGTTCCTCGGCCAGCGCGCGCCTGGCCTCGGCGTGGTCGAGCCGCGCCGCCTGTGCGGCCCGCTCGGCGTGCAGCCTCAGCATGCGGCCGACCGCCACAGGGGCGACGCCCAGGACGATCAGGTCGGTCAGCGTGGCGGCCCCGATCGACTGAGGGAGCAGCGTCCCGTAGATGACCACCCATACGACCGAGGCGGCCAGCACCAGCCACGGCCGCCGGGTCCGATGGGTGGCGGCCGCGCAGAACAGGCAGGTGGCGACCAGCCGCCCCGGCCAGCCGGGTACGGCCATGCCGATCAGGGCCACCCCGGCCGACAGGACGGCGGCGGTGAGGGGCAGCCTGCGCCAGATCAGCACCGGCAGGCAGCCGGCCACGCTCAACCCGGCCACCACCGGCAGCCCCGGAGCCGGAAACCGCTTCTCCAGCAGGGTGACCGCGATGAGGACCAGAGAGGCGATGACGACCACCAGGACGTCCAGCCGGGTTCCCTTCGGCAGCCTGCTGATCAGCCGCCGACCTCCGGCGCGTGCCCGGTCACGAAGCGTCTGCAGCGTCGTCTCCCGAGGGTGCCGCCGTCACGAGCTGTGCGAAGTCGTCCCCGGCCGCGAGCCGTTCGATCAGGTTCAGCACCGCGTCACGTCCACCGTTCGCCTGGACCCAGCGGCTCACCTGGCAGGCGGCCTTGGCGTACGCCTGAGGGTCCCTGCCGGCCGTCCCGAGCCAGTCCTTCAGGGACTCAGGAAGCGCGCCGCGCGAGTCGACCAGGCACCGGTCGCCGGCCGTCTCCGGCGCGAGATAGCGGGGATCACCGGAGACGAGCACCGCCAACCCTTCGTCGAACCACTGCGGCACCTCCTCCTCCCTGCCCCCGAGCCGGACGTGCAGCTCCACATGCGACAGCTCGTGCGACGCGATCACCGGGTCGGCCCCACGCGGCGACAGCATCACCGCGCGGTTCAGCACCGCGATCCCCCGCTCCCCGCCGCCGCCGATCCGCCGGTAGCAGGCGTCCGTCAGGCACACCAGGACGCTCGGTGAGCTCTCGCGGCCGCCGTAGAAGGCTCCGACGCGCTGCCGCGCCTGGTCGACGACGTCGATCACGTGCCGCCGCTGGGCCTCCGACAGGCCCGGTTCGGCGTACACGCCGGGGTGGAGCCGTTCCAGTCCGTAACAGCCGGGGCAGGTGGTGGCCGCCACGGAGGGATAGGCCAGCACGACCCCGGCCACCGCCGCCACGACCAGCGCGGACAATCCGCCCAGCAGGAGCGTCCACCTCCTGCGCCGCGCCCATGTCGCCATTTTTCCTCCCGTTCCGGTCAGTCCAAGCTTCCCTGATCACTCGCAGGTCGTCCCGGCAGGTGGCAGCCGGCCGCCGGCCAGATACCGGTGTACGTGCTCGCGTACGCACGGGTCGCCGGACAGGTAGAGGGCATGTCCTCCGGCGGCCTTCAGGTAGCGGGCGCCGGGCAACTGGCCGGCCAGGCGGCGGCCGTCGGCGGGCGGGGTGGTGTCGTCGTGCTCGCCGTTGGCGATGAGCACGGGAGGCAGGCCCGGCGCCGCGACAGGATGGGGCGGGTAGGTCCGGGTCGCCGGCAGGCCCGCGCAGTGGTTGGCCATCGGCCAGACCGCGCGCCAGCCGATGTGGGGCGTGTCACGGCGCAGGGCGGTCTCCAGCTTCTTGACCTGGTCGTAGCCGGGGTAGGGCAGGTCCGCGCAGAGGACGACGCGCGACAGGTCCGGGTCCGGAGCCCCCTCCACCTTGGCGAAGAACGAGGCGTCACCGGCCCGCGCGCGGGCGAGCCCGGCGGCCAGGCGCTCCCAGGTGTCCGCGAAGGAGAAGGTGGCGCGGGAGGCGATCTGGGTGTCGCTGACCCGCGCCCCGGGACCGGCCTCGGGGGCCGGGATGGGCTCGCGGCGGGCCCTGGCCATCACCTCGTCCCAGACCGCCACCGGATCCCTGCCGTGCAGGGCGCAGGTCACGGTGCTCCGGCACCAGTCGGCGAAACGGACGAAGTTGCCCTCCAGGGCCTCGGCGCGCGGCTGGAGCCAGGCACGCAGATCGGGGGTGGTGTGGTCGAAGACGCTGTCGAGGTACATGCGGCCGACCTTGCGGGGGAACAGCTCGGCGTAGGCCTGCCCGAGCACGGTGCCGTGCGAGTTGCCGAAGTAGGTGAGCCGGGCCTGGCCGAGGGACTTCCTGATCGCCTCCATGTCGTGCGCGATCTGCCAGGAGTTGAGATTGCCCGACAGGACGCCGGCCTCCTCGGCGCAGGCTTCGCCGAAGGTGCGGTTCTTCGCGGCGTACGCGTCATAGGCCGCCTTGGTGGGAAACACCCACTCGGTGGCGAAGGGCGCGGGGATCGGGCAGTTGATCGCCGTCGATCTGCCGAACCCCCGCGGGTCGAAGATCACCACGTCGAACCACTCGGTCAGGTCGGCGAAGGCCTGCTTCGCCTGCCGGAGAATCACGATCTGCTCGCCGGGCCCACCGGTGTTGACCAGCAGCACGCCCTTCTTGCGGGCCTGGTCCCTGGCGGGCAGCTTGGCGAGGCCGATCGCGACCTCCGGCCCCGAGCGGCGGGTCCAGTCGGCCGGCACCTGGAGCTGCGCGCACTGCAGGCCGTCGCCGCAGTCCTGCCACGACAGCGGTGTGACCGGCGCGACGGCGACGACAGCGCCGAGGAGGAGCGAGGCAGCGATGTTCACTCTGGAAGGATGGCCGGGGCCGGGCCGCCCCGGCGTCCCTCTTTCTGCATATCTTTCGCCCGAACGCTTCCCGGATGCTCGGACGCCCTCGCACATCGGTGAAGTGCCTAGTAGCGGCCGAGGGTGCCGCGGCGTCGGGCAAGGTGTTCGAGCCGGTTGAACAGGGCCACCCCGGTGACGGTGATGAGCAGCGGCTGCGCCAGCAGCCAGCCGAGACCCCAGCCGGTCGGGAGGGCGGCCAGGGAATGCCCGCCGATCAGGATGTCGCGCATCGCCTCGATGCCGGGCGCGATCGGGACCATGAGCCGGCTGAGGAAGGCGATCGGATCGGGCAGGGCGGCCAGGGGGACCAGGGTGCCGCCGGCGATGGCGTAGATGGCGACGGAGAGCTGGGTGATGATCTCGATGCGTTTGAACACCAGGGTCAGCCCGCACAGGATGAGAGCCAGGCCGCAGGTGCCCAGCGCGATGGCGGCCAGCGGTACGATCACCTGCACGTCGAGGGGCAGCTGCCCGCCCTGGAGACTGATGGTGACCGCGCCGGTGGCCAGGACGGCCAGCGCGGTGGGCAGGGCGGAGAGCACGGCGGCGACCTGGCGGCCGAGGATGAGCGCGGCCGAGGGCAGCGGGGTCAGGTAGGTCTGTTCCAGCACGCCGGCCTGGATGTCGCCCAGGTAGCTCCAGAACACGCGGTTGACCTGTTCGTGGATGAAAGTCAGCGCCACCATGCCGAGCAGCACCGGCAGCAGGAGTTCCGCGCGCAACTGCCCGCGTCCCATGAACAGCACGATGAGCAGGTAGAACAGCGGGAAAGTGATCACCTGTATGAGGACCTGACGCCATCCGGCGGCGAGATCGAGCAGGCCCTTGCGGACTTCCGCGGTGAATCCGCGTACGAAGATCATGAGGTTCCCTGCAGGGCTCGGCGATGGTTGCGGATGAACAGCAGGCCGCCGGCCGCGGTGAGCGCGATGGTGTGGACGAGCAGCCAGGGCAGGGTGCCCCCGTTCCAGACCTCGGCCAGGGTCCGGCCCTGGAACAAGGTCTGAGTGAGCGCCTCGGTGCCCAGCGTGGTGGGCAGGACTCTGGCCACCGTGGCCAGCCAGTCGGGATAGAAGGCGAGCGGCAGGAAGGAGCCGTTGAGCAGCAGCACCAGTGCGGTGAACAGCGACTGCAGGGCGCCGATCATCGGGGAGACCAGCGCGAGGGCCGCCAGCAGGAAGGTGAAGGCCAGCACGTTGGCCCCGAGCAACACGGCGGGCAGCAGCGCCGCCCAGCGCAGCGGGATCGCGATCTGGGCCACCAGCATCGGGACGAGCGCGGCGACGGCGGCCACCGTCAGGCCGAAGATCGAGGCGGTGATGAGCCGGCCGAGCATCGGCAGCCACGGCGGCGCCGGGGTCATCTGCGACTGGGCGAAGGTGCCGGCGCGTTTCTCCTCGATGAGGTCGGCCACCATGACCAGTGCGGCGTACTGCAGGAACCAGTAGCCGCCGATCGCGACCAGTGTCTGCGGCAGCAGATCGTGGCGCAGCTCGCCCTGGCCGAGCACGAACTGCAGGCCGAGGTACATGGTGGTGCTGATCAGCAGCGTGATGACGTGGCCGATCGGGTGGGCCAGCTGTACGCGCAGGCCCTTGCCGATCTCCGCGCCCAGCACGTCAAGCAGCATGGGACGCCTCGTTCACCAGTGCGAGGAACACGTCCTCCAGGCCGGGCCGCACCTGGGTCAGCGACTCCAGGACGGCTCCCTGGGAGCGCAGGCGCTCGACCACGTCGTACACCTCGCCCGGGTGGCTCACCCGCACGCTGATCGTGGCGACGCCGTCGCGGGTGACGGCGTCGAACCCGGGCGGCGCCGTTCCTTCGACGCGGATCTCGTACCTGTCCCGTTCGCGGAAACTCGCCAGCAGCTCTCGCGTGGGCAGGTCGGCCACCAGCCGCCCCTTGCGCATGACGGCCACCCGGTCGCACAGCTCCTGGGCCACGTCCAGTTGGTGCGTGGTGAGCAGGATGGTGGTGCCCAGCTCACGGGCCTGCTCGGTGATCCAGTGTTTGACGGTACGGGTGGCCTCCACGTCCAGGCCGAGTGTCGGCTCGTCCAGCAGCACGATCGGCGGGCCGGCGATGAGAGCGGCGGCGATCGCGACCTTCTGCTGCATGCCACGCGAGAAGCCGCCGACCCTCTCGTCGCGGCGCTCCCACAACCCCAGATCGGTCAGCAGATCCTCGGCGCGCTCGGCGACCTGGGCCTTGCGCATGCCCTTGAGCCGGCCGAAGTACATCAGGTTCTGCCAGGCCGACAGGCTCCAATAGACGTTGCGCGAGCCTTCCAGCACGGCGCCGAACTGCGCCATCGCCGCTGAGCGCTGCCGGGTCACGTCGAAACCGCCCAGCCGGACCCGGCCGGAGGTGGGGGTCAGCAGGCCGGCCAGCATCTTGATGGTGGTGGTCTTGCCGGCGCCGTTGGGTCCCAGGAAGCCGAAGACCGATCCGGCGGGGACGTGCAGCGACACCTCGTCGACCGCCCGGACCTGCGCCGATCCGTAGACCTTGGTCAACGCGTCGATTTCGATCATGTCATCTCCTCGCGTGGGGGGAGCCCCGGCGCCCGGTCCGGGGCCGGGGCCGGGGCCGGGGCAGTCAGAGCTCGGCCAGGACCTCGATGTCCTGCGCCGTGACGTCGCGGGCCACGGCGAACGCCGCGGTTGCGGCGGGCGTGCCGGGCGCGGCCTCGCGGGCCGCCTGCAGGCTGGCGGCCGAGTCCCAACGCCAGACGCCGATCCATGTCTCGTCGTCGAGCCGGCCGAGGCGCGCCTCGGTGAGGCCGGGCTGCGTAGCTCTGACCGCGGTGACCAGAGCGGCGTGCCGGACCTGGACCTGCTCGGCGTCAGCGGGATCGGCTTGGAATCGGGTGATGCTGATGACCGTCATGGCTCAACCCACTCTCTAGAGTTGACTTCTAGTGAACAAATCTAGAGATAGACTCTAGCCATGAGCGACGTCAAGAGGACGAACAAAAGAGCCCAGAAGGCCAAGGAGACGCGCCGGCGCATCCTCGCGGCGGCGCTGGAGCTGTTCACGCAGGACGGCTACGGGGCGACGAATCTCCAGGACGTCGCCGACAAGGCCGGCGTCGCGGTGCAGACGATCTACTTCGTCTTCGGCAACAAACGCGCTCTGCTCAAGGAGCTGGTCGACGTCACGATCGCGGGCGACGACGAGCCGGTGGCCACGATGGACCGGCCGTGGTACACAGGGGCGCTGGCCTCCGCAACCGCCCAGGACATGCTGCGCGCCTACGTCGCCGGCTCGACCTCGGTCCTGGAACGCGTCGCACCGATCGGCAAGGTTCTGGAGGCGGCGGTCGCGAGCGACCCCGAGGTGGCCGCGCTGTGGCCGCAGGACGTCGATCCCCGATATGTCGTCCATCGGGGGGCCGCCAAGGCGCTTGTCGGCAAACCCGGGGCGCGCGCCGAGGTGTCGGTGGAGGAGGCCGCCGACCTGCTGTACGGCCTGCTCAGCCCGGAGCTCTACCTCCTGTTCGCGAAGGAGCGGGGCTGGCCGCGCGAGCGCTGGGAGCGGTGGGTCGGCGAGACCCTCCGCGCCCAGCTCTGCGCCACCGGGGAGACCGTGCCGGCCGGCCAGGCTTGATCAGGTCTGGCGGCGGCTGCGATAGGCAGCGGTCTTGGCGCGAGCCGTGCATGCCGCGCTGCAGTAAAGGCGTGAGGCGTTGCGGGTCAGGTCGATGTAGACCGCCTCGCACTGGTGTGCCGCGCACTGTCCGAAGCGGTCGGGGCCGTAGCCGTCCACGATGAGCGCCAGCGCCGTGGCGAACTCGCCGCCCAGGGCCTCCACCTCGGTGCCGCCGGACCCATGGAAGTGCAGGTGGAACGGCTGGCCGACGTCCTCGGTCAGGTAGGGCTGCGCCCCGTACCTGCGGATCATGGCGTTGACGCGGGCGGCCTGGTCCGCCGGCCGCTCTGCCAGCAGGGCCTGCCGCAGCTCGGTGGCCAGCTCGGCCAGGTGCCGCCCCGCGTCCGGGACCGCGCGCAGGGCCGCTGCCGTGCGGTCGCCGAGCTGGGCGGCGAACGTCGCCGCCAGTTCCTCGCCTGCCAGTGGCTGCACCGAGGCGCCGCCCCGCCAGTGCGCCGTGGCCAGGTTGACCAGCTCGGCGATCAGCGGAGCCTGCCGGGTTACGTTACAGGCTATTTCCACTTGACTGGTAACACCTTTCTGTGTGTCATAGGCGTAATCCAGTTAGATGGTAACGGAGTCGCCATGTTCGCGTCCTATCGCCGCCTGCTCGCCCAACCAGGAGTCCCCCGCCTGCTCGTCAGCGGGCTCATCGTCAAGCTGGGCACGCCCGTGCTCAGCCTCGCCCTGCTGCTGGACGCCGTCGACCGGCTCGGCTCCTACGCCACCGCCGGCCTCGTACTCACCGGACACGCCCTGGCCCTGGCCCTGTGCGCGCCGCTCGGCGGGCGCCTCGCCGACCGGTACGGCCCGCGCCCCGTCCTGACCGGCTACCTCGCCGCCCACGCCCTCGCCTACGCTCTCCTGCTCCTCGCCCCGCCCGGCCTGATGATCGGCGCCGCGGTGCTGCTCGGCGTCACGACGCCGCCTGCCGGATCGGTCATCAGAAGCGCCTGGCCACGCCTCGTCCCCGCCGACTCCCTGCCCGCCGCCTACGCGATCGACAACGCCGTCAACGAGCTGACGTTCATCGCCGGCCCCCTGCTCGTGCCGGTCCTGACCTTGGCCGTTCCGGCCCACGGCGTGGTGACCGCCGCCGGCGCCGCCGTCCTGCTCGGCACCGCGCTCCTCCTGGCCTCCCCCGCGGTACGGCAAGCAGCACCCACCCCACCCGGCAGGCTCCACCTGGCCGGGCCGCTCACCGACCGGCGTACCCTCCTGCTGCTGACCATCGCCGCCCTCGGCACCTTCACCTTCGGCTGCCTGCGCATCGCCACGGTCGCCTCGGCCACCGCCTTCGGCTCCGCCGCCTCCGCCGGCGTGCTGATGGGCCTGCTCTCGGTCGGCGCCCTCCTCGGCACCCTCGGGTACGGCGCGCGGACCTGGCCCACCACCGGCGGGCGGCTGCTCGTCCTGCTCTCGCTCGCCGAGGCGGCCGTCCTGCTCGGCGGGGGCTGGGCGCCCGGCTTCGTGACCCTCGCCGTACTGATCGGTCTTGCCGGGCTGGTGACCGGGCCGCGCGACGCCGTCGTGCCGGCCCTGCTCGCCGACCACGCCCCCGCCCGCTACCGCACCGAGGTCTTCGCCTGGCTCAACACCTTCATGTGGGCCGGCTACGGCCTGGGCACCGCCGTCGCCGGCCGGCTGACCGGCCTCGGCGACACCGGCGGCGCAGCCTTCGCCGCCGCCGCAGCCGCAGCCGTGGCAGGTGCGGCCCTGGCAGCCGTCGCCGGCCGGACCGCCTCACCCCTGCCGACGCCGTGATCAGCACTGCCGGATGGCGTTCAGGAAACGGGCCGGCTGCCGGCGCCAGGCGCGTGCTGCCCGCGGGGCCGCAGCGCGGCGAGGGCGGCTGTGGGATCGTCGGCGAACAAGCGGATCGTATGGACCTCCGCGCGCCTGCCGAGCGGCCGGACGGCCGTGACCGGCTCGGTCAGCTCCAGGACCAGGTTGGTCTGGGACGCCACCGCCACGGCCAGCCGATCGCCGTCCACCTTGACCGTGGCGCTCTCGTTGAAGTTGCGGACGTGCCGCACTGCGGCGATGCGCTCCCTCGGGACACGCAGGTCGAAGAACGCGCCGTAGCGGATGCGTATCTCGTCGTCCGAGACGACGTGCGGACGGGTGACGCAGGCCGCGATGACCGCGAGCACGATCAGGACCGTGTAGGCGTCGGCGACCAGGACCACGGCGCGCAGGCCGACCGGCGCGTCGAACGCCCGCAGCAGAACTTCCGCGACCACCAGCTCCACGACCATCGCGCCCAGGAAGATCGTCATCGTGAGGGTCTGCGCGCCGGAGTAGGAGACGGCGGTGGCGCCGTCGGGCACGCCGTGGCGGCGACGGGCGACCCACAGGGCGAGGCTGATCATGCCCTTCAGGTCGAACCCCATGATCCGCCGCACCTGCTCGGGAACCAGCTGCTCATAGGCGGCGCGGAACGCCGCCCGGCGGTCCGCGCCGCCCCGGCGCGCCGCGCTGAACAGCCGGTACGCGGTCACCGCCTCCAGGACGAGCACCGCGGCGACGGCCACCTCGGCCACCGCGACCACGGGGAGCGGCAGCGACACCCCGGACACGAGCAGGACCGCGAACACCAGCTCCGCGGGGACCACGGCGTACAACGCGGCACGCGAAAACCTCAACATCACCCTCGCTCCTTCAGTTGTGCGACGAGCAGCCGGAAGACCTCGCCCTGGGCGGCGGGCAGTTCCCGCAGCAGCTCCTCCAGCCACTGGCCGTTGCCGGCGTCGTCGAGGCTCGCGAGCATCACCGAGACCATCTCGTCGGGCAGGTGGTCCGCGAGGTCACGCGCGACCACGGCGACGAGCGGATCAGCGGGGTCGGCGTCGGCCAGCTCATCCAGCCGGGCGATGAGGGCGTGCCCGCGCGCGTACGCCTCGGGCTCGGTGAGGGGCCGCAGCAGATCGGCGAACTCGGCCCGGCCCGCCGGGTCGCCCACGGTGGCGACCAGGGCCAGCAGTTCGCGGTCGAGCTCGGCGAACGCCGAACTCCCGGTGGGAAGGCCGCGCAGCACCTCCGCCATGTCGGGCGACACCGTCGAGTCGGGATGCAGGTCCGCCTCCGCCAGCAGAGCCGCCAGCCGGGCCCTTCTGGCGGCGATCGCCGCCTGCTGCCTGGCCAGGTCGGCGTCCAGCTCCAGAAGCAGCTCCCGCAGTTCCCGGCCCTGGTCGTCGGCCAGGACGTCGCGGACCTCGTCGAGAGACAGACCCAGCTCGGCCAGCCGCCGTACGCGGGCGAGGGCCACCGCGTCGCGCAACCGGTACTCGCGGTAGCCGTTGGCCAGCCGTTCGGGCTCGGGGAGAAGTCCCAGATGGTGGTAGTGGCGTACGGTCCGGGTGGAGACCCCGACCATGGTCGCGAGCTCGCTGATCCTCATGCGGCCATTAGAAACGTTGACGCTACGTCATGGTCAAGGTCCGATCTTCGACCGGCGGCGTACGGCCCGTACGGCGGGAGTGGACGGCCCTGGCGGCGAACCCGACGACCGCGACGGCGGCGGGCACGGCGAGGTAGCCGCCGCTGAGCACAAGTGTCAGCGCCGTCAGAGCGCTCGCGGCGACGGCGGTCGCGCGCATCCGGCCGGCGGGCAGCAGCCGGATCGCCGCCAGGGCGCCGATGAACATGACCGCGGCGAGACAGGCGGAGGTCGCCCGCAGCAGCGGGTCCAGGCCGATCGGGCGCAGGAGCGCGACAGCGCCGACGACCGCGATCGCCGCTGCGAGCACGGCGAGGCTGCGGTGCGGGGATGCCATCCGGTGGGGCAGCAGCCGCTGCTGCGCGAGGGCGACGCCGAGGCGAGAGGCTCCGGCGAGGTAGGTGTTGATCGCGCCGAAGGTGAGCACGAGGGCCGCGATCCCGGTGACGGGCTCGGCGGCCGCGCCGAGGCTCGTCCGCATCATCGCGGTCAGCGGCACCGGCGAGGACGCCGCGCCGGAGCCGACGACCGTCACCGCCACGCTCAGGTAGACGACCGTGATCGCCGCCAGCGTGAGGCCGGTCGCGGTGAGCAGGCGCCGGCCCGCGAAGTCGGCGGACAGGTGGCTGGCGGCCTCCCAGCCGACGAAGGCGAAGACCAGCACACCGACCGCGCCGCCAACCCCGCCGAGGCCCTGCGGCAGGAACGGCTCGAAACGCTCAGCGCTGACCGCCGGCAGGCTCGCCACGATCGCGGTGGTGAGGACCGCGAGCAGCAGTCCGACCATGACCACCTGCATGCGGCCGCTGGTACGCAGCCCGGCCGCGTTGGCGGCGAACGCGACCGCCAGCAGCGCGAAGGCGATCACCGCGGCGGTCCGGCTGTCCCAGCCGAACGCGTCCGCCGTGTAGATGCCGCCCGCGAGCGCCCCGGCGAGCGTGCCGATCGGCACGGCGGCGACGAACCACCACCCGACCACCGCGTACGCCCAGCGCCCGATCGCCGTCCCGGCGAAGTGGGCGACGCCGCCGCCGCTGGGGTGGCGCAGGCCGAGCAGCGCGAAGGTGAAGGCGATGGGGACGCTGACGATGATCAGCGCCGCCCAGGCGAGCACCGATCCGGGTCCGGCCGCCTCCGCGGCCAGGTGCGGGAGCACGAGCATGCCCGGTCCCAGCACGCCGCCGAGCACGGTCGCGGTTCCTTGCCAGACTCCCAGCCGGTGTTCTGTCATGGCTGGAGGCTAGGCAAACGTTCGGCACTGTGGTCGGCCGGCCGAACGAACGGTCGAAATGCGGTGCCATCATGGGCCCGTGGACGAACTTGATGCGGGAATCATCCGCCTGCTGCAGTCAGATGCCCGGCTCTCCAACCGCGAACTCGCCCGGCAGCTCGGCATCGCCCCCTCGACCTGCCTGGAACGGGTGCGGTCACTCGCCCGCCGCGGCGTGATCAAGGGCTACCACGCCGAGATCGACCCCGTCGCTCTGAACCGCGGTGTGCAGGCGATGGTCGCCGTGCAGGTCCGGCCGCTGAGCCGGGCCGTCATCGACACGTTCAAGGCGTCGGCGGCGAAGATGCCCGAGGTGCTCAGCGTCTTCGTCCTGTCCGGCGGCGACGACTTCCTGCTGCACGTCGGCGTGCCCGACCTCGACGCCCTGCACGCCTTCCTCCTCGACCGGCTGAGCAAACGCCGCGAGGTCACCGGCTTCCGCTCATCAGTGATCTTCCAGCAGGTCAGCAACCCGGCCCCGAGCCGCCTGACTCAGCCTTCCTGAAGCCCGGCGGAGCTGCACGCCGCCCGCCACGGCCGTACGGCCCCCGGACGCGCTGGGGCCTCACGGGTTCTGGAAGGTCACTTCCGGGTTGGCGGCGGACGGGCCGTCCAGGAGGGGCTGCTGCTCGCCGTGGAGGTGCTGGTCGAAGAAGGCGCCCACGTACGCCGTGGTGATCTCGCCCGACCGCTTGCCCGACAGCGGCGCGGCAGGGTCGGTGATCCCGGCCTGCCCGCCCAGGATGGGCAGGTCGATGAAGGTGAAGTGGCCGGAGCCGGCCACGGTCAGCCAGCGCTTCCAGCCGTCGAGGCGCCGCCAGTCCCGCGACCAGGTGGCGTCGGCGGAGCCGGGCACGTGCTGGGCCTCGGTGCCGAGCATGAGGAACGGCCGTCCGCCGAGGCCGGCGGCCGGGACCGGGGCGAAGAACGAGCCGTCCAGGTTCACCCCGGCGCGGACACGACGGTCGGTGGCCATGACGCGCGCCGCGGCGTTGCCGCCGAGCGAGTGGCCGGCGGCGCCGACGCGGCCCGGGTCGATCAGCTGCGAGTGCTTCCAGACGGGTACGGACCGCGCGGAGCGCGTCAGCCGGTCGATGACGAAGGACAGATCGGCAGCCCGGTTCAGCGCGGCCTTGGCCAGCAGCTCCTTCTCCGCCTCGTCGGAAGGGGCGCTCTCCACCGTCTCGCAGGCGACGCACGTCAGGGTCCGGCCGCCGGGGAACGTGGTGCCGAACGACTCGTAGGCGTGGTCCACGAGGGCGACGACGTACCCCTTGGAGGCGAGTTCTTCCGCGAGCGTGGTCAGGGTGGCGCGGTTCAGGGTGAATCCCGGGGAGAGCACCACCAGGGGGTGCCTGCCGCCGGCGGGGCGGGCGCCGAGGCGGGCGTTCGTGCTGACACCGGCGAGTTGCTCGGCCTTGAAGACGGTGTCGAGCCTCTGTCCTTCGAGGAGGGCACGAGCTTCGTCGACGGTCATGTACGGTGCGGCGCTCCCACCGGCGCGAGCCGGATAGTACATCGACACCATCAGCTCACGCGCGGCCGTGGGCACCCAAGGGTCGCGGCGGCCGGTGTCGACGAGGTGCAGGGTGTCGCGCCCGACCACGTACTGGCCTGTGGGGCGTGGGATCGCGAAGCGCACGTCGGAGGGGCCCGTGGAAGAGGTGGAGGCGACGGCGGGCGACGCCGGTAGGGCCAGCGCCAGAGCGAGGAGAAGGGCTGCGGGGGTACGTCGAGTTCTGATCATGCGCAGCACTGTAGGAATGACGCCGCCCTGCCCGACATGCTCGAAAGACCGGCCCGTGCCCCTACTTTCGTCAGGGTTCACGGCAAGGCCGGACAGGCCGGCTCGGCACCTGGTTCGGTTCCGTTCGCCGAGCGATGCAACATCTTCGTCCCTTCGGCCGTCTGGGACGTGACTGCCGAAGGGACAACGACAAGTGGATGACGAAGCCGGCTTCGACAACTTCGTGGCAGAGCAGACAGACGCGCTGCTCCGCTACGGATACGTCCTGACGGGAAACCCTCATGACGCCGCCGACCTGGTCCAGGAAGCTCTGGTACGGCTGTGCGGCGCCTGGTCGCGGGTGAGACGCAAGGACAGCCCGCACAGCTACGTCCGAACCACGATGGCGCGGTTACACATCAGCGTCTGGCGGCGGCGCAGGCGTGAACACCTCGCCGGAGAGCCGCCGGACCGGGTTCACCACGAGGTCTTCCCTCCCGAGGAGGACCAGGGGCTCTGGGAAGAGGTGGCCGCGCTGCCCCGCAGACAGCGTGCCGTGCTGGTGCTGCGCTACTACGAACAGCTCAGCGACGCCGAGATCGCCAAGGTGCTCGGCATCTCTTCAGGAACCGTGCGCAGCCAGGCCTTCCGTGGCCTCGACAAGCTGCGTTCCTCCCTCTCCTCCTCACCGGCGATCGACAGGAGCATGCGATGACCGATCTGGAAGACAAGCTGAGCCATGTCCTTTCCGGGGCGGCGCATCGTGCGCCGCAGGCGCCGGTCGGGCTGCTCGCGACGGTCAAGACGCGCCATCGCCGGCGGCGGGCCCGTACTGCCGCCGTACGCGCGGCCGTGGCCGTGGTCCTGGTGGCAGGCGGGGTGGGCACGGCGGTGAGCGGCTTGGGCGCGTCGGCCGAGCCGCAGCCGGCGGTCAGCGCGACCGGCGAGGCCGAGCCGCCGCCGGACAAGATTCCGCCGCCCGTCGAGAAGGTGTGGCCGCAGGCCGTACACAAGATCCCGGCCAGGCTGCCCGATGGCCGCGCGTACTACCCGCAGCTGCTCCTCGACGATCGCACGCTGCTGGTCATGACGAGCGCCAATGACGGGAAGCGTCAGTTCCTGTGGAGCTACGACCTGGGCACCGGCCGGCCCAGGAAGATCGCCGAGATCCCCCCGACGAAGGGATCGGCGATCTTCGCCGACGATGTCGCCGCCGGTGGCGGCAACATCGTCTGGTGGGCGTCCTACAAGGAGGCGGGCAGCCCGCGAGTTGCCCGGATCTGGACGGTCCCGGCCGCCGGCGGCCGGCCTCGTCCGGTGACCGACGTCCCCCTGGGGAACGTCATGAAGCAGGGGCACATCGACGGGTTGACGGTGACGGGTTCGGACGTGGTCTTCGCCTACGAGAAGGGAGGGGTCTACCGGGTGCCGCTGAGCGGGGGCTCGCCGCAGCCGGTGAAGGGCGCCGAGCGGCACCACATCCTGCAGTGGCCATGGGTGGGCGTTCACCACGGGAAGTCGGTCTTCCGCGAGCTGCTCAACGTCGAGACCGGTGAGCGGCGCGACGCCGTGCTCAAGGCCGATGAGGAGGTCAGGTGCGGCGTCGACCGGTGCGCGGGTGTGGCCGTGCGCTACGAGACCGTCAAGGTCGAGCGTCCCCGCGACCGCTCCGGCAAGGAGATCAAGTGCGGCACTCGCCGCTGCCCGGACACCGTGCAGATCCAGACGATCCTGCGGAGGTTCGTCCGCGACCGTGACGGCTCCCACGAGCGCGACCTGCCCAGTACCTTCCAGAAAGGCGACGACGCCGGCCTGGAGCGCTTCTTCAAGGTCATGCTGACTGGACCGGGAAACCAGCCCGTCCTGACGCTGTACGACGTCGACACCGGCAGGTCTGCCGACCTCGGCGTACGGCCGGGCGGGAAGGAAGCCATGGCGATTCCCGACGGCGGCCTCGACCGGCTGATGACCTACCCGATCAAGGACGAGATGTACGTCCTGGACCTGGCCGCGATCAAGTAGGACCGCGCTGAGCCGCGGCCGTGTCCTTCACAGGACCGGCCGCGCCTGTGGAGGCAGCGGGCTCACGGGTCGAGAGGAAAGACAGTCCCGCGTCGCGGACCCTGGTTCCCCACCTCGAAGCTGTGCTCCGCCTGCCGGACGCTCGCCGGGTGTCGTGGGGGTGCCCGGGCGGTGCGGTTGACCGCTGATGGAGGCCGAGGACTCCGGCTGCTCGGCCGGCTCGTCGAGGTTTCCATGCTGCCGCTGACGTACGCGGCGGCACTGGCGATGATGACCATGGCGGGTTTGCTGGCTTACGCCGATCTGGTCAACCCGCTCACACTGACGAACTGACCGGTTCGTGCCAAGCTGGAACACAGTGCTGCAGCTGCCGACAACGCCGGCCCGAATGGACGTAGGACGACGTGAGGGCCGAGGCGCCAGGGGGCTACTTCCTGCGGCGACGCGGCCTCCTCACTGGGTGTCCTCGATGGGCGTGCAGGGCTTCACGGTGGTGCCCGCCTGGGCCAGCCAGGCGCCGAGCCGCCACGGCACGTACGGGTTCCGGTTGTCGCGGAACTCCACCACGAGCGTCTCGCCCCGCCTGATGTACTGCGGGGAGATCTGGATCGTCCGGACGGACATCACCTGGGTGGCCTTGAACGAGCGCGACCCCTCCATGAGTGAACGCATGTCGTTCGCGTCCGTGGCCGGCGCCCCGCCGTAGGCCCCGTCCACGCTGACGAACCGAGGGTCCGCGCACCGCGTGTTCGGGGCCAGGAAGGTCACGTCGGCCGTGACACCCGCCTCCGCCAGCCTGGCCTCAAGACCCGAGGGGTCGCGCAGCTCGTTGATCGTGACCGTGACCGTGCCGTCCGGGCTCTTGGCCACCGCATAGGCGGAGGTCCCGGTACCGCTGATCAAGGGGGTGATGACGAGTCCCCCCGCGACACCGGCCGCGACCAGCAGCCGTGGGCCGGTGACGGCACGGCGCCGGGGACGCGTCTGGCGGAGCAGCCGCTGCCGCGCGCCGGCGAGTTGTTCCGGGGAGGCCGGAGGGATGGCCTGCCACATGCTCTTCAGCTCGTCCATGGTCATTGTCCTTGTCGGCTCATGGCTTGACGGATCCGGAGACGGGCTCGGCTGAGGCGCGAGGCGACCGTCCCCGGCGGGATGGCCAGCGCGTCGGCCACCTCCTGGTAGCTCAGTTCGGCCCAGGCGACGAGCAGCAGCACGTCGCGGTCGGCCGGGGTGAGCTCCATCAGGGCTTGCGCCAGTGGCCGGTTGACGGCCAGGGTGTTGACCCCGTCCTCGACCTGGAACCCGGACCGCTCCGCCGGGTGCACGCCGCTGCGGATGTAGGCGCGGTACAGGCTCATCTCGGTACGCCGCCGGCGGCCGATCAGGTTCGAGGCGATGCCGTACAGCCACGGCCGGGCGTCGGAGCGACGGCGGTCATAGCCGCCGCGGTGCTGGAAGGCGGCCAGAAAGGTGTCGGCCACGACGTCCTCCGCCTCGCTGGGCCCGAGGCGCCTGGTCACGTAGCGGTGCAGGAGCGGCGCGTGCCGGTCGAACAGCGTGGCGAAGATCTCGGGCTCCTTCAGCGACCTCTCGATGAGGTTCGCGTCGTCGACCTCGACAGCTTCGCGAGGGATTGTCATGCATGCCGACCTTTCCTGGCGTATGCGGCGGTCACCGGCTATTGCCACGCCAGGCCGAAATTCTTCACGGAAACGACGATCACCGCCGTAAGGAAGAGCCCACGCCGGGAACCGCGAGCGTTCAGAGCGCTTCGTCGAGGGCGTCGAGCACGGCGTCGTCCAGCATCTCGGCGTGCCCGCCGACGAGGTAACGCTCCACGATCTCGAACACCACCGTCTCACTCTCGGCGACCCTTTCCACGAGGTGATCCAGGTCCGTCCTGGCGGGCGCGTCGCTGCGCAGGTAGGTGAGGTCGGCGAAGTACGGCAGCACCCAGGGCAGCGAGTTGCGCGTGAACGAGTCGCCGATCAGCAGCGTCCGGGGCCGGTAGAGCGGCGCCTGGTCCGACCGGTGGACGGTGCGGAACGACACGGGCAGGTCGCGGTCGTCCTGCCGGACCCGCCGCACGCCGTCGCGGACCAGCCGCCACCGGTCGATGCTCTCCTCGACGGGGATGCCCAGCAGCCCGCCGAGGTCGCCGTTCCGTGGCGCCTGCCCGGTCCTGACCAGCCGGGTGTCCCGGGACAGGCCGGGCTGAAGGGCCCGGGCCAGTTCCGCGCCGTACAGGCCGGCGGAGTGCTCGGTCCAGTGGCTGTCGGTCCGCCAGTACGCGGGCGTGCCGGACTCCCGCTGCGCCCGCTCCAGCCGGTCCCGCAGGTTGATGAAACCGGGCAGATCGGCGGCCCGGAGCGCGGTCCAGAACTCCTGCTTGCGCGTGCGGAGGCAGGTCTGGCCGGGGAAACGTTCCGGCAACCGGTCCGGGTGGACGGTGGTCTTGTCGGGAGCCACGGTGAACAGGAACCGCCTTCCGGACCCTCGTACGATCTCCGCCAGGCGGCGTACGCGCCGCAGGGTCTCGGTGATGGACCAGCGCGGCCGGCACGCCTCGGTCACGTCGTCACCGAAGTAGAGCCAGCCGTCACTCCCCTCGATCACGCGGGGATAGCCCGTGGCGCCCGCGGTGGCGTACGACGGCGCCTCCTTGAACAGCAGTTCCGACAGGACGCCGTTGGCGCGGACGGCGTGCTGCCGCAACGGCAGGTGAGCCGACGCCCAGGACTCCACCTCCGGTACGATCGCCCAGCCGCGCGACAACGCCGGGAATTCCGGCAGCCTGCGGTTCTCGATCTCTGCCGCCCGCTCGCCCAGGGCGAAGGCCAGCGCGGGTCCGCAGAAGAACAGCGCCGCCGCGACCGCCGTCGATCGGCGGCCCCAGGCCGTGCGGGTCCGTACGAGGGTCATCGGTGTCCCCATCAGAACTGGTAGTACAGGAACGGGCTGAACGTGCCGGCGGCGACCAGCATCGCCGCGTAGGGTGCGGCCGCCCACGTCACCGCGGCGCGCGCCAGCCGCACCGCCGGCCCGCGGCCCGTCTGGATGAGCGGGCCGAGCGCCCGCGAGGCCGGCAGCGCCACCACGGCCAGCGCCAGCGCGAAGACGGCCATCCGCTGGTGGTTGGCCGCCCAGGCGACGAACTCGTCGAGCTCGCCCGGCCGCCAGGTGAACATCGCCCGCAGCATGCCCCACGCCTCGGTCATGCTCGTCGCGCGGAAGAACACCCATCCGACGACGACCAGCAGGAGAGTCGCGGCGCGGCGCAACGCCAGGGTCCAGACGGTGCGCGGCGGACGATCCCAGCCGAGCAGCCGTTCGGCCACCAGCAGGGCGCCGTGGTACAGGCCCCACACCAGGAAGGTCCAGTCGGCGCCGTGCCAGAAGCCGCAGAGCACGAAGATGATCAGCAGGTTGCGGTAGGTCTTCGGCGCACCGCCCCGGTTGCCGCCGAGCGGGATGTAGACGTAGTCACGGAACCAGCGCGACAGCGACATGTGCCAGCGCCGCCAGAAGTCGGTGACGGAGTATGCCGAGTACGGCCGGTCGAAGTTCTCGGGCAGCCGGAACCCGAACATCAGGCCCAGACCGACGGCCATGTCCGAGTAGCCGGAGAAGTCGAAGTAGATCTGCAGGGCGAAGGCCGACGCTCCCAGCCACGCCGTCGGCGTGTTGATCGACGGGCCGGCCTGCGCGAACGCGGCGTCCGCGACGGGGGCGAGCGAGTCGGCGATGATCACCTTCTTGGCCAGGCCCAGGGCGAAGCGGGGAAATCCGGCGGCGAGGTCGCCGAGGCGGTCCCGGCGGGTGTCGCCGAGTTGTTCGGCGATCTCGTGGTAGCGGACGATCGGTCCCGCTACGAGCTGCGGGAACATCGCGATATAGGTGATGAACCGGACGGGGCTGCGCTGGGCCGGCGTGCTGCCGCGGTAGACGTCCACCACGTACGACAGGTGGTGGAAGGTGAAGAACGAGATCCCGATCGGCAGCGCCAGGGCCACGATCGGGCTGTGGCCCAGACCCAGCGCGCCCGTCAGCGCGTCGAGCTGCTCGGTGGCGAAACCGGCGTACTTCCACACCGCGAGCATCGCGACGTTCCAGCCGACGGCCGACAGGAGCACGCCGCGGCGGGCCCGGGGCCGGTCCCGTAACCTCGCCGAATCCAGCGCGAGGCCGGCCCCGTAGTTGACGGCGATGGCCGACAGCAGCAGCAGGGTGTGCGGCCCGGCGCCCCAGGTGTAGAAGAGCAGGCTGGCCGCGGCGACCACCGCGTTGCGGTGACGGCTCGGGAGCGCCCAGAAGGTCAGCAGCGTGACCGGCATGAAGAACCACAGGAACAACGGGGAGGCGAACGACATCGGTGTCCAGACGATCTGACGGCTCGTGCCCGGCTGCCCCGTCAACCCCTGGCACGCCGCTCGCCGTCTCGATGAGCAGCCGTCCTCCGGCGGGTGGTCCCGTACTGGCCGGACAGGGTGGTGAAGGTCTCGGGGGCGTTCATGCGGGCCTTTCCTCGCGTATGCGGTCACCCGTCATTACCGCGCCGGGCCGAAATCCTTCACGGCGAGTTCCACGGCCATCGCGGCGGCCTGGTCCGGCCCTCCGCTCCCGCACATGTCCCCAGCCGTCAAGGACGAGGACGCCGCCCGGCTGTGGCTTCCCGGCGTAGCCGTACCGCGAGAAGCGATGCCCATCCCCAGCCCACGAACGCCAGCAGGCGAAGAAGGAGGCTCAGGGGCTGCGGGTGCTCGCCGCTCTGCGACAGCACGCCGGAGAGTACGTAGATCGTCGGCAGGGCCGCCCCGGTCACCGCGCATGAGATCGCCCAGCGTCGATCGCCCAGCACCGCGAACCGCCGGGTGAACACGAAGCAAGCCGCGATCAGGGACACCAGCACCACGAAGAAGCCGACGCCGTGCAGGACGTAGCTCACGCCGACTTCGGTGGGTACGCCGGATGGCGCCCCCGCCGGATAACCCCACCCCGGTGCGGTGCGAAACGCTCCGGCGATGATGAGGCCGGCTCCGAACGCGCCGATCGACAGCGGTCCCCATGTCCCTCCGCGACCAGGGTGCAGCCAGCGCCTCATGCCCACCGCGAAAGCGCCATAGAGCAGCCCGGTGATGATGAAGTTGGCCATCTGGACCCATCCCAAGTCGCCCAGGCTCAGCAGGCTGAGCGGTTGCCGCCTGGGGTCGAAGCCGGGACGCGTGTAGTCCTGGATCAGGACCAGAGCGATGAACAGCGGGCCGGCGACAACACCGCAGGTCAACAAGGCCCTGGTTGGTCTCATCCTCCACCTCCTTAGCAGCGCTAAGGGCATAGCCTCCCTTAGCGCTGCTAAGCTGTCAAGCGATGAGCGAGACAAAGCGCCCGCCACTCAGCAGAGACGCCCTGATCGAAACGGCGCTGCGCCTGCTCGACGAGGTCGGGCTGGAGGGGGTGACCGTGCGGAGGCTCGCCGGCGAGCTGGGAGTGCAGTCCCCGGCGCTCTACTGGCATATCCGCACCAAGCAGGAACTGCTCGACGGCATCGCCGACGCGATCATCTTGGCCGCGGGGATGGGCCCGCCCGGCGACGGCGAGGCATGGAAGGACTGGCTCGCCCGGCGCGCCCGCGCCTACCGCCGCTCGCTCCTGGCCCACCGCGACGGCGCCCGCATCGTCGCCACTGCCACCCGGCTGGGCACCGAGACGCTCAAGCTGCTCGAGCAGGAGTTGTCCGCCCTGGTCGCGCACGGCCTCACGCCGCTGTCCGCCCTGCGCGCGATCACCGCGTGCACGCAGTACGTCAATGGCTTCGTGCTCCAGGAGCAAGCCGCCCGCCCTCCGGCCGATGATCTCCTGCCGCTGCTGGAGCAGGCGCCCACGCTCCTCAAGGCGATCGGCGAGGGTGGCGCGGCGCATGGTGAGGAGACTTTCGAACACGGCCTGCGTGCCCTGATCAACGGCCTGGACACCTGATCGGCACGTGCCGGCTCCCGGACAGGGAGGGGTTCCACCCGGCCGAAGGCGTGCTGCTGTTCGAGGACCCGGCGTAAGAGGCCGCTACTTCTCACGATGTAGTCGCGACGGAGTCCTGCTCCCCCGGTGCCAGGCAGAGGTGTCTTCCGAGGCAGGACGACCTCTGACCGGGCCGCGGGCCACGATGTCCGGCATGTACGCGATCCGATACCAGCCCACCGTCACGGGCTGCGGCCGAGTGAGGCCGAAGTGCCAGAAAGCACGCTCGCGTTCATGGACAACGAAAGGACGGACGGCGTGAAGACTCAACTGATGGCCTGGGCAGGCGCGGCCGTGCTGGGGATCGGCGCGGGCACGGTCACCGCGGCGCCCGCCTCCAGCGAGACGGCAGTCCTGCCGGCCGGCGCCACAAGCCCGGTCGCCGGCGTCGATCCCGCGCGGCTGAAGTCCGCCCTGGACGACGTTCATCGCGCGGGCATTCCCGGTCTGTTCGCCGAGGTGCGCTCCGACGGCCAGGCGTGGCGCGGCGCCTCCGGGGTCGCCGACCTTACGACCGGCCGTCCCGTCGTGCCCGGCATGCTGCATCGCGTCGGCAGCCTCGCCAAGACATTCGTCGCCGCCGCAGTCCTGCAGCAGGTCGAGAAGGGGCGAGTAGAGCTCGACGCGCCCATCGGCCGCTATCTGCCGCGCCTGGTGCCTGGCGAACGCGGCAAGAAGATCACGGTGCGGATGCTGCTCAACCACACCAGCGGCATATCCGAGTACCTCGGTTATGCGTTTCCGTCCCTCCAGCCGTTTCCTTCTCTGCCCGACATGTCGCCCAAGAGTTTGGACGACAACCGGTTCAGGCGGTTCACCCCGCGCGAGCTGATCGAGATGGGACTCAAGGCGCCCGCCGTCGGCACGCCCGGAGCCTCGCCAGGGGTGTACGCCAACACCAATTACCTGATCCTCGGCGAACTCCTGGAGAAGGTGACCGGCACCACCGCCGAGAAGTACATCACCCGCAACGTCATCGAACGCGCCGGCCTGCGGCACACCATGTTCCCGACCGGACCGCGGATCAAGGGACCGCATTCACGGATGTACGAGGCGTTCTTCGGCTTGATCGACCCGCCGCGCGACTACAGCGTCTATGACATGTCCTGGACAGGGGTGGGGGCCTCGCTGGTGTCGACCGTGGAGGACCTCAACCGCTTCTTCGGCCAGCTGCTCGACGGCAGGATCGTCGAGCTGTCATCGCTGGCGCAGATGCAGCGTACCGGCCCGGTCATCAGCCAGTCCGGGCAGAAGATCTCCTACGGTCTCGGCCTGCAGGTCCTCGAGATTCCGGGCTGCGGCACCTTCTGGGGCAACGACGGGACGGTCTGGGGCGCCCAGACGGAGACCTGGATCCGCGCCGACGGCAAGCGCGGGATCTCCGTCGCGATGAACCTCGTACGGTGGAACACCATGGATTCTTCCGGCAAGCCGCAGCGCCACCCCATCGACGACGCACTGTCGGCCTTGAAGCGGCAAGCACTGTGCGGCGACGAGGACGCCCCTGCTGAGAACGCCTCATAGGAGAAGAGCCCGCCTGGTCTGGTCTGCAAGCCGACCCGCTCCGCGGCTGCTCGGCCGGTACGACCGGGCGGGACGGCCCCCGGGAAAGGGACGAGCGACGGAACGGCCCGAATACCGCACCGCCCGAATCGTTAGGCGGGAATGCGCGGAAAATACCCAGATGGCGCTAGGGGCGGTTATGGGCGGCACTTATAGCCCGACGTTGATCGAGAAATAGCGAAAAGCTGTCACTAATCTTGTCAAGGCCCCCTGATACGCAGAAAGTGAGGGGTGACCAGGAGGAACCACGACCGATGGAGGAACGGTGGACCGACCCGTCAGCGGGCTCCGGCGCGTCCGGCCGACGATCCGGCGCGCGTTATCCGTGGCTCTGGGAATTCTCACCGTGGCATTTGTCGCCGCGCCGCCTGCCGGTGCGCTGGCGCTGCCCACACCGAAGGATTTCGTGTCGTACCTCGACCTCGAATGCTTCAAGACCGACCCGTACCAGCCGCCGGCCGTCGGGCTGACGCTGCGGCACCTCAACCCGGTGCTCGACGGCCTGCCGATCGAGCAGGTCACCCTGGGCGCGCGTGAGCAGTTGTGCGTGCCGGTCGCCAAGAACAACGTGATCCCGCCGCCCGGGGTGCTGGACTTCGTCAGGTTCGTCGACCTGTCCTGCTACCGGGTCGTCACCCCGGCGCCCGGCAAGGCGCTCGTGCTCAGCCATCTCAACCCGGTGCTGCAGGACCTGCCCCGTACGGAGGTCGTACTGGGCAGGGCGGAGCAGTTGTGCGTGCCGGTGGCGAAGAACGGCGTCGTGCCGCCCGCGGAGGTGCTAAAGCTGGTGCAGCACATCGACCTGCTGTGCTACGGAATCACTCCGAACACGCCGATGAACCGGGCGCTCAACCTCAGGCAGCTGAACCCGGTGCTGACCGGCCAGATTCCCCCAGCGGACGTGCGGGTGACCTACGCCCGTCAGCTGTGCGTGCCGATGCAGAAGGGCGGAGACGTCATTCCGCCCGAGGTGCTGCAGGTGGTGCGCTGGGTGGATCTGGAGAAGTTCGACACGGTCGCTCCTGCCATCGCCCCGGTGACGCTGAGCCTGCGGCACCTGAACCCGGTGCTGGGGTCGTTGCCGCCGGAGCGGGCGACGCTCACCGGTGCCACGCAGCTGGGTGTGCCTGTGGCGAAGAACGGCCAGATACCGCCGGGGTGAACGTACTGCCGGTGACGTAGGGCCCGGCCGGGCGTTCAACGGCGTCCGGCCGGGCAGGCGGGGCCGGTCAGCCGGCCCCGGGCTCACTCGGGGACGCACAGAACGTGGATCTTGATGGACAGCGTTCTGTCGGTGCGGTTCTTCGCGCGGACCTCGTAGCGGCGCGGGACGTCGCCGAACGGTTCGAGTTTCGCCTTGCCGACGAGGACGTCCGGGATCGGGCCGGCCGGGGCGGCGAGGTCGGTGATCTCGTAGCCGCCGCTCACGGCCCGCAGGCCACTGTACGGGCACGCGCCCGTCCAGGTGGCCTCCTGCTGGGGCGGGATCAACGCGCTGAGCCCGCCCCAGACCGACTTGTCGAAGGGGTCCGGGCCCGCGGGGCCGGTGGGCCCGGCGGGGCCTGCGGGCCCCTCCGGGCCGGTCCTGTTCCAGGAGATCTCCCGCTCGCCCGCCCGGCACGCGCTCGACGCGAGGGCGGCCGAGGAGGGAGTGGCGGTGGGGTTGCGCGTCGGGGTGGCAGTGGGGTTCAGCGTCGGGGTGGCAGTGGGGTTCGGTGTCGGGTTGCTGGTGGGGCTGATGGTCGGGGTGGCGCTGGGGGTCGGCGTCGGGTTCCTGGTCGGCGAGATGGTGGGGGTGGCGGTCGGGGTGGGCGTCGGGTCGCCCGGGATGCGCAGCACCCCGTCCGTCCCGACGCACGCCACGATCACCTCATCGGACGCCGCCGCAGCGGCCGCCACCGCGACCCCCGTCCCCACCGTCCCGACGGCGACCAGCAGCCCTGCCGTCGTGAGGATCTTCCTCTTGTCGTTCATGCTCGGCCTTCCCTCGCTCCTCGCCCGGCTCACGTGATCAACGTGGCCGACGGCTCTTGGGAGCGGGTTGCAGCCGCCTTGGAACGCCACCAGGACGGCCGGACCGTCACCACCGGACGGGCAGCGTCCCGATGAAGCGGCCGAGCGCGCCCGCCAGAAGCCGGTGGTCGTGCAGCGACGGGTGCCAGTCGCAGCCGAGCAGGTCGAGCCCGAGGGCGTCGTTGTCGTAGTGGAGCGCCGACACCCGGGTGTCGCCCTGGCTGTTGCGCTCCCGTACGACCTGCTGGACGGAGTCCGCCAGCGGGGTGCCGGACATCGTCGGGTAGGTCAGCACGATGGACGTGCCGGGGCCGTACCGGAGGCGGAGCTTGGCCAGGAAACCCAGGTAGGCGGCCCGGAAGTCGGCGGCGAGCGCGGCGGTGTCGGCCCACCGCTCGCCGGGGTTGAGCGGGGTGGAGAAGTCGTTGATGCCGAGGCCGACCACGACGACCTGCGGCCTCCAGGTCCTGGGCGGCTGCCAGGCCGCGGGGCCGGCCGCCTGGAGGGTGCGGTCGTAGTACGTGCGGAAGTCGGTGCCGGGGCTGCTGCCGTTGTAGTTGCGTACCATGCCCATCCCGGACCAGGCCGTGAGCTGGTGGTCGGCGTTCAGCGCGCGGGCGGTGAGGGCGCCGAAGGTCTGGTCGGCGTTGGAGTTGGGGTTGATCCCGCCGCTCGCCGAGCAGTCGCGGCTGGTCGACATGTTGCCGTAGCCGGCGGTCCAGGAGTCGCCGATGAACTCGATCTGCCGGGCGCGGGCGGCGGGCGGGGCGAGGACGCGGCCCCCGGGCGCGGCGACGAACCCGCCGAACTCGCCGGGCGTCCACGGGCTCTCGGTCCGCTTGGCGAGGCGCACGGTGTGCACGCCGCCGCCGAGGCCGGTCACCCAGTGCGTGGTCCTGCCCGGCGTCCGCAGCGTGACCGGGGCGCCGCCGTCAATCTGGACGTCGTAGTCGTTGGCGGTGTCGTTCAGCTCGATCCCGACCCCGGTGCCCTGGAAGCGGCCCTCGAAGGTGATGCCCGGCCAGGTGTAGCGCACGCTGTCGCCCAGGTCCTCGACTCGGCCGGCGGTGCGGGCGCGGGCCAGGGTGTCGCCGGACGGGTCGGCGCACGTGACGCCCGCGACGGCCCCGTCCCCGGTGCCGGCGATACCGAACGCGGTGGACCTGCCGGCCCCGACGGCGCTGTTGTGACGGGTGCCGGTGACGGTCACCGTCCCCGTGGCGCCGGTGGCGACGCCGTTCCACAGGCTGCTGATCCGTGCCCCGGCGGGCAGGGTCAGCGTGACGCGCCAGCCGTCCAGCGGGGCCACGCCGGTGTTGGTCACGACGACCTCGCCGCGGAAGGTGCCGTCGCGGGCGGCGATCGTCCGGTACGCGGCGGCGCACGTGGTGCCGGGGGCGACCGCCCGGCCGGTGACCGGCGAGATCCTTCCGGCGCACAGGCCGCGTTCGCGCAGGTCGGCGGCGATCCGCGGGATGGCCTTTACGGTGTTCGCGGGCCAGTCGTGCATGAGGATCACGTCGCCGGACCGCAGTTCCCTGGCCTTCGCCGCGATCTGGTCGGCGGTGGCGTTGTTCCAGTCCTGGGAGTCCACGTCGGCGTTGATCTCGGTGAGGCCGTGCCGGAGCTCCGCCGCGCGCAGCCCGTCGTCGGTCTCCAGGTAGGGCGGGCGGAAGAGGCGGGGCGTGGCGCCGGTGACCCGTGCGATGACGTCCTGGGTCCGGGAGATCTGCGCGTCCTGCTGCTCGGCGGTGAGCTGCGTCATGTGGGGGTGGTCCCAGCTGTGGTCGCCGATCCACATGCCGGCCGCGACCTGCTCTCTCGTCAGGTCCGGGTTCGCCTCCACGTTCTGGCCGACGTTGAACATGGTGGCGCGCAGCCCGGCGGTTCTGAGGGCGGCCAGCAGGGCGGGGGTGTTGCCGGGGGTGGGCCCGTCGTCGAAGGTCAGCCCCACGTAGCCGGAGCAGGCGCGGCCGGGGGCGCCGGTGCCCGCCGACGCCCGCGCCCGCGGCGCGACCAGGCCCGCAGCCACGAGAGCCGCCACGAGAACCGCCGCGACGAAGGCCGCGCTCCGCAATCTCCACCACCGTAAGACGTGCACTGTCCACTCCTCTGGCCGACCGACACGAACGAAGGGGAACGCCTGCCGCCCCGCCCGGTTTCCACCGGATCGCGGCGATGGGGACGTTAAGGTGCCGGGCCGCACGTACGGCCGCAGACAGGTAGGAGTGCGGCGAACGGTCATCGGCGCTCTGCGAACGGTCGTTCCTCGCGCCACGTCCGTGAAAGTTACCCGTGGAAGTTAGCTGCGCCCGCCGCCGCGCGGGCGCAGCGCGCCGACGACGATCGTCAAGGCCGACGTCACGATGACCAGATCGAAGAGCACCTGGACGATGACCGCCGCCTTGGCGTCCTGCCCGACGGGGACGATGTCGCCGTACCCGAGCGTGCCCAGCGTCGAGACCGAGAAGTAGAGCGCGTCCAGCCGGGTCCGGATGCCGGTGAACCGGTCGGCCATGGTGAAGTAGGCCGCCGCGAAGAAGACCACCACGAGGGTGACGCTGGTCATCAGCACCGCCGCCTGCTCCGCGACCAGCCGGTGGGGCCGGAGCGCGCGCTCGACCTGGCGGAAGAGCAGCCACGTCACGACGGCCAGCCCCGCCAGGCACACGACGGTCCGCAGCGCGGTCCGGTCGGGCTCCGTACCCGCCCACGGCATCGGCATGACGAAGTAGAGGCCGGCGAGCAACGCGACCGTGCCCGCCGCGCGCAGCCAGGCCAGCAGGCCGGCCCGAGAGGGACCCATACGACGGAGCCTTCCTCCGCCGGGGCGGCATTCAACGGCGGCGACGGTATGCACTGGGCCAAGAGTCCTCCGGCCGCGAGGCGCCGCCATCGACCGGGCGGCCTGACAGACGAGGGCCTCGTCGGTCAGCGGGTCGTCTGGGTCAGGCGTCGGCACGAACGGCCCCTTGTGAGGGTGAGGTTCGGGAGGGGCGCAGGACCGGGGCGAGCAGCATCAGCAGCACGACCACGCACGTGATCAGCGCGAACGCGGCGGGGTAGCTGAGCGCGCCCGCCACCCAGCCCGTCACGGCCGGTGCGATCAGGCCCGACAGGTACGTGATCGTCGCCACGCCCGCCACGCCCTCGCCCGGAGTCGTGCCCGCGTTGCCCGCCGCCGCGATCACGAGCGGCACGATCACCGCGATCCCCAGTCCGATCAGGGCGAACCCGGCGATGCCGAGCGCGGGTGTGCGGGCCGCGACCACGAGGACGCCGCCGACCGCCGCCACGGCACCGCCCGCCCTGACGGTCGCCGCCGGACCGATCCGGCGGATGACGTGGTCGCCCAGCAGTCGCGTGCTCGCCATGCAGAGCATGAAGACGGTGTATCCGGCGGCGGCCAAGCCGGGGCCGGCGTCGGTGACGGCGGTGAGGTAGACGGCGGACCAGTTGGAGCTGGCGCCCTCCGCGAACGTCGCGCAGAACCCCACCAGCCCGATCGCCAGGATCCCTCGCGTGGGGAGCGCGAAGCGCCGCGGCGCGGGCGCGTCGCGTACCGAACCCGTCATCCCGCTGTCGGGGAGGAGACCGCGCCCGGCCGCCGCCCCGAGGCCGAGTAACGCGAGCGACATGGCTCCGAGGTGGATCCGGGCGTCGATGCCCGCGTGGGCGGCCAGGGCGCCGAGTCCGCCGGAGGCCAGGCTGCCGACGGACCACATGCCGTGCAGTCCCGACATGATCGAGCGGCCGAGATGCCGTTCGAGGAGGACGGCGTGCGCGTTCATCGCGACGTCGCACATGCCCGCCGACGCCCCGAACAGCAGGAACGCCCCGAACAGCCACACGGGCGACGGCGAGAGCGCGGGGAGGGCCAATCCCGCGCACCACAGCGCGAGGAGGACGCGTGTGGCCGCGCGGTTGCCGAAGCGGTAGGCGAGGCGGCCGGCCATCGGCATGCCCACGAAGGCGCCGATCGACGGGCACAGCAGCGCGAGGCCGAGGGCGCCCGGGCTGAGGTGCAGGTGCTCCTGGATCCAGGGGATGCGCGTGGACAGGCTGCCGGCAACGGCGCCGTGCGTGACGAAGACGGCCGCGATGGCGCGGTGATGACTCATGGCTGGAAATTATCAGGCAGGCTTCCTGATGAAAAGAGGTTTTAGGAAGGGTCCCTGATTATTATGAGGACCGTGAAGACCGCCACCCCTGCCCTGGCCCGAGCGATCAACGACCGGCTGGCCCTCGACCTGCTGCTGGAACACGGGCCGCTGACCGCGCCCCAGCTCCGCACGCTGACCGGTTTGTCCAGGCCCACCGTGTCCGACCTGATCGAACGGCTCATGGCGGGCGGCCTCGTCGAGGCCACGGGCGAGAGCGGCGAGGACCGGCGAGGCCCGAACGCGCGCCTGTACGGGCTGGTGGCGGACCGGGCCCACGTGGCCGGGGTGGACGTACGGCGCGACGCCGTCAACGTCACGGTCGCCGACATCACCGGACGAGTGGTCAGCGAGGCGAGTACGACGATCGGCGCGAGAGCCGACCTGGCGACCCTCATCGCGAAGGTGGTAGGGGGCGCGGTGGGGCGGCGCGCGCTGGACACGGTCGTGGTCGGGGCGCCGGGGCTGGTTGATCCGCGTGCCGGGGAGCTGGTGTCGCCCAACGACGTGCCCGGGTGGCGGCGCGACACGATGGGATCCGTACGCGAGCGCCTGGGCGTGCCCGTGATCCTGGAGAACGAGGTCAACCTGGCCGCCATCGCCGAGCTCCGCACGGGAGCCGCCGCCGGGAGCGAGGACTTCGTGCTCCTCTGGCTGGACGACGGGGTGGGAGCGGCGGTCGTGCTCGAGGGCCGGCTGCGCCGGGGGGCGTCGGGCGGGGCGGGGGAGATCGGGTTCCTGGAGGTCGGTGGTGTGGCGTTCTGCGAGCTGTTGAACGCCGAGTCCATACGGAGGTTCGACCGGGACGAGCTGGCTCGGCGGATCGCCCAGGGTGCCTTCGCCTACGCCACCCTCCTTGACCCCGGGCTCGTCGTCCTCGGCGGGACGACGGGGCATGAGGGTGGGGACGAACTGGCCGAGCTGGTGGCCGACCACCTGCGCGCCCTGGCCCCGGCGCCCACGGAGGTCCGGGCCAGCACGGTCACGGGCAACGCGGTGCTGCAGGGCGCCGTGCTGACCGCCCTGGACCTGGCCCGCGACCGCGTCTTCGGCTGACGTCTCCGGCACGTCCTGCCTGGTGGCCGACCGCCGCCTGGTCTCCGCGCGCAACTCCTGGACCTCGGGTGCACTGCGGGAGCGGTGCGCCGCACGTCGAGTTTGCGCCCATGTGGAGCTTCCCGGCCAGGTCGTAACCGTCCAGCACGGCCGCGACCTCCTCGTGAAGGATGTCGCGGACGAGGAAGTCGCTGTCGGGGTGCTGCGATTGCGGCATGCGCGCGGCGAACGCCACGTACGGGCACACCGCCGCGGCGCCGGCCGCGAACACGCAGATCGGCTTTCCGGCGTCGCACCCGGACAGCGGCTCACGGGAATGTCCCCGTCCACCCGGGACAGCGGTCCCTGATCGGGCCGGGTACATCCGGGACCGCGTGCGTGGCCGTGCTCCCTGGGCGCCCGGGGCGCTCCGGCGGGAAAGTGCTGCCACCGACCCGCGCACCCGAGGAGCATCATGTCCAGCCACGTCGCGCCCAACAACGTCGATCCGCACGAGCCCGTCGTGGCTCGCTCCCGCTCGAGCCGGACCCGGACCAGGATCTCCGGTCTCCTGCTGGCCGCCGGAGCCGTCGCCTGGAGCGTCGGCACCGTGATCGTCGGCGACCGGGTTCAGGAAGGCGTCCAGACGCTCGACACCGTCACCGGCATGGTGTTCGTCGCCGGACTGTTCGCGTTCGTGTGGACCGTGCACGTCACGCGCTCCGCCGGCGACGGATGGACCCGCGTGATCCCGGTGGGCCTGCTGGTGCTGCTGCCCGGCGCGTTCGTGACCAACGCGCTGTCCTTCGGCTACGCCACCTACGACGAGTTCCCGCTGCCGTTGCTGATCCTGGACGCCTGCTGGCCGCTCAGCCAGCTCGGCATGCTCGCCCTCGGGATCGCCGTCGCGATCCGGGGCCGCCTGCGGGGAGCGGTCCGCTGGCTGCCCCTGCTCGCCGGCCTGTGGTTCCCGGTGACCGTCCTGGCGCAGATCCTCGGCGGCTCGGCCGTCTCGGTGTACGCCAGCGCCGCGCTGCTGCTCGGCGCGCACGCCCACCTGGGCCTCCGCCTCGCCATCCGCCCCACGCTCTGAGCGGGCGTCCGGCCGGGGATGTGCCCGCGGCTGGAGGCCACGTACACCGCCGCCTTCACCGAGGCGGCCACCCGCCCGGCAGGACGACGTTGGCCGGCGGGCGGGCGGCCGCGGTGGGTGCGCCGTCCCTGTCCGAAACCACTTCCCGGACCCGCCTGCGATGCCGGCCCGATGATCGTCTGGAAACAGAGGAAATGAGAGTCATGTTCTACCCTGGTGCTCGCCGGCTGGCAGTGACACTGCTGGCCGCCTTGGCCACTGTCGCGCTGCTGCCGACCGCGCCGGCCGCGGCCCTGCCGGTGCAGGCCAAGTGGCCGATCTCGGTTCTGTTGTGCAAGTTCCTCGACCGGCCTGAGGAGCCCAAACCCCCGCAGTTCTTCAAGGACCTGCTCACCGCCGAAGGCCTCGGCAAAGGCGGCCTGGCCGACTTCGTCGCCGAGCAGTCGCGCGGCCGGGTCGCCCTGGAGGGCGAGGTCCACGGCTGGTACACCATCCCCAAGACCTACTCGCAGTGGAGAGACGAGGGCTGGTACTCCAGGAACAAGCCGAAGGACTGCGTGCAGAGCGCGCAGAGCCAAGGGTGGACCCGGCCGCCCGGCAGCGCGCTGTTCGTCATCATCAACACCGCCGAAGGCGGAATCGGGCGCGCCTCGTACAACTCACGGGAAAACAGAATCATCGTCCTGGACTCCACGGCCTGGACGCTGAACCGCGCCGCCTTCGAGTTCGGGCGGCTCAACGGGCTGAACCACAGGCTGTCGCTGTTCCTGAACCAGCGCCCCACGGATGTGGGCAACCCGTACGACACGATGTCGAGTTCCACCACCCACTTCCCGCCCTCCGAGCGGTTCGGTGAAGGCGCGATCGCGCTGGCCGCGCCGAGCCTCGACGAGCTCGGCTGGCTGCCCGGCTGGCGGGTGACGACGCTCGGCAAGGACGGAGTCGGCACCCGGACGGTACGGCTGGCACCCATCGAGCAGCCGGAACGGCCCGGCGCGCTGATGGTTCGCGTGCCGTACGACCCGAAGAGACCCGACAGGTACCTCACCGTCGAGTTCCGTAAGAAGACCGGCCGCAGCAGCGCGATCCCCAAGGACAGCATCCTCATCCACCAGTACCAGGAACGAAGCTGGCCCACCCTCCTGATGGAGAACGAGACGAACCCGACGCCGGTCCAGAGCTACCGCAGCGACGGCGTCGAGATCAAGCTCGACTCGGTGACCGCCGACTCGGCGACGGTCACCGTCTCGACCGATGTGACCAGCAAGTGCGGCTTCGAGTACGTCCCGCGGGCCGCCGTGGCCGGGGACAACGCCTGCGTGACGCCTGCCGTACGCGACAGCACCGCCGCCGACAACGCCGACCAGCCGAACCGTCTCGACGCCCACGGCGCCTGCCGGTGGGGGTACGTCTACCGGGAGATCACGCCGGCCGACGTTGCCTGCGTCTCGCCCACCGTGAAGTACCAGGCGGAGCAGGACACGGCCGCCACGCCCACTCGGATCAATGTCGCCCAGCACGTGTGGGGGCCGAACGCCTGCAAGGACGGCTATGTGTGGCGGATGGCCGACGACTCCGACTACGTCTGCGTGTCCCCGGAGACCCGGCACCAGACCCTGGACGACAATGCGGCCGCTGCCAGCCGCTGGACCGACGGCCCGGCCGGGCCCAAGAGCTGCGTCCAGGGGTATGTGTGGCGGGAGTCCTACGTAGGTGACCAGGTCTGCGTCACACCCGCGGTCCGCGATCAGGCTCGTGCCGACAACGCCGCCGCATGGGAGAGGGTCAAGGAGAGCTGACCCTCCCGGTTGCGAGTCTTCGAGGGGCTTCCCCGTCGCGTACAGCGGGGGGAGGTCCCTCCTGCTCCTTCCGGACTACAGCGACACCGAGTGGTCTGACTTCGGCCGACGCCGTCCTGGACGGACCACCTGGAGCCGACACCGCAGAACGTTGTCTTGCGCCTTCCGCACTCACGGGTTTGACGCAGTGATCACTGTTATCGATAAGACAAGTGAAAGGCTTGGTCATCGCTGGACGAAAGCGTACATGCTGACGTCTGTCGTCCTGTTGTCGTGCCCGTGGCGGGGAATTGCACGAAAGCCAGTTTTTGTGAGGCCCGGCCGGGAGGCATGACATGGACACGAGTTTTGCGAATGTCGTGGAACGGGTCGGCCAGGCGGTTGACGTGGCCGGTGTCGCCCTCATCGTGCTGGGCGCCCTGGTGGCCACCGTACGCTTCGCTTTCAGCGTTATCAGCCGGCAAGGGCCCTTCCACGACGCCTACCGGGGATATCGGCAAGGATTGGGCCGGGCCATCCTGCTCGGATTGGAGTTCCTCGTGGCCGGTGACATCATCCGGACGGTGGCCGTGGCTCCTACCTTTACCAGTGTCGGCGTCCTCGCGCTCATCGTGATAGTCCGTACCTTTCTCAGCTTCTCCTTGGAGGTAGAGCTTGAGAACCGCCTGCCATGGCAGGCGTCCCCGCAACAGCGCAACTGAAGCCGGCATGGTTCTTGAGGGCGAGCTGTCATGCCCCCGGTAGCGCGGCTTACCGGTCGCCGAACAGCGCGACGCCCGAGCGGAAGACCGCCCGTCTCTGCCGGACAACGCCATATGCCGCCGTGACCTCGTCCGCACCAGGACCGTCCACCGTCACGGATTGCACAAACGCGGCCTCAAGAAGGCAGGCGGCCACCAGGAACCCCGGCAGCACCAGCCCCGCATGCAGCCTCCCAGGAACAACCCGGCACCGGTCGCTCTCCGTTTTGTCAGTCTGCTCCTCCATGATCTACCGCATCACCCGTCACACCTAAGGAGCACCATGTCCACCACGCCCCCGCCCGGCGATTGGTCCGGGATCGGCCGGCACGACTGGAGCGACCTCGCTGTCATTCGCGCCCGCCTCGACGCCGGCGCCGACCCCCACGGGGGCGTGTTCTTCTTCGGGCGGCCGTTACGCGCCGCCGCCGCGCACGGCTCGCCCGAGGTGATCGCCGAGCTGGTCCGGCGGGTCGACGACGTCGATGCCGAGTACGAGGGCCGCACCGCGCTCTGGGAGGCCGTCTTCGCCAACCGCCCCGGCAACGCCCGTGTCCTGGCCGCCGCCGGAGCGGACCCGTGGCGGCCGATGATGTCCGGCTGGTCCCCAGTACGGCTCAGCCTGGCCACGCCGACCCCGGACCTGTTTCCCCTGCCGCCGGGCGAGCCGGGCCTGTCCGCCGCCGAGTCCGCCGCCGTGACGGAGGCCCGACGGCTGATCACGGCGCTCGGCGACTTCGTGGACGACGGCCTGGGGCTGGCGTGCGTGGCCGGAGTCACCGCCGCCGAGGCGGTCCGCAGGCTGGAGGCCGAGCCGGCCGCGCAGGACGAGGCGGAGGAGGTCCTGGAGGATCCGGCCGAGCTCTGGGAGGACAACCTCGACCTGGTCGGCATCACGGACGTGCCGGGCGGCTGCGTGATCACACAGCCCTGGGGCTTCGGCCCGTCGAGCCCCCGCGTCAGTGAACGCCTCTCGGCCGGCACCGTCTGCTACGGGCTGTTCGCCAACCCCAAGAGCGGCAACCAGGGCAGTGTCGCCCGCGACGGCGTCATCGTGGAGTGGGACACCCACCCGGGCGGCGGCAGCGTCTCGCCCGACCAACCCGCCGCGGAAATCCTGCTGACGTACCTGTACCGGCACCAGGCCATCGCCTACTGCTGCGCCGGCGCGGGCCTGCGGCTGCCCGACGCTCGTGCGATCATCGGCGAGTGCGACCTGTGGGTAAGACTTCCCGGCCATCTGGTCTGAGGCGGGTGTCACTCGTGGCGGCCATCGCCGCCACGCCTTTCCTCCTGCTGTACGCCGCCGCGAAGGCCCCCCAGTGGATCACCGATCACCGCCTGGCGAGCCTAGAGGATCGAGCCCTCGACCATCCATTGCCGCAGGGCACGACGTTCGCCGGGTTCGAACCTCAGGGGCCCGTTACCGGAGACTCCGGTGACTGCTGGGCCGGCTTCGCCTTCAGCCTCCGCACCGATCGCCCGCCCGAGGAGATCAAGCGGTACTACGAGGCGGCCCCCTTCACGCGGCCCAGCGCGCACTTCTCCGAGCTGAGCGTCATCGCCTCGCGGGAGTCCGCCGACCGCGTATGGGTCGCCTTCGACACGACCTACTCCGGCACCGCGGACCTCCGCTGCTGGTGAACGCCTCTTACGGTCCCGGCCGGCGGGGACGAAGACGGCGTGGTCATCTTGAACAGGATGTTCTCCTTGCCCGAGACCCGTTTGAGTTCGTTGATGAACTCCTTGGTCACCACGGTGTCGGGGCGAGCATTGATGCGATGCACCGTGGTGATCAGCAGGCATACCCTCCCCGAAGGAGCCCCAGAAGTCTCCTTTGTCTGGACGAGCCGCGGCCATCGTCGCCCCCAGCCAATGGCCGAATCCCGGCCACCCTCCCCCCGGAAGGGTTCCGATGGTGGCTGACGACCTCGAACGTGCTCTTGTCGTACCAGTTGAGCGTGACGAGCGGGTCGCCCTGATCCGGCAGCCAGTCAGGTCGCAGGTCCCGCGAGCGTTTTGATCGCGAAGTCGATGGCCGTGGCCAGTCGTTGGGGATCGTGTCCGGCGCGTTCGCGCACGCGCAGCCCAAGCACCGTCGTGAACAGCGACTCCACTGCAGCCGCGACGTCCAAGGTGGCGGGCAGCTCGCCGTCGCGGATGCCGCGGTGCAGGAGCGACGCGAGGGTCTTCCGGGTGCCTTCGAACGCAGCCTCGGTCCTTTCCTGGACTGCGGGGTCGGTGGCGCCGAGCTCGGTGGCCGTGTTGACCACGAAGCAGCCACGTCCGGCCTCGTGGTCGACCATCCAGATCAGCCACTCCCGCAGGGTCTGGAGGCTGGAGCCGGGGACGCTCAGTCGCTCTTCGGCTTGAGCGGACTCGGTGGCCCGATAGTGGTCCAGTGCCCGCAGGAACAGCGTGCGCTTGTCGTTGAAGGTCCGGTACAGGCTGCTCTGCTTGAGGTTGAGTTCGGCGCCCAGGTCGCGGACGGACGTGGCGTTGTAGCCGCGGCACCAGAACAGGTGGGTCGCCTTGGCGATCACGTCCTGCTCATCGAACTCCCGGGGTCGTGCCATGGTCCCATCCTAGCGAAGTTGTGGAGCGATCGCTCCCGTATTATGGTGTGCCGCCATATGGGAGCGATCGCTCCCGAATTGGAGAGGGGATTCAACGTGACGGCGACCGACCCAGCCCTGAGCGAGCGAGACACACCACCGAAAAGTCATTGGATCGCGGTATCCGCCGTAGCCTTCGGCACATTTCTCCTGGTCACGGCAGAGCAGCTCCCCATCGGACTGCTCACCCCCGTCGGATCCGCGCTGTCGGTCTCGGAGGGCACAGCGGGGTTGATGGTCACGGTCCCCAGCATCGTCGCTGCCGTCGCGGCGCCAATGGTCCCGCTGCTCGTCGGCAGAATGGACCGCAGGCTCCTGCTCGTCGCCTTGATGGGACTCATGACGCTCGCCAACCTGGCCTCCGCCCTGGCTCCTGGCTACCCGCTCCTGATCGCTGCCCGCGTGCTGGTCGGGGTGGCCATCGGCGGGTTCTGGGCCATCGCCGGAGCCCTGGCCGTCCGGCTCGTCCCGGCCTCACACGTACCGCGGGCCACGGCGATCATCTTCGGCGGCGTCGGGGCCGCGAATGTCTTCGGCGTCCCCATCGGCACGATGATCGGCGGGCTGGCGAACTGGCGGGTCGCGTTCGGCGCGCTGAGCGCTCTCGCGCTGGTCGTGCTGGTCACCTTGCTGGCCGTACTGCCACCGTTGACGGCGGCTCAGCCCGTCGGCTTGCGGCGACTGGCCGACCAGTTCCGCAACCAGGGCGTCCGGGTCGGCATCCTGGCGACCTTCCTGATCGTGACCGGCCACTTCTCGGCCTACACGTTCATCAGCCCGGTGCTACGGGAACTTTCCGGCATCGACCAGCGACTCGTCGGGCCGCTGCTGTTCGGCTTCGGCGCGGCGGGCATCGTAGGAAACTTCATCGCGGGTGCCGCCGTGGCCACGAGGCTCCATCGCACCGTCCTGTCCATCGCCGCCGCCCTGGGGGTGACCATGCTGCTCTACCCCGTGGCAGGACTCACCGGCGTGGGCGGGGTGACGCTGCTCGTGATCTGGGGCCTGGTGTACGGCGGGGTCTCCACGAGCCTCCAGACGTGGATGATCAAGGCCGCGCCCCAGGCGGTCGAGGAAGCCTCCGCCCTGTGGGTGGCGGTGTTCAACCTCTCGATCGGTCTCGGCGCGCTGGCCGGCGGCGCAGTCGTCGATACCCTGCCACTCCAGGGCATCCTATGGCTCGCCGGGGGCCTCGTCTTGACGGCCGGACTGGCCGTGTGGAGTGCCCGCCGAAACGAGAGCCTGCGATGACCGCGCTGCCGCAGCGCTGCCGTAGCGAGAAGATCGAGCCGCTTCGAGGACGTGTTCGCCGCACAGATCACGCACCGGCTCGGCCCCTGGTGTGCGGCCGGCCGGGTGTCATGCGTACGGCAGGACGAGACGACGGCCGAGTTGCGGATGCCGCTGGTGGAGCCGTCCGCCAGAGGGCTGAGGCTCGGGCGGCGGCTCGTGGACGAGTGCCTGCGGCACGCGCGGGCCGAGGGCTGCGAGCCGATCACGCCGTGGACCCGCGACCCCCTGGTGAGCGCGCGGCGGCAGATGTGGGCACGCGACCTCGGGGCCACCAGTTGAGCGGACCCGCCAGGCGCATCAGGCTCGGCACCAGCACCGCCCTGATCACGGTCGCGTCGACCAGCACGGCCACCGCCATGCCGACACCCAGCATCTGCACGAACATCACCTCTGCCGTGGCGTAGGCGGCGAACGTGAGCGCCAGGATCCCTCCTGCCGCCGTGATCAGCGGCGCGCCCCGCTGCAGGCCGGTGGCCACGGCCTCCTCGGTGTTGCCCGTCCTGTCGTACTCCTCCTTGACGCGGGAGAGCAGGAACACCTCGTAGTCCATCGACAGGCCGTACGCGACGCAGAGCATCAGGATCGGAATGCTGGGGTCGAGGGTGCCCGTCGAGGTGAAGCCGAGGAGGCCGGAGAGGTTGCCGTCCTGGAAGACCCAGACGATCGCGCCGAACATGACGCCCATGCTGAGGAGGTTCAGCAGGGACGCCTTGAGCGGGATGACCAGGCTTCTGGTCATCCCGAACAGGACCAGGAACGTGACGCCGAGCATGAGGGCCAGCACCAGGGGGAGCCGGTCCACGACGGAGGCGCGGTAGTCGGCCAGCTCGGCCGGGTAGCCGCCGACGAGGACCTCGACGGGCGGCTCGACGGCGCGTACGGACTCCACCAGCCGCACGGGGTCCTCGGCCAGCGCCTCGGCGGAGGGGACGACGGCCAGCCAGGTGTCCCGGACCGGCCCGCGGCGGAACCGCTCGGGGGCGCCGTCGCCCACCCGGTCGCCGTCCGCGAAGGAGCCGGCGGCGGAGTCGACCTGGGCGACGCCGGGGAGCCGGGACAGCGCCACCGCATACTGCGAAATATCGCCTGACGTCGGATTTTGGGGGATTATCTGGATGGCGTCGGTCTCCTCCGCTGGGAAGGACTGGCGGATGACCTCCTGCGTCTGCCGGGACGACGCCTCCGGGGGCAGGATGCGGTCGTCGGCCACGCCGAACCGCAGCCCCAGGAACGGCGAGGCGAGCAGCAACAGCACCGCCGTGGCCAGCCCGCCGAAGATCAGCGGCCGCCGCATCACCCGGGTGGCCAGCGCGTGCCAGAACCCCGCGTCCCGCTCCGGTCCGCCCCGTCTGGGGAGCACCGTGGCCCCGACAGAGGCCAGCACGGCGGGCAGCACGATCACCGCCGCGAAGAGGCCGCCGGCGACGACGGCGATGCCCGCGTACGCGAAGGATCTCAGGAAGTCGAACGGCAGCGCGAACAGCACGGCCAGGGACGAGGCCACCGTGAGCCCGCTGAACAGCACCGTCCGCCCCGCGTGCTCCACGGCCCCGGCCACCGCGCTCGCCCGGTCCGCGCCGCGCCGCGTCTCCTCGCGGAAGCGCTGGATGACGAACAGGCAGTAGTCGATGCCGAGCCCGAGCCCCATCGCGAGGGTGAGGTTCAGGGCGAACGTGGAGATCCCGGTGAAGGCCAGGGGCACGCGCAGCAGCGCCAGCCCGATCACCATCGCGAACACCCCGGCCAGGATCGGCACCAGGGCCGCCATGGCACGCCGCTGGTAGAGCCAGAGCAACGCGAACGCCACCGGGAAGATGACCAACTCGGCGCGCACGAAGTCCTGCCTGGACAGCGGCACGGTCTCCCTGAACACCTCCTCCCCTCCCCCGGACCGCACCTGGAGCAGGCCGGTGCCCTTCGTGATCTCGGACACGAGCCCGGGCAGCACCTGCCCGCGCACGTGGTCGGCGTCGCCGGGGATGCGTACCACGATCAGCGCGTGCCTGCCGTCCTCGCTGCGCATGGTGGCGGGCCTGCCGCGGGTCCAGTACGAGGCCGACTCGGCGACCCCCTCCCACCCGCCGATCCGCGTGGTCAGCGCCCTGCCCTCGGCCTCGACCGCGGGGTCGTCCACGGTGCCGGCCTTCGCGGTCACCAGGAAGATCATGTCGGGGCTGCCCGTCCCGAACCGCCGTACCAGCTCGGCCTGCGCCCGGTCGGACTCCGACCCCGGAGCCTCGAACCTGGCCAGCGACAACCGCGGCACCGCCCCGGCCGCCAGCGCCGCCGCGACGGCGAGGACGACCAGGGCCATGGCGAGCACGGACCGGCGGCGCCGGACGAGGAGGAAGCCCAGCCTGCGCAGCGGCGGCCCGGCCGGCTTCGCGTGGACCGGCCGCAGCCGCGTGTTCAGCGTCATGCAGGGTGCCCCCGAATCAAAACTCGGTAAACTGCTCGTGTTTGCTCTCCGAGCCAGAAATACAAGTAAATGCTCGCATTTGTCAACGAGGAGACCCATGCCTGAACGCACGGTTCGCCGCCAGGCGCGCGGCCTGAAGCGCATGGCGGAGATCCTCGACGCCGCCGAGTCGGTGATCGCCGAGGTCGGATACCCGGACATGACGACCAACCACGTCGCCACGCGGGCGGGGATGTCGCCCGGGTCTCTCTACCAGTTCTTCCGCAACAAGGAGGAGATCCTCGACGGGCTGGTGGCGCGCTACACCGACGACCGGCAGGAGTTCTGGGCCGCCCGGCTGGCCGCCGTCACTCCGGAGGTGCCGCTGGAGGTGCTGGTGGAGCAGGTCGTGGACGAGAGCGTCACGTTCAAGAGCGCGTCACCGGCGTACTGGTCGCTCCTGTACGGGTCGGCGACGGGCGATCAGCTGGCCTCGGCCTCGCAGCGGCTGCACGCCGACATCGCTCGGCAGGTCGCGGCCCTCCTCCGCCGCCGCTCCCCCGGCCTGCCGCAGGAGCGCGCCGAGCTCATGGGGACGATGGCGGTGGCCATGGTGAAGGCGGTGATGCCGCTGCTCACCACCGCGACGCCGGAGCGCGGGGCGGAACTGGTGGCGGAGCTGAAGCTCGCCCTTGTCCGCTATCTGGGGTGAGCGGATCCTTCACGCCGGACCGAGAAGGAGAGCCGCGTCAGCTCCACCCCGGGGTGCCCGCCGGCCTGAGGAACGGCGTGACCGCCCTGCACGGCCGCGGGGGCCACCAGGTCGGGCGGCCGGCCGGGGACAGCGGCCAGGCGGGGCGCTGCATGCACTCCGGGTCGGGCGGGGCCTTTCAGGACTGCCGCCAGTTCAGGCGAGAGGGCCGCCTCGGCGAACATGCCGGGGACGATTCTCGAGACCAGGGAGATGATCGAAGCCCGGATCCCGCGCAGCTCTCTGTGTGACACCGTGGAGGCGGTGAATGAGCTGGTGCTGCCGTACGCCGGCGATGATGGCGTTGGCCGAGGTGATCGAGTTAGGCGCCGACCCCGAGGACGGACGCGCCGGGGCGTGGGCGCCGTTCGCTCGCTGCGCCGTTCACACCTCATTGGACCAGCAGGCTTAGGCCGGCTCATCCACTCGGCGGTGGAGCCCGTCGAACATGACGGCCAGAAGTCGATCACGATGTGCGGGGGTCCGCTCCGCCGCCCAAGCGACTGAAGCGATCAGGGAGAAAAGGGCGGAAGCATCAATATCGGGTCGGATCGTCCCCGTGTGCTGGGCTCTGTCCAGTAGTTGCGCCCCAGCGGCCTTGACGGCTTGGCAGGTGGCGTGGAGTTCGGATGCGGGGTCGGCGAGGCTGTCGACGAGGGCGTCGACCAGGCCGCGATAGGCCATGGCGTGCTCGACCGCGGCCGTCAGCCAGGTGGCCAAGGCCTGGCGCGGGGACGGGGAGGCGAGCAGCTCATCTGAGCGGGCTTTCAGGCCGCGCAGGCTTTCGCCCAGCAACGCCTCCAGTAGTGCCTGGCGGGTCGGGAAGTGCCGGTAGAGGGTCACGTTGCCGACGCCGGCGGTGCGCGCGATGTCGTTCAAGGAGGCGCCGACGCCGTGCTCGGCGAAAGCCGTCCGGGCGGTCGTCAGGAGCCGCTCGTAATTGCGTCGCGCATCTTTGCGCCCTACGGGCCGGGCCTGCGTCGATCGATCCGCCACGGGAACCCTCCACACATTTGCCAAAACGAGGAGCCTCCTCATATCTTAGCTCACCGTAACCGAGGAGCTTCCTCGTTTCTTTGGGTTCCCTTCTGAGGAGTGCCATGACCGAGCACAGCACGTACGTGGCAAGAGCGGGATCCGGGCCCGCCGGTGCCGCCCGGCAGCAGCGCCACCCCGGCCTGGTGCTCGCCATCGTGTTGATCTGTCAGACGATGTTCATCCTGGACACCAACGTGGTGAACATCGCCCTTCCCGACATCCAGCACGACCTCGGCTTCTCTGCGGCCGGCCTGTCCTGGATGCTCAATGCCTACATGCTGGCCTTCGGCGGTCTGCTGCTGCTCGGCGGTCGCATGGGCGACATCGTCGGCCAACGGCGGGCTCTCATCGGCGGGGTGGTCATCTTCACCGCCGCCTCACTCGCCGGAGGGCTGGCCACATCGGCTGGGATGCTGCTGGCGGCCCGTGCCGGTCAGGGGATCGGCGCCGCCATTGCCGCACCGACCGTGCTCGCCCTCATCACCGTAGGCTTTCCGGACCCTGCACGCAGGGCTCGGGCACTGGGGGCTTATGCGGCGGTCTCCGGTTCCGGCGCCGCGATCGGCCTCATCGCCGGCGGCATGCTCACCGACTGGATCTCCTGGCGGTGGGTGCTGTTCATCAACGTGCCGATCGGCATCGTCCTGCTGATCCTGGCCCCGCTGTTCATCACCGAGACCGATCGCCACCCGGGCCGCTTCGATCTGGCGGGTTCGCTGACCTCGACGCTTGGCATGACCGCGCTCGTCTACGGCTTCATCCGCGCCGCTGAGCAGGGCTTCGGTGACGTGGTCACGTTCGGCGCGCTCGGCCTGGCCGCCCTCCTGCTGGTCCTGTTCGTGGCCGTCGAGTCCCGGGCCCGGCAGCCGATCGTCCCGCTGCGGCTGTTCGCTGACCGCAACCGCGCCAACGGCTATGTTGTGCTGCTGTTCGTCCTGGCCGCGGGCAACGGCATGTTCTTCTTTCTCACCCAGTTCCTGCAGCAGGTCCGCGGGTACAGCCCCCTGCAGGCGGGATTCGCCTTCGTGCCGCTGGCCCTCATGATCCTTGCGTCCTCCGGTATGGCGGCCCGGCTGCTGCCCCGCCTGGGTGCCAAGACGCTGATTGCCGTCGGTGCCGGGGCGATCAGCCTGGCCCTCCTGTGGATGACGCAGCTGACGCCCCAGACCGACTACGCCACGGCGCTGCTCGGCCCCATGATGATCGCCGGTCTTGGCATGGGCATCTTGCTGGTAGGAGCCACCACCGTGTTGTCCTCCGGGATCCCAGCCGAGGATGCCGGTGCCGCCTCGGGCCTGCTCAATGTCATGCAGCAGATCGGTGGTGCGCTGGGGCTGGCCATCCTCGTCACGGTGTTCGGCGCAGCCACGCGCACCTCGCGTGGACCGGCCCACCAGGTCCTCACCGAGGGAGTCACCGCGGCCTTCACCGCCGCAGCCGTATTCACCGCCGGCGCAATCCTCCTGGCCCTGACCATGAAGAACCGGCCGGCTCCCACAGCCGAATCCGCAGCCGCGGAGGAGCTCACCCGATGACATGGAAAGCAGCCTGACCTGCGTGGCGATGAGACGCGGGAACGGGACCCAGTCGACGTTTTTCCGTTCCGCCACACTCTGACCCCCGACTCAGGGCGCCCGCTCTTCGGCGAGGCAGACTGGCGCGCGACGCCACCCACCAGAGCGTCCAGGTCGACGTAAAGGGGCGGCCTTCTTGCTCGAGTCATCGTGGAAGAAGCCGTACTCCACCCGCGGCGTACGCGCCATGCTCGCCCGTTACGCCGCCGAAGCCGGACTGCAGCACAACATGCCACCCCACCGCCTGCGGCACTTCCTGTTCACCTGGCTCAAGACGTGCCTTGCCGTCTCGGGCGTCTGCACGAGGTTCCCCGCGCCGCTCTGCAGGATCACCCGCCGGAACAGGCCCTGAGCGGCCGGCCCGTTGGTCAGGTACGGCGTGAAACGGTCTCGGGCTGCCGCGACGATCGTGCTCGTGCGGTGACGGCGAAGATGACGAGGCCGGCGAGGCTGCCCAGGACCGCCCCCAGGTTGAAGGCTGCGATGTTCGCGGTCGAAATCATGGTCGACGCGCTTCCCGCCACCGTCAGGACCCGGTTCTGCAACGGCGGGATGAGCCCGAATCCGGCGGCACCGACGACGAACAGCAACACCGCAGTAAGGGCCGGGAACCCGGCCAGCAACGATTGCGTGATCAACGCGGCGATGAGGAGCACGAGCAGCACCGCGATGGTCGCGATCGGGTACCGGTCGGCGGCGCGCCCTCCTGACCAGGTCCCGATCACCAGGCCGGCCCCGTAGAGGACGACGATGCCGGCAAGTCCGACGAAGCCGAGCACGACCACCAGAGCGAACGATTCACGCCAGCCGAACTGCTGGCCGACGAAGGTGCCCAGCGGCATCCCGAGCACGTTGGCCAGCGTCAGGCCGGTGAACAACAACGCGATCGCCGCAGCCCTGCGCCCCGCCGGCACAAGGGACGCCGCGACCACCGAGGCGGCGCCGAAAAAGGCGCCATGGCTGATCGCCGAGACGAACCGCCCGGCCACAAGGATGCCGAAGAACGGCGCGAGCGCACAGACGAGGTTACCCAGAATGAAGATCACCATCAGGGTCATGAGAAGCCGCTTGCGCGGCGTACGCAGGGTCAGGGCCGCCAGGACCGGGCCGCCCACCACGATCCCGGCCGCATAGCCGGTGGTCAGGAGCCCGGTTGTCGCCACGGGCACGGCGAGCTCGTCCGCGAGCGTGAGGAGCAGGCCGTTCGTCATGAACTCCGTCGTGCCGATCGCGAACGCGCTGACGGCCAAGGCCACAAGCCCCCACGACGAGCCCCGCCGCGCGGAGCCGGCCGGTCCCTGCCGGCCTTCGACCACAGAGGGTGTTCTCATCTCCTGATTCATGAGCTCCACACTGTGGCCGGGCGATCTGGGCGGGCCAGATCACTGCCGTGGGTACCACCGGCAGGGGCAGGCACCCGCCCGGAACCGGTGCCTACCATCGGATCGTGGAACGACAGAGCCTCGGCGCCTTCCTACGCAGCCGCCGCGACCGGCTGACACCGGCGCAGGCGGGCATCGCCGACTACGGCACGATCCGCCGCGTGCCCGGGCTGCGACGCGAGGAACTCGCTCATCTGGCCGGCATCAGCATCAGCTACTACACCCGCCTGGAACAGGACCAGGCCGACCGCGCCTCGGAGCAGGTCCTCGATGCCCTGGCCAGAGTCCTGCGCCTGGACGCGACCGAGACCGTTCACCTGCATAACCTGGCCCGCCGACGCCCCCTGACCACTCTGATCCGCGCACAGCGGGAACATGCCCATCCCCGTGTGCTCGCCCTCCTCGACTCGCTCGCTGACAGCACGCCCGCTCTCGTACTCGGCCGACGCAATGACGTGCTCGCCTGGAACCGCGCCGGGCACGCCCTGCTCACACCCCACCTCGACGTCTCGGCGCCCGGCAACGCCGCCGCCCGCCCTTCACTGTCACGCTGGTTCTTCCTCGACCCCCACGCACGGGAACTGCACCGCAACTGGGACGACCTCGCCAAGACCCACGTCGCCTACCTGCGCCTGGTCAGCGGCCGTCACCCCCACGACGCGCGCCTCGCCGAACTCATCGGCGAGCTGACCATGCGAAGCCGCGACTTCGTGGCGCTGTGGGCGGCCGGCCATGTCGGCGACTGCACTGCAGGAGTCAAACTGCTGCGCCACCCTACCGTCGGGAACCTCGACGTCGGCTACCAGGTCTGGCTTCAACCCGACAGTCCCGACCATCGGCTTGAGATCTACACAGCCCACGACCAGTCCTCATCCGACGCACTGCGACTTCTCACTGCAGGGACCCGCACACCGGACCTCAGCGACCGACGGCAACGCTTCGGCCATTCCGCCAGTCCGGCGGCGGGGCGCGGCGGCTGAAGCGGGCGTCCGCGATCCAGCACGGTGCCGCGGGCCGCCGTGCGGTAAGGCATTCCTACCGGACGAAGCCGGTGATCTTCCGTGGGACCACCCGAACGATCAGCCGAAGCATCTCTTCCGGCTCCGGCGGAGGGTCCTCGCCGAGGTACTTCTGCGAGAGCCTCCGCGGCAGGGCCTTCTCCCTGTCCTCGATGAGCTCGGCGGTGCCGCGGATGTCCACTGAGCGGTACGGGTTCTCGGTGTCGTAGACCGTGAGGCTGATCCGTGGGTCACGTGCGAGGTTCTTCGCCTTCTGTCGTCCTGCCGTGGTGGAGAACAGCACCGTGTCTCCGTCCCGCTCGATCCAGACCACCGAGGTCTGCGGTGCGCCGTCCGGGCCGAGTGTCGCGACGGTGGCGAAGTTCGTCCCCTCCAGCAGCTTGCGGGTCTCCTCGTTGAAAGCCACTGACACAGACTCACCCTTCTGTTCGACAGTCCCTGAGATCATGTGCGACCACATCTGCCATCGATGTGATCTTCTCCGTAATCATTCCGTTGCAGATTATCTAGATTGGAACGATATCACGATGGTGGCAGGGACGGCGAACAGGTCAACCGTTGCGGGGAGATGGATCAGAACCTTGTCGGCCTGTGCAGGTGAGACGGGTGCACCTCGTCATGAGCCGCTTCGACGTCGTCAAACGGTCGCAGGAAAGCATTGACCCGCCCAGCTCGGCGTGCCCCGCTCGCGTTTATAGCGCCGCGTGATCTGGTCGATGAACTCCGGCACGCCCAGCGCGGCCGCCACCCGGCCCGGGTCCGCCGGGCCGCCCCTCTTCTGTCCGAGGGCATGAGGTGCAGCCGCGCCTGGCTCCGCAGTACGTGATGGAGGCTGAGCCGGGGTGGGCCACGGTCTCCGCCTTTGCCCATGCCCGATGGCTGAGAGGCGACCGGGCGGCGATCGGCCCCAGCCCTTTGAGGACGGGGCCGAGGTTTGCCGATCGTCCCGCCTCCGTCTTCGGTCTTCAGCGAACAGCGCGCAAAGGCGGTGGCGTGCTGGACGGAGACCACTGGCATCGGGCCCTTCCGACAGTGGAGGTACCGGAGCGGTCGGCCGAGGATCTGCGGTAGTTGTCGCTTGATCCACTTGGCCGGCGATCAGTAGGGTTGGGCGCTTTCCTCATCCCCCTCCCGGAGTGCCTCATGCGCCGCCATCGCTTCGGCCGGCTCGCCGCCGGCTTCGCGGCCCTCTACTTGGCCGCCGTGATCGCCCTTGCCGTCGTCGGGCTGATCACCGGCGACCTCGTCCCTCTGTGGAGAGTCGTCGCGGACCCGAACGGCTACACGGCGGACCAGATCCGGGCGTGGCCGTGGCTGCCCGCCCTGCTGGTTCCGATCGCCGCGGTGCAGGCGTGGGCGTACCGGGAGGTGTCGCGCGGGTGGCTGCGTGGGGAACCGGCGCGGAACGGCCGCGAGGTGCGACTGCTGCGGGTCGGTCTCTACGCCATGGTCGTGTACGTCCTGACCTGGCAACTGCCCATCCCCTACCTGTGGTGGATGTCGCTGGTCGCCGATGTGATCCAGCTCGTGGTGATATGGCTGTTCTTCCGCGTGCTGTCGGGGACCACCCGCCGATGGCCGCGGGTGCTCATGCTCGTGACCGGCACGCTCAGCGTGGTGCACGACGTCGTCACCACCATCGCGTACCAGTCGGGCAACTACCTCTTCGCCGGGCAGAACTGGACCTGGGCGCTGGACATCCTGTGGTCGTTGTGGCTGGTGTCGCTGTTGGTGGCGCAGGCGCGGGATCCGCGTTGGAGCGGCGCGACGGTACGGGTCGGCGTGATCGCGGTCTTCTTCTCGCTCCTTTCGTCCGGTTCGGTGTCGATCGTGGCGTTCGGCGGCTCGGAGGCGGTGCCGTGGAAGCTGCTGATGCCCTCGCTCCTGGGCGCGGTTTCGGTCTTCTCGCTGGTCTGGTGGGCGCGGTCCGCACATGACCTGGGCACGCTCCAGCCTCCCGCGCCCCGGACGGAGCCCGTGCGGGCGCGCGCCAGGTGGTGGCCGCTGCCGGTCGTGGCGATCGTGCTCCCGCTGGTCCCCGCGGCCGTCAACCTCGCGCAGGGAGTGCCGTTCTGGCTCGGGCCGAAGAACATGCTGAGCGACGTGGTACGCGAGTACACCGGGTCGGAGGCCACCGCGTACTGGTTCGCGCTCGACCTCCTCGTCGGCGTGGGCGCGCCGGCGGTGCTGATCCTGGTCGCCGTGCGGCGGCGGACGCGCACGTTACTGCGCGCTACGACGCTGAGCCTGTTCCTGCTGGGCGGGGCCGGCGCCGTGAGCGCGTTCACCTCTGAGCACTCCACTTTCTTCGGGGAGCTGTGGCTTTACCCGGAAAGCCTCTACGTCGCGCCGGGCGCCACCGTCCCCTACGAGGGCTCCCAGCTCCTCTCCCCCGGCCTCTCCCCGCTCTGGTACGCCCTCGCGCTCACCGCCTCCGGCCTGATCCTGCTCCTCCTGTACGCCGCCCCGCCCGCCGGCCGTGTCCGCCACCATGTCCTGCTGGCGGGCTCGCCTCGGTCGTGGCTCTGTGCCTGCTGCCCGCAGCGGACATGGCCCGCGGCCCTGTCACGGACTGCGACATGCCCGAGCCGTGGGAGATCGACATGGGCGAGGTGGAGCCGCGCGAGCTGACGGCCGAGCAGAAGTTCGTGTGCTCTTTGCGCGGCGAGTACGGCGCACAGGGCCTGCACGTGTTCCCCGGCACCGCGCCCGACCAGGTCGTGCTCGCCTACGGGCGCCGCCTGTGCGGCGTCCACACCCGCAACGACCCGCGGGAGCTGGCCCGGCTGAAGATCGACCGCGCGTCCCTCACCTATCCTCTGGCCGGCATCTGTCCCAGCGCCACCACCATCGTCCAGGCCGCGAAGACCAAGCAGGACCAGGAGATCGCGGCGATGCAGGCCGATTCCCAAGCCATGTGCGACGCCACGCCGCGCCACCGTCCGCGCATCAAGCCGGCCCGGGCGATCCGGATGAAGGAGCCGCAGTGGACCGACTACGGGGTGCTGCAGACGTACGAGGGGGAAGGAGAGGAGGAGACCGAGCCGGACATGGACCCCGGCAACGGGCTGGTCTCCTCCACGCGCGGCGTCCTGGCCGTCGTGACGCACTCCGACTTCGACCTCTGCGTCACCCTGGAGACCTACACCCGCCGTCCGCCCGTCGAGACCAAGGGCTGGGACAAGGTGGTCGAGGTCGGCTACTACAGCCCGGGCGGCGAGATCGTGCTCTACGACAGCCTCAGCGGCACCGAGCTGCCCAACCTCGCCCTCAACGGGCGCAAGGGGCACTACCGCATCCGTGTGCACTACGCCTGGTTCCCCTGGAAGGGCGAGGCGCAGAGTGGGCAGCGGCTGCTGATCATGGCGTATCCCGGCAAGGGCCGCAAGGAGATCGTCCACCGGAACCGGAAGTGACCTGATTCCGGCGTCATCTTGGGTTCGCCTGATCTTCTTGCAGGTCAAAGCGAGATGATCTTGTCAGGCACGTGGGATGGCGTCCCCGGCATGGTGTGGCGAGCGCCTTGCTCAAGTGCTGTACGCAGCGAGTTGGTATGGCGGGTGCCGAACCGTGATGTTCCGTCGCGTCACGTCGTGATCGCCGGGCCGGCCGCGACGGCCGGGCCGACCGGGATCAGCTGCGCTCGGAGCTCCCCGAGGCGGTGACGCAATGGCGGATCCAGCCGATAACGGCAAGAAGCAAAATGTCGACGAAGCGCTCTTCCACCAGCATCCCCGTTGCCGAGGCGTGATCAAGATGTGTGAGGATTCTCCGGCCTGTCCCGTTGAGGAGGAATCCGTTGCAGCGCTTGATCGCCGGGCTCGCCGGTGCCGTCGTCCTGACCGCCGCGGCCGCCCCCGCCGCCGCCGCGCCCGCCGACCCGGTGAAGGCGCTCAAGAGCCGGGTGATCGCCGGGCAGGGGGTCAAGGTCACGGACGTGACGTCGTACGTGGACATGGAGGGCAAGTCGGTCTTCCTGCGGCGCACCGGAGTGCTGCAGTACGGCAAGCCCGTCAAGGGCGGCACGGGAACCGTCGCCGCCGCCGATCTGCGCAGTACGTACATCCCGCACGAAGGCCCCGTCTTCAACGTCATCGACAACCTGCTGGGTGACGAACGCACGATCACCGTCGGCAGGTACAGCTACACCAAGGGCGCCAAGCTGTACGGTGCGACGCAGAAGGGCAAGAGCTGGATCAAGCTCAAGCGCACCATGCCCGGCGGGGTGAGCGGCATGTACAGCCAGCACGTGAACGCGGCCGAGCCCGCGACGCTGCAGGTCCTCATCAAGCACGGCGAGCGGTCGGGCCGGACCTACAAGGGCACGGTTGGAGAGACCGCCCTGTGGAAGGCGTCACCCTGGTACCGTGCCGCCACGCTCGTCAAGCCCAAGGACGGCACGCTGCAGTACGAGCTCACCCTGGGGACGAACGGCCTGCCCCAGCGGCTCATCACCTCCCACCCGGCCAAGGAGCACTGGGTGGAGAGCCTGGTCAACGACGACATCATCACCATCGAGACCCGTTACTCAGGCTGGGGCGGCAAGGTCCGCGTGACGGTCCCTCCGAAGAATCAGGTCCAGACAGGCTGACCGGGAACGCAGGGCCGAGCCGGCTCACTTCGCCGTGTTCGATGTGCTCCGCGTGCGCGGCCGGGACGTGACGGGCCTGCCGTACTCGCTTGGAGTATGCACACCACCGACGAAGCTCGAGACCTTGCACGTGGCCGGAGTCGAGGGTTTGGTCTGCAAGCCGACCCGCTCCACGTACGACTACGGCGTCCGAGGCTGGCTCAAGGTCAAACGCAGGACCAGCTCGGACCCTGTTGTCGGCGGATACGTCGGCTCGCTACGGCGCTCGACCGGCTTGCTGCTCGGCCGGTACGGCGCCGGCGGGCGGCTCCGGGTCGTCGGCCGTACCACCCAGCTGTCCAAGCAGGCCGCGGCTGAGATCGCGCCGCTGCTCACTCCCGCCGACGCCGGGCACCCGTGGCCGCGGCCCCATCACCTACACCCAAGTCCAACCGAACCTGGCGACGGAGGTCCTGGTCGACATGGCCCTGGACGGGCCTCGCCACCGGCACGCGGTGAGGTACCTCCGGCCGCGTATCGATCCTGCGTGGTCGAGCCGAGCGAGGCCGCGGGCTGAGCTCGTGGAGCCGACTCGGGCAGCCGAGGTGCCGTATTTCGTCCGGCTTCGGCGTTCCGCGGCGGGGGCGGTCGCCAGACAGCGGGTCCTCGGACACTCCCCCGCATCATCGGGATAACGATGCGCGGTCGCGGATGATCCAGGGCTCCAGGTTGTCGCCCCTGTCGGGCATGATCACCTGCCATGAAGAAAGCACTCCTCGCCATCGCGGCCCTCGCCGCGCTGACCGTACCCGCGCTACCCGCGCTGCCCGCGCACGCGGCACCCAAGGACCCGGTCAAGGCCCTGAAAGCGACGATCGTGCCCGGGCACGGCGTGCGGTACACCGGCAGCGTCACGTGGAAGGACGGCACCGACGAGCGGGGCGCCCGCGACCTCAAGGGCGCCTTCCAGTTCGGCAAGAAGGGCGTCGCCGCCTTCGACATCACCAGGAAGGACGGCGACGAAGAGCAACGCGTCATCGGCATCGGCAAGACTGGTTACTATTCCGGCGGCGTGATCGGCGGCCTGCTGCCCGAGGGCAAGACCTGGTTCAAGGAAAAGAACCGCGGCATGCCCGACTCGTGGTCGCAGTTCATCAACCCGGCCGAGACGAAGACGCTGGCCCGGCTGCTCAAGAACGGCACGACCAAAGGCAACACCGTCTCCGGCTCGATCACCCTCAAGGAGCTCAAGGCGGTCTCGACCTGGGTGTCCGCCGCCAGACTCGGCAACGAGCACGACGGTGTGAAGATCTCCTACACGCTCACCCTGTCCTCGGCGGGCCTGGTCAACCGGGTGACATCCACCTACGCGCTGACAGAGGACGGCACCATCTACACCACCACCGTGGACACCCGCTACACCGGGTGGGGCAGCAAGGTGTCGATCAAAGCGCCGGCGCCCTCCACCGTGACCACCAAAATTCGCTGACCTGCTGTCCCATCGCCTGCGGTTCGTCAGGCAGGCGTTGTGCCGGGCCCCGGCGGCGGCGATGCGGCGTCCTGAATGGCGCGGTGGTACGGCTCGTCGCGGTCGGCGTCGGCACGCTCATCCTTGGAGGCCATCGTCGTGAGGCCGGCCCAGCTGTTCGGCGAACCCTTGCTCGTCGCGGAGGTGGTCGAAGAAGTCGCCGGCGTCGAGGGACAGGGCCACCACGACGCCGGGGGTGAGCAGCAAAGGCTGGCAGGCCGGGGGAAGAACCGCCGGGCCGAGATCAGCTACGGCGCCTGACCCCGCCGCCTCGGGGCCATGCCGCGTCAGGCGCCGGCCGCGTCAAGCCGGCTGAGCTGCTCGTCCGTGAGTTTGACGTCGAGCGCCGGGAGCGCGGCCTCGTACTGCTGGAGGGTGCGGGGCCCGATCAGCGGCACGATCGCCGGCGAGCTCTGGTGCATCAGCCACGCCAGGACCAGCGCGTTCGGGGTGACGCCGACCTCCGCGGCCACCTCGGCGACCACCGCGAGCCGGGCCTCGGCGTCCGGGCCCTGGTACGGGTCCATCGCCCCGTGGCCCCGCCGCTTGCCCGGGTCGTCGTAGATGCCCTTGAGGATCGGGGAGTACGCGACCAGGGTCAGGTCGTCGTGCGTCTCCAGGTAGTCGAGCTGCTCGTCGTCCACGATGGACGCGTGCCGTAGCCCGGCACGGCGCCGCAGGTAGGAGTGCTGCTGCTGGAGCGCGACCGGCGCCGGCCACCCGTGCTGGGCGCACAATTGCCGGATGCGCTCCAGCCGCCACGTCCGTACGTTGGACCAGCCGATGTAGCGGGCCTTCCCGGCCTGGACGATGCCGGCGAGCGCCTCCAGCGTCTCCTCCAGGGGCGTGGCCCGGTCGTCGACGTGCACGTAGTAGAGATCTACGTGATCGGTGCCGAGCCGGCGCAGGCTGCCGTCGATCGCCTCGCGCAACGTCTTCGCCCCGGCCCCGACGAAGGTGCGGTAGGCGACGTCCCAGTCCGGACGGCCGCCGGCCCAGACCGCGTCCAGGTCCCGTACGACCGCGCTGCCCTTGGTGGCCAGGAACATCTGGTCGCGCCGGCCGGACCTCGCCAGCCAGCGGCCGATCAGCTCCTCGCTCTCTCCTCCATGACTGCCCCGGCGCTCCCACCAGGCGTAGCAGTCGGCGGTGTCCAGGAAGGTGCCGCCGGCCTCCGCGTACCGGTCCAGCATCGTGACGGCTTCGTCCTCCGGCGTGACGGTGCCCATGATCATGCAGCCCAGGGCGAGCCGGCTGACCTGTTCGCCGGTACGGCCGAGTTGTACGGTCCTCACGCTAGTTCTCCTGTCGTCGATCCCCGGTGGGACCGAGGCTAGGAACTGGAGCGCGCTCCAGGTCAAGGCGATATGCCGGGACCGCCGGGAACAAGGCGGCGATCGTGAAGGTCGAGTCGGCGCAGGCGGGCTGGTCGCAGGCTGTCCCGGGATGCAACGTCTTCTGCGCGGAGGGCAATGCGCTGCGGGCCCTGGGCGGCGATGCGAGCAGGATCATGTTCACGCAGGCTCATGTTCGAGCGCGCCAACGGGGGCCTGCGCTGACCTGTCTGGCGCGTGAGCGTCAGGACGACTGCCTCAGCGACATCACGCCCCAGGGGGCGAGCTCGACGTCGAGGTCCAGAACGCCGGTGCCGGACACGGTCAGCGTGAACCTGAGGAGCGAGTCCCCGACCCTGCGCAGGTGCTCGCTCTCGGCGCGGGACGGGTTGAGGGGAGAGCCGAGCCGGTACCAGGCCTCGGCCGCGTTCCCGTGTTCCCAGTCCATGATCTCGACGAGGAAGGTGGTGCCGGGCTCCAAGCCGCCGATCGCGTGGCGGATCCTGCGGCTCGGCCCCACTTCGGCCAGCGCGCGGGTCGCGGCGTAGGAGCTCTGCGACCTGAGACCTCTCAAGGCCATGTCCTCGGGGTAGTTGAAGAACACCGCCGACACGGCCGACGTCCGGCTGTCCCGGGTCACGACACCGTCGGGCGTGGCGAGCAGCAGCCGGTCGCCGAGCCGTCCGAGCATCGTGAACGCGTGGAAGGCCGGTTTGTGGATGCCGGCCTCGTTCACCAGGCCGAACCCGCCGTGGAACGGGCCGATCCCGGCGCCGCCCTCCTCGAAGACGTCGGTGAAGGCCCAGTAGGAGATCGAGTCGGCGAGGGTGGCGCACTTCAGGTACGACCGGGTGATGTAGGTCGCCGCGAACAGCGTGTCGTGCATGAAGTCGCGGGCCGACGGCGACGTCGACCACTCGGTGACGTGGATCTCCGCGTCGGGATACGCGCTGTCCTTCACGAGCTCGCCGAGCAGGGTCAGGTCGTCGAAGGTCGCGTCGGCGTACCGGGTGATCTGCACCGCCTCGCCGTCGGCGCCGAAGGCGTAGTCCGTGGGGTAGGTGTGGGTCGAGATGAAGTCGATCGGCAGTTCGCGCTCCGCGCACCAGGAGATGAAGTCCTCGATCCACACCGGGCGCCAGTCGAGCGCGTCCACGTCGGCGGCGGTGGCCGTCGCGAGCATCGCGGAGCGGTCCTCGGTCTCGCCCTTGTAGCGGTCGTCGGGAACGAAGACACTCGTCGCGGGCCCGCCCACCCGCAACGCGGGATCGATCTTCTTGATCGCCCGTACGGTCTGCTCGTAGAGCTCGAAGTACTCGGTCTTCGTCCCGGTCCAAAAATGCGGGACGAGGTTCGGCTCGTTCCACACCTCGAAGCGCCACTCCCGCACCTCGTCGAGGCCGTACCGGTCGATCCAGTGCTCGATCGACCTCGTCACCAGCTCGACCCAGCGCGCCGCGTCTTTGGGCGGGCTGCAGTGAGCGCCCCACCAGAACAGCGTCTCGGTCACCGTCGCCAGATCGCGCGGCATGAAGCCCAGCTCGACGAACGGGCGGGCCCCGCACTCCAGGATGAAGTCGAACACCTTGTCGACGTAACTGAACGTGTACACGGGCGCGGCGAGGGCCGCGTCCTCGCCGAAACCGCCGCCGTACCGCTCCCGGTACACGAACATGTCGTCATGAAAGATGCCGTGAAAACGGACATACCGGAATCCGGCGGCAGCGACCGCTTCAGCGAACTGCCGCTGCCAGTCCGCGCGCAGCGCCTCGTTGGCCCGCCCGGCGCCGACACACCGGCTCCAGACGTGCGGGAGCACGCTCTCGTCGCATGCCTCGCCGTCGATGCGGATCGAGGATCTGCAAGCGTCCATGGTCTCAACCCTCGCGTTGAGTTCCGAAAATATTTCGCAACTTATTCGGTGCTGCGAGGACAGTAGGTGCCACATCTGTGCCGTGTCAACGCATGCAACTGGAGAAAAAGGGGTGCGTGGTAGGTTCGAAAGAGTTTCGAGCCCCAGGAGGGAATCCTCATGCGATCGCGAGGTCGTTCTGAGCGCGTCACGTTGGCGGATGTCGCCCGGATGGCCGGAGTCTCCCTGGCGACCGCTTCGAAGGTGCTCAACGGCCGCAGCGACGTCGGGCCGAGGACGCGCGAGCTCGTCCTGGAGGCCATGGCCGAGATCGGCTACATGCCGACCGCGGCGCGGCACGAGCAGACCCGGGGCCGCACCCTCGTCACCGTGCTCGACATCGTGGAGTCCCGTTACGCCGGGACGGTGCTTCAAGGCATCCTCGTGGCCGCGACCGCCGCGCAGGCCGAGCTGCTCCTCCGCCTGCCGTCCGACGGGGCGGCCGCCACGAGCCCCACGGCGGCCCGCGCCTGGATGGAGAGGGAGAAGGCGTCCGGCGTCGTCGGCATCATCGCGCTCGCCGTCGCCGTACCAGGCTCGTTGCTGCTGGCCGCGGAGGAGCTCATGGTCCCCATCGTGTCGATCGACCCGATCGACACCTCCGAGTCGGACCTCGTCAGCATCGGCTCCACGAACTGGGCGGGCGGCCGCTCGGCGACCGAGCACGTCATCAAGCTCGGCCACCGCAGGATCGGCTGGATCGGCGGCCCGCTCGGCTCCGCCCCCTCGCTGGAGCGCTTCCACGGCTACCAGGCCGCGCTCAGCTCGGCCGGCATCGCGCCGGACGGCGCGCTGATCCGCCATGAGGCCTTCTCCGTCGAGGCGGGGCATCGGCACGGGCGCGACCTCCTCGCGCTCGACGAGCGTCCGACCGCGATCGTCGCCGGAAACGACGAGATCGCCGTCGGGGTCCTCGCCGCGGCGAAGGACTTCGGCATCTCCGTGCCTGGGGAGCTGTCGGTCACCGGTTTCGACGACACGCCGCAGACCGAGTGGACCACGCCCAGGCTCACCTCCGTCCGGCAGCCTCTGGTCGGCATGGGCCGGATGGCCGTCGAGACCGTCCTCGGCATGGCCGACGGCGTCCAGCCCGCCTCCCGGCACCTCCAGCTGGCGACCACCCTCAGCGTCCGCGACTCGACGGGCCCCGTCCCGCGGTCCTGACCCGGGTTCGGGTCCTCGGCCTTTCACGTTACGGCGTACTTGCACGGAGGTTCTTGACGAGTTTCGAGCTTCGCGAATATGGTCCGGCAGCAACGATCGAAACTATTACGAAAAAGTTTCGGAATCGTGTCGCCTGTCCCCTCCCGCCGCTCCCGACCTCCAGGGGGAGATCACCCGTGAAGCTCCGTAGAACCACCCCGGTCGTGCTCGCCGCGGCTCTCGCCCTGACCGCCGCCTGCGGAGGCGGTGGCGGCTCGGCCCAGCCCTCGGGCGACGGCAAGTCGTTCGAGTTCTGGTCGTTCAGCGGCATCAACCAGAAGAAGTCCGTCGACGACTATCAGAAGGCCAATCCGGGCGTGCAGGTGAAGCTCACCGAGGTGGGCGGCTCGACGGAGACCGCGCAGGCGCTCACCACGGCGCTGGCCGGGGGCAAGGTGCCCGACCTGGTGCTCATCCAGGGGGATGACCTGCCCAAGTTCGTCCAGCAGCCGCAGAACTTCCAGGACCTGCGCCAGTACGGCGCCGACAAGATCAAGAGCGACTACCTGGACTGGGTGATCAGCCAGTCCACGGCCAGGTCCGGCGAGATCATCGGCATTCCCACCGACGTCGGCGGCATGGCCGTCGCCTACCGGACCGACCTGTTCAAGCAGGCCGGCCTGCCCACCGACCGGGACGAGGTGAGCAAGCTCTGGCCGACCTGGGACGCCTTCATCGAGACCGGCAAGAAGTACACCGCCGCGACCGGCAAGGCGTTCGTCGACAACGCCGCCACCAGCGTCTTCTACCAGGCCGTCAACCAGGGGCCGCAGAAGTACTACGACCCCTCCGGCAATGTCGTCTACGCCACCAGCCCTCAGGTCAAGACGGCGTTCGACCTGGCGATCAAGACGGCGCAGTCCGGGATCACCGCCAGGCTGAGCTCCTTCGAGGACGGCTGGAGCGCGGCGATGAGCAAGGGCGACTACGCCGTCATCTCCGCGCCGTCGTGGTTACTCGAACAGATCCGCAACAACGCCCCCGACACCAAGGGCAAGTGGGACGTCGCCAAGATCCCCGGCGGCGCCGGCAACTGGGGCGGCAGCTACCTGGCCATTCCCAAGGGCGCGGCCAACCCCAAGGCGGCCTGGGACTACATCTCCAAGACCCAGTCGCCGCAGGGCCAGCTCGATCATTTCGTCGACTCCGGCGCGTTGCCCACCACCCCGTCCGCCTACCAGGACCCGAAGCTCCTCGGCCGCAAGGACCCGTTCTTCTCCGACGCGCCGACCGGGAAGATCTACACCGAGTCGCTGCTCGGGCTCAAGCCCTTCCTCATCGGCCCGGACAGCGCCGCCATCGGCCAGGAGTTCCTGAACGCGATCACCAACGTCGAACAGGGCAAGGGCGATCCGGCCAAGGCGTGGGACACGGCACTGGCCAACATCAAGACCTCGATCGGCAAGTGACGTGACGACGACGGTCAGCCCGCCGCAGGCACGGCCCGAGTCCGAGACGCAGGTGCGGCAGAACTGGTCCGAGCGGCTGGCGCCGTACGCCTACATCGCCCCGTTCTTCCTCATCTTCGCGATCTTCGGCCTCGTCCCGCTGCTGTTCACGTTCTACGTCGCGCTGTTCGACTGGAACCCCATCGGCGAGCACGTCTTCGTCGGCTTCGACAACTTCAACCGGCTGCTGGGCGACACCCGGTTCTGGAACGCCGCCTGGAACACGATCAGCATCTGGCTGCTGTCCACCGTGCCGCAGCTCCTGGTCGCGCTCCTGCTGGCGCACCTGCTCAACCATGCGCGGCTGCGGCTCGCGCTGTTCTGGCGGATGTCGATGCTGGTGCCGTACATCACCTCGGTGGCGGCCACCACGATCGTCTTCGCCCAGATGTTCGATCGCGACTACGGCCTGCTCAACTGGTTGCTCGGGCTCGTCGGCGTCGGGCCGATCAACTTCCTGCAGTCGGGGTGGGGGAGCCACGCCATGATCGCCGTGATGGTGGCCTGGCGCTGGTTCGGCTACACCACCCTGCTCTACCTGGCCTCGCTGCAGGCCGTTCCGCGGACGATCTACGAGGCCGCGGCGGTGGACGGCGCGGGCGCCTGGAAACAGTTCCGGCACATCTCCATCCCGTCGCTGCGCCCGGTCATCGTGTTCACGATCGTCACCTCCACCATCGGCGGCCTGCAGATCTTCACCGAGCCGCTGCTCGTCACCACCACCTCGCCGCTGACCTGCGGGTCCGCCCGGCAGTGCCAGACGCTCACGCTCTTCCTGTACGAGCAGGGCTTCGGCCAGTTCCAGTTCGGCTACGGCTCCGCCATCGGCGTGGCCCTGTTCGTACTGATCATCGCCATCGCGTCGCTCAACTATGTCCTGTCCACGCGAATCCGCCCGGAGCGAGGATGAAGAAGGCCGACAGGGTCCGCTGGTGGACCTATCTGCTGCTCGCGGTGGCCACGCTGGCCTGCGTGTTCCCGCTGTACTGGATGTTCGTGGTGGCCACGACGGACACCGCGGCCGCCACCCGGATGCCGCCGGAGATCATCCCCGGCGGGAACTTCTTCCACCTGGCCGGGCTGGTGTTCACGACCGTGCCGTTCGTCCGCTCGATCATCAACAGCGTCATCGTGGCCGGCTCGATCGGCGTGGGGCACGCCGTGCTGTGCTCGCTCGCCGGGTTCGCCTTCGCCAAGCTGCGCTTCCGCGGCCGGAACGCGCTGTTCCTCGTCGTCGTGCTGACCATGACCGTGCCGACCCAGCTCGCGGTCATCCCGCAATACATGATCATCTCGTCGCTGGGATGGGTGGACACGTTGCAGGCGCTCATCGTGCCGGGGCTGGCCAGCGCGTTCGGCATCTTCTGGATGCGCCAGCACCTGTCCACCACCATCAGTGACGAGATCCTCCAGGCCGCGCGCATCGACGGGGCGACCACCTGGCAGATCTTCTGGCGGATCGCGTTCCCGCTGGTGCGGCCGGCCGCGTTCGTGCTGGGGCTGCTCGGGTTCGTCACCGCCTGGAACGACTTCCTGTGGCCGTTCATCGTCCTGAAGTCACCCGAGATGTACACCGCCCAGATCGCGATCAAGGCGCTGCAGAACAACTATGTGGTCGACCTGGGCCTGGCCATGTCGGGCTCGTTCCTGGCCACGCTGCCGCTGCTCGTGTTGTTCGTCTTCGTCGGCAGGCGCATGGTCGCCGGGATCATGGACGGCGCCTTCAAGGGCTGACGGATCGGCGACCGCCGGCCCGCACGGGCTCGGGCGGCCCCCACAGGATGGCGGAGCTGAGGCGCTGCTGGGCGATCATGTGGGCCGGCGGGGCGACTCAGCCGCTCGCGGGGAAGCTTGCGACGCTCACCCGGCCCCGGGACGGTCGCGTTGCGGCAGCCGTTCAACGACCAGGTCGTAGGAATCCTCGACCGCCTCGGTGACGAGGCGCTCGGTGATGCCGGGTCCCGGCCCGATCGACATCCAGTGACGTTTGTCGAGGTAACGGCCCGGCGTGACCGAGGCATAGCCGCACATGTGCGCGCGGGCGAGTTCGGGGTCGCACTTGACCGTGATGATCTGCTCGTCCGGGTCGTCGGTGACGATCAGGAACACCTTGCCGGCGACCTTGTACACGTCGAGCTGGGGGGTGAAGGGGCGTCCGTTGCTGACGCCGGGCAGCGCGAGGGCCGTCCGGCGGGCGGTCTCCTGGAGCCGGTCGCCGGCCGCGCTCACCTGGCCGCCCGCGCGCCGCTGCCGTAGGTGTGAGGGTCGGCGGCGGTCTTGTGCAGGGTCGGTCCGTTCATGAACGTCTCCTTCCTCGGGTGGTGGCGGGCCGGCCGCCGAGGGACGCGAACAGCGCGCCGCGCGGTCGCGGCGGCACCCCCATCCTTTCCGTGAAAGCGGCAAATCAGGCAGTAGACTGCGGACACGTGATGGTCGCCAGACGACACCCCAGGCCGGGCGGGCAGGCCGGACCTGCTTCGGTTCCGCTGTACGGTTTTCAGCCCCCGGTCGGCACTCCCTACGGGCTGGAGGTGAGCACCGTCGAGGACTTCTTCGTCCAGCACGACGACTGGCCGTGGAACCCGCCCCGTCCGGGCCGCGCCACCTTCCACTACCTCATCGCGGTCACCGAGGGCGAGCTGCGGCACGATGTCGACCACGTCACGCGGGCCGTCGCCCCCGGCCAGTGGCTGTGGGTGCGTCCCGGACATACACAGTGCTGGCATCCGCCCGGCACCGCCCGCGGCCCGTTCATCCTGTTCGAACCGGACGTACTGACACCCGGCACCGCCCGCCTCCTGGCCCCGCTCACCGCGCACGAGGCCCCCGCCGTGCTGAGCCCGCACCCCGACGACGCCGCCTGGCTCCAGCAGACGGCACTCCAGCTCCTTGACGAACACCGCGCTCTTGGACGTCGCCCACTCGATGTCCACCACGCCCTGCGGCGCAGCCTGCTCGAATCGCTGCTGCTGCGCCTCGCCAACGCCCCCGGCGTCACCCCCACGACTGCGGCGACGACCGGTACGGCCCGTGGTGACACCTACGGACGGTTCGCGGACGCCCTGGAGCTGCACTTCCGTGAACTGCACCGGGCCGCGGACTACGCCGAGCTGCTCGGCTGCTCGGTCCGCACCCTCAGCCGCGCCGCCCGGGACGCCACCGGCAAAGGGGTGCGTGAGCTCATCGACGAGCGGCGGCTGCTCGAAGCCCGGCGCCTGCTGGGAGGCGCCCGGTGGGAGGCCCGGGCTGTGGCCGCTCACCTCGGCTTCACCGATCCCGCGAACTTCGGCCGCTTCTTCCGCGACCGCACCGGCATCACCCCAGTCGCCTTCGCAGCCCGCGCAATGACGACCGATCCGTGAGCGGAGTGCGGCGCCCCGAAGGCTCGTCTCTCAGTCGTTCAGGACAACAACGCGCTTGCCCGGGATGGTGCCGGACTCGACGTCGGCCTGGGCGTCACCGACCCGTTCCAGGCCGTGGTAGACCTTCGCGACGGGGGCCGTGAGGCGCCCTTCGGCAAGGGCCTGGAGCTGGCGGGCGAAGACGTCGGACGGCAGGTCGGCGGCCTCGCCCGCGTAGCTGGTCAGCCGCACCCCGCTCGGGATCATGAACGGGGTGAAGTCGGGGATGGACCACCCACCCGCCAGAGCGCCGGTGAAGCACACCGTGCCGTGCACCCGCACGCATCCGAAGGTGTCCGGCAAGGCCGTGCAGCCCACCAGCTCCAGCGCCGCGTCGACACCCTGCGGCACGAGATCGCGAACCTTCTCGGCGAGGCGCCCGTCGTCCACGACCGGGTGGTCGACACCCATCGTCCGCAGCTCGTCGGCACGGTCGGCGTGCCGCGTGGTGGAGATGACGGTGGCGCCGATCTCCTTGGCCATCGTCGCCGCACTCAGACCCACCGTGGAGGTGCCGCCACGGATCAGCAGCGTCTGCCCGGCCTTCAGGTCCAGGCCGCGGGTCAGCGAGCCGTACGCGGTCTGGAACATTTCCGGCAGGGCGCCGACCACGTCCCACGGCAGGCTGCTCTCGAACGGGATGACCTGCCCGGCGGGGACGGTCACGTACTGGGCGTAGGCACCGTCGTAGGAGCGGCCCATGCCGCCCATCATGGTCGCGACCTGCTGTCCTGGGTGCAGCCCGCTGTCCTCGTCGGCCTCGTCGACCACGCCGACGCCCTCGATCCCGGGGACACGGGGGTAGGTGACCTCCGGGTCCGACTCGCCCCTGCGGGTGGTGACCTCGGACCCGTTGACGCCGAACGCCTTCACCTTGATCCGTACCCAGCCCGGCGCGCGTACGGGCACCGGCACGTCCTTGATCTCCAGTGCCTCCAGGCCACCGGGCCGGGTGACGACGACAGCCCGCATCGTCGCCGGTGCGGCGCCATCGGCTGCTGTGTTGTGGCTCATGCCAAGCTCCTTGTCGTGCTCGTTCGCCCCGGGTGCGGTCGTGGAGCCGGGTGGGATTCCTGGCGCGGTCACCCGGCTGATCACGTCGGTCTCGACCGTCGTCCGTTGACTGTCAGGGGCGGTCGATGCCCTCGAACAGGCGGAGGGCTGCCTGGTAGTGCGCGGTGGCCTCGAAAGGCATTTTGCCGACGCTTCCCGAGGTGGGCCGGTCGGTGACGGCGGGCCACAGGCGATTTTGCGCTCCAGTGGCGAAATTGAGCACTATGTCGCGGATACGGGTGTCGCGATCTGCCTGTTCGGCGCTGCGGCCCGGCTGCTCCTGGCCGACCAGGGCGTACATCTCGCTGCCGTGCACGGCGGGCACACCCTCGGCCGCCCCGACCACCAGGAGGTGGGCGTTGCCGCCCGCGGCGGCGTGGGCCAGGGCGCCGCGCGCGGCGGGGAGCCCGTAGACGTAGTCCGCCAGGAGTGCGGCGCGGACCTCGGCCGCGGTGCGGCCGCCCTGGTCGTAGGCGTCGACGATCTGCCGGGCGCGGGAGCGGGGAAGGCGCCACGCCGCGACTTCATCGACGATGCCCTCGACGGTGTGCGGGTCGAACCGGTCGAGGTCGTTCGCCACCCACCAGCCCATGTCGTCACTGGCCATGCTCAGCAGGATGTCGACGTCCCGGTGTGTGCCCGAGGCCAGGACGTCCATAGGGTGGGCGCGCAGCACCGCACCGGGCTGTCCGGCATCCAGGACGACACCGATGGCCTTGGAGTCCATCCCGGCGCGGACACCGAGGCCCGTCGGGGTGACCTTGTGCAGGGCAGCAACCATGGGGGCCGTGTCCAGGTCGAGCAACTTCTCCGGGTTGTCCGCGACGCCGAGTTCAGTGACGAACCGGTGCGCGAGCTCCTCGGCCCACCAGGCCGGCTGCAGACGCGCGGGACCACCGGAGAACCCGGCCAAACGCCGGTACAGACCATCGGCGGAGGGAGCGCCGAGCAGCCCGAAGGCGGAAAAGCCGCCGGCGCTGTGGCCGTGGACGGTGACGTTGCCGGGATCGCCGCCGAAGGAGGCGATGTTCTGCTTGATCCAGGTCAGCGCGCAGATCACGTCCTGCAGGCAGAGGTTGCTGGCCTCGGCGAGAGCGCCGCCGTACTGCGACAGCGAGACCGCGCCCAGGGCGCCGAGCCGGTAATTGATCGACACGCCCACCACGCGCCCCGTCGCGGCGAGACCGGAGGCGTTCGAGGTGATCTGCGTGTTGGCGCCGTACTCGAATCCGCCACCGTGGACGTACACGGCCACCGGGAGCGCCTTCCCGGCAGGTTCCTCGGGAGCCCACACGTTCAGGTTCAGGCAGTCCTCGCCCATTCCGCTGTCCGCTTCCAGCCAGTCGCCGCTGTCGGGCTGGACGGAGACGATGCCCTTGCGGTCGTAGGGGCGGTCCGGATCGAAGTCAACGAGTGCTGGGCGGCGGTACCGCTCGGCGGTGGCGTACGAGATCCCCCACCAGCAGCGCACCCCTGGTGCAGTCGGGGCCGTAGGTGCGGTGGCGGTCATGGCATCTCCTTCGGGCACAGGGAGGGTGTTGCGTCAGGGCTGCCGCGTCGCCGTCACGGACGGTGAGATCCGCGGCACTCATCCATGATGAGCTCGCTTCCGGCATATCGGCTCGTTGGGGGCGGACAGCTCATAGTCGCCAGGAGACACCCGGAGCTGCCCGGATGGCGCTCCTCGGGCGCGGACGCGGTGCGCTGTCCGTCCTGTGGGAGGCCGCACTATCGCCCTGCGCTGGGCGGGCACGGCGACGTCGCGTTCAGGGGCCGGGACAGGGCGGCGGGGGAGGCCGAGCCGTTCGCAGCGAGGTGTGTCGGCCGGCTGCCGGGCGGGTCGTTCGACGTCGGCGGTACGGGCCGGATCGTCACGAGGTCCGGTCCTCTCCCCGAGCCAGAACGCGCAACGCAGCGCGTACTTGGCGGCGTAGTCGCTGCCGTGCGCGGACTCCTCGATGCGCAGCACCTGTTCCAGCGTGGCGGGCTGTCGCCCGGATGGGGCGCGCAACCGGTTGACCAGGGCGAGCATCTGCGTGGCCTCGTCGATGACCCAGCCGGGCACCGTGCCGTGGAGGCCCGCCGTCCGCTCCTGTCGTTGCGCCCGCCGCGGGGCGGGGGCTTCCAGCACGGCCAGGAAGGCGTCCCGGCCGTCTCGCGTTGGCAGCGGCTGCACGAGGTCCTGCTCGACCGGCTACGGGCCGCCGACGCGCTCGACTTCTCCCGGGTCGCAGTGGACTCTTCCCAGGTCAGAGCGTTAAAAGGGGGGCGCAGACCGGTCCGTCACCGGTCGACCGAGGGCGGGCCGGCAGCAAGCACCACCTGATCACCGAGGCCACCGGCATCTCGCTCGCGGTGATCCTGACCGGCGCCAACCGCAATGACGTCACCCAGCTTCGCCCGCTGCTGGACGCCATCCCGAAGGTCCGCGGCAAGCGCGGCCGACCCCGCCGGCGTCCCGACGTCGTACTCGCCGACTGCGGCTACGACCACGACAAGTACCGCGTCTTGGTGCGCGAGCTGCAGATCCGCCCGCTGATCGTCCGACGCGGCACCGAGCACGGCTCCGGCCTGGGCAAACAACGCTGGGTCGTCGAGCAGGCCTTCGCCCTGTTGCACGCCTTCAGACGCCTGCGCATCCGCTGGGAGATCCGCGCCGACATCCACGAGGCCTTACTCAAACTGGCCTGCGCACTCATCTGCCGGCGACGCCTGACCTCATTCCGTTAGGAGCTCTTTTAGCCCCGGGACCGGCCGTCGGAGCCCTCGGCCATCCACCCGAGAGTGTCGAAGCGCATGGGCGCGGCCCCGACCAGCTCGGTGAGCCGCTCTTCGAGCTCCTTGAGCTGGTCGGTGCCGATCTGCTGCTCCCACTGGCGCCGCAGACCCTCGAAGACCTCTTCGCCCTCGCGCAGCAGGTCGGAGCCGCGCGGCGTTATCTGCAGCCGCTTGCGGCGCCCGTCGGCCAAGTCCGGTTCGCGGGCGACGTAGCCGCGCTCCTCGAGCACGTCGATGATCTTCGCAGCCGCCTGCTTCGAAATGGAAAGGCGGCGGCCGAGTTCGGCCGCGTTGTCCGCTCCCGAGACCATCGCGCGCATCGCGAAGTCATGCAGGGGGCGGTGGCCCGGGTAGCCCCGCCGGGCGAGTTCGGCTGTTGCGGCGTCCGCGAGAGAACGGAACCCAGCTAGCAGAAGGAGCGCCAGATCGGCGCCGGTGCGAGGCATCTGTCCAGGCTAGCGGACCGAAAAATATCGACAACCATGGGGACTACCTAGACATCGACAACCATGGGGACTACTTTGGTCGACAACCAAGTCGTCGAAATTTGGAGAGCAAAATGACCACCCCCGCCCCCGCCGCGACCCTGCCCGGCATCACCCACCACACGGCCGATCTCAACGGCACGCGCCTGCACTACGTCTCGGCCGGCGACAGCGGCTCGCCCATTCTGCTGGTCCACGGGTTCCCGGAGACCTGGTGGGCGTTTCACAAGCTGATCCCCCTGCTGGCGGCAAGCCACCGGGTGATCGCGGTGGACCTGCGCGGCTTCGGCGACTCGGCCATCGGGCCGGGCAACTGCGACAGCCAGACCGCGGCCGAAGACCTGCACCAGCTCATCCGGCACCTCGGCCTCGGCCCCGTGCACCTGACCGGCCAGGACATCAGCGGCGCGACCGTCTTCCGGCTGGCCGTCACCCATCCGGAAGATGTGCTGAGCCTGACCGCTATCGAGATGGGACTGGCCGGCTTCGGCCTGGAGGCACTCGCCGACGTCACCCGCGGCGGCGTCTGGCAAATCGGCGTGCTCGCCGCTCCCGGCGTCCCCGAGATGCTGCTGGCCGGGCGCGAGCACGAGTTCCTGAGCCAGTACGCGTTCCCGTCGATGACCGCGGTGCCGGGATCGATCACCGCGGCCGACATCGATGAGTTCACCCGCGCCTACTCCCGGGCGGACGGGTTCCGCGGCGCCGCCGGCCTCTACGGCTCGATGCTGCGCGAGGGCGCCGAACTGAAGAAACTCGCCGAGGCGGGCGGGCTCCGGGTCCCGGTGCTGGCCATCGGTGCCGGCGGCGGGCAGTTCACGTTCACCACCATGTCCCGGGCGGCGTCCGGCGAAATCCGGTCGGTGCTCTTGGACGGAGTCGGCCATTACGCCGCTCAGGAGGCTCCGCAGCGCGTCGCGGACGCGCTGCTCGAATTCACCGCGGGCATCGACGTGCCCTAGTGCTGCTGGGCGGCGCGGGTGGCGGCCAGGCGGTAGGAGTCGGTGCCGGTCTCGATGATGTTGCCGCCGAAGGCGAGGCGGTCGACGATGGCGGCGCAGAGGCGGGGGTCGGTGAAGGTCTTGGTCCAGCCGCCGAAGGACTCGTTGGAGGCGATCGCGACGCTGGCCTTTTCTTCGCGTTCGGTGAGGACCTGGAACAGCAGCTCGGCGCCGCGGCGGTCGAGTTGCATGTAGCCGAGCTCGTCGACGCAGAGCAGGTCGACGCGGCCGTATCGCGCGATTGTCTGGGTCAGCTGCTTGTCGTCGGCGGCCTTGAACGGATCCAGCTTCGAGGCCCGCGGCGGCAGCTGCTTCCGAGGCTCAGGCCCCGCAGATGACAGGGCCTTGACGATCGTCCGGCATCCGACCCGGTACTTCTTCTCGATCGCACGGCCTGACATCAAGGCCGCCGGGTTCGAACGACAACTCGGCGTCGTCCTCGATGGCCTGGCGGCACAACTGGGCTGACGGCCCGTCCAGCCGGTGACGGCCACATGAGGGAGTGTTGAACACTTCCCGCCCGCTCTGTCCTGTTTGGCGATCATGCCGACACAATGTCGCCGTGATCCGATTTCTCCTGATGCACCTGCGTGCCTTGCTGATCGGCTGCCTGGCGGCGGCCGGGCTGCTGTCGTTCTCCGGCGCCGCCACGGCGGCCACGCAGCCCCCGGCGGGGAAGCCGCCATACTCGCTGCTCCAGATGAACCTCTGCCTCAGCGGCTACGCCGGCTGCTACGCCAAGACGCAGTACCCGAAGATCCTCGACGAGACGGTGGAGCGCATCCAGGCCAACGACGTCAACGCCGTCACCCTCAACGAGGCGTGCAGCGGCGACGTGGCGCAGATCGCCGAGCGCACCGGCTACCACTACCGCTTCGCCACGATCATTTACAACGGCGCGCCGCTGGCCTGCAAGACCCCGGCCGGACGCGGCGAGTTCGGCAACGCCGTGCTCACCAAGGAGGCGATCCTCGCCGCCGAGGACGCGCCCTACTCCGTCTTCAGCGGCGTCGAGCAGCGGCGCTGGCTCTGCGTGACGACCGCCCGCCGCGTGGACGTGTGCACCAGCCACCTGTCCACCGACGGCGAGGCCGCCGGCTCGGCCAACTCCACCCAGTGCGGCGAACTGGCCCAGGTGCTCGCCTCCCGCGCGGGCCGGCCGGTCGTCTTCGCCGGGGACGTCAACCGCCGCGCGTCGTGTGCCCCCGAGGGTTTGTGGACGCTGACCGACGCCGCCGCGAGCCAGGCTCCCGGCATCCAGCACGCCTACGGCAACCTGACGGGGGCGCAGCTGGAGATCGAGCGGACCACGTACACCGATCACGACGCCCTCGTGATCCGCGGCGGCCTGCCGAAGTAGCGATCGCGAAGCGTTCACCAACGATCGGGGCCGGGGCACGACGGCACAGGTGAGAGCCGCCCGCGCCGGCCCCGAGGTCGAAGGCGCCCACGTTGACGGAGACCGTGGTCGCCGGGCCCTGGCCGCGCTCGGCCTGTGAATGCCTCGGGTGACCGTCCGCTTATTCGCCGGCAAACGCGCCGGCAGCCCTCGGTCGACTGCACGGGTGACCGCGTTGCCCGTGCCCGCCGACCTGGCCCATCTGGTGTCCGGGACCTGGGTGCTGGACGGCGCGCGGTGCCGAGAGGGTTGCCGCAACCCGCCGTCGATCTGCTGGTCATGCCCGACGGGGCGTGCTGGCTGGCCGGACCCGAGACGCGCGGACGGCAGCGGACACCGCCCGCCGACGGACCGCTGGCCGGCGCGGCCAGGTGGTGGTGTCGGGGTGAATCGCCTGGAGCGGGAGCTGGCCGCTCAGCACCTGAGCCGGGTGCGGAAGTGGTGCGGGTCGATGACGGCCAGCCAGCCCGCGCACAGCCGCAGCGGGTGCGCGGGGTCCGGCTGATCCAGATGGCAGCCCATCCGGCGGCCGCCGGTGATCGGCTCGGCCTCGGCCTGGCTCCAGGCGCCGTGCCGGGTGTCACCTCGGCTGGGCGGAGATGCTGCAGCGCGCTGTGGCGAAGCTGGCGGGTGGACTACGTGGCCGGCCACGGCGACCTCATGGGCTTTGTCAGCGCGGGCGGTCGTCCGCCCGCAGGATGTCGGTGATCTCGTCCACCGCAGGACCTCGCCCCGGTGTCGCCTTGGGCGCGGTGATGGAGACCTTGGCCTGCCAGTTCCAGAATCGCGTGACCAGGCGCACCGAGCGGATCCGGTTGTCCCCCAGCCCGATGGAGTCGGCCTTCGTGGTCGTCTGGAAGTGCCAGACGAGCCGGTCCGGCAGGCCACGGTCGTCGTACAGGTATTGCCACCAGATCTCATCCGTGCCAACGGCCGAAGTGCCCGCCGCCTCGCGGAAGGTGGGGGAAACCCGGTAGAGCTCCTTGAGGGTGATCGTGCCGCTACGGGTGTAGATGCGCTGGTTGCGGCCGGTGGTGCGGTTCTTGTGCCATGGCGTGACCGATGAGCGGTCCGCGGTGGACAGCAGCTTGGCCAGGGTGGCCGGCTCCAGCACGTTGATGATCTGGTCACCGTACGCTGCGGCGCCCCCGCCGGCGCGGCCGGTGCGGAGCCACGTGCGGGCTTTCGGCAGCAGGTGGTAGAGCCAGCCCTTCGTGCTGATCATGCGCGTCGTTCCAGCGGATTTGAGCAGGCCGGCGAAATAGGCGTCTCCCTTGGCCGCTTCCTGCTTCATCAAGACCTGTCCGCTCAACTGCACCACGCGGGTGATTTCGGAGGCCGTCACGCCGGTGGCGCCCAGTTGGAGCTTGCCGGTGCCCTTCAGGCCGACACCGCCGGATATCTGCTCGCGAGTGGCGTCGTTCTGCCAGAACAGATCGGTGCCGGTGTTGCCGAGAAACTCCAGCGTGACCCCGGCATTGCGGGCCAGAAGGGCCCGTACGGCGGCCACCGGGTCGGGAGCGGCGGCGGCATGGGCGGTCGCGGGGACCGCGGTGGCGAGAGCCAGAGCTGCTATGAAGGCTTTCATGTCCTGTCCAGGGAGGGGAGCCAAGATCGCCGCCCATTGTGGCGGAGTGTGGAAGGGCTGTCGATGTCCTTGACTGCCGGTCGACACCGAGAACGCCGAAAGCAGCGACAGAAGGCAGATGAGAGAACAGCAGCCGACAGCCTGGAGCCTGCCCATTTGATCAAGGCAGCTGAGTTGGATCAAGACGATGACTCATTTGGCGAGTCGGCGGTAGCAGATGAGGGCCGCGGCGATGGCGACGAAGGACGCGAAGTGGTCGGCCCGGCGCTCGTAGCGCCGGTGTAAACGGCGATAACCGGCCAGCCAGGACACCGTTCTCTCGACCACCCAGCGGTGCCGTCCCAGCCGCTGGCTGGATTCGATCCCGCGGCAGGCGATGCGGGGGACGATACCCCGGCCCACCTAATGAGTCACGGCCCAAGTCACAGCGGCGCTCCCAAACCCGCGTGTGATCGCCACTCGCCCGGAGGGGACCTTCAACGACCCGCCGGGAGAGGACGTCGTGGCGGTCACGATCAATGTCGCCGCTCAGATCACCAGGAGTGTCCGTTTGAGGGCCAGCCGCTGAGACGACGTGCCTTCAAGGCGAGGTGCAGATGGGAGCGCACCAGCCCGTCGCGAAGATCCGCCCCGAGGGTCGTGGCTATCCGGTCGAGCCGGTAGTAGACCGTGGTGCGGTGCAGATGCAGCGACGCCGCCGTGCGCTGGACATCACAGCCGGCATCGAGGTACGTCTCCAGGGTCCGCACAAGCTCTTCATCATTTTCAAGCGGGGCGAGCACGGGATCAGGCCCCGGTGCGACGGGAAGCAACATGCGGTACGGCCCGGCGCCCGACCACGGCAGAACGCGCGGCAAGGCCGGATCCAGCGCGGCCACCCCGGCCGCCGCCCTGGCTTGTCCGTACGCCTCGCGCACCGCGCGAACTTCGAAAGACACTGGGTCACCGATCCCGATGGCGAAGGGACGACGGGCGGACTTGCGCAGCGCCTCGTCCAAGGCCGTGGGACCGCCGGGACCAGACAAGAGCAGGGCGGTCACGTGCGTGGGAGCGACGAAACAAGGAATCGCCCGCGGTAGAGCCGTGCCGAGGCGCTCCAACTCGCTGGCGGACAAGGCGGGCACCTGTTCGCGGTGGCGACTGATCGGCACGCCGGCGCAGATGAGGACCTCGGAGGAGAGCAGCGACGGCTCGAGCGCGGCCAACCGGTCACGGGCTCCTTCCCCGGTTCGGTCCGGATCGAGCAACCAGCGAATCAAGTCCTCGCGTTCGTCGCCCCGCCCTGCCAGGATCCGAGCCAGTTCGGCGGCGGCACCCTGCAGGGCGCCGAGCGCAGTCTCGTCGAGCGCCTTACCGTCCGCGGCGGCCCACAGATAGCCGAGGCATCGCCCATCACGCCGGATGGGGACACAGAAGCGAGCCCGTATGCCGAACTCGGCGTTCGAGGGCAGGCGGACGACCTTCGTGGCCTTGGAGATCCCGTACCGGTTCTGCCACTCACGAATCTCAGGCGCGACCCGGCGCGCCATGACCGAAGCGACGCGGGCCGGGTCCGCGTGCGCGTCCTGCTTGCTGTAGCCGAGCATCCGGCCATCCGTCGAGTCGACGAACAGTCCGCTGCCCAGCCGCTGGGCGAGGTCTTCGAGCAGGTCTTGAAGATCCATGCATGACTCTCCCCCGCCGTGCGACAGATGTCGAGACCGATGCGGCACGATCTCGGTGTCGATCCGATGTGCCGGCCGCCCGTCGCTGCTTACCGTCGAACCGTACGAGCCGGAACCAGGAGATGAGACCATGATGCGTGCCCGCTTTCCCCGTCCCTGGATCTCCGCCGCGAGCGAACGGCTGACGCGCGAGGTAGCAGGCGCCTTGGCTGGGCGATCCCCCGCCGCCACGCTGGAGGAGATCGGCCGCCTGGTGGCCTGGAACGCCCGCATTCACCACGCTGAGGCGGTCAATCTCAATCCCGCGACGAACGTCATGAATCCCCGGGCCGAGGCGCTGCTGTCGGCCGGGCTCGGCACACGTCCCTCACTCGGCCATCCGGCGGAGAAGTACGAGACGGGCCTGGAGGCCATCGAACGGATCGAGATCATCGCCGCCGAGCTGGCGGCGCAGGTCTTCGACGCCGACTACGCGGAGGTCCGCGTCGGCTCCGGCGCGCTTGCCAACCTGTACGCCTTCATGGCGACCTGCCGCCCCGGCGACACGATCATCGTTCCACCCACGAGCGTCGGCGGCCACGTCACCCACCACGCTGAGGGCGCCGCCGGACTGTACGGACTCACCACCGTCCCCGCCCCCGCCGACTTGGGCGGCTACACGATCGACCTGACCGGGCTGCGGGAAATGGCCAGGCGACTTCGTCCCAAGTTGATCACCATAGGCGGCAGCCTCAACCTCTACCCCCACCCGATCGCAGCCGTGCGGGAGATCGCCGACTCCGCCGGAGCACGCGTGCTCTACGATGCCGCCCACATGTGCGGCATGATCGCCGGTGGGGTCTGGCCGAACCCGCTGCGCGAGGGCGCGCACCTGGTCACGATGAGCACGTACAAGAGCCTTGGGGGGCCGCCCGGCGGGCTGGTGGTCACGGACGATGAGGAACTGGCGCAGCGTCTTGACGCCATCGCCTACCCCGGGTTGACCGCCAATTCCGACGCCGGTCGCATCGCCGCACTGGCCGTCACGATGCTCGACTGGCAGGCGGAGGGGGCCGCCTACGCGCAGGCAATGGTGGCGAACGCGGCCCGGCTCGCGGCCGAACTGCGAGCGCTGGATGTGCCGGTGTTCGCGGATGGGACCAGCTCGCACCAGTTCGCCGTGCCTGCCCACCGCTTCGGCGGAGGGCAGTGCGCCTCCCGCCGACTGCGAGCCGCCAACCTGCTCGCGTGCGGCATCGGCCTTCCTATGGCACCGGTGGCCGGCGACCTGAACGGCCTGCGGCTCGGCACCCCGGAGATCTCCCGTAACGGCATGGACGAGGACGACATGCCCGTTCTGGCCGCCTTCATCGCCCGTGCTCTCGCCTCCGACAGCGGGCCGGCCACGCTGGCGGCCGAGGTCACCGCATGGCGTGCGCCCTTCACCGAAGTGCGCTTCACGGCGGTCCCTCCCCAGTAAGGACCGCGTCACGCCCCCCTCCGACCGGTAAGGACCATGATGAAGCCGCTTTCCCGTTACAGCGACCGCTATTTGGACGTGCCCCGGGTGACCTGCCAGGTCGGGGTCCCGCTCGCCGATCAGCCCAAGATCGGGCACAACCGCTGGCATCCCGAGATCCCACCAGCCGTGACGGTCGATCCAGGCGGCGAGGTGATCCTGGAGTCGGCCGCCTATGACGACTACCAGATCCACGACAACGGCGGTCTCGACGAGTTGCGCCACGTCGATCTGTCCCGCATGCATCCGCTGACCGGTCCGGTGCACGTCGACGGCGCACGGCCCGGTGACGTGCTGGTCGCGGAGGTGCTCGGCGTCGAACCGCTGAGCGGCATCGCCTTCGCCAACATCCTGCCCGGCACGCCTGGACTGCTTGGCGAGATCTTCCCGGACGGTTACCGCTCGACGTGGTACGCCCACGGCGGCATCGCCGAGTCGCCGCAGGTGCCAGGCGTGCGCGTTCCCGCCCAGCCCCATGCCGGAACCATGGGGGTCGCGCCATCGTACGAGCTGATGCGCCGGTGGGACGAGCGCGAGAAGCCCCTGTACGCCGACGGTCGCGCCTTCCCCCCGGACCCGCGCAACGCATTGCTGCGCGGCCTCGGAGCCGACGCCGCCCGGATGGCGGCCCGCACCCAGCCGCCCCGGGAGAACGGCGGCAACATGGACATCAACACCCTCGGCCCGGGTGCCACGGTCTACTTCCCAGTGTTCGTGGAGGGCGCACTACTGTCACTCGGCGACCACCATCTCGCGGCAGCGGACGGGGAGTGCAGCTTCAACGCGATGGAGATGGACGGCCGCACCTGGCTGCGGCTGCGCCTGATCAAGGACGGCATGGCCCGTCATAGAATCACCACGCCGATCGTCCGTCCGGCGCCCCTGGTCGCGCAGTTCGGCGCCGACCGCTATCTCGGCTTCACCGGTTTCTGCTTCCGCGGCAAGGAGCAGCGATATCAGGACGCGAGCTTCGCCACCCAAGAGGCGGTGCGCCGGGCCGTGGACTACCTGATGGGCCTGGGCTACAGCGGCGAGCAGGCGTACGTGATCCTGAGCGTCGCACCCGTGGAGATCCGCGTCAGCTGCATCGTCACGATTCCCAATCCGACGGTGACGCTCTACCTGCCGATCGACATCTTCGACCGGAACGTCTTGCCGAGCTGACATCCAGACCCGGCCAGGTCGGCGATCACACCGTTCTCAGCGCCTCGGTCGGTGACAGCAGGCGTGCGGCGCGGGCGGCGACGGGAGGCTCGCGACGGTTCCTACCACGATGGTCGTTTCCGTGGGACGAGACAGTTCGGCGGACCGCAGGATGACGACCTCTCTTACGGCGAGGGCCAACGGCCCTGGCGACTGGCATCGCCTGTGAGTTGTGAGCGCAGGCCTCCCGCCAGCGCGTCGAGACCCCGCACGAGCTACTGGTCCAGGCGGGGATCATCCTGGACATCATGCCTGCCCGGCCCCGCCCGGGTTGCGGCCCCGGTTCTGGCGGTGCTGTCTCTGCCATGCCGGGACGGGCCGCCACCAAGACGGCCCCTCGACCCGGCCCTCGCACATCCGTCACCTCCCCTCACGCCCTACCGCCGGGGCATCAGGGAGCGAAAGGGCCACGCTTCTTCCCCGCCAGCCACAACGCGCCGGCACGCTGCAGGCCATCAGCGACGTCCTGGTGCGGGCCGGACGCGGCATCGAGGCCGAGATGATGGAGACCGTCACCGGCTGGCCCATCGCCCGCGTCCACACCGACCAGGTCGAGGGCTACATCATGCAGGCCGCCGACCGGCTGCACGTCCTGGTGGACGGGCGGCCGGTGTGCGACCGCCCGTTGCCCGAGGCGATGCAGGCCGAACGACGGCCGCAGCCGGCATGACCGCCCACCAGCCGGAACGGGCCTAGGTGGAGTGCGACGACAGCCCGGCGCACGCGCTGGTCACCGACCATGGCCCATGGCCGCTTCTACAGCGACCCCGCAGAGCCGGGACGGTTGCTGATGTCGCCACTGACGTGCTCAACCAGCTCGCCATCGACGCGCTGGCGGCGGCCGCACCACCGGCCTGGGCGAGGCGTTCGCGCACTACGGCCGCATTTCCAAGACCCTGCACCTGCTGCAGTTCATCGCCGACGAAGGCTACCGACGGATGATCGGCGCCCAGCTGAACGTGCAGGAGGCCCGCCACCGGCTGGACGGAAGATCGCCTACGGCAACCGGGGCCAGCTGCGAGATGTGCGCGCGGCTGTCGCCGATCCAGTACGACCACATCAACTTCCTGGGCCGCTACGCCTTCTCCCGAGCAGATGTGGCCGGGGGTTGCGTCCCTTCCACGACGGCGCCCACGGGAGCAGCTGAGCGTCGGTTCAGGGAACTGATCAGGAGGCCGCGCGAACATGGAGCTGGGTGAGGATCAGTCGGTGGTCGACCGCCACGGTGCATGGGGCTCGGTACGGCGGGCGTCGGCGCGGACGCTCAGGGCGTAGATGGGACGGTCGTTGCCGGGCGCGGTGCCGAGGTAGAGGTGGCCGGTCAGATGGCACCAGGCCGGGGAGCGGCCGGACTAGAGCTGATCTTGTCCCCACCTGCCCCCGTGTCCGGGGGCAGGTCACGTACTCCTGAACAGCCGGTCCAGATGCATGTCGATCGCGGCGAGCGCGTCCTGGGGCTCGATCACGTCGAGTTCGATCAGGGAGGTGAAGCCGGTGAGGGCGAGGAGCAGATTGGTCTCGGTCGCCGGGTCGCGGCCGGAGTCGATGTGCCCGTCGGCGATCGCCTGGCGGACCAACTGCTCGACGAGGGCCCGCCCTTGGACGAGGCCGCGGCGCGCCTGCTCGTGCACGGCCTCGTCGTGCAGCGCCTCCAGGACGTAGGCGGCGCTCATCCTGCTGGTCGCGCGGGCGTCGGCATGCAGGGGGAGCATTTCCGCGAGCGTCAGTCGCAGCGCGTCACGGGGGTGCGGACGGTCACCGAGCTTTTCGAGCCCTTGGTGTACGCGCACCGAGGTCTGCTCGGACGCGAAGTCCATGGCGAAGGAGAGCATGGCGGTCCGTGAGGCGAAGTAGTGCTGCAGCTGCCCGAGTGACATGCCCGCCTCCTGCGCCACCACGCGCATCGTCAGCTGTGTGACGCCGCGCTGCTCCACCACCCGCCACAGTGCGCGGGCGATCGCTTCGCGGCGTTCGCGGTGATCCACCTGTTTCGGCATCGCCGGCCCCCTCCTCGTACCCTGGACTGTTCCAATACGATTGACATAATACATCTGACCCATAATCCTGGGGTCCACTCGAGGGAAGGAATCGTCATGTCCGAACAGCCCAAGGTACGGACCACGGAAGGCGTGGTGCAGGGGCGCCGGCGGCAGGGGCACGCGGTGTTCCGCGGCATCCCCTACGCCCAGCCCCCGGTCGGAGCGCTCCGCTTCGCCGCGCCCGCGCCGCCGCACCGCTGGGAGGGGACGAGGCAGGCGATCGAGTTCGGCCCCGTGGTGCCGCTGTCCCTGCCGATCGATGTGCCCCCGCAGGGCACCGACTGGCTGACGCTCAACGTCGGCACTCCGGATCCCGGCGCGGCGGGACTGCCGGTGCTGGTGTGGATCCCCGTGGGCGGCTACCTCTCGGCGGCGTCGAGCGACCCGATGCTCGACCCGGCAGCGCTGGCCGAGGCGGGACTCGTCGTGGTGACCATCAACTGCCGCGTGGGCGCGGAGGGATTCGCGTTCCTCGACGACGCGCCGCCCAACCGCGGATTCCTCGACCAGATCGCGGCGCTGGAGTGGGTGCAGCGCAACATCGCCGCCTTCGGAGGCGACCCCGGCCGGGTCACCGTGGCCGGGGTGTCTGCCGGGGCAGGGTCGGTCGCCGCCCTGCTGACGATGAAGCCGGCGCGCGGCCTGTTCCGGCGGGCCATCGCCCACTCGGTGCCGGGGCTGCACAGCACCCCCGCGCTGGCACGGCAGGTCACCGCCGCGTTCGCGGACCGGCTCGGCGCGGCGGCCCCCACCGCCGAGGCCCTGCGCGACATCGACCCATGGCACCTGGCCGCCGAACTCACCTCCTTCAACGCCGGCCTCCACGCGCACCGGGAGAGCTGGGGACGCCTCACGGAGACCGGCACCGCGCTGTGCCCCGTCGTCGACGGCGAGGTCCTCCCGGAAACGCCCTGGCCCGCGCTGACCGGCGCGCGCGCGAGCGGGACCGAACTGCTCGTCGGCCACACCCGGGACGAATTCCGGTACTTCAGCGTCATGAGCGGACGGTACGGCACCTTCACCGAGGAGGACGCCCACGCAGCCCTGGAGCTGCACGCCCCGCAGCCGGACGGCGCGCGGGCCTACCGTGCCGCGTTCCCGCAGGCAGACCCGGAGGAGTTGGTGGAGACGGTGTACTCCGACGCCCTCTTCCGCATGCCGTCACAGAAGCTGGCCGAGGCGAACGCCGCAGCCGGCGGCACCTCGTACCTGTTCGAACTGTGCTGGGTCGCCCCGGCCCTCGGCGGCATCCTGGGCGCCTGCCACAGCCTCGACGTGCCCCTGGCGTTCGGCACGCTGGACAGCCCCGTCGGCACCCAGCTCATCGGCGAGGCGCCCTCTCCCGAGGCGGTCGCGCTCTCCCGCGAACTCCAGGAGGCATGGGTCCGCTTCGTCACCACCGGCGACGCGGGCTGGCCCGCCCACCGGCCCGGCGGGCACCTCACCCGCGTCCTGGACGCCGAGTCGAAGACCCTGCCCTACCCCGAACAGGCATCCCGCCAGATCTGGGAAGGCCACTCCCCCGCCCCTTTCGATCTCTCGTAATTGTCCGGGTCGGCCCCTACGACTGCGACGCCGCCACGCACCTGCCCATCGGGGACAGCGCGAATTGGCGTACAGCCAGGCAACACCCGGTCCGCTTGGCATCAGATCCCACCCGAGGGTGACGGACGACATCAAGAGCCGGGAGAGGCCGCCGGGAAAGGGCCCAGGTCACGGACGATCCCGGCCAGGGCCCGGATGGGCTCGCTCTCCGCCTCCCTCCGCCGCACCAGCGCGGTCCCGGCCGCGGAGCGCCGCGACGGCCGCCTCCGTCCAGGCGCGGGCCCGGTCAGGGGTGAGGAAGCCGTACGATACGGGACTCATAGCCGCGGCCCTGGCGAACAGCCCAGCAGCACAGGTCATGAGGGCCGGCACGCGGGTGCCCCCAGCGGAGTGCCCGGCCAGGGGGGCGAGCCGGGCGCGACGGCGTCCCGCACGCCGTCCCAGGGCAGGGCGGGCTCCGGCGGGGCCAGGCGCTGGGCGGGCGCGGCGTACCGCACGCCCTTGAACGCCGTCACCCCGCCGGAGGTGAGGCCGCGCGAGGTGCCCGGCGGTGTGCGGGCGAGCGTCATCGGGCGAGCCCGAGGAAGGCCGCGGCGTTGCCGCCGAGGACGGCGGCGCGGGCGGCGTCGTCCAGTTCGGGGCAGGCCTTGACGACCGCGCCCGGCTCCAGCTCACCCAACGGGAACGGGAAATCGGTGCCCAGCATCACCCGCTCGGCCCCCATGACCTCCACCAGCAGCCGCAGGGCGCGCGGGTCGAACACGGCCGAGTCGACGAAGAACCGGTCGGTGTACGCCGACGGCGGCCGGGGCGAGTGCGCGCGGACGAGGTCGCGGTTGTGCCAGGCGTTGTCGGCCCGTCCGAGCAGGAAGGCGAAGCTGCCCCCGCCGTGGCAGAAGCACAGCCGCAACGAGCGCGGCAGCCGCTCGAACGCGCCGGAGAGCATCAGCGACAGGATGCCCAGCTGCGTCTCGGCCGCCATGCCGACCAGCCACTGCAGCATGTGGCCTGACATGCGGTCGGCGCCCAGCATGTCCCAAGGGTGCACGAGCACCGGCATGTCCTGCTCGGCGCAGTGCGCGAGGAACGCCACGATGTCCGGGTCGTCCAGGTTGCGCGGGCCGACGTGGTTGCCGATGTGCACGCCGCGGTGCCCGGCGGCCTTGGCCTCGGTGACGGTCCTGGCCGCCAGGTCCGCGTCCTGCAACGGCACCTGGCACAGCGGCAGCAGCCGGTCGGGGGCCTGCGCGCAGTAGGCCAGGATGCGGTCGTTGACCATGGCGCACCACTCGGCCGCGCGGGCCGCGTCGGCGGCGTAGCCGAACAGCAGCGGCGTCGAGGAGACCGCCTGCACGTCCACGCCGGTCCTGTCCATGGCGGCCACGCGGGCCCCGGCGTCCCACAGCTCCGGCGTGACGGGGCGGTAGTCGTCCTCACCGCTCATCATCATGCCGTCGCGCAGCCAGGGCTCGCCCGCTCCGGCGAGCGTCCTGGCCTCCTCGCGGGAGATCCGCGGGAAGACGTGCGTGTGGAGGTCGATCACCGTCACCGGACCACCGGCCGCAGCTCGTCGGGCCAGTCCTTGCCGGGGTGCTCGGCGCCGCAGTGCGGGCACGTGCGGTCGCCCTCGTAAAAGGCGCGGAAGACGGGCGGCAGGTCGTCCACGATCGACTGGAGCTGCACCTCGGCCCGGCGGACGAGCCGGTGGCAGCGCACGCAGTACCACTCGAAGGCGTCCAGGTGGCCCTGCGGCCTGGCGAACTCGACGACCAGGCCGATCGAGCCGGGCACCGGCCGCTGCGGCGAGTGCCGGACGTGCGGCGGCAGCAGGAAGACGTCGCCCTCCCTGATCTGGACGTCCACCGGCGGCTTGCCCTCCTCCTCCATCACCCGCAGCACCATGCCGCCCTTGAGCTGGTAGAAGAACTCCTCGATGGGGTCGTCGTGGAAGTCGGTGCGCTGGTTGGGCCCGCCCACGACGGTGACCATGAGGTCGGCGTCCTTCCAGATCTGCGCGTTGCCGACCGGCGGCTTGAGCAGATCCTGGTGCTCGTCGATCCACTTCTGCAGGTTGAAGGGGGGCATCATGGCCGGCTCCTTTGCGGTAGGTGAGCGATGCAGGAGATCTCGATGAGCAGGTGCGGGTGCGGGAGCTGATGGACGGCGACCGTGGTGCGGGCGGGGCCGCTCTCGTCGAAGAACTCGCCGTAGACCTCGTTGTAGCCGCCGAAGTCGTTCATGTTGACCAGGTACGTGGTCACGCTCACCACGTCGGCCAGGCTTCCTCCGGCGGCGGCGAGCAGGTCGGCGACGTTCTCGATGACGGCCCTGGTCTGCTCGCGGATGTCGAGGCTGGTGGTGCCCAGCTCGTCCGCGGCGGCCCCGGCGAAGCTCCCGTCGGGGCGGCGCGAGCTGGTGCCGGAGACGAACACGAACTCACCCGCCCGCCTGACGTGCGGGAACCGGCCGCGGGGGCGGGCCTTGCCCTCGACCAGCAGAGCGTCGTCCGTCATCGGGTGGTCACCTCCACGTGGCCGAGCCCGGCCGCGGCGATGCGTACGTGCGCCCCGGCGGGCAGCGGGACGGCGGCGGTGGCCGCGCCCGCGAGCACGACCCAGCCGGGCTGCAGCTCGATGCCGGCGGCGGAGGCCAGCCGCGCGGCGGCGGTCAGGGAGCGGAGCGGGTCGCCGAGGATGGCGGCCGACGAGCCGCTCGCCACGGCGCGGCCGTCGATCTCCATGACCAGGCCGAGGTTGGCGACGTCGCGCGGGCGGTGCCAGGGGCCGTGGCCGAAGCCGCTGGCCGAGGCGTTGTCGGCGATGACGTCGGCCAGGGTGAAGCTGAAGCCCTCGTAGCGGGAGTCGAGCACCTCGTAGCCGACGGCGACGCCGCCGACGGCCGCCGCGACGTCGGCCGGGGTGCGTACGGGCCGCTCCAGCAGGAACGCGATCTCCGGCTCGATCCGCGGATGGATGAGCCCGGCGGTGTCGAGGTCGTGCTGGACGAGCATGGCGTCGGTGAGCAGGCCCCAGATGACGTCGTCCACGCCCATCTGCACCATCTTGGCGCGGCTGGTGAAGCCCATCTTGACGCCGATGATCCGCTCGCCGCGGGCCAGCCGCCGCTCGACGGTGGCGCGTTGCACCTGGTAGGCGGCGGGCACATCGAGGTCGGCCGTGTCGGTCAGCCGCGGGATGGCGCGGGCCGCCAGAGTGGCCTCGTCCAGGAGTTCGGCCAGCGCGTTCACGGGGTTCCCCCTTCCGCGGCGGCGAAGGCCGCGCGTACGTCTCCGAGCCCGCCGATGCGGGTCTCCAGCACATCACCGGGCCGTACCGGGACGACAGGTCCGAGCGCCCCGGTCAGCACCGTGTCGCCGGCCCGGAGCGGCTGCCCGAGTGCGGCGAGCGTGTCGGCCAGCCAGACGGCGGCGTGCAGCGGGTGGCCGAGGCAGGCCGAGCCGATGCCGGTCGAGACCTGTTCGCCGCGCCGCTCGATGACCATCCCGGCCATCCGTAGGTCCACGTCGCGCAGGGGCACCGGGCGGGTGCCGAGCACGTACAGGCCGGAGGAGGCGTTGTCGGCGACGGTGTCGGCCAGCGTGATGTCCCAGTCGCGGATGCGGCTGCCGACCACCTCGATGGCGGGCAGCGCGAACGCGGTCGCGGCGATCACGTCGGCGACGGTGTGCCGCTCGTGCGGCAGGTCGCGCTCCAGCACGAGGGCGACCTCGGCCTCGGCGCGCGGCTGGAGCACGGCTCCGGCGGGGATCTCCGCGCCGTCGGGCACGGCCATGTCGGCGAACAACGCCCCGAAGTCGGGTGAGCCGACGCCGAGCTGCTCCTGCACGGCCTTGCTGGTCAGGCCGATCTTGCGGCCGGTGAGCCGCCGGCCCTCGCCGAGCCACCGCTCGGTGAGCAGGCTCTGCACGGCGTAGGCGGCCTCCAGGCCGTCGACCAGGTCGCGGACCGGCTCGCACGGCTGGCCGGACGCGTACGCGGCCAGCAGCCGCGCGGCGGCGGCGCGATGGTCGTCTGTCACGGAAGTCACGGGGGTCCTCAAATCTTGACGCACACGTTCACGGGCTCGGAGAAGAAGTCGAGCGAGTACTCGCCGCCCTCGCGGCCGATGCCGGAGGCCTTGACGCCGCCGAAGGGGGTGCGCAGGTCGCGCAGGTTCCAGCAGTTCACCCAGACGATCCCGGCCTCGATGCGAGGCGCGACGCGGTGGGCGCGCGACAGGTCCGTGGTCCAGACCGTGGCGGCCAGTCCGTACGGGCTGTCGTTGGCCAGACGGAGGGCCTCGTCCTCCTCCTCGAACGGCGCCACGTGGCAGATCGGCCCGAAGACCTCCTCACGCACGGTCCGCGCGCTCTGCGGCAGCCCCGTGATGACGGTCGGCTCGACGTGGTACCCGCCGTCGCGGTCGTCGCCGAACTCCGGGACACCGCCCCCGGCCAGCACCGTCGCGCCCTCCTCGACCGCCAGCCGATAGTACGACAGCACCTTGTCACGGTGCTCGGCGGAGATCATCGGCCCGTAGTCGCGCAGCGCGGCGGCCCGCTCGGCGAGCGCGCTCACGAACGCGTCGAAGACGGGCCGCTGCACGTAGACGCGCTCGGTGCACAGGCAGATCTGGCCCGAGTGGGTGAAGCTGGAGCGCAGCGTGCCCTCGACCGCCTCCTCCAGGTCGGCGTCGGCGAAGACGAGGGCGGCGTTCTTGCCTCCCAGCTCGAACGAGACCGGGGTGACATGCGCGGCGGCGTTGCGCATGATGGCGCTGCCCGTGGCGGACGCACCGGTGAAGGCGATCGCGTCCACGCCCGGGTGCGCGGTCAGGTGTTCCCCCGCCGCGCCGGCGCCGTGGCCGTGCACGAGGTTGAACGCGCCCGCCGGCAGCCCGGCCGCGTCGATCACCTCGGCCAGCAGGGTCGCGGTCGAGGGGGTCTCCTCCGACGGCTTGGCGACGACGGCGTTGCCCGCGGCGAGCGCGGGCGCGACCTTCCAGGTGAGCAGGAGCAGCGGCAGGTTCCACGGCGAGATGACGGCGACCACGCCGAGTGGGCGGCGCACGGTGTAGTTCAGGGCCTGGCCGCTGCCGCTCCAGCCGGGGACGCTCGTCGGGTACGCGCGTTCCGGGCGGCCGTAGACGAGGTCGGCGTAGGCGCGGAAGTTGGCGGCGGCGCGCGGGATGTCCACCGTCGCGGCCAGGTCGCGCGGCTTGCCGGTGTCGGCCACCTCGGCGGCGACGAACTCCTCGAACCTGGCTTCGATGCCGTCGGCGATCCGGCGCAGGTACGCGCACCGCTCCTCGGTGCTCGTCCGGCCCCAGGCGCCGTCCATCGCGGCGCGGGCGGCGCGCACCGCCTCGTCCACCGTCTCGCGCGGGGCCTCGGGTACGGCGGCGATCTGGCGTCCGTCGGCGGGCGAGCGGAGCGGGAAAGGCGTCCCCGCCGTCGTGAAGACGCCGTTGACGTAGTGCGCGGGCTTCATGACGGCCATTGTGGTGACCGTCCGCCATAACAGTCCAATACTTAAATCAGAGCCAGCTATCTTCATTTCATTATATATCCGTCTTGCTATAGCTAGGGCGCATAGGTATTCGTCCTGGCATACCACCTGGCCACCGCTGCCAGTTCGGTGGTGCACCTGGTGGGCACCGGCCATCCTGCCGGTCGCGAACACCGGCAACCCCGTGCTCATCGCGGTGTTCATGCTGGTGATGGGAGCCGCGCCGGCCATGACGCACTCCCCTCAGGGGACGCTGACCGCGAGCTTCTTCCCGGTGGCGATCCGGTACTCGGGCAGGTCGGTGGCCTACCAGCTCGCGTCGCTGCTGGGTGGCGGGGACCACGCTGCTGGTGGCCGCGTCGCGGCTCTGGTGATCCCGCGCAACGCCGCCGAACGCCTGGGGGACCGCCCAGCCGCCATAGCGAAATAGGGCGATTCCATCCCGTTTATATGATGGTTCCGTGATATCTCGTCCTCTGGACCTGCTGAGTGGCCGGCTCAAGCTCCGCCACCTCGTGCTCGTCACGGCCATCGCCGATCAGGGCAGCGTCCTGCGCGCGGCCGAGCACCTCCACCTGGCGCAGCCCGCCGTCACGCGCGGGCTGCGGGAGGTGGAGCATCTCCTGGGGGTCGAGCTGTTCGTCCGCGGGCCGCGCGGCGTCACGCCGACCCTGTTCGGCGAGGCGTTCATCGAGCACGCCCGCGCCGTGCAGGCCGAGCTGCGCCGCGCGGGCGAGCGCATCGCGGGCCTGGCCGACGGCGACGCCGGCACCGTGACCGTGGGCACGCTGCTCACCGCCACGAACGTGCTGCTCCCCCGCTCCATCGCCGCGATCAAGGCCGACCGGCCCGGGATCACCGTGATCGTCAGGGAGGGCACGTTCGACTCCCTGGTGCCGCGCCTCGTCGACGGCGACCTCGACATGATCCTCGGCCGGCTCAACCCCATCGAGGACCACCCCGGCCTGCGCCAACTGCCCCTCTACGAGGAGCCAGTGCTGCTGGTCGCCCGCGAGGGACACCCGGCGGGGGCGGCGCGGACGCTGGCCGACCTGCTGGCCTACCCGTGGATCCTGCCCCTGGAGCAGACCTCGCTGCGGCAGGAGCTGGAGCAGGTCTTCCGCCGCAACGACCTTCCGCTGCCGCGCGACCGCACCGAGTGCACCTCGATCCTGACCATCCGGTCGCTGCTCCTGGAGACCGACATGGTCGCCGCGCTGCCCGCGTTGTTCGTCAGGACCGACAGCCGGCTGCTGGAGCTGCCCGTGCCGCTGCCGTCGGTACGCCGCCAGGTCGGCGTGACCCTGCCCGGCGCCCGCGCGCTCACCCCCGCGGGCAAGGCCATGCTCACCCATCTGCAGCAGCAGGCACAACGGCTCGACGCGACGTCGCAGCCCGGTTCGCCGGCCGGTTCGCCGGCCAGGAGCTGACCCGTCGGGGCCTCATCGCTCGCCGAGGCGATGGAGTGGGAGGCTGCCGCGCCGACCAGGTCGCGGCCCTTCACCGTGGGGAACCCGGCGATGTCCAGGATGGCCTTCTCCGGGTACATCGCGCTGACCTGCCCGCCGACTTGGGGCAGGACATCCCGGACGACAGTGCGCAGGCCGCGGAAACCGACAGGCCCGGCTCAGCTTCCGGGGGACAGGGTGAGCTTCACGGGGATGTTTCCCGTGACGGCCTTCGAGTAGGGACACTTGCGGTGGGCAGCCTCCAGCAGCGCCTGCCCGGTCTCCGGCGGCACGTCCGGAGCAGTGACGACAAGCTCGACGGACAGGTCGAAGCCAGCGCTCCCGCCGGCGATCGTCACCCGCGCCGCTACGCGGGCGTCACGAAGCTTGACGCGTTGCGCGCGGGCGACCGAGGTCAGGGCCGAGAGGAAGCAGGCCGAGTACCCGGCGGCGAAGAGCTGCTCGGGGTTGCTGACGTGCCCGCCGGCGCCGCCCAGGCCTTCGGGGATTCCCAGGTCGAGCTCGATCAGGCCGTCGTCCGAGCGGACGCTCCCGGAGCGTCCGTCACCGGTGGCGAGGGCGTGGGCGGTGTAGCTGAAGGTGGTCATCGTTGCGTCCCCTTGACGAGAGTGAGCAGTTCTTCCACGGCTTGCGGCGTTGCCCTGGCGAAGGTCCCTCCGCGAGAGACCGGAGTTCCCATTGCTCGCGTGATCGCGACGGACGCCTCCGCCTGCCGGACCGCGAGCAGGGTCGGGTTCGCCACCAGTGCGCCCGGCACCTCGACGTGGTCGCGGGCACTGAGCAGGGCGAACAGGCCCCCCGCCGACATCACGACATCGACACCGCTCTCCTCGACCATGGTGATGGCCAGCGAGACGAACGTGTCCTTGATCGACTGGTACGCCGCGTCGTCGTCGTAGGCTGCGACCGCCTGGTCGGGTGTGATCCGCAGCGGCCGGACGTCGACGACCCGAGACGACAGTCCGTAGCGTGCTATCTGCTCGCTATGCCACGAGAGGTACACGGGGGCGAGGGTGACGAGGCCGATGCGGCCACCCAGCATGCAGGCCTGGAGCATGCTGGCTTCGCCGTGCCCGATGACCGGGATGTCGACGGCCGTCCGCGCCTCGTAGAGACACGCGTCCTGGAAGTGGCCGACCAGGACGGCGTCGAAGCCCTCCTCGGCCGCCGCGACGATGCCGGCGACTGACTGGACGCCGCAACGCAGCTCGCTGAGCCTGCCCAACTGGGTGTCGGCCGGGCTGATCCCACGCACCTCGTAGGTGACCCCGGGCGCGGCGATCTCGGTGAGGTAGGCCTGCAGCCTGGAGAGGTATGGCTGGTGGACGGCCGGGTCGGTGAAGCTCTGGTACAGGATCCGGGAGTGAGGGCTGCTCATGGTCGGCTTTCGGATGTCGAGGGCAGGCCAGGGTCAGCGAGGAGCAGGACCTTGCCACGGTGGTGGGATTGCTCGAGGAGGCGATGAGCCTCGGCGGCCCTCTCGAGCGGGAGGACCGCGTGGGTGGTCGGGACGATCGCGCCGCTCTCGTACAGCGGCCACACGTGCTGCACGAGGTCGGCGACGATCTGATCCTTCTCGTGATCGGGTCGCATCCGCAGACCGCTTCCGGTGAGCGTCAGGTTGTTCCTGAGCAGCGGTTCGAGGTCGATCGGGGCCCGCGAGCCGCTCTGATGACCGATCACGACGAGGCGGCCGCCGCGGTCCAGCACCCGCAGGTTTCGTTGCAGGTAGTCCGCGCCGACGATGTCGAGCACCACTGCGGGACGGATGCCGCGATTGCACAACTCGTCGGCGAAGTCCTGTCGGCGGTGATCGATCACGAGATCGGCACCCAGCCCCTCGACGAACCGGGCCTTGTCGGGCGAGCCGACCGTGGTCGCCACCCGTACGCCATGGGCGGCGGCGATCTGCACGGCCGTCGCACCGATACCGCTGGCGCCGCCGTGCACGAGCAGCCAGGACCCCGGTTCGGGCTTGTCGGGCATGTAGAGGTTCGACCATACGGTGGCGGTGGCCTCCATCAGCCCGCCGGCGTCGACGGTGGAGACACCGGCGGGAACCGGCGCCAGGTGTGCGGCGCGCACGGCGACGTACTCGGCGTACCCGCCTCCGGGGAGGAGCGCACACACCTCACGGCCGAGCAGGTCGTCCCCGACATCCGGACCGACCGAGACCACGACCCCGGAGACCTCGAGGCCGAGGTCGGCGACCGCTGCCGCGCCGGGGTAGTTGCCGGCTCGTTGCATGAGGTCGGCCCGGTTCACGCCTGCCGCGACGACGCGCACCAGCGCCTCGCCTTGCCCAGGTCGCGGCAAGGCCCGCTGCGTTGTCGTCAGGACATCTGGTCCGCCCGCTCGGCTGGCGACGACGGCTCGCATGTGCTGCGGGAGGGAGGTCGAGCTCACGAGGCCGCGACCATCTGGTCGAGCCCGAGCCACGTGGTCGCGTTGCCGCGGGGCAGGAGGTTCCGTTCGTCCTCCGCGAGGAAGCTCGCCCGCACGAGCGCGCCTACCGGTCGCGCCTCCTCGAAGACGACCATGTCGACGCCACACGAGAGGTCGGGGTCCCGCAGGGACACCTGGCAGAACGACAGCAGCCGTGGGGACTCGGCGGTGATCTCGAGCGCGAGGTCGTTGAAGATCCGTGCGAGCGCGGCGGCGTCGGCAGGGGTGGGGGGCTCCGGACCGGAGAGCTGTGGCCAGCCGCGTGGCAGGTGCGGGCCGCCGCGTCCTCGTAGAATGGAGCCCTTGATCTGGTGGAACCACTCCTCGTAGGGATCGACGTGGAAGTCGGTGGTCGGCTGGGTCATTGCGCTTCCTCCTGGGGGGTGCCGGGCAGGTGTGCCACGGCTTGGATCTCGATCAGCAGGTGCGGATGGGGCAGCTGATGGACCGCGACGACCACCGCACGCACGCATTCGAGGCAGGCGACTTCGGCGCTCACCGGTCCGGGTCGCAAGGGGACGGCTTCGGTGGCAGCCGTCGCCGATCCGCATCGTGACGGCGCGGTCGCCCAGGTCGACCTCGTCGACACCCATCTGGCGCATCTTGGGCTATTGGTGAGCCCGAGCTTCAGACCCACGCCCTGTTCTCCGCGAGCGTGCCTGCGCCCGAGGAGAGCGGCCTGGGTGGCGTAGGCGTCGTCGCTCACAGTGCCACGCACACATTCGTCGTCTCGGTGTAGAAGTCGAGCGAGTGACGGCCACCCTCGCGGCCGATGCCCGACAGTCCCATGCCGCCGAAGGGCGATCGCAGCTCGCGCAGGAACCAGGTGTTGACCCACGAGATCCCGGTCTGCATCTGGGCTGCGACCCGGTGAGCGCGACGGAGGTCGGACGTCCAGACCGCGGCCGCGAGCCCGTAGTCGGTGTCGTTCGCACGCCTGACTGCCTCCTCCTCGGTGTCGAAGGGCATGAGCGCTGCGACGGGACCGAAGATCTCCTCCCGGACGACCCGGTCGTCGTCGTTCAGGCCCGTCCAGAGGGTCGGCTCGACCCAGAAGCCCCCGTTGAGAGCACCGCCCGGGGCAGCTGCCCGTCCTCCCGTCAGGGTCTTGGCGCCCGCCTGCTCGGCGAGGCTCATGTAGTCGAGGATCTTTTTCTGGTGAGCCCGCGAGATCACCGGGCCGGTCGTCGTCGTCGGATCCGAAGGCGCTCCGAGTCGCAGGGCCTCGGCCGCGGCGACGAGCCGCTCTGTCACCTCGTCGAAGACCGAGCGTTCGATGTAGACGCGCTCCGTGCACAGGCACACCTGCCCGGTGTTGGCGAACACGGAGCGGGTCAGCCCGGCGACTGCGGCATCGAGGTCGGCGTCGGCGAAGACGAGGGCTGCGTTCTTCCCGCCGAGCTCGAAGGACACCGGGCGGATGCGGGGTGCGAGGGTCTTCATGATGCCGGCGCCGGTCGCCGTCGACCCGGTGAAGGTCACGCCGTCGATGCCCGGGTGGCTGGTGAGGTGCTCGCCCGCCGAACCGGTGCCGAAACCGTGGACGACGTTGTAGACGCCGTTCGGCACGCCCGCCGCGGCGAGCACCTCGGCGAGCAGCGTCGCCGAGCCCGGTGTCTCCTCGGACGGCTTGACGACGATGGCATTGCCGCACGCCAGCGCCGGCGCCAGCTTCCAGGTCAGGAGGAGGAGCGGGAGGTTCCACGGCACGATCGCCGCCACGACGCCCAGCGGCTTGCGGACGGCGTAGTTCAGCGCTTGTCGGCCGTCATCCAGGTCCTGGAGGTAGGACTCCACTCCTTCAGCTCCCACGACATCGGCGAAGGCCCGGAAGTTGGCGGCCGAGCGTGCGATGTCGAGAGCGCGAGCGCCTGCCTCGGGCTTGCCGGTGTCGGCGACCTCGGCGGCCAGGAGGTCGTCGGCGCGCCGGTCGATCTCGTCTGCGATGCGGCGGAGCAGGGTGCAGCGCTGCTGGATCGTCGTCCGGCCCCAGGGGCCGTCCAGCGCCGCGCGCGCTGCCCGGACTGCCTGGCCGACGAGGGCGGCGTCCGCCTCGTGCACCCAGGCGACCTGCTGGCCGGTCGCCGGGTCGATGTCGGCGAACGCCTCCGCGCCGTCGATGAATCGACCGTCGAGGAAGTTCTTGTACTCACGCATGGGAAGTCCGTTGTGTTAGGGCCGAGTCAGGAACCGTCGGCTCGGGACGAGGTGGCTGGCGGTCCCATGCACCGTCGGTTCCGCGGCCGCGGAGCTCCGACTTCCGGACCTTGCCGTTCTCGGTCAGCGGGAGGGCGTCGAGCCGGACGAGGAATCGAGGGATGGCGTACGCCGCGAGGCGCGGGCCGCAGAACTCCACCAGGTCCTCGAAGTCGAGCTGTGCGGCTTCCTTGGCGACGACCGCCGCCATGACCTCGTCCTCGCCGAGTTCGGAATCGACGGCGTAGACGGCCACCTCCGCCACGGCGGGGTGCGCGCGGAGCACGTCCTCGACCTCGACCGACGAGATGTTCTCGCCGCGACGCCGGATCACGTCCTTGATGCGGTCCACGAACCGGATGGATCCCCCTGCTTCCACGCACACGCGGTCGCCGGTGTGGAACCACAGGTCCTGCCACGCGGCGGTGGTCGCTTCAGGCATCCGGAAGTAGCCGGACGCGAAGGCGAAGGGTTGGTCGCTGCGCAGCAGCAGCTCACCCGGGGTACCGAGCGGTACGTCGGCGCCGTCGGCGTCGACCACCCGCATGTGGAAGCCAGGCTGCAGCGTCCCGATGTAACCTGGTCGTTCCTCGCCCGGTCGGGTGGCCACGACCGCGTTGGTCTCGGTCGATCCGTAGCCGTCGAGCAGCGCGACGCCGAAGCGCTCGCGGAACGGTGTCAGCAGTCGACCCGGTGTTGCCGGCGACAGCGCGAGCCGTACCCTGTGGGCGCGATCCAGGGCCGACGGCGGCCGGCTGTCGAGGATGCCCACCATGGCGCCGAGCAGGTAGGTCACGGTGGCGCCGCTGTCGACCATCTGCGACCAGAACCGGGACGCCGAGAAGCGGCCGCCCAGGACGTAGGTCGCGCCGCTGACCAAGGCCTGGCTGAAGGCGTTGAGGGCGTTGGTGTGGAACAGCGGCAGACAGGTGTGCAGCACGTCGTCCGGTTGGATCCCGATCTGGTCGCTGACGTTGTTGCCCCACCACCAGAACTGCGCGTGCGGGCACACGACTCCCTTGGAGACGCCGGTCGTGCCCGACGTGTAAAGGATCGCGGCGGGGTCTCCGGGGGCGACGACCGCCGGCGGTACCGGCGCCTGCATGGGCTCGGTCCGGTCGCCGAGGACCCACCTCTCCTGCAGGTCCGGCAGAGCCGGGAGACCTTCGAGGTGGGGTTCGATGTCGGCCTCGACGACCAGAAGCCGGGCCTGTGAGTTCGCCAGGATGTGGTGCAGCTGAGCTCCCCGGACGGCGATGTTGATCGGGACCGCGACCGCACCCAACCAGGCGGCACCGAGCACGAGGTCGAGGAGCTCGACACGGTTGGCGGTGAGGAAGGCCACTCGCTCGCCCGAGGTGACGCCGCGGGCGGCGAGCGCACCCGCTGCGCGCGCCACCGCCTCGACCATCCCGGCCGCCGTGCGGTGAACGTCGCCGCAGACAAGGGCAGGGGCTTCGGGCGTCAGCGCCGCCCGGGCCAGCAGCATCCCGGGGATGGTGCACTCACGCAGCGGTGTGTCCCGCGGCAGGCGACGGGGGTCGTCGCCTGCGTGCGTGGGGTCCGGGACGAAGGCCGCGGGGCCCGGCGTGGCAGGAGATGTCGTGAACGGTAGCTCCCGATGCGGGGGAAGGTGCTCACCGATCAGCCGCGCGACGACCTGCAGGCCGGCCGCGCACTCGACGGTGAGGAGTGTCGTACCGTCGCTGGTCCGCGTGGAGGTGACGACTCGGCCCTTCTCGACGCTCACGTCGTCGAAGTCGTGGGCGCCACACCCGGGACACAGCAGACGCCGGGGGAAGTAGTGCTTGCCGCAACCACCGCAGCGCTGGACGTGGAGGCTCATGCGACCGCCTCCAACACTGCCACGTTGCCGCAGGACCCGTGCCTGTAGAGCACCATGCCGTAGCCCGTGACCACGCCGATCCGGGCCTCGAGCTGTCGACCGGAGGCGCGCCCGCGCAGTTGCTGGACGACCTCGACCAATCCGTGCATGCCGCCCGCGGCTCCTGCCTGGCCGGCGGAGAGCTGGCCGCCGGACGTGTTGACCGGCAGACGCCGGGTTGATATCTGCTCGGCGATGACGGCCCGGATCGCTCCGGGGTGGGTCACCCCGAGGTCGACGAGCTGGGACAGCACCATCGCCGGGTAGTCGTCGTACACGCTGATCACGTCGGCGTCGGTCGGCGCGACACCTGCGCGGTCCCAGGCGGCGGGGGCACAGCCGGCGACCGCGGTCTGGATGCCGTCGCCTGCCTGGTCGTCGGCGTTGTAGGCGGTGGTGACCGCCAGCACCCGGGCGCGGCGACCCGTGGTCCGCTCCTCGCCGGCGACCACGATGGCGTCAGCGCCCGTCACCGGTGGGACACAGTCGAAACGCCCGAGCGGTGACGCGACCAGGGGCGCGTCGAGGTACTCCTCCAGCGTCATCGGCGCGCGGTACACCGCTCCCTGGTTCAGTCCCGCCCAGGCACGCTGGGCGACCACGAGGTCGCCGTAGTCCTTCCGGTCGAGCTGCCATGCGTCCATCTGCCGTTGCGTCAGCATCGCGAACAGGGCGTTCGGCCCGGTCATGGGAAGGTCGGCCAAGTGGTCAACGGTCGCCTGGTTGTAGGCCCTGACCAGCTTGGTGTGGGCGGCCTTGTCCATGGCGTCGCCGGCGACCAGCACGACGACGGACGCGTCGCCGGCTTCGACGGCCCGCACGGCGTGCTGCAGCATTCCGCCGGCGCTCGCGCCACCGTTGGTGTCCTGCATGATCCAGCGCAGGTTGAGGCCCAGTCGCCAGGCGAGGTCGATGGCGTGGTCCGGGCCGAGGGTGAAGCTGGCGACACCGAGCCCGTCCACGTCCCCCGGTTCGAGGCCGGCATCGCGCAGGGCCCGGACGACTGCGTCACGCAGCACTCCGGCGGTCGTGGTGCCCGCGCCGGGGTGGCGGGTGTAGGGCGACTCGGCGGCGCCGACGATCGCGACGTGGTCGCGGGTGGGGTGTGACATCGATCTCCTCCGGCGGGCCGCGCCCGTGAGGGCGTGGCCCGCTCTGGTGGCGGGGGTTGCGGGGCGTTCGTCAGCGAAGCCGACGAGGGGTGCTCATTTGACGTCCTGATAGAGGTCGCTCGCGTCGAAGGAGCCCTTGATCAGGCCGACCTTGACCATCAGGTCGACGACGCTCTGGACGCCTGCGGCGTCGTAGTCGACCTGGTACTGGGGAAGCCGCATCTTGGCGGCGACTTCCGCGCTCATCTTGGTGTACTTGGGCATCATCGCCGTTGCCACGCCGTGCGGGTCCGCTTCGATGTCGGCGACCGCCTTGGCGAGCGCGGCACGGAAGGCCGCCACCGCGCCGGGCTGGTCCTTCAGGAACTTGGCGGACGTCGCGAACAGGCCCTGCGGCCCCTTTTGGGAGGCGACCAGCCGGATGTCGAGGTTGGCCTGGGTCGCGCTGAGGGTCGGCTCGGTCTGGAAGATGCCGTCGACGTCGCCGGCCTTGAGGGCGGCGGCCATGTTGGCCTGCGGGATCTCCACGTAGGTGACACTGCCGGGGTCTAGACCCTCCGCCAGCAGCACACCTCGGAACCAGACGTCGCCGACGGAGCCCAGCGACGGGGTCGCCATCTTCTTGCCGACCATGTCGGCCGGCTTCTCGATGTCGGAGTCCGCCAGGACGTAGAGGCCGGACGCGTACTCCTCAGTCCCTGCGATCGCGGGAGCGGCGATGGTGACCGGAATGCCGGAGGACCGGGCGGTGATCAGCGAAGGGTAGGACACCAGGGCCAGGTCGGTACTGCCGGAGACCAGGGCGTTGATGGTGGTGGCGCCGTTCGCGGCGGGCCTGAGCTCGACGTCGAGGCCCTCGCCGGCAAAGTAGCCCTTGGCGATCGCGTCGTACACCGGCAGCGAGTCGCCGACCGGAGGGATCGAGAGCGTGACCTTGGTGGGGCCATCGGCTGACGCGGGGGCGTCGTCGCTGCCGCACGCACTGGTGGCGCTCGCCAGCAGCAGCGTGAGCGCGAGCACGCCAGATAGTCGCTTGGTACGCAGGTTCATGGGTGTGCTCCTTCGAAGTTGCTTCGTCGCACGTGGCAGGGAAGGTCTCGGGCGCCGGGTGGGGATGACCCGCGCCCGGCGTCGTCCGTCAGTGAGAGCTTTCTGCGGTGGACAGGCCACCGGGACTCGCCTGTCGGATCAGTCGGGCCACCTCGCTTCTCGTCTCGACGAACGACGGGTTCTCGCGGGTGCGGATCTGGTCCCGCGGAAACGCGAGCGGCACCGGGACGTCGGCCGTCATGACGGTCGGCGCCTTGCTGAGCGACAGCACCCGGGTGCTGAGGTAGACACTTTCGTCTACGTCGTGGGTGACGAAGAGGATCGTCACGTCGAACTGCTCTCGGACGCGGAGCAGCAGATCTTCGAGATCGGAGCGGGTCTGCGCATCGACGGAGGCGAACGGCTCGTCCATCAGGAGGAGCTCCGGTCGCATCGCCAGCGCCCGGGCGATGGCGACACGCTGCTGCATGCCGCCCGAGAGCTGCCAGGGGTACTTGTCGGCTACGTCGGCCAGGCCGACCGCGGCCAGCGACTCGGCAGTTCGTGAACGCCGCTCGGCCTTCGCGACCCGACCCAGGAGAGGGAACTCCACGTTGGCGCCGACGCGTCGCCAGGGAAACAGCGACGCCCGGTAGTCCTGGAAGACCATGGCGAGTCCTCGGGGCACGCCGGTGATCACTTCCCCCGACAGCGCGATCGTGCCGTGAGTGGGTCGGAGCAGACCGGAGAGGGTGCGCAGCAACGTGGTCTTGCCACAGCCGGACGGGCCGACGATCGAGGCGAACTCGCCGCGCCGGACCTCGAAGTTGATGCCGTCGAGAACCGTCTGGTCGCCCTGGCGAGTGCGATAGGTGTGTCGGAGGTCTTCGACCTCCAGGAGTGCGTGGGACATCGCGGAGCCTTTCGGGCCGGGTCAGTCCTGGACTGACATCTGAAGGCGGTGCCAGCGAAGGACGCCGGCCTCGATCCCCGCCAGGACGAGGTTGGACAGGTAGCCGAGCAGCGACAGGGCGACGATGAACGACCACATGGGGAGGAACTGGAAGGAACGCTGGGCCTGGGTGAGACCGAACCCGATGCCGTCAGAGGCCGCGACCAGCTCCGAGGCGATGAGCAGGATGATGCCCAGCGATGTCGAGACGCGGATGCCGGCGAAGAGGCCCGAGCTGGCCGAGGGCAGGATCACCTGGAACAGGACGCGCACCCGTGACACCCGCGCCACACGAGCCGTCTCGACATAGCCCTCCGGCACTCGCCGTACGGCGCTGTAGGTGTTGAAGAGGACCGGCCACACGGCACCGAAGGCGATCAGCGAGACCCGCATCGTCGTCCCGGTTCCGACCAGGACGAGCGCCAGTGGAAGCAGCACCGGCCCCGGGAGGGCCCGCATGAAGTGCAGGATCGGCTCGACGATGTGGGCGACGACCGGGATCCGGCCGAGGAGCACTCCGAGCGTGATGCCGATCGACCACGCGATCAGGAGGCCGATGAGGAGCCGCTCGAGACTCGGTGTGATGTCGACGAAGAAGGCGTCGGTCACGATGCCGCCGGACAGCCCGTCGGAGAACCACCGCTCCCGCAGGTCGTCGAAGATCTTCAGCGGTGTGGGGAAGAACAGTGATGCGGAGCGCGCCGTCGCGAGCTGCCACGCGAGCAGCAGCAGGGCCGCGGCGCCCCAGCCCACGGCGATGCGAAGGACGCGTTCGTTGCTCTTGACCGAGGTGTTCACGAGTCCTCCCGGTGTGCCCAGCCGGCGAAGCGGCGCTCGAGTGCGGTGACCACGGCGTTGACCAGGAGCCCGAGTGCTCCGGCGATGACGACACCTGCGCAGACGGTGTCGATCCCTCCCGGGAGCATGCTCTGCTGGAGCAGCCAGCTGCCGAGCCCGTCGCGGCTCCCCCCGATGAACTCCGCGCCGACGCACAGGATGAGCGCCACGGAGGCAGTGATCCGCACGCCGGTCAGCACCGAGGGCACGGCGGAGGGCCATACGACGCGGAGGGCGACCGTTCGCTGTGACCAGCCGAACGAGCGCGCAGTGGCCCGCGCCGTGCCGTCCGTGGAGTGAACGCCGTGAATGGTGTTGATGAGCAACGGCCAAACGCACCCGAGGGCCACCACGACCGCCTTCATCTCCAGTCCCTGACCGGCCACGAGCACCAGCAGAGGGACCAACCCGACAGGCGGCAGTGGCCGGAGCAGCTCGACCACGGTGGCGGTGGCCGCGTGCAACCGATCGGAGAGGCCGAGCACCAGTCCCGCCGGCACCGCGATCACCACGGCCAGGGAGTAGCCGGCGAAGGCCGCCCACAGCGTGGCGCCGATCTGGCCGAGGAAGGTCGGGTCGCCGAGGAGCTCGGCCGAGCTCGCCAAGGTCGTCGACGCGGCGGGTAGCACGTCGCGGGGCAACAGGTCGTACCTGGCGACCACCTCCCACAGGGCGAGGAAGCCCAGAACCCCTGCCACGCCGCGTGCCGCGATGATGGAGCGTTCGATGATTCGGTCACTGCGAAGCACCCGCCCGCGAGGGCGCGTGTTGCCGTCGCTGGTACGTGGGGTCACGCTGACGGTCTCGGTCGCGGTCAGCGCTGCCGGCTGCCTGCTCTCCATGTCTCCTCCAGACCTCGCATTCGGCTCAGTGGCCGAACGCCTCCTGCAGCCACCACGAGCCCTCGCGCGAGAGCACCTTGGCGTCGATGATCATCGGGCGGCTCGGACCGGACGAGATCCAGTCCTTGACCGGCGCGAGGTCTGCCACCTCCCGGACGGTGATCGCCTCGCACCCGTGGCCACGCGCGATCGCGGCGAGGTCGCTGTCGGGGAAGACCACGGCGTCCAGTGGCGGGCCGTCGAATCCGAAGTGGTGCACCTCGGCGCCGTACATGGCGTCGTTGTAGATCACCACGAGAAGGGGCACCGCGAGCCGGACCGCGGTCTCGAGCTCGGTGATGCCCATCAGGAATCCGCCGTCCCCCACGCCGACGACGGGCAACCGGCCAGGTTGGGCGAGCGCGGCGCCGAGGCCGGTGGCCAGGCCCAGCCCGACCGACTGGAACGCCTGGGTGAAACAGAAGCCGTACTCGTCAGGGACGTCGAGGTACATGCTCGGGTAGCCCAGGAAGTTGCCCGAGTCCACCGACACGATCCGCTCGCTGGGAAGGAGCCGGTTGAGCTCCATCGACAGGGTGCGGGGATCGATCCGCCCGTCGGCCGACTGGTCGGTGAAGTCCACCTGGTTCCAGCGCAGCGAGGAGCGGATGCGTTGACCCACCTCGGGCGTGCGGTAGCCGCGACGGTCACCGCCAACCGTGTCACCCAGGGCTGCCGTGGTGGCGCGAGCGGTTTCTGCGACGCCGCCCCACAGGCCCAGGTCCACGTCGCGGTTCCGGCCGATGGCCTCAGGATCGATGTCGACCTGGACGACCTTGGCGTGCTCGCCGATCAGCTTCCCGTGCCGCATCGTCCACATGTTCAGCGCGCATCCGAAGCCGACCACGAGGTCTGCGCCGCTGACGAGCTCGGCGGTCAACGGAGAGCTGAAGCCGCCGGACACGTCGATGCCCCAGGGGTCGTCGTTGAAGAGTCCTCGCGCGACGGCAGACGTGGCGAGCAGCGCGCCCGAGGCGGCCGCCAGCTCCCGGAGCGCTTCCTTCGCGCCATCCCCCCGGCTGCCGCGCCCCGCCACGAAGACCGGTCGCTCGGCGGACTGGATCAGCTCGACGAAGCGAGCGATGTCCTCGGGCGCGGGCTGGGGCAACCCGAGGGGGCCGAACGTGCGCCGGCGCGCATGGGCCGGCAGCTCCATGTCCTGGACGTCGATGGGAACGTTGAGCACCACGGTGCGCTGCTGGTGCTTGCAGGCTGCGTAGGCGCGGGCGACGTCCACCAGAGCCGTTTCGGGCGAGCGCACGCGCATGGCGAGCGCTCCGGCGCCTTCGGCCATGCCGGCCTGGTCGATGAAGAAGTTGGAGGTGGGCTCGGTCGCCTCGGCGGTCAGGACGAGCAAGGGTGTCCTGCTCTTGGCCGCTTCGGCGATTCCGGTGAGTGCATTGGTGTATCCGCAGCCCTGATGGAGCGAGAGGACGGCGACCTCGCCGGACATCCGGGCGTAGGCGTCGGCCATCGTGGCTGCTCCACCTTCGTGGCGGGCCGCGACGAATCGGGCGCCGTGCTCCATGAGCGCGTTGGTGTAGTGGAAGTTGCCGCTACCGACCACACCGAAGGCAACCCGGACCCCGAGGTCGGCGAGCTGCTCGCCGATCGCCTCACGAACCAGCATCAGTTCACCTCCGAGACGTTGCCGGGAACCAGCGCGAGGACGCGAGCAGGGCTGCCCGATCCGCCCACGATGGGGAGCGGGGCGACCACGATCAGCGTGCCGGTCAGGGGGAGGAGGTCGAGGTTCTGCAGCTGGGTGACGCCGTACTTGCCCGCGCCGAGGAGATAGGTGTGCACGGGAAAGGCCGGATCGAAGCCGAAGGCCTGGCCGGCGTCGGTGCCGACGGTCTCGACACCGAACCCGACGATGTCGGTCTCCTCGGCGAGCCACCTGGCGCATTCCGGCGTCACCCCCGGGGTGTGCGGTCCGCGGTCGTCGGCGTTCAGGAACAGGTCCTGGTCGTGGGACCGGGTGGCCCAGCCGGTGCGGTAGAGGAGCCAGCCCGCCGGCAGCGCTCCGTGCGCGCGTTCCCACGCCTGCACGTCCTCGACGGTGAGCAGGTAGTCAGGGTCCTGCGCGACCTCGGCGGTCCTGTCGATGACCACGGCGGGCCTGACCAGGCGCTCTGCCGGCACTTGGGAGACGTCGCCGTGCTCGATGCCGGTCACCCAGTGGCAGGGCGCGTCGAAGTGGGTGCCGACGTGCTCGCCGGTGTGGATGCCGTTCTGGTAGGAGGTCTCGCCGCGCTCGTCGTACCTGGCGAGCTCTTCCAGCTCGAAGCGCGGGATGGGGGCCATCCCCTCGGGGAGAGGGAGGACCGGAGTCGACGAAGAAAGCCGCGCTGTCAGATCGACGACGGTGACGGCGCCGGACGCGAGGGCGTCGCTCCAGTTCGAGGGCTGGGGGGCCGGAGAAGCCGGAGGATTCATGCCGAGAATCCTGCGCGTGGTGAGACGCGGACCACCAATGCTAAACCAGGCCTAGGTATAACTCCCAGGGTATGCCGGCGCCCCACGGTATACGCTCACGACATCGACGGAGAACTGGAGCGAGGTCATGGTGGTGGAGGCCCAACAGCCGTTCGGCGGTCGACTGAAGCTGCGCCATTTGATCCTCCTCGTGACGATCGCCGACGAAGGGTCCTTCGTGAGGGCCGCCGAGGCCCTCTACGTGTCCCAGCCGGCAGTCACGCGCAGTGTCCGTGAGCTCGAGGACCTCATCGGCATGGCCCTGTTCGTGCGCGGGCCTCGGGGTGTGCTCCCCACGACCGCCGGGGAGATCCTGATCGAACGGGCCAGATCGGCGCTGGGAAGCCTTCGCCGAGCCTCCGAGCAGATCGAGGAGGTACGCCACGGAGGCGCCCGGCCACTACGGGTGGGGACCAACCTGGCCGGCGCCTACGCGTTGTTGCCTCAAGCCGTCGTCGCGGTCAAGCAGACGCATCCCGAGATCTCGGTCTCCGTGGTGGAAGGCACCGCGGAGGTCCTGGCCGCCAGCTTGCGGCGGAGTGAGGTCGACCTGCTGGTGGGCCGGCTGGACTCCGGAACCTACAGCGGGGCCCTTCACCACATCAGGCTCTACGACGAGGCCGTGCGGGCGGTGGTACGCCGTGGCCACCCCGCGCTGTCCGCGACACCGCAACTCGCCGACCTGTTGTCCTATCCGTGGATCCTGCCCCTGCAGCCGAGCACCTTGCGGACCGAACTCGACGAGATGTTCGCGACCGCCGGCCTCAAAGCGCCGCGCGACATCACCGAGTGCTCCACCCTCCTGACTTCGCGCGAGATCGTCCTGCAGACCGATTCGATCGCGCCCCTGCCCATGCTCATCGGGGTGCGCGACGACTTGCTGGACATGCTTCCGCTTCATCTCGACACCGTCCCCCGCGCGATCGGCATCACCCTTCCTGCGGACCGCTCGGTGAGCCGCGAAGCGCGAGTGCTGGTGGATGCGCTCACCGAGACCGCCCGGCTGCTCGCGGCGGAGCTGCGAAGCGCCGCGCGGAAGTCCCATCGACACGCGTGAGGGCGCGTGGCACCGCACGCGATCTTCCGACGTCCTTCCCGGAGGTGGAGGGCGAGCATCGAGACCTCCGCGTGTTCGCGGTCGGCGCCGGTGAGGACACCATGGCGGCGTAAAGATCCGGTCGTTGGCCGTAGTCACAGGCGAGGGCGAGGTAGACCGGCTGCTTGGGGCCATTACCTTCATGCAGCGCCGTAGAACCTGCCCAGCCTCGTTGGTCCGCAGTCGCGGCGCCGTTGCGTACTTGATGATCTGGTCGTGATGGCGGGCGATGAGGTCCTCGGCAGCGGGCCTTCGATCCGGCTGCTCGGCGGGTCGTGCCAGGCGTGCCCGGTGAGATCAGGTGTGTGGCGTCTCGCCCTGGGCACCGAGAGCGCGGGAAAGGGCCAGCGCGGCGGTGCGTACGGCGGGGGCGACCCGGGCCATCCGCATGGTGGAGCTCCACCCAGAGACCGATAGCGCGCCCAAGGCGGTGCCGTCTGGAGCGAGGACGGGGCTGGCGGCACAGACGATTCCGGCCCCCGATTCCTCGCGGTCGAACGCGACCCCTTCAGTACGGACACGGTCGAGCTGGCGGGCGAGAACGCCGGGCGCGATGACACTGCGTTCACTGATCCGGGGCAGCTCTTGCTGCAGTACCGCCCGTACGGTCTCCGCGGGCGAGAAGGCGAGGATGGCCTTGCCCACCCCCGTCACTGGGGCGGGGAACCGCCCGCCCACCCGGGAGGGCAGGGTGGGGCCGCCCGGTGTGGGGAGAATCTCGACGTAGACGACTTCGTGGCCTTCGAGCACGGCGAGGTGCACGGTCTGCCGGGTGGCCTCCCGCAGGTCCGTCATGTACGGCAGGGCGGCGTCGCGGAGCACGCGCTGGCGGGGCACCCGCTGCCCGATCTCGAACAGTCGCAGGCCGAGCCGCACCTGCCCGCCGTGGCGTTCAAGCAGTCCGGCCTCGGCGAGACCGAGCGTGATGCGGTGCACGGTCGACTTGGGCAGACCGGTGCGGCGGGCCAGCTCGGACGCGCCGAGGTCGCCGTCGTCGGCGCGGAAGGCGGACAGCACGGTGGCGACACGCCGGAGGAACGATCCCTCATCGGTGACCTGGGTGGACATACCGACACTTTACGGTTCCCGTTCCGTCTCACGGGACGCCGTCGTTGCCGGTGGACGGGTTGTCGCGACAGGGTGCTGCCGAAACTTCGAAAGGGAACAGCCATGGACACCGGTTCCGTGGAGAAGGCGGCGGCCGCGTTGCTCGACGCGTACGCGACCGGCACGCCGATTCCACCGCTCACCACGACCTACCCCGGCCTGTCGATCATCGACGCCTACACGATCCAGCTCGCCCAGGTCCGCGAGTGGACCGCGGCGGGCGCCGTGGTCAAGGGCCACAAGGTCGGCCTGACCTCGGCGGCGATGCAGCGGCAGCTCGGGGTGGACCAGCCGGACTTCGGCCATCTGACGGACGCCATGTTCTTCCAGGACTCCGCCCCGATCGACTCCGGGCGCTTCCTGCAGCCGCGAATCGAGCCGGAGATCGCCTTCGTGCTGGGACGCCCGCTGTCGGGCCCCGGCGTGACCACCGCTGAGGCGGTGGCCGCCGTGGACTTCGTCCTGCCCGCCCTGGAGATCATCGATTCGCGGATCGCGGACTGGGAGATCACTCTGCCCGACACCATCGCCGACAACGCCTCCAGCGGCGGCGTCGTGCTCGGCACCCGGCCGGTCCGGCTGGACGGTCTCGACCTGGCTCTGACCGGCTGCCTGTTGTACCGGGGCGGGGTGCTGGAGCAGACCGGCGCGGGCGGGGCGGTGCTCGGCTCCCCGATCAACGCGCTGGTCTGGCTGGCCAACGTGCTCGGCGAGCGCGGGGTGAGCCTGGAGGCCGGGCATGTCGTGCTGCCAGGGTCGGTCACGGCGTCGATCCCCGTCGGCCCGGGCGAGACCGTCACCGCCACCTTTGCCGGCCTCGGCCCGGTGACCGCGATCTTCACGGGGGCGGCACGATGAGCAGGCTGAGCGCGGCGATCGTGGGACCCGGGAACATCGGCACCGACCTGCTGGTCAAGCTGCTGCGCAGCGACGTGATAGAGATCCATTCGATGGTGGGCGTGGATCCGGCCTCCGACGGCCTGGCCCGCGCCAGGGATCTCGGTGTGACGGCCTCGGCCGGCGGGGTCGACTGGCTGCTGTCCCAGGACGCCCTCCCCGACCTGGTCTTCGAGGCCACCTCCGCCAAGGCGCACCTGGCCAACGCCCCGCGCTACGCCGAGGCCGGGATCACGGCGATCGACCTCACCCCCGCCGCCGTCGGGCCGTTCGTATGCCCGCCGGTCAACCTGAACACCCTGTCCGACGCGCCCAACCTCAACATGATCACGTGTGGTGGACAGGCGACCATCCCGATCGTGCACGCCGTCTCCCGGGTGGTCCCGGTCTCCTACGCCGAGATCGTGGCCTCGATCGCCTCCCGTTCGGCGGGCCCGGGCACGCGGGCCAACATCGACGAGTTCACCGAGACGACGGCCCACGCCATCGAACAGGTCGGCGGCGCCGCCAAGGGCAAGGCCATCATCATCCTCAACCCGGTGAAGCCCCCCATGATCATGCGGGACACGGTGTTCTGCGCGATCCCCGAGGACGCCGACACGGCCGCGATCAGTGACTCGATCCACGAGATCGTCTCCGAGGTGGCCACGTACGTGCCCGGGTACGCCCTGCGCGCCGAGCCACAGTTCGACCCGCCGCGCGACATCTGGAACGGCATGGCCCGCGTCGCGGTGTTCCTGGAGGTCAGGGGCAACGGCGACTACCTGCCGCCGTGGGCCGGCAACCTCGACATCATGACCGCCGCCGCCGCCCGCGTGGGCGAGCAACTCGCCCTGGGGAAGGTGACCGCGTGACCGGCACACCCGACAAGATCAGGATCACCGACTCCACCCTGCGCGACGGCAGTCACGCGATGGCCCACCGCTTCACCGAGGAACAGGTACGCGGCGTCGTGCACGCCCTCGACCAGGCCGGCGTGGAGGTCATCGAAGTCAGCCACGGCGACGGCCTCGGCGGATCCTCCTTCAACTACGGCTTCTCCCTCGAAGACGACGTCAAGCTGGTGGCCGCCGCGGTTGACGAGGCGAAGAACGCCAACATCGCCGTACTGCTGCTGCCCGGCCTCGGCACCGTGGAGGATCTGAAGAAGGCCCGGGCCGCCGGGGCCTCGGTCGCCCGGATCGCCACCCACTGCACCGAGGCCGACGTCTCCTTGCAGCATTTCGCCGCCGCCCGCGAACTGGGCATGGAGACCGTCGGATTCCTCATGCTGTCCCACCGGGTCGGCCCTGCCGAACTCGCCAAGCAGGCTCGGATCATGGTCGACGGCGGCGCGCAGTGTGTGTACGTCGTCGACTCCGCCGGAGCCCTCGTGCTCGGCGAGGCGCAGGCCCGCATCAGCGCGCTGATCGCCGAGATCGGGCACGAGGCTCAGGTCGGCTTCCACGGCCACCAGAACCTCTCGCTCGGCGTCGCCAACTCGGTGCTGGCCACGCAGAACGGCGCCCGCCAGATCGACGGCGCCCTGTGCGCGCTCGGCGCCGGAGCCGGCAACTCTCCCACCGAGGTGCTGGTCGCCACCTTCGAACGGCTCGGCATCCCCACCGGTGTGGACGTGCAGGGTGCGCTGGCCGCCGCCGAAGACGTCGTCAAGCCGTTCCTGCACCGCCTGCCGTTCGCCGACCGCTCGGCGATCACGCAGGGCTACGCCGGGGTGTACTCGAGCTTCCTGCTGCACGCCGAACGCGCCGCCGAGCGGTACGGCGTACCCGCCCACGAGATCCTCCAGCGGGTCGGCGAAGCCGGATACGTCGGCGGCCAGGAAGACATGATCATCGACGTCGCCCTCCAGCTCGTCGCCGAACGCGACCGAGCCACCTGATGGAACGGAGAGAGGGCCCCGGGACGCTCTGTGCCCTGGGAGCCCTCTCGTGAGGGGACCACCGGAATACGGCGCCGACGGGCAGCCGATTCCCGGCCAGAGGTTCTGGGCGACGTTCGTGCAGGTCCACGTGCGGTCCGAAAACGCCGACCTTCCTGGACGCTCTAGGGACCAGTCAGGCCGCGGCCCGGCTGATGCTCACCCCGGATGGGAATCCCCTGAACGCCGGGATCCCGCCCGATCGCGATGATCAGACGGGATCCCGGCGGCTTCAGTCCAGCCCTTTCAGGGAACAGCTCCTTGCGCGTCTCGACTCTCCGCCGGCTCGAACGGCTTCCTGATGGGGCGGGCTATCGGAGGTTCTGCTGGTCCAGCCAGGTGGCGATCGCCGCCGCGATCGCTTCAGGCTGGTCCTCCGCCGCGTGGTGCCCGGCTGGGCCGCAGTGTTCGACCTGCAGTCCCGCGACGTTGTCCTTGCACCAGGCGGCGACCTCCGGAGTGATGAGCAGCGTGGGTGAGGAATCGAAGGTGAGCAGGAGCTTGGGGACATCCCGGCTGTCGGCCAGCCAAGTTCCGTATGCGCTGATCTTGGCGGTCACATCGGCGGGGTCGCCGTCGATCGGCAGCGACCGGGTCCAGTTCAGCAGGGGGCGGCGACTCTCTCGAGTGGGGTACGGCAGGCGGTACACGTCGAGGTCCTCGGCGCCGAGCGGGTTCAGCACTCCCCCGGTGTAGGCGGCTTCGACGAAGAAGTGCGTGTCGAGCACCAGCGCCTCGCCCTCGGCGGTCCGGAACCGCGCGGTGTGGGCGCGGGCCTGCTCGGAGAGTTCGCTTGAGTCGATCGGCCGCACGATCGTCTCGAAGAAGGCGACGCCACGCACCCTGCCGGGGTTCCGGGCCGCCCAGTCGAAGGCGAGCGAGCCGCCCCAGTCGTGGCCGACGAGCACGATGTCGTCCAGGCCGAGGGCGTCGAAGAAGGCGTCCAGGTAGCGGGCGTGGTCGGCGAACCGGTAGTCGCCGACCGGCTTGCCCGAGCAGCCCATGCCGATGAGGTCAGGGGCGATCAGCCGTCCCGCGCCGACCAGCGGGAGGATCGTGCGCCACATGTGGGAGGAGGAGGGGTTGCCGTGCAGGAAGAAGACGGTGGCTCCGCTGCCGTGGTCTTCGTAGTGAATCCTCGAGTCGAGGACGTCGATGCTGGGCATGATGGGCGCTTCCTTGTCTTCAGCATGCGAACAGCACGCCGTTGGCCCTGGCCAGGACGGTGTTGAGCACGCGGGCCGCGACGGTGAGGTCCTCGGCGGGCAGGTCGCCCCACAGCCCCTGGGTGATCGGGCCGAGCGCGGTGCGCACCTGCGTCCACTGCTGCTGACCGGCCTCGCTGACCTGCACGTCGCCGCCTTCGCCGCCATCCTTCAGCAGGCCCGCGGCGGTCAACTCGGCGATGCGCTCGGCCACGGACGCCTCGCTGAACTTGGTGGCCTTGCTGACCTTGCCGATGAGCTCGGCGCGGTCGATGGTCCCGCCGTTCACCGAGGTCAGCGTGAGCGTGACCCACTGGGGTTCGGTGATGCCGGTCCCGTCGAGCTGACGCTCCAGGATCGCGTTGAGGGTCTTCTCGGTCTGGCCGATGAGCGCGGTGCCGAAGGGCAGGGTGGGTGCCATGACTACATCCAATCCAGCGAAATAGAACGTTTGTCTGATTGACAGTCGGGCTTCGCGGATCAGCTCGCGCGGGTCCAGAGGGGGGTGATCCGCTGCTCACGGAATCGCCAGCCCGCCGGCGTCCGCACCGCGATGCCCCCCATGCGCAGACCGCCGGTGAAGTGGGGCGCCTGGCCGTCGCGGTAGTAGAACACGAGCGAGTAAGCAGAGACGGCAGCCTCATCGCCGTCGATCTCCGCCAGCAGGTCAGTGGTCAGGTGCTGGGCCTGCTGCCCCTCGACCTCGCTCTTGCGCATGAAGTCGATGACGTTGTCGATGCCGCGCAGTTCGCCTCCACGGGGCGAGTGCACCGCCACGTCGTCGGCGAAGACAGTGTGCGCATCCGCCCAGCGCTTCTCATCGAGCAGGCGGGCGAAGCGGGCGAACAGGTCGGCGATCTCGATGCGGTCGGCGACCGCGGTGTACGTGGACATAGCGTCCTCTTTCATTAGTTGGCTTAACGTTTATGTGGCGAACGTTTGTTACGCGAACGAATGTACATCGTTAGTGGGACGAACGCAACAGGAGGTAGGATCGGCGACATGACCAGCAGAGCCGACGCCTCGGACATGCCGCACGACGGCGAGACGAAGACGCCGGACAGACTGCGCCGACGAGCCAGCCGCCTCCTGTCCGGCCTGACCGCACAGTCGGACCGGCTGGTGAACGAAGGACTGGCCGAGGTCGACGCCCGCAAGTGGCACTACGCCGTGCTGGCCTCGTTGCAGGAGCACGGCCCGGGCAGCCAGGCGACGCTGAGCCGGCGCACCGGCATCTACCGCAGCGACATGGTCGGCGTACTCAACGAACTGGCCGAGCGCGACCTCATCGAACGGACGCCGGATCCCGATGACCGCCGCCGCAACGTCATCACGATCACCGCCCGAGGCCGCCAGCGCCTGCGCCGCCTCGACCAGGTCCTCGACGACCTCCACGACGAGCTGCTCGCCCCGCTCACTCCCGCCGAACGCGACCAGCTCGTCCAGCTACTCACTCGCCTGCTGGACCACCACATGCGCGCACCGGAGCCCCGGTCTCCTAACCCCCGCCCTCCTGCCCCTTCTATGGCCGGCCCCAGGTAGAGATCAATGCCGGCATCCCTATGCCCCCGAAATGTCCAGGGCTGTGCCGTGCAGGCGCTTGACGTGCAGTCTGATCACGCACCGGCGCTTCTCGGAAGGTCCCTCGCTCCAGCAGAAAATCTTGATCACGATGTTGGGTCGCCGCTGAGGTGTCGGGATTAGAAGATTTGGCGACAGGATTTTCCGACAGGAGAATCGGGGCCCAGCCCGTCCCGAGGAGAGCCCGTTGCAGATCGTCTGCTCCCGCGTCTCCACCGCGGCCCAGGGCCCACTCGTCTTCAGCTTGGGCGAGATCTGCCTGTCACGTTTGTTAACGGCACCCCAAGGAGCCGGGAGTCGGACGGGCGAAGACAGCTCGGAGAGAATGGCCTTCGTGCTTTCTCCCCGTGCCTCCGTGCTTCGCCGGATGAAGACCCTGGCAGTGCTGGAGTCCGTCAACATTCCGCTGCTCGCCGGGGTGCTGACCGGCATACTGGGCATGCCCTTGACCGTAGCCAACTCGGCAGGGCTTGTGCTGGTCCTGCTCGTCATGGCTGAGGGCGGCGTGTACTGGTGGTTGAAGAGCGCCCAGCTCTCTTCGCGAGCTCCCGTTCCGGCAGGGATGGCGACGTATCGCAGGATCTCTCGGATCAACGTCGGCCTGCTGGTGGCGGGGGCCGTCGTGGTAGGTGCCAGCCTGGTCATGGGCGCGTCCGGCGCACAGGTCTGGCCGGGGGCGGCGCTGTGGGTGTTCGCGCTGTTGGAGCACGTGAACTACTTCCATCTGCAGCTCATGCATGACACCCGCGCCGACCTGGGCCGCTTGGTGAGGACTGGCCGTCTGCGTCGCTCGCATCTGGCGCGCGACATGGCCCGCGTTTCCAGGGGACCACGGGTTGGAAGCCTTCGAGAATGAGGGGCATCCCCCAGCCCCCGCTGTTGCCAACGCTCGCCGTCCGCAACCACCTGCCCGCGATCGTCGCCAAGCTCAACACGCTCAACCGCGCCGATGCCGCTCGCCTTGCCATCGAGTCGGGGTGGATCTAGGCGGGGACCCAGGAGCGCGTCGGCACCGTCGCGGCCAGTTCGAACCACTCGCCGTCCCGGGCCAGGTCCAGCCGCCCGTCCAGCTCGGCCAGGCGCGTGGTCAGGTTGCCCATCCCGGCCGAGCCGCGGCGGATCGGCTTGGCCTGCGCGCCGTCGTTGCGTACGGCCATTCGTACGTCGCCGTCGCGTTCGTTCGTGCTGATCGCGCAATGGCGGGCGGAGCTGTGCCGCAGCACGTTGGTGACCGCCTCGCGCAGCACGGCGCCGAGCGTGGTCTCCACCTCGGTGCCGAGCATGCCGTGACCGAGTTCCAGCGTGACCTCGATGCCCGCGGCCGCCAGCACCGAACGCACTGAGTCGGCCTCGCCCGCCAGCGACAGCCTCCCCCGCTCGCCGGAGACGGTCCGCAGGTCGCTCATGGCCTGCTCGGTCATGGCCAGCACGTCGTCCAGTTCGGCGCGGGCGCGTTCGGGTTCCAGCCGCCTGGCCAGCTCGCTCTTGAGCAGGATCGCCGCCAGCGTGTGCCCGAGCAGGTCGTGCAGGTCACGCGCGGCCCGCAGCCGCTCCTCCACCACCACCGACCTGGCCAGCCCGTCCCTGGCCGCGCTCAGCTCCCGGTCCAGCCGCGCCAGCGTGAACAGGCCGTAGATGACCAGCCCTGTCACGAGCGTGCTGACCGTGTAGTTCACCACCAGCGCGTACGGCAGGCCGATCACCAGGCCGGCGGCCCCCACCACCGCCATGACGGCTGCCACCAGCGGCACCGCCGCCCTGAGCCGGAGGGCCAGCAGCAGCGGCCCGGTCAGGAACCCGGTCGTCACCAGCCAGGCCTGCTCGAACACCGGGATCGGGGCGAGCGCCAGCACGCCCATGACGATCAGTGCGATCGGATGCCTGCCCTCGATCGAGCGCAGGTGGATGACAATGATGACGGCCAGCAGCGGAAGAGGCCACCACGAACCGGCCAGCAGCAACGCCTTGGCCGAGAATCCGACCAACACCGCCGCGAGCACCGCCGTCGACAGCTTGATGGACAGGGCGGGCGGGTCCGGCAGCGTGGTGCCGGGCAGCGCCACCTCCACGAGGACCTGGGCGTTGTCGTCGACGCCGACGGCGAGCGTGCCACCGGCCGCCGCGACCTGGGCGGGGAGGTCGGCCAGGAACTCGTCCGTGGCGCTGGGGGTGCCGTCGTGGGCGATGCTCAGCCGTACGGTGGCGTCTTCCGTGGCTGACTCGATCACGCAGCGCGAGGCGGCGCGGCGCCGGACGATCTCGGTCACGGCCTCACGCAGGACAGTGGCCAGCAGCGTGCCGGCCGGGCCGAGCGGTTCCGCGTGCCGCATCCGCACCTCGGTGGCGACTCCCGCGGCGATCAGCATGCCCTTGGCGGTGGTGAGTTCAGGGGCCAGCGACATCGCGCGACAGCCGACGGCGGCGGCCCTGGCCTCGCTCAGCGAGTGCCGGGCCGATTCCACGTCAGGCATGCCCCTGCGGGCGCTGGCCGCGATCGTGTCGAGCGCGGCGCCCAGGCTCTGGTTGAGTTCCGCCGCGATGCGGAGCTGTTCCTCGGCCGCCGCGGTCATCGCCAGCGACAGGCGAGCGGCGGTCACTTCCTGGATCCGGTCCAGCATCGTGGCCAGGCCGTAGACGATCAGGGCGATCAGGACCATGCTGATCACCGGGTCGGCCGGTCCCAGCAGCAGCGCGCTGCCCATCACCACGAGGGCGAGCGGCCAGGACCTGGTCAGCAACAGTGAACCGGCGACGAAGCCAAGGATGCCGACCGAAGTGTCGAAGGCGAACACGGAACCGTAGGCGGCGGCGGCCTGCAGCACGATCAGCCACCAGGACCGGCGCCGGATGAAGAGCACCTGAAGGCCGAGGACTGCCAGGGCCAGGGGTGACCCGGCTATCGCGTAGACGCCTGCCAACCCGGCCAGCACCAGCAGGACCGTCACTTTGCCCACGTTTGCACCCACGTACCGTTCCGATCCTCCTCAAGTGTCGTCATCAAGAGTCGGTTGCGGGGCGCATCCCGTCGATGCCGAAGGACAACAGGCGCTCGCCCTGTGCGGGCGATGTCTGTTCCCCGGCCCAGGCGACCGCGTTGATCAGGGCGTAGAGGTCTGAGGCGGTGGCATCGCCGCGCACGGTTCCGGCGGCCTGCGCGCGATTGAGAAGCTGCTCGCCGGCGGCGAGCACCGCTTGGCAGGCGGCATGCAGTTGCGAGGTCTCATCTTCAATGCTGCGCATCAGCGAGGTCGCCAGCCCTCGGTAGACCATGGTGTGCACCATCGCCGCGCGCGCCCAGATGATCAACGCCTCCCCCGCGGACGGGTGATCGAGGAGATCCCGGGCGGTGTTGGACAACGTTCGCATGCGGTCGCGCAGCAACGCCTCCAGAAGAGCCTGCCGGGTGGGGAAGTGACTGTAGAGCGTGCCGTTCGCCACTCCGGCGCGCCGGGCGATCTCCTCCAGCGAGGCTTCGACGCCATGTTCGGTGAAGACCGTGGCCGCTTCAGCGAGCAGACGTTCGTAGTTGCGGCGCGCGTCAGCGCGCATCTTGCGCTGCGGCGCCGGGCCGGTGGTCGTCATGGGCGCTCCCGAATTGCCAAGTTGAGACTGCCTCAATATATTTCTTGAGACAGTCTCAGCTTACCGCTGCCTGCATACCCGTCGAAAGGTCCCTGGTGAACACTGCCGACAAGCCCATCCTCGTGACCGGTGCGACCGGACGCCAAGGCTGCGCCACCGCCGCTCATCTCCTGACCGCCGGCCGGCCGGTACGCGCCCTCGTCCGCGACCCGGACTCTCCGGCCGCCCAGACGCTGAGAGCCCAAGGCGCCGAACTGCACGCCGGAGACCTCGACGACCCCGGCTCGCTCGTGGCGGCCGCTGCCGGCGCCCACGGCATCTTCGGCGTCACGCCCGACGACGATGAGGTCGAACGCGAGATCCGCCGTGGCCGTGATCTCGCCGACGCCGCGGCGGCAGCCGGCGTCTCCCATTTCGTGTTCGCCTCGGTCGGCGGGGCCGACCGGGGCACCGGCATCCCCTACTGGGAGAGCAAATGGCAGATCGAGCAGCACGTACGCGCGCTCGGCCTGCCCGCGACGATCCTGCGGCCGGTCCGATTCATGGAGAACCACACCATTCCCGGACTGCCCCTCGGCGGTATCGTCAACGGCGAGCTCACGCACCTGTTCGACCCGGAGACACCGGTGCAGCTCATCGCCGCCACCGACATCGGCGCCCTGGCCCGCCTCGCCTTCACCCGCCCGCAGGAGTACATCGGACAGGCGATCGAGATTGCCGGCGATGAGCTGACCCCCAACCGGACGGTGGAACTCATCAGCCGCAGCATCGGGCGCGAGATCACCTACCGGCAGGTCTCCATCGACGGCATCGGACTGGGCCAGGAGGCGGAGCGCGCTTTCGCGGACGAGCGCGGTCTGTGGAGAGCCGACATCACGGCGCTCCGCGAACGCCACCCCGACCTGCTGAACTTCCAGGCATGGCTCCAACACGGCGGGGCCGAACAGATCCAAGCCCTGTTCGCCGGGGCTCACTAGCGCCGCCCTCCGCGCCATACGGCGCCCGAGTCGGCCGCAGCGCGGGCGTCAACTCGCGCTGCGGCTCACTGTCACCGACTTCTAGCCAGCACCCAACGAGCAGTTCTCCGCCGAAAAAGACTGTCATCGACGTGTCCGATGACTGCCTGTCGCCCTGCAGAGTCGTAGTCACGAGAAGGGGGTCCCTTGGTGAGGTGTCGGTAGATGGTGGGGCGGGTGACGCCGAACTCGTCGGCGATCTGCTGGACGGTCTCGGAGCTGAAAGTTGATCTCGTCTGGCTTGTCCAGACCGCCGCCGAAGCCGAGGTGGACGCCTTCCTCGGCCGCGCCCGCTACCAGCGCGCCGCCACCGTAACCGCCACCGCACCCGGCGGCGACGAGGAGGCCCCGGTGCGGCCGGGCTACCGCAACGGGCACTGCCCGACCACCGTCAAGACCACCAGCGGGCCGATCACCATCGCACGCCCCAAGCTGCGGGGCACCACCGAGAAGTCCGCCTCCCGATTGTTCGGCGCCGGTGTCACCCGCACCCACGCGCTGGAGACCCTCGTGATCGCCTCCTTCGTGCGCGGTCTGGCCGTGCGTGACGTCGAAGGCACGCTGGCCGACGCGCTCGGCCCCGAGGCCGCCCTGTCCAAGTCCACGGTCTCGACCATCTGCCAGGCCATCGTGGCCGAGTACGACGCCTGGTGCCGACGCCACCTGAGCACGGTGGAGCTGGACTACCAGGCGCGATGCCGTCCAGAAACCTCCATCCAGAAAGTCGCAGCGGTGCACCGGCGGCCGGTAAGAGATTTGGGCCGAGACTCCGGCGTTAACGCGGTTTCCGCTGCTCCCTAGGCTCTGCTTTGGGGCAGCCAAGATAAGTCCGAAAGGGGCAATGCCCAGGTTAGAGAGGGCCTTGGCTGGTGAGCCTTGGCGGCGTACGTTCGGCCGGGCCGCCACGCCTCCACCCGGGTGTGTGGGCCCGATTGCCGCCGAACCTCGCGCGGTGTTTGAATGGGGATCATGGCCCTCGACGAGCTGCGCGACCTCCTCATCCGCCATGCTCGACCTGATCTCGCCACTCCCATCGAGGATGTGCTGATCTTCAAGGCCGAACGCCCCCAGCCTCCTACGCCGACCACCTACGGCAAGGTGCTGGCGCTCGTCGCCCAGGGCACGAAACGGTTCGCGCTGGGAGACCGCCTGTACGAGTACCACGCGGGGCAGTACCTCGTCGCCTCGATCGACCTGCCGGTGACCGCCCATTTCGCGAAGGCCGACGTCGAACGACCCGGGCTCGGGGTCGGGGTGACCCTGCATCCGGCGGCCATCGCGGAGGTGTTGCTGCAGGCGGGCCCGGACGATCTGCCGGAGCTCGGCGACGACGCGCCGCCCGGCCTGGCGGTCAGCACCGCCTCCGCCGAGCTGCTCGACGCGGTCGTCCGTCTGCTGCGCCTGCTCGACCGGCCGGGCGACATCACCGTCCTCGCGCCGCTCGTCAAACGGGAGATCATGTGGCGGCTGATCACGGGCGAGCAGGGCGCGATCGTGCGCCAGTTCGGGCTTCCCGACAGCAGCCTCAGCCACGTCGCCCGCGCGGTGCAGTGGATCCGCGACCACTACGCGCAGTCCTTCGGGGTCGAGGATGTGGCCAGACTGGCGGGGATGAGCGTCTCGGCCTTCCACCGCAACTTCCACGCCGCCACCGCGATGAGCCCGATCCAGTTCCAGAAGCAGATCCGCCTCCAGCAGGCACGGCTCCAGCTCGCCGCGGCGCCGGGTGACGTCGCCGCCGTCAGCCGGCGCGTGGGCTACACCAGCCCATCCCAGTTCAGCCGGGAGTACCGTCGCCAGTTCGGCGCGCCGCCGAGCCAGGACGCCAGGCGCCTCACTCCAGCACGCGATCGAGACGGATCGGCAGGGATCTCTGCCTGACGCCGGTGGCGTGCCAGACGGCGTTCGCGATCGCGGCGGCTGTGCCGACGTTGCCGATCTCGCCGGCGCCCTTGACGCCCATGGGGATGCCGGGCTCGTAGTCGGGCACGAAGTCGGCCTCGATGTCGGGCACGTCGGCGTGCGTCGCGATGTGATAGCCGGCGAAGTCGGCGTTGACGTGGCGGCCGGTGACCCTGTCGCGGAGGCCCTCCTCGTGCAGGGCCATCGACAGCCCACCGATCATACCGCCGATCACCTGGCTGCGGGCGGTAAGCGGGTTGACCACGCGGCCGATGGCGTACATCCCGAGAAGCCGGCGCACGCGTACCTCACCAGTCGTCGGATCGACGCCCACCTCGGCGAAGACGGCGCTGAAGGAGTGCCGTTCCATGGTCGGAAGGTCGCCGAGCAGCTCCGTGGTGTCGACGGTGACCGTGCCTGCGCCCTGCTCGCGCATCCTCGCCCCGGCCTCTGAGATCGCCCAGGCCCAGGAGGTGGTCCCCCGGGAGCCGCCGGCGCCCCAGGCTGGGCCGAGCGCGCTGTCGGAGATCCGCAGCCGGATGCGTTCGGTGCTCACCTCCAGCGCGTCGGCGGCGATCGCGGTCAATGCCGTGCGGGCGCCCGTTCCGAGGTCGGCGGCGCCGACCGCCACGGTGTAGGTGCCGTCGGGCTCGGCCGTGATGGACGCCGACGACGCGAACGCCCCCGCGCTGAAGGACGTGACGGCGAGCCCGGTGCCGATCAGCAGACGTCCTTGGCGCTGTTGCCGGGGCCGGTGGTCGCGGCCGGCCCAGCCGAACCGCCGCGCGCCCTCCCGAAGGCACGCGACCAGGTTGCGGCTGCTGAACGGCAGGCCGGACACCGGCCCGACCTCGGGCTCGTTGCGCAGGCGCAACTCGAGTGGATCGATGTGCAGCCGTTCCGCCAGCTCGTCCATGGCGCATTCGAGGGCGAACGATCCGGGCGCGGTTCCCGGCCCGCGCATCGAGCACGGTGGCAGGATGTCGAGGGGGACCGCGCTGAGGCTGGTCCTGATCGCGGGCGCCGCGTAGAGCGTCTTGGTCAGCTCCGTGCACCCTTCGATGAACTCCGCCAGTGGGGAGATCTCGAAGGTGGCCTGGTGCCAGATTGCCCGCAGCCGCCCGTCGGCGTCGGCGCCGATCCGGATCTGCTGGTCGGTGGCCGGCCGCATGCCGGTCGACAGGAACACTTGCGTACGGCTGAGCGTGACTCTGACGGGCCGTCCGAAGCGCTGAGCGGCGATGGCGGCGAGGATCAGGTGCGGCCCGCACGGTCCTTTGGACCCGAAACCGCCGCCGATGTGCTCGGTGCGGACGCGCACCCGGTCGAGCGGCATCGAGAACAGGGCGCTCAGGACACCAGCGACGATGAACGGCCCTTGGTTGGAGTCGATGGCCTCCAGCCGGCCGTCTTCCCACCATGCGGTCGCCGAGTGCGGCTCCATGGCGCTGTGGTGCTCCTCCGGCGTTCGGTAGCGCTCCTCGACCACCACTGCTGAGGCGGCCAGTTCGGCCTCGATGTCGCCGATGTCGACGGGCCCGTCGAAGAACGTCACCGCCGGACGGCGTGCCGGGTGCTCGGCGGTGAACTCGGTGTCGTGCGGCTCCGCTTCGTAGGTGACCGGCAACGCTGCGGCCGCGGCCTGAGCCTGTTCCAGTGTCTCGGCCACCACCAGCGCGACCGGCCGGCCGGAGAACGGAACGACGTCGTCCTGCAGGAGCTGGAGCTGACGGTCGGGTCCGAAGAAGCCGAGCGCCTCCGGGTTGAGCCGGGGCGCGTTGCGATGGTCGAGAACCCCCACCACTCCGGGCATGTCCAGGACGGCTGAGGCGTCGATGTCACGGACGCGTCCGCGCGTCACCGTGGCCAGGACGGCCACGCCGAAGGCCAGGTCGTCCACCGGCACGTCAGCCACGTAGCGCGCGACCCCGGTGGCCTTGTCCGGACCTTCCACCCGCGGCCGGGCCACGCCTACCGCGTTCATGGGCGCACCTCGTTCAGGAGGGAGACGATGAGATTGCGGGCGAGTGTCAGCTTGTAGCCGTTACCGGGCAGCGGCTCGGCGGCGGCGAGCTCGGCCTCGGCGGCCGCGTGGAACTCACCCGGGTGCTCCAGCAGGACGGCTTCGGCCCGCCGGGCGCGCCAGGGTCGCGAGGCCACCCCGCCGAGCGCGATCCGCGCGCAGCCGCCGTCGAGACTCGCGGCGACGGAGACGGTGGCGAAGGCGTAGGACGCCCGCTCACGGACCTTGCGGTAGCGCGAGTGGGGGAAGGATCCGCGGAGGCGGACAGCGGTGATCAGTGCGCCCGGCGGGAGGGTGGTCTCCACGTGCGGAGCGTCCCCGACCGGCGGGTAGAAGTCCGCCAGAGGGATCTCGTCTGGCCCTTCCAGGGTTTCCACGTGCACGATGGCGTCGAAGGCGAGGAGCGCCACGGCCATGTCCGAGGGGTGCGTCGCCACGCAGCTTTCGCTCCAGCCGAGGATGGCGTGGTTGTGGTGTTCCCCCACGATCGCGGGGCATCCGGTGCCCGGCGCCCGCTTGTTGCACTCCTGCGTGGCGAAGTAGCCGCACCTGGTTCGCTGCAGCAGGTTGCCTGCGACCGTGGCCATGTTGCGCAGCTGGCCGGACGCGCCGGCCAGCACCGCCTGGCTGAGTGCGGGGAAGCGCCGCCGTACCGTCGGGTGGGCCGCGAGGTCGCTGTTGGTGGTGGTGGCCCCGATGACGAGTTCGTCGGCGGCCTGGCTGATTCCGGCCAGCGGCAGGAATCGCACGTCGACCAGCTGGGTGGGCGTTTCGACGCCGGTCTTCATCAGGTCGACGAGGTTCGTGCCGCCGCCCAGGTAGCGGGCGCCCTCGTTCGCCATGGCCAGTGCTTCTCGGACGTCGGCCGCCCGATGGTAGGAGAACGCCCTCATTCGGCCACCTCCAGGACGGCACGCACGATTGACGGGTATGCCCCGCATCGGCACAGGTTGCCACTCATCCGCTCACGTACTTCGGCGGCGTCCAGTTCTGGCGTGGGGTCGGCCACATCGGCGGTGACCGCGCTCGGCCATCCCGCCGCGTGTTCGGCCAGCATGCCGACCGCCGAGCAGAGCTGCCCGGAGGTGCAGTAGCCGCACTGGAAGCCGTCCAGCCGGATGAACGCCTCCTGCAGCGGCGTGAGCTCGCCGTCCGCGGCCAGACCTTCCACGGTCGTGATCTCGGCCCCTTCGGCGGCGACCGCCAAGGTCAGGCACGACACAACCCGCCTGCCATCGATCAGCACGGTGCACGCGCCGCACTGCCCGTGGTCGCAGCCCTTTTTCGGTCCGGTGCGACCGAGCCTTTCGCGCAAGGCGTCCAGCAGGGTCATGCGGTTGTCGACGGTCAGCCGGTGGGCGGTGTGGTTGACGCGCAGCGTGATCTCGCTGTGGTGCTCGTTCGTCATCATGTCTCCTCCACCAGCAGGCAATCAGTCATGCGGGGCTGGGGACGAGCCAGAAAACTCGCGCGTCCTTGCCCATTCCTCCGGGCCTCCACCACGATCACCACGGTCAGGACGGCGAGGACACCGACCGGAGCAGCGAGCGGCGGCAGCATGGCGGCGACCGGCGCGATCATCAGAAGGGCGCCCGTCGCGGCCAGGTGCGCGCCACTGAACACGTGGTGGATCCGGAGCCGGAACAGCAGGTGTCCCAGGAGATACAGCGCGCCGCCGCCGTACAAGGCGAGCGCGGAGAAGACGCCCAGCCGATCCGTGTCGCTCGCGTGAGTGACCACTCCTTCGATGCCCAGGGCGGCCAGCACGATCCCGGCGATGATCGGGAAGTGGCCGTAGGTGTAGGCCTCCACCGCCAGACGTAGCCGGCCCTCCCCGTGCAGGCGGCGGGCCGCCGCCTGCGACACCGTGTCGAAGTACGACCACCACAGGGCGACCGCGACGGCGATTCCTTGGATGGCCGCGAGCAGGAGCGCGGCGCTCAGGGGCTGGCCGGCGGCGCCCGCCCCGACCGCCACGATCGACTCACCAATGGCCAGGATCATGAACAGCCCGTGCCGTTCAGTCAGGTGCGCCGGGCTGCGCAGCCTCCAGTGGCCGTGCCGGGTGGTCACGTAGATGCCCACCCAGTCGACCACCAGTGCCAGGGCGAACAAGACCGTCTGCGCCCGGTCTCCGAGCAGGGCTCCGGAGACCAGCAGCACGGCGCTCACCGCCAGCGGCGCCCAGGTGACCGCTACCTGACGTCGCAGGCCAGGGTCATCCCGCGCGGCCACGGCGTAGATCGCGAGGTGCAACCATCTCACCAGCAGATAGGCCACGACCAGCACCAGTGAGCCCGGTCCGCCGCTCCACGCGTCCGGGATGGCCAGGGCGAGCACGAACATCGCGGCCATGGCCACGATCATCCCGGCCCGGGGCGCGCCCTCGTCGGCGCGAGAGTGGTTGCCCAGCCAGGTGTAGCCCGACCAGGTGCCCCACAGCAGGGCCAGGGTCATCAGGCCTTGGAGCACGCCCTCGGCATCCCGCTGCCGCGCCATGTATCCGGTGATCTGTGTGATGGCGAAGACGTAGACGAGGTCGAAGAACAGCTCGAAGGGCGTAGCGCGGTGATCATGGCCGGTCGGCCTGGCCTTGCCCCGCAGAGTTCTCATGGCCTCGGCCGCCTGCAGATGTAGGCGAAGGCAGGTGGAAGATTCGCCCACACGGTCCGGCTGAGGACGACCTCCTCGAACCGCTCGGACAGTGACCGCCGCAGCCTCCGGGCAGGCGGCCCCCACCGGGTGTAGGTGTAGGCGAAGGTGGTGAACGCTCCGCCGGGGGCGAGCGTGCCCGTGATCGCTTCGAGCAGATCCTGCTGCGTGCTCGCGGCGAACGCCGCCCACGGGAGCCCGCTCACGATCACGTCGGCCTGGTGGCGGCCGCGCGCCCTGAGCAGCTCGCGTAGCGTGCGGGCGTCGGCCACCTCGACGTCCACCCGCGGGTAGCGCGCGGCCAGCCGCCTGGCGAACCGTTCGTTGATCTCCACGGCCAGATGATGGCCCCGGCCGCCGAGCCGGCGCTGGATGGCCGCCGTGAACGCGCCCGTGCCGGGCCCGAGCTCGACGACCACAGGGTCACCCTCGCGCGGCACGGGCACGGTGACCAGGTCGGCCAGTGGTCCCCCGCTGGGGGCGACGGCTCCGACGGTGAAGGGGGCGCGGACGAACTCGTGCAGGAATGCCGCGTGATCGCTCATGGTGAGACCTGCAGGATGCGGGCGAGCCAGTCGTTTCTGGCACGGCGAGCGGCGATCGACAGGCACGCCTTCGGGAAGAGCGCGTCGAAGCCGTGGTAGCCGCCCGCCCACACGTGCAGCTCGGCCTGACCTCCGGCCTCCCAGATCCGGGTGGCGTAGGCGACGTCCTCGTCACGGAAAACCTCAGCCGTTCCGGCGTCGATGAAGGCGGTCGGCAGGCCGGACAGGTCCTCGGCGATCGCCGGCGACACGTAGGCGGACACCTCCTCGCTGCCGATGACCGATCGCCAGGCGAACGCGTTGGTCTCGCGGGTCCACACACCGGGCCCGCCGGAGTGCTGTCGGCCGGAAGGGGTGTCGTTGCGGTGGTCGAGCATCGGGCAGATGAGCATCTGCGCGGCGATCCGCGGCCCGCCGCGATCGCGGGCCAGCAGCGCGAGCCCTGCTGCCAGTCCGCCGCCGGCGCTGGTGCCCGCGACGACGATGCGCTGCGGGTCGATGCCGAGTTCACCGGCGTGCTCGGCGACCCAGAGCAGCCCGCGGTAGCAGTCCTCGACCAGGGTGGTGCCGGTGGCCTCGGGCGCCAGACGGTACTCGACGGAGATCACGACGGCGCCGAACAGGTCGAGCCACTCCAGCGGGATGTCGAGCTGCGAGTAGCGGTCGCCCATGATCATGCCGCCGCCGTGGAGCCAGAGGACGGCGGGCGCCGCTGCCGGATGGCCGGGCGGGCTGAAGACCGACAGCGGGACGGTGCCTGAGACTTCTCGTCGCTCGACGGCGCGGCCGTCCAGGTCAGGAGGCGGCGACGGGACGAGCCTGAACTGGGCGAGGAGCTCGGGCGTTAGCTCGGGCACGAGCGGCAGGTGGCTGAGCAGCTCTCGCAGTTCCGGATCGAGGCCCGGGCGGGCGGTTGAGGCGTTCACAGGACGGCCTTGCCACCGACGGGGACCTCGTCGAAGTAGGTCGACTCGCCGTCCAGGAGGGGCTGCAGCTTCGCCACCAGCTTCTGCGCCGGCTCGGTGGCGAAGAACGCGGCGTGGGCTTCGGCGCTGACCCAGCCCTCGGTCACGTGGACGGTGTCAGGGTCGGCGGCCGAGCGTCCCACCAGGAAGACGACGCAGTCGTCGTGCGGCAGGGACGGCGCGTTCAGTAGTTCGCCGATCAGCTCGCCGCCCAGGCCGGGTCGGGCTTTCATGATGGCGTGGAAGCCGTGGCCGATGGTCACGAGGGTTGCTCCTCAGCTCGTACGGGCTTGTCGAAGCCCACTCTCGGACCGGCCGCGCCGCACCACATCAGTCATCCGACTCCCGCCTCGGGCGCCCACGGCGGCCGATGACCTAACCGCAGATGCGGTTAGGTCATTTGACAGATGCGCGGCCCGGGCGCGTGCCCGACCATTGACACGTGACGAGTCCTCCAGAGCCGCCGGCCGTCCTGCGCATGCGGGAGGTCAGGGACCGGGCGCTGTTCGACCCGGACGACGGTGCGGTCACACCGTCGAACCGGGCCGAGCTCAAAGCGGTCGCACACCTGCTGAACGTGCTGCTGGCCAGCCTGGTGGTGTCCTCGTTGCAGTACGAGCAGCACGCCCTGCTCGTCCGCGGGCCGTCACACCGGCAGGTCGCGCAGTTCCTCCACGGCTGCGCCGACCGTGACCGCGCTGGCGCGCGGCTGCTCGCGACCCGCATCGCCCAGCTCGGGTTCACCGCCGACCACGACCCAAGGCACCTCCCGGCGCGCTCGCGCGTCACCTTCCAGACGTTCCAGGACGGCGATCTCACCGGCATCGTGACGCAGGACCTCGTGGGAGCGCGGATCCTCGTCCAGTCATTGCAGGAGGCGGTGCGCTGGGTCGGGGCCGACGACCCCACCACCCGGCGCCTGCTGGAGCGGCTGCTGGAGGAGAAGGAGGCACAGGCCGACGAGCTCAGCGCGGGGCTTCGGAATCCGGTGCGAGAGCATCCCTGAGCCCGGCGCGGGAGGCGACGCCGAGCTTAGGGAAGATGCGGTACAGGTGCGCACCCACCGTCCGGTGCGAGAGGTAGAGCCGCTCGGCGATCTGTTTGTTGGTCAGGCCGCTCGCCGCCAGCTCGGCGATCTGCAACTCCTGCGCGGTCAGGGCGGCCGGGCCGCCTGACGAGGTCTCGGCCGTCCGGTGGCCGGCGGCGCGCAGCTCGTTCTGCGCACGCTCGACCCAGGGCCCGGCGGCCATCGCGGCGAATCCGTCGCGGGCGACGAGCAGATGCCGGCGCGCCTGCGACGCCGACCTGTCACGACGCAGCCTCTCGCCGAGGACGAGCCGGACGCGGGACGCGTCCCACAGCCACCGTTCCGCCACGTGGCCCGACAACAGCGACTCCAGCCGCGCCCTCGTCCCGTCGTCGTCGGACACGAGGAACTCCGCCGCCACCTGGATCAGCGTCATCCGGGTCGACAACGCGGCCACGTCGGCGGCCCGCATCGCCTCGACGTGCGCCCTGGCCTCGACCATCCGCCCGGTCCGCACCGCCGCCTCCACCAGGTCGAACATGACCCACGTGCAGTGCGGCACGTACGCGGCAAGCGCGCCGGGCGGGCTCATCGCGGCCGCGTGGTGGAAGGCCGCGCCGAAGTCCCCCTGTCCCAGCGCCGCGATGGCACGCGGATGCTGGGCGAACAGCGCCGCGGCCGTCACACCGCGTGGGAGCGCCCAATGGGTGATCTCGTCGGCGAGCGCGTACGCCTCCTCGAAGCGTCCCCGTCCGGCGGCGAGGATCGCCCTGTTGTACATGAAGTACCACGCGAAGAAGGAGAAACTGCTGGTCTCGCAGACCTGCTGCCCCTCACTGGCCAGCTCCTCGGCCTCGTCCCACCGGCCGACGAGAAAGTCGTCCAGGCACAGGTGCATGAGGGCGCCGAGGTGCCGGCGAGGCGCGCCTCCCTCCCGTCCCTGCTGGACCAGCCGCCAGGAGGACTCGCGGCAGTCACCCAGGCGGTCCAGATAGACCGAGGCCGTGCCGACCCTCATGATCCGCGTGGGGTCGGTCTCGTCCGGCAGGGTGTCGAGGATGCGCCGGCTGCTCGCCAGCGCCGATGCCCCCGTGCGGACCGGGTCGGGGAAGGTCCTGCTCGCCAGCGACAACACGTCGGGCGGTCGCGGCTCCAGCCGTTCCAACGCCCGGTAGAACGGCTCCCAGTATTCCGGGGCGCTGCCGTACCAGGACAACAGCATCAACGTGTGCATGGCCTCGACGAGCGCGGGATCCTCGGCCCGCCAGCCGTGCTCCGCGGTCTCGATGGCGCCGACCAGGAGCCGGTGGGCGGTGGCGACGTCGCCGTCCCCGTTGAGCATCAGGAACGCGGCCGCGTTGGCCGCGTGAAGCGAGCCGGTGGAATCCGGAGCCGCTCGCCGCGCGTCGGTCAGGAGTGTCTTCGCGTCGTCGATGGCCCCGCTCGCCTCGGCGCCGATGTATGCGGCCTCGGACAGCCGACGCCCCCGATCGGCGCTCGTCGCGCTCAACTCGGCCGCCCGGATCAGCGCGGCGACTGCGGCGAACGCGTCACCGCGCAGCATGATGCGATGCGCCGAGTCCTCCAGCAGCGCCGCCACCGTCTCGTCCGGGCCGACGGCGGCTGCGGCCAGGTGCCACGCGCGACGTTCCTGGTCACCCGTCAGGGCACCGGCGAGGGCGACATGTGCGGTCCGGCGCTCTTCGTGCGTGGACTCCGCCACGATCGCCGACCGGATCAGCGGGTGCCGGAACGCGATCCGCGCCGTGGCGTCGTCGACGCGTACCAGCTGCGCCCGCTCGGCGGGGGCGAGGTCGGCCAGTCCGGCCTCATCCGCCGAGGCAGCCCTGAGCACCCGGATGTCGCCGGTGCCCTCGAACGTGGCCAGCAACAGCATTCTCCGGGTCGATGCCGGCAGATCGGCGATCCGCGTGGCGAACATCGCCTGGAGCCGGTCGCTGAGCGGGACCACCTCCGAGTGCGCCACCGCGGGATGCATCGCGCCCAGCAACGTCGAAGGCAGTTCCGTCAAGGCCAGCGGATTGCCCTGGGCCAGGTCGAGCAGCCGATTCCTGATCTGTACCGGCATGTCCGGGAAGTGGACGTCGACCAGTTGCCCTGCCGCCGCTCGATCCAAGGGCTGGACGGCCATCTCGGTCAACCCGCGAGGCGCCGCGGAGCTCACTGCGCCCGTCCTGGCGGAGAACAGCAGCGCGGCCCCGACCCCCTGCAGCCGGCGGGCGACGAATCCCAGCACGACGGCGCTGGCCCGGTCGATCCATTGGACGTCGTCCACCAGAAGGGCGAGCGGTGTCTCAGCGGCGACCCTCTTGACGAGCAGGAGCGCGGCGTTGCAGACCAGGAGCGCGTCCGGTGGGGCGCCGACGCCGAACCCCAACGCCACCGACAATGCCTCTCGAAGCTGCGGCGGCAGGTGCTGGATGTCGGCTTCGACCGGCAGGAGCAGCTGATTGAGGCAGGAGTAACTGACGTCGGCTTCGAACTCGGACCCGGACGCTCGCAGCACGCGCATCCCCGCCGTGACCGCCAGCTCGGCCGCAGCGGCCATGAGAGCGGACTTGCCGATGCCGGGGTCACCCCACATCAGCCGCGCGTCACCACGCCGCCGAGCCGCGTCGAGAAAGCCAGACAGCTGGTCGAGCTCGGCACGGCGGCCGAATAGTGCATTACTGGCCACGGATACCTCACGGCGTCGGTCAGTGCCTCACCACTTCCGGATACAGGCTGCTGCGAGCATAGCCGTCACGCGATCACCCTCAGGCGCTGCTTCCGCCTCTCCTCTGAGGAGAGCGGGATTGAGCAAGAGATCGCTACCATCGAGCAAGTCCGCCGCGCCTCACCCCATGGGCAGATGCGCCCTGTGCCGGGACTTGGCCATGAGCATCAGCAGGCTCGCACCCACCCCGCCCAGATGGGTCCGCGCCGAATGGCGGAATTCGTGCAGATCCCACCCCGTGCCGGGACCGTTCAGCGCGGTGTGCTGGTCCAGCAGGGCGCGGGCCTGGCCATAGGACTGGCGAGCCAGGCCGGTGTCGGGGCAGACGTCGCGGGGACCGATGGCCTTGCCGGGGCCGGGGTGGCGGTGGGTGACGAAGACCGGACCCTGGGTGCGGCCTTTGAGCAGTCGGGGTAGCAGCCGGGCGGCGCCGGCGTCCCAGTAGACGGTCTCCAGCACGAAATCCTCGCGTGCCTGGCCACGGCGGCGAGTCTTGCCGCGGGCGCCCTTGACCTTGACCCGCGCCTGGCGGGCGGTCAGATCCAGATCCTCGATGTTGAGGGCGAGGATTTCCTCAGCTCGGGCGGCGGTCTCAAATAGGAGGCGGTAGAGGGTCTTCTCCCGCAGGCCGAAGTCGCGGCGGGCGATCAGCCGGTCGATCGCGGTCTTGGACTGGGCGGGCGTCTGGCTGTCGGGTGCGGCCAGCCGCTTGGCCCAGGCGGGCACCGCTGGTGCGGTGTGGCCTCGTCGGCACAGGCTGTCACGGCGTCCCAGGCTTCCGGCGTCGGCCGATCCGGCTCGCCCAGCCTGTCCGGGCCGGCCACCAGGGCGTCCATATCCGGTGCCTCCAGAGTGGGAACGGCGCGGGAGAACACGGTCGTGCGCCCCCTACGTGCCCACCGAGGCGATCGGGCTGCTGCCCCCGGAGGCCCGCCGCGTCCACGAGCCGCGGACGGCGCTCGACGGTGGCGCGGACGGTCTTGACGTCGTGCGGCGGGTGACCGCCGCCGCGCCGTCGCGGCTGACCCCGAGAGGTCTCCTGTTGGTCGAGACGAGTGAGCGCCAGGCGCCGGAGGCCGAGATCTTCGCCCGCAACGGCCTGATCCCGCGGGTGGCCGGTTCCGACGAGCTGGACGCCACTGTCGTCATCGGGACCAGGCCCCCCTCCTGAGCGGGGCGGGCGGCCGATCGCTGAACACGGCGATGGGTGCCGCGCCCCTGTGGGGGCGCGGCACCCATCGATACCGGGCGAAGACGTGTGTGTCCGCTCATCGGCCCGGCGAGCCACCGCCCGCTTCGCGTGGTACGGGGCCTCCTCACCGCGCGCCGAGGGCCCCGACACCGGCTCGGCGCGCGGTGAGAAGATCAGGACCGTCGGCGGCAGCCCTTGACCGCGACGACGTCGATCTCCACGAGGATTCCGCCGAGGTTGGATCCGGCGGTCGTGCGGGCCGGGCGCGGTTCGTCGAAGAACTCGCGGTAGGCCGTGTCGAAGCCGTCCCAGTCGTTGTCGACGTCGGCCAGGTGCGCGGTCACCTTGACGACGTCCTGCAGGTCCGAGCCCGCGGCCTCCAGCGCTGCGGCGACGTTGCGCAGTGTCTGGCGGGTCTGCTCGGCGACGTCGTCTCCGACGATCGCCCGGGTCACCGGGTCGACCGGCCCGAAGCCCGCGGTGTAGACGAGGTCTCCGACGACGACGGCCTGGGAGTAGGCGCCCCGCGGGGGCGGGGCCTGATCGGTGTGGACACCCGCCTTGGTGTGTGTCATGCCTGAAATCCTCTCGGTGGCCGGTGCTACAGCACCAGGGAGACCGCGCTCTGGAAGCCGTTGCCGCCCGTCCTGGGGGTGCTGGACCAGCGGTTGCCCGAGGTCGCGCCGTTGTTGGCGTAGATCGACAGTCCGCCGGAGGCGTCGCCGACCACCAGGTCGGGCCCGGAGCCCCCGGTCACGTACCCGAGGCCGAGCGACCGCGTTCCGGCCCAGTTGCCCGGAATCACGATCGGATCGGTTGAGGCGCCGGTCGGGAAGACCCACAGGGACCCGTCGTTCTCCAGGTCGACGAGGTCGGCGATGCCGTCGTGGTCCACGTCGCCGAGGGCGAGCCGGGTGGCCGTCTGCCAGTTGCTGCCGACCCACGCGCGCGGCGTCCACGGGAAGGCGGTGGTCGATCCGTTGCCGGGGTAGGCGTACAGGTCGCCGCTGTTGTCACGTCCGATGAGGTCGGCGCGGCCGTCGCCGGTGACGTCTCCGGCGATCAGGTGGTTGAAGATGTTCCAGCCGGTTCCGCCGAAGTAGCGGGTGGTCCAGCGCAGGCCGGTCGTGGACCCGTTGTTGAGGTAGATCCACAGGGTGCCGTTGGAGAGGCGCTTGTCGACCGCGAGCACGTCCTGAAGGCGGTCGCCGTTGACGTCGGCGAGGAGGATCTGCGAGGCGAAGCCCCAGTCGGTGCCGGCACTGACCCGGTCGGGCCAGGGGTTGCCGGTGGCCGCCTTGTTGTTCGGCAGCAGCCACAGGTCGCCACTGCGGGCGACATGGGCGATCAGGTCGGGCTTGCCGTCGCCGGTCACGTCGCCGGTCACGACGTCGAGCGCGTACTCGAAGCCGGTACCCGCGGCGAAGCGGATCGTCGGCGACCACATCGAGCCCGCCGTGGCGTTCTGCCAGGGGTGGATCCACAGGGCGCCGGAGGGGTCCCGCGAGATCACGTCCGGGCGCCCGTCGCCGGTGACGTCGTCCATGGACAGCCGGTCGGTGCCGCTCCAGCCGCCGGTGCTCCCGTACACGATCGAGGTCCAGAAGTTCGACGTGGTCGACCCGTTGTGCGGGTAGACCAGGAGGGCTCCGGTGGCGTCGCGGGCGACGATTTCGGGTTTGCCGTCGCCGGTGACGTCGTCGAGCATCATCATCTGGGCGAGGTTCCACCCGGTGCCCGACCAGATCGGAGACCGGGTCCACGGGTTGGAGGTGACCGAGCCGTTGTTCGGGTAGACGTAGAGGGTTCCGCTGGCTTCGTGGGGATTGCGCGCCAGTAGGTCGGGTTTGCCGTCACCGGTGACGTCGCCGACGAGGATCCGGTCGACGATGTTCCATCCGGTGCCGGCGGCGAAACGGTTGGGCCACGGGTTCGCCGAGCCGGAGCCGTCGTTGGGGTAGACGTACAGCGTGCCGTTGTTCGCCGAGGGGTCGCGCACGATGACGTCGGAGCGGTTGTCGCCGGTGACGTCGGCGACGATGAGGGTATCGGCGAACTCCCACTGCGGCGGCGTCGCGGTGTAGGTCGTCTCCCACGGGTTGGAGGTGGTGGCCCCGTTGCCGTTGTAGACGCGCAGCGCTCCGGCGTCGGCGCCGGACAGCTGGGCGACCAGGTCGGCCCGGCCGTCGCCGGTGACGTCGTTCGCGACCGGCGCCGGGGGCGCGGCGGCGCGGGACGCGTCCGCGCGGGCGGTCAGCTCGGGGGCCGTGGCGAGCACCTTGGCTCGGAGGCCGCTGACATCCCACTTCTTGGTCTTGATCTTGCCGGGCTTGCTGGGCTTACCGGATTTGCCGGAGTGGTAGGGCTCGGTGGGAGCGGGGGCAGGCCGCTTGCGGTCGTCGCCGGGCGCCGCGTGCGCGGCCGGGGCGACGGTGAGGACCGCGAGGGCGAGGGCCGAGGCGACCGCGGTCGCCCGTATCGACATCTTCAT